>CAVSSD010000041.1:0-203556 GCA_963730495.1 uncultured Acidobacteriota bacterium | reverse complement strand
GAATCTTCTTGCGCAAATCCGGCGAGGCCGTTTCGTAAAGCTGCGCACGCTGCAAAGTAGAGCGCAGCGACTCCGCCGCGCCAAGAGTTGCCGTGCAATCACGGCAACTCTCGAGATGGCGCTCGAATTCTGCGGCGCGCACGGCGTCTAGTTCGCCGTCCAGATAAGCGTGCAGAAGCGTCCCGGAGAAGTCACAGCTCATGGGGCGCCTCCTGCTGGGCAGGCTGTATGAGTGCACGCTGCAGGCGCTGGCGCGCCCGTGCGAGCGCGGACATGACGGTGCCGATCGGGACGCTGGTAATCGAGGCGATCTCTTTGTACGAACAACCCTCGAGTTCCCGAAGAATGATTACTTCTCGGAAGCGCACGGGAAGCGTCTCGAGCGCTCGCGCCAGCCGTTCGCGATTGTCGCCCACGATAGCCAGAGTTTCCGGCGTCGCGGAAGATTGTTGGTGTAGGTCTTCGTCGAATTCAGTCATGAGCTCCACTTGGCGATTTTTCTCCAGCCACGTATAGCATGTATTACGGACGATCTGCAGAAGCCACGCCCGGGCGTCTCCCCCATTGAAACCCCGGAAAAAACGAAACGCGCGCAGCATCGCTTCCTGCGCGACGTCTTCTGCATCGGAGCGGTTTCTCAGCAGCCAACGCGAAAGATTGAATGCAGCATCCAGATGTGGCAACACGACCTGCTCGAAGCGAGCCCGGTCCTGCGAATCCAACACGTCCCAACCTTTCCCCTGGTCCCCTGAACTCATGGATGAAAACCACCCCACAGCCAATTTTATTCCCGATTATCTCCTACTCAGTGAGGAATTAGTCACGGCAGAAGCGAACGCGAAAAAATTTGGAATAACTCGCGACGCTTCACGGTCTGCACAAATGAAACACGTTCCATAGCGGCGCGGGAACCTTGGCTCTCTCTAACCCGCGCCGCTCCTGCCAAATAAGCGCAGCAGCGTGAGTTGCACGCATTTGTATGCATTGGGGAGACGTGTGTTCCTTGGAGGAAATAAAATGGCTGGCAACAGAAAAGACGAAATCTTGCACGATCACAACCATGACGGAATTGATCATCGCGGTTTTTTGAAGTGCATGGCTTGGGCGGGAACGGGCGCATTCTGCGTGATGCAGGGCGGTGTCCTGAAGTCTTACAGCATGAGCCGCCTTTCGGAGATGAATCCGGAAGATTATGAGAGGCGAGTTGAGCTTCGTGCAGATCAGCGACAGCCACATGGGTTTCAACAAAGCGGCGAATCCGGATGTTGCAGCTACGCTGAAGGCCGCTGTCGATAAAATTAATGCTCTGCCAGCGGCGCCGGAGTTTTTGTTGCACACAGGAGACATCAGCCATCTCTCGAAACCAGAAGAATTCGACGGCGTCGAGCAGATTTTGAAGAGCGCCGTGGCGAAGGACGTCTTTTATGTCCCTGGCGAGCATGATGTTTTGAACGACGACGGCAAAGAATATCTCGGCGGTTCGGCAAAGGGGCTCAACCGGGGGGATGGTACAGCTTCGAGAAGAAAGGCGTGCACTTCGTGGGTTTGGTCAACGTGATGAATCTGAAGGCCGGCGGGCTGGGCACCCTGGGGCACGACCAGTTGGAGTGGCTCGAAAAAGATGTGAAACATCTGAAGTCCAGCACGCCAATTGTGGTGTTTGCGCACATTCCTCTCTGGACGGTGTATCCGGACTGGGGATGGGGAACGGAAGACAGCGCGCAGCGCTCTCGTACTTGAAAAAGTTTGGCTCCGTGACGGTCCTGAACGGCCACATTCATCAGACCATGCAAAAGGTCGAGGGAAACGTTACGTTTCACACTGCCTGCTCCACTGCGTTTCCTCAGCCCAAGCCAGGCGAGGCGCCCTCGCCAGGGCCTATGAAAGTGCCGGCGGAGCAGTTGCGCAGCGTATTGGGCATCACGGATGTGAATTACGTTGCGGGCAGCATGCGCTGGCGGTAGTGGACTCGACGTTAGCGTGATCGTGAAGGGACCGCAAACAAACCAGGAAGTAGGTCTTAAAATACAAAGAGAGAGAGAAAAATCATGAGGAGAAGTGTGTTCATTCCAAGTTTGATCGTGACAGCAGTGATGGGCTTCGGCGGAATCGTTGATCAGCGTGGGAGATTCACCGCGAGCGCACAGGAAAGCCGGCCTCAACAGCCGAGGTGAAAATTGATAATTTCTCGTTTGGTCCTGCGGCCATCACCGTGACCGTAGGAACCACGTTACTTGGATCAATCGGGACGACATTCCGCACACTGTCGTGAGCACGGAGAAAGTATTCAAGTCCAAAGTGATCGATACTGACGAGAAGTTTTCGTACACCTTTACAAAGCCCGGCGAATATCCCTACTTCTGTTCGATCCACCCGAAGATGACCGGGAAAGTTATCGTCCAGTGATCGCCGCGAAGCGGAGGATGACACTTGAACCCCTTTGACCTCAGAGCGGCATTGCTTGCGAAGCACGCGCAACACGTGGTGCTGATTCACTTTCCATCGCATTGTTCATTGCCGGCGTGATCTTCGATTTCCTTGCGCAAAGGACTAAGTGGCGAGCCCTTGCGAAGGTGGCTTTTTACAACCTGCTTGGCGCTGCGATTTCCGTGGTGCCTGTGATCGCCACCGGGCTTCTTGCTTGGCAGTTTCAGCTTGAGGGGCAAAAGCTTAAAGGCATTCTGCTCCTGCATTTGGTTCTGGGTTGCACCTCTGCGATCCTCATCTGGGTTGCATGGGCTTTGCATCTGCGCTCACGTAACAGATTTCAAGGGAACCATACAATCTTCCGCCTCGGACTGGAAACTGTGGCCGTAGCTATCGTTGCGCTCACAGGGCATCTTGGCGGGTTTCTTAGCGGGGTAAATGGCCCCAATTAGTACTTTTTTGAGGCGCTTAACCTCCTTTACGGACGCATAAAATATTGTAAATACAAGACATATCTTAAGAATCTGCTCTCAGAAAGAATTATGTCCTGGTACCACGACCACGGTACCCTTCCCAGTGGCTCTAGCGGCCCATTGAAGGCCCCAGATGCGGCGCGTAGGCTTCTAAGAACGGGTTGGGGGCCGCGCGGGGACAGCGGCTCCGCAAGGGGCCGTGTGCGAGCTACCCAACCCGCCACTCTTAATCAGATCTCTCCCTCACGCTATCTCCAATCGCCAGATTCAGCCTTCCAGCCAATCCCTGACGGTCTCTAAGTTCGAGCGCAGATGGGCCGACTTCGTGCAACCCAGTATTCCTGGTTCTCGCTTGCCAATCAGAAGAGTTGCGCCATCATAGACTTGCGGAGGATCTTTGGGCTTGGGTGAATGGTTCAAACGACACGCGAGGCGATTTGCCGACACCCTCCTCTCCTTGAGGTTCCTCTTGTTGGTTCCACTGGCAGTGCCCTTTTCATCCTCGCAATCTTCTCCAGCCAACCTCCAGTCCCCCTAAGATTGCACTCCGAAACGGTTGCGGCATTCGACCGCTACGTGCGCTTGACCGAAGAACGCAATGAAGCCGAATTGAAACGCGGCTCCGCCCTTTTGTGGATTGATTCTCTTGCCGCCCTCAGCGAACTGAGGCCTACGCCGCCCTAAAGCGCGGCGAGGTGCAGATCCAGCAACTTTCTACCCTTGAGAACGGCAAGCCCATGATTTGCCCCGGAGGGATGATTCCTCATTGGGTGGGCGTGGTCTTCATTCCCGGTGCGAAGTTAGAGGACGTGCTCGCCGTCCTCGAAGATTACGATCACCAATCCACGTATTACTCCCCGGACGTGGAACGCTCGAAGATCGAATCGCGCTATGGCGACCACTTTCGCGTCTTTCTGCGCTTCCGTCGGCACAAGGTGATTACCGTCGTGCTGAACACCGAGCACGACGTGCGCTATTTTCACGACGCTCCCGGACGTGCGCACAGCCGCAGCTCCGCCGTGCGCATCGCCGAGGTCGAAAATCCCGGCAAGAGCGACGAACGCGAAAAGCAGCCAGGCGACGACGGCGGCTTTTTGTGGCGCATGGAAACCTGGTGGCGCATGGAAGAACGCGATGGCGGCGTTTACGTGCAGAGCGAGGCCGCCTCGCTCACACGCGATATTCCTACCGGTCTTGGCTGGCTGGTAGGCCCTTTTGTAACAAGCATCCCGAAGGAAACGCTCGTCTTCACGCTCGATGCCACACGAAAAGCCGTCATGGCAAACCCGAAGAGTAATCCTGAGACAGGGTTACACACTAACCGCTCGAATGACTCTTCGTCTTGGCATCTTTGAGGAGCTCCCATAGAGCAGCGGCATTGCGATTCCAGTCCCATTCGAGAACCGTACTGGCAGCGGCTTCACCCATCTTGCGCCGCACATCTGGCTGCGCCTGAAGCCGCTCAATTAGTTGGCTCAGAGCTCTTGTGTCGCCCGGATCGCGAAGAACAAAACCATCAACACCATCGTGAATAATTTCAGAGACACCGGCGCAGAGCGATGTAATCGGCGGCAAGCCACATGCCATCGCCTCCGCCACGGGAAGCCCGAAAGAATCTTCCCGGCTCGGACTGACGTAAACGTCCGCAGCCGCGTAAAAATCGAGGACATCGGGACTCGAAATCTCCCAACGGCAGCGGTCCTGCAATCCGAGCTGCACGGCGCGCGCACGGAAAGACTCCGCCGAATCGTTCCCCACCACCAGTAATCGCAGCGGCAAAAGAGAAAGAGCCGCCATCGCTTCCAAAATAGTTAGCAGGCCTTTGCTGCGCCAATCGTTTCCAATCAGAAGCAGAACGAAATCCTCATCGCAAAAAACTCGCCGTTGCCGGGCTCCCGTGCGACGTGCGAGCCTCGCCGCCACAGAAAAATGACTCGTGTCCACACCATTCGGAATTACAGAGACATCTTGCCGCTGAAAGTATTCTTTCAGCAGGCCCGCCGTGCGCCCGGAGACGGCTGCAAGTGTGACACCCGGATCGGTGTAAATCCGATGCTCTAGCGCGGTCAGCAGCAGGTAGTAGACCCGGCGGTGAACCCTCCGAAGAAAATCTGCTTGCGCGCCGGAATCCTCATTCTCTTCCCGCACGAGCTCTTTCAATCGATGAAAAAGCGCGTGAACAATTACAACATCCGGATGGAGGCAATTAATTCCGGGTGAGAAAACCACATCATAGGAGGCGCCGCCAAGTGTCGTGTGCCACCATCGCAGGAATCCGTTCAAGAACATCCAAGCGAGGAATTGCGCGACATGCGGCCCCGGAATACGAGGAACCTTGTGCCAGAAGATGGCGCCCGATTCCGTAGAGCCCGCCGATCTGACCCATTTGGGGTCGCTGACGTGAAGATCTTCGACGCGCTGCGCATAAAGATGTATTTCGCAGCCGTAATCCCCCGCTAGCCGTTCGAGCAATTCTGCAAGTGCGCGCTCCGTGCCATGCCAGCGGTCGACGAATGGCGAAACAACCGCGAGCCGCAAGTCAGACTATCCAGCGGCGCACAGGCTGAGTTATGGAAGCGTTGGCCGCGAATTGCGTCGAAAGCGCGATGGTGGGAAGCCGGAATAGCAAACCGAACATCAGCCAAAGATTCGCGTTCAAATGAAAATCCTCGTAAGACTGAATCCCTCAAAACCTTGAAGGAGACAGCCAAGGAAAGCGTACCAGAAAATCACAAAGTCGAGCGGGACCAAAGGCGAACTTTTCAACTTTTTGACTGCCTTCCCTGCGGTGCATTCGCACGCAAGAATTAGCATCTGCGCAAGATCCAGAGAATGCCTCGAGAACATCGCGTATGCGCGGCGCCTTCTGTGAAATATTCTTTCTTATGGAATACTTGAGCTCCAAGTTGCTTGCAGGAGTTTGAATGCCACGCTATCTCTCATCGCGCGCGAAGCATAACATGCGATGACCTCTTGCTGCGTGAGCAGTCTGCGTGCTCTTCAGCGACTCAGAGGTACAGCCCTTCTTACAGCGTTGCCTCAATCTGCAGCTCATCAATCATTTTCTCGAGTTGATCGCTTGCCTTGTCGCGCTGCGCCTCCGTGTCGCGGATTGTCTTACGCAGCGTTTCGAGTTGCGTCTCTTGTTCATCAAGCTGCTTCGTGTAGCGCTGCAGCAGCGCTTTCTCCTCGGCGCTTCCGCGCAATGCTTTCATGTTTTCCCGCAGCCGGCCTTGGTCCTCCACGATGCGGTCGATATCCTTTTGCCGGTTTTCCATCTCCTCTTCGAGCTTGGCCACCACAGCTTTCTGGTCCATGATTTTCTGCAGCGCTTGCGCCATCTCCGGCGTGATTGTCTTGGCTTTCACGAAGAGGCCAATCTGATCCGTGTTCAGGTTGGAGATCGAGTAGGTGACATCGAGAGTGCGTGTCTCTTCAACCGGCAGAGACGCCGTGGCTTTCGCCGGAACTTCCAGCCGGAAGCGATAGATCCCCGGAGCCTTTTCTTCCGGTTCCGTCGCGCCTTTGGCCAGTGACCATCCCGCGCGAGCCGCGTGCTCAACCACCAGTGTTCGCGGCACGGCGTCCTGATTGCGCACCGTGTAAAGCGTGCGTTCTTCCAGGCGGCTGACTTGCGTAAGTATTCCCTTGGAGATCTTGGCCAAGGTCACATGCTGCGGCTGGTTGTTGATTTGCGCCTCCACCAGCAACCCCAAGTCCGTGGCGTATGAAAGCAGCCGCCGTTCGCCAGGTTTGATTGGGTCGGTCAATCCTTCGCCTGCGAAGACTTCGTTTTCCAGCACGCTAAAGCTGCCGCCGTCGAACGTCAACGAACTGGTGTTCTTCAGCCAAATGCCGCGCAGCGGCCGGCCTGAGCCACTTGTGCCGTTCCATAGCGAAACCTTCTCCGCTTCGATTTCCGTCTGTGCAATCGGCACCAGCGCTGACTGGTTTTTCTTCAACGTCACCTTGTCCTTTAATTTGTATTCGAATAAGTCTCCCAGTTCTTGCCCGCTGGCCGCAGCTTCTCCCATCGCACGCGCTTCCTCGAGGTTCGCGGGTGATGGTGGAGGGGGTGGGGGAGGCGGCGACTTAAAATATCCCCCGCCGACGCCCCTTCCTGACCCAGCCCCGAAGGTAGACACCACATGCGGTCGGTTCGCTACGCCGCTCAGCGTCGTTCCCGCCGCCACTTCCGAAGACATCGTCTGAAGGGCAGAGGTACTAGCGCTCACCGTAATGGTTTCTGTGGACGAACCCACGTCCAATTTCGCGTTTGCCTGGTTTTCCCCCGGTGCCACATTCAGCTGCGTCATCAAATTGGTTTTGAATCCGCGGCTCTCCGTTTGCACGCGATAGTTTCCCGGCGAGAGCGAAGAGAAGGAATAGTTCCCGTTGCTATCTGTCATCGTCTGCGATACGACCGAATTGTTCTCTTCCATTAGTTTTACATTGGCGCCGGCAATCGCAGCTCCGGAGGGATCCGTTACAACTCCGCTCAAATGGCCATTCCCACCAGAGAGTGTCGCCGCGTGCGTCTGCGGTGAAAGCTGCACGCTTTCAGGCAGAGGAACCACCGGACGCCTTCCATAAAATGGTTCAGAAAGTTGTTGGATAAAAGAATGCGGCGCTCCCGCCACCAAAGACAATTCCACTTCGTTCCAATCTTCGCCAACTGTGTTGTCCACGATCGCCCAACCTTGCAGCAAAGGTTTCTTGTCGACTTTCGTCGGTAGCACGATGCGATACGTGGTCTTCCAGATCGGCACTTCGCTGATGTAGCTTACATACAAGCTTCGTTCGCCATTTCCCGTCGTCGAAATCGTCATCCGCCGAACGTCCTGATCGCGCGAGGACGCAATCAGGTTCAAATACCGCCCCACTTCTACCTGCAAGTCTTTCTCGACGATGCGTACGCTAGTCGTGGGATTCAAGTCCACGCTGCGCACTTCGCCGGTATCCGTAATCAGGGAAATCTCGTCTGTCTCGACGGTCCAATTCGTGGCTGAACGCGTTTTTCGCTCCACGCTCATCAGTCTCCCCGTCAGCGCGGGCCCGGTTGCGCCGCGAACTTCCAGCCGCGCACCGCGCAGCGCACCCAGAAACTCCGAGACGCTTGGCCGTTCTCCCAGCGCCAGCCGCAGCGTTGCTAATCGTCGCGCCAGCGGCGCTTCGGAGTTGTAATCCACTCCGGTGATGCGCCCGCCGGCGAGGTCGAGCACGGTCAGAGATTTCAACACGTCGTTCAATTGCGCGCTCGTAAAATCAATGTGTACATCCTGGCTGCCGCGCACGCGCCCCAGATGCTCGAAGTAGCCCACGCCGTTCTTGTAAAGCACCACGCGACGCACCGGCAACTTCGCCGCCGATTCGTTCGAACCGTTCGTCGCAGATTCGCGTGCCTCATTCGCCGCGGCAGAGTTTTGCGCCGCCGCAGTATTTCTTTCTTGTGCTGGATTTGAAGTGCAAGTCAGAAATGAAAGACACAGTACTGGTAGAACTCGCTTCATGGACCACCCCCGCCCCGAGCGAATTACATATTTAATAACCAAGATGCGAGCTGCAGAATTCGCGTTGCTTCGTTTCATCGCAAAGACATTTCACGACGCGAAAATCATTCCGCTTTGCTGCCCCGTGCGTGCTACCCGCTTTCTGTAGGATAGCCTTATATGAAATACTTGGACTCCAACTCACGCCTAGGAGTTTCCATGCCACGCTACCTCTCGCAACACACGCTCGCTTGCCTCACGCGCCAAGGCGCGGAGACACTTGCGCAACGCATGCAGGGCGGCGGCCCCGCTTGTGCCGACCGCGTGCTGGTCAACATGCTCGAAGGAAAGATGTTTGCGGAGTTCCGTTCCGATTCCCGCGAGACGCTAGAAGCTTGGCTGAAAGCAGAAGGAATGCACTACGACTGGGTTGTGCGGATCGAGTGGGAAACGCGCGACGGTAAGTTGGAAATTGCCGAGTAGTTCTGTAAACTGTTGTAAATAATAATGTTAGCTGGCCTCAGTGGAGCGATCGAGCCAGCTCCGGAAATGTCGATAAAAAAGAGGGTGATTTACAGCCGCATCTACGCTAATCTTTCCTTCCTACGTTTAACGTGAAGGAGAAACACCATGTCTGACTATGCGCATCCAGAAGTACTCGTTACCACCGAATGGGTGGCCGCCCACTCGAAAGACGCGGGCCTCCGCGTCGTAGAAGTCGACGTCGATACCACTGCCTACGATCAAGGCCACGTGGACGGCGCCATCTCCTGGAATTGGCAAACCGAATTGCAGGACGCAATCCGCCGCGATCTCGCGCCGCCGACCGCATTCGAGGAATTGCTGGGCAAAGCAGGCATCTCTCCGGACACGACCATTGTCCTCTACGGCGACAACAACAACTGGTTCGCGGCGTGGGCTTTCTGGCAACTGAAATATTACGGCCACGAAAAAGTTCTGATCATGAACGGCGGCCGCAAGAAGTGGCTTGAAGAAAAGCGCCCGCTCACCACGGACAAGCCCTCCGTCGCTGCGACTTCCTACAAAGTGAAGGCTGCGAACGCCGCGATTCGCGCGAAACGAGACGATGTTTTTGCCGCCGTCGAGAAAAAATCTGGTGCGCAACTTGTCGATGTGCGCTCGGTAGATGAATTCACGGGAAAGATTATCGCGCCTCCCGGCATGACCGAAACCGCGCAGCGCGGAGGCCACATTCCTGGCGCAGCAAATATTCCCTGGGCGCAGGCCGTCAACGAAGACGGCACGTTCAAGAGCGGCGAAGCGCTGAAGCAGCTCTACGGGGCGAAGGGCATCAGCGGCGACCGCGAAGTCATCGCCTACTGCCGCATCGGTGAGCGCAGCTCGCACACCTGGTTTGTCCTCAAGTACCTCATGGGCATCAAGGACGTGCGCAACTATGACGGCTCATGGACTGAGTGGGGCAACTTGATTGGCGCGCCCATCGAAAAAGAAATCTCGGCCGCAGCCGCGAAATAATGCCTTATGCGCTCGCTTAAAAGCCGTCTCTCCTAAAACGGACTCACCAAAATCAAACGGGGCGCGATTTTTCGCGCCCCGTTTGATTTTGCCTTGCCTGCCAAAAGATTTTGGCAAGTCCGTTCGCGAATCTTATTTGGGCGCGGAAGCCGGCTTCAAAAACATGGAATCATCCACCGGAACATTGTTCTTGATCTGCGTCAGCCGGAGCGTAAACACGTTCCCCTTTTCCACGTGCCGCAAACGAAACGCGAAGTAAGCCCCGTCGACGGCGCGATAGTCCTCCATATAGTTCTCCACGCGGTAGTCGCCATCCTGGCGGTGAAGTGTATCGTCGGTTCGCACAGGGAAGCCGCTTTCCGTGTCGAAATAAATCTTCGACGTAAGTTTCTTTTGCGGTGTGAATTCCACCACGTACGCCGTGTGCATGCCGACCTTTTCTGTGCCCAGAACGTGCCCGGTCACGGCCAACAACAGCGCGTCGGCGCGGTCATTGAAATTTGACTGGCGGATGCGGCTCTCCAGTGCAGCGCCCGTGATTTCATGCATGCCACCCGAAGGGTCCTCAATCCACGCGATCTTGCCGTCGCACACTTCGCGGATCGCCACTCCGTTGGAGAACGTGATTTTGTACAGAGTTTTGTTCGGCGCCTTGCTGAAAATTTCAATCGCCGCAAAACCGGAAGCGTCCTCGGTCTGATAGATTCCCTTCAGATAGCGTGTTGTGAATCCGGACCAGACGGCGTGGCCCCCGCTGACCGTTTCAAATTTCTCGAGCAAATCCTTGGTGCTGGGCAGAACCGCAGGGCTTGCATCCACTTTTGTGACAGAGCTGACCGGCGTGACAGGCGCGCCACTGGGCGAGGGATTCTGGGCCGCCGAATGAACAGCGAACAACGTTCCGATGACAGCTGAGGCAGCGAGGGGTACGAGCCTGCGGTTCATAATCTCCTCCAACACACAAATCGTGTGAATGAATCTATCTTTAAGTATGAGTGGCTTTTCCAGAAAGACAGATTCATCGACGAAGGTGGTGGAAAAGAGACTGGCCGAAAGGGCAGGTCGGTGAACCGCGTCGACATCTCCGCCAAAGATCGCCCGGCCGTGCGATTTCTGCGATCGCTGATTGCCCTCTCGGCCGAGTTTTTGGGGCGCACCGAAGGCAATTGGGGATAGAATACGCGCCTGCTTTCGAAGGCGAGGAGTCATGGAACAAAAGCAAAGGCGCGAGCCGAGATATCCCTTCATCGCCTCGGCGGAACTCCAGGAAGAGAATTCAGGCGCGCGCATGAAATCGCGAATCAGCGACTTGATTCTGAACGTTTGCTATGTCGACACCGTGAATCCACTGCCAGATGGCACGCTCGTGCACTTGAGAATATTTACGGAGACTCATTCCTTCGAAGCGCCAGCTAGGGTGGTTTACTCGCACGCATTCATGGGCATGGGTATGCAGTTTCGCGAAGTTCAGCCAAAGTCCGAAGAAGTCTTACGACTCTGGCTGCCAGAAGCCGCCGAACAAACGAATAAGGCACACGGTTAATTCAAGAACGACTCGGTCGCAAGATTGCACGAAAAACTCTAGATAGCTGGAGGCAATCATGGGAAACGAATCTGACTTCGAACGACTGAACGACAAGAGCCGCGAGTCCGCGAGCAGTGGGTCCGAGCGGAGCTCAGGCGCGTCTGAGAACGAAACTATAACCGGCCGGCGATTGTTTCTGCAAAACGCAGTGGCTGGTGCCGCAGCCCTCGCTCTGCCGAAGTGGGCGCACGCGGCCGCGACCCCAGCCATCCCCGCCGACGAAATGGACGGCATCCGCGCTCAGATCGAGAAGCGCCACGACGAATCCGTCCAGCGTTTGCAGCACTGGATCCAGCAGCCTTCCATCGCCGCGGAAAATCGCGGTATGACCGAAGGCTGCGATCTAACCATGCAAATGCTTCGCGACGCGGGATTCGACCAGGTCACGAAAGTTCCCACCGACGGCCAACCGGGAATTTTTGCCACTCTTGATGCCGGCGCGCCGCGCACCGTCGGTCTCTATTTCATGTACGACGTGAAGCAGGCAGATCCCGCCGAGTGGACTTCCCCGCCATTCGCCGCCGCGCTGGTCGATAAGCCCGGCCTCGGCAAAGTGGTCATCGGCCGCGGCGCCGTGAACCAGAAGGGCCCCGAGGCGACGTTTCTCGCCGCACTGCACGCCATGCGAGGCGCTGGAAAGAAAATGCCGGTGAATTTTGTCTTTGTCGCGGAAGGCGAAGAAGAAATTGGCTCCCCGCATTTTCCGCAAGTCGTGCACAAGCCCGAAATCGCCGCTGCTCTGAAAAAATGCACCTCCGTCTTCATGCCCTACGCAGCGCAGGGCCTGAACGGCGAAGTGACCATGACCCTCGGCGCGAAAGGCGTCGTCGAACTCGAGCTGGTTTCGAGTGGCGCACGCTGGGGCCGCGGCCCGAAGAAGGACCTGCACTCCAGCAACAAAGCGCGTGTGGACAGCCCGGCGTGGCATCTCGTCGAAGCGCTCGCATCGCTCGTCTCACCGGACGGAAACGATCCTGTGGTCGAAGGTTTTGCCGCCAAAGCGCTTCCTCTCTCCGACGCCGACAAAAAAATGATCGCGGAAGCCGCGCGTCGCCTCAGCGAAGCTGACGCAAAAAAACAGATGGGTGTCGACCACTGGGTTCACGACGTGAGCTGGCAAGAATCGCTCGAGCTCCTCTGCTCCCGCCCCACAATTAACATCGAAGGTCTGGTCGGTGGCTACACTGGCCCAGGCGGCAAAACGATTTTGCCTGGCAGAGCCGTAGCAAAGATCGACATGCGCCTCGTCCCGGACATGACGGCGGCCGGCGCTCTCGCGGCCCTCAAAGCTCATCTCATCAAAAAAGGCTTCGGCGATATCGAGGTCAACATGAGCGGCGGCTACGATCCCACGAGCACACCCGCCGATTCCTCGATCATTCGAGCCTCCATCGCGGTTTACAAAAAGAACGGAATCGATCCTGTACTACTGCCGCGTCTAGCTGGCTCCTGGCCAGGTTTCGTGTTCACAGGTGAACCTCTGCACCTTCCGGCAGGCCATTTCGGCATGGGCCACGGCAACGGCGCCCACGCCCCCGATGAGTACTATCTAATTGAATCGGCTAACCCGAAAGTCGCCGGGATGGACGACGCCGTCCGAGCCCACGTGGAATTTCTCTACGAGGTAGCGCGCACCGCCTGAAAAATAAAGTTTGTGTAATTATTACCCCCTCAGGGAACCAAACCTCCTTCGCAACGTCTTAACAGGTATATCTCCATTGCGGAGGTGAGCATGCGGACCCTAGTGCAAGATTTACGTTTCGCGTTTCGGCAGTTCCTCAAATCGCCCGGATTTGCGATTAGCGCCGTCCTTTCCCTCATGCTGGGCATCGGGGCAACCACCGCTATCTTCAGCGTGATTTATGGCGTGCTCCTCGATCCCTATCCGTACAAAGATGCGAACCGGATGGTCCACGTCGAGCTGAAAGACAAAAATGGCCGCGGTCCCCTCCTCATCGTCAATGGCACGCAAGCCCAGGAAGTCCTCAAAGCCTCCTCCGTCGAAGATGCCTTTCTGCAAGATGAAAAACGCGAAAATCTTACCGGCGAGAAATTTCCCGTCTCCGTCCTTATCGGCCTATATTCGCCAAACATGTTTGACTACATGGGCGTCCCGCCATTGCTTGGCCGCGAATTCACTCCCGCGGACGCTCCAGGCGGCAATCCCGAACCGGTTGTGGTCCTCAGCTATCTCTTCTGGCAAAGGCAATATGGCGCGAGCCACGATGTGATTGGAAAATCGATCGAGCTGGACCACAAACCTTACACGGTCATCGGCGTGGTCCCGCCGCGCTTCACCTGGGGCGATGACGACGTCTACATCCCCGCCATTCCCAATGCCGATCCCCACTATTACTGGAATTCTTTTCTCAAGTTGAAGCCCGGTACGAAATATCCCGCCGTGCAGGCAGAGATGCAATCTCTGGTGGACCGCTTTGCGAAGGACGATCCAAAGAATTATCCGCAGGACCGGCGTGTCAAGATTGTCTCGCTCAATGAAGAAGTCCTCGGCCGTTTCGCCGGGACACTTGTCTTCTTGTTCGGAGCTGTCGTGGTGCTATTGCTCATCGGCTGCGCAAACGTTTCGATCCTCCTCCTCGCTCGTGGCACGGCGCGCCAGCACGAGCTCGCCGTGCGCACCTCCATGGGAGCAGGACGCGGCCGGCTGATCCGCCAACTCCTCACGGAATCCGTCCTTCTTTCCGCGACGGGCGCTGCGCTCGGCGTCTTGGCCGCCTATTGGGGAGTCAAAGCTCTCTCCACCATGTTGCCGTACTATTCGTTCCCGCACGAGGCCGCGATTCACGTCAACGGCATGGTTTTGATCTTCAGCGCTGCAATTGCGCTGCTCACCGGAATTCTCTTTGGCATTTCGCCGGCATATCAGCTCTCGCGTCCTCAGCTTGGTGCCCTCATTCAAGCAAGCAGCGCAAAGCTCACTGGCAGCACGCACAGCCGAAACACGCACCGCCTTTTGATAGCCGGTCAGGTCGCGCTGACTCTCTTGCTCCTCGCGGGCGCCGGTGGAGCCATGAAAACGTTCGTAGCGAAGGTGCACACGCCGCTCGGCTTCGACCCTGACCATGTTTTCGCAATGAATGTCGCTTTACCAAAAGGTGCCACAACGACCTGGCAAGAGCGCATCAACGAGAACGAAATGATTCGCCTGGTCGTCGCGCAAACACCGGGTGTGGCTGAGGCCGGCGTTTCCACAACGTGGTTCCCCGGTTTCGGAGGCTTCAACGGAAAAATTGAAGTGCAAAGCAAACCGACCCTCACAGACGCGCAAGCCGTTCTAACGCTCATCAGTCCGCAGTTGCTCTCAACGCTGCGCATTCCTTTGCTACGCGGAAGAATCTTCGACGATGCCGAATCCAAGCGCGCCGCCCATCTCGCTATGGTCAATCAAGCTTTCGTGAAGCAATATCTCGGCGATCTCGATCCCATCGGTCAAAGTGTCCGAAGCCCGATGCTCAAGATCGATCAACCCAATCTGCTCTCTGCGCAATCTCCCGACGATTGGCTCGAAGTCGTTGGCGTAGTGGGCGACGCAAAAAACGACAGCTTGGATCATCCCGTGAAACCCGCGATTTTTCTTCCCTACAGTTTTATTTTGCCAACGGATGAAGCGTTCATCGTGCGCGCCAACGGAGATCCAAACACGGCCATTCGTTCCGTGAAAGAGCGGCTGCGCGAAGTCAATTCCGAGCTCGTGGTTGGGCGCGACCACACGCTAGGCTGGTGGCTCGACACAGATGGCTGGGGGCGCGAACGCTTTATCGCCACGCTCTTTGGTATCTTCGCCGCTCTTGCGCTCGTTCTTGCCGCCACGGGTCTCTACAGCGTGGTTTCCTTTGGCGTTACTCAGCGCACGCAAGAGTTGGGCATTCGCATGGCCCTCGGCGCTCGCCCCGCCTCCGTCGTGAAACTCGTCCTCGGCTCTACCGCAGCCATGCTCAGCATTGGCGTCGCCGTCGGATTGACCTTGAGTGTAATTCTGAACCGCGTGGTCGCTTCGTGGGCTGGAGGAAGTTCGCGCGATCCATTTACGTTAATCGTCGCCGCTACGATTCTTTTTCTAGTTGCGGGAATTGCCTGCGTCTTGCCGGCGTGGCGCGCCGCGTCGATCGACCCTATGCGTGCTTTGCGCTTGGAATAGCCCTTCGCAATCACAAGTCGTCACGAGAGCAGTTCAGTGCGAAGTGGCAGTTCGCTGCGCAGTCGCCAGCTCTTGCAGCATTTTTTCGCCTGCTTCTAAAACCAAATCTCGCTTTTCTCGCAGCGAAGCAATCGTTGGCACGGCCACCCTATCCGGAATCACGCCTTCGCCCTCGAGCTTGCGGTCTTTCGGAGAAAACCAAAGCACTTCGCTTATTTCCAGCACACCGCCGCCTTTCATGACCCTGTCATGCGTGATGCCCAGCACGCAGCCGCACGATGGACTTCCCACAAGTTTCGCGCGCCCGGAATCCTGCATGCCCGCCGCAAAAACTTCCGTAGCACTAGCCGAATACTCGCTCACCAGAATCACCATTGGGCCGGAATAGACCTGTCCTCCGCTCTTGCCTACGAAGACCTGCGTTTCTTTAGTTCGGTGGCCGTCGCGCTCGGAAGCCGTAACCTGTTTCCTGCTCATTCTCCGTTCGAACAGAGTTTTGCTGTCGAAAAATAATCTCGCCATGGCTTCCAATGTCGCCCCAACGCCGCCACGGTTCCCGCGAAGATCCAGAATCATTCCTGGTGTGGTGCGCAGATTCTCGACAGCCGCCTTGAAATTTTTCACCAGCGAGGGATGAAACTCGTCGAAACGGATGTATCCGAAGCCCGAAGACAATTTTGTAGCCGTTACGCGAGGTTCCGTAGAAAGTATCTGCCGCGCAAAGTTCACGTCGAATGAGGAGCCGTTCGCGCGCTCGAGACTCGCAGTAAATGGCGTTTCGAGCGAACCTGCAAAAACATTGCTGAGGATGCGCAGTTTGGTTACTCGTTCGGTGGAAGAGGGCAACACTTTCGGCGCGGCTTCCGCCAGGCGTTCCGCTATCGGCTGCCCATTCAGCGCCGTCACGATCATTCCCGGCTGAACGCCCGTGTGCGCAGCGTTGCTGTCGGGAAATACGTCCAGCACGACAACTTTGTCCTCGACATAACCGGCCCGGAAACCGACGCTTACGCCCTGGTGTTTCTTCCGATTTTCCCATTGTTCCGGAGAACTAAAACGCGTGTGCGCGTCGTGCAGTTCCGCGGTCATGCGGTCAACAATGGAATAAAAATCCTTGTCGTCTTTTGCTGCTTCCACCAGCGGCAAATAGCGCTGGTGAACTTCCTGCCATTTCACGCCGCCGAACTCCGGATCGTAATAATGCACATCGATGTCTTTCCAGACTTTTTCAAATACTTGCTCGCGGTCTTCAGGGGAAAGGCTGTGCGAACTCCCGCTCGTGGCCATCGAGGAAGCTTGGCCGAGGATCAGGACAGCAAGAATCGCGCTACGACACACGAAGCTGGGCAGCACGTGTTTCATGATTTCCGCGTTCGATGTTTTTACGAAACACACTCAAACAAAAAATGTTGCGTAACTTGTTCGGCAAATGCCCCAAGCGCCCGGGAATAATAACAGCCTGGACACTTTGACGACGAAGCGCATAAAAGAGTTGGCCAGCAATTATGGGCCGTTCTCCACTCCATCTCTGCCGGCGAGTCCATCTGCGCGTATTTCTGGTCAACTAAGAGCCAAGCGCCAAGAATCATTGTAGGGGCGGGGATTGTTTACCCTGTAAGGACCCCGCCCTTCGCGCCTGATGAGAGATGCAAACTAATTCGGATGGTCGTGCGCGTCGCGGTTCAGTTGCTCCAGATTTTCGCGGGCTAGTTCATTCTTTGGGTCGATCACCAACGCCCGCTCGAAATGCACCCGTGCCTCTTTCAAGTTCCCAGTCTCCGCCAGCGCGCTTCCCAGATTTGCCTCGGCGCCTGCATCCTGAGGATTCAGCCGCACCGCCGCGCGGAAATGCAAAAGCGCTCCCGGGAAGTCACCCTGCGACGCCAGCGCATTCCCGAGATTGTAGTGCGCATCGAAATAATCGGGACGACCCGCGAGAGCGGTATTCAGATGACCTATAGCTCCGTCCACGTTGCCGCTCGCCAAAAGCACCGCCCCCAGCGCATTGTTAGCGGTCGGATCATCGGGGTGCAGGTGAACAGCTTGCGTGAACTGCAGCACCGCTCCAGAGAGATTCCCTTTCATTTGAAAGAGAGCCGCGAGGTTGTAGTGCGCCTCGAAATCCCCTGGATCATTTTGGATGTGGTGCAGGGCCAGCGCTTCCTGGATCGCCGCGCGAGGATCGCTTGTGCCGTCGGCAGATTCCTTAGGCAGCACCTGCAGCCACAAATGCGCCATCTCATCGCTGGCACGATTACCAGCCACCACGCGTTTCGGCGGCTGGTTGGGATTCCGAATATTGTCAGCCGAGTTGTCGTACGTGAAGCGCATCGAAATCGTCGTTCCCGCCGGCAAGTCCACGGGCTCGGCATATCGATAGACAGCCTGCCAATTCAAATCCCAGTTGCCGATGTGAATCAGCGTTTTCTTCGTTCCGTCCGGCAGAGTTGCGAACCCGAGCAGATCTTTTCCAAGATAGTGCGCGTGCGGATAGATAGCCAAAACGCTTGCGTCCACGGGCAAAGTGAAATCGTCCGAGACCAGAAAACTTTTCTCGCCAGCCGGAATGTCCAGCATGCGGTCATTATCGAGTTGCAGCAAAATGGGATGCATCGTCGCCGGCTTGTCCGTGAAGTAGAGCCCGAGAGTCGGTTGCATCGGTTCAGGTTTCCCGGAAGGCTGGAAATGTGTGTTCAAAACCAGATCGGTGTTCTTGTCCAGACGCAAAGCCATTCCGTCTGGCTCGACATACGGCGGAGAGCCCGGCTTCCAGAAAAGAAAATGACTGTCTGGATCAAACGCTTCCGACTCAATGACAAGTTCCATTCCGCCAAATCCCGCCCCTGGCTCTTTTTCGAGCCTGCGCCCATTTTCTTCGCGGTCCACCAGGACGTTCGCATGATGCACGAGCCGTTTATCTCCGGGCCGGATTTCGATTGCCTTTAACCATCGCGAGCTGTGCACCGGCGTCCGAAACACAAAATTCCAGTACGAATCGCTCCCACCCGCTGGAAGCAAATACGGTTTCGTGGCTCGAACGATCACGTCCGGCTTGCCAAGCTGCCAGCCTGCGCTAAAAGTCGGCTGAGGAGGAAGATCCGATGGATTGCCTTCGATCTCGCCTTGGTCCACCCATCTTTGAATCGTCGCGATTTCCACGTCCGTCAAGCGAAGCTCGTCCGCAAATTTCAGCTCGCCCGGTTCCGGAAGCCACGGCGGCATGATGTGTTTGCTTGTGACGAATGCAATCTGCCGCCCGTGCGTTTTTACGTCCGAATAGGTAAGCAGCGAGAAAGGTCCCGCCTCGCCTGGGTGATGGCACTGCGCGCAATTCCGAAAAACAATCGGAGCAATATCGTGGTTAAACGTAACTTGCGTCTGCGAAGTGGCAGGCTTCAGCGGTGTTCGACGCTTAGCTGCGCCGTGGTGCGCCGCAAACGCAGCCGAAGCCACGGCGAACACAAGCAGCAATCCAGAAAGGGTTTGCGGCGCGCGCGTCATTCCACGTCCGAAATGTAACATCCCACGCCGTGAGTCGCGCTCTCAGCCAAACTCTTGCCGCTAAGCGCCGCAGCAATCGCATCTTCCAACTCATGCGTCGTAGCAGCACTGCGCGGGCGCCCAATGTCCTCGTAAAGATTATCGATCCTACCGTGATAGACGAGATGCCGGTTGGCATCAAACACCGCAACTTCCGGCGTGATTTCCACCTGGCTCTCTTTCACCAGCACATGTTGCGGATCGCGCAGCGCCGGAATTTTGTAGCCGTACTCCAGTTCGTGTTTGCGGATCACTTCCGCGGATTCCGCCTTGCTCGGATAAACCAGCCAAAACGCCACCTTACCCGCCAGCGATGCACTTAATTTCTGGATTGTCGGCGCATAGCGATTTGAAACTGGGCAGTCCGTGCGCACAAAGACCAGCACGACAATCTTTCCGCCGGCCGATTTGAGTGGGTCTATAGAATTTCCCGCGAGATCAAAAGCGGTGTTTTGCGCACCTGTAGAACTTGAAGCGAATGCAGCCAGCCAGAAGGCACCGATGACAATAAGTGACAGAGGAAAGATTCGGAAAACGTGCCAACGGCGGCCCATAGTTGCCCGCACCAATCGGGCCTGCAAATTTTACTGCGCCATGAAACCGTTGTCGAAGACATTAGCGAAACTGACCAGCTCGTTACGAGAACGCAGACGCGGTTACCGCAGGTCGCCCGGTTCTACACCCTTTTTACGCGCTTCATCGAGCAGCGCATCGATCTTGTCCTGAAGGTGCTTCTTCTTATCCTGCAGACCCGTAATTTGCTGGTCTACCGGCTCGCGGTTGTAGCCTTTATTGATCTGGTAGCCGCTGGAAGTGGTCGGCGCCTTCCCTTCGCTGAAGTCCTTAAGATCCGTAAGCTGCTTGTCCGCGTCATCCAGCTGCGACCGCAGCTTCGCAAGTTCCTTCTTCGTATTCGCAATGTATTGCGGGTCTGCCTTTGCGCCGGTGCCCGTTTTCCCAAGGTTTTTCGAATTTCCGACTACCGAAATCGGGCCAGTTAATCCGCTCACGTCTTCATTCGACCAAACTTTCTTGGTCTTTTTCGCGTCAGGTGCGCCAGGCGCCGTTGGATCCGTTGTCGGGGCCGGCGAAATTGCCGGGACGGGGGTCGACGGCGAAGAGTTCGAAGGAGCAGGGCTCTGCGCAAAACAGGTGGAACAGCTAATCACCCCGCAGAACGCGAGAGCACACCAAAAATTGTATAACCGGGTCATAAAGCCTCCGATGTTTTCGAGGGCCGGGTTTAGTTCTAGTACCTTAAACCCAGTATACAGGACAAAGTTTCAGCGGTCTGCGACCGGGCCACCTGGTTTGCCTAATTCGGCACGAATCATCGCCAGGGCTTCTTTGGGAGGTCCAATCCGGCGGTATTGGCTATAAAAGGTCCGTTCGTGGATGGAAATAGTGGTGAAGAGCTTTCGGCCGTCAAAGTCGTACTGAGAAAACGAGGGCATCCATAAACCAGGAAGCATTTCATAACGCTCCTGCATGAAGTGGCTGCCCTTATTGACTTTCGCAAGGAACAATCCGACCGTAATGTCCCCCGTGACCTCGCCTTCCACACGCGCGAGTTGCCCGGCTTCCGGATCGAGCCACACGAACCCGCGAACCTTCGCAAAAATAGCAGTGGTGCGCGAAGTGGCCTTGTAAGCGGGATTCGGTTCCATGCTGTATTTGTAAAGGACGCGGCCAGCTCGCGTTTCCGTGGATAGATAGGTGTAGAGGAAAGCAGTGCGCGTGGCGTCAATCAGATCGTCCCGCTCCTTTTGCTTCTTGGCGATTTTGTCGTAGGCGTCATGCTGGGCGTGCCCATCGTCCCCAGCCCAGGAAAGCGCCTTCTCGAGCTTCACAAGCTCCGCATGATAAGCGTCAGGGTCCGCAGGCTTGCCGTCTGGGCCGATGGGAATGTGGTCGACACCGGTTCCTGCGGGGACGACTCGGGACACCTTGATATCGCCAGGCTGCGGATCACCCAGGTTCTTAAGCAACTCCACGCGTTCCACACGCTCGTAGAAATTCATCGCCTGGTCGCCCTTTTTTTCATTCACCAGAACCAAGTCCAGCAAAGCCTTCTTTTCAGCCTCCGTCTGAGGAGGGCTAGGCGCAGCGGCCTCCTGGGCCAAAGAGAAGGCTGCGAAAACCGGTAGCAGACCGGCAACGAGAATAAGGGTTCGCGAATGCATACTGCTAAGCGGGAAAGCGCCCGCAAGCACATCTTAATTCTGATTCTCACGCTAGGACAATTGTTGCACTCCAAACATGGAATGGATCATTCTCCGAGCTACCTGTAAGTCCTGAAAAACAAAGAAAATCTGCCGCACTTGTCCCTTTCGGCCGCGGTGCTCAGATTATGGCTCGACGGCTCTTCTAACAGTCCTGGTGAGCCCCCTCTAAGTCTTTTAGAATGAGTCGAAATGCAAAGTTGCCAAGATTTAATGAAAGCAAACAGCCCTTCCCCACGTCTATATATCGGGAACGAATCGAGCCTCTTCCCCGTATTACCTTATGCAAGCGGAGGACTGTTTGGGCGTAGCACCTATTGAACGACTGGGCAGCATCGGGCGGCTGATCCCGCAGGCTACCACTGCACCTTTTTCTTTGGGCAGATTCCGCAGGGCAGCTGTCACCGTGATGGAGACTTTCAAACTGTCTCTCGACGCCCTCCGCGCCCATAAGCTACGTAGTTTCTTGACTTTACTGGGAGTCATCCTGGCAGTCACGACCCTTGTCGCGGTCATGAGTGTCGTAAACGGCCTCACCTTCTATGTCGCGGACAAGGTGGCCAACCTCGGCGCAAATGTTTACGTTCTAACGCGGTTCGGCATCATCACAAGCAATGACGAGTGGATCAAAGCGCAAAAACGCCCGCTCATTACCCAGGACGAGTTCGGCAAGCTAAAAGAGGGGATGCGCACCACGAGCCAGATTGCCGCCGTTCTCGGCACCTCTTCTGACGTCCGCTCCGGAAACGAACTCCTGGAAGATGTAAACGTTGAGGGAGTCACGCCGAACTATTCTGATGTGCGAAGCGTGACCGTCGCCTCGGGCCGATTCCTCACAGAAGCGGATGAAACACATCACTCGCCGGTAGCCTTCATCGGCGCAGACTTGGTAAGAAAATTTTTCTACAATACCGACCCCATCGGCAAGACCATCCGCGCGGGCTCTCACAGTTATACAGTTGTTGGCGTCGCGGCCGTCATCGGCAGCGCCTTCGGACAATCGCAGGACCGCTTCGTGTACATTCCACTCGGCACCTATTCCAAGGAATGGGGCAACCAAAGAGATTCACTCACGCTCTTCATGCAGGCAGGTAACGCCGAAATGATGGCCTCCTCTGAGGACGAAGCGCGCATGCTCTTGCGCGCCTGGCGCCATCAACCCTGGGATTCTGCGGACAGTTTCGGAATCATCGGCTCTGATTCCATCATGGGCCTCTTTAAACAACTGACGGGAAACATCTTCATGGTCGCCGTTGGTTTGACGGCCGTGTTCCTGGTCGTTGGCGGAATCGTGATCATGAATATCATGCTCGCCAGCGTCACTGAACGCACCCGGGAAATCGGTCTGCGGCGCTCTCTCGGTGCGAGAAAGAAACACATCGTCCTTCAATTTGTGACGGAATCCGCAGTGTTAGCTGCCATGGGCGGGATGATCGGAATTATCTTGGCTTACATAATAGTTGCCGCCGCGCGCGCAGCGACTTCGATTCCCATGCGCACGCCCATGAGCGCTGTGATTCTTTCGCTCAGTGTTTCGACTGGGGTGGGCCTCTTTTTCGGAATTTACCCTGCGATGCGTGCGGCAAAGCTCGATCCGATCGAAGCACTGCGAGCAGATGGCTGAGGAACGTTGACTCCTGCAACCGGGGTCACACAAAACAACAATGGCACAGCAACACGGCGAAAATCTGAAGCAAGCCATGGACACGCTCCGCGCACACAAACTGCGCAGCTGCCTTACCGTCTTTGGTGTGGTTCTCGGCGTCAGCGTGATCATGCTGGTGGCGGCTCTGATCACCGGCTTCGACGCGCAAGTTCAGGAAAACATCAAACAGTACGGCGCTGACACGGGATTTGTCTCGCGCTTCGAGCAAGGTCCACACAACGGCGGCCGTCGTCCCAAGGATGAACGCGAGCGCAAACCTCTAACGCTTGAAGATGCCGTCGCCATTCAAGAGCGCTGCCCCGCAATTAAAGATGTCACGGTTTTTCTCACCTGGTGGGAACAAGACCACAAAGTGCGCACAAAATCCGGCGAAGTGACCTCCATCGATTTCCGTGGTGTGCAACCGAATTTCGGTCAGGTCTACGCAAATGCGTCGACGCTCGAAGGGCGCTTCATTAGCGAAGGCGATGACCTTCATCGCGAAAAAGTCGTCATGCTAGGAGAAAACGCCGCGCCCGTGCTCTTTCCCGAGGGCTCGCCTGTAGGAAAAGACGTCATGATCGACGGCTCGCCGTTCCGCGTGATTGGCGTCGTCGAAAAACCCAAAGGCATGTTCGGCGCGGACGATGAAGACAAGCGCGTCCTGATTCCTTACAACACGTTCCACAAAATTTATCCCGGCGCTTACGAAAATCAGATCCGTTTTCAAGCCTTCCCGAACCAACTGGATCAGGCGGTAGACCAAGCAACAGAAGTTCTCCGCCGCCGCCGCAACGTTCCCTACGAGGGCAGAAACAATTTTTCGATCAACACTTCGCAGCAGGAGATCGAGCAGTTCCACAGCATCCTCGGCATGGTTGCTCTCGCCACTGTCGTCCTCAGCGGCATTGGCTTGCTCATTGGCGGCGTAGGAGTGATGAACATCATGCTCGTTAGCGTGACGGAGCGGACGCGCGAGATCGGCATCCGCAAAGCCATCGGCGCGAAGAGCAAAGACATCACTTGGCAATTCCTGCTCGAAGCCATGACGCTTACTGGAGCCGGTGGTGTCATTGCGCTCGTTCTGGTGAACGGATTGGTGATCCTTGTGCGTCTCGGCTTGAAGTGGCCCGGCAGCGTGCCGATATGGGCGGCAGCCACCGGCATCCTCGTCAGCGTAAGCATTGGGCTAATATTTGGAGTTTGGCCCGCGATGAAAGCGGCGAAGCTCGACCCGGTCGAAGCGCTCCGCTACGAATAACGCGCAACGCCTAACACTGGTTTTTCCTTGAGATGATCAAAGGTTTTTATAATCCAGAATAAATTAGGCAGCTTAGCGAAGCGGAGATCGCTCCAAAAGAGGATCGATGGACGAATCCTCGCGTGCCTGAGGCACCGAGTTCGTCAAATTGCGCTTTTGGGTTGAGGATTTGCGAATGGGTTTCGGCGGGACGCCCTCGTTCACGGCAGGATTTTGCGGATTCGATGGACTCAGGTCTTGCGTCGCCAACCCTGCGTCTCTCGAGGAATTCGGAACCACTGATGCGATGGCTGGAGTGGACCAAGCCCGAATCCAATCGCGTAGAGAATCCGCGGCGGTCACAGCGCCCACAAGCAGCAGGACTGCTGACGCGATGGCCAGCAGATCGCGCGGGTGCGCAGGGCGCATAAACCAATAGGGACGTTTCGGCTGCGCGCAGAGTTTGTCTCCGGCGCGAGCGACAAGATAAAGCGCGCGCGCAAGGTCATTCCCAGACTGGTAGCGCTCATCAGGATTTTTCGCAAGACACCGCGCAATGATTCGATCGAAAGCAGCTGGAATGGACGGATTGCGCTTTGATGGTGGAACGGGGGTGTCGGTAAGAATTTGCGCGCAAACCTCTCCAAGCGAATTTCCCGCAAATGGCCGGACACCTGTGATCATCTCGTACAGCACGACACCCAATGAAAAGAGATCGGAGCGCCCATCCTGCTTCTGTCCTTCAATTTGTTCTGGCGAGAGATAAGCCGGCGTGCCCAGCACGCGGTCGGATCCGGAAATCTGGGAAGCAAATCGCGCGACGCCGAAATCCACGAGCTTCACTTGGTCATTTTCGGTGATGCGAATATTGCTGGGCTTGACGTCCCCATGAATGATTCCCGCCCGATGAGCGTAAGCGAGCGCGGATGCGAGGTCGGCGCCCCACACAGCCGCACTGGCAAAAGGTATCGGCGATTGCGTCAGCAATTCTTCAAGGTTTTTCCCTGAAACAAACTCCATTATGAGAAAAGGCGTGCCACCGGTGTCCGTACTGACGTCGTAGAGTTGGGCGATCGAGCTATGCGAAAGGCGCCCAATCGTCTGCGCTTCGCGAAGGAATTGCTCCTCGCTGTTTTTGCCGAAGCCTTGCAGAAACGATTTCAGCGCGACGGTGCGGCCAATGAGGGTATCGCGTGCCTTGTCGACCCGGCTAGTCCAGCCACCACCAAGAGTCTCAATGATTTCATACCGGCCAGTTTGGAGCGTAGGGCTCATGCGGAGCGCAACAATCGAGTGGCACGCTCGCGAAAACTAGTGTGTTGTGCCTGCACCGGTGGCGCAATCTTGCGGCGGGCCATTGGATACAATTCGGTGGCCAGCAGATCGGCGGACTGATAACGGTGCGCCGGATCTTTTTCCAGTGTCTTTGCAACAATCGCGTCGAATGCTGTCGGAACAGAAGGATTTGCCTGCGAGACGGGAAGCGGCTTCGAGGAAAGCACTCGCGTGCAGATTCCCTGCAGCGAATCGGAATCAAACGGTCGCTTGCCCGTCACCATCTCGTAGAGAACCACGCCGAGCGAGAAAATGTCAGAACGTGCGTCCTGCGGTCGTCCCAAAATCTGTTCTGGGCACCAATAAGCGGGAGTGCCGAGCAGCGGCGTATCCTTCTTGTCGTGGCTGGCGAGGCGCGCCATGCCGAAGTCGGTGAGTTTTACGCGGCCATCATCGAGAATCAAAATGTTGGCGGGCTTGATGTCGCCGTGAATCACGCCTCTGCGGTGAGCTACGTACAGAGCCGAGGAGATTTCTCCGACCCACGCGCATGCGCGCGGAAGGGGAACAGTCCCCTTGGCGAGGATTTTGTCGAGAGGCTGTCCTTCCATGAATTCCATCACGAGGTAGGGCGTTTGCGTTGGCTCGTCGATTCCCATGTCGTGCAGTGTGACGACACAGGGATGCGAAAGCTGGCCGACAACGCGCGCTTCTTGCAGGAAGCGATCGCGGCCCGCGCCTTGCGCCAGTGCTGGCGAAAAGAGTTTGATAGCGACGATGCGCCCGATCATAGGATCGTGCGCGCGCACGACTTTGCTGTTCGCGCCGGCGCCGATTACATCGATAACCTGATAACGGCCTACTTGCATGGTGGCCTTTCCCTCAGAGTGACCTTGCCGAGATACAGGGAGGATATCGAAGGGGGTTGTTCTATTAAATGAAGCAACCGTGCTACTGAGAAGAGTACGAAGGTACTAGAGCAAACGATTTAAATAAGCAGATTTTAATTTGCAAAGTGTAACGCCCAGTGTCCGCGAGTCGCATTTTTCGGAAGCGGAAAAGCGCGCAACGGAGTTTCGCGCGTCCGCAAAGAAAAACCGAAAATTTCTTCAGGGAAGAAAATTGTAAGAGTACCGAGTACTTCCAGAAACCGGGGAACGACGTGAAAATCCAGTTTCACTCTTTATTTTGGAAAGGCACAAGAGCCGGCGCAGTGTTCAGGCGCGAGGGAAAATCGCGGACGAACGTAGCCATCGAAGGATGCCACGCCCCGTTGAATCCAAAATAATACATTTCTTTCAGAGCTTGATCCGATGGTAATTTTTCAAGTGCCATGCGGTATGTGGCGACAAAAACGCCGGTGCGGTCATCGCCGTAGCGGCAGTGCACAAAAACTTTCTCCTGCGGATTGTCGCGGAAAATTGCGAGAAACTGTGCAACCTGTTCGTTAGTCGGCGGCGACCAGCCTGGCACCGGGATGTGAACGAAGCGAATGCCCAATGATTCGGCACTTTTTTCTTCCCATCCAAATGTTCCCGGATCTTCGCTGCGAAGATTTACGATCGTAGTGATGCCGAGCTTTTTCAGCTCGAGCAATCCTGGATCTCTTGGTTGTGCGCCGCGATACAAATGGTCATTGATCTTTCCAGCGTTGGGGACGCCGGGGATGTGAAGTTTTTCGCCGTACGCGGAGTGCATCTCGGACGGAGTGGATGGCTGGACTTTTTTCTGCGCGGAGAGCAACGCGGGAAGAACCAAAAGAAAAAACGCGGAAATGAGGAGCAGAGCGCGCTTCATATTGGGTTCGATGCAGTCAGTGTAGCGCGCCAAGAAAATGCGCGAAAGTCGTTGCAAGGCAAGTAGTTGCTCAGAAAGGGCACCACTACAAATAGACGTGGTACGAAAACGTCAACCACATTTTGCGTTTTTCTCTTGACAGGAAATTCACACACGTTGATACTTCGATTCCAGATTCGGGGAACGTAGAAGCGCCAGGCGGACCGAGTCGGGGATGTAGAACAGGTCCGTAATGACTCTACGTAGCCAGCCGGGTTCTAAACAAAAAAATCGAGCGCGAAGTTCAGCTCCGCGCCCGTAATTAAGGCGCGGGGTATGCTGCGAGGCTGTGTGAGACCCACCAGCCAGCGGCAGAGCATTGGCGTTTCGTACCATTTTTGATTTTGGCCGCTAAGCGGTCGATGGAGAGGTCGGCTGCCGAGCGGTCGCCTTTTTCTCTAATGCAGTGAACGGGCCCAGGAATTCAATCTGAAGTGAACTGCAGGGGCATCCGAGCACCCTGCAGAGTAGGGCTAAGTAGAGTTAAAATAAGGGGTTCCCCCGCGAAGAGTGGGAGCCCGAAGTAGTGGAGGAACGGGATGGCAACAGTGAAACATGCAATGACTGGGAATTCCCCGATCACGGATACGACTCCGGAGACTACGGGAGCGGCAACACACAAAGGCCTTCCTTTTGAACGGTATTTTACTGACGGAAAGATTTCTCCGTTCGATGCGGTGGAATGGGAGAAGCGCACGGCCCTAATCGGAAACGAAAAGGGCGTGACGATCTTCCGCCAGGAAGATGTCGAAGTGCCGAAGAGCTGGTCGCAGACGGCGACGAACATCGTCACCAGCAAATATTTTCACGGCAAGCCTGGCTCGAAAGAGCGCGAAGGCTCGGTGCGGCAACTCATCAGCCGCGTGGTGAACACCATTGTGCGCTGGGGCCAGGAAGGCGGCTATTTCGCCTCCGACGCTTCACGCGACGCCTTCCGCGACGAGCTGACGCACCTGCTTGTCGAACAAAAGATGGCTTTCAATTCGCCGGTGTGGTTCAACGTGGGCGTGCAGCCGAAGCCGCAGTGCTCGGCATGCTTCATCAATTCCGTGCAAGACAACATGGAATCGATCATGGGCCTGACGCGGACTGAGGGGATGCTCTTCAAGTGGGGCTCGGGAACGGGCACCAATTTCTCTTCTCTACGCGGCAGCAAGGAAACTCTCTCTGGCGGCGGCATCGCCTCCGGTCCAGTGAGCTTCATGAAGGGCTTCGATGCCTTCGCGGGCGTGATCAAGAGCGGCGGCAAAACGCGGCGCGCAGCCAAGATGGTCATCCTCAATATCGATCATCCGGACATCGTCGAGTTTATCGAATGCAAGATGAAGGAAGAGCGCAAGGCACAAGTCCTTATCGAACAGGGCTATGACGCTGGGATCGACGGCGACGCTTACGCTTCGATTTTCTTCCAGAACGCGAACCACTCAGTCCGTGTGACGGATGACTTCATGCGCGCGGCGGAAGAAGACCGCGACTGGTGGACACGCAACGTAACCGACGGCCAGCCCGCGGAGAAGATGCGCGCGCGGGATCTGCTTTACAAAATTGCGGATTCCACCTGGCACTGCGGCGATCCAGGCATGCAGTACGACACCACAATCAACCGCTGGCACACATCGAGAAACACAGCGCGCATCAACGCCTCGAATCCTTGCTCGGAGTACATGTTCCTCGACGATACGGCATGCAACCTCGCTTCGCTGAACCTGATGAAATTTCTGGGGGCCAGCGGGCAGTTTGACGTGAGTGCGTTCAAGCATGCCGTGGACGTGACCATCACGGCGCAGGAAATTCTGGTCGACAACGCCAGCTACCCGACCGAGAGAATCGCGAAGAATTCGCACGAATTCCGGCCGCTCGGCTTGGGCTACGCCAATCTCGGCGCGCTGCTTATGTCGCTCGCGCTTCCTTATGATTCCGCCGAAGGGCGCGACATGGGCGGAGCGATCACCGCGCTGATGTGCGGGGAAGCGTATGCACAGTCCGCGCGCATCGCGGAAAGAATGGGGCCATTCCCCGGCTACGAAGTAAATCGCGAACCGATGCTGGACGTGATGCGCATGCATCGCGACTCGATGCGCGGCATCAAGCCGGAGCACGTGCAGACAGAACTCTTCATGGCGGCGCAGGAGTCGTGGGACACCGCGCTGGCGCATGGCGAAAAGTTCGGCTACAAAAATTCGCAAGTTACCGTGCTGGCGCCGACAGGCACGATCGGTTTCATGATGGATTGTGACACCACGGGAATCGAGCCAGATCTCGCGCTGGTGAAGCACAAGAAGTTGGTCGGCGGCGGGGTGATCAAAATCGTGAACAATACCGTGCCGCAAGCGCTGATGAGGCTCGAATACACGCCAGAGCAGACCAGCGAAATCGTCTCTTACATCGACAAGCAGGGAAAAATCGAAGGCGCGCCGTACCTGAAGGCGGAGCATTTGCCGGTGTTCGATTGCTCGCTGGCGCCCCTGGGCGGCGGACGATCTATCGCTTGGACAGGACATGTGGGAATGATGGCGGCAGCGCAGCCGTTCCTTTCCGGCGCGATTTCCAAGACCATCAACATGCCTGAAGAATCCACGATCGAAGACATTGGCAACGCGTACATCGAGTCCTGGAAGCTGGGGCTGAAGTCCGTGGCCATCTACCGGGATAACTCGAAGCGCTCGCAGCCGCTCAACGCAGGCGGCTCGAAAGATGAAAAGAAAACCGAATCCGCGGCGGCGACAGCGGCACCCGAAGAGCCGATGCAACGCGAACTTTTCGCGCGCGCCGTTCGCGAGAAAATGCCGGTGGAGCGCGCGTCCATCACGCACAAATTCAGCGTAGGCGCGAATGAAGGCTACATCACCGTGGGCATGTATCCGGACGGACGTCCTGGCGAAATCTTCATCAAGATGTCCAAAGAAGGTTCGACACTTTCCGGCGTGATGGACGGCCTGGCGTTGACCGTTTCACTGGGTTTGCAATACGGCGTGCCGCTCAAAGTGTTCGTCGATAAGCTCGTGAACACGCGGTTTGAGCCATCGGGCATTTCGGCGAATCCGAATATCCGATTTGTTTCTTCGGTGCTGGATTATCTCGCACGGTGGCTAGGCGGGCGGTTCATCTCGACCGACTACCTGAAACTGAATACCGACCAGGCCGTGACCGTTGCTCCGGTGCAGCCCGTTCAGGCAATGATGGACGCAGCGATGGCTTCGTTGCCGCCGGCAGCGAACGCCACGTCTAAACTGCGCGACGCGCATGAAGGCGCACCAACGTGCTCCGAGTGCGGCATGCTGATGGTGCCGAACGGAGCGTGCTACAAGTGCGGAAACTGCGGCAGCACGAGCGGCTGCAGTTGAGGACATTCACCAGGCCGAGGGACACGACACGATGAGCGTACACTCCTCCGGTTCAGGGCTGGCCGCAAGACTGGCCCCGGACAAACCGACGACGCGCGGATTTCTGCACATCGTTCGGCATGGAGGCGGACCCAGCGCTATTTATGTCGTCACCTATCATCGACTCGAAAATCGACTAGAGAGCGCTCTGCAGGACGAGCCCGCGCATCCCAAGCCGGCGCTTGCTGAGGGCGCGCAAGCCTTGATCGAGCTCCTGGAGCGCATCGGGGTGGACTTCCACCTTAAGGAAGTGCGTGGGGCGCTGGAAGACATTCTTAGGCTCGGCTCAGCCAATATTCCCGATCTGTGGCTCAGCGACGAGGAGATGCTGGAAAAGGGGCTCGTCGAGGGTTAAAGAGCCAGAGACGCGACTAAGAACGTTGAGACGCCGGACGGCTTGCCAGCCTCCGGCGTTTTTTTTGTTCTGCTGAAAATACCCCCCCTGTTTTGGCAAAATGCGCGCAACTAGCTGATTTTTAAGAGCTTGCGGCTATATTTCCGTTTTGTGATGCTTGTAAGAATAAGAAAGTAAACGGTTTGTTTGCTCTGTCTTTGCTCGCTGAGAGAGCAAACGGAGAGCAGTGGGCTTGCTGCTGGGCCGCAGCAGGAAAATCAGGGGAGAAAGAAAAAAGCGGCAGCAGAGCTGCCGCCGTCCAAAGATTACCAAAACGGGTAGTACCGAGTCAAGTAAATTGGAGAGGGTTCGGAGAGCTGCCAGCGCATTGAGTCATGGGGTGGCGGGGACGGTGGTGTTGGGAGTGGTGTGGCGGAAGCGACGCCATAGGGCGCGGAGCGGCCAGAAGAGGAAGATGGCCCAGAAGAGCAGAGGCATGCCGAATTCAAAGAGAACGCCGAGCACTAGCGCAACGGAAGAAAAAATGGCGCTAACGCCTTCGACGAACGAGTTGCGGAGGGCGAGGATCGAGCCGGCGAAGTTTGCTTCGAAAGGAGCGCGATAGTCTTCCATCAAGATGAGATGGATGTGGGCCTGCGCCACTGTGGAAACGAGGCTTTCGTGCTGGCGTTGGGCTTCGGCAACCGTTTCATTCGCCTGAGCGATATCTTTTTCGAGAGCGACGGCGTCTCGAAGCTCGCCTTTGCGCTCGCGCTGAAGTTTCTGGAGACGAGAGAGGTTGGTTTGCGCTGCAGCGAAATGTCTCTCGGCGGTGGCGAGTTTGACGGCGGAATCTTCGCCTGCTTCTGAGATTGCTTCCACATGGCCGAGAGTCTTGAGGTCGGCAACAGTAGGATCGAATTCCTTCGAAGGTACGGAGAGAGTGGCGGCGAGGGCGCGGCCTGAGCCGGACTGGCTTTGCGTCCGGAGATCTTCAAGAAAGCCCTGGTGGGCAGAGACAATTTGATGGAGCTGAGCGAGGGAGGCATCAAAGGCGGAAGAGCGCGTGAGGAGAGACGCGGTGCGGGCGATGGAAGATTCCCAAGGCATGCCACCGGAGAGGCCGGATTTTTGGAGCATAGGTGCGGCGGCCCACATAGTCCGGAGGTCCCAGGAAGGCCCGGCGGTGAACGGAATACGCGAGGAAGATTCTATGCCGCCGCCATCGTACATTTCGCGTACGACCGTGCGCACAGCGACGATGAAGATAAGCGTGAGAACAAAAAGGCCGGCGATGGAAAGAAGGATGCGTTTCGTCCAAGAGGGACGAGCGGCGTTTGCGGTCATAGTACACCTCGGGGGGCGCGGCAGGCGGGGACGAGAAGATGACTGGCGCGTCGTCGTAGAGATAGAGGCCGAGAGCGGCGGAAAAGTTCCCGAGCGCGGAAATCGACGATGCGAAATTCGGGCGCGGACAAAGCGGTCAGCGGGGACGCGGACGAAGGGGCGGACGCGCGGTTAGCGGGCGGGGGCGCATGCGGAAGCGCGGGCTGAGCGGCGGAGGAACGTTGCGGAGGAAGTCGCCGCAGCAGGGGCAGCGGCCGTCGTCGGCGATGGGGCCGGTGGCATCGGCACGAAGCCAGTGGCCGCGGAGGTCGCACATCGGATTAATGCATTGCACGGTGAAGCCGGGCAGATACTGCATTGGCGCTCCCTCAGTGGCCGCCAGCTTTGCTGCACACGTACCGCGTGTGCGACAGAAGCTCCCTTGGGCGGCCCGGACAGACTTGTTGGCGTGGATTCTGCCGTTAGCAGGCTGTGGTGTCAAGAGAATTGAACGCAATAGATTGTGGTGGGGTTGCAAGCGGGCGGCGACTGGTGATTCGTGACTGGTGATTGGTAGGCGGAGCCGCGAGCTGGACGCGTGCCGGAGACAGCCAGGAATCGAACGTAGAGGGAATGCGGCGATGGCTGCTCAGGGAGTTTTGTGGAGAGCGAAGACGACCTCAATCGTCTTGTCAATCTCCGCAGGTTTGTCGTTCATTAGCATAGGTTGGTAACGCCATTGGCGGACGGCTTCCAGGGCGGCATCAACCAAGAGGGGGTCGCCCGAAATGACCGTCAAGTTTTTGACCGATCCGTCCTTGGCAATGATGACGTGCACGCGCACCGCGCCCTCGACATGTTCTTTTTTCGCTTTCTTGGCATATTCGGGAGCAACACTTTTGATCAGGACAGGTGGAGTTATCTCGGGGCGTTTTTTTTCGGCGTCTTGGGATGACGTTTTTGGTTCGATTGTGTCCTGAGCCTTGGCGAGAAGCGGTAGAGAGAGAAACACCGAGAGGGAGAAAAGAACTGGCATGCGCATAGTGCCTCCGACTTGATTTCGCGCGCAGTGTAGCACACGTGTAAGTCCCAGGAATGCAATACAGTTATGCGGAGCGGAGTTGGGGGGAGCGGATGGCGTAGGCGAAGACGAGGAGTGCGGCGGCGAGGGCGACGTACGTGAGAGCGTAGGAAATGGTGTGCGGGCCGCTGGCCGTGCCGGTGAAATCGAGGCCGGGCGTGTGGTTCATCGGGCCGACGTACCAGATGGCGGTGAGGAGCCCTTCGTAAGGTTTGCCTGTGCCGCTCAGTGTGCCGAGAGCGAGGGCGAGAGCGGGGAGAAAAAGCGCGCCTGCCGTCCATGCGAAGAGGCCGGTGGAATTGCGGGCGAGGAGCAGCCTTACGCCAGCGCCAGCGCCGGTAAGGACGGCGACTGTCAGACCAGCCAGAAAACACGCTACCAATTGACGTGGGAGAATCCTGGCGCACGAGAAGAGCAACGAGCGTGTGCCGAAACGAGATTCGCGCGAACCCATTGCCGACCAGACCATGACCGGCCATAACCACGCAACGGCGAGTAGAGGGCCGCGGGATATTTCGAGCGGCGATGCGAACTGAGCGATGAGAAGTCCGGCGGCGATGGCGTACCACCACCAACGGAGGCCCTTTAGAGCGAGGCGCAGCTCGGCGACGAAAATCCGCCCGAAGGCAGTAGTGTTCGCACTGGCTGCGAGAGGCGTGAGGTGAACGGCAGCGCCAGGTTTCGCTGCAGCCAAGGATCCCGCGGCAGATTGTTCGGCGAGACGCGCGGGCGAAGCCTTTTTCGATTTTCGTCCAGCGGGGAAGAACCAACTCACAGGATCGAAGCGATCGAAGAATAGCGCAGCGAGCAGAACGATGGCGACGGCAACCACTGTCCAGCCTACGCGCAAGAGAATCATTTGGCTGGTCCACGGAACACCTTGCCACCGAAACGTGTCCACGATTTTGGCGGGCGCATCGGCGATGGTGAGAGAAAAGCTATCTTTGTAGCCGGGGATATTGGCTTTGGCTCCTTCGATCATGTTGTCGGCAACGGTTATTATGCCCATTGGATCGAGCCAATGCTTTCCTGTGATTTCGGGAAGGCCGATGCCCAGGATGGACCAGACAAAAAACCAAGCGACATTTCCGAGGCCGCCACGCAGAAGCGGAAGTGTTTCAAACAAGAGAGCGAGTGCAGCGGTGAGAGCCATGGCGGGCAAAGAGATAATCACAAATGGAGCGAGCAGGGCGAGGGTATCCAGATGTGGATCTTCGGCGGCAGAAAACTGCATGGCTACCGCCGCGAGGGCCAGGACGACAACCATAGCGGAAAGAACCGCGAAGTTACTGAGGAATTTTCCGAGCGTGTAAGAAATCTTTGAGAGCGGCGTGGCTGCGAGGATTTGGCCTACGCCGGTCTGGCGGTCTCGGTCGATGGCGTTTTTGACGATGTAAAAGCCGACGAGAGAGACGAAACATGTGGTGACGACGGCTACCAGCGCGCCGATCCATGCGGAGGTGTAGACGCCACGATAGTCGCCTAAATGGATAGTGATTTTGCCGGTGGCCGCGGCATAGCCGAGGAAGACGGCGAATAATAAAGTGAGAAGGAAGCTGTAGCGGCGCGTACGCTCGAGAAAATCGGCGCGGGCAATGGCAAAGATGGCGCGTGGAGCGTTCACGCAGCGGCTCCAGCGGTGCCGCGTTGGTTGGCGAGGACGGCCAAATAGGCGTCCTCGAGTGATGGTTCAAGCTGGCGGGCCGCGTTGGAGGGCGCACCGTCGGCGACGGCGCGTGCGTGTACGCCGTCACTACGGTGGGCGGTGCTGCTGACGAGGTGCTTTTCACGAAGCGCGGGAAGCTCGGCGCTGGGAACCACGACTTCCCAGATTTTTCCTGCGACTTGAGAGAGGAGCGCTTCCGGAGCGGCGTGAGCGAGAAGCTGGCCGTGCGCGAGAATGGCGATTTCGGTGGCAACGGCTTCGATGTCAGAGACGATGTGCGTCGAGAGGATGACGATGCGCTCGCCGGAAAGCTCGGAGAGAAGATTGCGAAAGCGGACGCGTTCTTCGGGATCGAGGCCCGCCGTGGGCTCGTCGACGATGAGGAGCTGCGGATCGTTGAGGAGCGCTTGCGCAATGCCGACACGCTGACGCATGCCGCCGGAATACCCGCCTAGAGGGCGTTTCGCGGCATCGGCTAGATTTACAAGCGCGAGCAGCTCGGAGATGCGTTCGCGTGCTACAACGGCGGGAATGCCTTTGACAGCGGCGAGGTAGTCGAGAAATTCGATGGCGCTGAGATTGGGATACACACCGAAGTCTTGCGGAAGATAGCCGAGTACACCGCGAAGGGCGTCGGGATCGCGCGCGATGTCTTTATCATTCCACAAAACGCGGCCGGAAGAAGCTTGCGTGATCGTGGCGAGGATGCGCATGAGCGTGGATTTGCCGGCGCCATTGGGGCCGAGGAGTCCGAGGACGCCTGGCTTTACCGAAAGCTGCACATTGCGTAGCGCTTGCACACCACCACGATAGTCCTTGCTCAGACTTTCAATCGTCAATTGCATGGGAATCCGTCCCGCGGAAAGAAAACCGGCCGCTTGTTCTGGAGAGAATACGCGGAAAACGGGGAAAAAGTTTACGGGAATAGTGAAATAGAGATGAGAGTAGCGAGAGAAAAAACGGGCCGGCAAGAATCCAGATTGTGCCGATTAGGGTTGCGGCGGAGCTGAGGGCTTTGCCGGAGCAGCGTTGCCCGCCGAGCCCAAGAGAGCTTCGAGACGCGCTTTCAAAGCTTCGACGGTCTGCTGCTGGCCCGCAAGCTGTTGCGTGAGGTCATCGAGCTTGGCCTTGCCTGCGGTGTCGCTGGCGGAATTGGGTTTGGAGTAGACGTTATCCTGCTCCAACGAGAGCTCGCGCTGAAGTAGGTCTAACTCTTTTTGGGCATCGGCCAGCTGCTGCTTCTCGCGGGCCACCTCTGGGGATTCCTTCGCTTTTGGGTCGGCATCCGCGGAGGGTGAACCTGGAGGGAGCGCGGCCTTAGCATCTGCCGAGCCGGAGGAATCCGTTGGAGATGGGGCTGAAGCGGTCGACGAAGGTGCTGGAGCTGCTTCCGAGGATTGCGTGGGCGCCGAGGCTACAGCGGATGTGTCGGCGACGGGAGCGGCTGGCTTCAAAGTGTCATTGGTGATGACCGGAGATGGCTGCTTATCGGCAGCTTTCTTTTGCTCGCGCGCTCGGCGTGCGGCATCGGCGACCGACTGAGATTGCGAGTCCTGCGATTGCGCACGCGCTGCCAGAGGAATGAGGGCAGCGGCAATCAGAGCGGCAAGTGCCAAGCGCAAAGAGATGCATCGTGACATGGTTTTATACCTCTTTAGGCTACGGGCAGGGTCAACGCTAAGAATACCTCCTCCCTCGGCTAACGACAATTCCTGTGAAATCGAATGATGCGAATGTGGCAACTGTTTCCTTGATGGGGCGAAGCGGATCGGCTAAGAGCTTTGCGATTGTGCTAGATTCGGGATTTAGGTGAATTGATGACGAAACGTGGAAAGCAATGAGCCGGCTATTTAGAGCCGGGCTGATACTGTTGATCTTAGTAGGGCGGGCTGTTTCCGCAAGCGCGACACTCGGGCAAGATGCGCCCGCGCCAGCAGCCGGGGCGTCTGCTGTAGTTGATCCGTCGATTTCAGAAAAAGAAATGAAAGCACTGCCGGAGAGCCCGCACCGGTTTTGGGATAAAGAGAACGACTGGTTGTTTGCCGGGGTCGGCGCGTCGAGAACGCTTGATTATTTTTCTACGTTGAATATGCGGAGCCGTGGACGGCAAGAAATTCTTCTGACGAACGATATCGTCGACAATCATGCGGCATTCGCGATGATTGAAGCGTCGGCAACTGGAGTCTCCATTGGAGCGTCGTACTTGTTCCATCGTTACGGTCATCACAAATTGGAACGTTGGACATCGATCGCGCACATCGGGCTAACCACGACGGGTGCCGTACGAAACTATTGCCTGAAGACGGCACATGCCGCGCCAACTCCTGGTATGCCTTAGAGACCCTCACTGGGCGGGGGAGGCTGCCGCGTTGCGGTTTTCAATCCCTCATTCATTACCTCAAGTCTTGCGTGCTGACGGTTCGTGGGGCATACTCCCGCGGCGTGCGGCCTTGGTCGGTAACGCACGGGTGGTTCTGCTGAGTGGTTTGCGAGGAGGTCCGAATGGAGCGGTGTTTTTGTTTTCACCGTTTCGGAGCAGTGTTTTGTCTAGTCGTGTGTTTGTCGGCAGGTATTTGCGGATCCACGCACGCAGCAGTGACGGCGAGTGCGAAGCCGCTCTCCGCGCAGACCGCTGCGGCCACTTCATTTCGCCCTGAAACGCAATCCTCTTCACCTGTGGCTCCGCAGAAAGCAAAAAGCGGTGAATATGTACTTTCGCGGGAGCGTTATGAAAAGGCGGTCGCGTACTCTCGCGCGTCTTACATCATGTACTTCGTTTCGGTTGGACTCGATGTCCTGGCGCTTGTCGTTTTCTTGCGGCTGGGAATGGCGGCGAAATATCGGGATTGGGCGGAGAGCGTTAGCGACAAGAGATGGATTCAGGCGCTGATTTTTGTTCCGATGCTAGTTTTGACCATGGATTTTGTTGCTCTGCCATTGCGTGTTTACGGGCACGTGCTTTCGCTGCGGTACGAAATGTCGGTAGAAAGTTGGGGAGCCTGGGTCTTGGATTGGGCCAAGGGCGAGTTGTTGATGATGGGATTCGCACTGATACTTGCGCTGATCCTGTCGGCTGTTATGCATAGGAGCCCGCGGCAATGGTGGCTGCTCTTCTGGGTCGCTACACTGCCTATCGTGCTTTTCGTTGTGTTCATTAGCCCGTGGTTCATCGATCCGCTGTTCAATAAATTTGAACCCTTACAGGCGACAAACCCAGAATTGGTTGCGGCCATCGAAAATTTGACGAGACATGCGGGTGTTCCGATTCCGCCGGAGCGCATGTTTTTGATGAAGGCCAGCGAAAAGACGAACGAAATCAATGCATACGTGACCGGACTCGGGGCGTCGAAGCGCGTGGTGGTGTGGGACACCACGATTCAGAAGGCAACGACCGACGAGACGCTTGTTATCGTTGGTCATGAGTTGGGACACTATGTTCTCGGCCATGTCTGGAAAGGATTTTTGTTTGCCGCCGTTCTCCTGTTTATCGGTTTTTATGCGCTATTTCGCGCTCTGCACTGGACGCTAGGCCGCTGGGGCGGGGAGTGGAGAATCTACGGACCTGAAGATTGGGCTTCCTTTGCCGTGCTGCTTTTGCTGGTGGAGATAGGAATGTTTCTGGTGTCGCCGGTGGCGAACGGTTTCTCTCGCATGCAGGAACATGCCGCGGACGTCTACGGCTTGGAAGTTACGCACGGCATCGTGCCGAATTCATCAGAGGTTGCGGCGCAAACGTTTCAAATACTGGGAGAGATTGATCTGGCGGACCCGAATCCACCCGAATTCATCACCTTCTGGCTTTATTCGCATCCGCCCCTGGCAGACCGGCTAGTTTTTGCGCACAGCTATGATCCGTGGTCGAAAGGTGAATTGCCAAAATACCTGAAATAGCTAGGTCAGTGGCGGCCTGCGGCATGCCTGCGGGAGAAAGCTGCGACCTTATGGCGATTGCCGCAACTGGACATCGAGCACCAACGCCGGCGCCGCGTACGTGAGTTATCATAGAAAAAGAGACCGCACGACGGGTTGGAGCAGACGCGCAGGCGGGCACTTGCGCCTTCTGCAATGAGCTCCGCGGCTGAGCGCGCGATCGCGGCGAGAAGCCAATCGAGGCCACCTTCGCGGGCGACGAAGTCCAGTCCCCAGGCGCCGTTTTGATGGAGGAGTTCATCGTGTCCTTCCGTGATCCGCAATACTTCGTTGATGGGCTCGACCCAATCGCGCGACAGGGACTCTTTGTGGAGAAGCGCACTGAAGCAATCGTGCAGGGAAGCATGCAGTCTTTGGGCTTTGCCTCGTAGAGCGCCAGCACTTTGAGGGTCATTTTGGGGGAGCGCGAGGAGCTGAGCACTGCGTTCTGAGGAGATGATTTGGGTAACGAGAAGAAAATGAAGAAACTCTTCCCAGGAAAAATCCGAGGAGGAGCCTAGCTCGTTGACGAAATCGATGGAAAGGCGGCCACCGATGAGGCCAGGGGAAGCGGGTGTATCAGTCATGGTGTTAACCTCCATGAACCGGTTAAGAGACGATCTGCGAAATAGAATTCTGGATAACCGGTTAACTATAACAAACAAGTTAGGTCGTGTCAGTCTGTATTCAGCTTAAACTAAACTTCTTTGCTTCTGTTCCCGGCATCAAAACTGAAGAATAGTCGGAGCAGGTTCCTATGAGAATGGTGGCCACAGCGGCTCTGGTAGCCTTCGCAGGAATTTTGACTTTGGGATGGAAAGATGAAGCGGTCACCCAAGCCCAGAGTTCCCAAGGGCCAGTGCCGCGTGAGCCCGTCATCGTCGAGCTTTTCACCTCGGAAGGTTGCTCGAGTTGCCCCCCTGCGGACGCTCTTCTGGCGGAGCTTCAAAATCGGCAACCGCTGGGAAATGCGGAGATTATCGCCCTTGAGGAGCATGTGACGTACTGGGATGAGCTAGGCTGGAAGGACCCCTTTTCTTCCTCTGACTGGACTACCCGTCAGTATGACTATGCCAGCGCGCTCCACAATGGCAACCCCTACACCCCGGAAATGGTGGTGGACGGAACAGCCGAATTTGTCGGCAGCCGGGGAGGAACGGCACGCCAGGAAATTGAAAAAGCTGCGGGAACGAGAAAAGCTAAAGTGGAGATCAGCGAAGTTTCGCCCATGCAGAACAATTTGGTCGTGTTTAAGATAAACGTTGAGAAGCCCTTTAGCGCTGCCCCCAAAGACACTGCGGAGGTCGTTCTCGCCATCACGGAGAGTGGGCTGCACTCCTCGGTGAAAGGCGGAGAGAACGTCGGAAAAGAATTGCAGCATTCACCGGTGTTGCGCGAATTGAAAGTGATCGGGGTCATCGGGAAGAACGGTCAGGAGGGATTCAGCGCGCAACCTGCTGTGAAACTGGATTCGAAATGGAATGTGGGAAATTTGCGAGCAATCGTGTTCGTGCAAGAAAAAAGGAGCCGGCGGATCCTGGCAGCCGCGGTGCTTCACCTTACATAGCGAGCGAGACTGGACGTCGCGCTAAAGAATGAATAAAGAAACGACTACGAATTTAGATTTAGTGAAGAGATACGCGAACACCTGCGCAGCACTGTGCTATTTTATTTCCCCATCAGGGTGACAAAATTGAGTTCTGGCCGCTGCCTTCAGTAAGTGCTCTGCGCGCCTGTGCTTACCGGGCGCTCGCCCGGGCGTCAGAGAGTAAAACGGCTGGTGCGAGTTTTGTTGGAGCAATGAATGGATGACCAGTCGTTCGGCACCGCGCCTGAGCCGCAAAGGCCAGTAAATTCGTCCGCGAGCGGATTTCCTGGAATTGTGTTCCTGAATAAAACGGGCCTGCGCGCGGGCTGGCGGCTCCTGATTTACACAGCCCTGTTCTTTATATTTTGGTCAGTTTCCATTTATTTTCTCGGACTGTTTTTGCGGCCCGCTTGGGGTGTCTTTTCTCTTAGCTTTCAGTTCTTCGGTGAGTTGGGGAGCTTTCTCGCGGCGTTTCTCGCCGCGTGGATCATGTCCCAGTTGGAATCGCGGCCCATGAGCGTTTATGGGCTTCCCGCGCGAGGCGCATTCGGGACTCAGTTTTGGCTCGGATGCTTATTTGGTCTCTGCGAGATCACAGCGTTGATTTTGCTCATTTCCGCTTTCAGAGGATATTCTTTCGGCGCCCTGACCGAACGGGGTGGAGCAATCGCTAAGTGGGCGCTGTTCTGGGCCATTTTTTTTGTCGTGGTCGCTTTGTTCGAGGAGTTCCTCTTTCGTGGCTACGCTCTTTACACTTTGGCCGACGGCATCGGCTTTTGGCCAGCGGCCGTACTTCTCGCCGTTTCCTTTGGAGCTGTGCACCTCCGAAACCCGGGTGAAGGTTGGATCGGCGTAGCTGGCGTCTCGTTTGTGGGCTTGTTCTGGAGTTTCACACTGAAACGCACGGGAAGCCTGTGGTTCGCGCTCGGCATGCACGCGACTTTCGATTTCGGAGAAACGTTTCTCTTCTCCGTTCCCGACAGCGGAATGATTTTTCCGGGCCATCTTTCAAACGCGACGCTGCATGGGCCGAACTGGCTGACGGGCGGCACACCTGGACCCGAAGGCAGCGTCTTTGATTTTTTAATTCTGGCTGTTTTCTTTTTCGTCTTTGACCGTTTGTATCCCGCAAGACATGTACAGAGATACGCCCCGCCTGCTAACTAAAAGTTTCAGTGTACAAGGTCGGAAGCGTAAACGAGGTGCACGCCCCGCGCCTCCGCTTGCGGCAGAATTTCGCGTAGCGCTTGCAGGGTCGCGGGATGGGGATGCCCGATGGCAATGGCTTCTCCCTTGTCCTTTGCGCCGCGGAGCGCCAACTCGAGCTGCTTGCGCACGGCGGAAACTTCGGCCACGTCATCGAGGAACGGAACATTCCGGAAACCGGAGCGCACGCCGAGTCGCTGCGCTGTGTCGTATGCAACAGTCGCCGCGGTGGTGCGACTGTCCACGTAAAAAAGATTCCATTTCTGAAGTACGGGCATCAGCCCTTCCATGAGTGCAGCATTGGCGGTGGCTTGAGAGCCTTGATGGTTGTTGACGCCCACTGCATTCGGAACGCTTTGCATCATCTGTTCAAAGAGCACGGGAATATCGCCGGCCGGCATGCCCGCATGGAGTTCCTGCGCTTCGGCCATCTCGTTTCCGACGGATTGCATGGGAAGATGCAGCATGACTTCGTAGCCCCGGCGATGCGCCTCCTCTGCGATCTCGGTGGAATGGGCATGATTCGGCAGGACGGAAATGGTTAGGGGATAAGGCAAAGCGAAAATCGCGTCCGAGGCAGCGCGATCGCTGCCGAGATCGTCAAGGATGATAGCCAGCCGCGCGCCGCTGCTTTTCTCGCCCTGTCGCGGAGCTGGCGAAGAGGCGGCCCGGGCCGTCGGAGCTACGATGTGAACAGAATTCGTGATCACGCCGGCACTGCGATAATCCAGCCGGAGAAGTGCTCCAGAGCTTGTTCCCTCGTCGCGCGTAAGATTGTGCGAAGTGGCGACACGATCCAGCGATTGGATCAGGCGGGCCATCGATTCTCGCTGGGATTGCTCTGTGGCGCCTGCGGGCAGCGCCACAAAAAGATGATCGACGCGATCCGCATGGGTGCCGTCAAATTGAAGTTGGGTCGCAATGTCTCCCGGTTTCTTGCCGAAACCAGCGGAGGCATGCACCATTTCGCGGGTGATACCGTGGACTTGGCTGGGCGAGAGTCGTTTGGGATGTTCGCTCTTGCAGCCCCAAACGAAAAGGGCCACGACGAAGAACAAAACAACTGGGAACGCAGAGCGGCACGGCGTGCGGTGCTGATGTCGGGACACAGTTATTTGAAATTTTGCCCCGCGCCGAACGAACACAGAGAGCTAGGCGGCTTTTTTCTGCGGAGCCTTCAAGAGTTCGAGGGCTTTGCGGAAGATCGGATCTTCGGGTGACAACGGGCGAGGAAGCGCAGGTTCTTTCTGCGCATCGGCAGAGCCACTATCGTCATCGCCAGCGTCGGCCTCGTCTTCTGCGGAAGCGCGGACGACTTCGGAGGGCACAACACCTGTTTCGAGAATGGACTTTCCGTCTCCATTGTAATAATTGGCGACGGTTAGAAATAGTGCGGCCCCATCATCTAGCGAGATGAGTTTTTGTTCCGAGGCCATGCCAAAGGTCCGTTCACCAACAACATCGCCGCGGTGATTCGCGACCATGGAGGCAGCCAACACTTCCGCTGCGCCAGAGGTCGTTGCGTCGATCAGCACGGAAACGGGCGCTTTCCATACCACTTTGCTCGGATCAGCCGAGAAAACTTGCGTGGAAACCGTTTGGCCGCGGAGCGTCGTCAAAGTCCCCGAGGGAACGAATAGCTTGGCGACGGCAATCGCTTCCGAAACCGGCCCGCGCCCGCATTCTCGAAGATCCAGGATCACTTTGTGAATTCCCTGCTTTTCTGCCTCTTGCAGCTTGGAACGAATTTCGTCGGCGCGTCCCGGATCGAGCGAAGGTAGTCGAAGGACGAGGATATCCGGGTCGACCTTTTCGGTGATGATCTTAGGTACGCCGAGTTTTTCGCGCACCAGGTCGACTGCATCTGGATCGGCCTTGCCGCGGCGGATGACCCCAACTTTTACGCCTGTGCCTGGCTGGCCGTGCAGGAAGTTCATTGCTTGGCCAACGGACATATCCCGCGTTGTGAAACCCGCGACGGATTCAAAAATGTCTCCGCTATGGATACCCGCTTTTTGGGCGGGACTATCCGGCAAAACAGAAACCACAATGATGTAGCCGAAACGCTTGCTCAGTGTGAGGCCGGCATCACCAGTCGCATTCGCCGCCTGTTTTTGTTTGTATTCTGTGTATTCGCGCGCGGTCAGATAGCTGGATTGTGGGTCGAGAGATTCGAGCATTCCGTGGAGCGAACCTGAAGTCACCAAATGAAGATTCGGCTCGTCGACGTAATCCTGCTGGATTTTCTGGAGCACTTCGCTGTAGACCGTGAGCGACTTATAGGCTTTGTCGTCTGGCGTGCGGCCGAGGACATGACCTAGACCGGCGTAACAGAAGATAACTACCGATGCGCAAAGAACTCCGATGCGAGCCGTTCGATTCATGCCTCACCTGTCCCCTTCTGAATTCGCGAAGCTACTACAGAAACAGACCCACAATTATAGCACTCACAGAAGATGGGACGCGCCAGGAATGATAAAGGAAGCCTGGGAATTTCGATTTGTGTGCAGGGGAAGTGAGCCAGGTTGGGCGTAAGACACGCTTAACGGCAAAAATGATGCAAAATTGACACACCGAAACAAAGATGTGATGTTTGTGTTCTTATAAGTTACTGAAATACATGGACAAAGCCGGGAAACCATGGCAAACAACATGGTATCTTAGTGAGGGGCAATGTTCCAAACCACCATAGCGAGAGAGGCGTCTGCTGAAGGTGTGGGCCTTCACACCGGAGTCTTCGGACACGTCCGCCTCCTTCCTGCTCCGGCCGATACCGGCATCGTTTTCCGCCGCACCGACCTCGACAACTTTCACATTGAAGCGCAGGGGCACAACGTCGCACGCGTCAGCTACGCCACCAGCTTGATGAAGCAGGGCGTGCTGCTCTCCACCACCGAGCATTTACTCGCGGCGATCTATTCCTGCGGCATCGACAACATTTTTATCGACATCGATTCGATCGAGATTCCCATTTTGGATGGCTCAGCCGAGCCTTTTATGCAGATGCTAGAGCATGCCGGCGTTCGCAAATTGCGCCGCAGGCGACGGTATTTGAAGGTGCTGAAGCCCCTCGAAGTGGAGGAGGGTGACCGGCGCATCGGCATCTACCCCGCGGACGAGTTTCGCGTACGCTGCTATGTCGATTTCCCTCACCCGCTTGTGGGACAGCAAGAAGTCGAGATGGTGGTAAACCCGGAGACTTTTCGGCACCTCCTGGCGCGCGCGCGCACTTTTTGCTTCGAGCGGGATATTGAGCCTCTGCGCTCTATGGGCTTGATTCGCGGCGGATCGCTGGAAAACGCCATCGTATTGACCAATGATGGGGTAATGAATGGACCGCTGCGTTTTCCGGATGAATTTGGCCGGCACAAAGCGCTGGATTTGATTGGCGATTTGGCCTTGGCGGGCTTGCCGTTGTTGGCTCGGGTCGAGGCTTATAGAGCGGGGCACGCTCTTCACACCCAGCTTGTCAGCAGACTGCTTGGCGACTCCTCTCTTTGGACGATTACAACTGGAGAAGCAGCAGCGCCCGTCGAACGCGAAATTCACCTCACCACGCTGTCTCCCGCGACTGCTACGGACTAGGCCTACCTCCAACGCCGGGATTCCGCGACGACAAGTCGCACAGCAAGCTCACTCGTCGAAGGCTATTGAAGCGGTGGGCTTTCCACTGTTGCCGGTACGCCGTTGCTCGCGCGAATGACGCCACTCTCATCCGTAAAGAAATGCCGGATACCCGTAGTGTTGTCCGTGATGGGATCGGCCGCGATTGTGTAGCTGACGACGCGGCCAAGATTGTCCGCTTGGCCGGGCGAGTAGAAAAATCTATAGCCACTCTTTGAGGCATCCGGCGCGGCGAGCACCGCGCCCACGAGGTTAACTCTTTCGCAACCACTGCCCCCTGGACCGAGGTTCTGCACCGACCCCGGAAAACCGTTGTTCGGGCACATCGACGCATAAGTCGCCATCGCGGTGTTGTAAGTGCGCAATGTGCCCACCGCGGTGGCTTCGTTCGCTGCCATCCGCGAACGCAGAAGATTGGGGATGGCGATAGCAGCGATGATCAATATAAACGGAATGAATACTATCTGGGTATAACCCATCACCAGGCCCGCTATTGCCAGGCCGTTTCCCTTCAACTGGCCCGCTCTTTTCTTGATGTCCGAGAGCGCCAGGTGTCCCAAAATGATCGCGGGGATAGCCGCGAGGAATGGCAGAATCACGTATGCGCAGATCCCGCAAATTAGGCTGGCGGTGGCCTTCCCGCTGGTTTCTTGCGGCCCCGTGTAGGCCATTGGGAGTGCAGGGGATAGGGGAGATCGCGCCACGACAGGGGTTGGTATTCCACTCAGCCCGTTACCGCACGAGGGGCAGAACGACACACCTTCCTGGACCGATGCCGAACACCGGGAACATGTTTGCATGTCTGCCACTCCTTTCGCGGAACACTTAACAATGGTCGAATTCGGGACACTCGATGGCGCCTGAATCTAGAAGAGGCGCCAGATTACGTCCAGAACACATTGTGCCGCAGCCCTGTTCCCCGTGATTGTAAAAGATAAGGGAGAGAGGCGAGAATAGAACCCTCATGTCTAATCACGATCTGGCCATTGTCATTCTTGCAGCTGGAAAAGGCACGCGGCTGAAGTCGAGCCTCGCAAAGGTATTGCACCGCGCGGGGGGACGCACGCTGATCGAGCACGTCATCCGCGCGTGCGCGCCACTCGGGGCAAAACAAACGCTCGTCGTCGTGGGACACCAAGCTGAGCAGGTGACGTCCATGGTAGAGCCACTTGGCGCGGAGACCGTGTTGCAGCAGCCGCAGCATGGCACCGGACATGCGATGCAGGTCGCGCGCCGCGCTCTGGGTAGAGCAAAACTTGCCATTGTTTTGCCGGGCGATGCGCCGCTGGTGCGGACGGAAACGCTCAAGGCTTTGATCGCTGCACATCGCGCTGGAGATGCCGCTGCCACGATATTAACCGCCGTGCTTGCCGACCCGTCCGGCTACGGCCGTATCCTGCGAAAATCCGAGACAGCCGTCGCGGCCATTGTGGAAGAATCGCAGCTCACGCCTGACCAGCGCGAACTAAACGAAATCAACTCCGCGATCTATTGTTTTACGCTGGATAAGCTTTGGCCAGCTCTAGCGCACGTCAAGCCGAACAACCATCACCGCGAGCTTTATCTTACGGACACCATTGGCGTGATGACCGCCAAGAACGATACGGTACTTGCGGAAGTTGCCCCGGACCCGCGCGAAGTTCTTGGATGCAACACGCGCGCGGACTTGGCGGAAGTGGATCGCATATTTCGCGAACGGAAACGCGCCGCGCTCATGGATGCTGGCGTGACCATTCAATTGCCCGAGACCGTGCTGATCGATCCGGAAGTGACTGTGGGTGAAGACACGGTGATTGATCCCAGCGTGCAGCTTCTTGGCAAAACCAAGATTGGTGCACGATGCATGATTCGCAGCGGGAGCGTGCTCACCGATGCGCTACTTGGGGATGACGTGACCGTCGAGCCTCATTGCGTCGTCGCACAGAGCCGACTGGATGATCGCGTGATCATCGGGCCCTTTGCGCGTTTGCGCCCGGACAATCACTTGAAGGCTGGCGCGCGCATCGGCAATTTCGTCGAGCTCAAGAAGAGCACTATCGGCGAAGGCACCAAAGCGATGCACTTGACGTATCTCGGTGATACGAAGATCGGCGCGAAATCGAATATCGGTGCTGGCACCATCACTTGCAATTACGATGGATTTCATAAGTTCCCAACATCGATCGGCAACAAGGTGTTTATCGGTAGCGATAGCGCGCTCATCGCCCCTGTGCGCTTGGGCGATGGCGCTTACATTGCGGCGGGCTCGACAATCACGGAAAACGTTCCAGCAGATGCGCTGGCCATCGCGCGCGGACGGCAGGTGAACAAACCAGGCTGGGCTTCCAAGAAACGACGCGAATTGGCAGCCGCCGAAAATCCCAAGAAAACGAAACGGCCACGCAAAAAAGCAAAAGCCCGCAAGAGGGTGAAGAAACGCCGTTAAATACTTCTGCTCTCTGCGCTTTCTCAGAGTCTTTTGCGTCTCTGAGCATTCTATATCTTGTTTTTCACCTTCGGTTTGAAATCTCCACCCTGTGCTAAAATAGAAGTTTCCCGAATGACCTACGGAGCCAACACGCAATGAAATTCGGAGTCGTAGTCTTTCCCGGATCCAATTGTGATCACGACGCGTTTTACGCGATCGGCAGCGTGCTGCACAAACCTGTCGAATTTATCTGGCACCAGTCGCAGGATCTCGCCAACTGCGACGCAGTTATTTTGCCAGGCGGTTTTGCGCATGGCGATTATCTGCGCACCGGCGCCATCGCGCGTTTTTCTCCGGTATTGAAGTCGGTCGAAAAATTCGCCAATAGCGGCGGCATGGTGCTTGGCATCTGCAACGGCTTCCAGATTCTGCTCGAAGCGGGTCTGCTTCCTGGCGCGATGATGCGCAACAGCGGACTGCGCTATATTTGTCGGCCCGTTCACATTCGAGTCGAGCAAACCGATACACCGTTCACGCACGCCGCTAAGGCCGGCCAAATCTTGACTGTGCCCATCGCGCACAATGACGGTAACTACACCTGTGATGAAGCAACGCTCGCGGACCTTGAAAAGAATTGCCAGGTCGTTTTCCGCTATACAACCCTGGACGGATCGGATGATGCCGCAGGCAATCCCAACGGTTCGATGAACAATATCGCCGGTATTTGCAATCGCGAGCGCAACGTTGCCGGTCTCATGCCGCATCCCGAGCGTGCCGTCGAATCGGCTCTCGGGTCCGACGATGGGTTGGTCATATTCAAATCGATGGTGGAAGCTCTCGTGGGAACGGCGAAGGCCACGGCGTGAGAGTCGCGGTAGATTTTTGGAAAGAGTCCCGGGGATCCTCAAGTTTCTCTTGTTTTGAGCGATTCGATGAATGAAGAACTCTCTGAGCTAAGTTACGAAGAATTTGTTCGCGCGCGGGAGCTGCACTGGCAGCAAGAAGCGAAAAGTGCCGGGGAGGGTGTTGTTTCACCAGGAAAGGGCACAGCATCAGCCGCCCAGGATGCCAGCAATTTCATGCTGTACGCGCCCGGCCCTGAGGGCTTTTTCGCTGTGTTTGAGGATTCTGACCAAACCGGCTGGTTTTATGTATACAGCGCGCATCAGAAAAAAATCCTGAGGTGTGCCGACATCTACAATCGCGCAAATGTTGTCGTCGACGAGGACGTCGTGGATATAGGCTGGGCAGTCGACGGTTCTGCTTGCGGCCTTGCCGTCTGGGGCGAATTTCGCGCGTTTTTAGGAGTCTCGAACGATTTGGAAATGTGCAAGCCGGTTCTGAACGCCGAGGAAGACGGCATCCCTGCCAGCGAGTGGCCTGCCGGATTTGATCGCTATCTCGAACCAAAATTCGACTGAAGGGCCGCGAACCGCACAAATGGCTACAGCAAGCGCCGAAATAAAAGTGACTCCGGAAATCGCCGCCGAGCATGGGGTGACGCGCGATGAATACGTGCGCATCCAGCAAATCCTCGGCCGCGAACCGAACATCACCGAGCTAGGCATCTTCAGTGTGATGTGGAGCGAGCACTGCTCCTACAAATCGAGCAAGGTGCACCTGAAGCGCCTGCCCACGCGCGGCAAACTCGTTGTGCAAGGACCTGGCGAAAACGCTGGCGTCGTGGACATTGGCGACGGCCTGGTCGCCGCGTTCAAAATCGAATCGCACAATCATCCGAGCTTTGTCGAACCATTTCAGGGTGCGACCACCGGCGTCGGCGGCATCCTCCGCGACATTTTTACAATGGGCGCGCGGCCAATCGCGATACTTGATTCGCTGCGCTTTGGCGAAATCACTCCAGGTAAAGGTACGAGTGATGAAGATGCAGCGAAGAACCGGCGCATTCTCGACGGCGTGATTCGCGGCGTCGGACACTATGGAAATTGTTTTGGCGTGCCAACCATCGGCGGCGAAGTCGCGTTCGAGCCGTGCTATTCGCAAAATCCGTTGGTTAACGCGCTTGCCCTTGGCATCGCGCGCAAAGAAGAAATCTTTCTAGCGAAAGCGAAGGGCATCGGCAATCCCGTCATCTACGTCGGCGCAAAAACGGGCCGCGACGGCATTCACGGCGCATCGCTCCTCGCCTCGGCCGAATTTACCGAGGAGTCCAAACAAAAGCGCCCCAACGTGCAAGTCGGCGACCCTTTCATGGAAAAGCTGCTGCTCGAGGCCTGCCTCGAAGCTATGCAGACCGGCGCAGTCGTAGCCATTCAGGACATGGGCGCCGCCGGCCTCACTTGCTCAACGATGGAAATGGCCTCGCGCGGCGGCACTGGCATCGAAATCGATCTCGCCAAAGTTCCGCAGCGCGAAACCGGCATGACGCCTTATGAAATCATGCTCAGCGAATCGCAGGAGCGCATGCTTCTTGTCGCGGAAAAAGGCCGCGAGCGCGAAGTGCTCGACGTTTTCAAAAAGTGGGGACTCGATGCCGTGGTTGTAGGCACAGTCACCGAGGGCGGCATCGCGAAAGTTTTGAATCACGGCCAGATCGCCGCGGAAATTCCCGCGCACCCGCTCGCCGAAGAAGGCCCGGTCTATCGCCGTCCTATCGCACAGCCGCCTCTCCGCCACGAAACATCCGCGGATTGGTTCGCATTCGCGCCGGACGATACGGATCTCAACGCGAATTTCGCAAAACTTCTGGCTTCGCCTGCCATTGCCTCGAAACGCTGGATCACCGAGCAGTACGACACTAGCGTGCGCACCAACACGCTCGCCGGTCCCGGCGCAAGCGACGCAGCAGTCGTGCGCATCAAGGATCCGCAGACCGGAATCGTAAAGCGCGCTCTGGCTCTTGCTACCGACGGTAACGGTCGCTGGTGTCAACTGAATCCCCGCGTCGGCGCGATGCATGCCGTAGCCGAGGCGGCACGGAATGTCGCCACTTCAGGCGCGCGCCCCATCGCCGCTACAAATTGCCTGAATTTCGGCAGCCCCGAAAAACCGGATGTCATGTGGCAATTCAGCGAAGCCATTGACGGCCTGACCGTTGCTTGCACCGAACTCGGCACGCCCATCACCGGCGGAAACGTCAGCTTCTACAACGAAACCCTCGGCAAATCCATTTATCCGACGCCGGTGATCGGTATCCTAGGCATTCTCGACGACGCCAACCGCGTCGTAAAAATCGCCTTCCGCGCTGAGGGCGACGTCATTGTTCTCCTCGACGGGGCGAGTTCCGATGCCCCGTCGCAACGGGCACGGCCCTTCGAGACTCAGGGTAAACATGCCGTGCCCCTACAATCCGATCCATCTTCCGAGGCTGCCCGCGAATTTTCTTCGTCGGAATATTCAAAAACTATTGCGGGTATCGTTTCGGGCGAACCGCCAGCAATCGATCTCGCCGCCGAAAAACGCTTGATCGATTGCCTGGTCGCACTTGCTTCCAACGCCTCCGTGCAATCCGCCCACGACATCTCCGACGGCGGCATCGCCGTCACCCTAGGCGAATCCTGTTTCGCCGCCGCCTCTTCCCCCGTAGGGGCACGGCCCTTCGAGGCTCAGGGTAAACATGCGGTGCCCGCGCTTGGCGCGAACGTGAATCTGGATACCGAAGGTCCCGCCGAACACGCCCTCTTCAACGAACGCGGCGCACGCTGCATCCTCTCCGTCTCCCCCACAAAACTTGCCGCTGTCCTCGCAACTGCGAGACAATACGGCGTGGGCGCGCGCGAGATTGGCAAAGTGAAACTTAACAACGCGCTGCGCATCGAATGTAAGGGGAACGCAGTAGTCGATTCCCCCATCGACAAACTGCGCGGCATCTGGGCCAATTCGCTCGAGCAGACGTTAATTTCAAAATGACGCAAAAACTCGCTTACGCGGACGATCACTTCCACGACGAGTGTGGTGTGTTCGGTGTCTTCGGCCATCCCGAAGCCGCGAATCTCGCCTATCTGGGGCTCTACGCGCTGCAGCATCGCGGCCAGGAATCCGCCGGTATCGTTTCCAGCGACGGCACCGAGCTCTACCTTCACCGCGCCATGGGCGACGTGGAAGAAATTTTTCAGCCCAGCGAGCTCGCCAAGCTCCCGGGAACGCTCGCCATCGGCCACACGCGGTATTCCACCGCCGGCGACAAAGCTCTGCTCAACGCCCAGCCCATCATGATCGACTGCAACAAGGGCAAAGTCGCGCTCGGCCACAACGGCAATCTCACCAACGCCGCCGAATGGCGCCGCAAACTCGAACATCGCGGCTCGATCTTCCAGACTAATAGCGACACCGAAGTGATCGTGCATCTCATTGCGCGCTCGCAGGCCCGCAATCTTTCAGGCGCGCTGGGCGATGCTCTCAATCAGGTCGAAGGCGCGTATTCACTCCTCGTTCTGACGCAGGACGAACTCATTGCCGTGCGCGACCCGCGCGGTTTTCGCCCGCTCGTGCTCGGCAGGCTTCCTCTGCCCACCGGCGGCGAAGCGTGGCTGGTCGCTTCCGAAACTTGCGCGTTCGATCTGCTCAATGCCCAGTACGTCCGCGAAATCGAGCCTGGCGAAATGGTACGCATCTCGCGCTCGGGCATCGAGTCCATCCACTTCGCGCCCCAAAAGCCAATGCAGCAATGTATTTTCGAGCATGTCTATTTCGCCCGCCCCGATAGCATTATTTTCGGCCGCAGCGTCAACGAAAGCCGTGAAGCCCTCGGCCGCCTTCTCGCGCAAGAACATCCCGTCGAAGCCGACATCGTCGTGCCTGTCCCCGATTCGGGAGTCCCCGCCGCCGTCGGTTACGCGCTCGAATCGGGAATACCTTTCCGCATGGGCTTGATTCGCAATCACTACATCGGCCGCACGTTCATCGAGCCTTCGCAAGCCATTCGAAATTTCGGCGTAAAGCTGAAACTCAATCCCATCCGCGGGCTCATCGAAGGTAAGCGCGTTATTCTCGTCGACGACTCCATCGTTCGCGGCACCACCAGCCGCAAAATTGTCCGTATGGTCCGCGAAGTAGGCGCCCGCGAAGTTCACGTGCGCATCAGCTGTCCGCCCACCATTTCTCCGTGTTACTACGGCGTGGACACGCCCACGCGGGAAGAACTTATCGCTTCCTCGAATTCCCCCGAAGAAATTTGCAAGTTCCTCGGCGCGGATTCGCTTGGCTACGTTTCTCTCCCAGCGCTGCGCCAAGCCGTGAATGACACCGAAGGCAAGTTCTGTACGTCTTGTTATACCGGCGTCTATCCGACGGATCTCGTACAGCTCGAAGTCCGCGAGAGCAACGGACACGCTGCGGACGCAAAGAACGGCAATTCGATGGACGACGCTCCTATGGAAAAGCCCGTGGCGGTGGAACGTGAAGGTTGACGCAATAGAAAAACCGAGCGGCAAAGAGGCCGGCAAAGAAACACGAATCGCCTCCGAAGAACCCAAGCTCCCCATGGGCAAGCGCGTTCAACGCGAAGCCTTGGCCTGGTTCTGGGTGGGACTTGCATTTCTTCTGATCAACGGCACCATTGGCCAGGCGCGCGTCATTCCTTCTGGCTCGATGGAAAACACGCTTCTCATTGGCGACCACCTCATCATGAGCCGTATCGGCTACGACGCCGGCGTTCCTTTTACCAACTGGCACGTCCCGCTCTGGCGCAATCCCAAGCGTCAGCAAATCGTTATTTTCAAGCCGCCCTTCGCGCCCGATCAGCCGGACTACGTCAAGCGAGTCATCGGTCTTCCCGGCGAAACTGTCGATGTTCGCGACGGCGCCGTCTGGATCAATGGCCAGAAGCTCAGCGAAAACTACACGCTCGGCCGTAGCGAGCCGGGCGACCTGAAGCTACCTTTTACGGTTCCTGACAAATGTTATTTTGTGATGGGCGACAACCGCGGCAATTCCTACGATAGCCGCTTTTGGGGCTGCGTTCCGCGCAATGACATTATTGGCACGCCGGTCATGATCTATATGTCGCTTGATGTCGGGCAAGATGCCTGGGAACCCGGACAGATTCGCGAAAGATTTGAGGCTTATGCGAATGCTGTCATCCATCCAGGTACGGTGCGATGGAAGCGACTGTTCCGGACGTTTTGATCCGGTGTTTTGTCTTGAGGCTCGTGTTTTAGCGCGCTTTCAATAAGCGGCAAGCTCGCTAAGTCTGAGGATTTCGCCGTGAGCCCGCCGCGGCAGATTACAAGTCACTCCGCAAAGTGCACGACGGACGCGAATCTGCGCCCGGATAAAACGAAAGCGAATTACCCTCGATGAAATACGCCGATGCCGGAGTGAACATCGCTGTCGCCGACGAAGTGAAGCAGCGTATCCGGCATCACGCCAATCGCACATTCACCAGTGGCGTCCTTGGCGGTATCGGTGGTTTCGGGGCGCTTTTCGCCCTCGACAATAAAAAGTGGAAAGAACCGGTCCTGGTTTCGAGCGCCGATGGCGTCGGCACCAAGCTAAAAATCGCTATGGCCATGGGTGTGCACTCCACCGTCGGCGGCGACCTCGTCAATCATTGCGTCAACGACATTCTCGTTCAGGGTGCATCGCCGCTTTTTTTTCTCGACTACCTTGCGATGGGGAAACTTGATCCGGCGGTTATCGAGCAGCTTGTGGAAGGCATGAGCCGCTCTTGCCGCAAAGCAGGATGCGCATTGATTGGCGGCGAAACTGCTGAGATGCCGGGATTTTATCCTCCCGGAGAATACGATCTGGCAGGATTTATCGTCGGCGTGGTCGAGCGGAAAAAAATTCTCACGGGAAAAGCCGTCAAACCCGGCGACGCGCTTTTCGCCCTTCCGTCTTCCGGCTTGCACACAAATGGCTACTCGCTCGCCCGCAAATTGGTTTTTGAAGTCGCCAAGCTGAAGCCCGACACCTACGTCGCTGAAGTGGGAAACAAAATCGGCGCAGAACTATTAAAGCCGCACCTGTGCTACGCCCCAGCGCTCAAAAATATCGTCGCGCGCGGCTGGGTTTCCGCTCTCGCGCACATCACCGGCGGCGGCATTCCTGGCAACTTGCCGCGGGTCCTCCCCGCCGGGGTAAAAGCGCAAATCGACCTCGCCTCCTGGCCGATTCCCCCCATCTTCAAATTTCTCGCCGTGCTTGGAAAAATCGAAACTAATGAATTGCTGCAATCTTTCAACATGGGCATCGGCATGATCCTGGTCGTGCCCCCCGCCTACGTTAAATCCGTCGAAGCCGACCTCAAACGCCGTCGCGAAAAATTCTTTCGCATCGGCCGCATCGAACGCGGCGATGCCGGCAAGTCGCGCGTTGCCCACTCCGGCTCCTTGAATCTGTAGTAGGACAGGCATTCCTGCCTGTCTCCTTCTTCTCTGTGCCCTCTGCGCCCGCCGCGTTCTCTGTATAGATCTTTTTCTTAAACTTAGTTTTTCTTTTCGCGTTCCGCCAAAGTCCAAAACGGTTGCTTCGCCGCTACAAACTCAATCGGCACATCTTTCACAAATGTCTTCAGCCATCGCGCGCACTCCTCCATCCCCGCTTGCTCCGAAGGAATATGCCCGATCACGATCAAAGCCTTTTTTCTCCCCTCGGAGACGGCATCCGCCGCATACTCCACCGTCTCCCATTCCCGAGTTTCTCCTACCAAGAGTACCTCGACGTTATCCATCTCCAGCGCATGCGTCTCTCGCACAAATCCTGCCGAGCCGGGGCTAAACGCAATCCGCGTCACCTTCATGCCGGGCTCTCCCACGACTCGCACGACGGGCGAGCCTAGCTTTTTCGCCACCTCCGCTGCAAGCGCTTCCACCGTTTTCTCCGGCATCGTGAACAAATAAGGATTTCCTTTCTGCTGATATTTCTCCCACCCCATGGCGCGAACCATTCCCGCCAGAATTCCGTCCGGCTTTCTCATGTGCCAATGATCGTGAAATCTCCACACCACCATTCCATGCCTCTCGATGAATTCGCGCTTCTCTTTCCACACCGGATCGCTCTCCGTCATTCCTTCCGGCACATCCAGGTGGTTGTAAAAAGTCGGCTCGTGCGTTATGACAAAATTCTGCCCGTTCGCCGCCGCGCGCTGTAGCACGTCCATCGTCGCCATCATCGTCACCGCGATTCCCGTCACTGGCACATCCGGATCGCCGGCTTTGAAAGTGTCCACAGTCTCCTTTTGCCACGGTATTCCAATATGCTCCTGAATGGCGGCCACTACTTCTCGCGCAGTCGGCCGCTTCTCCTGCGCCTCAGCTTTTTGGCCCTTGATGGTTATCGCCGCCAAGACCAAGCTCGCAAAAACCACCCCATGCCGCCGTATCCCATACCGCTCCAATCGCCGCATCCCTTCCTCCCCCGTTCTTGTTTTCCTCTTTACTCTTCTCTGCGCGCTCTGTATCTCTGTGTTACGTTTTCTTCTCTTCCCCCGCGTATTCAGGCTGCTTCGCCGGTCCACGCCTCCGAAGCTCCCGTGCGACTCTGTCGAGCCACCGCAATTCTACTTTGAATTGCTCAATCATCAGGCTCACCATCCAAACCGCTTCATGATACGGGTGCCCAACCTCCTCCAAAATCGAGCGCAGCACTTCCTTGTCTCTTGCGACTTCCTTTTCTAAAAACTCCCGGCGCCGCTCAATTTGCCGGTTCATCACGCTTGGTCGCGCCTGCCAGGAAAGCGCCACCCACGTCAGAAAGGGCGGCCGATCTCTCTGGGTCGTCCAATCTTCTCGTTCCAGAGCATCGGCCAGCGCCGTGCGCCCCTTCGCAGTCGTTTCAAAGCTGCTTCGCTCCGGACCCGAGGCAGGCTCGCCCGTTTCCAAAGAGCGAATCATCCCCGCGCGAGCCAGTTTCTCCAGCGAATAGTAAACCTGCGGCCGCGAAATTCCCGCCCAATCTTTTATCTCGCGCCTTACCAATTCGGCATTAGCCTGATAACCGTGCATCGGCCGCTCCGCCAACAAACTCAGAACCACCAAGTCGGGCGTAGTGAGCCCAAATTTCTTCTTCGACCTAACCGTTTTCTTCAATCTCTCCGCGCTCCTCTGCGTACTCTGTGTCTCTGCGCTATCCTTTTCTTTCTCTGTCCTTACTTCTTTATGTCCTTATTTCGTTTCTTCCTCTCCCTGCTCCACCACCACCACTGGCACCTCTCCGCCGCCAGCCGCGGGTTCCTCGCCTGCGCCATGGCCGCGCAAAACGTATCCAATACGCACGGATCCTGTCGCTGCCCCGTCAAACGTCCCATCTTTTCATACATACGGTGAGGATTCTGCTTCGCCAACTGAGTCACACTTCGAATCCCCAGCAACTCGAAATCGCGCAGCATCGCCGGCCCAATGGATATCAAATCTCCCAGTTCGCGCGTTTTCTCCACCATAAGAACCTCCTTGACAATCGTACCTGCCCTACTTATTCTCAGCTAGTCTAAATGAGACTAGTATATGTCACAAGGAGAATCGTGACGTGCCGCTATAACATCTGACTCTCTATCTGTCGTTCTGTTTTTCGGATTTGCCACTCTGCAAGCCAATCAAATCGAGGAGAAGAAGCCCATGAACGTGAAGAAAATCACTCCAGTCCTGCTAGTCAACGAAATCGAACCCATCCTGCCTTTCTGGATCGACCGTCTCGGCTTCGCCAAAACCATCGAAGTCCCCGACGGCAACAAGCTTGCCTTCGTCGCCTTCCAAAAAGGCAGCGTGGAAGTGATGTACCAAACCTACGCCAGCGTCGAACACGATGCCCCACCCGCTATGGCCGCAGCCGCCAGAAAAGGTCCCACGTATTTGTACATGGAAGTAGACAACCTGGACGCCATTCTAGCCGCCATGAAGGACGTGCAAAAAGTCATGCTCGAACGCACCGCCTTCTATGGCATGCGCGAATTTGCCGTACAGGACCCCGCTGGCCACTTCGTCACTTTCGCCCAACCCACCGCGGCCCCGCCAAAACACTAACGCGCCTCCATCGGCGTTTCACTTTTTGTTGAGGTGGAGCTGTATGCCGCTCCAGTTGCACCTAAGAGCGCCACCCCGCGAGCGGGAGTATTCCTTGGCGTCTAATCGTCCGACTAGCTCTGTGGTACAAGGTACCCCTGAAATCATTTAGGAGAATCGCAGGCATGAACTACCCACGTATCTTTCTCGCAGCTCTTGGCGCCTTCGTCGCCTATTTTGTCATCGGCGGCCTCACGTTCGGCCTACTCCCGCTTATGAAAAACGAATTTATGAAATATCCGGCCGTATACCGGTCCCAGGAAGCAATCAAGCGGGTCATGCCAGCCGGAATGGCAGCCATGTTCGCGGCGATGGTGGTGCTTGCGGTGATTTACGCAATGCTATACCGGGGTGGCTCAGGACTCGCCGAAGGTGCGCACTTCGGTGCGCTAGTCGGAGTCTTCGCAATTTGTTCTTTCGTCGTACACAATCACGTCAACTTGAATATCGGCCTAAAACTCACGATCCAACAAGCCGTCGCTTACTTCATCGAGTGGCTCGTCGTCGGCATAGTGATCGGCCTGATCTACAAGCCATTCGCAGTAGCTGTTCGCTAAACACTCGAATTCAAATCGCCAGCATCAGCAGGAGTTCACTGTTTCGGCGCAGTCGGCGTCGGTGGAGCGCGCCGCTCCGCTTCGGAAATCACTGCGATGGACCGGGCTCCATTCTTCCCAACCGAGCGTACAGCAAAGTAGTGATTGTCGGTCGAAACGTCCTTCAACACCGTTTGCCCGGCCTTTTCCGCAAAATCAAAAACGGTCCATCGCGCCTCGGTCGTCTCGCGCCACAAGATCTCAAATCCCGCGCGATCTGCGTCATCGTCCGCTGCCCAAGACACTTTCGCATCCGGCGTGACCGCGCCCGTTAGCTTCACGTTTGTAGGTGGAGCCGGCGCCAGCGCTAGTTGCCGTAACACCTCGGTATTATCCCGCGCTACATTTCCCATGAACACGAAATTTAAAAACTTTTCGTAGTCGCCGTATTCGATACCGTTCTCGGTCCGCGGCGTCTGATGCTGGTGGTTGTAATCCTCGAGTGGCTCCGTAAAGCGCACCGCCGGCAACCCCGCCTTCGAAAATGGGTAGTGGTCGCCGCCGCGTCCATAGCGGTCTAGCCGGAAAATCATTCGAATCGCCGAACGACCGTTAATCTCCTCGATCGCGCGCGCCAACTCGCGCTGCGGCCCATCGCAATCCTCAATCGTGCCATTCTCCGAAAACACGCGCACGCGATGTGGCCCGCCCGGCGCCGGGTCCGCGCCGACGATGTCGTTGTCCAGCATCGCGCCCACGGTGTACCCCTGCTCCTTCGTCCATTCCAGCAGCCGGTACGCGCCCAGCAATCCCTGCTCTTCGCCAGAGAGCGCGCCGAACAAAACCGTCGCCCGGCCACCATGTCCAGCCGCGGCTGCCTTGCTTAGTAGGCGCGCTGATTCCAGAACCACTGCAACGCCGGAAGAATCGTCGTCGGCTCCCGGCGCATCCGCTTCGGGATCCATCACGTTCGAAGGCCGCGAGTCGAAGTCGCCCACGACAATGAAAACATTCTTCGCCAGATTTGGATCGGAACCCTTCAAAATCCCGTAGACATTTTCCAGGTGTACAGGATTTGGCCCGGTCCGCTCGGATTTTGACTCGAATTTGTCCACCACGATTTCCAGTTTTCCGCCGGATGCTTTCGCGATCTCGTTGAATCGCGCCGTAATAAAATCGCGCCCGCAGCCGATTCCGCGCTTCGGATCCGTCCACGAAGAAAGCGTCAGCCGCGTCCCGCAGCTGACTTGTTCGTGAATGATCGTGCGCATCGTCGCTTCATTAATGCTTGAGCGCGCTATCGCCCCGGCCGGTCGTGGCAGAGTCTTCGGATGCGGCCCGTTCCGCGGCGGCTCCCCAGGATCGTGCGAACCTACAGCTCCTCCTGCCGCAGCGCTCTTCGTTGCTCCCGGCGCGCCCCGCTGTGCATAAGAAATGGCAACGCAGAAACCAAGCGCAAGAAGGAACATCGTCACTATATTGAGAAAGTGTCGGCGATACAGAATGGTGCGATTGGTCATGGTGTACGCTTTCGAAATGAATTTGCGTTCGGCGAACGGGCATTCTAGCGCGATGCCGCCCACTTTGCGATGCTATTGCCTGTCACAAAGGACGCGGCCCGGACTCGCCTCAGGTACAGCCCAAGTTTTGCCGATGCTCGCGGTTGTGTTAACGTTTTTTGTTTATGAAGAAGCGCATAGGCGTGCTGTTGAGCGGCCGCGGTTCGAACTTCGAAGCGCTAGCGGAGAGCATCGATTCCGGCGGAATTCCGAATGCGGAAATCGCAGTTGTAATCAGCAATCGCGAAGGCGCGCCCGGCCTCGAACGCGCAAAATCACGCGGCATCGCGACGCAGGCGATTCCTTCCAAAGGCTTGGAGCGCGAAACGTATGACCGCCAGGTCGTCGCGGTCCTCAATGAGCACAAAGTCGACCTCGTCTGCCTGGCCGGCTACATGCGCCTGCTGTCGCCCTATTTTGTGGCGGCGTTCCCGAATCGTATTCTGAATATTCACCCGTCGCTGCTACCTTCTTTTCCCGGCCTCGAGTCGCAGCGCCAAGCTCTCGAGTATGGAGTGAAATTCGCCGGCTGCACGGTTCATTTTGTGGACGAAAATCTCGACGCGGGCCCGATCGTTCTCCAGGCCGTTTTGCCAGTAAAAGACGAAGACACAGAAGATACGCTGTCAGCGCGTATTCTGCAGGAAGAGCACAGAATTTATTCCGAAGCCGTTCGAATCGTCCTCGAAGGCCGTTACAAAATCGAAGGCCGCCGCGTCATTCAATTGAACTAAAAAATGTCCGAAACCAAATTCAAACCTATCGAAGAGCAGCTTGCCTACCTCAAGAAAGGCACGGCCGAAATCATTCCCGAAGCCGAGCTGAAAGCGAAACTCGAAAACTCGTTCAAAGCAAACACTCCGCTTCGTGTCTATCTTGGCGTCGACCCTACCGCTCCCGACATCCATCTCGGCCACACCGTCGTCCTCCGCAAACTAAAACATTTCCAGGACCTCGGCCACACCGCCATCTTCCTCATCGGTGATTTTTCTGCGATGATCGGCGATCCCACCGGACGCTCCGAAACCCGTCCGCCGCTTTCCCGCGAAGAAGTCAACGCCAACGCCAAGACATACCTTGAGCAAGTGTTCAAACTCCTCGACCCGCAAAAAACCGAGGTCCGCTACAACTCCGAGTGGCTCGATAAACTTTCTAGCTACGACATCGTGGGCATCTGTGGCCACTATAGCCTCGCCCGCATGCTCGAGCGAGAAGATTTCCGCTCGCGTCTCGAACAACACCAGCCCATCTCCGTCCACGAACTTCTCTACCCGCTCCTCACCGCCTACGATGCCGTCGCCCTCAAATCCGACGTCGAACTCGGCGCGACCGAACAGAAATTCAATATTCTCGTGCATCGCGACATCCAGCGCGCCTACGGCCTCGCTGGCGAAGTCGCCGTCACCATGCCCATCCTCGTCGGTCTCGACGGCCAGCGGAAAATGTCCAAAAGCCTCGGCAATTACATTGGCATCACCGAATCGCCCACCGACATCTTCGGCAAGCTCATGTCCATTCCCGATGAGTTGATGTGGACCTACTACGACCTGGTGACCGACCGCACACCGAGCGAGATCGCCACGCTGAAAAAAGAGGTCGCAAGCGGCGCCACGCATCCCATGGACGTAAAGATGCGCCTCGCCCAGGAAGTCATCGCCGGCTTCCACGGCGAAGAAGCCGCCCGCAAAGCCGCCGAGAATTTCCAGCGCGTCTTTCGCGATCGCCAAGCCCCCGCCGAAGCAGAAGTTCAGCGCATTCCGAAAGGCCCTCCAAGAAAATTAGTAGCCCTGCTCGCCGAACTAAAGCTCGCTCCCTCAAAAAGCGAAGCGGGACGCCTCATCGAGCAAGGCGGCGTAGAAATCGACGGTGTCCGTGTGGAAGATCCTCGCAAAGACATCGATCTAAACAAATCGACCGAATTCCTCCTCCGCGCTGGCAAAAAGAAATTCCTCCGCATCATCGTCGAATAATTTTCCAAGATGGATTGCTTCGTAGGGGCACGGCACGCCGTGCCCGTCTTTCTTCTAGGCGCCCTATGTGCTCTCTGCGATTTTTGCGTAAAATTCTGTAGGGGCACGATTCATCGTGCCCTACGGTTTCAAACGCGCCGCGGCGTCATCCCAAGACCTCCGCCACCAACCCCGCCACGTGCTCCGCGATCGACGGCGCCGCCGTCAACCCCGGCGACTCAATCCCTACCAACTGAATCGCCTGTGGCACAGCCGGATCCCGCGTAATCACAAAATCCGCGATGCCATGGCCCGTAGGCGGCACCAGCTTTGGCCGCAGCCCCGAGTAACCGAGATGTAATTCGCTCTCTTCAATTTCCGGCAAAAGCGTCTTTGCGCTTTCCGCAAACGCCGCAATCGGCAACCGGTTCTTCTCGTAATTTTCTTTGCTGTCTACGTAAGTCGCCGTGGGCCCCAGCAAAAACGTTCCCCACAATGTTTTCGTGAAATGCACGCCCAGACTCAGCCCGTCGTGGTGCGGCAACGGATAGACGAGGTCGTTAATCAAGGAAGCTCGCGGCCCGCGCACCTCGCAATACTCCCCGCGCACCGGATAAATCTTCCACGAATTGTTCCCCAGTAAGCCCGCCACTTCATCTGCGTAAAGCCCAGCAGAATTAATCACACAACGCGCCTCAATCGTTTCGTCCTGCGCACCTTCCTCATCACCGATGAGAAGCCCAACGCGTATCGCACCAGCGACAGGTTCCAGCGAGACGACGCGCGCATGCGTAACAATTTCCGCCCCCTGCCCAGTGGCAATCCGCGCGTACGCGTGCACGAGCTCCTCCGCCGAAACGATCCCCGTCGAAGGCACAACTATCGCCGCCGATCCACGAATATGCGGCTCGCGCTTCCTAATTTCCTTCGGCCCTATGAGGTGCAATCCCTCTACGCCATTGTCTTCGCCTCTTTTCTTCAACGCCTCGAGATCCGCTTCTTCATGCGCGTTCGCCGCAACCACTAGCTTTCCAGTGTGGCGAAACGGAACATTATGTATTTTGCAGAACTCGTAAGTTAGGCGGTTTCCTTCGATGCAGTGCCGCGCCTTCAGCGAATTTTTCGGATAGTAGATACCGGAATGCACAACTCCGCTGTTGCGCGAGCTGGTCGCCATCCCAAGCTTGGGATTTTGCTCGACGAGAAATACATCTTCCCACCGCGCCGAAACGGCCCGCGCTATCGCGCAACCGACGACACCACCGCCGATGATCAGAATGTTCGCTTGGTCCATAAATTCATTTTATCCGCGCAACTTATCCATGCGTATTGATTTCGTCGAAGAACGGTTTGCATTCCGCCAACCGCGCCTGTGTTCCATCATGCACCGCATAAACCGAATGCTGCGGCTCCTCGTAGTGATTGCGCCATAGTGAAGCCGCGCCGTGCACGCCATCCTTATTTAGCGCATAAAAGAAAATGTGAAACGTCGCGAGCTTCTTCTTATCGTTGTTGTAGTTGTGCGCGATGCGCGCCAGAGCCTCAAGGCAGGCATCTTGAGGCGATTTCCCCAACCGCATCATTTCAACGATGGTGTGCCCGCCGCAGATTTTGATATTTTCTTCACCTTTTCCAGTCGAGCCAGCAGCACCGACTTCATTATCCACAAAACACCCGGCCCCAATGATCGGCGAGTCGCCCACCCGTCCAGGGATTTTCCAAGCGAGTCCTGACGTGGTCGTAGTCGCTGAGATATCACCTTTCTCATTCACCGCCATGCACGGAATTGTCCCCGTAGGTGGGTGCGCAATCACGCGCTCAGCGTAGGCAATTTTCTCTTTATCGCCGTCGAAAATAGCGGCAACATGTTCTTTCCATTCCGGGCTATCAATTCCAGGACGCCAATTCACTGAGGACGCCGCCTTCCACGCCAGCCAAATCTTGCGTGAATGCTCGGTGAGCAGGCTCATATCCTCAAAACCTTCATCGACGGCAAACCGATGAGCGCCCTCGCCGACGATCATCACGTGATTTGTCTTTTCCATCACGGTTTGCGCCAGCCGCGAGACATTCTTGATGCGCCGCACGCTAGCGACGGACCCTGCCCTGTGCGTTGGACCATGCATCACACTAGCGTCCAGCTCCACTTCGCATTCTTCGTTCGGCAAGCCGCCATAGCCGACCGAATCATCGTTCGGATCGTCTTCGACAATAGTCACAGTCGCAACAACGGCGTCCAGTGTGTCGCCGCCCTTCTTCAGAATATCCATCCCCTTATCGAGCGCGTGAAGTCCGTTGGCGCTAGAAATAATAATCGGACGTGTGCCTTGCGCCGGCGCGATGGGCGTCGGCAGCTCCACTTTATCCACTGGAAGCGTACGCCCAAAGGCTTTGCCCGCGGCTGAGACAAAACTGCTCGCAAGCGACGTAAGAAAGAATTTTCGGCGTGACCAAAGTTTCATGGCGAAAGCCTCCTCGAAGTTCGGCTGCAATATACAAGCGGAAGGGCAAGATTGGAAGTTGTGAGGCCCGCCTGGTGGTTATCCCCGACTGCTGCTGTAGGGGAGGGATGTTCTCGCCCGTCAAACGGGAAACGAGGCGATCAAAAAGGATTCTCCACCTGATTTTTCTGCCACATCCGAAAGCCGCCCAGAAACGCATTCTCGTTGCTCCCAAGCTTGGCTCCAGGAGGGAGCTTCTTCAGCAACTTGCTGTTTCCGCCGCCCAGCACCACATAGTCCGCATCGAGCGCGACCTTCAGACTCTTTGTAACCTTGGCCACATATCGCCGCCATTTTTTCTTGCCCATTCTTTTCAGCCCGCGCAAGCCAAGATAGTCTTCATAGGATTTCCCGTTCTTGTAGCCAAGGTGAGCCAGTTCCATCGGCTGCAAAACTCCGTTGACGATCATCGCCGATCCCAATCCCGTGCCTAATCCGAGAAACAACATCCGCCCGCCTTTATAACTGCCAACCGCTTGCATCGCGGCATCGTTGAGTATCTTTACAGGGCAGCCAAATGCTTTGTGAAAGTTGAATCCCACCCAGCCGTGTCCCAGATTGTGCGGTTCCCGGAGCGGATGACCATTGATAATCGGTCCAGGATAGCCCAGCGAAATGCAGTCAAACTTCCAATCGGCCACGGCCTTCTTTACCAGGCTCACCATCTTGCGCGGCGTCATCGTTGGGCCCGACGGATATTTTCGCGGCTCTTTTTGTCCCGACGCTAGCAGCTTGACGTTCGTCCCGCCAACGTCGATCACCAGAACTTTCGGAGATTTTGCTGGTTGTTCCGTTTTCATGGCCGCTCCTCCGGTGAACCATCCGATGCAATGGGCAGGGTCTTTTGACGCCCGGAGAATTCTAGAGGGAAGTGGCAATTCAGCGAAGCAAATTCGCGCGCGGTACTGCTGAGGGGGCAGCTAAAATTGCGGAACTGGTTCCACGTAAGCCTGACCGGCGCCGCCAAGATAGCTGACGGCCCTGGCGCTCATGTCCACTCGATAGCGAACGACTCCGGCCCGAGCGATGTCCTGCAGGAATACCATGTAATCAGGCTTGGTTTTGTTTCGTTCGATGGCGAGCTTCACTCCCGCAGCATCAAAGTTTACGCTTACTTTCAACGGGGTGAATCCCGGTGGCGGAGGTTCTGAGATCGAGTTTTCCGACCCGTGATAAACGATGCCGTGGGTAGCGACCGCCGTCTCGTAGTGCTCGACGCCAGCGTCTTTAAGAGCATCGAATATTTTTGGGTAGGGCCACTTCTCCTGCTTGCTCTTCGTAAAAATCTCTTCGACGCGCTTTTTGTTAAGACTCGCCATGTGCGTTGTGGCCTCCGAGCGAGGCCATTTTAGCATCTACGGATTGCGGGTTTTCGGTCATGGTTGGTAAAGCCAGGAAGCGGGCGTGGCGGGAAGGCTGCCGCCGCTTTCGGCGTAGCCTCCAGTGATTAGCGCTTTGCCGCCCGAGAGAAGAGTTGCGGAAGCGAAAAAACGTGCGGCTCCCAACGAACCTGGAACTTTGCTGAACGCGCCGGTCGTTTCGTCAAACAACTCGGCGAATGGGCCGCCGCCGGCAACGAGAACTCTGCCGTTGGGGAGCAACGCCACAGCCGCGGGGATTTTAAACCGCGTAGTATTCATCGCTCCCGTAGCAGCGAATGTTTTTGTAGCGGGATCGAAAATCTCCGCGCTCGCATATTCGCCATGCCAATCCCGATTGTCCGAGCCCCCGACGATAAGTACTCTTCCGCTGCGAAGGAGAATCGCGGCGTGTTTGTGTCGGCTCACAGTCATCTGGCCGGCGGAACTGAATTTACCGGTGGCCGGATCGAAAAGCTCGGCGGAGCGATAAACATTTTGCGAAGGATAATGGCCTGAGCTGCCACCTACGATCAAGACTCGCCCATCCATGAGAGCGGTCGCGGTGTGTGCGGCGCGCGCTTCAGCCATGCTGCCTGCCTGGGCAAATTTTCCGGTGACTGGATCATAGATCTCGGCGCTGGCGATTTTATTTTCCTGGCGATCCTCACCGCCAGTGATGAGCACGCATCCGTCCGCGAGAAGTGTCGCGGTGTTCCCCGCGCGTTCGATCACCAAATTCCCCGTCGGTGTAAATGTATTCGCTACGGGATCGTAAATTTCCGCGGAGCCACGAAGATCATAATGGCCAGTCCAGCCGCCAACGATCAACACTTTGCCATTTTTTAAAAGCGTTGCGGTGTGGCCGGAGCGTCCAATGCTCATCTCGGCGACGGACTGAAACGTCCGCGAGTTTGGATCGAACAGTTCAGCAGTGCGGTAAGGGTTATACTCGCCGCCGCTTCCAGCAAAACCTCCGGCGATCAGCACTTTGCCGTTCGGCAGCAGCGTGGAACTGTGACTCGCACGAGCAATGTGCATCGCCGCAATTTCCGAAACCGCGCCGGTACCCGAAGGCCAGGGAGCGCCGGCCAGCGAAAAGCAAAGCATGGGCACGAGTGTCAAGGAAAGCAGTAAGTAGCCGACCGTCTTTGCAGAACGAGAGTTCATAACACGCCTCACAAGTTGGTTTCGCTGAAGTGCAAGACGCTCGTGGGGGACGCGATGTTAACAGGGTCCTTGCAAACCGGTCATGCGCGACGAGTGCGAATGCCTTTCTACCAGCTCCGCCGTTTTCGGGTCTGTAGGGGCCGGGCTTGCCCGGCCCGAGCTGCCGAGAGATGAGTTTTCAAGACCTTGGTGAAGCGGTGGCACTAATGAGGCGCGAGAGTTGTAGAAAAGCTCTCCTGGGCGGCGGTGTCGTAGAGATGAAGAAGGTTCGCAGCCCGCTTGAGCAAATCGGCGGGCAGGTCACCGGGTTGATAGTCGACCCAGCCGGTAGTGAAGTTGAGGGGAATCCTTTCGCCAGACGCGCTCACTTCGACGGTGCCAAGACGGTTTAGAACTTGTTTGACCGCGTTCAAACCGCATTCGGGCAGCAAGAGTAGAAAGTCGTCGTCGCCAAGCCGCGCGGCAATATCCGAGCCACGGCTGGCTTTTTTCAAGCGGCGCGCAAGTTCCTTGAGCGCGGCATCCACAGCGGACTTGCCGTAACGCGAGCTGAGATGCGCGAACTCGTCCACGTGAACTGTGGCGAGGCTCAATGCCGAATTCTGGCGACGCGCGCGAGCCACTTCTTTTCCTAGATGTTGCTCGAGAGATGAGCGTGTGTACAAACCCGTGACGGGGTCGAGACCAGCGGCTTCCGAAAACGGCAGAGGCATAGCTTGCGCATCGAGCGATTGTTCGTAGGACTGCTTCCGCAATCGCCGGAAGGACCACTGGCGATAGACCAGCCAGGAGTTGAAAATGAGAAGCAAACAGAGCGTGGCCCATCGCGCCTGATCCGAACCGATCTCGTAGAAATGATCGGTGTGACGGAAGAAAGAGGTAAACGAGGAGAGCAAGAAAGCGACGCACGAAAGTGTGGTGACGAATAATGCGGAGAGCCACAGCCACCACTCGCGCCGCAAAACTTGCTGCAAGTTGGAGCCGTCTGGCAAAACGCGAAAATTGCCGGAGCCCTCAAGAGGCGAGGGTTTTGGCTTGCTTGCGGAAGTTCCCAAGACAGTTTTCATTTGCGAACGGTGGAACTGGGCTGCCATCACTCTAGTCGCGCGCGGCGAACGGAGGCAACAGCGAAAACGTACAGGTTCGCACGATTGAAGAACCTGACCCTCCGGTCAGGCACAGTCGAGCCGCCGAAAAATCCGTACCGTAAGACATGAGGCTAGAGCACACGACTACAGCACCGTGCCGTTAGGCAGTACGGACGTTGGAGACTTCTCTGCCGGGAGCGGCGCGTGTTCGAGCACTTTGCGCGCATAGAGCGCGACATTTTTCACGCCAGCGGCGTAAGCGGGATTGGGATTGCGAATGCCGCCGTTGTACGCGCCTATCGCTTGGTCGACGTCGCCGCCGAAGCGGTCCAGCAGGTCGCGGAGAACGAGTCCGGCGTACGTGGTGAGGATTTCGCTGTCGACCGAATTGACGTCGAGATCGTGCGATGGGCGCAAGCGCGGCGGCAACCGATCGTAATTGCGCTTGTCCTTCAAATAGAGCTGATGAGCTGCTCGCAGCGTTTCGCGCGAAATTTGCCACGCGCCGATCGAATAGTCGCTCACGAGGACGCGTTTGCGGCCGTGCTGGAGAACGATGTCGCCGCGCTCCGCGCGTTTTTTCCAAACGGCGTGGGTGAGATCACCGTTCACGTCCATATAGTTGTTTTCCATCGCGCCGACGCCAAGGAAATAATCCAGCGGCAGATTGTAAAAATGCGCGACGTCGATGATGTCGGAAGCGAGCCGCAGCGCCTGATGATGAGTGAGCGGCTGAGGCGCGTGCGTGCTTTGGCCGACGACGCGCCAGTCGGTTTGCGATTTGAAAACAAGAAAATCTGCTAAAGCAGGGAGAAGCTGAAACGAAGGAAGCGTTTCGAGTTTTTGCTCGGTTGGAACGTTGTAAGCGTTCTCGAACACGCGACTTTGTTGCTGCGCGAGGGCGAGATCCTGCCGTGTCCAGGCGGCGAGTTCATAGTGAGCGATGAGGCCATGAAGTTCCATTCGATTGAGCCGAGTGACAGCGGTGAGCTGATCGTTTTCAACGAGCATATAAATTTTGTAGTTCGTCCGCTTGCCGCTGTGCCCGGCGATCAGAAAGATTTTCGAGGCTTCGTCTGGATCACGTCCGCGCAGATATTCGTACCGAAGAAACGCTTCTAATTGGTCGTCGAACGAAGCGATTTCCGCACAAGCCACTTCGTTGGAAAAGGGGAGCGCGATATTTCGGCCCTGGACCTTCGGAGGGAGATGGCGATGCTGCGTCCCGATGCGCATGTGCCGCGGCCAAAGGCGATCGGCGGTCCAAGAAGTTAAGGCCAGCGCCGTGAATGCAAGCGCGGATAGTGTGCGCGCGGAGAAAAGAATCGTGGGGGCGGGACGGTGAAGACTGCTGGTGAGTTTTTTGGCTGACATGGCTGCAGCCCCTGTTCGTTGCGGTGAAAGCTCAAACTCAAACAGGTAGAAGGCAGATGGGCTGCCATGCGAAATCGCTCGGCGGCTGGCGACCAAAACAAAGCAAATACTACGGTTAGCAGACAGCTTGAGGGATAGCGGTGACGGCTGACGTGTCAGGTGGATGTGTGTGTGCGTCCCCATTTCCACAGGGGATCTGGTTGGTGGCCAACATGCCACATTAAGCGGATTGCTGGCAAACTTGCGGTGATAAGCGGAGAAAGAGCAATGCGATGAGAGATTTCTCTCTGCACAGGCCGACACGTTCGTAGGAGCGAACGTGAAAGAAAAGGCGTCGGCTTGCTCCGTTCGTAATGAAGGTGTAGTGGTTGTCCACCAATGCTGAGGGGATTGCTTGCATGCGGCGGATGAGTTGGAGGGCTTCCTTGCTTGCGACCATCAACGCGTTATTGCAATCCAATGCACGAGAGCGTGGATTGGAGTTTGAAGCTTGCGGGCGGATGGCGGGCACCGCATGCGGTGCCCCTACAATTGCATGAACTGGAGTTACAGAGAGAGACGGAGGACCGGGACTATGGAGTGGAAAAATCAGGTACGGGATTCGGTTTTGCAGGCGATTGGGAATACGCCTGTAGTGCGGTTGAAGAAGATTGTGTCGCCGGAGATGGCGGAAGTTTTGGTGAAATTGGAGTACTACAATCCCACCGGGTCTTACAAGGACCGCATGGCGCTGGCGATGATTGAAGGGGCGGAGGCGCGGGGGGACTTGCGTCCGGGGATGCGGGTGGTGGAGTGGACGGGAGGAAGTACGGGATCATCTTTGGCGATGGTTTGCGCGATCAAGGGGTACCGGTTTAGGCCGATTTCGTCGGATGGATTTTCGGATGAGAAGCTAAGGACGATGCGGCTTTTCGGCGGGGACTTGGAGATTTTTCCGGCTGAGGGCGGCAAGCTGGTGCCGGAGCTTTATCAGAGGATGAAGCGGCGCGCGGAAGAGTTGGCGCAGGAGCCGGGGACGTTTTATACGAACCAATTTAATAACGCGGACGCGATTCGGGCTTACATGGGGATTGGCAAGGAGTTGGTGGAACAGGCGGGCGATGGGCTGACGGCGTTTTGCGGCGGAGTGGGAACGGCGGGAATGATTGTGGGTGTTTCGCGCGCGTTGAAGGAAGCCGGATGCAAGGCGCGGATTGTGGCGCTGGAGCCGGCAGGTTCGCCGGTGCTTAGCACGGGGAAAGGCGGGGCGCATCGCGTGGAGGGTATCGCGGCTGGATTTCGGCCGCCGCATTTAAAGGATGGAGATTTCGATGAAGTGCGGACCGTGGAGGAAGGGGCAGCGCGGGAGATGGCGCGACGGTTGGCGAGGGAAGAGGGGATATTTGCTGGGACGTCGTCGGGGTTGAACGTTGCAGCGGCCTTGCAGTTGGCACGGGAGCTTGGGAGTGGGAGCACGGTGGCGACGGTGGCGGTGGATTCGGGATTCAAATACTTGGCAGGGGATTTGTATCGGGAGTAGGAACATGTTCGGGGGCTTCGGTGGCGGTCGGGGAGTGGGTTGGAATCGAAGAGGGCACCATGAATCGTGCCCCTACACCGAGTGAAACGCGAGGAGCGGGCGGGGCCCTTACTGGGTGAACAAGCCCGCCGCTACAGCCGGCGAAAGACAAAGAGCGGGCACGGCGTGCCGTGCCCCTACAGGTCGAGCAGAGGAAGAGAAATGCAGATTCCTCGCTGCGCTCGGAATGACAAGATGGAGAAATGTGCGCGATGTAAGGAAACGTTATTCGGAAGCGGCCAGCGGGAGGAAGTACTGGGTGCCTTTTACTGGCTCTTGGAGGCGGCGAAGGAGTTGTTGGAGGTCTTCGCTACGCTCGACGAAATCGATGTCGGAGGTGTTGATGACGAGGAGGTCGGAAGCGGCGTAGCGAAAGAAAAAATGTTCGTAAGCCGCGGCGACTTCTTCGACGTATTCAGGGGAGATCTGAGATTCATCGCGGGAGGCTTTTTTGGCGATGCGGGCGCGGAGGACTTCAGGCTTGGCTTGGAGATAGATGACTAGATCGGGAGCGGGAATATCGGCGGTAAGGGATTCGTAGTAGCGGTCGTAGAGTTTGAGTTCTTCGTCGTCGAGATTTAGGTTGGCGAAGATGCGGTCTTTTTCGAGGAGGAAATCGGAGAGGACGGGGCCGGGGGCTTCGACGGCTAGAGCTTCGCGGATGCGTTTTTGGCGTTCGATCAGGAAATACATTTGGGCGCGGAAGGCAGCGCCGGCTTTTTCCTTGTAGAAATCGGCCAGAAAGGGATTGTCTTCGCAATCGTAGATGCGTCGGGCATGGAGACGCTCGGCGAGAATTTTGGCGAGCGTGGTTTTGCCGACACGAAGCGGGCCTTCGATGACGATGAATCGGGGGGATTGCGGGCCGCGCTCGGGTTTGGGAGCGCGCTTGGCTGCGGTGGATTCGTTGGCCGCCATCGGTTAGTGGGACCTCTAGAAAAACCTCACGAGCCACGACTGACACAGAGCAACGGCTCGCGCTCGTCCTTGCGTGGCTGGGGTCAATCGACGGGATTATAGCAGAGTCGTTCTCGCCAGAACTGTCGAGTAGCGGCGTTTTGCCTGGAACGCAATGAGACAGAAGAAAAGCGGGAGCAGAGCTCCTGCACTCCAAAGGGGCGGCAATGGCATGCCGCAAATGTGAAAATTTGTTCACTTCGAGGGCTAGTACGGGAGTCCTGAAAAGGGCAAACGGAGGTGCTAGCGGGGGTACCAATAAGAATGTGACCAACGGACCAGTGCCACCTGCCCTTTTGGGCAGTATATTCTCCGTAGTTGAGAGTGGGGACCGGAATGCATAGCTCTTAACTACTGAGGTGAAACATGCTGCTCGCAACGATCCTTTTGCTCTGCCCCTTTCCGCAGAGCGTAGAGGTAGCAAAGGCAGTAACGGAGCGCCCCGCAGGCGTGTCCATGGATTCAGCGGAAGATTCTTCCCTCTCAAAGGCGTTGCCCTCGGTGCCTGATCCCAAGATAAAAACGGACGCGGAGATTGCGGCTGGTTCGAATGCTGCGAGCGTAACGCCCGGTACGGCGGGCCAACCGATTACGCCTGGGAGCGCACCCCTGGCCGTTCGGCCAGGTAAGCCAGCTTTTAACCCAGAAGACGTTTCGGAGCGGCAAAAGAAGATTTGGTATGGGTTGATTGCTGCTTCGTCAGGCGCGGCGGTGTTTGACGCTTGGTCCACGCGGCGAGCGGTTTCGGGCGGATATGGGACCGAAGGCAATCCTTTTCTGCGTCCCTTCTCGCATTCGAATGCAATTTACGCGGCTACGCAGGTCAGCCCTCTCGTGCTGGATTTCATTGGACGAAAGATGATGACCAGCCGTGAACCCTTGTTGCGCAAGATGTGGTGGCTGCCGCAGACGGCGGGGACGGGAATGTCGTTGTTCGCGGGAGCGCACAACGTTGGCGTGGTGCCCTCGAACTAACGCGCTGAAAGATCAGAGAAAATCAAAAAGCGTCCCGACCCGGTCGGGACGCTTTGTTTTGTACGATTGTCTGCGGCCGCTTGAGGCGCGCACTTGTTCTTGATAGCTATTTGCTAACGACCACGATAGCGAAGGAGCCGGGCTTCATTTTGCCGCGGCGCTCGCCGGCGGCGGGGGCGTCGAATTCGGCCGAAGGAAGAAAAATGTTGTGGGTTTTGAGGTCAAGGCCCATGGTGCGGGCGCTGCGTTTGGTAGGAACGTTTTCGACGACGGTGTACCTGTCCGGCGAGTCTTGGTGGATGACGGTGAGATTGCCATCGCCGCAGGAGGCGAAGACATAGCCGGTGGCTGGATCGAAGCCGGCGGCGTCGGGGCCATCGCAGATGGTGGGTGTTGCGACAACTGCACCTGTATCGGCGTTCACAACGGCCATAACTTTTTCATCGCAGACGGCGAAGAGGCGGCGATTCTTGGCATCCATCGCGAGGCCGGAAGGAGACTTACATGGTGCGAGGGGCCAGCGATGAGTTTCGGTGAGCTTTTGCGCGTCGAATTGGACTAACTGATTTGTATCTTCGATGTTGACGAAAATGCTGCCCTTGCCATCGGCTTGAGCGAATTCGGGTTTGCCGCCGAGAGCGAGAGTGCCGGCAACCGTACCGTCGGCGCCGTTGATTGCGGTGGTGTTCTGGCCGCGGCCGTTCAGAGTGAAGACGCGCTTGGTGACAGCGTCGTACACGATGGCGTCGGGATTCGCGTCGGTTTTTACGGTGCCGAGAGTTTTAAGCGATTTAATGTCGAAGATGACGGCGGTGTTGGCGCGACCGGCGCTGACGAAGCCGCGGCTGAGGTCTGGAGCGAGGGCGATACCGTGGACGCCTTGCGTGTCGGGAACGTCGCCTTCCACGGCGTAAGTGTCGGCATTCATGACGACGACGTGAGAGCCGTGGGAGATATAGACGCGGCGCGCGGCGGCGTCGACATTGAGATAGTCCCAGCCTTCATCGCCGGGGATTGGAACAGTTTTGATGACGTGATAGCCGGACGAACCCGGAGTTGGCGCTGCGGCTCGCGACATTAAGGCGACGCAAAGGGCCATTGCCAGGGAGAGGGAACCGAAGATTAGTGGGACTGCAAAACTCTTACGCATCATGTTTCTCTCCTGAATTTCTTCGCCCTTGAGTGAGTTGGGGCGAACTCATCTATACAGGCCTCGACCTAAACCCAAGATAAACGACGTGTGGCGGGACAAGCGTGGCGTTTAGGCAAAGCGGGCCGTACCCTTCGAGTCTCAGGGTAAACAAGCGCGGGCCTATACAAGGAGTGGTGTTGTTAGTTGGTGGATTTGTGTTGTTGGAACCAGCCGGCTACGTAGAGCATTTTGGTGATGTGATGGCTGGGGCGGCGGCTGATACCGTGTGGTTCTTCGGGGACGCGGACGAGCACGGCATCGATGTTGAGGAGCTTGAGGGCCGCATAGAATTGTTCGGCTTCGGAGATGGGGGTGCGATAGTCAGCTTCGCCGGTCATGAGAAGAGTCGGCGTTTTTATTTTGGCGACGAGATTGGTGAGCGAGCGCTGCATGTACTGGTCGGTGTTTTCCCAGGGAACGCCAGGAAACCAATATTTTGAAGTCCAGGGGATGTCGCTGGTGAGAACGAAGCTGTACCAGTTGATGACCGGATAAAGGCACGCAGCGGCGCGGAAGCGCTCGGTATGCTCGATGGTCCAAGCGGTGAGGACGCCACCGCCGCTCCCACCAGAAACGAAGAGATTGTTTGTGTCGATGTAGCCTTTGGCGATGACGGCGTCAACGCCGCTATTCAGGTCGGCGAAATCGTCGCCGGGATAAGCGTGGTGGATGAGGTTGGAGAATTCTTCGCCGTAGCTGGTGCTGCCGCGCGGATTTGTGTAGAGCACGACATAGCCCATCGCAGCCCAAACCTGTTTTTCAAAATCGAAGCGGTCGCCGTAGTCGCCAAACGGGCCGCCATGTATTTCGAGGATGAGCGGATATTTTTTCGCGGTGTCGAAATCGGGCGGCTGAATGATCCAGCCTTCGATTTCACGATTGTCTTTTGAGGATTTGTATCGAATTTCTTCGACGCGGCCGGGTTTCTTCTGATCGAGCAATTCCTGATTGAGAGAAGTAAGCACTTTCATCGCGCCCATGCTGTCGATGGCGACATCGCCGGGGATGTCCGTGCGACCATACGTAAAGGCGATGGGACCGGCGTGAGCTATGGAGAAAGATCCGCCGCCGCCCGCATTTGTCGTGGACGCGACATGATCGGCAATTTTCTTGGCGGTTCCGTCGGGAGATAGGAAGCCGATTTTTGTGTCGCCTTGTTCGTTGTATTGAAAGTAGACGCCGCTGTTGTCGGGCGCCCACGCAGGATTCTGGATGTCGCGATCGAGTTTATCGGAGATGGAATGGGAGCCTGTGCCGTCGCGGTTCATCAGGTACAGCTTAGTGGTCTGATGACCCTGGTAGCGGTCGTCGAAACCGGTGTAGGCGATCCATTTTCCGTCGGGAGAAATAGCGGGATTGTTGTCAGGGCCTTTGCGATTGGTGAGGGCGCGGAGAGAACCGTCGGCGACGCTGAACTCGTAAATTTCGGTGTCGAAATTCTCGTGGTCGGATTCCGGATGGCGATTGGCGGAGATGAGGAGAAATTTTCCGTCAGGCGTCCAGGTGGCGCGAGTGGCGCCGTATTCGTTGCCGCCATTCGGAAAATTTCCGTTGGAGACTTGGCGTGGAGCGCCGCCTTCGGCGGAGACGACAAAAATCTGCATGAAGCCTGGTTTCAAATAGCCTGCGCCGTTGAATCGATAGACGAGGCGATCGTAAGCCGTGGCTGGCTCGGCCCACTTGGCTCCCGCGGGCGGTGACGGCAGATCGGCGATGTGAGGACCTTTGCCGAGAACGAGTGACGAGAAGGAGAGCATTTTTCCGTCGGGAGACCATTCGATGGCGTCGGGAGATTGATCGAGATTGGTGATGCGGGCCGTTTGTCCGGAGTCCATCCAGCGAATGTAGAGCTGCTGCTTGCCATCGGTGTCGGACAGATAAGCGAGGCGAGCGCTGTCGGGTGACCAGCGCGGAGAGGCGTCGTTGTGGTTACCGGTCGTGAGAGGCCGATGATCGGTGCCGTCGGAATTGATGATCCAGAGATTGGAGTAGCGACGGTCCGTCATGGGATCGGCGAAGCGGCGCACGTAGACGATTTTTTTGCCGTCCGGCGAGATTTGGGGATCGGTGGGGAGCTGGATTTGAAACTCATCCATCACCGTCAGTTTGTGGGACGATTCTTGCGCTTGCAGAGCGCTCGGATGCACCGAGGAAAGAACTGCAGCGGCAGCCAATGCAGATACCTGTAGCTTGAATCTCATGCGTCGGAACCTCCTCGCTGCGGGGAGTAAACAATGAGGAGGAAATTGTGTCAAGCAGTGCAGGAGGCTGAATCTATGAGGGACAATTCTCTTTCCAGTAATGAGAAGTAGAAACTTCTAGCGGGGCGGTGAGTGCTGGGACACGATACCGCCGTAAAGAATTTTCTGCGATCTGATGCTCGTCAAGAATTCAACCACAACGGCGTATAACTCTCCGGTCGTTGGCTTGTGGAGCGAATCGATGGCATTCCTCAGTTTTTCCACACTTACCTCGGGGGAGTCCTTCCGTACCATTGACGATGTTACTAGCCGCTACGGAAACTAAGAAGAGTATGGCCCGTTACTCAGCCTTTCTTGGGCGCAGGGTTGAAGTCCAATACCGCGCCGGAGACATCCTTTTGCCTGCGTCCGGCACGTTTGTTGCGGATTCGGGCCGCTCTATCTTTCTGGAGCAGCATTTCGAGCAGCGGGGCTCAGAGAAGCATTTCCGTTGGGAGATTCCATACCAATACATCGTGCGCCTTGAAGAGAAGGCGGAGCCCACTGAAGCTCCTGCTTCGAGCTCTAGCGCCAGCTCACATGCGCCTGCTGTGGCTCCCAGCGCGGAGCCCTTGCCTGCCCCGGCTGAAACCAAAGTCCAGAGCCCATCCAACGCTACAACCGCGTCTGGCGGTGCTTCTGCGATTCTCCCGCTGCAGAACCGTCCTAAGACCGCCTAGCGTTCTCCGACCTACTTCACCCTTAGCACGACTCGGCCGCAGCGATTCGGTTACAATCGACCCGCTGCAGACCCAACATATTCGCCGCGATGGCCCGTTCCGCGGCCTTTGCGCGCAGGAGGCTTTTCGTGACTCCAGATGACCGTCCCAAAACGAGCGTAGCACCCGGAGCAAATGCCAGCCCCACCAGAAACATTGGTCCCGGTTCAAAAGTCGGATTGATAGGGCTCGGCCTCATGGGGAGGCCCATGGGACTGAATCTCTTGAAGGCAGGCTATTCTCTGACCGTTTGGAACCGCACCGCATCGCGGGCCGATTCGCTTGTGGCTGCGGGTGCCAAGCTGGCTAGTTCTCCTCAGGAAGTCGCTGCCGACTGCGATGTGCTTATCACCATTGTGAGCGATCCGCCTGCTCTAGAGGGCGTCCTATGGGGAGAATCGGCCTCCGGACGGGGCTCAGGCGCCCTGGGATCCTTGCGCCCCGGCAGTATTTACATTGACTCCAGCACCGTGTCGCCCGTGCTCGCCCGTAAGATTGCAGCGGCTTGCGCTGAGCGCCAGATCGCGTTTCTGGATGCTCCCGTTACAGGCGGAACCTGGGGTGCGGAAAAAGGGGAGTTGGTCTTCATGGTGGGCGGTGATGCGCAAGTTCTTAAGGAAGCGGAGCCGGTCTTTAGCGTGATGGGCAAGCGGTGGTTTCACCTGGGGCCGAACGGCGCAGGACAAACCATTAAGCTGGCTATGAACCTCATCTTAGCGCTCCAGGTGGACGCTTTGGCCGAGGCTCTGGCACTGGTAACGGCCGCAGGGCTGCAGGGAGAGAAGCTCGTCGAAGTTCTTCAGTCGAGCATGGCGCGGGCCGCCGTGCTGGATGTAAAGGCTCCCTTGCTGCTCAAGGGCGAATACCCGCCCAGCTTCCCCTTGCGGCTAATGCACAAGGACATGGGGCTGGCACTGGATCTGGCCAAGGAGGCTGGTGTGACGCTCCCTGCTGCCGCAGCTGCGTATTCGACCTATTCCGCGGTTAAAGCCGCAGCAAAGGAAGATCTGGACTACGCCGCTGTCATGAAATTCTGGCAGCGCTAGATGATTGTCCAAGTCATTTGATATCAATTGTTTGCTAGCTCGATGGAGGAAAGGAGAGGGAAAAGCGTGACGCCAGCCGCCTCTCAGCGCGGACTGGCCTCCTCTCTATACCGAACGAACTGCGGCTCGTTGATCAAGGTCGAGCGCAAGATTTTGATCGAGAATCACCGCGACATAGCGCGAACATGTCTTCATCTCCGAAGCTGCCCAAGCGGATATGGCCGGCTGGATCGATCGGAAGCCTTTCTCCAACTTGGCCACAACACTGTAGTAGCCTTTCACTTCGCGTAGCCACGGCGCGCCATTCGTAAGGCGCGGAGACATTTCGTCGCAAAGCCCCAAGAGCTTGCCAAAATCGTTGGGTCCGATGGTTTCGGCTTCGATTCCGGTTGCGGCGCGCAAGGAATCCGAAAGAGGCTGGTTGGCGGTGGTCAGCCAGATCATTCGCCATTGGCTAATGGCGAATTGGGCGAGAGCCACGACGGAGAAGGCGAGAATGAGAACGGCAGTCATAGTGGTTGTTTGCTTTGATGATTCTGCCAGCGGACTTTGCAGCCATCTATAGGACCCCCGTACCACTGTACAGGTACCGTTCGCGACGGACAGGAGGAGCTGTTTGTCGTTCTAACCTGAGATGCCACACCGCTGCCAGCCAGCTTCCTCGTTCGAGGAAAGTCGTTAACCCGTAAGTAACTTCCATGCTGCAATTCCCGCAAATACCATTGACCGCTTTGGGTGCTCACTCTTAGGGTGAAGATAACGAGCACTTACGCCGGCTGCCCATCTCATGGACGTCCAAAAGAACCTGCACACATCTGCCTCTCGAAACCACCAGCGATCAAGAGATCGCCGCGAACCTGCGCAGAATTGAGAAGCGGGACTGGTGGATCTGGGCTAACTCGATTTTTGTCATGCTGCTCCTCACCGGGGCGCTGATTTCCTTTACGCTGCCTTCGCTTTCGCCGGGAGCGACGCCCCTTTTCAGGATCAAAGTGACGGAGGCCATTTTTGGATTGGTGGCGCTCGTCGTTCTATTCAACGTTTACACCATTTACCAGCAAGTGCTGATTAAGCGATTGCGGCGGCAGCTTGCGGAGAAGCAGCACCATTCGATGATCTTGCGCGAACTGGCCATGATTGACGCGCTGACCGGACTTTATAACCGCAGGTTTGCCGAACAGACGGCTTGTGGCGGAGGTGGCGCGCTCTGCTCGCAAGGGCCATCCCCTCACTGTGGTGCTGCTGGACCTCGACGAGTTCAAGCACATTAACGACACGTATGGCCATCCCGCTGGAGATCTGGTGTTGCAGGAATTTGCGGCTGCCTTGAATCGCGCGATTCGCGAGAGGGGATCTCGCGGTGCGCATGGGGCGGCGACGAATTTCTGCTGATTCTTCCCGAATGCAATCACGAGCAATTGCAGCTTGTTCTGGACCGGCTCGGCCCATCTCGAACTGGCCTGGGAAGGGCGGAAATTTCCCATCAAGTACTCCGCTGGCTGGAGAGAATATGCGTCCGGCGACCAGCCGGAAAGCATGCTGGCTGGCCGCCGATCAAGCGCTGTATGCGAACAAGCGCGCCGCAAAAAATACTACCTGTTCCAGCCGTCGTCCCTGCCTAAGTCGTCCGACAGTCACGCCTGGATTTCTCGCGCCGCACTCCGAGCATCGCTGCCATCGAGTTGCCTATCTAGTTGTGCACAAGCTCGCGCTGCTTCGGCGCGAGCTTGATATAGTATGCTTCCGCGCTTCAGCCATTTCGGCGAGCGGGTCATGGATCGGGGGCTATGAAAATGGTGCGATAGAAAAAGATCGTTCTTGATGGCGTGCGCGCTCTCGATCGTTATGGCGCTGGGTGTGACGGTGGCTTGGCCGCAGACGAGCAGCTTGGGAATTTTCACGAATGAAGGCAGCGTCGGGCAAACGCCGCCGGGCGGTAAAGCCCAGTACGACGCGGCCAAGGGCGAATACCGCATCACCGGCGGCGGCGCCAATATGTGGGGCGCTGCCGATGCGTTCTATTTTGTCTGGAAGAAAGTCTCTGGCGACGTGAGTCTCAGCGCTGATATTCAGTGGGTTGGGACGAGCGCCGCTGAACATCGCAAAGCTGTGCTGATTGTGCGGCAAAGTCTCGATCCTGGCTCGCCTTATGCGGATGCGGTTTCTCACGGCAACGGGCTGACTTCGTTGCAATTTCGCGGCGCGCCGAACGAACAAACTTATCAAATCGTTGCTGCGGAAGATGGACCGTCGCGGCTGCGCATCGTCAAAAAAGGCAGCCGGTTCACGATGTATTTTGGAAAGCCGGGCGAGGAACTGAAGAGTTCTGGGCCCGTTGAATTTGTAACTGTGCAAGAGCCTTTTTATGTGGGGCTCGGAGTGTGTTCGCATGTGGCGACAACTCTCGAAACGGCCGTCTTCTCCAACGTAAAGCTCGAAGAAACCGCGCCTAGCAAAATAGGCCAGATGTCTTGGGACAAGGACGAATTCAATGCCTACCGTTGCCTCCATCATGGCTGAGCTGAAAAAGAAGGGGAAAGAGAGCACGCGGAAGATTTATGCGCGCCACGGCATGGTCACGGACAATATGTATCGGCGTGAGCGTCGCCGACCTCAAGGTCATCGCGAAAACCATCAAAGGGCAGCAGGCTCTTGCTTGCGAACTTTACGCAACGGGAAATATGGATGCGATGTACCTCGCAGGGATGATCGCGGACGGCTCCCAGATGACTCGCAAAACAATTGAACGCCTGGGCCGAGGGCGCGGCAAATTTGCAGATGATTGCCGAATATACGGTGCCCTGGGTGACGGTGGAAAACCCGCAGGCTCGCGAACTGGCGCTGCAATGGATGAAATCGAAGAAGGAGCGCGTTGCTTGTCGTGGTTGGTGTACGTATTCGGGGCTTGTCGGCATAAAGCCGGATGAGGCGCTGGACTGGCGGAAATCGAAGGATTGCTCGGCGTGGTCGTCAAGGAAATCAAGGGCGCGCAAAACCGCGTTCGCTACACGATGAACGGGTTTGTGATTGCGGTGGGGAGTTACGTGAAGCCATTATTCAAACAAGCTAAAGCTGCCGCGCGACAAATCGGCGTCGTTTCGGTGGACGTGGGCGAGACCGCGTGCAACGTGCCGGTTGCCACCGCGTACATTGAAAAGATCGAAGCCAGCTGGCCGGGCCGGCAAAAAACGAAAAACCATTCGTTGTTAGGGGTAGTTCTCGAGCAACTTCGCAGAATCCCGGCTCATATTTGGAGACGTGGGCTGAGCCCCTTCGGAATGAACAAGCCTCGCCCTTACAATTTCGGCCGATGCGGCTGACGGATCTGAACAAACTCAATTTCCGGGATGATATTCCCTCTCGGTGTGCCCTTGGAGCTGCGATTTGTAGAAATACACCTCGCGCAAATCTCCCGTGCTGTAACGCTGGGCCTCGTCGTTGAAATGCGGCGACGCCGGATTGCCGCTTTCGCCGCCAGCCGTCACGGCTCGCGCGCGGACTTTTTCTCCAAACTCGACGACCGCGACAAAACTGTTGCCGCTCGTGCCATACCACTTTTTCGTGCCCGGATACGGACGCGCGCCGAAAGACGCGAGCGATCCCCACACCGCCGAAGTGAAACCTACGGGAATGCTTGGCCCCGCATCGTTGAATGGCTGAACGATGTCGCCGGTCAGGCGCTGGAATCGGTTGATGTCGCCCCACGGCGTTTTCCAAGCTTCCGAAATCCGCGGCGAGTCTGTCGGACGCATCGGACGAGCGATTGCAACAGCAAGTCTGGCGGTGCTTTTGTGCAGATGTAGTCGCTCATGTAGATGCCCGCTTTTTTCGCGTCGGCGCCCACGCGCTTCTGAATGTCCTCGCCCCAAAACACCGCCAAAGAAGTGGGCACGGACGTCGCTCCCCAACGCAAATCCCATCCGCGCAGTGCCGCAATTTGCTCGGCCACTTTCGCTTTTAGTGGATTGTCAGCGCCGCATCGTCCCACGCCTTCAGCAAACACGGGATCGGCTTTTCAAACCACGTTAGATAGCTGTCGTACGCCGCGGCAATCAGCGAGTCGACCGTGAAGTCCTTTTTGTCCTGCAATACCCGGATCGCGTGCAAGCCCTCGCGCGGATTCTCCGCCGGTTTCCACGTAAACAGGAAAATCTTCCTTCTTCGGGCTGCTCGGCCCCGCGGCCGACCACGGCCAATTGTTCGAGTTGTACAGCCACCCGCTTTTCGGATTCAGCAGATGCGGCGTTTCGTCGACGGAAAGAAGACCCTTCCACTCCGTCGCCGGATTGCTTCCGTCGACCGGCTTTGTCCAATCAAAACTTGTGTCGCGCTCGGGAATAAAATTTCCGTGAAAATACGCGATGTCGCCATCGGCATCCGCAAAAATCGTGTTGTTCGATGAATTGGTGTGCAGCTCCATCGTTTGACGGAACGATTTGTAGTCCTTCGCTTTCGTCCGCGTGTAGGACTGGGTCAGCGCCTTCACCGGCTCCTGCATCAACCGGATGCTCATCCATTTTCCGTCCGTCTCCGCGATGATCGGACCATGCTGCGTGCGGTAGACCGTGAACTTCTTTTCCGCCATGCCGTCCGCGGTCTTGTACGGCACCGTGATCTCTTTCGCCTCGACCGGCCGCTCCTCCTTCCCGTACTTGTAGAAAATACTTCTCGCCCTTCTTCTCGACCGTTTCGAGATACCAGCTGATGGCATTCACTCCGCTCGACGTGTGCATCCATCCCGCGTGTTCGTTGAATCCCTGGTACACGAAGAACTGGCCCCATGTCACCGCGCCGTACGCGTTCAGACCTTCTTCGCTCGCCATCTGCAATTCGGAACGAAAGAAAAACGATGTGTGGGGATTGATCAGCAGCAGCGCGTGATGGTCGGAAGTATTCGAAGGCGCAATCGCCATTCCGTTCGAACCTCTCGGCTCCTCCACTTCGTCGTCATCGGCGCGAAGGCAGCGCACTCACGGCAACTTTCCCGTAGAACGCCTCAAGCTGCGCCAGGTTTACGCGCTCGATGTCGCCGCCGATGCTGCCCTCCGTAAAACTCAACGCCATCCACGGTTCGAATCGCTTGATGACTCGCGGCTTCACCTCGGGATGTTTCGAAAGGTAGTAGTTCAACCCATCCGCGAACGCATTCATCAATTTCTTCAACCACTCCGGGCTCGCCGCGTACTCCTTTTTCAGCGCTTCGGGATCGATGAACAGTTTCATCCGCAGATCCTGGTAAATTTTCGCCTTCGCCCTCCGCCTCCGCCAGCCGCCCCATCGCATTGATGTAATTCGTCTCCACGCGGTTGAAATCGTCTTCCGCCTGGGCGTAGATCATTCCGAAGACCGCATCCGCGTCCGTTTTTCCGTAAACGTGCGCGATGCCCCAATCATCCCGCGTGATCGTGACGCTCGCAGCCTCACGCTCCCATCGCGCCGTTTCCGGGCTTTTCGCTGTTTTCGAGGAGCTGCCTGCGAAGCAACCGCCTGTGCGACGGCTGTTCGCGAGAGAAATGAGCATGCCGCCGTCGCGAGAAATAAAACCAAAATAATTTCTTCATGGTTGCCTCTGAAGGAAAAACGCTCGTCACGACGATGTCAGATTGCCACGGCGCATCTCGCACAGCCGCGCCAGCGTAGCATCATATCCACAACTCACGAGTGCACGTTCACGGCCGCTCTTCACGGCCTGGCGTTCGGCGAGAAAAATCCGATCGGCAAATCCCGCGCGGTTCGCAAGCCCGCAGGAGCATCCAGAATCACGGGAATCGAATTCACCACTACCGAGGCGGTCGCAATATCTCCATGCGTTCCGCCGGGAATCACGAGGCTAATGTTTGGATGGCCTTTTAAAGCGAGGTGTCGGCGGGTTCTTTCGCGCCGACGTACATTTGCAGTTCGAGGTAGACGAGTTCCTTTCCGCCGCCCAGGCCGCGGGCGATTTGGTGCACGCCGGCCGCTTGTCCCGCTTCGACCGTCAAATATTCTGTCTGCACGCGCTCGGTGGCGATTTTCGGCTCGATTGTCTCGGTGATCTCATCCACCGGCAGGTTCAAGCTGTCCGCGACCATCGCGACTGACTCCGGCAATCCCACGTGCTTGATTACGCCGGCTTTCACCTGCGCGCGAAATTCTTCCTCCGTCATGCCCGCGCCGATTTTCTTCTGCAAGGGCAGACGCCGCTTGGACGCATCCACGATGCGCAGGGCCTTCGCGTGCTCGATCCGCTGCGAAACTGCCGCCAGCGTAATGAGCAGCTTGTCCATCACGAAGCCCGGGTTCACGCCTGTTCCCACGAGCGCGACGCCCCAATCCTTCGCAGCCTTATCCAGCTGAGCGGACAGCTCAGGGTAGGTCCGCAGCGGATACGACAGTTCCTCGCATGTCGAAACGATGCACGCCTCTGCTTCGAGGCACGCGAGCAACTGGTCCATCACTTTCGGCAGTGATGACGAGGTGGAGTGGATCACCACGTCCGCGGCCTGCTCGAGCACTTCTTTAGCGTCCGCGGAAACCTTCACGCCCCAGGGCGCATCCGTCGCACCGGTTACTTCGCCGAGGTCGCGGCCCACTTTTGCCGGGTCCGTATCGATGGCGCCGATAATTTCAATGGCTTGCTTCTCCCGCATCAGCCGCGCGATGGACGCGCCGATCGGACCAATGCCGTATTGGATCACTCGAATCTTCTTTTTCACGATTTCCCCCGTCAGTTCGCAGCGCGCGGCGCACACCGCGCATTTTTGCAGCAAAAGAAACCTCTACGATAATGGAATTCGCGCAGGCATTCAACGACGAACGCGACGGATCGAGCGCACAATCAATGCCAGACATTCCACTTCGCTGAGAGGGACTCAACACACACGGTTCTCAGGGCTGTAAACGAGAAAGTGATCGAGGTCGCCCAATCTTGCCGATGCAAGCCGCGCGGCACATAATGGAGTTGCCCCTCACACGCGCTTCTGGAGGACCACATCATGCCAGCAAAGAAATTGACCGATGCCGAAATACAAACACTTCTTCCCAAATTGCCGGCTGGAAAATCGTTAACGGCAAGCTGCACCAGGAATACGAATGCAAGGATTTCGTCGCGGCTTTCGGCAATATGACTCGCGTCGCACTCGTTGCCGAAGCGATGAACCACCATCCCGAATGGTTCAACGTCTGGAACAAAGTGGTGATCGACCTCACCACGCACAGCGTAAAAGGCATCAGTGACTACGATTTCGTGCTCGCGGAAAAAATTGAAGAGATTTTCGTTCCCGCTCGTTCGGTTCTCGCCGGAACGGCAAGATAACGTACCCGCGGCTTTGGCACCTGCGCCAGGAGCACCCTGCTTTTGGCGTTGACACCTGCGCGACGCAGTGCTACAAAGCCCCAAAGGCAAGCCCTTTGGTGGTGAGTCTCCTAGCGCATCTGAATCAGCGAGTGAGGCCGCAGACCTGCCTGGCAGGGCAGGGCTGCAAGGCCGCCTAGGGATTGTCCTGTAACCCCACCCCACCCCGGGAGGTGAGAACCCTAGGTTTTCACCTCCTTTTTATTTTTGTTCCTATTCCGCAGCGATCTTGCTTTTCGCTTCCGGCAATCCCAAAGCAGATCTCCTAGCGTCCCCCTTTTCGATAGCGGGCTAGTCTCCGGCTGGCGCTTTATCAGGTACTTGCCCTCTAGGAAGAATTGTCTCCGGCGTACCTGTGCGAAACGCGGTCGCGCAATCCGCAAATCTTGGGCTCAGCTTCAGCGTTCCTTTTAGACCACGAAATTAAAACGTCTCACCAAAGGAAAATTTTCTGTGGTCCCGGCCATGGTGGATAACGGACACGAATGTTCCGGTGTCATAGGTTGCGGAGGTCCACGGCACGGTCAAAATAAAATCCGCGAACTCGCCGCAACCGTCAAAGCTGACCGTAAACGTCCCGCTGGCCGTGCCTCCTACTGCGAGATCGCCCAGCAAAACGGGATAGCCGCTCGGGGGCGTGACCATCGGCCTGCAGCGCTCACCGCCAAACTGCTGCAGCGTGAATCCGTTGATCTGCGTGGCGTAGGCTATACCTACGTCGCCGTTCGTTGCGGTCACGGTGAACACGCGCGTATCGTGTCGCTCGCCCTTGTCATGCGATTCGGAAACGGAAAACGACAGCCCGTATCCCGGTAACTGCGTCGGATCGACAATTCCCCAGTAAGCGGGCTTGGCTTGCAACTCTGTATCGAAGGGCAGCGGGGCATCCAGCCGGTCGATCGGGAAACTATCGAGCCAAGTGTCGTCGTCCGCAAAGCCCCAGAAGGTGACGGCGCTTATCTTGCCCCGCAACCGCCGCAGCGCGTCAAAGTATTGCTTGTAAAGCCAGCCCTGCTCCGCAATCAGGGATGGCGGGACGGTTGGCGCGTAGTTCGATGTACTGTCGCCGGCATTGTAAACGCTGACGTCCATTTCGGTAACTTGCTGATCGAGGTCCCGGAAATTTTCGTGAATCGTGTCGATCGCCTGAACGATTGCGTCTGCGGACGGATAGTTGATGTCGTTATGCATCTCGTGTCCGAGACCATCCAACGGAATACCACGCTCGCGAAGATCGCGAATCACGCGAACCAGGCACGCCAGCCGGTTCGGATCAGTCGTGCTGTAGTCGTTGATGAACAGCTCCGTTCCCTTAGGCGCGTACTGTCTGGCCGCCTGCAGGGCGACATCGATATAGCCCTTGCCGAGCACCTGGTAGAACGGCCCATGAACCAGGCAGTCCGGTTGTGTGGGATCGATCGGTTCGTTCACTACATCCCAGGCATACACCGCTGTGCCGAAGTGCTGCACCTCGCTTTGTATGTGCTCCTGGATGTTCGCGGTCACGGTAGCCTGATTGACGGCGGAATTCGTGCCGTCTCCCGTGGCATACGCAGGAGTCTGTTCACCCGTCGACCACACCAGGTTGTGCCCGCGCACGTGCATCTCGTTGCACACCGCCATCCCCACTTCGCTGTCGGCGTTTTCGTACGTGTAAGTGCCCAGGGTGGCTTCCACCGAACCCCACTTCATGTCGTTTCCCGAAGTGATGCTGTCGAAGTGCTTCGTCAAGAGCTGGTTGTGCGGCCCTGAAAGATCCGTCAAATCCACCTCTGCGCCCACCCGGAAGAACGGCGCGAGCGTCTGGAAAATCGAAGCAAGGTTGGGCTGAATGGTCGGCGGCGGAACGTAGGTGAGCTGGAAGTCGTCGACATAGAATGACACCAGATCGTTGCCTGACGCCGGAACGGTCTGCAAATACAAATACGCAGCGCCCGGATCGTAGTTGTTGGACATGTTGTACCGCATGACGCTGATTTGGTGCCAGGTCCCGTCCGCTGGAATGGTCACGCCCGGGTAAGCCGTCATGCTCGGATAGCTGGGGTTGCCATCGAGCGTAGTCTGCAAGCTCATGTTCAGGATGTGATTCGAGCCGTCCGTCGGTACCAGCATCACCCATACGCTGGCGTTGTACACTGACCCGACGTACATCTTGTCGCTGACACTGATTTGCGGCCCGTCGTAATTGGCGACTCGCCCTGTGACTAGCAGGCTGTGCGTGCCGTCATGCGCTTCCGCCGTTGTATTGGTCAGCGTGGAACTGCCAGTGCGAGAACTCCACCCGTCCAAACCGCCATCCTCGAAGGTCGTGCTGATCCCGCTGTTGTCCTGCTGGCTCGGACTTGGCGGTGCTGGCGAGAGCTGCCCGATGGTTACGTCATCAAGGTAGAAAGAATCCGTCGCGCTGCTGGACTGTATATACAAGACCAGACTGGACGGCGGACCTGGCAAATTGCTGAAGCTGAGTGTGCCCTGGACTTTTGTCCACGCGGTACTCGAGAGCGCCCCGGACGTCGCCAGATTGCTGTAGGAACCCGAGGTGTTCGCGCAGTTCGTGGTCTTGGTTGAAAGGGTCGCCGTTGGATTACTGCTGTCCGGCGCCGCGAGCAGCACATACGCCGTAATCTGATACGTCGCGCCAGCCACCACGTTTTTCACGCTCAGCAGGTTCAGGCTCGGCCCCATGTAAGTCGCGGTGCGGTTCGAAACGAGGAGGCTGCGCGCATCGCCATTCGGGTCGACGATCGGCGGAACGCTATTCGCAAGCGATGCGGAGCCGAAAGGCGTCCAGCCATCCACGCCGCCGTCCGAGAAAGTGTACGTGGCCACCGGCGTTCCGCCCGGCGGCGGCGCCGTCTCCGTAATCACCACCTCGTCCAAATAGAACGATTGCGCTGTGGTGGCTCCCACCAACTGTGCGTAAAGCGTCAGTCCCGTTTCCGTTGTGCTGACCGTATAGCTCCCACCAATTTGCGCCCATCCGGAACTCGACACCGGCACTTGGTAGGTTCCAATGGTGTCGTAGCACGTCCCTCCGGAACAGCTCGGATCGCTGCGCTTTAATGTGAAGTTCGCGCTTGTCGCCGATTCGCCGCTAGTGAGCATCACGTATCCCGTGATCGTGTACGTTGCTCCCGCCTGCAACACGCCATTCAGCGAAATCGATGGCCCACCCGCGCCACTGGAGTTCGTCGTAGTCAGCAAACTGTACGATCCGGAATACGCTGCGGCATTTGTCGCCACCGGTGTAGTGGCGCCATTGAAGGATGTCCATCCATCGGCCGTCACGTCTTCAAAGCTGTACGTCACGACGGTTTGCGCGCCCGCGCTGCTGGCCCCCAGGAGCGCGAAAATAAAAATCAGAAAACCGATACGCGCGATTTGATTTCCGAATACTGCTGACGACAGCTTTCGAGAGGACCGGAGCATGGCGATTCTCCTTCTACAAACACGACGGCCCAAAACTGCCTATCGTGTACGTTAACGACAAATGTCGTGGTTAATACATAGATTAGGTACTTCCAAGGGAACCCACTTCGGCGAACGACAGCCATAAACTACACCCGCCGCATAGGCGCGTGTCAAGCTGCTTATTTTTTGGGTGCAGTCCTAGCTTGTACAGAGACTGACGTCTGGTTACTCGGGCGTGGACCTGACGATGCTTCCTACCAGATAGCCGATCCGTCGGGCTCTACTCAATCAGAACCCAATCCGAGTAATGCTTCGGGGGGATTTCGCTTGCGCGATTTTCTGATTCACTAGGATTTAGAGGTACTCGAAGATTGGCCGAGGTGCACGTGCACAGGATTCTTCGGCGGCGAGCGTAGTCCATTCTTCGTGGATTGAGCTTTAAGGTTGGGCCTGTTGGCCCTTGGAAGCGCTTGGAGTCAGCCTTCGGACGACAAATTCTTGAAGGATATTGGCGGCGGCACTTTCGCCAATTCCTATGAGCGCGTTTTCGAACGTTAACGCCGCTCCGTTGCGGTCTTGCGGTGGATAGTAAAGATTCGAGATCCCGCCTGCGGCGAGACCACCGAGGATTCCCGAGTAATTGGCCTGCCAGCGTTTATTGTCGCCCTTGCAGATCACGGCATTGGCAATCGCATACAGAATCCGCGATCGCGTACTGCCGGTTCCCTTGTAAAAATAGCGCGGATCTTGTTTAAAGAGCGACGGCAGTATTGCTCCTCCGATGAAAGTACCTATCGTTAGGTTTGCATAGGAAGCGCCGTACCGCTTCGCATAGCCTTGGGCGCCTTGTCCGTATCCGCTGAAATCGTTCTGCGCCTGTTGAATTCCTGCAATGGCTCCGGTCAGGCCGAACGTCACTGGATCCACGGACGTCTTCCAGGCCAGCTCGAATTTTTGCTTCGGTGAGAGAGGAGCTGCGTTGGAAACGTAGCTGACATAGAAATTTGGAATGACGCCGAGCACGCGCTGCTTCTCTTGCTCTTTGATCTCGTCTTCAGCTACTTCAACCGTATTAGGCACGACGCGCACCTCAGTGACGGCGGTGGCAATCGCCAATGTAGTCTGCGGGACGGTGTAGACCTCGCCCGGACTCAGAACGCCGGAGATTGTTTGCGTCGCGAAACCCGGCAATGTAATGGTGAGTTGGAAAAGTCCAGGAGTAACGTTGGGTAGGAAAAATTGCCCTTCGCCGTCGGAGGACACTTCTTGGTTTTGGGAGGCATCGTCACGCGTCAACTTCACACGAGCCCCGACGATGATGTTGCCCGTTCGGTCCACAACGCTTCCGCGGATGCTTCCAGAGGACTGCGGTTCGGCCAACGGCCCGCGGGCTGATGTCTCGGTTGCCGGTGCGCCGGCTTGGCCGCTCCCCAACTCCAGCGGCGACAGGGGGCTCTTGAGACTGGGCACGAGACGCAATGCCGCAGAGCAGAATACCCAAGCTAAGCCCTACCACCTTGGTCTTGAATCTAGGCATAGTTATCGCTGTGCGTCCATTATGATGCTCAACCGAGGGATTTTGGATTCCCGGTAAGCCTGACGTTTTATCGAGTTACCTGTACTGCTTGCCAGTCCTCTTAAACCCAATCCCGCGATAACCTTACCAAACATCCAAAGCGGCCGATTCGCCTGATGAAGCGTACCGAATTTACATTTCCGCGCACAAGTCCACAGATAATGAGATGGATGCATAGCAGTGGTAAAAGTCGGCATCATTGCGGAAACTGAGCAGCTGGGAGGTTCCTCAGGTCCTTGCCTCTTATTGTCCGCTTGGTTAAGATATAGTTCCCACTTTGCCGGAATCCGAGATGCCAACGCCGCCACCTCTCTTAGCTTTGCATGATGTCACTGTGGTGCGCGGGAACTCCGCCGAACGGCCGGCTCTGGATGGCGTATCGCTCCGCATCGGGGCCGGCGAACATGTTTGCATCCTCGGCCCCAATGGCTGCGGCAAATCCACGCTGATTAAAACGATTACGCGCGAGTGCTATCCCGTGGCGCGCGAAGGGTCTTCGATTTCGATTCTGGGCCGCGAACGATGGAACATCTTCGAGTTGCGCTCGCTGCTGGGGATTGTCTCGCCGGATCTCCTCGCCTCCTGCACTACGGACGCTACCGGGCGCGATGTTGTGCTTTCCGGATTTTTCAGCAGCACACGGATTTTTCCGCACCACCATCCTGACCCTGAACATCTGGCGCGCGCGGAAGCCACTCTTGAGCGGCTGGGGATTGCACATCTCGCCCATCGCGCTGTTTCGCAGATGTCTTCCGGCGAAGCCAAGCGCACGCTGATTGCGCGGGCGCTGGTGCACGATCCACAAACTCTGCTGTTCGATGAGCCCAGCAACGCGCTGGACATCGCCGCGCAATTTCAACTGCGAGACACGATGCGGAAGCTTGCGCAGAGCGGGCTCGGCATTTTGCTGGTCACTCACCACGTCGCCGAAATCATTCCGGAAATCGAACGCATAGTACTTCTAAGAGAGGGCCGTATTCTGGCCGACGGCGGGAAACAGGAAATTCTCACGGCGGAGCATTTATCGTCGCTCTTTGGCGTGCCTGTCCGTCTCGTGCAACACGACGGCTATTTTCATTTGTATTAGGCGATAGAAGATTCCGCGGCCGGTGCTTTGCTGATCTTGCGCGCGCACCAGCGCCACAGCCCGTGCACGCCGATGGCTGCCAGAAGGAGCACTACCGGATCGATCGGATGACGGTAGCGCAGCGAGGTGTGCGTCACGTAGTAAAGCAGCGGAAAGAGGATCGGAATAGCCACGACCGGTAATGCATAACTGTTCTTTGTCGCGAGAAGCACAATGACGCCGAGAAACGCGCAGAGCGGCGCCAAGTCATTGCATAGAAGGATTATACGGAGCCAAAGCGAATCGGCTTGGCGAAATGCAGCCAACGGAGTTGAGGTACCTGTCCAAAAGTCCACAAATCGCTGCGAAATGAGCCAGAGCTCGATTCGTGGATGCTCCACGATAAATGCTACAGCTTTTCTTTTTTCTTCTTCCATGAAGGCGGTCTCGCCCATGTGAAGATAGCGCAAGATTTCGCGGTCTTGCGTAATCGCGCCGGGGCGAGCCTCTGTGCTGGTCGTCGTAGTTCTCGTTATTGCCGATGTACAGCTCGAACGCAAAATTGGAACGCAGCGGGATGAGCTTGTGGAATTGAACGTAGTTGCGAATAGTCCAGGGTAAACAGCAGAGCAGTGCAAGGGCGGCGGCTAGAACTGGCCGCATGAGCCACGACGCGGCGTGAGCTCGATCGCGACTGCGGTAAGCAGCCCACGCCAGCAGCACAGGAAAAAGCAAAGCGATGGCGGGATTGGTGAGCAGCGCGAAGCCCCACAAGAGGCCGTAGAAGCACCAGTCGCGGACCCGCCGCGATTCCGCAAGCTCGAGCGTAGCCCACAGCAGAGTTGCCACCAATAGCGCCGACAAGGACGTGTCCCATATCCATTCAAACGGAATGATCACGGCGTTGGGGAAGAAAGCCCACAGCCACGCGGCAGCGCTGCCTACACCAATTCCAGCGATGCGCTTGCCCGTGTAGAAAATCGGCACGCATGCGCCCGCGGAAAACAGAATGTTGAGAGAAAGCGCGGCGAAAAAAGAATGGAAGGGTGTAGATGCCAAACAATTTGAAAATTCCCGCGAGAAGATAAGGATAAACCGGGGCGAGCCAGGCGGTTGGGCCGGAATCCCTTTGAAATGGCGAAGAGAATCCCTTCCCGCTGGCAATCGAGTAGGCGATATGGCCCGGTTTCGGTTTGAAATGGAACGACGCTTAATAGCTTGCGCGGATATTTGGCGTTCTTCATACCATGCGAACGCAACACGCGCCGCCAGCGCAACGACGACGATAAGCAACAAAGACGTCGCAGCTTTTCGCAGAGCGTTTTCATAAACTCGCGATTTCCTGAAACACTCGACGGCCTCTCTTTCTCTTCGACGAATGGTGCTCTCTCGATGTTACGCCCTGAGAGAGAGGAGATTCATTTTTCCACGTCTAAGTCTTCAGTGCTGATTCATCGTGCTACGATGGGGCCACTTTGCCATGAACTTGCTCGCTCAGGATCTTCGCTATGCGTTTCGGGCGTTCGCCAAGAACCCCGGATTCACGTTGGCAGCCGTTTTGTCGCTGGCCATCGGCATTGGAGCGAATACGTCGATTTTCAGCATCGCCAATGCGCTCCTGCTCCGCCCACTTCCTTATAAAGATGCAAGCCGGCTGGTGATTCTCTGGAATCGTTCGCCGGGCTTGGACATTCTACAAGATTGGTTTTCCACGGCGCAGTATCTCGACATTAAGAACGGCCACCACGGTTTTGAGGAAGTCGCCATCGCTTCCGGCGGAATCGATAATCTGACCGGAGAAGGCGAGCCGGAGCGTGTCGGTACGATCCGCGTATCTTCGAATCTTCTTCTCCATGCTCGGGGCCCAGGCGGCCTCGGGGCGGCTCTTCCTGCCAGATGAGGATGCGCCGGGCCACTCGGCAACGGCAGTTTTGAGTTATGGGATGTGGGCGCGGCGCTACGGCAATGACCCTCGCATGCTGGGAAAATCGATCACCATCAACGGGAAAACCTATGAAGTTGTGGGAATCCTGCCGAAGAACTTTGCTTTGCCGCACGAAGTTTTGCCGACGCTCGATGGACCGGAACAACCTGACGTCTTTCTGCCGTTCCCGCTGGAGCCAAACGCTGCGGGAGTTCGCACGCACGAAGATTTCAATATTGTGGGAAAACTCAAGCCTGGAGTATCCGTTGCGCAAGCCCAGGCAGAAATGGATACGCTCACCGCACGTTTGCGGCGCGACTTATCCGGAATCGTATCCGCCGAATGGCGGGCTCACGTTTGGCATAGTGCCGCTGCTGGAACAAGTTGTTGGCGATGTGCGGCGATCTCTCCTGGTGCTTTTCAGCGCAGTGGGATTCGTTCTGCTGATCGCTTGTGCGAACGTGGCAAACCTTTTGCTTTCGCGCGCTGTGGCCAGGCAGCAGGAAATCGCCGTGCGGTCGGCGCTGGGGGCAAGCCGCTGGCGCATCATTCGACAGTTGCTGACCGAGAGCTTGCTGCTTAGGCCTCTGCGGCGGTGTACTTGGTGTGATTTTGTGCGTGTGGAGCGTGAAGTGGATCCATATTTTAGGCACTAAAAGCATTCCGCGCCTGGCGGACATTGGAATTGACGGCCGCGTGCTGCTCTTCACGCTGCTGCTTTCTGTCTTTTCGGGAATTCTGTTTGGCTTGGCACCAGCGTTGCGGATCTCGCGGCTCGATTTGAACACGACACTGAAAGATGCCAGCCGTGGTTCTGCGGGAGCGAGCTCACTGTGGGGCCGCGGAAACAATACTCGGCGCATCCTGGTCGTTTCGGAGCTCGCGCTGTCCGTGGTGCTGCTCATCGGAGCGGGGCTGCTGATTCGCAGTTTCGTCCGGCTGCAAAATGTCGCGCCCGGTTTCAATTCGAAAAACGTGCTGACGTTCGAACTGGCATTGACCGGACGCAGATACAACGACAGAGATGTTGTTTTGAATACTTACCGTCAGCTTTGGAGTCGTCTCGATGAAATCCCGGGAGTGGTTTCTTGTGGGGGAACGAATGCGCCTCCGCTAAGCCAGTCGTTCGCGTGGACGCCTATCACCGTTGAGGGCAGGATACCTCTTCCAGGCGAGAAATTTCTCAACGCCGACGCGCGCGTGGTGGGAGGCGATTATTTTGCTGCCATGCAAATTCCTCTTTTGCGAGGCCGCTTCTTCAATGAGGACGACGCTGATCGGAAAAATCCTGTCACGATTGTCGACGAATACATGGCCGAGCAGCTCTGGCCCAATCAAGATCCAATTGGCAAGCGAATCCACATGGTCGAATCCCAAGAGGATCGGTGGAACACAGTTGTCGGCGTCGTCGGCCGGGTAAAACACGAATCTCTCGACTCGGATTCACGCATCGCGTTTTATCTGCCGCAAATGCAGTATGCGACGCCGGAGCTGACCGTAGTCTTGCGCAGCCAGAGCGACCCAACGGCGCTGTCGCCGATGGTGAAGAGCGCATTGCGGAGTATTGATCCGGACTTGCCGATGTATTCCGTGCGCACGATGTCCGAACGCGTCGAGGAATCGCTGGCGCGACGCAAGTTCTCGATGCTTTTGCTGGGACTCTTCGCGGGAGTCGCTTTAGCGCTCGCGTCTATCGGAATTTATAGCGTCATGGCTTATCTCGTGAGCCAGGGAACGCGGGAAATTGGAATCCGCATGGCCTTGGGCGCGACGCAGCGCGAGATTCTTAAGCTTGTGGTAATTCAGGGAATGGCGCTCGCTGTTGCCGGCGGTGGCATCGGTTTGGCCGCGGCTTTCCTGCTTGCGCGGTTGATGAGCAGCCTGCTCTTCGGCGTCAAAGCTTCCGATCCGCTGACCTTCGGCGCAATTTCCCTTTTGCTGACTATCGTTGCGCTGCTCGCGACGTATATTCCCGCGAAGCGCGCAGCCCGCGTCGATCCCATGCTCTGCCTGCGCGCCGAATAATCAGCTACGGCAGTTGTTGCTCAACCGTTATTTGCAAAACAAAAATCCAGGGAGACGGCGAAGAGATTGCTGTCTATTTGGTTATGCGCGAGGTTGAGAGCGGGCGGGCATCCGGATGCTTCGACGACCAGTCTTCGGGAGGAAACGCGACGCGCCAGAAGGTAGGGCGCGGCTCAGAGAACTCCAGCCCGATTTCGGCCTTGCCTCCGCGCACCGGACCGAGGAACACCACATGGCACTCTTGCTCTTCCTGGGTGCGCTTGTGCTGCATCATCACTTTGCTGCCGCTGGTCACGCGGGCGTTCACCAGGATCAAGGCGCCATGCGCGTTGATGGCCAGCGTCTCGGTTTCTTCCTCGAACGCATTGCCTTGCGAGTCCTTTCCGCGAACGCGGACGGCGACTTGCATCAGCACGCGCTGGCTGCGGCGACGCACCGCAGGTGTTCCAGTCGTATTCGGGGGTTGCGACATACCACCTCTCTCGGTCAACTATACCCGGCCAAACCAGATTGTCGAGCGACAACGCCGGAATAGGTACTAAATCGTGATATTGCAATTGTTTTTCTTGAGGGCCCATTTTGGTTTTGGAATTGAGGTTGGCTCTTAGCTCCGCTGCGTCCATGGGTACGTAGTGGCGCGTGTCATGGCCGAGATAGATTTGGCGCGGGCGGGCGATTTTCTGCTCGGGGTCGAGGAGCATTTCTTGCCACTGGGCGATCCAGCCGGAAGTGCGCGGAATCGCAAAGAGTACCGGGAACATGGAGATCGGGAATCCCATGGACTGGTAAATCAATCCGGTATAGAAGTCCACATTGGGATACAGCTTGCGCTTGACGAAATATTCGTCTTCGAGGGCGATGCGTTCGCACTCCAGAGCGATTTCCAATAGCGGATTCTTACCCATCAATTCGAAAACTTCGTAAGCCACGCGCTTGATGATGCGGGCGCGCGGATCATAATGCTTATAGACGCGGTGGCCAAAGCCCATGAGCTTGGTCTCGCCGGCTTTTACGCGCTTGATAAAGTCCGGCACTTTTTGGACCGAGCCGATCTCCAGCAACATGTGAAGCACTTCTTCGTTGGCGCCGCCATGGAGCGGCCCATAGAGTGCTGCGATGGCCGCCGCCGTAGCCGAATAAGGATCGACGTGCGAGCTGCCAACTCCGCGAATGGTGTTGGTCGAGCAGTTCTGCTCGTGATCCGCGTGGAGAATAAAAAGAATATCGAGAGCGCGTTCGAGAGTGGGATTCGGGCGGTACTTCGTCTCCGTAGTGCGGAAAAGCATGTTCAGAAAATTGCCGGGATAGCTGAGCTCATTGTCTGGATAGACGAACGGCATCCCCAGAGTGTGCCGGTAAGAAAACGCCGCAATCGTGGGCATCTTGCCGACCAAGCGATAGGTCTGCTTGCGGCGCGATTCCGCGTCAAAAATATCTTTCGCATCGTGATAGAAGGTCGAAAGCGCCGCGATCGTGGAGATCATCATCCCCATGGGGTGCGCATCGTAGTGAAATCCATCCAGAAATTTCTTGATGCTTTCGTGGATGAACGTGTGATGCGTTACGTTGTACGTCCATTCCTTCAGTTGCGGCGCGGTGGGCAGCTCTCCGTGCAACAGCAGAAAAGCTGTTTCGAGATAAGTGCTCTTTTCCGCGAGGTCTTCGATCGGGTAGCCGCGGTAGCGCAGAATGCCGGCGTCGCCATCGATAAAGGTGATTTTGCTGATGCAGGACGCCGTGTTGTTGTACGCGGGGTCGTAACTCATCATCCCAAATTCAGTGGGGTCCACTTTGATCTGCCGGAGGTCCATGGCGCGGATGGAGCCGTTGGTTATGGGAATTTCGTAGGACTTGCCGGTGCGGTTGTCCGTGACGGTGATCGTTTCGCGGGGCGCGGCGGCACCTTCGGGCTTTCTCGTTTGCGTTGCGGACGGCGCGGAATCCATTAGGCGATCCTCGGAGACAGAGACGGCGAATGGCTGTGACTAAACAAGTCTATACCAAAGGGAGGCTGCCGGGAATGGGACGGAAGTACCTCTAACTGCAAGCAGATGCTGGCCTTGTGGAAAAAGAGGAAGGGGGTGCCAGCCAGGAAAGGGCAGGTCTTAATGTGCCTCTTGACAATAGTCGTTATAACGAGTATTATGCGTCTGTCAAACCGAGGAGGTGGACCATGATCGATATCCGCAAAAGCCAGGAACGCGGCCATTTTAACCACGGCTGGCTGGATACTTATTTCTCGTTTTCGTTTGCCGACTATTACGACCCCAAGCATGTCCAGTTCCGCACGCTGCGCGTCTTGAATGACGACCGCGTCGCGCCCGGCGAGGGTTTTCCCACCCACCCGCACCGCGACATGGAAATCTTCACCTATGTGCTCGATGGCGCGCTGGAACACCGCGACAGCATGGGCACCGGCTCCGTGATACGTCCTGGCGATGTGCAGTACATGAGCGCAGGCTCTGGCGTGACGCATAGCGAATTCAACGCGTCCAAGACCGAGCCCGTGCACCTGCTGCAAATCTGGATGTTTCCGGAACAGAAGGGCCTGAAGCCGGTCTACGGCCAGAAGAACTTCAGCGAAGAAGAGAAGCGCGGCAAGCTGCGGCTGGTTGCTTCGCCAGATGGGCGCGATGGCTCCGTAAAAATTCGGCAGGACAACGAACTGTACGCGACGTTGCTGAGCAAAGGCGAAGCCGTGAAGCACGAGCTGAAGCCAGAGCGCCACGCCTACGTGCAAGTAGCACGTGGCAGCGTGAAGCTGAACGGCACAAAGCTCGAAGAAGGCGATGGCGCAGCCATCTCAGCGGAAAAAACCGTCGAGCTGACCGGCGTCGACAACGCCGAAGTTCTGCTCTTCGACCTGGCGTAAGCAAGCCTGCAATAGCTGAAGAGTGAGACGCGCAGGGGCCGCTTGTAAGAGGCTGTTCCTGCGCCCTTCTTTCTTTGCACACGCCGCAGCAATCAAAACGGGAAGAGAATGCCCTTGTCCTTCAATTTTGCAAATCGTTCGGAAGAGAAACGGTAGAGGCGCGCCGGTTTGCGGCCTGCTCTTTGCCATTCGCGCAATGGTTTGAGGACTCCGAGCAAAGCAATCTTGCGCCGGAAATTGCGTTTATCGAGCCGGCGGCCCAGGATCGTCTCATAAACAGATTGCAGCTCGCTCTGTGTGAATTTCTCAGGCAAAAGCTGGAAACCGACCGTTGTATATTCCAGCTTGTTCTGTAGACGCTCGAGCGCATAGTCGAGAATGTTCTTGTGATCGAAAGCCAACGCGGGTAATTCGCTCATCGGAAACCAGCGAGCTTCGGACGCATCGCTTCCAGCCGCGAGCGAGTTGCGTTCCGAAGAAATCAGAGCATAGTAGGCAACGGTTATAATTCTTCCGCGGGGATCGCGGGTGGGATCTCCGAAAGAGTACAACTGTTCGAGGAAGACGTCGCGCACTCCAGTTTCTTCTTCTAACTCGCGTTTAGCCGCCTGCTCCAGCGATTCACCCTCGAGGATGAAGCCCCCCGGAATGGCGTATTGGCCTTCGAAGGGAGGCACGCCGCGGCGGATGAGGAGCACTTGTAAAGTCCGCTCACGAACGGTGAAGATCACGATATCGACGGTAACGCGGAAGCTTTCCATTTCTATCCCACCACAAGCTGCGCAGTTTCCGCAGCCGCAGCAACTGTAACTGTGGAACCGGAATTGAATTCCAGGTAATCCGTTTCGATTCCGTCGCTGAAGATTACTCCGCCGCTCGGCATGAACGACTCCAACTCTAGCTTATCCTGCGCCTGGAGAATTCCGGCGATGATGTTCGCCTGCGAATGCCGGCTCACAAAAGGCTCGCGCACGACGAACAGCAGGCGCCGGTCTTCCCAATCCAGCCGCAGGGGCCTGGATGACTGCCCACCCGCAAGCGCCGCCACGCCTCTGGTCATATTAAAAACTGACGACATCCAGCCCGTGCTTCCTGCGCCTGTCGAGACCAGTACGCCGCTGGAGGACTGCGGTTCCTCCGTTTTTTGCCAGCGTATCCGGTAACGTGCGGACACGTGTGTTTGCGCTCCGAGAAACAAGTCATTGAACGCCAGGAGTCGCTGGCCATCATTTAGCCGCGCTTCCGCGAGTGTGACGGCGCGGATTTTGCAGCGGCCTTCGAGAGCCTCGCCAATGGTCGCGCGGACTTGGTCCGGCAGAAACGGCAGAAGGATTCCGTCGAAGCGTTCGGGGTCGGGATTCACCGCTATAACCGGCTGGCGCCCCACATACTTCGCCGTGTTGGCCACCAGTCCATCTTGTCCGAGGGTGACAATCAGGTCTTCGGGCAGAAAAGTGAAAGTCGGAACCAAGGCGCGGTCGACAACCTGCACCTTCAAGCCGACTTCGACGGAGTCTCTGACCATCTCGACTGAACGGCGGTAGGCTTCGTCTTCCCGTTCATATTCGCGGAAGTCTCCTCCTGCATGCTGGATATAGAATTTTGCCTGCGAGAGAGTATTAAATCGCTCGACCAATTCCGCGAGGCGGGTTTTTCGCGTGACCAGCACAATCTTTTCAAATCCGGCTCGCGGTTTCGCTTGGTGAATCATGCCGCTCATGAGCTATTTTCCCTTCGGCGCGAAAGGCAGCGTTGCATTTGCCTGCCTAGATCCCACGAGTGAGTTGAGCAGGTCTGGCGAAATGTTAAGCTCTCCGATTTTCTGAGCGTTGGTGGCGAGTTCTTGAAAAGCCATGGCGATCATGGCCCTTGGATCCGCGCCTTGATTGGAAAGCATCAGCAGCGTTTTCCAATCCATACCTCGAATCGGCTTGATTGTAGATTCCAGCGCATAGGCGCGGCTGTCGGCTTCCTTACGCTCGTTTTCGACGCGCTGATCCATTAAGGCCGCGCGTTGCCGCTCGATGGCAATTTCAGTGGCCATCTGTGTCTCGCGAATCTGGCGGTGCTTTTCTTCGACCGCGATCTCCGTGTTTAGCTCGCTTTCCTTGATATGCCGTTCTTGCTCTACGGCATTGTTGCGCCTTGCATAGATGGCATCGTCGGATCGGCGCTGCAGCGCCTCGCGAGCTTCGGCCTCGAGCGCTTTGGCCATCTCCGGCGAGGGGCGAACGGACAGCAATGACAAGTTCAGGATTTCCACGCCAAGTTGTGCCACCGCTTCCGAACTTTTGAGCCCGGAGAGAACTGCGGTGCTTAGCTGGCTGCTGCTTGTCAGTGCTTCGCGAAGCGAGAGTTTCTGCGTTTCCGCGCGCATCAGCGTTTGCGTTGTATGAACCAGGCGCTCCGTCAACTTGCGGGGGTCTTCGGACAGGTATGTGCCCTGGGGCGTAATGCTGAAGTCCAGCACTGCCGCGATTCGCTTGGGGTCGGCGACACGATAGGTTAGTTGCCCTTGGATAGCGACAGACTGGAAATCGGCCGTGCTCTCCTGAAAGGCAAACGGCGCATCCGCGCTGGCCAGCGGAACGGATACGATCGTCGACGTTGGCGAGTAATAGAAAAAGGAAAGGCCAGCGCCTTCGCGGCGAACGCGACCGTTTTGGAAGTGCAGAAGATAATTGGTGGGAGCGGCTTTCATGAACCGGACAGTAAGCATCGGAACCTCCTATAGTAAGTGTCTTTAAGACACTATAATAGTGTTTCACAGACACGTTGTCAAGCACTATTTTTTTTGGAATATGGTCAGAGGAAATCGAAGGTGGACCCGCTGGTGGCCCGTGGAGCCGCTGTTCGTTCTACTCGTAACGCAAAGCCACCATCGGATCGATGCGCGTCGCGCGGCGCGCCGGCAAGTACCCCGCGAAAAACGCCACCGCGGACAGCACGCCGATGGACGCCAGCAAAGTCACTGTGTCTCGCGCAGCAAGTCCAAACAGCATTTTCTGAAGAAGGCCCACGGCGGCCAGCGAAATGCCGGCCCCCACCGTCAGGCCGCCGGCAAGAACAATCACTACGTCGCGCATCACCAGCCGGAGAATCGAATCTCGCGGCGCGCCGAGAGCCATGCGAATCCCGAATTCACGCTGCCGCTGCGCCACCAGATAACTCAGCGCGCCGTAGAGCCCGATCATCGCCAGCAACAAAGCCAGCGCGCCGAAGAAAGTGGACAGTGTCGCGAGCAAGCGTTCTTGCACCAGCGAATCATCCACCTGCTCCGCCAGCGTGCCGAAATCGAGCGGAACGGCTTTGCTCACACCTGCCACCGCCTCCTGCACCGAAGGGATCAGCACTGACGGTCGCGTTGCTGTTCGCAGCTCGAACACTTGTTCTTCCGCGGGCTCCGTTACTTGCGCGATTGGAAAGTACGCTGTGGCATGAGCTTCCTCGCGCAGCGATTCGTACTTGGCATCTTTCACCAGCCCAACGATTTGGATGGGCGGTTCGGGCTTACCCGGATCCGCATGGACACGGAAATACTTCCCGAGTGCTATCTCCGTTCGGAAAAAATCTGTCGCGCGAGGGTTTCATTGACGACGGCGATGCAGAGGGGCAGTCTTTGTGTCGCCATCGTTAAAGTTGCGGCCAGCGAGGAGCGGAGTGCGCACGGTCCCAAAGTAACCAGGCGAGACGAAGTTGAAGAACGCGAGCGCGGCATCGCCCGTCGGCGCATTTGGAGTATCCACCTTAAGGTCGTTGTTCCAAACGTAATTGCTGACGGGGGTCATCACGGATCGGCTCGCGGAGACCACGCCGGGAAGCGTGCGCAACCGGCTCTCGATTTCATCGAACATCGCAGGCTGTTGATCCGGCGCCACTTTCGCGTTGTGCAGATTCGCGTGAACGATAAGAACGTTGTTCCGGTCGAAACCCACGTCCATCGTGACAAGTTTCACCAGGCTGCGCAGAAACAGGCCGCTGGCCACCAGCAGGACAAGCGACAACGCCACTTGCGAAGCGACAATCCATTTTCCCGCACGAAACTTGGCGCGGCTTTCGGCATCAACCGCCTGGCTCCCTTTCATCGCCGAAGTCAGCGACACGCGCGTGGAGCGAAACGCCGGCAGCACGCCAAAGAGAATCCCCGTGAAGACCGCCACGCCGGCGGTGAAGCTCAAGGTCCGCCAATCGAACGACAGATCGAGGAAAACTTTGTTATCTCCCGTCGAAATGTAGCGCACCAGCAGGGCACTGCCCCAGCGGGCAAAGAGAATGCCGAGTATCGCCCCTGCCGTGGATAGCAGAACGCATTCGGTCAGCAATTGCCGGATCAGCCGCGCTCGCGAAGCGCCCAGAGCTTTGCGTACGGCGATTTCCTTGTGCCGGGCGGACGCGCGCGCCAGCATCAAGCTCGCGATATTGGCGCACGCGATCAGCAGCACGAGCCCCACGACTCCCATCAATATATGGAGCGGTTGTGTGAATTGCCGGCGCAAATAAGAAGTGCCTGTCGCGGCAGAAGTGGGCTGGAACGACCGTTTTAGAAAAGTCTTGCTGATCTTTGACTTCCCAGTCCTGCGGCAACGCCGCCGCAAAGACCTGCGGCGAAACCACGCCGAGCCGCGCCTTTAGTTGCTCCGCACTCGACGCCAGGCTTGCTCCGGCCCGCCACGTGCAGCCACCACCAGGAGCGCCGGTCCAGCCGCGATTTTGGCCCGTCGAAAATTTGGGCGGCGCAAACCGGAATGGCGACGTCAAATTTGTTGCCCACCTCCAAGCCGAAAAATCCCGGTGCGCTCACGCCGATAATTTTGAACGCGTGATTGTCGAGAGAGAGTGCGCTGCCCACGGCGCTCTCCGCCCCGCCAAAATGATCCTGCCAAAAACCATAGCTCAATACCGCGACGCCCGGGCAGCCGCGCTTGTCGTCGTCGGCTCGTGATCAAGCGGCCAGCGGCAGGACGGACACCCAGCGTCGAGAAGTACTCCCCGCTCGCAAACATGCCGTTCACATCATGGACGGCGCCGCCTTGCGCGAGATCGAATTGCGTCAAGCTCCACGCAAAAATACCCGAGTAAAAATCCTGGCGATTCCGCAGCTCTTCCCAAAGGGGATTTGTGAATGTCGGTTCGGCTTCGTCGTTCGGCGACCTCGGATCTTGAATCCGCACCTGCGTCAGTTCTTCAGGCTTTTCCACCGGAAGCATTCGCAGCATCACGGTATCGATCAAGCTGAAGATTGCCGTGTTCGCGCCAATGCCGAGAGCAAGCGAGAGCACCGCGACGCACGAAATCACCGGCGTGCGGCCGAGAATTCGCAGGCCGTAGCGAATATCTTGAAACATCGTCTCAATGAAGATTTACGCCGCGTGCGTCGCGGATCTCTTCCTTGAGTTGTTCGTGCCCGCCGAATTCGAGGCGAGCGCGGCGCGTGGCTTCCTCGCGCGTACGCCCTGATTTGATGTGCTTCTCCACTTGTTGATCGAAATGGAAACGCAGCTCCGCGTCCGCTTCCGATTCAACGGCATCGCGGCGGAACAGCGAACGAACGCGGAACAATAGATCGTTGAACACGGAGGCTCCCTAAGCCGTCTCGAGAATCTGCGCGACGGCTGCCGCCAGTTTTTTCCAGGAATCTTTCTCAAGTTCGAGCTGTTTGCGCCCGGTTTTGGTGAGTTCGTAATATTTCGCGCGGCGGTTGTTTTCGGACGTGCCCCACTTCGCTTTGATCCAGCCTCGCCGCTCCAGCCGATGGAGCGCGGGATAGAGCGAGCCCTGCTGAATCAGCAGTGCATCGCTGGAAATCTGATGAATGCGCTCGGAAATCGCCCACCCATGCTGCGGCTCCAACGCCAGCGTCCGAAGGATAAGCAGGTCTAGCGTCCCCTGCGGAAGTTCAATTCTCTTTTGTGCCATCTGCGGAGTCCCCTATCACTTCGTCAAGAAGTCCCCTGCCGCTTCGACAAGAGACATTACGCTTACTCTTGTCGAAGTACAAGGGGAAACATGGATTCACGTGAAAGTGGGCCCGCGGCGCGACCGCCAGGTAGCACAGGCACTCCTGCCTGTGCGGTTTGTGCCTACTAATTGTCCCGGCTTATTTTGTGTATCCCAGGTTTGGGTGTAGCGCCGGCTTCCAAGCCGGCCGTCTTACCCGATTTTCCGTCGTTTCTCACCCACGCGCACGCTGGAACTCGTGCATGAAACAAGTAAGAGCTTCGACGGCACTCAACGCAACGGCGTTGTAAAGCGAAACGCGCATCCCACCAACCGACCGATGTCCCGGCGTGCCAACAAGTCCCGCTTCCGCAGCTTCCACCGCGAATTGCTTCTCGAGATCTTCATTCCCGCCACCAACGCGAAACACCACATTCATCTTCGACCGCGAAGGGTTTTCGACCGGGCAGCGGTAGAAACCGGTGCTCGCCTCGATCGTGTCGTAAAGAAGCTTCGCCTTGGTGTTATTGCGCTTTTCAATCGCAGTGATCCCACCTTCAGCGTCGATCCATTCCATCACCAACCCAACGATGTAAATCGCGAACGTTGGCGGCGTGTTGTACAGCGACTTTTCCTTGATAAACGTGCGGTATTGCAGAATCGTCGGCAAATTCTTGTCCGCCCGTTCCGCGAGATCTTTGCGGATGATCGCAACCGTGACACCGCTCGGGCCAAGATTTTTTTGCGCGCCAGCAAAGATGAGCCCGAATTTCTTCACGTCAATCGGCCGCGAAGCAATGTCCGAAGACATGTCCGCCACAAGCGGCACGCTGCCGGTCTCCGGCATCTCCGCCCACTGGGTCCCTTCAATCGTGTTGTTCGTGCACATATGCACGTAAGAAGCATCCGGCGAGTATTTGATTTCGTCCTTGCGCGGAAGCCGCGCGAATTTGTCTGCTTCTGTCGACGCTGCCACGTTGTGCAAAATGCCTTTTTTCAACTCCCCAAGCGCCTTCGCCGTCCAAGTCCCGGTGTGAATCAGGTCCACAGGCTTTCCGGGCAGGCACAGATTCATCGGCGCCATAGTGAACTGCATGCTTCCGCCGCCTTGCAAGAAAAGCACAGCATATTCGTCAGGAATGGAGAGGTGCTTACGCAAGCCCGCCTCCGCCGCCGCATTAATGCTCTCAAATTCCGGCGAGCGGTGGCTCATCTCCATCACAGACATGCCGCTCCCGCGCCAATCGAGCAACTCTTCCTTGATCCGTTGAAGCACAGGCAACGGCAAAGCCCCCGGCCCCGCATTAAAATTGTGTACGCGCTTCGCAGCGCGCTCCGAAGCTGTGGATGTACTCACGGTGAATGGTTCCTCTCGGAAGGGGTTCGCGACGCGCCCAAGGCGACCTCGCCGCTTATTCTCTAGCTCTCAAGGATAACAGAACTTGGCGGTCGATTAGGGCAGGCAAGATGTATCAAACCCTGTCGCTCCATTGCAACCCTTGCGGTAATTCATGGGCGGCGAACTCTAGATGTATCACTCGACGTGGTTTTGGAGCAGCACTGGCAGATGACGCGTGAAGTAATAACCGGCGCATGAGGAGCACGCCACCTTTGCGTACAGCGCAAGTGATCGACTCTTTGTTCTGCCATTTTGCGATCTGCTCCGGCGAAAGGTGGCCTTCCCTATGAGAGCCAGGAAGAACTCGCAGTGGCCCATTGTCTGGTCCGCTGTCGTCCAGGTGTATTCGGATGGCTATACGACGCGCCATGACCTCTGCGGTTGGTTGGACGTGTAAGACACCGGCCTTCATGGTCCATGGACCAACCCATCGGTTTCTCTGCGCTCGCGAACTGCGATTGTCAGATCTTGATGCCAAACCACTTTCCAGTTAGACCTCCTAGTTTTGTTAAACAGGATTCCTCTCACGGCAAAGCAGTCTTGACCGAGAACGGCACGGAGGAGACTTCGGACAGCTTCTGATTTCGCTAGCTCGCGAACGATTGGGATAGTCAGAAGGTTTCTCTGAGCGTACTTCGTTTCATCAAGGCCAAGCGAAAGTCGTTCGATTGTTGGGTCGTCCAGACAGGAGGCTACGGTGGCAAAACCATCTTTATCTATCTTTGAAATCAACTCAGGCGTGGCGGATGTGTAGGTCGGATAGCCCAGACTCATGGTGTTGATACCGGATACTTTCCTCATGCCGGCTCTGCAATAGCAAACTCGACCCGCCGCCGCATCGGATCAATGCGCTCAGCTCGAACACGCACTCGGTCGCCGTGATGCCAGGCAAGTTCTTTAGGTTTTGCTCCGCGTCCACGCCTCGAACCAGGCGCGCCGCGCCGCCCTTCTCCGCCCGACAGCGCGACAATGGCGTGATCGCGTTCGCGAAAAACGACGCGCGTGCCTGCGGCATCTTCAAGAGCGTTGATAGGCAACAACCCTTCGACGAAAACCTCAAACAACTCAACAAAACATCCAAATTTCTGCACCGAAATGATCAACGCCTCGTACTCCTCGCCGAGATGCGCCTCCATAAACTGCGCCGTCTTCCAGTCCATCAACTCGCGCTCGGCTCCATTAGCGCGGCGCTCCGCTTCCGAAGTTTCCGAAGCAATTTCCTCAAGCTGCGTTTCCGAATAGAGCGTAGCCTCCACGCCCCGTGCCGCATGACTGGCTACCGGCGCCGTCACTTGCGGATGCTCAAGAGCCCACTTCAACACGCGATGAACGATCAAGTCCGGATACCGCCGAATCGGCGAAGTGAAATGCGTGTACTCCTCAAAGCCCAAAGCAAAATGCCCGAGCGGCTCGGCCGCGTAGCGCGCTTGCTTCAACGAACGCAGCATCAAGTAAGAAACGATGCGTTCTTCGGGCTTGCCCCCTAATTTGCGCAGCAGTCTCTGATAATGCTGCGGCGTAATCTTCAGCTCCATAGCGCCAGGCAGCGCCACTTTCATCCCACGCTCGCGCCCGTGACCGTACGAATCCGGCCTCCCAGCTTTCGCCGGCGCCGGCACTCGCCCATGCCGCACCGCAACTTCACGCTGATGCAAATCCGCAACCCCGAGCGAATAACCAAACGCCCCCGCCAGCGCTTCGAATTCCAGCACTTTGCGCGCGTCAGGTTTTTCATGCACACGATGCAACGCGGCGATTCCGCGCTTCAGCAGGTAACCGTCCACGGCGCGGTTCGCTGCGAGCATAAACTCTTCGATAAGCCGGTGCGCGATGTTGCGCTCGCTGCGCACGATGTTGGTCATGCGCTGCTGCTCGTCAAACTCAATCACCGGCTCGGGCAAATCAAAATCAATCGAGCCGTGTTCATTGCGCCGCTTATTGAGCAGCAGCGCGAGCTCTTTCATATCGCGAAAATGCCCCGCCAGGCCCGCATACCGCACCGTAGCATCCGCGTCGCCCTCGATCACTTTATTCACATCGGTGTAAGTCATCCGCTCTGCCGAGCGAATCACGCCCGAAGTCATCCGCGAGCTCTGCATGTTACCGGCGCCATCAAATTCCATCAGCGCGCTCATCACCAGCCGCTCCTCGCGCGGCTTCAGCGAACACATCCCATTCGATAGCGCCTCTGGAAGCATCGGCACCGCGCGGTCCGGAAAATATACCGAAGTCCCCCTCAGCCGCGCTTCCTGATCCAGCGCCGTCCCCGTTCGAACATAGTGCGCCACGTCGGCAATATGTACCTGAAGGCTCCAGCCGCCATCTGCGCGCCGCTCGACGTAAACAGCGTCATCAAAGTCACGCGCCGTCTCGCCGTCAATCGTCACAATCGGCAAATGACGAAAATCCTCGCGTCCTTCGCGCTCGCTTTCGCTAACAGGCGCGGCGCGATGCTCGGCCTCTTCCAAAACAGCGTGAGAAAATTCATGTGGAAGATGATGCTTGCGAATAATGATCTCGATATCTACGCCGAGGTCTCCGGGCCGCCCAAGAATTTCAATCACGCGTCCCGTCGCAGCCGCTCCCCCGCGCGGATAACGCAACAGCTCCACATTTACCACCGCGCCATCGAGTTCAGGCAACTGAGGCAACCGCTTGCCTCGCGCGCCCCCATCTTTCGCATCGTCGCCGCAAACCCAATTTTTCTCGCAGCCCCGCCGTCAGCTCATCGCCAGGCGATATCTGGATTTCATGCTGGATCCGGTTGTCATAAGGCAGCACCACATTCCCGCGAGGCCCGTAGCGAAACAATCCCACCACCGAGGGATGCGCCCGCCCCAGCACGCGCACGATCCGCCCTTCCGCACGCTGCCCTCCTCGCGAACCCGCCACTCGGAAATCCCGTCCGCGAGAATCGCTGACACGCAGCAACTTCGCCACCACTCGATCGCCATGCATTGCATCTTCCACCGCGTCGCGCGGAATAAACACATCTCCATCCAGCTGGGGCATCGGGACATCCGGCACCACAAATCCGTAGCCGTCGTGATGCAACACGAGCCGTCCCCGCACTTCATCGCGCGCTAACGGATGGGAATCCGCCGATCGCGCAAGGTTCCCCGCGGAGCCCTGTCCCGTAGAAGCGGTCCCGCCAGAGCTACTCTTTGCCGGCGCGGCATTTCCGCCGCCATCCTCGCCAGAACGAGGCGGCCCGCTTCGCGATTCTTCCCCACCTTTCCGCCCCGCAAGCCGGTAGCGCCCCCCCGGCAATTCCGCAATCGCCCCTCTCTTCTTCAGTTTCATCAACATGTTAAATAGAGGTTTGCGCCCAGACTTTCCGATGTGCAAAGCGGCCCCAATCTCGTTGGCGAATGCTCCATCTCTCGTAACTTGCAGAAAACGCAATATGTTATCTGGACTTAGCGAAGAAGGACGTGGCATAAGGTGGATTCACCCCGGCACAGGGTTACATTTCCACAAAGATTCTAGTCATTTTTTTCATTTTTACCGGAACTTTTTTCGTTCAGCCGGGATAAATAAGTAGGCCAACACACGACCGGCTAGCCGCCCTCCGTCAGGCTGGCCGGACATCCCCGAAAGGGGATTTGAGGAGGCGGGACGACCTGGCCCGCCTCCTCTTTTTGTTTCCCGCGTCAAAATTCCCCACTCGGCGCTCCAAGCGCGAAACTCGGGACTCAGTCCGAAGAAGCTAGACGTTTGAAGTTTGGTGTTTTGATTCCGAGAATGTGATACGCCTTCTCCAGTTCCCGAACGACGAACAAATTAGGTCGAGACATTTCACTGAGCGCGAGGAATGTCCGCGACATTCCAAAAGCTTTGTTGTCCGGGGCTACGATGAGCCGAAGCATGTCGCCCGGCAGAACTGGGTTAGTGTTCGCGAGTCGTTTCAACATATCCTCGGAAACGTCAAAAGATGTGACCCCGGTAAAGTCCACTATCCCGCCCCTGAGATTCAGTCCAATTAGAATTCCGCTCACGATCTTCAGACTGTCGCGAAACGAATCGTCCGTAACCGGGCCTTCAAGAGACCAACGGCCGACGCGATGCTCCTCATCGATCTCAAACGAAAAGCCCATTTGCTGATTATAGTGGAGGGAATCGAATTTGGATTCTGAATACTCGTCGGATCGCAGATCTACGGAATAATTAGGAGTCCACTGAATAAGGTCCGCCAATAATTGGTCCGGGTACCAAAGGGACAAGAGTGTTCTGGCAGTTGGGGCATTCGAGTACGTTGTTGGTAGTGTCTGGAACCAACCCAATGTGCAGAACCATTTTCTTGTGACACTTCGGGCATTCGATCAGCATTTGAACGTGACTAGACTCATGGCTCCTCATGACACCTCCGAACGGGGTGGGCTTTAGGGGATGATTAATTTATTAGCAAGGGACGCATTTTTCTGTCAACTGGATATTTCATGCGCGAAGCGATTCACCTGCATAGCCTCGGCCATGAATGCACTACGATTCTGTCAAATTTGGCGTACCAGATTCGCTGTATTGTACGGGGCCGCTAAAAGACATAGTTTTTGGACTACCAGCCGAGCCGGGCAAAGGCGGTAGAGGCTAGGATTCCCCTGTTCGGATATGTTGACGTGACTCGTCTTCTGACAGATTGATTTCTTCCTGCGGCATCCACGATCTGCAAAGCCCGTGCTTGATGAGCGGACGGCGGACCGAAATACTGGGTTTAGCCGATTATTGACCACCCGCGAAATAAATATTCTCGGCTTTCCGGGAGGCGGAGTGCGAAAAATTAGAAGTTACGGGACTTTGTGCTCCGAGTGCGCAAAACTGTTTGAGATTGGAAAAATCGATTTAGAAAGTGATGAGCAATTAGCGGACCTGCGAAATATTCTCTCCCATCAAGGCTGGCAAGATAAAACTGTTTTTTGTCCGCATTGCAAAGCTAGTAGGAAGTGCACTCTGTTCAGTTTAATGTTTGTGGACTTCTCGAAGCCGCCTCATTGATCAGCCGCCGAAAGGTTCCGCCCTTGTCCTGTTCGGTTTCATTTGCCTTGCGAGGTTTTATTATTGCCGTATCAGCTTTTCCTGCGATACGGGGCGGGACGCACAATGGGTCTGTCACCCGCGGGGCATGGCTTCCCGTCATGTCCGACCAGCAAATGCTTAAGCACCGCATTGAGGCTCTCGCGCTTCCGGCGATTCAGTTCCGCATCTTCATAAAATGACACATCTCTGGACCTGCGAATATTCTTCAGCTCGCGGAGCACCTTACCCGCATCACGTTTTAAAGCGTCGAGTTCTGCGCACATGGTTTCGGTCGGGTGGGATAATAATTTTAGATTTTTGAGTTCGGCAGTACAAGCGTATTTTCGCTGGTAGTAGACTCCGCGCATTTGTGTTTGCGCGGGGAGGGTGGAGCACTCTTATCGAGGGGCGCCCCACCTCCAACATCCTGATCCTACCTTCAACTACGAACATGTTATATTCGCCGGGATGACCTTTCTTAAAATGGAAAAACGGATCTGAGAAAGGCCCCCGGCACGCCCGTAGTCACATGGTCAGTTCAAGGAAGGGGAACGCGATGGCCGTAATCTGGCTGGTGGCGTTGATTTTGGGCTCGGCATTCGCCATCGCGAGCGGACAAGGAGCCAAGTGGAAAGTCCTGAATGCGGTCATTATCCTGGCTTGCATGGGCGCAGGGCTCGCTCTCGGTTACGCATTAGGTTTAGGGAGAGGGAATCTGGGATTCGTTCCCAACGAAGGCGTACCGTTCGCCATGATGTTCGGAATCGTTGGAGCGATGGCCTGCGTGGCGCGAAACACATGGAGCTCGAAGGAGTGAGTCGTCGTCGTAGGGCCCGTACGATCCGATTCCGGATTGGCTATTGATTTGCCACCGTATTCGACGCGGAGGCGTTTCCGATAGCAGCGCCATTGACGACGAGTTCCACGCGGCGATTGCGCTGGCGGCCGTCGGCGGTATCATTCGTTGCAACAGGCTGCGTTTTTCCAAAGCCGCGTGCGGTGATTGTCGACGCCAGCAACTCCTTGCTCAGCGAGAAAATCGCGCACGGAATCGGCAGCGGCGCTCGGAAAGCTGCTGGTTGAATTCATCGGTGCCCACGCTGTCCGTATGGCCTTCAATCTGTAAAGTGAGGCCCAGGATGCGCGAGCAAAATACCTGAAATTTTCGCCAGCTTTTCGCGCGCGCCCGGCTTGAGCGTGTAGCTGCCGGTATCAAAAAGCACGTCGGACATGTTGACGATAAGCCCGCGAGCGGAATCGCGCGTCTGCAAAATGGAATTGAGCTGATTCAAGAGTTGCGCGCGAAGATCCGCTTTTTCTGCTTCGGCGCGGGCGGCGGCCTGGCGCGCTTTATCAGCTTCGGCTTCCGCGGCGCGCTGTTGATCGACTGCGGCGGCTTTATCTCGCGCGGCTTGTTCAGCAGCGGCTTGCGCGGCTTGCTGCTGCGCGACCGCGGCGGCAGTGGCTTGCTCTGCTTCCGCTTTTTGGCGCGCGGCATCGGCGGCGGCTTTTTCCGCTTCCTGCTTCATGCGAACGGCTTCGGCTTTGGCGGCTTCCGCTTGCAGGCGAGCTTGCTCGGCGTCCTGGCGGCGCTTGATTTCTGCCGCGGCTTGCTCTTCGGCAGCTTTTTTCTCGGCGGCGACTTTGGCTTGTGCGTCCAATTCGGCTTTTTGCTTTACGGCCATTACGCGAGCTTCTTCCGCGGTTTCAACAACTTCGCGCGCGGCGGCTTCGACAGATTTTTTCTCGCTGCCTCGGCGATAAACATCTTCGGCGTTCTTGCAGTTGCTGCTCGGCTCTAGCCAGCGAAGACGCGGCGTATTTATCGGCTTGCGCAATACGAGCGATGCGCACGGCGTTACGCGCCTCGAAAAGTTCGAGAGGCGTTTTGCGGTCGATGCCGAAGATGGCGTTTTCAATTTTCGTGTTGGAAGAGGAATAGATGCCGCGTCCGAGCAGTTCGTATTGAGCGTCGATGTTTTCGACTTTGCCTTGCGTGGCCGGCCCGAGAACATTTTCAAGAACAACCATGTTGCCCGGCTGCGTGACCGCAAAATACGGTTCCGCGGTGACGATCATGCCGAAGGTTTGCATGTCGGAAATGGCTTTGACCTGACCGCTGCCGTTCTTGAGGGCGACTTCGCCGAGATTCACAGCGCGGCCTTGCGAAGAGACGGCCCACATCACGTACGTGAGATATTCGAGGCCAAATTTTGTGGCGTCTTCGAAGCCCTGGAACTTGGCTTCAATTTCCATGCGATTGCTTTTGCTTTCGACTTTGGCTTCGCCGGTGGCGCCTTGCATCAGCTCGGTGCCTTGAAAATCAATCTTGGTGGTACCTCCAGCGCGGCGATAGTTGACGGCTTTGGTGGTGCGAGAGACTGTGGTTGGTGCGGCAGCCGGCGCAGCGGCTTGCTGAGCAGCAGCCTGAGTTTGTGGTTTCGCCGCTGAGGGGGATTGACCGAAGGCAGGGGCGGCAAGAGTGCCAAGCATGCCCGCGATTGCGAGATAAAAAGATGCCTTTTTCACGTCAGACTCCTCGGTCGCCGTCGATGGCGACATGTTCTACGACAGACAGCTCTCGCTCTGTTCGAGCGAGCGATCCTAACTTCAAAGGGAGCTATGACCTAGGTTCTTTTTATCGTAGCAAGAAAGGAGCGAAGGGGACGGGATTGAGGTGCGCGTTTGCACAAAAGATTACGAGCAGACACGAACCAAAGGCTCGGCAAAAGTAATCGAACGGGAATGAGGGGAGGATTTGCAGAGTCGCCGTTCATTTGGCCAAATCTTACGGATTCGCTAGTAGAGTAATTACTCGACTCCATGTCTCCAAGTCCGCCTAAGTCCACCAATTCCGGCAAATCGTCTTCGGTGCCAAACGCGCCCATCTGCTTCGAGCAAGCGGCTCTTGCCGTGGTTGGTGGCAGTGGCGTTTTTCATGGAGTCGCTGGACACAACGATTCTCAATACGGCGGTGCCGGCCATTTCGGAGGCGCTGAAAGTGGCGCCGCTCAGCATGAAATCCGTGCTGGCGAGCTACACGCTTGAGCCTGGCGGTTTTCATACCGATCAGCGGGTGGATGGCGGACCGGTTCGGAACGCGGCGGGTGTTTGCTTCGGCGATCGGACTTTTCACACTCGGATCATTTCTCTGCGGCATATCCAGCAACATCCATTTGCTGGTGGCGTGCCGCATTTTGCAGGGCTGCGGCGGAGCCATGATGGTGCCGGTAGGGCGGCTCACTCTGGTGCGAACGTTTGCCAAGTCCGAACTCATTCGCGCGATGAGCTTCGTGGCGATTCCCGCGCTGGTTGGCCCGATGCTTGGACCGATTGCCGGGGGCTTGATCGTCGGATATTTACACTGGCGATTTATTTTCTTCGTGAACATTCCGATAGGGCTCGTCGGTTTGTTGATGGTCTATTGCATCTTCCCGACTACCGCGAGAAAACACATCCGCTCGATATTGTCGGGCTCATTCTGTTCGGTTCCGGAATCGCGCTGCTGTCCTATGTGCTGGAGATCTTCGGCGAACATGAGCTGAGCACAGGCGAAATTTTGGGCTTATTGGCGGTTTCTCTATCGCTTATAGGAGGCTACCTGCTGCATGCGCGCCAGATTGCATTTCCCTTGCTGCGGCTGAGCCTCTTTCGCATTCGCACGTTCAGCGCAGCGGTGAGCGGCAGCTTTTTCACTCGGCTGGGCATCGGCGGAGTGCCATTTCTCCTGCCGCTGCTCTATCAGGTTGGCCTAGGATTCACGCCAATTCAGTCCGGGCTGCTGATCATGCCGCAGGCGCTTGCCTCGATGAGTACGAAATTTCTGTTGCCGAAGATTTTGAATCGCATCGGCTACCGCGGCGTGCTGATTTCAAACACGGTGATCCTAGGCCTTCTTCTTTTACTCTTTGCGACCATCGGACTGCATACACCAGTCTGGGTAATCGTGATTCAGGCATTTTGCTATGGAGCTTTCACTTCGCTGCAATACACGAGCATGAACACCCTTGTTTATGCCGACGTCACCGAAGAAGAGACAAGCAGCGCGAGCTCCATTGCGAGCACGACGCAGCAAATGTCCATCAGTTTTGGTGTCGCGGCAGCGGGCCTCGCGACGGCATTTTTCGTGCCGCGCGTTCATTCCAACCCGGCGGAAATGATTCAAGGTGTGCACAAGGCATTGCTTGTGCTTGGCCTGTTCACGATTTTGTCCGCCGTCATTTTTAGCAAATTAAAAAGTGGCGACGGCCAGACCGTCAGCCAGCACAAGGTGGTTCATGCCGAGTGAGGAGGGCGCAATCTGTTTGCTCCCTGCTTAAACAGGCCCGCCCGGATCGATGGACAGACTATTCGTGCCGCAGAGCGATCATGGGATCGACACGCATCGCTCGCCGCGCCGGAACGTAGCACGCGGATAGGGCGACGAGTACAAGCAACACGGCAACCGTGATTATCGTCAGCGGATCATTGGCATGCACATCGTAAAGCATTGATGCCAAATAGCGCGTGACGCCCAGCGCTACGCCGATACCCACGGCGGCTCCAACAATCGCCAGCACAATACCCTGCCGCAAGACCAACTTCAGCACGTTTCCCTTGTGCGCGCCGAGCGTCATGCGAATACCGATTTCTCGTGTGCGCCGCGAAACCTCATAGGAAAGCAGTCCGTACAACCCTACGCACGCCAGCACCAGTGCCAACAAACCAAAGAAGCTGGACAGCCGCGCGACCAGCCGCTCCTGAAATAGCAACCGGTCAATTTGCTCGGATTCCGTTTTCACATCGTAGAGCGGCAAATTCGTGTTTACCTGCGACACGACTTCGCGTATCGCGGGAAGAATGGCCTGAGGATCAGCTGCAGTGCGCAGTTCGAAGGTCGCTCCACCGAATCTTTGCGGCATGTACATCATGGCGTGAATTTCCCGGCGCAAGTTGTTGTATTTTGCGTCGCGCACCACCCCAACGATTTCGTAGCCCGCACTCGCCGGTCCGTCCGCGCTGGCGTCCGCCTGGCCAAACTGTTTCCCGAGCGGATTTTCCTTTCCGAGATATTTATCCACGAACGATTGATTCACGATCACGGGAGTCGGCGCTGAAGTGGGACTCATTCCGTCGTTCGCAACGGAGAGCTTAAAATCGGAGGCGGTAAATCCGCGGCCGATAAGAAACGGAATGTGCATTGTCTCGAAGAAATTGGGACCTATGCCAAGCATATCAGCTTCGGATTCTTGATCTTGTGGCGTGCCGGGCCAGTGGAAGCTGGTGATCATAAGGCCGCTGCTCAAGAGCGGCATCATCGAGTAGCTCGCGGACTTCACTCCGGGCGTTTCCGAGAGGCGGCCCTGCAAGTCGCGATAGAGGCTATCCGCTTGCGGGCCTTTGTAGCCGATCAGCGTCGGGTCGATTCCGAAAATCAAGATGTTGTGTGAATCGAAGCCAACGTCGACGTTGCGCAGGTTCGCAAGCGTGCGCACCAAGAGTCCGGCGCCCACGAGCACAACGATCGCGAGCGCGACTTGGGCCACCACCAGAGCATTGCCGATGCTGAACCATTTTGCGCTGCCACGTGCCGCACTCGTGGAGCTTCCTTCGCCTTCCTTGAGCGCCGGCGTCAAATCGACGCGCGCACCGCGAAAAGCCGGCGCGATCCCGAAGAGAATTCCCGTGAGCAGGGAAACCGCGACGGTGAATGCGAGGACAAGGAGGTCGACACCCGTCGCGAATCCCAGGGGACGCGGCTGATTGCTCGACACAAACGAAAGGATCGCGTGCGCACCCCAGTAGGCAAAGAAAACCCCCAGCGCGCCACCCAGCACCGAGAGCATTATGCTTTCCGTGAAAAGCTGCCGCACAATCCGCGCACGTCCCGCGCCGAGGGCCAGCCGCACCGCCATTTCCTTTTGTCTCGCAGACGCGCGAGCGAGCATCAGCCCCGCGACGTTTGCGCAGGCGATCAGAAGAATGATTCCGACAGCGAGCATCAGAACATACAGCGGATTGGAGTAGCGCGTGCGAGTGCCGGTTAAACCACTTTGCGCGGGCACAAGAGTAATTTCCGGATTATCGGCGGCCGTGGATAACGTCTTCGGGCCCTTAGCAGTTTCTGAACCGCGCGGGGCGCCAGCAGGGGCTGCTCCTGACGGTGCAGCCATGATGACCGCCCTATTGCCTGCGGATTGTAGTATCGGCGCGCCGACCGCTCCCCTCTGAATTGGTGCCGGGCTCGTGCCCGGCGCTAGTTGCGGCACCGCGGACATGGCTCTCGCACCATTGCCGCCAGCCGACACGCCGGGCTGCGGCGCAGGTGTTCCCGCTGCTTCACTGCTATGGAAAAGCGGGACGGCTCCGTGAAGCATTTCATTGCGGAAGAGGCCGCTCACTGGCGCTTGTACCTGCGCGAGCCTTGTTCCGGGTTTGAGACGGCCGAGGATGGTGAGCCACCAGTAACTCACATCGTTCTGACGGTCTCGCCAGCGCATGAGAGGGGTAATGCGTTGCGCGTCCGAGAGCGGCAACCAAACGTCGTAATCGCTACCCGGAGTAATTCCGGTGAATCGCTGTTCGGCCACGCCGATGATCGTGAAGGGGACGTTATTTAGCTCAATCGTTCGGCCGACCACGTCGCGGGAACCTCCGAAGGCGCTCTGCCAATAGCCATAGTTGAGCACGGCAACGGGCGCGGCGGCTGGCTTGTCGTCGATTGCATCGAGGAGCCGGCCTGTGGCGGCTTTGAGGCCCATGGTGCGGAAGAAATCTCCGGAAACTAGCTGGCCGTTGATTAAGGACGGAGAACCATTCCCCGTCAAATCCAACCTGCCAGAATTGGCAAACGCAGCCGTCCCCGAAAAAATATTCGCTTGTGCTATTTCGCGAAACACCGGCTCGGAGAACGAGCAGCCGCCGGGATTCTTGGCGCCGAGGCGCATATCATTTGCGCAATCGCCAGCGGACTGGTAGCCGTGAACGTTGGGTGAGTTGCGCGCGCCCCACTGAAGCAGGACTAGCTGCGAAGGATTCTCGACCGGGAGCGACCGCAGCATTACAGCGTCGATCAAGCTGAAAATGGCCGTGTTTGCGCCGATACCCAATGCCAGCGTGAGAATGGCGACAGCGCTGAAGCCCGGAGATTTCGCGAGCATGCGAAGACCAAAGCGAATGTCCTGTCGGAGATGATCCCACCAGAGCCAGCGATGGGATTCGTAGAAACTTTCCTCGGCTCGTCCAACGTTGCCGAAAGTCCGTCGCGCGGCAGCTAGCGCTTCGTCCTCGCTCAGTCCCTGCCCGCGCAAGCGCTCACTCTCAAGTTGGATGTGCGCTTGGATTTCTTCGCTGAAATCGTTCTCTTTCCGTTTGCGTCCGAACATGGGCTTAGCTCCCTTCGGCTTGAGATTCCAGAATCCGTCCGATGGCTGCCGTCAGCCGCTTCCACTTGGTCGTTTCCTTTACGAGTTGTTTGCGGCCGGCTGGGGTCAGCGAATAAAAGCGCGCCTTCCGGTTATTTACAGAGGTTCCCCATTTGGCGGAAATCCAGCCGCGCTCTTCCAGGCGCTGCAGCGCAGGATAGAGCGCACCGTGTTCCACGAGCAGCTCTTCTTCGGAAGTTTGTTGAATCGCGCGCGCAATTCCTTGCCCGTGCTGCGATCCAAAGATCAGGGTGCGCAGGATGAGCAGGTCCAGAGTTCCTTGCAGTAATTCCAGCCGGCCATGGGGTTCTTGGGCAGACATACGACCTACCATGCTCGCACTCGGGTAAGATGTCAACCCAACACAGGCGTTTAGGGGAACACATTGGAAGCTATAGCAAACCCAGATGGTCGGGATACTTGGCTTGCAAAGAGCTGATCAAGACGTCAAATTCGGGAAGAGCGCGGAGATTTTGGAGACATGGATCTTTCAAAAAGAATGGCCAGCACGCGAACCCGGTGCTGACACTCCGCTCGAGCCATTCAAAGGCTTCGTTGGGGCGCTCCAATAAGGAGAGAATGCAGGCGACCTGATAGTAGGTGTGGTGCGCGTGTCCAAAGGATTTTGCGCTGCTACAAGCTCGCGTCAGGCATTCAAGCGCGAGCGCATCCTTGCCCCTCAAAGCATAGTAGACACCCAGCAGACTGATGGTCAGCGGTTCTTGAGGCAAGAGCTCGACCCCTTGATCGAGCAGCACTTTCGCTTCGTTCCAATCTTCCGTCATCATCGCCAGTTGTGGCGCGAAATAGAGTGGGTATTTGTTGCCAGGACTTTCGGTTCGCCATGCGCGAATCTCTTCTCGAGCCAGGTCATACTCTCGATTCCAAATATAGACCTGAACGATGCTGTGGCTGACCGCCTGTTTTGGCTGGAACGGCCGCCCTCTCTCATACATTTCGCGAGCGTGATCCAGGAGGCCGATGTGCGCCAGAATTGTTCCCAAGCGGTTGTACGCATGAGGCAGATTTTTCTGAAGGGCGAGCGCGCGGCGCAGTTCGGCAATGGCTTCCAGATGCTGGAAGTTTTTCGATGGACCCCAAAGCAGAAAAGCGTTGGCGACGTGTCCTTCGGGCAGATCGGGATCCACTTCCAGCGCGCGACGGCAGTGAAACTCTGCCTTCTCCAGCCAAATGCTCGCCGGGTCAAACTCGAAATGATGTGTCGCGCAGACGAGGGAAAGGATTGCATGGGCGAGTGAGAAACCTGGATCGCGGGTAACGGCGGTGGTCAGACGCTGCGCTGCTTCCTCCAAATGTGCGTCGTCGCCCGACGAGCTGAGGCGGTAGCCGCGCACGAATTCCGCATAAGCGAGAGGATCTTTGCTATAGCGAGGGCGTCGTTGAACTCCCAATGGATGCAAAGGCCTGCTCAAGGTGGCGGCAATCTGTTTGGCAATCTCGTCTTCAAGATCGGACAGACGCTCGACGTCGACATCGCACTTCCGCCGGAAACCGACAGCTTCCAAGTGGGTGTCAAACATCTCCAACGAAAGACGCCATTGCCCCTTCGATTCCTGGATGGCGCCGTGAACTACAAAGCGGACCCCGAGGCGTGAACCGACATCAGAAGCCGTCATTTCTGCAGGCACATTGAGCATCGCGGAGGTCGGCAAAACGTCAACGCCTTGCAGGTTTCCGAGGCGCGTTACGAGTGCGTCTGCGAAGCCTAGACACACGCCCTGATCATCAGAAATGTTTCCGAGGAGAAAGAGGGGCCGGACGGCCAGCGATGGGCGTTCGGTTCGCATGTTTACTCGCCCACGGTCGGGTTCATCCGAAGCGCTTTGTTCGTGATGGGATTGCGGGAAGCGCGCATCGATCACGCGCACTGGCCCGATAAATCGGTATCCTTTGCCAACCACGGTTTCCAGAAAGCGGGGCTTAGCGGAATGATCCCCCAGAGCGGAACGGATTTTTCGCACGATGTTGTTGATGTTTGGCTCGGTATCGATGAAAAGATCCGACCGCCAGAGTTTCGTAACAATGTCCTTGCGCGAAACCAGCTGTTCCCTGCGAGCAACCAGGAAGATCAGCAGCTCCATGGGTTTCTTTTCGAGTTTGACCCGGCGTCCGCGGCGGCGAAGTTCGTAGCGGCCGAGGTCCAATTCGATTTCAGTAGTCGCTTGTTGTGTGCTGTGCATGGGGCTTGCTTTCGGGATTATCCCCTAAGATTGAGCGATTTACGAAGATATATAAAAGATATGGAAAAGTTAGCTGGCATCAATGGATGACAGGCGTTCTTCGGAGGAATATCCTCATGAAGTAGAGCTCTACCAGGGAGGTAGAAACATGAGACGGAAGGTACATGTTAAGGTTGCGATTCTCGGATTGCTGTGCGGTGCGGGCTTGGCTGTTACGATTGGAGCGCAACCCGCTTCTTCTGAGAGACATACGTTCATGCCAGATGGCATTCCTTATGGTCCGCCACCCGCATTTGTGGCCGCAGGCGCGCAACTTGCCGTGCTCGAGGGCAACCCCGGCGCAGCAAGCGGAGACTACACCGTGCGCTTGAAGATGCCCGACGGATACCGCATCGCGCCACATTGGCATCCGCAACGCGAAAACGTCACGATTATCTCCGGGACTTTCAAGGTCGGTATGGGCGATACCTTTGATGAGAGCAAGATGGGAGCTTTCCCCGCAGGAAGCTTTGCGTTTCTCGATCCTGACATGCATCACTACGCAATGGCCAGCGGAGAAGTCGTGGTCCAAGTCCATGGCACAGCTCCCTTGCAATTCAACTACGTCAATCCAAACGACGATCCAAGCCGTAAGAAATAATCGATTGAGCCGCTGCTGCAAACAGGCGGCAGCGGCTTTGTCTGGATGGTTGGCGAGTCCGCCAAAATCCCGTCGTGCCAGGATACTTGGTAAGTTGTACAAAACAGTTGTGTAACCTGGTGGAGAATATCGTCGATCAATTAGAGCTAGCATTGAAATGCTTCAGATTTGACGAACCATTACCTCCCGTAAATTGCCCACCGAACTGATTTTTCCACGGAACTTTTCGACTGCTTAGACGTCTATGTATTGCGAGGTCTGAGTATGGCTAAGGCTGACTCTTTGCAGGGGTCGATGGATCTGCTTGTCTTGAAGATACTTTCGCGGCGGCCGGGATTGCACGGGTACGCGATTATGTCCGCGATTCAGGACATTTCTGGCGAAGTGCTGCGGGTGGAGGAGGGATCGCTCTATCCGGCGCTGCACAGGATGGAGGAGGCGGGATGGATTCGCGCGGAGTGGGTAACTAAGGATACGGGACGGCGGGCGCGGCTCTATGAAGTGAAGGCAGCGGGGAAGAAGCAACTGGGGATGGAAGAGTCGCGGTGGCAGGCGGTCACTCTGGCGGTGAACCGCGTGCTGCGGGAGGCGTGAGATGAGCCTATGGCGACAGATGGTGAATGTGTTTCGCGGTGAGCGGATAAATCGCGAATTAGATGAAGAGATGGAGGAGCACCTCGCAGAGGCGGTGGAGCGCGGGCGGGACGTCGCAGAGGCGCGAAGAGCGTTTGGGTCCACGATGCGGCACCGCGAGGAGAGCCGAGACGCGCGGCTGCTGACGTGGCTGGATTCGCTGCGGGCTGATTTTGTTTTTGGCTGGCGGCAGTTGAGGAAGGCGAAGGTAACGTCGGCAGCGGCGATTCTGTCGCTTGCGCTGGGCATCGGATCGTGCACGGCGGCATTCCGCCTTATTGACGCCTTGCTGCTGAGACCGCTGCCCGCAGCCAACGCGGAGCGACTCCACGTCATCGCCTTCGAGAGTACTGGCCCGTTAGGAAAAGAGAGGTACGACAGCTGCTCGTACCCGATGTTCCAGCAAATGCGGGAGGACGTAAAGGGGCAGGCGGAGCTGATCGCTGTGTCGTACGCGGACCGGCTGGATTTGACGTACGGCACCGACGCGCAGATGGAAAAAGGGTACGTGCAATTTGTGTCCGGATGGATGTTTGACACGTTCGGAATCCGGCCTGCTGTGGGGCGATTGTTATCGGCAGAAGACGACATGGAGCCGGGGGCGAATCCCAATGCGGTACTCTCGCACGACTACTGGAAGCAGCGATTTGGGAGCGACCCGAATGTTGTGGGGAAGACACTACGCATCGGCCAGACGATTTATCAAATTATTGGCGTGACCGAAGGGCCGTTCACGGGAACCGAAACGGGGACGATGACGGGAATCTTTCTGCCGATGGCGATGAAGAATCCGCAAACGCTTGCGAGCTGGAATAATTTTTGGCTGAGGACTTTCATTCAGCTGAAACCGGGCGCGGCGGTGAAGCCCGTCGAGGAGCGTTTGCGGGCGACATTTCATGCCATACAGCTGGAGCGAGCCAAAACGCTGGTGAGCTTGACGCCGCAACAGAAGGCGCAGTTCTTCGAGGAGAACTTGTTCGTGGATGACGCTGCGGCGGGGCGCTCGAATTTGCAACGCGACTATAAGCGGGCGCTCGGCGTTCTAGCGGCGCTGGTCGGACTGGTGCTGCTGATCGTTTGCGCGAATGTGGCGAACCTGATGACCGCGCAGGCGGGAGCGAGAGCGCGCGAAATGGCGCTGCGCGTTTCCATCGGAGCGGGAAGATGGCGGCTCGTGCAACTGGTCCTGGCGGAGAGCGCACTGCGAGCGATCCTGGGCGGGATCGCCGGGGGAATGTTTGCGTGGTGGGCCGCGCCTTACGTGGTGGGCATGATCAATCCGCCCGACGACCCCGCGCGACTGGCGCTGCCTGGAGATTGGAGAGTGTTCGCGTTTGCGGCGGTGCTGTCGCTGGTGGTTACGGCGCTTTTCGGGGCCGCGCCGGCGCTACGCGCTTCGTCGGTGAGGCCAGCCGCGGCGTTAAAGGGTGGCGAAAATCCGCATCGCACGGGATGGCTGATGCACGGGCTGGTGGCTGTGCAAGTGGCGTTTTGCTTCCTGGTGCTTTTTGTTGCGGGATTGTTTGTGACGACGTTCGATCGGCTTACACATCAGGCAACGGGGTTTTCTTCGGAGAGGATCGTGAATCTCGAAACGCTGACGCAGCAGGCGCAGCCATCGGTCAACTGGGACCAGGTTGCGGAGCACTTGCGGGAATTGCCGGGAGTGCAGTCGGTGGCGATGACGACGTGGCCGATGATGAGCGGGGAAAGCTGGACGGAAGACATTGTCGTGAATGGAGCCGCTCCGGGAGACGTGGTTTCCGACTTCCTCGCGGTTTCGCCGGGATGGTTTGAGGAGATGAAGATATCGGTACTTGACGGAAGAGAGTTTCGCCGCGAAGAAAATTATCCGAATGTGGCGATCGTGAATGAGAGGTTTGCGAACGACTTTTTCCATGGCGAAAACCCTGTGGGGAAGTCGTTCGAAACGACCGGCCCCAAAAACGTGCGGATGCGCGTCAGCATCGTCGGATATGTGAAGGATGCGCGGTCTCGCGACAATTTCCGTTTCCCAGTACGCGCTACAGCATACGTTCCGTTCAGTTCTGTGGACGGAGCCGGCGCACCGCAGCCGCGGGGGCGAGGGACGTTTGTGGTGCGGTCGAGCGGAGAGAATCTACAAGCGTTAGCGCCGGTGCTGCGGGAAGAAGTCGCAAAGGCGCGTCCGGAGTTTTACGTGAGCAACATCCGAACGCAGGCCGAGATTATTCGAGGACGAACGTTTCGCGAGAGATTGCTCGCGATGCTGGGCATGTTTTTCGCGGGCGTCGCGATCGTGCTCGGCGGAATCGGATTATACGGCGTGCTGCATTACTCGGTAGTGCAGCGGCGCCGGGAAATTGGGATCCGCCTGGCGGTGGGAGCACAGCCAGGGCGGATCGCGTTGCTAGTCTCGGCGAATGTATTTCTGATGGTTGCGGTGGGCGCGATTTTCGGACTCGTGTTGGGAGTGGCGGCGTCGCGCATCCTCGTGTCGCTGCTGTTCGAAGTGAAAGCCACGGATTGGACGACGATGGCGGCGCCGTGTACGGTCTTGCTGGTAACGGCACTCGTCGCGGCGATCGTGCCGGTGATGCGGGCAGTGCGGATTGATCCGGTGGAAATGTTGAGAGCGGAGTAGCGAGCGCGAAACGGCGCGTTTTGAGGGAGACGTGAAATGTCGCTTTGGTCGCGGATAACGAATGTTTTGCGCGGTGAGAAATTGAATCGCGAGATTGACGAGGAACTTGAGGCGCATATTGCGGAGGCGGTCGCGCAGGGGCGCGATCCCGTTGAGGCACGAAGGGCGTTTGGTTCGACACTGCGGCACCGTGAGGAGAGCCGCGACGTGCAGCTTGTGGGGTGGCTGGAATCTTTGCGTTCGGACGCAATCTTCGGCTTGCGGCAGCTTAAAAAGACGAAGGTTACTTCTGCCGCGGCAATTCTGTCGCTGGCTTTGGCGATAGGAGCTTGCACGTCTGCGTTTCGATTGATTGACGCAATTCTGCTGCGGCCGTTGCCAGTGGCGAATCCTGAACGACTTTACGATTTGGCACAGCAAGGCATCGGACCGGATGGTAAGCCGCAAGATTTCGATGGCTGGGCGTATCCGGATTTTCAGTTGATGCGGGCGGCGGTAAAGGATCAGGCCGAGCTATTCGCCGTCTCGTACGCGGATTCGGTGGACCTGACTTACAAATCGGATGAAGACATTGAGAAAGCGTACCTGCAATACGTTTCCGGCTGGATGTTTCCCACGCTCGGGCTGCGTCCGGCGCTTGGACGCTTGTTCACCGAAAACGATGATCTGAAACCCGGTGGACATCCTTTCGCAGTGCTCTCTTACGATTATTGGTCGCATCGCTTTGGGCGAGATCCGGCCGTGATTGGCCGCACCTTTCGGATGGGGAATGAAATTTACGAAATCGCAGGAGTCGTCGAAGCGCCCTTCACAGGCACCGAACCGGGAACGATCGTGGATATTTTTGTGCCGACAATGATGAATCCGGCGGTCACGCGCACAGACTCGACGTGGCATCGGAGCTTGGCAATGGTGAAGGCGGGCGCGGCTCTCGAGCCCATGCGACAGAAATTGGAAGCCACTTCCAGGGCGTTCGAAGAAGAACGAGCGAAGGGTTTTCTTGGAATGTCCAAGAAAGAGATCGATCAATTCCTGGATCAAAAGGTTGTGCTCGAGCCTGCAACGACGGGAGTCTCGGATTTGCAGACGGAGACGAAGCGGCCACTCGCGGTGCTGGGAGTGCTTGTGGCTTTGGTGCTGCTCATAGCGTGCGCCAATGTCGCAAATTTGATGACGGCACAAGCTTCGGCGCGAGCGCGCGAGATGGCGGTGCGTGTTTCGATCGGCGGTGGAAGATGGCGTCTGATTCAACTAGTTCTTGTACAAAGCGCGTGGCTGGCTCTGATGGCGGCGGCGATTGGCGGATTGTTCGCGTGGTGGTCGGGGCCGTTCGTCGTAAGCATGATCAATCCGCCGGACAATCCGGCGCGGCTTATTCTTCCTTCGGACTGGCAGGTTCTGGGATTCGGGTTGGCGCTCGCGCTGCTTGTGACTTTACTTTTTGGATTGATTCCCGCGCTCCGCGCTTCGTCCGTCAATCCAGTCAGTGCATTGAAGGGAGGCGATGATCCACATTCGAAACGCCGATTGATGCACGCGCTGATCGCCGTGCAAGTGGCGTTCTGTTTTCTTGTCCTCTTTGTGGCAGGACTTTTCGTCACAACGTTTCAACGATTGTCGCAGCAACCTACGGGGTTCTCGACGGACAGGCTACTTATTGTGGATGCCGTCACCAAAGCTCCGCAGCCCATAGAGTTCTGGGAGCAAGTGGCGGATCACGTGCGAAACGTGCAAGGAGTCGAAGCGGTCGCGATTGGGGATTCTCCCCTGCTCGGCGGCAGCAGCTGGAACAATTTTATTTCCGTGAACGGTGCTCCGCCCAATGGAGTGCTGGCTTACATGCGCGCCGTTTCGCCAGGCTGGCTGGACGTGATGAAAATTCAGCTGATAGATGGGAGAGACTTTCGGCCGGGCGATACGCATCCCGGCGCGGCGCTCGTGAACGAAACATTCGCGAAGACGTATTTTGATGGGGTCGATCCACTGGGAAAGAGCTTCGATCTCTCGCTGGATGAGGGCGTGCGATTACGATATGAAATTGTGGGGTTGGTGGGAGACGTCCGTTACCGGAATTTGCGCGAGCCGATTTTGCCGCAGCTGTATGTTCCCTTTCACGCGGTGGACAACAACGGCGTTTCACGAAAAAGAAGTGCGGAGATTTTGCTTGTGCGAACATCCAGCTTGAATCCACGCTCGCTGGCCTCGGTGCTACGACAAGAAGTCCCACGGGCACGAGCGGAGTTTCGCGTGAGCCGCATTCGGACGCAATTGGAAATAAACCAGTCGCACACGGTGCGTGAGCGGTTGTTGGCGACGCTGGCGCTGTTCTTCGCGATTGTAGCGTTGTTGCTCGCGGGCGTCGGTTTGTATGGCGTGCTGCATTATTCCGTGTTGCAACGGCGGCGCGAAATTGGGATTCGCATGGCGGTGGGCGCCCAGGCGGGAGGCATCGCGCGATTGGTCACGACGGACGTGTTTGCGATGGTGCTTGTGGGAGCTGTTGTGGGGATCGGCCTGGGGATGTTGTCGGTGCGATACGTGGAGTCGCTTTTTTATCAGGTGAAGGCCACGGACTTACAAATGCTCGCCCTTCCGTCGCTGGCAATTCTTGCGGGGGCTTTGTTAGCCGCACTGCGGCCGGTCATGCAAGCGGTTCGGATCGAGCCCGTCTCGATGCTGCGCGCGGAGTAGATGAACAATACCAGATACAGTGCGAATTAGATGAGGACTAGACTTGGAGCGCGGGCAAGAGCGTGAGGTGCAGGTATGCTGCTGATGTTCATTCTTCCGATCGTGCTCCTGGTAGCGGTTGTGGGCAGTCTTCCGATTTGGCGGCACAGCAAGCAGTGGGGCTACTACCCGATCAGCGGGGTGGGGCTAATCATACTCATTGTTTTGATTCTTTACTGGACAGGACGCCTGTAGAGAAATGACAAAAGTTCATTCCGTCTCGGTTTTGGCGCATTGGCCCACTGAGCTGGGCGGAAGCTAGTTTTCACGTTCTGGCTTTCGAAGAGCGCTAAGAGTGGAAACTTGACCTTATACTCGGGTATAGGGTTCAGAATAATGCCATGCGCATCGGAGAGCTTTCCGCGCGAGCGGGCGTTAATGTTCAGACGGTCCGGTTTTACGAGCGGGAGAAACTGCTCCGAAAACCGGTGAGGACGGCGTCTGGATACCGCACATTCGAAGCGGCTGACCTGGAGAGAGTTCGGTTTATCAAGGACTCGCAACAGCTGGGTTTTTCGCTGAAGGAGATCAAGGAGCTGCTGGAGATTCATGAATCGGCGAAATCGTTTTCGGGTAGGCCGCAAACGAAGTCGAAGGAATGGGAAAAGGCATTTCGAATCGCCAGAGAACGGCTGGAGCTGATCAACCAGAAGATCGAATTCCTTAAAGTTTTGAAGAAGCCGCTGGCCGCTGTTCTTGAACAGCCGGGTGCGGAGAAAGCAATGGTCTGCCCGGCGTCTTTGATGGTGCGTCCCGCGGCGGGACAGACCGGAAAACACGACCGGAGCGATGCCAGCACGGTCTCTCGTCCTCGCAAAAAATCTGCTTGACTCTATACCTCAGTACAGACTTCACACTCCCTAAAGAACGCAGCTGAAACAGAAAAAATGAATGTCAGAGCGCTTTTCAACTGACAACTCAGCTCGTTGCAACGATTTGATCGAAGGGAGAAAACTAAATGATTCGAAGAATTGCGCTGTTTTTTCTTGCGTTTGCGTTCACGGCGGTGGCCGCGAATCCGCCGGACTTTTCTGGGACATGGGTATTCAATGCGGGAAAAAGCAAGAACGTGGGGATGATGGCCAGCGCTGAATACACTTCGACGATAACGCAAACTGCAAAGGCGCTCACGGTAAGCGACACCACGGTGTTCAGCGGGCAAAAACAAACACACGAGACGCGGTACGACTTGAGCGGCGCGACTGTTCCGAACGACTCGCCAATGGGTGAGAAGAGTGAGACGAGCAGCCACTGGTCGGGGAACAAATTGGTGACGACTTGGGAGTCGGAAGGCGCGGTGGCGGGAACGAAAGTGGTTAGAACGGAGACGCGCTACTTGTCTGATGACGGAAAGACACTGTTTCTGGAATCGGCGCGTGCCGGCAAAGAGCCGATGGTCATTGTGTTCGATAAGAAGTGATGAACATGGACGAAGCGATTCCATCAGACGTTGCTGCAAGCAGCGATGACGCTGGCTCGGCCAGGAAACGGTTGTGGTTCGCTCTTGGGACAATCCTGTTCATCGCGCTTATAGGCGGCACATTGGCTGTGTACTGGATTCAGAAGCAGCCGCGCGTGGAAGGGAGCATCGCTTCTGCTTCCACAGTTACACCTGAGATGCGAGAGATCGATTCGACCGTTACTACGAGCGGAACCGTGCGGTTGCGGACCGGCGCGCAGGTACGCGTCGGTTCGCAAGTGTCGGGGATTGTGCGGAAGCTGAACGTGACGGTCGGCTCTCACATACAGAAAGGGGACATCATCGCGGAAATTGATCCGCGCCCCTTGCAGGCGCGCGTGGAGCAGGCCCGCACGCAAGCGGCGATGGACGAAGTGGGCGTCGGGAAAGCCCAGAGGGACTTGAACCGCGGGCAGCAGCTATTTAAAGAGGGAGTTTTGCCGGCGCAGCAGAAAGAGGATTTGGAATGGCAGATGAAAAGCGCGCAAGCGAAGCTGGAGAAATCGAAGAGCGATTTGGCGGCGTCGGAAATAGATTTGTCCTACGCGGTGATTCGCGCTCCGATTTCTGGAACGGTGGCTTCGGTATCGACTCAAGAAGGGGAGACCGTGGCGGCATCGTTTGCAGCGCCTACCTTTGTAACGATCATCGAAGACAACGCGCTGGAGCTGGTGGCGATGGTAGATGAGACAGATATCGCGAATGTGCGGCCTGGTGAAACCGTGGTCTTTACTGTGGAGGCCTATCCGTCGAGAGAAATGCCGGCCATCGTGAAGCGGATCGATCCTGTCGCGACGATCATTTCCGGTGTCGTGAATTACCCAGTGATGGCGGCCATACAGAAAGACGGACGGCTCCTCAAACCTGACATGACGGCGAATATCACGATCAAGACGGCGGAGAGAAAAGCCTTGGTTGTGCCTAATGGCGCGATTCAGCGTGACGGCGAAGAACGATTTGTATTTCTTATGCGATACGGGAAACAGGAGAAAAGGACCGTAACGGTTGGGACGCGCGACGCAGGATTCACCGAGATTAAGAAGGGTTTGAGCGCGGGCGACCAGGTGGTCGTCACTTACGCGGCGGATTCGGAGAAAAAAGGCGGGAAGCCATGATTGAAGTTACGCATCTTGGGAAAACATATCGACGAGGTGATGGAACGCCGGTAGATGCGTTGAAAGATATTTCATTCCTGATTGAGCAAGGAGAGTTTGTGACCATTCGCGGGCCATCGGGCTCGGGAAAATCTTCGATGCTGAATATCGTGGGATGTCTCGACAAACCGACATCGGGGGCCTATCGGCTGAACGGCGAGGAATTGTCGGGCTATTCCGATAAGCAGCTTTCGCACGTCCGCGCGTGGAAAATTGGATTTGTGTTTCAGTCGTTCAACTTGATGCCCCGGACGACGGCTCTGGAAAACGTAGAGATTCCGATGATTTATGGTCCGGGGCGCGTCGACCGCAAGCGAGCTATGGGCGCGCTGGAGCGCGTGGGGCTGGGCGAACGCGCTCATCATTACGGGACCGAACTCTCTGGCGGCGAGCAACAGCGTGTGGCAATTGCGCGGGCTTTGATCAATGACCCGCCGCTTATTCTCGCCGATGAACCTACGGGAAATCTCGATTCAGCAGCGGGGGCGGAAGTGATGGCGATCTTGCGCCAACTGCATCAAGAAGGGCGAACCGTGGTTCTGGTGACGCACGATGATGCGGTGGCAGCATACGCGGAACGCGAGATTTTGTTTAAGGACGGAGTGCTTGCGTCGGATCGCAAGATTGCTGTGCTCGTGAGGGACTAGATTTGGCGGCGGTTTGGAGGACAAGCCATGCGGATTGCGTCGGGAATAGGAATTGCGTGGCGCAGCATGTCACGGAACCGGCTGCGCACATTTTTTATGATGGCCGGAGTAATGATCGGGATTTGCTCGTTGACGATTCTGGATTCTGTCGGCGAGAACACCAAGCGCGAGACGATGAAGAGGTTTAAAAACATGATTGGTACGTTCGATACGGTCATCATTCGTCCCGGCGCTGGGAAGACCCGCGGGATGGTGTCGCTGACGAATGTTCCTCCAACGCTGAAGTTCGAAGACGCAGCGGCTATTGCGGCGGAACTTCTGGAAATCAAACAAGTCGCTCTGTTGCAGAACGCGTTTGATATCGATGTGAAATATAAGGACAAGAACGTGGGCCCCGCGATTTTTGGCGTATCCGCGAACTGGCTCAATTTGCGCGGAGATGAACTCGCACAGGGAAATTTTATAAGTGAGGAAGATATGCAATCGCTCGCGCGAGTAGCCATTCTCGGATCGGATGTTTTGCCCACGCTTTTTCCGAATGGCGATGCGATCGGCAAGACAATTCGAATTGGCGATGTTCCGTTTCAGGTGAAGGGAGTGCTCGCGGCGCGAGGCGCAGGGCCTGGCGGAGGAAGCCTGGACGACCTGATTCTGATTCCAGTAACCACAGCATCGAAGCGTCTCTTCAACCGGGATTTTCTGACGATGCTGATCGCACAGCTTCGCGAGCCGGAAAAGAGCGACGCGGCGGTGGCGAAGATCACAGCGCTGTTGCGACAGCGGCACCACATCGCGGCCGCAGCGCTTGACGATTTCACGATTACAAGCCCCCAAGCAGTGATGGCGCAGGTAACGCAAATGGGTTCCACTCTTTCGACGATATTGAAGGGGATTGCGACCATCGCGATGTTCATCGGTGGAGCGGTAATCATGAGCTTGATGTTGATCAGCGTGTCCGAGCGGAGGAAAGAGATTGGGCTGAGGCGCTCCGTTGGCGCGAGCCGGCAGGACATTTTGCTACAGTTCATTTTGGAAGCGTCGCTCATATCAAGTTTCGGGGGGCTGATTGGGATCGCGCTCGGTCTGGGCGGCACAAATTTGGTCGCGCGCATGCAGCACTTGCCTCCGATTTTTGCGTTGCAAGCTTTGGAATGGACTGCGGGGCTATCCGTGGGACTTGGTCTGATCTTCGGAATCTATCCGGCGTGGAGAGCGACGCAAGTCGATCCGGTAAAGGCCCTGCGAACCTGACGCGGGATCGATCGAGCCTTCCGAAAAATACATGCACATCGGCAAAGCATTTCTCTTGATGGCTGGGTCGCTGCGGCTGATCTGGCGATTTCGTTTGCGTTCCGGGCTTATCCTTCTGAGCGCCATGCTGGGAGTCGGCGGGGTGATTTCCGCGATTAACTACGCCGCAGAAGGGCGAATGAAAGTCCTGAACCGGATACAACGATTCGGGACAAATGTGCTGGTCGTTACGCCGCAGTTGAGCCGCAACGTGGGCGGTCGCGCCAAGACCGGAACGATTGTGACCACACTGGTCGCCGCGGACTATGCCGAGATTTTGCGCGAGATTCCCGATATCGAGAAATCGTCAGCAGCGATTACCACATCTTTTCTGGTGAAGGCGGGCGACCTTTCGAAAAGCAATTGTGTTGTGATGGGAACCGAGCCGGACTACGCACGCATCCGGCACTGGCAAACGACCGAGGGCGAGTTCTACGAGATGCCAGAAATGAGGAGAGCGGCGCGCGTGGCGGTGCTTGGCTCGACAGTGCGGCGCGATCTTTTTGGCAGTGAATCGCCCATTGGCAAACGAGTTTTCATTAATCGAGTGCCATTCGAAGTAATCGGGGTGCTGGAAGAACGCGGCCAGGGACTCGATGCGACAAACGAAGATAATCAAGTATACGTTCCGCTGAGTACGGCCATGCGCCGCCTGGCGAACGTCGATTATTTCGGCTCCATTCTTTTCGCAGTGACAAACTGGGACAGGATGGATGAAACGACGGAAGCCATACACCAGGTTCTCAGCAAGAGGCATCGCGCGCCCGGGAATTTGCCAGAAGACTTTCAGATTCAGAACCAAAAAACACTGATCGACACGGAAATCGCTTCTTCCAATCGCTTGACTTTCCTTGTGCGATGGGTGGGATTGAGCGGTCTTGCTGTTTCTGGTCTTGGAATTCTTGCGATCTGCTGGATCGCTGTAGGGGAAAGAGTAGGAGAAATCGGAATACGCAGAGCGCTCGGAGCGACGAAATCGGACATCTTCTTTCAATTCTTATTTGAAGCGGTGGTGATCAGTGTCCTCGGTTGTTTCGCGGGAGTCATAGCCGGCTGGCGAGGCACGGAGAGCATTGCGCACCGAGCGGACCTTCCGTTTTTCTTTGATTGGAAGGGCGCCGTACTGATAGCCGGTTTTGCGTTCTTCATGAATCTGGTTTTTGCGCTGATTCCCTCAAGAAAAGCGGCGCACTTGGATCCGATTCGAGCGCTTAAGTCGGAATAAACGTGGAAACGAGGCGAGGTGGATTTATATGGATGGTGCCCGAAAGAGGACTCGAACCTCCACGACCGTTAAGTCACAGGCTTCTGAGACCTGCGCGTCTGCCAGTTCCGCCATTCGGGCACGAATGCTTTGGGTGAAACCCCTGCAAAACCGGGGTTGCAGTTCCAACGAGGCTTTTTCATTGTGCCCGCCGCCCTCCGCTTTGTCAACGAAGGCGGCCATGAGCTTTGGCTCGAAATCCGAAGTGGACGTGTGACAGCTGCAAAGTGGCTGGTGGCTGGTGTCTTGTGCAAACCCTTGCAAACAGGGAGTTTGAGCGCAACCAGTCCCGATTTTTGTTTGGTGCCTATGATGGCGGAGCACAAGAAGGCAAGCATCGATTTACTTTATGAGAAGTAGTTGAAATTCAAATGCGCGGTGCTATACTCGCGCTCTAGAACGCGGTCTCTCCCCTTCCTCGCACCTGCAAAAAAAGACCGCGCCAGTTCCAGTGGGAGGTCACCATGGAGCACCTAACTACAGGCCCTATTTTCTATGTTCTGATTGCCTGGACGATTGTTACCGCTGTATTTATGTTGTTGTTGATTCGGCGGAGCCTTCTCGCTAGCCACGAAGATGATCAAATCTTTCTCGACGCCGCACAGGAGCACATGGCCCGGGAACAAAGGGAGATCGTCGCGAAGATCAACGCGCTTTCGCGGCCGCTCATGACCAGCGGCATCGCTTCAGGAGCGCTCCTTTTGATTTTGGCCTGTCTGTGGTTATACAACGGGCTGAAAAATATTTAATGCGTTGAGCAGGGCCGGCGGGGCGTCAATGATTAGTGCGTCGACGGACTGTTTGGCGGAACCTGCGGCGTTGGTTGTGTGTTCGCCGGTGCAGTGGGTGGAACGTTTGGCGACAGCGAACTGTGGTTGTGCACGATCACCCAGTGATTATTCCTTTTTTCCAGAACTAAAGTAGTTTGTCCCCGAGCGGCGGAAGGCTGCCCGTCCACCACCGCTGAGAATTCCCACTGATAGCAGGCCCATGCGAAGTTGCCACTGAGCTTGATGTAGGTGTTGCTCCTATCCATGCGCACCTGTTGCATGCGGTTGTGCTGCGCCTGGTAGACGGCGAGATAGTTTGTCCACGTGAAAATAGGCGGTTCCCAATTGCCACTGACGACGGAGACGTCGTCGGCGTAGTCCTTGTGAAGCTTCTCGATGTCGCCGAGCTGCCAGGCGCCCAGCATTTCCGAAATGGTGTAATCGACCTGCTGCTCGTCGCCCATGGGTATGCTGGGCATCTTATCCGCTGAGTCGTCCGTTTTCTTTTTCTTCTGAGCCGCGGCCGGTGAGGCGCAAGCAAAGAAAAGAGCCGCTCCCAAGAAGAGAGAGCCAGCGGTCTTGAGCGTACGGTCGGCAAAATGATTGGAAAAATAACTATTCATGCGTCTTCGACCCCCGGTTGAAGAGGATAGCACGCTGATTTGCACGCGGAAGCGATGTGTCCAGTTGATGTACGTCGACTGGCCGGGTTTTGCGAGCCGCGGAAGGCGTGAAAGTTACGCCCGGGTCAGTTTGCTTGCGTAGCGCTGAGAAGATTTACGAAGAGCCGGTAGGCGCCGGGGACGCCTTCGGGGATCTCGCGAAAGAAAGCGATGCCCGTGTAGATGTACATGCCTTTGCCGTAGCGCGCGTAGACCACGGCACCGTTAAGGTCCGGTTCGCCGGGATCGTTCATGGCCAAGACTGCGGTGTATTTTGGATCGAATTGCGTCCAGTAGTAGAGTCCGCGCTCCTGCACCCAGCCTTTGAAGTCGTCCTGTGTGATTTTGTTCGGGCGGTTCAAGAGAGGATCGTCCGGCTTAAGAAATTTGACGGGAGAATTTTCATCAGTGATGCGCGGAAGCTGGCCTCCCGAGCCGTTCGCAATTTTCGCAGGATACGGGGCGTATTGTTCTTTGTTCCAGGCGAAGTCCCGGTTGTATTGCACGACGAGCGTGCCGCCGTTGGAGACGTACTGGAGAAGCCGCTGATTTGCGCCGGGAAGTTCCGGGCGCAGTTCGTACGCGCGCACACCCACAACGATGGCATTGAATTTGGAGAGATCGCCAAAGGCCAGCGCCTGCGCATCCAGCATTTCGACTTGCAGCCCAAGCGTGCGCAGAGCTTCAGGGATGGGTTCGCCTTCCGCCGTGATGTACCCGACGCGCAGATTTTTTGGCACGTTCAAATCGAGGGCATACACCACGCATTGGGCAGGCTCGCTCCAGAATTGAGTGGGCAGAGAAGGCAGCGATTCGAGCGTGGTGGAGAATTTTTCATCGCCACGCTTTGCCAACGCAGTAATCGTGTACTTTCCCGCGGAAAGTTTGTTCGGCGCGGTGACGGTGACTTTCGCAAACTTCTCTCCGGCGCCATCAAAGGCAAGATCCACCGGGGCGCTTGCCGTGAAACCATCAGGCATATCGAGCCCCACAGAGACTTTGCCAGGCTGCGTCGCGTAGGAATGGACTCGCAATAAAACATCGAAAGGTTGCTCTGGTTTTCCCAGGACCTCGAGCGCCTGCTTAGGCTCAACTTTTAATGTATACGCCGGGACGATGCGCAGTACTACGCGGTCCACTCGAGTGGAGCTAGGAGCGATGTGAGTCACGGGAACCGTGACAGAAAACTTGTAGGCACCGATCGTCACTTCTTGCCGCGCGGTCAACAATAGCGGTGGCTCAGGCTGCAATTTTTCCCAAGCGGTCAACTTAGGAGCAGCTTGGGTAACATCGATCGTGAACTGGTAGCCCTTCGCCGCATCGCCCTCACGTTTTGTTTCTTTGAAAAATGGAGGAAGATCCAAATTCAGCGCGCCGAGCTCGCAACCTGCTTCTTTGCGGCAAATGGCCTGGGCCAATACGCCGAACGATTCGCCGACGACGAGAGTGTCGCGATCGGCATCGGCTCGCACCTCGACGGCTGCCACTAGGCTCAAAGCCCGATCGAGCCGCGCGCGTGCTTTTGCAAGCTCGAAGGAAAGCAGCGAAGGCGTCGCGCCCTCTTTAGCGGGAGAGATAGCATCGATTCGCATCGCAGCGCTGGCCAGGTCTGCTGCTGCGTGGGACCAATTGAGGGCGAGCGCTGAAGCACGCGCCTTCGCGATGGCCAATTCCGCATCGGTCATCGCCTGCCGGAAGGACGCCTCAGGCACCGAGCCGTTAGCGAGATCATGGAGCGGCCTGGCCAAGCTCGCCGGATCGAGCTTGCTTCCGTCTTCGCGAATGAGCACGAGCGGTCGGCGGAGAAATGGCGAATTGACGAAGCCGGTGATGCCCTGCGAGCGGTGATTGGAAAAAGCATCGAGCGCGATTTCGCGCCAGGGCTTGCCCCAAAGCTCCGAGATATCGTCGACCGGCAGGGTATACCCGTTCGACGAAGCGCCGGTCGCACCGCCGCGTTCCGTGTCCAGAATCTGCACGGGATACGTGGAGTTTCCCCAGACCGCTAATCCATCTCTGGATATTTGCTCGGGAAATGCTTTTGGATCAGCTGCCATCTCCACGGCTTTCGGCGTCCACAATCCAGAAGTTTGGTGGTGTCCGTGGCCGCCATGTACGCCGCCCCAGCCGTTAATCACAATGTTGGGGCGGTAGGTGCGAATCACTCGCACCATTTCTCCAAGGACCGCATCGCCCCAGATTTTTTCCGTTTCCTCGGGCGTTTTCGAGAATCCGAAATCTGGCGCGCTCCCAAAAAAGAGTTTAATGCCGTAGCCTCGCGAGGCGGCGAGAAGTTCCTGCGTGCGGATTAAACCAAGTTGCGGCGCCTGCTCGGGACCGAGGTCGTTCTGTCCGCCTTCGCCGCGAGTAAGAGTGAGCAGCGCGACGTCGGCATGAAGCCCGCGTGCAAGATAAGTGAGCAGAGCGGCCGATTCGTCGTCGGGATGCGCGGTTATATAAAGGATGCGTGTGGTGACGCGGGTGCTGTCGATAGCTTCGATGGTTTCCGGGAGACCGGGGCCCGTTCCTGGAGCAGGAGGAAATTGCGCGGGTGCCGGTTGCGCGGAAAGAAACGCGAGCACGGCACCGAAAAATGTTGGTCCAACCGCTCTAAAGAAAAGACGATTCACGCAGCCTCCGCTTCTCTCATTCTTCTACAAGCGCTTTTGCGAACGGCCATTGTCGCATTTTACGGGTCCAGATAAGAAATGCGAGCGTACCGAGCGCGATCTCCGCGATTCCCCATTTTCTTGCGGTGCCGGTCTGCCAGAAAAGCCAAGCCCAGCCGAACATGGTAAGCACAGCGGGCACAGGGTAAAGCCACATTTTGAACGGCAGTCGCGCCGTTCCCCAACGGCGCCGCAACAATATCACTCCCACTGCTTGGCCGATGAATTGGACGAGCAGGCGCATCGCCAGGATTCCTTTAATGGCCGTCTCAAGCTTCAGAGTCACGCTAAAGAGAAAGGCAAGTCCTCCAAGCACGAGAAGAGAGACATAAGGAAAGTGTTTCGTCGGGTGCAGGCGTCCGAATACCGGGAAGAAATTTCCGTCCAGCGCGGCTGAGTAGGGCACGCGCGAGTATCCCAGCAAAACCGAAAACACCGAAGCGAGCGCGACCCACAGGACCATCCAGGTGGCTGCCTGCGCTGCGCGATGGCCGTAAAGCGTCTCGACAAACATGCTCACGATAAATTTCGAGTTCTGTGCTTCGCGCCACGGCACAACTCCGAGAATGCTGATCTGCATCGCCAGGTACAGCGCCGTGATTCCGAGAATCGAGAGAAAAATTCCGCGCGGTATATTGCGCTCCGGGTCGCGAATTTCTCCGCCCAAATGGCAGATGTTGTAGTAGCCCCAATAACTGTAAACCGTGTTGACCATTGCGGACCCCAGGCCCGCGAACCACACCCAGGAAAGGGAAAACGCGCCAGGTGGAAAATCGAAAGCCATTTTCGCGTTGAAATGGCTCGCGCCTCCCCAGATTAGCCAGAGAAGAGTGCCAACCACGCCGGTCCACAGCAGCACAGAAATTTTTCCAATGGTGGTGATGCGCCGGTAGAGCAGAACCACCAGGAAAAGAACCAGGCCTCCGGAAACGACTTTAGCCTCGAGTGTGGAAAGCGGGTGCAGATATCCGGCATAGCGAGCAAATCCGATCGAGGCAGATGCAATAGAGAGCGGCGCTTGAACAAAGGTCTGCCACACGAACAGGAAAGACATCAGACGGCCCCAGCGTCCCGGCCCGTAGGCTTCGCGAAGAAAAACGTAAGTCCCGCCGGCGCGCGGCATGGCTGCGCCCAGCTCGGACCAGACAAAGGCATCGAGTGTGGCCAGGGCCGCTCCCGCAATCCAGGCGATCAGAGCCTGCGGCCCGCCCATCGCTTTGATCACGAGCGACGTGACGACAAACGGGCCGATGCCCACAATCTCGATCATGTTGAGGGCGACGGCCTCTTTCAGACCCAGGCCGCGCTCCAGACCAGAAGGTTGCTCTGCCGGAATACCGCCGGTCTTACCGGGAGCGCCATTATTGGGCGTGGTCAGCACGCCGCCGAGAATAGCAAATGCGCCGCGTTGCAGCTAACTCGCAATTTCTATGAATGTTCTAATATTATTCCGCCCTACCGAAGCCATTTCGATTTGCAACCAGCCTAGGACAGCTTAAACTCGTCGGGCGCGCGGCCTGCCCGCGCGGCAAAGACTTAGCGGAACCTACTTGGAGACTCGTTGGGTATCTGCATGAATTTTTTCCGCGCCCTTCGATGGGGCGTAATACTTTTCTGCGCGATGGTCTGTGCAATGACACTGCCCATGATCTGTTTCGCAATGCCCGCGCACGCAGAAAAACTGGTGCTGCCGCGCGGCACCTCCGCCACGCTCGACAAAATCTATTCGTTCGATACGGTTGGAGCGATTGCCGATGCGAAGCTCCTTCAGAGCGAACAGCCCGATCAGCCCCTTGGCTACCTGCTCGAAGCAGAAGCTCTGTGGTGGAAGATCTTTTGTACATCTGCGGAATTCAAATACGGCATGACCGACGCGCGGCACCGGCCAAAGCTTGCCGCCGACCAGCACTATCTGGATCTGGCTGCGAAGGCTTCTTCAATTGCGCTCGCTCAGCTCAAAATTCACGAAACCGCGGAGCTGCAATTTTATGCGGGCATGGGAGATGCCTTTTCAGCGCGGCTTTACGGGCTGCGCGGCGAGAATCGCACCACGGCTCGCTTTGGTGTCCACGCCCGCGAGCATTTTCTCCGCGCATTTCAGCTGGACCCCGAACTCGCGGATGCCGAGTTTGGCTTGGGTCTCTACAACTATTATGTAGACACAATGAATGGCATCGCCAAGCTGTTGAGTTTCTTCATGGGCATTCCGGGAGGCAGCAAGCAGGAGGGCATTCGGCAGTTGGAACAAGACATCACCGAAGGCGTTCTCACACCTGCCGCAGCGCGCTTTTATCTAGCGCTGAACCTGCATCGTTATGACCTGCAGTATGAAAAGGCGCTCGTCGTGATTGGTCCTCTAGTCGAGAAATATCCTTCCAACCCGCTATTTCAACTAGCCAGAGGGGATCTCCACGCGAAATTGGGCCGTAGGGAGCAGGCCCTCGCTTGCTACCGTGCCGCCGCGGCGCTGCATGTTCAGGATGCGGAGTGCCGCGCTCATATTCAGGAACTTGTACTCGCTTCGCTGGCCGCTCAAGGCGTCAGCAGTCTGTCTGCGACCCACTGAAAATAGGTGGGTTGCCGGGCCGATGGAGGGCCAGGCAGGGTGCGGAGTTGCTCATTGACCTCTCTTCGAGGAGAATGGTAATGCTAAAGGGTTGACCTTCCGCGCGAGAACAGGGCTGGCGGCTCAGTATGAGCCCCAGATTGAGCTGGCGGGGTCAACGCGCCGCGCGAATTGCGCATCTCATCCGAAAAGCACACTGGCACCGGGGGTCTCCCGCCGTTTGACCAGTCAGGTTGAACCCGACCGTGTCGGGGTAACCAGCAATGATGAAGGAGTCTCGATGAAGCGGTCTTGGACAGCCATAGCTGTCGCGTTTGCGGCTTTTTTCGCCGCCACAGGTTGCAACGATTACGGCAACACTTTTCAGTCTAATACCGGCGCATTCTTACAGTTTGTTTCACCCTCTAACGTAAACGCTGGCGGACCCGATCTTACAATTACTGTGACGGGTAACGGCTTCGTAACGCAAACCATCGTCACCTGGAATCAGGCAAAACTCAAAACATGCGTCGTCACCACTACCGCGGCGAACGTGTGCGCCCCGGCGAATGATACGGGAACCATTCTTTCGGTGACTGCGGTGGTCCCAGCTGCAATGCTCGCTAAGCCGGGAACTGCTTTCGTCCAGACCGTGCAGCCGCACTCCGGCACGGGGACGAATGGGCTCTCTAATCCCGTAGCCTTCGAAGTTTTTTCTCCTCCCAATCCCGTTCCCACAATTACCAGCATCACTCCTAACACCGCTGCAGCTGGCAGTACGGGCGTGACGCTAACCATCACCGGCACTAATTTTCTTTCTACGCCGTCCTCGACAAATCCGCCGGGCGGTTCTCAGGTAGTTTGGAACACAACAACACAGACAACCCTTACGCCTACGACCATCACGGCCACACAAATCCAAGTCACATTGCCGCCGACATCGACGCCTCTGCTGCTCGCCACTGCAGGCACTGCGACTGTGACCGTTTTCAATCCCCCGGCGCCAGGGCTTCCTTCACCTCCGTGCCAAGTCAACTGCACAGGTTTTGGTGGTGGTGGCACGAGCAACGCAGCAACCTTCACGATCACTGGAGCGGGCGGGAATAGTGCGAGCGCGAACGCCGCTCTTGTGGAAGACGAGGCGCCCGCGGTCAGCCTCGACGGCCGCTATGTGGCGTATGCGGCTTCGCAGAGCGGTCACACACAAATTTTCGCCCGCGATACCTGCCAAGGAGCTGACTCTTCCTGTCAGCAGCGGACGATTCTCATTTCTTCCGCACTGGATGGTACTGCTGCCACTGACGACAGCCACTCTCCTTCCGTAAGTTCCGATGGACGATATGTGGCGTTTAGCTCCGTGGCGGCCAATCTGGTCACGGAATCGGGCACAAGCGCAGCGCCGGGCACAGGCCGCCAGGTCTATCTCCGCGACACTTGCTTCGGAGTCAGCAGCTCCTGCACTCCTTCGACTCAGCTCATTTCTACGGATCCCAACGGAACTCTGGTAGGGCTGGAAGGCATTCTGCCATCGCTCAGCGCTTCGGGACGATTTGTCGCGTTTTTGGCAGTGACGCCGAGCCCAGCATCCCCGAGTCCAGCAGCGCAGGTCACCGCCGCAACGAGCAAGTCCGCAGCAAGCGCAAACAACAGTGGTTATCGCCAGGTTTACGTGCGCGACACTTGTCTTGGCACGGCGAATTGCACGCCCAAGACCACGCGCATTTCGCTTCAGCCTGGCGACGGTTCTGGGACGGGAACAGGATCAGGAACTGGAACAAAGCCGGCTGGTCCGGCAATCAGCGGCGGCGGCGATCATGTTGCACTTTCCGGTGGAACGACGGCAACTCTCTTCATGCGCTCCGTGGCCGTCGACGACGGCGTTTTTGTAGCACTCACGAAAAGCCAGCAGTAGACTCTGAGCACATTACGAACAAAAAAGCATCGAGACGCAAAATTCTGCGCCGCGATGTGTGCCCGGCAGAATGAAACTTCTCCTAGCTTAGAAAGCCCAAGTTGGATGTTTGAAAGTTGGCGAGGTTCGGAAAGATGGACGGCAGATCCGTGTTTGCCACTCCGAACCATGTCGCAAGCGTCGCAGCGTATTGATCCACGGATGTCGAGGGGATCCACCGGCCGTTGCTGCCAGTGTCGTCTGGACCACCGAGAGCTAGCGTCGGGAATTGTCCGTAAAACGCGTTTCCTTTCACGGCGTCGCCCATAATCATCTGATGGCTGCCCCAAGCATGGTCTGTTCCGCCATTGGATCCAGGCTGGAACGTCCGGCTGAATTCGGAGAGCGTGAATGTCGTCACTTCACTGGAGATACCGAGCTCCTGCGTGGCTTGATAAAAAGCTGCCATCGCCGGGCTCAGCTGCGTGAAGAGGCTGACTTGAGTATCGAGTTGATCAGCGTGGGTATCGAAGCCACCGAGCGAACAGAAAAATATCTGCCGCTGAATGTTTAGCGCGCTGCGTGCCGCCATCACCTGGGCCACTTGTTTCAACTGCGATGCGAGCCCATTGTTGGCAGGAAAGACCGTCTGAATCGCTGGAATGTTTTTCAACGCCGCCGATAGCACCAGGCCCTCTTGAATCGCTTGGGTGGTTACTCCGCTCGCGGCTTGTACCAGAGATATCCCGGTATCGAAGGTAAGCAGCTGTTGCGTGGCCAGGAATCGCGCTTGTCCTGCAGCGGAGGTGCTGAAGCCGCTAAGCCCGGGCGTGCTCCCGGGACTCATCGTGAAGGGGCGAGTGGAGTCGCCGGTACAGAAGATCGCGTTTCCTGCAACCGAAAGAATTGGCGGAAACTGCGCGCCCGAATTCATTCCCTGGATCTTGTCCGCAACTTTTCCCGCCCAGCCCGCGTTTGGCAGGCCGCCTAGCTGCGTCGTTTGCCATTGCTCTTGTTGATCGGAGTGAGAGAAAAGGTTTTCCGGCAAGCTAGCCTGGCTTTGATAATTCTGGCGCGTGGTGGGTTGCACGAGGGTGCCGACGTTGGTGAGCAACGCGAGCGGCGATTTGGAGGCATTGAAGAGGGTCTGAATATCCGGGAGATTTGGATGCAATCCGAAATTGGCTTGCCCGCTGACTTGCAGCGGAAGAAGTGAAGATTGCGCAAGCGCCAGATTTGCGCGAACGGTCTGATAGTTTGCATAACCAGCCGTGTCGTTGGGCACTAGGAGGTTGTTCGCGTCGTTGCCGCCGAAAAGAAAAATACACACCAGGGCTTTGTAGCTTGTGCTGGCTTGCGCAAGAGCGCTCACAAGTCCGAATTTGCTCAGTCCGCTGACCATCGCAGCCGTTGCCGCAGAGCAGCACGTCAGCCTCATGAAATCCCGTCTCGAGTGATGCGTCATGGCCGTCTCTCCCTTTTTCCCGCTAGCGCTGCACTTGGTACTGCGAGGACGAAGTCACAAGATAGATAGCCGTCTTCGCTAGATTCGTCGTGTCAGTGTTGCTCACCGCGCCCAACGCTGTCATGATGGACGACTGCATTTGGCTGGACATCGTTCCATGTAGGAAAAGATTGTTCAGCCAGCTGACCATTTGGTCCGGAGTTCCTGCATTGATGACCGGCGTGAAGTCGACCGTCGTCGTGCTGCTGAGTTTCCCGTAGACGAGCGTGTTGATGAAGTTCACGCGGTTCAGCGAAGTCGCTGTATTGAAGATGGCAAACTCTGGCCCGTTCAGAGTCGTTCCAGGTATCAAACTCTGTGGCGGAAAGAAATTGAATACGCTTCCCGAATTGAAAAGGGACTGCGACATGCTTCCGCTTTGACCCGTGAACCCCGTTCCATCCGTGTTCGCGTGAAACGCTCGCGCAAGGCCGACCATCATCACCACCGGTTCGCGCAACTTGCCGTCGGTTGCAACTGCGGTGGTTTGCGAATCGCCGCGGCGCGCTTCTGCGTCCAGCAGAATCGCTGCAGCGACGGCTTGCATGTCGCCTCTCTTGCCGGAGCCATAACTCTGGAATTTTCCGCTGGTAAAGGCCGCCGTGACTCTAGCCACGTATGCCGGACTCGGATTGCTGGTCACCAGTTTTTCGATGAGTTGTTGGCAGACGAATGGCGGCAAATTGGAATTATTGAAGATAACGGTCAGCACGTTGGCCAATTCCTGCTCTGCCGACTGGCCTGCCGCAACGGATTGGCCCAGGAATGTTTTTGCGCCGCTGTCGTGATTGGACTCGAACGGCACCATGGGCCCGCCGTAATAGCTCGGATTGTGTTTAAGCAGCGTCGCGCCCGGCATGCTCGGATACGTCCATCCGGTGAACGAGCGGCCCAAAGCCATCACGTCGTCTTGGGTATACGTGGGAATCGGATTGCCCGGGCCATCCAGCACCTGCGTCCCATCGGTATTGAGTTGGTTTAGCCCCATCGTGAAGAGCTGCATCGATTCGCGCGCATAATTCTCGTTTGCATGCTGCCCAGTGGCGGGCTTGTCGTTATTGACCATATCCAGCCAATGCCCCATTGCCGGAGTCAGCGTGACGTCGGTCATCACGTCGTAGTAATTGCCCAAGGCGTCGTTAGTTAACGCCTGAATGTAATTCGTGTAGCCCGTCGGATCATTCACTTTGTTTTCGCCGACGACCCACATCTCATTCAACGCAAACGCGATCCGCTGTCGCAATTGATCAGCGTCATTCACACCGTTAAGAAAGAACTGATTTTGGACTTTTGCCAGCCCCATGTCGGTCGATAAGGGTGCGGGATATGCCGAAACGGGCGCCGCGAACTGAGCTTGCAAGAAGGGATCGAAGCCCGTTAGCTGCACCTGAGTCACTAGCTCTGGTGTAGGCCCGAAGGTGGACTGCTCAAGAAATCGCACCGCAGCAGATTGGGAAACGATCGGGTTGCCGCCAACAACAAAAGCCGTCAGCGACCCAGACGTCGATGACCCCGGATCAGGATTTTTTACAGTGACGGAAACGTTTCCTTCTTGTGCTGACGTCGCCGTTCCGCTGGCACTGAGCTGCGTCGAAGAAGTACGCGTGGTGGTGAGCGCTGTCGTTCCGAACAAGACAACCGCATTTGTTGCGAAATGCGCGCCGCTAACTGTCAGCGTGAAAGTTCCTACGGGGAACTGCGTCGGAGAAAGCGAAGAAATCTGCGGAACGGGATTGTCCAGAGTGACCGAGCCGCTTGTCTTGATTGACGGCGTTGCCGTCTCGGATACACCGATCGTTATTTTGTTCGGCGTGGGCGGAAACTCCGGCGCAGTGAAAAGGCCGGCCGCACTAATCGTTCCCGTTGTGGCCGACCCTCCTACAACTCCATTTACGGACCATGCCAGATCCGGCGAAGAACCGTCGGAAGCTTGCGCTGCAAACTGCTGCGTGTTGTCGCCAGCGACCGTCGCGCTCTGCGGGTTCATGGTGAGTTGTGACTGCGGCGGCGGTGGCGGCTGATTTTGACTTGATCCCAATCCCCCGCAACCCGCCGAAAAGAGTGCGAGGGTTCCGACTAGTGAAAGACCAATGCGTTTCACGGCTTATCCCCCATTGCTAATCCGTGCAAGATCCCTGGCAGGACGCGTAGCACGGTAGTTGGCCGCCTATAACCCCGGGTAATTATTTAAGTTGTGGCAGGACTGGATTCAGGGAGAGTAGGCAGTATTGGAGCGCTAGGCTACTGGCCTTTGGTACACATTCAGGGCAACAGTCCGCACAGGCCGGGACCTGATTGTCCAGTTCATACAGAACTTCCATATCTTTCTAAGCAGGGGAGTTGACTCCGGTTTCTGTTACGGAACGGAGGACGGCGTTTGATCTGAGGCTGTCGAAGGTTTGCTATATCGAATGAGAGAAATTCTTGTTCCGCCGGAGTCGAGCGAGAGCGCCACGATGCCAACCGTTTGTCCGCGTTCCGCCACGAAAGCAATGTCGCTGTCCGAGACCTGCGCATCGCTGAAAATCGCCGGCACTGGCTTGTCGCCCCCGTCGCGCCTCGTGAATGCAGGACTCAAATGTTTGCCGTACCACTCATCCACAAAATCTCGAGTGTCCGTCGTGTGATACGTTGATGTCTCGATCCCATTGCGCGCTTGTTTGACAGCTGTTGCCGCCGTGCTATCGTCCGGCACTATCAACGACGATCGCGGGTAGACAGGCAAGCCCGCACCCATTTCGCCTTCTTTTTCCAGCCGCAGACTTCCCCCACGAGTTCGCACAGTGTTCATCGCGTTTGCAGCCGTGAGTCCCATCGAGCGGATGACCCGGCTGGCCACGAACAAGCCGCCTGCCAACAGGACCGCGAGGCCTGCAAACAGGGCGATCATCATCCACATTAGAGACTTGGATGACGACGAATTGCCCGAGGTGGATGCTTCTGCCATAACCTGCTTCTCCCAAGCGGGCACAGTTCGCCCTGTTCTTAGTCTGGCAGATTAGTGGTTAATGCCCGCAAGTATGCCGCGGGGCTGTGCTCTAAGCGTTCCTGTTCCACAGTTCAGGCCGCTTTTTTTAGGGTCAGGTAGAGCTGGATTACTATCCCATACCGCGTGGCAGATTCGATTGCTCTCAAGTAAGACCTGTAGGGGCGGGCTTGTTTACCCTGTAAGGGCCCGCCCGTGGAGGCTAATTGAAACGCACTTTAATATCCGGCCGCTTATCGAGATGCACGGAATCTACAAAGCGCACTTGGCGATCATCCAAAGTCAGAATCATCGAGGAAGTTCGCACTCCTTCCCCAAAAAAACGCACACCCTTCAGAAGGTTGCCGTCCGTAACGCCCGTACAAGCAAAAATCATTTTCTTTCCCGGCGCCAGATCTTCCGTGTCGTAAATTCTCTTAGGATCTTTCACGCCCATTTTTTCGAGCCGTATCTGATCTTCCGGTTTGCCAATCACCAGTCGTGCCAGAATCTGCCCGTTCAAGCAGCGCAGCGCCGCCGCGGTCAGCACGCCTTCCGGCGCCCCGCCGATCCCCATCACCGCATGTACTCCGGTGCCAACCACTGCCGCGGAAATGCCGGCCGAAAGGTCGCCGTCGCCAATTAATCGTATCCGCGCCCCTGCTCTGCGAATTTCAGCGATGAGCTTTTCGTGCCGCGGCCGATCCAGCACGATGACTACGAGATCTTCCACGTCGCGATCCAGCCGCTTGGCAATCGATTTCAAATTATCGGTGACGGGAGCATCCAGATCGACCGCGCCTTTGCAAGAAGGCCCCACAACAATTTTTTCCATGTACAAATCAGGCGCGTGCAGCAGACCGCCACGCTCGCTCGCAGCTAGTACCGCGATCGCATTCCCTGCGCCCGTCGCGCACAGGTTCGTACCTTCCAGCGGATCGACCGCAATATCCACCTCGGGAAAAAGCGCCTTGGGCGCGTGCGTCGCCAGTCCCACTTTTTCGCCGATATACAGCATCGGCGCTTCGTCGCGTTCGCCCTCGCCAATCACTATCGTGCCGTCCATCTGCACGGCATCCATCGTCTTGCGCATCGCTTCGACAGCGTACTCATCGGCCTTGTGTCGGTCGCCGAACCCCATCGTGCGTGCTGCTGCAACCGCACCGTTTTCCACCACACGCAGAAATTCCAGGCTAAGTTGTTCTTCCATAAGCGAACGTTCTCCGGCGGACCGCTATCCTAGTCTAAACACGGTGCGCCAGTCGACATGACACAACCTGTCTGCCGTGTCGCGAATGAGATAGTTCCATCGAGACTTCAAAACTCGATCCCATCCTGACTTTTTCTAGCGCAGCAAATCGTGACTTAAATCGATACTCGCCTGCTCGCGTCGGTACACGTTCCATCCCAGGGTATTACAGGATTCTGGGGATAGAGCATTGCCCCGCTGACGCGATATCAAGGATCTGAGAGGAACCCTTATGAGCACGTCGACAATAGTTGTTGCAATCGTGATCGTCGTCGTGGCCGTCGCCGGGACGATCATCTTAATCATCAGAAATCAGCGCAGCAAGAGACTCAGAACTCGTTTCGGTCCCGAATACAGTCGTGTCATCGGAGAAACTGGCAGCAAAACGCAAGCGGAAGCAAAACTGGAAAAACTCGAAAAAAGAGTGGAGCGCTTTGATCTGAGGCCGCTGTCGCCCGTGGCACGAGCGAATTTTGTGGCGGCTTGGCAGAAGATCCAATCCCGATTTGTTGACGATCCCAAAGGCGCGCTAAGCGAGGCAGACAAACTCATCCAAGATGTAATGGCTGCGCGCGGCTATCCCGTGACGGACTTCGATCAACGGGCTGCGGATATTTCCGTCAATCACCCGCTCATTGTCGAACATTATCGCGCGGGACACGACATTGCGCTGGAGCATTCCAAAGGCCGCGCAAGTACTGAAGACATGAGACAAGCCATGATTCATTACCGCACGTTGTTTGCAGAATTGGCTGACGAACCTGAATTGACCCGTTCTAAAACTGCGCGGGCCGGACGCGCCTAACGGTTGCATCCGAAAATCAAGACCAACAGGAGCGCATCATGAGCGATGAAATCAAAAAGAAACATTTTCTATCAGACGATTCCGTTTTCTCAGACGAGCCAGATGCTGAGCTGACCACCGCGGACTTGGCCGGAGCCGGCGAATTTGCCCCAAGAACCGCGGAAGTTGACTCTGTGGCGGAAGACGATTCTGTGTTGGAAGTGGAATCGGAACCGATTGAACTTGCTTGCGCGGAGGTTCCCAAAGTCGTAACCAGGACCGGAACTTACGCCGCTGCGGCCGCTCCTGCCAAGGAGCGGGAGACTGGCCCACTCTTTTCGAGCGGCGAAGCGAAAGACCTACGCGCTCGCTGGGATGCGGTACAAGTCGGTTTTGTGGATGAACCTCGCCGGTCCGTGGAGCAAGCGGACAACTTGGTCGCAGGAACAATGAAACGGCTGGCAGAAATCTTCGCCCAGGAACGAAGCAATCTGGAAGGCCAATGGGACCAGGGCGAAAACGTTTCGACGGAAGACCTGAGACTGGCATTGCGCCGGTATCGGTCATTTTTCAGTCGCCTGCTGTCAGTCTAGGTGATCGCGTCGCGGCGCCGGCTCAAATAGCAGAGGAAAAAACTGTCCACTCATTTTGTTTCCGCGAGGAATCACGGGAACGCCGGAGAGCAATGGCTCATCCGCATCTGACATAACGCCATCACGAAAAATATTGATCACCGTCGCGCGCCGTGGCTTGGGGGTATCGTTCGCGCCTGAACCGTGCATCGTCCGCGCATGGTGAAATGCGCTTTCGCCTTTTTTCAGCTCGATCGCTACCGGTTTGAATTTGTCTTTCAAATCGTCCGGCAAGCTGCTGCGGATTCCGTCCATCTCCCCCGTTAGGACGGGCTTCGGCAAGTCCGGCCACTTGTGGCTTCCCGGCACGTAATTCAGGCAACCATTCTCGCGCGTGGAATCGTCCAGTCCAATCCAGCACGTCAGATGAGCCAGCGGCGTCGTGCGCGTCCAGTAAGAATAATCCTGGTGCCACGCCACTACTCCGCCGTGCCGCGCCGGCTTGCAGAAAAGTTGATCGTGCCAAAAGCGCACGGGTCCCTCAAGCAGCTGCGATGCTGGCACAAGGAACGCTGGGTTCCACAACAGATCGTGAAAGCCTAGCTTGACGCGCCACGCACCTAGCGCGTGAAATACCACGCGGCTCGCATCGGTCGACTCGTTCGAATGATATTCGTGAAAAAGTTCACGCCCCTCGTGCGCTGGGTCCATCAGCTGTTCCAATTCCCCTCGCAGCGCTTCCACTTGTTCATCCGTCAGAATGCGCACGCCCTTCAAGTAACCATTCTCGCGGAAAAATTTCACCTGCTCGTCGCTCAGCCGATACTTCTCCCAATCCTCAGCCGTCGCCGGCTGCGCGAATAATTCGCCTACTGGATAATGGTATTGGGACAGATCTTTCATGGCAGCCCTATCTTGCAGGAATTTCGACGACCGCGCAGCTTCCAGGTTTTGCAGCGTCTACGGCATCAACGATCTGCTGCAGCCTTGCGCTACCTTGTTGCCTTCGAGATTCTGTTGGTAAGGGATGCTCGTGTCAGTCGTGAGCAGCACATCGAAACCAGCCTTTTCGGCGGCACGAAGGAGTTCGCCATTCAGCAGCGTGCTCCAACCTTGCTCCCTTGCCGTTTTGACGGCATGGCCACGCAGGGACTGCCGGAGCGGGACGGGTGTCCCCTGATCGAATAGAACGCGCATTATCGATTGAGCGTTGGAGTTTCTAAACTGTGGGCCGCAAAATCCAAGACCGCTTGAACCTGCTCACGGGTCAAACCGTTAAACAATTCCACGATCTCGTCGATGTTGAGTCCGTCCTCTAAGTTTTCGAAAACGGTGGCAACAGGCATCCGCGTTCCGCGGAAGACCCACGCCCCACTCACTTTTCCCGGCACGCTTTCTACTGCCGGGCACTGTGACCAATCTAGTGCCATAGTCACGTTCCTCTTTTTTTATTCTAATGCAATCTCCGCAGGGCAGCTGACAATTCTCTTCATCCGCGTCCGCCGACAGTTCAGTGCACACCACACTGCGCTGAACTTGCCGGGCCCCAGCCGGCTGCCAAATTCGTTGCGTCCCGCGCAGCAGAAGGGTACCATGCGCACAACCGGGGTCTAACTCCAAAGCCCTGTTCCAAGGAAGTACCGCAGCAAACTCCGCTCCCAAATGGAGAGTCCCCGATCCCGAGAACCAAAGGAGCCAACCGATGAACCAATCTGAAAAAAGTAATCGAGTGGTGTTGTATCGATGCGCCCTGTATGCGGTGTTGTGCGCAGCGATCTTGCTCTTCGTGGTGGAGAGCCGGACGCAGGCGCAGTCCCTCATGACGCGTCATGTGCGCGAAGCGAACCTAAACGGGCAGGCAAAATTCCTCGGCCGGCTCCCAGCAGGACAGTCCATGCGAATCGACGTAGTTCTGCCTCTCCGCGATCAGGCAGGATTGGACAGCTTCTTACGAGACCTTTACGACCCCTCCAGCCCCACCTACCGGCACTTCCTCACCGTGCAAGAATTTACTGCCAAGTTTGGCCCCACCCAGGAAAACTACGACGCCGTGATTCGTTACGCGAAAACGCTTGGCCTCGCCGTCGTCGGCGGCACTCGCGATGGTATGGACGTCCAGCTCGAAGGCCCGGTGGAAAATATTGAGACAGCCTTCCACGTCAGTATGGGCCTCTACCAGCACCCCACGGAAGGGCGCACATTCTATGCTCCAGATCGCGAGCCCATGGTCGATCTCCCCTTCCAACTCTGGCACGTCTCTGGGCTCGATAACTTTTCCATCCCGCATCCTCTCTACGTCAAAAAGAGCGACTACGCCGCAGCTCACGGCCTCAATGCCAACGCTCTCGTTTCCCACGCCACCACCGGCTCTGGCCCGTCCGCTTCGTTCTTGGGCAGCGACATGCGCGCGGCCTACTATGGCGGAACGGCTCTCACGGGCGCCGGCCAGAATCTCGGTCTCTTCGAATATCTCGGGACTGACCTTGCCGACCTCACCACCTATTTCAAAAACGTCGGCCAAACCAACAATGTCCCCATAACGCTGCTTTCCACCGACGGCACCAGCACATCCTGCGTGGATAGCAGAGCTGGCGGCAGTTGCGACGACACCGAACAAACGCTCGATATGACTCAGGCCATCGGCATGGCGCCAGGGCTATCCAGTCTTGTGATGTACGTCGGTTCCACCGACACCGCAATCATCAGCGCCATGACGACCCACAACCCGCTTCCCACCACCATTGGCTGCTCGTGGGGCTGGACGCCCGCCGATCCCAGCACTCTTAACCCGTACTTTCAGAAGATGGCCGCGCAAGGGCAGAATTTCTTTGCCGCTTCCGGAGACTCTTCCACTTGGTCAAAGAGCAATGAAGCGTGGCCAGCGGACAATGCGTATGTAGTTTCTGTTGGCGGCACCGATCTCGTAACTGCCAGTGCCGGCGGCGCTTGGAAGTCCGAAACCGCTTGGGTTGACAGCGGCGGCGGCATCTCGCCGGACTCCATCGCCATCCCCTCGTGGCAGTCCGCCGCGGGTGTCATCAACTCTTCCAACAAGGGCTCCACCTCTCTTCGCAACGGCCCCGACGTTTCCGCAAACGCAAACTTCACCTTCTACGTTTGCGCCGACCAAACCACCTGCACCGCAAACGATTATGGCGGCACCAGTTTTGCGGCTCCCATGTGGGCCGGCTATATTGCCCTCGTCAACCAGCAACTCGCCAACAATGGCGAGCCGACCATCGGTTTTATCAATCCGACGCTTTACTCGCAGAATGTGACCTCCGCTTACGGTACGGAATTCCACGACATCACCAGCGGCACATCAGGCAGCTACTCGGCGGTGACTGGCTATGATCTCGTGACCGGCTGGGGCAGTCCGAACGGAACTGGACTGATCAATGCTCTCGCTCCAACCTCGACGAGTCCGACCTTCAGTATTTCCGCTTCGCCCAGTTCGGTCTCGGTGGTCCAGGGTGGCAATGGCACATCAACGATCACCAGTGCCGTCTCTGGTGGTTTTAGTTCAGCCGTTGCGTTGACTGCGTCCGGCCAGCCAACGGGCGTAACCGTGAGCTTTAGTCCCGCGTCCTTCGCCGCACCGGGATCGGGCAGCTCCACCATGAGCATCGCGGTAACTTCAACAACCGCGACAGGAACTTACACGATCACCGTCACTGGCACAGGCGGAGGCATAACGCAGAACGCCACAGTCTCTCTGACGGTGACCACCGTAGCAGCCGGGAACTTCACACTCTCCGCATCGCCGGCGAGCTTGACCATCACTCGCTCATCGCACGGAACAACAACCATCACCATCACTCCGTCCAACGGCTTCGCAGACAGCGTCACTCTTTCGGCCAGCGGCTTGGGCACCGGTGTTACTGCGGCGTTCAGCCCGAATCCCGCCACCGGCACAAGCACTCTGACGTTGACGGCCAGCAGCACGGCAACGACAGGAACAAGATCTGTGACGATCACTGGCGTTTCAGGTTCCCTGAACCACACCACAACAATCAGTCTCAGGGTCCGCCGTTAACCGCAAGCGGAAGCGCGGGTCGACTTCGCGCCTGGCGTGAGGACGCCCGCGTAGCCGAACATCTTGAGGTAGTCAGTATCAACCGCGCCGCCAGCCAGCACTGGCGGCGCGATTTTTCTTGAAGATTCCATCGCAGTGCAAGTCTATGAGAACGATAGCTATGGCATGAGCTCCGCCAGGAGTCGATCCAGCGCTTCCCAATTTATTTCGCTGTAAACACGCGCATGGTCCTGTCTCTTCTGCGAAACAGGACCATGCGGACTCTTCTTTACGTGGTTTGTTAGTTGAGCTCTCAGCCCGCTGCCCTCGCCGCAATCTTCGCTTCCGCAACGCGATGGATAAATCGCTTCGTCCGTTCAACGAATGCCAAATGGTCTGCCAGGCAGCTTTCCAGTAGCACGCCCGCGCCATGGTTACCGGTAAGGTCAGCGGCCGCCACCAACGTGACGTATTCCGCCGTGCGCATGTGGCTCAAATGATTGGCTTTTGCCAGTACAAAGAGTCGCCTCGCCTCGGGGGACTGGATCTCCGCGAGCTCCCTGCGGAAATCTTCGACAAAAACATCGTGGAGCCTCCCGGTAACATTTACCGGTTTCTCTCCGATCATTCGGAATGTCTCGTCTAATTTCTCTAAGGTTTGGTGTGAAACGAAAGCCCGAGCTTCGAGGGCCTCCTGGATTTCGGAATTCTGGGCCAATTCGCCCAGTTCCTTATAGACCGCCGCCGAACGCTCTGTGCCTTGTCGCACCTGGCTCAGAATCGTTACAAATAGTTCCTTTGGATTCTTAATTGGCATGATTGATTTCTCCTTCAAAAAGCTATTTGGTTTTCATTGAGTTGCACTGCTGCAAACTTCAACGAATGCAGGCAGCGCATCTCAACACTTTCAACAACGATGCAAGAGTTCTTTTGACGCATGGCGGAGCGGCTGGCTAGTGTCAGTAATTACAATAGCCACTGAAAAAGTCTGACTTTCAGAAGGAAAGGAAATAATTTCTTGGAAGTGAATTTTTTAACACACACTCCAATTTTACGTATGTCTTTGAGGAGGATTGGACATGTGATTGGTGGCACCATTTGGCCGATGCTAATTCTTAACAAGCATTTAATGTACGCGCGTTTTACCGGTGCCTATAATTTGTGATACGCACGGCGCCTGGCTCGCACTTGTTTCAGGGCGCATGGGTCTTCAGGTGGCGGATGGTGGTTGTGTGTTTTGCACGTCAGAAATGAGACGGAACTTCCCGTTGAGATTGTGATTCATTTCAGCGGGTTCAAGAACGCGACCTCTGATTATTTCGGCGGCAGGCGAATCGCGCGGAAAATTAAGCTCTCTACCCGCCGAATTAGGAAAGTGGTATGCTCTCTTCGTTCCCAGACGTGAGGCCCCAGTATGCAGCGCACGGGCGCCATGGAATCTCCGGCGAACGTTCTTCGAAGCATTTTTCTCGTTGTGCTCCCTGTCTGTCTGGCCAACTCTGGCTGCAACTCCTGCTATGCCGGTTTCTGGAACGGAAATCAAAGCGGCATCGCTTTCAGCAATACGTCCTGCCCCCTCACCAAGGCAACTGGGGCCGTTAGCTTTCAGATGAAAGAGGCTGTGGCGCCTACGTCGCCTTCCTCGGCGTTTCCGTCGTCACTAGCGTCACTAGGCGAGGCACAGCACATTTTTGTCACACTTCGTGGCGTTGAAGTTCATCCCAGCATGACGTCAGACAAGGATTCACCTGGCTGGGAGGAACTTGCTCCTGATCTGGCGGCGCATCCGATCCAGTTGGACTTTCTGGCGCTGAACGTCGATTCTCGATTGCTGGGTTTATCTACCGGCGCAAACGTCCCAGCCACAATTCCCGCAGATGAATATCGCCAGCTGCGGCTTCGACTCGTGCCTCTCAATCCCACCGCCGATGACGTCCTCCCTGAAACCAACGCCTGTGGCAGTGTAGGTTGGCACTGCATCGTCTTCGCCAATCATTCCGTGAGGCCTTTGGAATTCGACGGTGCGGTCGAAGAATTTCACATCACTCCGGGAACCGGCACTGAAAATATTTTCCGTGTTCTTCCCAATGAGGCCATCCATCTCGCGATCGAATTCGATCCCGCCTCTTCCTTCTTCCTCACATCAAACACTGGCGTCCGGCTTGTTCCCGTCTTTCGTGTAGTTTCTCGCACCGAATCGCCTGTCGAAGACGCGCAATAAATGCTCGAGATCGACCGTTAACACAAATCCGTGAGCAGCCTCACCGTAGCCGGCAGGAAAAGCGGACTGTAAATTCTGACGATAGACGTGCTCACATCAAATTTCCAATATCCACTTTGCTCAATTCCCGGCCCAGGAACGTTTGGAGCGAAGGGAGACTGAAATGCGAATTCGTTTGTTGTGCGGGCTTTTGTTGTGCGGAGTGGCAGCCGCTTCTGGCCTCTGCGCGCAGGAGCCAAGTGGTGCAGGAGGAGACACAAAACCAGAGAAGACACAGGGAGCGAAAAACACAAAACCAGAAAAGGTAAAGCAAGCGAAGAGCACAAAACCGCAGAAGCCCACGCCTCTTTACACATTTCCGAAGTGTGAGCCGTGGTGGCGTGGCGGAGGACCCGGAGCGGCCGGTGCCGGGACGAAGTGAAGCAGCGAACCTCTGCCGTTTCTTGCCCCACAAATTCGTAAACAGTCACGAGCGAAGTTGTCGAGAACAATAAAGCGTCCTGGGTGGATGTGGCTCAGTTCATCGAGGGACTCCCATGCGGCGTTGTTTGGCAATGTCGCCCGGGGGTAGCATGTGGCCCCCGGACGGGGCCGGCCAGGCGAAGTTGACTTCTGCGTTTAAGAGGAGACCCCATGAAATGGATCGCTTTCTTATTTATTGCAGTTGTAACGGCCGCCGGCGTTTTTGCCTTAACAGCCCCTGCATCAGGACAAGGCGATGGAGAGGCCGTCCCGATTTTCGGAATCAAGATTCCCCATGGATACCGAGACTGGAGATTGATCTCCGTGGCTCATGAGGAAGGCAACCTCCACAGTTTTGCCGCCATGTTGGGTAATGACATAGCGATCAAGGCCTACCGCGACGGGAAGCTTCCGTTTCCGGACGGCACCATCATCGCCGCTTTGCATTACAGTCACACCCCATCCGCGGAAAACGACAAAGTCTTTGGCGATCCCCAATCGTTCGTTCCCGGTCCACAGACCAACGTTCAGTTCATGGTCAAGGATTCAAAAAAATGGGCCACGACGGGCGGCTGGGGATACGCACACTTCGACAAAGACGGTAAACCGGGCACCGCTGCTGCACTCGAAACCTGCGCTCCCTGCCACGCAAAAGCTCCTCGCGACTCCGTCTTCACCCAATATGCACCCTGATACCGCGTAGCGCCGGGCTTTAGCCCGGCATCCACGGACGTGCTCAAAACCTTTATGACTCTGGTCGGAGGCACCGCAAGACGCTCGGTCCCGTCAGGCAGCTATCGGATCGACGACCAATAATTCAAGAGGCCCCGTGGGCGGAAAAGCTGACTCAGAAACACCAAGAAGTTTTACATTTTTTCCTTGACATACTAATTAATTAGTACTAAACATTGAATACGATGAGACCCAAACACACCACCCTCACTCCTCAGGAGCTCGAAATCATGAAACTTGTCTGGCTCCGCGAGACTGCCACCGTCCGCGATATATACGAAGCCCTGCTCGACAAACGCAAAATCGCCTACACCACTGTCATGACCATGATGAAAATCCTTGAAATCAAGGGCTATCTGAAAAAACGCCGCCAGGACCGGGCCTTTATTTATCGTCCCGCGCATCCCAAGAGCCAGGTCATCAGCGGCATGCTCCGCGAGTTCATCGACCGCGTTTTCAATGGCTCAGCGGAACCGCTCCTGGTCCATCTCGTCCAGTCCCGTCAAATTCGCGAGAAAGACCTGCAAAAAATCGTCCGCATGATCGAGGAAGCAAAATGAACGTCCGAGTGAATTGAAAGAATCGGAGTCGAAATGAATACGCCTCTGTGGTTTTCCAATCTCCTGTTTTGGAGCGCCCAGGTCGCTGTCCTCGCGCTAGCCGCCGCATTTCTGCCGCGCCTGCTTCAGCTTCGCCAGCCCCGCGTGCTCCTCGCCTACTGGCGAGCGCTTCTCGCCATCGCTTTCCTTCTCCCGGTCATCCAGCCCCGGCATCGTGTTCCAGTCCTCAGCGCATTTGTGATCGCGCCCGATGTGACGAACGTCGCCGCAACACCCATCCCCGTCGCCTCACACTGGAATTTCCCCAGCTTGGAACTCATCGCCCAAATTCTCGGTGTCGCGATTCTCGCGGGAATCGCTGTCCGATTCGCTATCCTCGCGCTCGGCCTTCTGAAGCTTCGCCAATTCCGCCAGTCTTCTTCCTCTATTTCGTCATTCGCGGAAACCGCTGCGGTTCTCGAAGAAATGCGCGCCATCCTGAAAGCTCGCGCTGAGTTCCGCCTCTCCTCCGATGTGCTTTCGCCCGTCACGTTCGGTTTCACCGCCCCCGTAATTTTGCTCCCCGCCCGTTTCCCCGCCATGGACGCGCGATTCCAATCCGCGATTGCCTGCCACGAATTGCTGCATGTCCGCCGCCGCGACTGGGCGCATCATTTGCTCGAAGAAGTGATTCGCGCGATCTTCTGGTTTCATCCCGCCATCGCCTGGCTCATCGCTCGCGTCCGCTTGGCCCGCGAGCAGGTCGTCGATCTCGAAGTTATAGAGCTCACAAACGCGCGCAAAGCCTATTTGCAAGCCTTGCTCGAATTTACCGCGGGCCGCGTTCCTGCCGCGCCCATTCCCGCTCCCCCATTTCTCGTCGAGCGTCAGCTCGCCGAAAGAGTAGCTCTCATGTTGAAGGAGGTTCGTATGTCTCGAACAAGACTAATTGCTTCATTAACGGCCATCTCGTGCTGTATCACGCTAGCCATCGTCCTTGCCGTTTGGGCTTTTCCCCTCAAAGCCGGGCCCCGTCTCCCGCAAAACCCCCCGCAAAGCGGCGTAGCTCAAGGCGTTCCGGGCGGTGTTTCCAGCGGAGTAACTGGCGGCGTCTCAGGCGGCGTCAAGGGAGGGGTACCGGACAGAAGCGCTGCGACGCCGCCCGCGCAAGGCGTCAACGGAGGAATCGCCGGCGGTATTAGTGAGGGCGTTGGCGCCCCAGTCCGCGGAATATCCTCCAGCGACATACCCACCGTCGAAAACAACACTATCTGGACCGATACCGTGAAGCGAGGTCCCATGGTCCGCCAGGTCCGCGGACTCGGAAAACTGATTGGCACCGAAAGTTCTAAGAATCTGGTCGCCAGAGTCACTCTACCGGAATTCATGGCGAAAGAGGTGCAGCCCCGTCAAAATGCCACGGTAGCTTTCGCAGTCGTCCTTCCCTCAATGCCCACGCGGGGCATCGTGAAGGGCCATGTCAGCAGCATCAGTTCGGAAGTAACAAACGGGATGGTTAGTTTGGATGTTTCCATCGATGGCCCTTTATACCAAGCAGTCGCTATCGATCTCCCAGTTGACGCGACCATCGACATCGAAACCATTGAAAATGTCCTCTACGTCGGCCGCCCCGCCCAGGGTGCACAAAATTCCACAATTGCTCTCTTCAAAATCGTCAAAGACGGCGCCGAAGCCGTGCGCGTCGAAGTAAAGCTAGGCCGCGTTTCCATAAACACCATCGAAATCCTCGACGGACTCAAAGAAGGCGACAAGATCATCCTCTCTGACATGTCCACCTGTAACCACGCCGACCGCGTCCACATAAAGTGAGCAAGCCTGCATTTCCCGTAGCCAGCCGACATGCACATATGTCTGAGGCGATTTTGACTCTGAATTGTTCCGTCGCCGCGAACTGGGATCCACCACGATGGAAGCAGACATAATCCCCGATCAACCTTTAGCCGACCCCGGCGACACGCGGAATTATTATTGAAACCGCAACACTCTCTCAGGTATACCATCTTGATGCAGTAGTGCGCATCGCTTCTGCGAGAGGTCCCGCCGACTCACGGTTTGCCAAGCGGCTGAATAGTGGCGTTCACAAGAAACTGACTGTCCAATTCTGTCTTGTCGCCCGGTCCCTTACCCGCGACGGGAAATAGGCGCGCCGAGAGCGGTTTATGCCACTTCACCGCGAGACTGGCCATGTCGCCGATGATGAGAGAAAGCTGCTCGGCGCTGATATCGCCCGGGAGAGGTACGGTATCAAGACCCGTACCGCACACAGCGCTGTAGCTCAGCAGAGCATCGATCGAAATACGCCCCTCGCTCCAGCGCTGTGCGAGCCGCGAATCCTCGAGAATTGGCAGCATCAGCCCGGAGTAACCCGTTTGTTTTACCTGGATTTCCTTTATGGCGGAGGTGATGGTTGCCGCTGCCGTGAGCGTTCCGCTGGAGCCAATGGGCAAGGTCGTCAGATTTTCGATTGCTGCGCCGATAGAAACATCCTTCAAAGGAGCGGGCGATAGATCGATTCCCACGTAGGCCCAGCCCGTTTCCGAATCGACCCGTCCCGCTTGCGCTTGCGCCTCAAACGCTGCCTTTCCCAAAGCGTCGGTCAAGCGGCGCTTGGCCGTAGCAAGATCCGGCGCATCCTTGAACGCAGCGGCCACAATGTTGGCCGACTCAAAGGCAATCGCAAATTGGTGGCCGAACCCAGTGACGTAGGCGGCGGGGAAAAACGGGGTCAGCGGCGGCACCATGGCAATCGCCGCAAATCGAAAATTGCCCTGGCTATGCTCGGTGTCTTCGAGCCTTTTCATGACGCGCGCTGCAGAGCCAACGGCGGGCCAGCGCACACCGTCTTCCGCGCCCACGACCACAGTGCCGTTTATTTTTTTCGTGTTGAGCAGGATATCCGCAAGCAGGTCCGCCTGCGCCGGGGAATCCGTGGCGGTCATCATCGCCGGCCCAATCGCCGCGTCAAACCCGTCCTTCACCGCAAGCGCGTCGTAATCGTTGAAGAACGCTAGCGCTTGTGCGTCCGTCATTCCTTTTGTGTATTCGGGGAAGGGCTGCGTCGCGATCCGAATCGTTTGTACTTCAAAGCCGCGCGACTCAAAGATCGTGCGCGCCCGGTTCAGCATCTTCACTGCATCCGCAATCTGCTGCTGATACTGCGTGCGATCCAGAAGCACAAACGCAGTGATCGCACGAATCTTCTGTTTCGGTTCCGGCGCGGCTTTCCCTTGCGCTCTCCCCAATCCGCACACCGATACAAGCAACATCAGCAGCAACGAAGTGCGGCAAAGGAACGAGCGAGACGAACCGATCGCGAATGCATCCATGAATTTCTCCCGTAGGGGCACGACACGTTTACCCTGAGCTTCGAAGGGCCGTGCCCGTTGTGGCCCATTCGAGATCGATCAGCACGCAAGCCGCACACTGCGTCCCTACAGCATACAAGATTCAACGACACGCAAGATTGGTTGGCTGGAGTGGGACAGGCTTCAGCCTGTCTTCTTTTCCGCGGGATCAGCTGCATAGTGGGACAGACTTCAGTCTGTCCGCTCTTTCTCTCAAACGAATGCAGAAATTCCGGTGATTTTTTCCCCGATGATCAGCTTATGAATGTCGTTCGTTCCTTCGTACGTATAAACGCTCTCAAGGTTGTTCATATGCCGCATGATGCAGTAATCGTCGACGATGCCATTCGCCCCGAGAATATCGCGCGCCTTCCGCGCCGTCTCCAGCGCAATAGCCACGTTGTTCATTTTCAACATCGAGATGTGCGAAAAATCGACTTTACCCTTGTCCTTGAGCCGTCCGACGTGCAACGCCAGCAATTGTCCCTTCACGATCTCGGTAATCATCCAAGCCAGTTTTTCTTGAACCAGTTGGTGCGAAGCAATCGGCTTGTTCGCAAACTGCTTCCGTGTCTTTGCGTACTGAAGCGCGGTGTCGTAGCAACCCATCGCCGCGCCCAGCGCTCCCCAGCCGATCCCGTAGCGCGCCTGATTCAAACACCCCAGCGGCCCTTTCAATCCCACAACATTCGGTAGCAAATTTTCTTCCGGAATTTCGCAGTCGCTGAATGCCAATCCCGAAGTCACCGACGCGCGCAGCGACCATTTCCCGTGTACATCCCAGGCCTTGAATCCCGACGTTCCTTTCTCCACTAAAAATCCGCGGATTTTTTCGTCCTCGCATTTTGCCCAGACAACCGCGACGTCCGCAATCGACCCGCTGGTGATCCACATCTTCTCGCCATTCAAAATATACTTGCTGCCCTTCTTCACCGCGCGCGTAAGCATCCCACCCGGATTCGATCCAAACTGCGGCTCCGTCAATCCAAAGCAGCCGATGGCTGTGCCTTGCTGTAGCAACGGCAGCCACTTTTCTTTCTGAGCTTCGCTTCCATACGCATAAATCGGATACATCACGAGCGCGCTTTGCACCGAGACGAAGCTGCGCAATCCGGAATCCCCGCGCTCGAGCTCTTGCGTCACTAAACCGTACGCAACGTTGGACATTCCCGCGCAGCCATATCCCTGCAAGCTCGCGCCGAAAAATCCCAACTCTCCAAGCTGCGGCACGAGGTGTTTTGGAAATGTCCCCTCGCGGCTGTGTTTTTCGATGATGGGAATAATTTCGTTGTCGACGAATCGCCGCGCCGTTTGTCGGACGAGTTTTTCTTCGTCGTTGAGCTGCGAATCAAAATCGATGAAATCCACACCGGCAAATCCAGCCATTCATTCCTCTTTCTGAACAACTTCTCACCAAGCTCTGAGCCGCGGCGCCCGCGCGCGTGATTGTAACAAGGCCTTTCCGGCTGCGGCAATCCTACCGAAGATCGACGAGTTGGTTTGCGTCGCGAGACCGTTTCCGAGGCTAACTCCGGCGGGGCCGGCATCCCGCTTGCACCACTATGGCACACGCAGCAGTCCGAGGCTCAATTCAGGATGCCCGAGATGGACGGGCTCGAAGCGACTACAGCAATTCGAGAAAAGGAAAAAGGCAGCGGGCTCCACCAACCGGTGGTCGCTTTGAGGGCGCATGCCATGAAAGGGGATCGCGAGAAATGCATGGCGGGCGGGATGGATGGCTATCTCAGCAAACCGATTCGTCCGCAGGAACTGGACCGACTTCTCGAGATTTATGTGGCACGCCGCCTCGAAGCGCGAAGCGTCACGGAACCTGCGATGCCCCCGGGGGATGAAGCTCGTGGAGATTCCATTCCTCTTTCTCATGCGAAGGCCTGGGTGGGAACTGTTTATCCAGCGTTTTGCTTCCGATCATTTTGCCCCGGTGGCAAATGAACGCGGCACGTTGCTGTAGAGGAAATTTTCTGCTCCAATTCTTGAGTGGCCGCTTCGAAAACAATCGCACTTCCGAAGATTCTTATATTTGATGTGGACGGCGTGTTGGTGGACGTGCGCCGTTCATTCTGGCTGTCTGGCCTGGAAACGATGCGTTTTTTGACGGGCAAGCGGGTCACTTGGCCCGAACTGCACAGGTGGAAAAGCAAACCGGGCAACAACGACGATTGGAAAATGGTTTCAAATTGGGCCACTGCGCTGGGGCGCCCCACGTCGTATGAAGAGGCGCGCGATGCGTTTCAGCAGTTCTACTGGGGCAAAGACGGCAAGTCCGGGAATGTGCGGAAGGAAAAATTTGTTGTTAAACCGGGGCAAATCGAGCGCTGGGGGCGGCGATTTGAGCTCAATTTATTTACGGGGCGAACGCGCAAGGAGTTCGCGTATACATTTGATCGATGGACGGCGGCGCGGCACTTCCGAAACGTCGTAACCATGAATGATGTGAAGCGGAAAAAACCTTTTCCCGATGGTTTGCTGAAAATCCTGGGCCGGCGCCATCCTAATACGGCGCTTTACGTCGGGGACAACATTGACGACGCGCTGGCGGCTCGGGACGCGGGCGTTCCCTTCATGGCCATCTTACCGGCTGGCACGTTTGAATACCGCAAACGTGCCGCGCAATTCCGAAAACTTGGTGCGCTCGCTCTTTTGCCGGGCATTCTGGCATTGAACGATTGGCTGCCGCCTGCCTGACGTTTCCTACTGAAGTGTTTCCTTCTGCGCGAGTTGGAGGTATCGCCAAGCAGGAAGGGCGCAGCGGAACTTTCGTATCTTGCGGCGGGAATCACTTATATAAGCAGGGGGCCATCATGAAGTTGCGTAGCTCATCCATTTTTTCGACCCTCGGAATTTTGTGCATCGCTGCAGCAGCGATGCCTGGCTCGATTCGCGCGCAGGCACCTGCTGGACCTTTGCCGGCGGCGCAGCCGCAAGCTTCTCCGGCTTCGGCTGCGAGCCCGCAGAATCTGCAACCGCGGCCGGAGACTCGGACTTCTATCCTTGGGAAATGGAAACTTAACCTGGACGAGAGCGACGATCCCCGGAAAAAAATGCAGGACGCGAGTACAAGTAGGGGAAGCGGATCGAGAGGCGGCAGCGGCGTGAGCATTGCAGGCTTTCCTATTGGCGGCCACGGAGGAAGCGGCGGGAGCCGAGGCGGAGAAAGCGACGAGGAACGCCTGCGCACGCAGAACGCGATCTCGCCTGCGAATTCCTTGACGCTTGCACAAAAAGATCCGAAGAATCCGGAAGTCGATCTCACCGGCGATCAGAACCGCAAGCAGGCGCTTTTCACCGACGGGCGAAAGATTCAGAAGCCGGATTCAAAGGACGAGACTCTGCAAGAGATTGCGGCGCATTGGGACGGGCCTCAGTTGGTGACGGACGAGAAGAGTCCTCACGGTGGGAAGATGAGCCGCACGTTCGAATTGTCTTCCGATGGCACGCAGCTTTTTGAAACGATTCGCCTCACGATGGGCCGATCAAATACACCTCTCGATATCCGCTACGTCTACGAGCCCGTGCCTGCGGGCGCCGCGGCACCAAATCAGTGAGGGCTCGGTCTCTCGCGTCAAAACGCTTGAGCGTTTCGTGAGTCGTTCAGATGTTCTGCTCTTCACAGTTCCCGCACTGGTCTTCTCCATTCGTTGACGCCCCGCACTGGGAGGTCTAATATCCGGCTATCGAAACTGCATCAAATGTTTCACGCGAGGAGAACTCCTTGGAAAACGAGACTGCAACAAGCGCGCCACGCCGTAAAGGGCGCGTGAAGCGCTGGATTGGCCGAGTATTACTTGGCCTTCTTGTGCTCGTCATTACTGCAGCAGTTGTGGGCGCGTGCTATCAGGCGCTTGGAAACAGGGCGGACGCGCGCAGGTTTCCACAACAGGGCAAATCCGTTTCGCTTGGTTCCTCGTTTGACAACCTGACTTTGAGCATCGATTGCCGTGGACAAGGCAGTCCGACAGTTATTTTGGATAGCGGGCTAGGAGTTCCCGCGGTCGGATGGAACCCCGTGCAGACGGAAGTCGCCAAATTCACGCGCGTTTGTTCCTATGACCGCGCGGGCTACGGCTGGAGCGGTTCGAGCTCCGCGCCTCGCACGAGCATGCAGATTGTGAAAGAGCTGCACGCGCTGCTCGAAGCAGCGAATGAAAAAGGGCCTTACATTTTGGTGGGACATTCTTTTGGTGGTTACAACGTGCGCGTGTATAACGGGCAATACCCAAATGATGTCGCGGGGATGGTTTTGGTGGATGCGTCACACGAAGATCAAAACGACCGCATGACCCCAGCCCTTCAAGCGTTCATGAAAAAAACCATGGAACAGCTCAAGTGGCAGAAAATGCTTGCGCCGCTGCTGATCCGGTTTGGCATTGCGCGATTCTCTCAGCGCAACCAGGAGGAAGCTCCGGGGGTTTCGAAGGAGTTTGGACAGGAAATGCTCTATCTGCAGATGCAGCCGAAATTTATTGATGCGAGCGCTTCGGAATTGGGCTCCTTTGCGGAGAGCGCCAAGGAGGTCCGCGCAGCTGGCAATCTAGGAGATAAACCGCTCGTTGTGCTGACCGCGGGTAAATCGGCGGATGCGTCGCAGTTGCCCGCTGGCTTTCCAAAAAAGGAGTTCGACGACTTCCACGAAGTTTGGGTTAATGATTTGCAAGTTAAGGAATCGCATCTTTCCACACAAGGAAAGAGAATCATGGTTCCCGATAGCACTCACATGATCCCGTTTGAACGGCCGGATACGATCGTCGCCGCCATTCACGAAGTCTGGGTGGCTGCGAACGCCGAGAAGGCTGGAAAAACTAGCGAACCAACAATACCCGCCGCGCATTAATATGGCCTAGACCCAATCTACGGTGAAGATTAGAAGACCCCCGGAGAATCTGTTGACATACTAAACTAAACCGTTTAGTATGCAAATTCCTTTCCCGACGCACGACGGGGAACAGCGTATTCCACTGGGGTGAAGGAGGAGGGGGTCCATGGAGAGCAGCATGATTCGCGTGGAAAATCTGGTGAAGAAGTTTGGAGACCTGGCGGCCGTGAACGACGTGTCTTTTGACGTGAAGAAGGGCGAGATTTTTGCGTTTCTTGGACCAAACGGAGCAGGCAAGACGACGACCATCAAGGTGCTGACGACGCTTCTGAAGCCGACGAGTGGCACGGTCTTCTTGAATGGATTGGACCCGGTTAAACGTCATCATGAGGCACGGCAATCCTTTGGGATCGTGTTTCAAGATCCGAGCCTCGATCAAGACTTGACCGGCTGGGAAAATATGAATCTGCACGGCGTGCTTTACCACGTTCCCAGCAAGATTCGAAAGGAGCGCATCGAAACGCTGCTGAAGCTTTTTGAGTTGTGGGACCGGCGGGACACGCTGGTGAAGCAATACTCGGGCGGAATGAAACGGCGGCTGGAAATCGCGCGAGGATTTCTGCACACGCCGAAGATCTTGTTTCTGGACGAGCCGACGCTTGGGCTTGATCCGCAGAGCCGCAACCAATTGTGGACGCACGTGAAACATCTCAACGAAACCGAAAGCGTGACTGTTTTCCTGACGACGCACTACATGGACGAAGCAGACCGCGTGGCCCAGCGAATTGCAGTGATCGATCACGGGCGCATCGTTGCGATGGGGACTTCGCAGGAACTGAAGCAGCAGACGAGCACGGAATCGCTAGAAGGCGCGTTTCTGGCGCTGACCGGGACAACCATTCGGGACGAAAGCGCGGGAGCAACGGACCAACTGCGCCAAATCGCAAAAATGTTGAGGAGATAAGGATGAGCGCCATTTACATCTTGTGGTTGCGCGAGCTGAAAAAATATTCAAGATCGAGAACGCAAATCATCGCATCGTTAGGCCAGCCGCTGCTGTATTTGCTGGTGCTGGGATTCGGGTTGGGACCGGTGTTTCAGAAGGCCGGCGGCGGGAGCTATCTTCAGTTCATGGCGCCGGGAGTCATCGGGATGACGGTGCTCTTTACTTCTGTGTTTTCCGGGATTGCGCTGCTGTGGGACCGGCAATTTGGATTTCTAAAAGAAACGCTTGTTGCGCCCGTGCCGCGCATCCAGGTCATGATTGGGAGAACGCTGGGCGGGACCACCGTGGCATTGATTCAGGGAACCCTGATCTTCGTGGTGTGCGTCATTGCAGGGTTCCGGCCGGTAAGTTTGTTGGCCGTACCGCTTGGATTTGTTTTCATGGGGCTGATCGCATCCGTTTTCGCGGCGCTGGGAACGGCGATCGGGTCGAGCCTGCAAGACATGCAGGGTTTCCAACTGATCATGAATTTCCTGGTGCTTCCGATTTTCTTTTTATCGGGTGCGCTATTTCCGCTGAACAATTTGCCAAAAGTGCTATCGATCATCACCCACCTTGACCCGCTCACTTATGGTGTTGATGGATTGCGTTCGGCATTAATAGGAGTCAGCCATTTCAGCATGTACACGGATGCTTTAGTTCTCCTATGCGTGGCCGCAGCTTTTATCTGCCTGGGGGCGTGGCGCTTTTCGAAGATTGAGATTTAGGAAGATGGCTCGAGGACTCAGCCAAGGCGCGCACCATAAGGTTCTGGAAGCGGCGACGAAACTGTTTGCCGAACGCGGAATCGATGCAACCAGTGTGGACGCGATTGCGGCAGCGTCGGGCGTTAGCAAAGCAACTGTCTACAAGCATTGGGCGGACAAGGATGCGCTGTGCCTGGAAGTATTGGTGCATGTTCATGAACTCGACGAAGGACCGCCGGAACTTGACTCAGGCGACCTACGAGAAGACCTGAAAGCGTTTTTGAAATACGAACCGTCGCCCCAAAAAGCGGCCATACAGAAACGGTTGATGCCACATCTCATTGCCTATTCGGCAAGAAACGAGCAGTTTGGGCGAGCCTGGAGAGCGCGAGTAATGGAACGATCGCGCGACTTTTTGCGAAAATTGCTGCGGCGCGGGGTGGACCGCGGGATGCTTCCGGTTGTGCTGGACGAAGAGTTAGGTGTTGCGCTGCTCTTGGGGCCCATGATGTACCGGCATATTTTTGGATCGAGCGTGGATCGCGAGTGGCTGGCGGAGGGTGCGGTGAACTCATTTTGGAAAGCGCATGCGCGGCCGGAATTTCAGGAGCATGGCGCCACTAAAATGCGCCGCAAAGGGAAGAAAGTGTCGACATGAGCCGTGAAATGGAAGGAGCAACAGTGCAAGAAAAACAAAGGATTCGAGAAATTGTCTTTAGCCACCCTGATTGACGCAAACCCGCACCGGATGTTATAAAATACTGTTTATTCAGGCAGCGACAGGCCCACCGTATAGCCCCTTCCCGGGTAGGGGGGCGCGGCGCGGCTGCCAATCCGGTGGCCAGTCCGTGGCCCCAAAGCGAGTGTTAGGCTACTCAACTTAATGCAAGAAATTGTTCACCAACTGGGAGAACTCTTCCTTCAGGCTGTGCCTACAGTCCTGATCATCCTCCTTTTTTACTTCATCTTACGGGCGATTTTCTTCAAGCCGCTGCTGGCCGCGATGGCCGAGCGCGATGCTCGCACCGTGGGCGCGCAGAAAGCCGCCGAGCTGGCGCAGGCGGCCGCCATCGAGAAGGCCAAGCAGTACCAGGATGCTCTTAAGCAAGCGCGCGGGCAGGTGTATGCCCAGCAGGAAGTTGAGCGCAAAAAGGTGCTCGATGAGCGCGCCGCCGTGATCAAAGACGCTCGCGCGGCGGCTACCACGCAGGTTGCCGCTGGCAAAGAGCGCATCGCCGGCGAACTGGCTTCGGCACGCCGCGAAATCGAAACAACCGTCTCACAACTTTCCGCCGAGATTGCCCGGCGCATTTTGCAGTCGCCGACGCGCCCCGGCAGCTCCACTAGAGAGGCCCGATGAGGCACATCTCGATGAGACAGAGCAAAATTGGGCAAGCCGGGCGACTGTACGTTATCTCAAGTTTGCTTGTTCTCTTCTTTTGTGTCGTTCTCAGCGCGCATGCGGCGGAGGAGGGCGGAAGCTCGTCGACGGAACGCACGAGCGAAATTTTCAAGTGGATCAATTTCGCGATCGTGGCCGCGGCTTTGATTTGGCTGTTTGCGAAGAAATTGCCTGCGTGGTTCCGCGGTAACGCGGACAAGATCAATTCAGCAATTACGAAGGCAACTGCAGCTCGAGAAGAAGCGGAACGCCAGGTTCGTGAGGCAGAGGCCAAGCTGGCGAATCTGAAGCAGGAAATCGCCGTGCTCGAGGCGACCGCAAAACGCGAAACTGCCGAGGAAGCCGAGCGCATCCGCGCGCTGGCGCAAAGCGACGCGAAGAAAGTTGGCGTCGCAGCTCAGGCAGAAATTGAAGCTGCAGGGCGTGCCGCGCGCCTGGAACTGAAGGCGCTGGCGGCAGCGCTTGCCGTTGACGGCGCGGAAACCCTGCTTGCCAAACAACTGACGCCAGCGGCGCAGGAATCGCTCGTGGATACGTTCGTGAAGAGCCTCGAAGGAAGGCCGAATTGAAGTCCGCCAGCCTCCAATACGCCAATGCGCTCGCGGATGTCGCGCTAGCTCAGGGAGCAGCCGACGCGACCCTCAAACAACTGAGCGATTTTGCGACTGCTTTTGAGGTGTCTAGCGAGCTGCGGAATTTTCTAACGAGTCCCGGTGTACCGCGCGAGGCGAAGCATGGAGTGATTGAGAAAATCGCGGCGCGAGTCGGCGCAGGCAAGATCATTCGCAATTTTCTTTTTGTCATTGCGGATCATCAACGCACACACATCCTTCCGGAAATCCTCACTACTTTTGAGGATGTTATCCGGCAGCGGCAAGGCACCGCCGAGGCGGAGATTTCTTCCGCCACCGAGCTCAGCGCCGCGCAAAAAAAGAAATTGTCACAAACGCTCGAGCGGCTTACCGGGAAGAAAATCCAGGCAAAGTATTCGCTGGACCCGTCGTTGATGGGCGGCGCGGTTGTGCGCGTTGGCGACACGATTTATGACGGTTCGGTGCGCAATAGTTTGAACGAAATGCGCGCGCGTCTCGCAGCGGAGTAGCGGAATAGAATTCAGGAGCAGGCATGGCGAACATCAAGGCAGATGAAATCAGCAAGATTCTGCGCGAGCAGATCGAGAATTACGAGCAGACCGTTTCTGTCGACGAAGTCGGAGCGATCATCAGCGTCGGCGACGGAATCGCGCGCGTCCATGGCCTTGAAAAGGTTATGGCCGGAGAAATGCTTTCCTTTCCACACGATGTTTTTGGCATTGCGCTGAACCTGGAAGAGGAAGAAGTCGGCGTTGTGCTTCTGGGCGAGTCACAATTGTTGAAAGAAGGTGATGTCGTCAAGCGCACGAACACGATTATGTCCGTGCCGGTGGGCGAATCGCTGATTGGCCGCGTCGTAAATCCGCTGGGCGAGGCGATTGACGGCAAGGGGCCGATCACGTCGAAGCAGCGCAATCCGCTGGAGCGCATCGCTCCGGGCGTCCTGGACCGCCAACCCGTGCGCGAACCATTGCAAACCGGAATCAAAGCAATTGACGCGATGATTCCGATCGGCCGTGGCCAGCGCGAGTTGATCATCGGCGACCGCCAAACAGGTAAGACCGCCGTGATTCTGGACACGATCATCAATCAAAAGGGTGGCGACGTCATTTGCATTTATTGCGGAATCGGACAGAAGCGTTCGACGATCGCGCAAGTCGTGAAAACGCTGACCGATGCGGGCGCGATGGAGTACACGATCATCGTTGCGTCTTCCGCCGCTGAACCGGCTTCGCTGCAATACATTGCACCATACGCAGCATGCGCAATGGGCGAATATTTTCGCGATACGAAACGACACGCCATCACGTTCTACGACGATCTTTCAAAGCATGCGCAGGCCTATCGCGAAATTTCCTTGTTGTTGCGCCGTCCGCCAGGACGAGAAGCGTTCCCTGGCGATGTGTTTTATCTCCACTCGCGCTTGTTGGAACGCGCCGCGAAACTAAACGATAAGCTTGGCGCCGGCTCGCTAACTTCGCTGCCAGTTATTGAAACGCAGGCTGGCGACGTCTCGGCGTACATCCCGACGAACGTGATTTCCATTACCGACGGACAGATTTATCTCGAAGCCGACCTTTTCAACGCGGGCATTCGTCCTGCGATCAACGTAGGTATTTCTGTAAGCCGCGTCGGCGGCAACGCGCAGATCAAGGCCATGCGGCAGGTGGCGGGAACTCTGCGTTTGGACATGGCGCAGTACCGAGAATTGGCAGCGTTTGCACAGTTTGGCGCCGATCAGCTCGATAAAGTGACGCAGGGACAACTTGCGCGCGGCCAGCGGCTGACGGAAATTTTGAAGCAGGATCAATACGTTCCGCTGTCCGTGGAAAAACAGGTGCTGAGCATTTTTGTAGCGACCAGCGGCGCTGTTGACAGCATTCCCGTTCCGGAAGTGAGCCGCTTCGAGAAAGAGTTTCTGCGGTATGTGGAGACCACGAATCCGTCGATCCTGAAAACGATCGCGGAGAAGAAGGCTCTCGACGACGGCACTAAAGCAGAAATCAAGAAAGCAGCCGACACTTTCAAGGAAAGCTTCACCGCCGCTCTTAGCGCGGCAGCGAAATAGGAATGAATTCGTAGCGAACAACGATGCCCACACTTCTCGATTTCCGGCGCAGTATTCGCTCGGTAAAGAATACCCAGCAAATTACGCGCGCGATGAAGTTCATCTCCGCTGCATACCTTCGCAAGGCGCAGGAAGCGGCGATGGCGGCTCGGCCGTACGCGCAGGAATTGGCGAGGGTGCTGCGCTCGACGATGTCGCGGATCGATGAGCCTCAGCATCCTCTAATGGCACATCGCCCAGAGCGGCGAGTCCTTGTGCTCGTGCTCGCGGGTGAACGTGGCCTCGCAGGAGCATTCAACGCGAATATCCTGAGGAGAGCGAACGAATTTTTCCGTGCGAACAAGGATAGAAAGATCACTGTCGTCCCCGTGGGCAAGAAGAGCCGGGACACGCTCAAGCGAGCTGGGTTCCAATTTGCCGGCGAATACGTAAACGTTCTGGCGCGCGTCAAGTTTGCGACGGCCCGCGAGATAGCCGGGCTGGTTACGGAGTTGTACGCAAAGGAAGAGATTGATGCGGTTTACATTGTTTTTAGTGAATTTAAGTCTGTGATGGTCGCTGACTTGAAGGTGGAAAAGCTGTTGCCCGTGGATGCCATTCGCGAAGAAGAAGAAACGGCTTCAGAAAAAGAGTCTGGCCAGATCGACTACATCTACGAGCAGCCCGAAGAGCAATTGCTAGGGAAATTGTTGCCACGCTACATCGAGACGCAAGTGCTTCGCGCGATGCTGGAATCGTCTGCGGCAGAGTATGCAGCGCGTATGACGGCGATGGAAGCGGCGACGAAAAACGCCGGTGACGTGATTGAGGCGCGCACGCTGCACATGAACAAGGTGCGCCAGGCAGCGATTACGAAAGAGATTATTGAAATTGTCAGCGGCGCTTCTTACGGCGCTTAGGAGAAAGCATGGCCGAGAAATACGCAGCCGTCGGACACATCGTGCAGGTCATTGGACCTGTGCTCGACGTTCAGTTTGAATCGGGACATTTGCCGGCCATTTATAACGCCGTGCGCATTACGAGCGAAGGCTTCAACGTGCCGGAGCCGATCGACGTGACGGCCGAAGTGCAGCAGCATCTTGGCGAAGGCCGCGTGCGCGCGGTTGCCATGGAGCCGACGGAAGGCCTTGTTCGCGGCATGAAGGCCTTCGATACTGGATCAGGGATTACCGTTCCAGTGGGCCGGCCAACGCTAGGCCGCGTGATGAACGTTCTTGGGAAGCCTGTTGACCAGCTTGGGCCGCTCGTGAGCAAGACTAACTATCCGATTCATCGACCTGCGCCGTTGCTGGTCGATCAGTCAACGAATCTCGAGATGTTCGAGACGGGAATCAAAGTTATTGACCTGATTCAGCCGTTCTTGAAGGGCGGGAAAATCGGATTGTTTGGTGGTGCGGGCGTTGGCAAAACCGTTTTGATTCAGGAATTGATCAACAACGTCGCGATGCAGCACGGCGGCGTGTCTGTGTTTGCGGGAGTCGGCGAACGCACGCGCGAAGGAAATGACCTCTGGCTCGAGTTCCAGGAGGCCGGTGTTGTTGTACCGGGCGATTCAGAGAAGTCCCGCGCAGCTTTGATCTACGGCCAGATGACCGAACCGCCCGGCGCGCGTCTTCGTGTTGGCCTTACCGGACTTACGGTCGCGGAATATTTTCGCGACGAAGAGCATCTCGATGTTCTACTTTTCATTGATAACATTTTCCGTTTCGTTCAGGCCGGATCGGAAGTCTCAGCTCTTCTCGGCCGCATGCCTTCCGCCGTCGGCTACCAGCCAAACCTCAACACGGAAATTGGCGAATTGCAGGAGCGCATCACCTCGACGAAATCCGGATCTATTACTTCGGTGCAGGCCATTTACGTTCCCGCAGACGATTACACGGACCCCGCTCCGGCCGCGACGTTTACGCACTTGGACGCCACCACGAACCTGAGCCGCCAGATCGTTGAGCGTGGCATTTATCCTGCCGTTGATCCGCTGGCCAGTTATTCGCGCATTCTCGATCCGCGCATCGTCGGTGCGGAACATTATGCCGTCGCGCGCGGCGTGAAATCCATCCTCCAGCGCTACAAAGATCTGCAGGACATTATCGCCATTTTGGGTATCGAGGAACTTTCCGACGAAGACAAGCGCACAGTGGCGCGCGCGCGCAAAATTGAAAAATTCCTTTCGCAGCCTATGTTCGTGGCGGCGCAATTTACCGGCCTCGAAGGCAAGTTCGTCAAGATTGCGGATACCGTGCGCAGCTTCAAGGAAATCGTCGAAGGCAAGTACGATGACATTCCTGAGCAGGCGTTCTACATGGTAGGCACGATTGATGAAGCGCTGGCGAAGGCCGAGAAAATGAAGGCGAGCGCATAAAAACGTAAATGCTTCCCGACGCCATCGAACTGGTCATCGTCACACCGGAGCGCCAATTGCTGCGCCAAACCGTGGTTGAGGTTGTGTTACCCGGCGCCGACGGCGAGCTTGGCATTTTGCCGGGACATGCGCCTCTAATTACCGAGCTCGGCATCGGGGAATTGAGATTCCGTGATGCTGGCGGCAATGGGGAAGTGCATCTGGCTATTATTCGCGGATTCGCGGAAGTCCTGACGGATCGAGTAACTGTGTTGGCAGAGACGGCGGAGCTTGCTGAAGAAATTGACATAGAGCGTGCGAAACAAGCTCTAGAGCGTGCCCAGGCACGGATCACCGCGGGTGATCCCGATATCGATTGGGATCGCGCTAGGGCTGCGCTACAACGAGCTCTCATCCGCATCAAGGTTGGTGAGTACGCAACGAGGCGACGCACGGCGATCGTGCAAGCTCCTTGACGCATTAGGCATTCGGAACGCATTTGCTTTGCGACCGAACCTCTCTCGCGACATCCAATACGCAGAGACAATTTATGGAACCGATCACGATGTACAGCACCATGTGGTGCCCGGACTGCCGGCGCGCAAAAACATTCTTGAAAGAACGCGGCGTGGAATTTCGTGAGGTCGATATCGAGAGAGATCCCTCCGCGGAGGAAATCGTTATCAAGGCCAACAACGGTAGGCGCAAAGTTCCAACTCTGGAAATCGGCGGACGCTATTTTGCTTGCAGTCCCTTTGACGCGGAAGAATTGGCTGAAAATCTCAACATCCCGCTAAATCCCTAATCTTTCCAAAGTTTTTTCTTTGCACGGGTGTTCTGACCAAGTTTATATGTTTGTGCCTGGCTCGGCTTATTCCACCGCTGACCCGCGCACCCAAACGTTGGTAAGTTGCAGCCCCTCATCCAGAAGCACGATGTCCGCATCCGCACCAACCCTCAGCGCACCTTTTTTGAACTCGATTCCAAGAAGTGTCGCAGGGTTCAGGGTCAGCATCCGCACCGCGTCCACGAGCGGAATTCCTAAACCAACAATATTTCTCAGCGCCCTATCTAGGGTCAGCGTGCTGCCCGCCAGCTTTCCTTCCAAATTACGGCAGATTCCTCCGCTCACGGTAACTTCCAGCTTTCCCAGCATGTACTTTCCGTCCGGCATCCCGGTCGCCGAGGTGCCGTCGCTGACCAAAATCATTCGCTCAGGCCCCTTGGCCTGCAACAGCACTTTCATCGCTGTTTCTTCGACGTGCACGCCATCCGCGATCAGCTCGGCGGTCACTTCTGGCGAAGTAAGCACGGCGCCAATTACACCGCTGTCGCGATGAGAAAACGGCCGCATGGCATTGTAGACGTGCACCGCATGGCGAACTCCATACGCAATCGCAGCGCGAGCTTGCTCGTAGGTCGCATCCGTGTGGCCCATTGCGACGACCATTCCCGCGTTCCGCGCGGCGTCGATGCACGGCATAGCCCCAAGCAGTTCGGGCGCAATCGTCAAAATCTGCGCGTTCCCCGCTGCAGCCTGCAGAAATTTCTCGAGAAGTTCCGCCGAGGGCAGCTTCAGCCATTCTGTCGGATGCACTCCTCGCCGCGCCGGACTGAGAAACGGGCCCTCAAAATGAATTCCCAGCACTTCCGCCCGCGTGTCGTCCGTTTCGTGCTGTTGCGAAATGTAGTGCGCGATTCCTTCGACGCTACGAATCGTGTCCTCGGGACTTGCAGTCACCGTAGTGGCCACGAACGAGGTGGTCCCATGCCGCGCAACTGTTTTTGTCACTCCCGCGAGTGCTTCCGCGCTGCCTTCCATGACGTCGCGCCCGCCGGCGCCGTGGATGTGTACATCCACAAAACCGGGAATGGCGATCTTATCGGTGGCGGAGATCTCCTGAGCGCCGTCGGGCAGCCGCATGCCCTCCCGGAGCCCGAGCTCCTCGATCACGCCCTCGCGTATCAGAATGCCTGCATTGGTAATTTGCGCCGTTGGAGTCAGGACCAAGCCGGCGTGCAATAGAGTTGTCGCCATAGTTCAGGTTGTATCCTAGCGGAATCCAGCGATCTTTCAAAAATCAAAAATATGTAAAGGCAAAACCGACAAAAACAAACGGGCGGAGCCGAAGCCCCGCCCGTCGAGAGAATTCTGTGTTGGAAACTCTTACTTGCCGTTGGCCGGCGCCATGTCTATGCTTTCGAGCTTTAGCGTGCCGCCATCGACCTTGCCTTTCACGATGACATGATGCCCGGCGTGGTCCGCCACTTTGTCCTGTGCGTCCACAACGTACACTTTCTTGTCCGCGTCATTGACGAACACGTATTTTGCGCCGCCCTTCACGCATTTGATGGTGCACTCGCGCGCATTATCGTTTGCGCCTTTTGCTCCACAGTTGCTGTCGGAAATATACCCGGTCCAGGTTCCATCCGCAGCCATCGTTAATCCTGCTGCAAAAAGCGTTGCCGCCAGTACTGCCGTGATTCGTATCTTCATTTCGTTCTCCCTCAAGAAAATTACAGCGCGTTTGATCATTGGCCGGGCGAGCATCAGCTTGGCACAATCCTTGCTACCCGTCCAGATATGCGCTTTACATAATACGCGTCAAGAGATTGCTGAATGTCGTCGCGAGAAAAAAAAGGGAGGGTCTCTGGAACCCTCCCTTTGCTTCTACTCTCAAGAATTTACAACTGTGTTGTGAGTTGCGAACCCTTTATTGTCCCGACCCCGAATTGCTGGCTGCCGTCGTATCGGGTGCTTTCGGGACGCTCAGATAGCCTGACGCGGTGGTCTTCGAAACCTTGTTGACGACCAGTTCGAGCGCTGCGCGGGTTCCGCCCGTGTAGAAGAAAATCGGTTCGTTGACGGAGCGGTTCTTCTTCTCAAAGTTCTTGTCGTCCGCCAACACGTTGATCGTATATTGGTTCTTTTTGGTGTTCGTGTCCTTCAGCTCGACCTGAATGTTGCCTACCTTCTGGTTTCCGCCTTTGCGCGTCACTGTGAACTCAAAGTAGTCGCGCTGTCCCATACGGCGAAGCTGATCGATTTCGTCATGATTCCGGGCGATGAGCGTTCCCATTTCGCTGCGGGCCATTTGAAGATTATTCTTCTGGGCATCCAGGTCGGTCTTTACGCCTGAGACGTCTCCGTTGAGCTTGTCCACGTCACCCGAGTTCGCCTTGGTGGCGAGTTCGGCCTTGACGGACGTTGCCAATCCTTCAACCTTCTGGTCCACGGCAGCGGTGGCATTCTTGTTCTGCTTCCGCGCGGCGATCAGCTCGCCTTGCGTCAAATTCAATTTGTCGGTGACGACTTTCAGGTCGCTCTGCAATGCCTGATTGGTTTCATCTTCTTTCGCCAGCCGCTGGGCCAGCGCATCATTTGACTGCTTCACCGAGGCTTGTGTTGACTGCTCGATGCTGTTCGCATGGTTCAACGCGCTCCAGCCGACACCAAGACCGAGCAAGGAAACTCCGCCCAATACGGCTACGGCCAATCCCACCCAGCGTGGGGTCCCGGTCGTAGTGTGGTTAATGGGATCCTGAAAATCGCTCATAAACTTCTTCTCCTTTGGGGTTCTCCCCTGTGCGCTTGGGAAAGTTGCACCCCTCGCGCCAAATGCGGATTTCTCTGCCGTCCTCCCATAAACCATGTAGATGCATGAGGTTGTCGAAGGAAATGGGCAAACAAGGAGATAGGTTTATACGTACTAGTACCAGTAAAGATTACGTTGTTGGTTGATCTTCTGTAAATTTTGCTGTTGTTGAAAGAGTTGGACGTTCACAACCAGGAACCGCGTTCTCTAAAGGGAGTTAAGCCGAGCGAGATAACTCACCCTGCCCTAAGTCACTCTCAAATAAATGTTTACGGGATTTTAATCAGGCTGCTTGGGGAGCGGGTTCTTCATCGGAGCCTTTGATCGGGGTAAAATATCGGTCCAAAGTGCTCATCGCGGCGTCCAAAACCATGTGGCAGTCAGAGCAAGTATCCAAATGCCGCTTAATCTCATTCGCAACTGGCGGCGAGAGTCTTCCCTCTAAGTACCAGCAAATCAGATGAATAGTGTCTCGACAGCTCATGACTACGGTCCCCCCGTGGCCCCGTGCCGAAGCCCGGCATGCATACATTCGTTGCATTTGATTCACCAAAGCATCGCCGAAATGCAAAAATCCTAATTGCCTAAATATCAATGGTTTAGAAACGAGCCTGAAAGTGAGCGCTGAAACGTTCTAAGTCCTTCGGGGAAAGATTACGCAACGCATACATCATTTGGGCCGAATCCGTACGCAAAGAGATTAGCGATTAGGGACAACGGTCATTTCGCGCAGGGCTTCTATCCGCTTTTCAAGCGGAGGGTGAGTGCTAAAGAGGGAGGATATGCCGCCCCCGCCGAACATGGGCTTAACGATACACAAAGACGACGTGGATGGAGAAATGGCCGTGGTCGGGATCCGTTGATTGTAGGCGCCGAGCTTTTGCAGGGCGCTCATTAGGCCGAATTGGTTGCCGACCATCCTGGCTCCGGTAGCGTCCGCTGCATATTCTCGCTGACGCGAGAGGGCCAGCTGCAAAAGCATCGCGGCTATGGGTGCGAGAATCATCAGGGCAAGCTCGACAATGATGCCGCCGCGGTCCCGGTCTTCGCCGTCGCCACCTCCGAACCACATGCCCCAATGCGCGATCCAGGTGATGGCTCCCGCCAGCGTGGCCGCGATGGAGCTGATCAAAATGTCGTAGTTGCGTACATGTGACAGCTCGTGCGCGATGACGCCCTCCAGTTCATCGTCATTCATCAATTCTAATAAACCTTGCGTCACGGCCACCGACGCATGGCGCGGATTTCTGCCGGTGGCAAACGCATTCGGCGCTTCGTCAGGCACCACGTATAGTTTCGGCACTGGGATGTCTGCTTTCGCGGCCAATCGCTCCATCACTGCATAGAGCCGCGGCAATTGTTCTCGGGTGACGGGCTGGGCCCCGCTCGACGCCAGCGCGATTTTATCGGAGAAGAAATAGGCGAACGCATTTGTGCAAATCGCGATTCCCAAGGCGATCGTCATTCCGTTGCGCCCGCCGATGGCGCCGCCAACTATCATCAAGAAGAGCGTAAGCGCTACCAGCAGAAATGTTGTTCGTAGAACTCTCATAGCGTCCCTCGATACTTTATACGTATCCCAGCCACCGTATGTACCACCGATAGCAATTTTAGAGAGGAAGTTTTCTAAGACTTCCTCTCCCCGGACTTAGACTCCCGCCGCTGCGGCCGGTTGTTTGGCCTTCGCGCGTTCGAAGCGCATCGTGTCTTTCTGCCCGTCGCGATCCACGCGAATGTGATCGCCCGGCAGCACTTTGCCTTCTAGAATTTGCATGGCCAGCAGATCCTGAATCAACCGCTGAATGGTTCGACGCAGAGGCCGCGCTCCATATGCCGGGTCATAACCTTCCCGTAGCAGCAGTTCTTCTGCCGCGCGTGTAAGCTCCAGAGTGATTTGCCGTTCCGCCAACAGTTTCTCGACGTTCTTCAACAGCAGTCCGACGATCCGGCCAAGCTGTTCCTTGCCCAGCGGATTGAAAATCACGATCTCGTCGATGCGGTTGATGAACTCCGGCCGAAACGCCGCGCGGAGCGCTTCCATTGCTTCTTTTCGTGCGCGTTCCGGGTTTTTCTCTGAAAGTTCAAAGATCGCCGTCGAGCCCACATTGCTGGTCATCACCATTACTGTGTTGCGGAAGTCTACGGTCCGGCCTTTGCCGTCGGTCAGCCGGCCGTCCTCGAGAATCTGCAACAGGATATTGAATACGTCCGGGTTTGCTTTCTCGATTTCGTCGAACAAAATTACCGAGTAGGGGTGCCTGCGAACCTGCTCAGTAAGCTGTCCGCCCTCTTCGTAGCCGACATAGCCTGGAGGCGCGCCGATCAGACGGGACACGCTGTGCTTCTCCATGTACTCGCTCATGTCGATGCGGATCATGAGTTTTTCGTCGTCAAAGAGAAATTCTGCAAGCGCCCGTGCCAGCTCGGTTTTTCCGACGCCTGTCGGCCCGAGGAAAATAAATGAGCCGATCGGACGTTTCGCGTCGGACAATCCTGCTCGGCTCCGCCGCACGGCATTCGCGACGCGCCCCAGCGCTTCCTCTTGCCCGACAACGCGCTGCCGCAGCCGTTCTTCCATGTGCACGAGCTTTTGCGCTTCGCCTTCGAGCAGACGCCCCGCTGGAATTCCCGTCCACTTGCTCACCAGCTTCGCGATGTCTTCTTCGTCGACTTCTTCCTTCAGCATCGGCGAATCTTTTTGCACAGACGCAAACCGTTCTTCCGCCTTCTTCAATTCCTGTTCAGCCGCGGCAATCTTGCCGTAGCGGATTTCCGCGACTTTGGCGAGCTCGCCGGCACGCTCGAATTTCTGTTCCTCCGTCTTGAGTTGATCGATTTGCTCTTTCAGCCTGCGGATTTTCATGATCGCTTCTTTTTCCGCTTGCCAGCGCGCCTTCCGGCCGCTTGAGTCCTCTTTCAACTTCGCCAGTTCTTTTTCGATTTGGTTGCGCCGTTCCTTGGAATGAGCGTCTTTTTCTTTCAGGAGCGACTGCCGCTCGATTTCAAGCTGCAGGATGCGCCGCTCGATCTCATCGATCTCCACCGGCAGAGAATCGATCTGCATGCGCAGGCTCGCTGCTGCTTCGTCGATCAAGTCAATCGCTTTGTCAGGCAAAAAACGATCGGAAATGTAGCGGTGGGATAGCGTTGCTGCTGCCAAAATCGCGGCATCTTTGATTCGCACGCCGTGATGAACCTCGTAACGTTCCTTCAGTCCACGCAAGATTGCGATCGTGTCTTCGACTGTGGGCTCGCTGACAAGCACAGGCTGAAAGCGCCGCTCCAGCGCAGGATCTTTCTCAATGTACTTTTTGTATTCGTTTAGCGTCGTAGCGCCGATTGCGCGCAGTTCGCCCCTGGCCAGCGCTGGCTTCAGTATGTTGGAAGCATCCATCGAGCCTTCCGCAGCGCCCGCGCCTACGAGCGTATGCAGTTCGTCGATGAAGAGAATGATCTGCCCTTCCGCCTCCGTGATTTCCTTCAACACTGCCTTCAACCGTTCTTCAAATTCTCCACGAAATTTCGCACCTGCCACCAGCGCCGCCAAGTCCAGCGCCACAAGCCGCTTGGTCTTCAGTACGTCCGGCACGTCGCCGGAGACAATGCGCTGCGCCAGACCCTCGACGATGGCTGTCTTTCCTACCCCGGGCTCGCCGATTAATACAGGATTATTCTTGGTACGGCGCGCCAGGATTTGCATCACACGCCGAATTTCTTCGTCGCGCCCAATCACGGGATCGAGTTTTCCGCGCCGCGCTAAATCGGTAAGATCGCGCGCATATTTTTCCAGCGAAGCGTAAGTCGCCTCCGGGTTCTGCGACGTCACGCGCTGGTTTCCGCGAACGCTCGTCAACGCTTGCAGAATCGCTTCATGCGTCGCGCCTTGCCGCTTCAGCAACTGTCCGGCTGGATCACGTTCCTCTCCCGCAAGCGCCAGAAAAAGATGCTCCGTTGAAACGTACTCGTCCTTGAAGCGTTCCGCCTCATCAAACGCGCGCTCCAGAACGTTGTTCAGTGGCTTGCTCATGTGTTGCTGCGCAAACCCCTGCACTTTTGGCAGGCGCGCAATCTCGCGCTCAATTTCTTGTGTTAATGCTTCGGTGCGAATTCCCAACCGAGCCAGCAGCGGAGGCACTACACCATCCGTCTGCGACACCAGCGCCGCGAGCAAATGTACCGGCTCAATTTGTTGATTTTCGTGGCGTGCCGCCACATCGTTCGCCTGTTGCAGCGCTTCCTGCGCCTTCACCGTCATTTTTTCAAATCTCAACATGTTCTACCTCGCCTCTTAACAAAAAGGGGCCAGCGCATTGGCCAGCCCCCGTCATACCACAACTTTGTTGCTGGCTTACTTCGCTCCAGCGGCCGCCGCCGCAACTGCCGGCGTCCCCGCGCTTACTCCTACATTAACTTTGATCTGCTTCGGCTTCGCTTCCTCACGCTTCGGAATCGGTCAGCGTCAGCACACCATTCTGGTAATCGGCTTTGATCGCTTCTGAATTTACGGTGTTGGCCAGCGAGAAGCTCCGGCTAAACGAGCCATAGGTTCGCTCCACACGCAGATAATTCTCTTCGTTCACTTTCTTCTCGAACTTGCGCTCGCCGCGAATCGTCAGAATGTTGTTCTCCACTCGGATGTCCAGATCCTTTGGATCGACTTCCGGCAGATCGGCCTTTACGACCAATTCATGCTCGGTTTCGTAAATGTCGACGGCAGGTGCCCAGCTTGTGAGGTTGGATTCGTCACCAGAATGCTCGAGCATGTTGCCGAACAAACGATTTACTTGCTGCTGCAGGGTGGCAGCGCCGCGGAAAGGTTCCCAGCGGTTCAATGTGGCTCTCATCTTTCGATCTCCTTGGTAAACTTACAGCAAGCAGATAATATTATATGAGTGTATCTTTGTCAAGTATAGTTTTGGATTTAAATGTGCATTTTAAAACCATTGTTTACAATAGAACACAAGAACTTTCTTCGATCTAGGTTAAGAGCCTTGCCACCAGTTTCCCAGACTCATTCTCTCCATTAACTCCTTATTTTCCCTTCATCTCTCAGCTTCAGATGCTGCTAGACTCGCCCTTGATGAGCCTCGACGCCTTCGATTACCACCTGCCGGCCGACCACATCGCCCAGCGCCCCTTAGCCCGACGGGACGCTTCCCGCCTACTTGAGCTGCCCCGGGCTGGAGGCAGGCCGAGCGACTATCTATTTGTGGATCTTCCAAACCTACTTCGCGGTGACGAACTCATCGTCCTGAATGACACTCGTGTGATTCCTGCCCGGCTCTTTGGCCGCCGCGAAGGTGTTCACTCTCAACCGCCGTCTCGGACCACGCGCCAGAAACATCTCACCGGCAAAGTAGAGGTCTTTCTGACCCGCCAGGTGGATTCTCAAACATGGGAAGCTTTGGTGCGCCCTGGCCGCAAGATGCAAACCCGAGAACGCGTGTTATTTGGAGAAGGAGAACTAGAAGCTGAAGTGATTTCTCGTGGCGAGTTGGGTCTACGCACTCTGCGGTTTGTTTCACGTGACACATGCGGCGTCTCGGAACACCTCGAACGCCTTGGCCACGTTCCCTTGCCGCCCTACATCCACCGGACCGATGAAGCCACCGACCGCGAGCGTTATCAGACAGTCTTTGCCGAACGGCCCGGGGCTATTGCCGCTCCCACCGCGGGTTTACACTTCACAAAGGAAATCCTGGAAAAGATTCGCGCTCGTGGCGTGGAAATCTGCGAGCTGACACTCGACGTCGGTTTGGGCACCTTCCAACCGGTCCATGCCGAAACGCTCGAAGACCACGTGATGCACACGGAGTCTTACGAGATTCCCGTTCAAACAGCTCGGCGAATCGCAGCAGCGCGCGCCGCGGGCCGGACGATCTTGGCCATTGGCACTACAGTCGTTCGCGCTCTGGAAGCTGCTGCTCTTCGCGCTGGAGACTCCGGCTCTTCACAATTGCTACTCTCTGGCAAAGCCGATGCCTGCCTATTCATCTATCCTGGATTTCATTTCCGGGTGGTTGACGCCCTGCTCACGAATTTTCACCTGCCGCGCTCGACTCTGCTCGCACTTGTGTGCGCTTTCGCGGGCCGCGAAAACGTGCTCGCAGCTTACAACCACGCCGTTCAAGCGGGCTACCGCTTCTACAGCTACGGAGACTGCATGTTGATTCGCTGATGACAGCTAAGGGTATTTCCGAAAGAAGAAAAAACTTTTTGAGGCCGCCGGACAAGTCGCAGCAAGCGGTGTACCGTCTCCGCGGCAGCCGAAGCCGGTTCGTGCCATTTCAATATCTGTCCCGAAAAGCTTACGAGAAGGGAAGCCACGGTTACACGCAGCCTCCCTCTCGTCCATTCGAAAGGAGTCACAAGAACTCCTCGCTTACTCGTTGAATACGAAAACGCGGGTCTGTCCCGCAAAACGGACTTCCTTCACCTGCCCGTCGCTGATGAGAACGGAATCATTCGATGATTTCGTCGCGCGATCTTCCCAGCGCCCTTCGCTTTCCGCGATGGTCTGTTTGCCCTTCTGGACGGTGGCCTTGTTTCCGTCGATCATCAGGCGATATTCACCTGCTTGCAGATCAGCTTTGCCGATCTTTGCCGACTGGGCGATGTTTATAGTCTTAGTATAGGGTTTTGCGAGGAGCGGCACTGTCGACGCCAAAGCGGCTACCAGTGCCAGACTGCGGAGAATCGAATTGAATTTCATGCGTGTCAACTTCCTTTCCGTCAGGATCGAGTCAGCCAAACTTTCCGCTGCGCAAGCTGAACAGAGTGTTGACACGCGTTCTCGGGGCGAGTAGTCTCACCCGCAAGACACCTCGTTCTTCCTGGACTAACGGCCGGAAAGACTGCGTGTCATCGCCCCGCGGCTGCCACCGCGGGGTTTTTCTTTTGATCCTCTGCTTGCCTGCGCAGCCCATCCGGCTGCACATGTATAGACGAGCCGGGCCCCGCTAATGTTTCGTCGGCTATCAGATTTTCTGCTTTAGTCTTCCTGATTTTTTGCTTGGTTTTTCACTGCTAATTTTCTTCCTACTCTAATTTGCCGTTTATCTTTATAAAAGTTCCGTAAATATGCCGAATTTCCGTGAAACCTTTTGTCTGCTGCTCCGTCGCTCTTTGTCACTTTGCGCAACTCTATCCACGCAACGTGCATCGGCTCCCCGCTTCATCTATACTCAAGGGCATTTTGCGGATGACATGAATGCGCATTCTAGTACTTAGCGATCTACACGCAAACGCCACAGCCTTGGCCGCTGCACTTGATTCTGCGGAGGGCCGCTGGGACGTTTCCGTATGTCTCGGAGATGTCGTCGGCTACGGACCCGATCCACATGACGTCGTTGCCCGCCTTCGCAAACTCGGTACGCAGACCATTCGTGGCAATCATGACAAAGCTGTGGCCGGGTTGATGGATACCACCGATTTCAATCCCGTTGCGAAAGCCGCTGTGGATTGGACTCGTTCGCAGTTAAACCCAGAGGATCTTGCCTGGCTTTCCGCACTTCCACACGGACCTCTTGCCACCGATGGAATCGTTTTGGTGCACGGCGCGTTTCAAGATGAAGATGAATACGTATTCACGCCAGCGCAAGCGCTCGACGGGCTTCTCGATTCCAGCGCTGAAGTCACTTTTTTTGGTCACACACATCATCAGGGCGGCTTTTCCTATCAGGATTCCAATCTTGAAGTGCTTCAAATCCGTCCCCGAGCTTCGGAATCTTTTTCCGCTTTGCGTATCGAACAGCCGCGCCGCTACCTTCTCAATCCGGGTTCTATCGGTCAGCCGCGCGACGGTGATCCTCGCGCTGGTTTTGCCATCGCCGATCTCGAACATCAGACCGTGGAATTCTGGCGCGTGCCCTATGACATTTCGTCCGTTCAGGAGCGCATGCGCGCTGCCAGCCTTCCCGAACCTCTAGTTCAGCGCCTCATCGTTGGCCGTTGATGATTGGCCGTTAGAAATGGCTGCCTAGCGTGCCAGCTTTTTCTCTCGCAAGCGCCTCTCATACACGCTTGACGCCTCGGCGCATACAGGCCAGCATTATTCTCTGAGCGCATTCCATGCATGATACTTTGCAAATCGAAACGCCCGATCAACCGCAGCCAAAGGCCGGCCGCTCGTGGGTTGCATGGATGGGCGCCGCTACGATCGCTATAGCCCTGGTCATCCTGATGTGGCCTGGCGCAGCGCGACGGTCCGCTTCCAGCACGCGCGAGTCTCATCTGCCCTTCGGCCCGGCTGAACAGGCTTACGCGCCAAAATTGCAAATTGAAGACCTGGCTCTCAGCCGCGCTGAAAATTTTCTGAATCAAGAAGTCACCACACTTGCCGGCCGCCTCACGAACTCGGGCGAGCTGGCACTCTCCAATGTTGAGCTCACCATCGAATTCTCCGACGAACTTGGCCAAATCGTTTTGCGAGAATCCCGTCCCATTTTTTCTTCTGAGCCAAACCCGTTTGTTCCAGGCGAACACCGTGGCTTCGAAGTCTCCTTTGAACACATCCCCTCTTCGTGGAATATCCAGCAGCCTTTGGTTCGCGTCTCCGGCATCCTGTTTACTTCCAAGAAAGAATCATTCACAAGGTAATTGTTTCATTTATACTCTTTGGCGTGGACCTCTCTGTCGAGCTGCAAGCCTGCCTGAAGGAATTCACCGCGGATGGTTCTATTGAGATTCGTGAGAACGGCGGACGGGTGGCGCCCTTCTTCGGACTTTCCTGGGAAGTTCGCGGTGCTGCGGAAAAGCCTCTCCTGCACCTGTGGTCGGAAAATTACAATCTAACGCGCCGTGTATTGGCCATCACTGACCATTCCGATCAGCGACTCGCGCTAGCCGTTGAGCGTTTCGGGCGTTCCGAACCCGACCGCCTCGAATTCATTCGCCTCGAATACGAGCGCGCCCAGCGCGACCTCTCGCGTGAAGTATTCTGCGATTCTCTTGGCCGTCTCCTCGGGGAACAATTTCCAGATGAATCTCTCGAGTCTTTGAGCGTCTCCCCCGATCTCGAGCATTCCATCTCGGGCAATTACGCCCGCGGCCTTCTCCGACGCGGTTCTTCGCACTTCGCTGTGCTTGCTGTTCCCGACGGGGAGTCGACGGATACTGTAGAGGATAGTCTTACGTTTGCACTGCTGTGGCTGGACCGCGCGCGCAACTCGAACCGCCGTGGCACCATGAACGTGCTTCGCCTTATTCTGCCGAAGGAGCAGCACGCCATGTAGCTAATCGCGCCTCTGCGCTAGCTCCGGATTTATCCATCGAACTCTACGAGCGCGAAGGTGTTCGCGAGACTCTGGAAAAGATCGATCCGCGCCATGCAGGAAATCAAGAGACTTGGCTTGTGCCCCACCGCGAATCGCAAGCTCTGCTCGATCTTTCGCGCTCCGCCCTGGAACCCATCGTTGCGTTCTCGCCGAGAGCTGTCACCATTCATCCTGTCGCTCAGTCCCGCGAAGTGCTGTTGCGTTTTCGCGGCTTAGCGTTTGCCCGATGGGATGATGGACGCGTTTTTTTTGGCTGCTCCGACACGCGCGAGGAACTCAAGGCCTCGTCCCTGCCCGCTTTGAAGAATCTGCTCCGGCAATTGGAAAATTATCGTCATCCGCTCGCCACCGAGACTCGTCACGCTCTTTACCGTGCGCAGCCAGAGCGATGGCTCGAAGCTCTCGTTCGCGAATGGGATCGAACTGCAAGCCGCTCCCCCTCTCGTTTATCTTGTAGCTCCCGCGCTTCGCTTCCACCCGTCCACGGACGCACTCTTTCGTTTTCTCTCGCCTGATCTGGGAAGTAGGCGCGTTGGATTGGCGGAGAGCTGGCGCCGCGGACTGCGCGTTGTCATGCGTCAATAGGAATTCCCACCACAAGTATCTAGCCCCGTCCTTGAATGTCCGCGAGGCAAGCTTTCCTCTACGTGCTGCTTTTCACCACATTTTCTTGTTCTTGAATTGTCTCGCCACAGTAGAATTACATGTACCGGCCTTCAGGAGCTCATATTGGACTTTTCCGCAACCATTCGTCATACGCCGCAAGGTTCTCTCATCGATCTTCGCGGCCGGCTTACTTTTTTCGAAGTTGGGGTTCTCCGCGAAAACGTCACTCGGCTTCTTGGCGAAGGTCACAAGCACATCGTGCTTAACCTGAGCGCCTTGCAATACCTCGACAGTTCTGGCATTGGAGAGCTAGCTCGCATCTACGTGATGGTTTTAAAGGCAGGTGGTGAGATGAAGGTTGTGGGATTATCTCGTAACGTCCAGGATGTTTTGAAGGTCACTCATCTCTACCAGGTCTTCCCGGAATTCCCCGACGAAGAAACCGCATTGCAAAGTTTTCCTGCGTCTCAAACTGAAAAATAGATGGAATGACCTAGTAGAAACATACTAGGCGGAAATAGCGGCCTTAAAAGGAGAGAAGCAGCTAAGGCGGTGAGCCTTAGCTGCTTCCCGGGGTGTGTCCTCGAAGTGGTTAGTTATTAAATTAGATGCATGCCCGCTAAAAAGGTTTCCAATATTTCAAAAAATCTGGGCAGGACCTTTTTTCGGTGAAAACCCCTAATAAAACAGATACTTACGCCACCGCTCATCGCGGTGCCCGATGAGCCGCATCAATTGCCGAGAGGTATGCAACGTGAAAGGCCGAGGCCGCCGCGCCAATTTGAACCCTGCCTCTTCCGGTGTCCGGTCGCCCTTGCTGTTATTGCAACGGTAGCAACAAGCCACCAGGTTCTCCCACGAAGAACGCCCGCCGCGGGATCTCGGCACAACATGGTCCAGCGTCAATTCCGAACTAGGAAAGATTCGCCCGCAGAATTGGCAAGTATTACGGTCACGTAGCAAAATATTTTTCCGCGAAAGCGCCCGGCTCTGCTGCGGAATATGCCGATAGGCCAGCAAACGAATCACCGACGGCACTTTGTGCGCGTGAGCCGCCGAATGCACTTCCGCGCTGTGCATTTCCTCCGCCTGCGCTACACCCTTTAACAGCAGCACCATCGCGCGCCGCACTGCCGTCACATTGATCGGCTCATACGTCGCATTCAATACGAGCACAGGCTCTTGCATCAGCGATGCACGCCTCGGCAAAATTGAATTGTGGGATCTACTGTCCGCGGGATCCGCGGACCCGGGCGCACTCACGCTACCCGCTTCGGGGGCGTACCGCCCTCGGAAATCGCCCGACTTTGGCCGATTTGCGCTCATCGCGCTAACCTACTTTAGCTACACTACGTTAACCCTTGATTACAGGTTACCACTATCCGGGGCTGGCAGGGGGTTTCTCGCCGCCCGAGCTATTGTCAGTCCTAGTACGGACTTGGCCCCCGACTCCAACAACGCTCGTGCACAAGCATCCAGCCTTGCCCCGGTCGTCATTACATCATCTACCAGTAAGACGCGTTTATTGTCAACTTGGCTGCCTGGACGTGTGGCAAAAGCGCCACGGACTGGCTTGCTTGGTTGTACCCGCGCTGCCTTTCGCGGTCCCGGTGCAGAGGAACCGACACGACCACGTCCGTAGCCAACAGCCCAGCCTCCCGCTGGACCATTTCCGCCAGTCTTCCCGCGAACCAACGACCCAGCGGTTCCATCTTTTCCCACTTTAGGAGGATAATCGCCCGCACCAGCGGCCCATGATAAATCCCATAGCTCCTCGCCCGCTCAAACGCATAAGTTTTCTGCTGGCACGCGTGGCACACGAGTGGCTCTCTCTCTCGGTCAACCACCCAAGCGCTTGGCCGCAAATCTCACACTTTTTTTCTGGAGGCCCTACGAACGAATCCAGGCAATCCTGGCAAAAAGGTACGCGGCTCGCCCGTAGCAGAAGTTTGTCGCAAATCCTGCACCCTGCCGCGAAAAACACGCTGACGACCGCGTCGCCAGCTTCTGCAAGCCAACCGCGCGCACCTCTGGGCGATGCTCGAGCCGCCGCAGAGGAAGAGCCTTCTCCCATAACGCCAGGAGCAATCTACTCTTCTCATCATTATATTAAAAGAGAGAATGTACGTTAGGGTAATTTCAACCCAAGCGACCCTTAAATGAGTAGGGCCAGCCTTGTTAGGCTGGCCACTATGCTCACGTATGCCATGTGGGCTTACAACAGGCCCTGTTCCATCTTCTCCTGGCAGGTGATGCAGTGCTTGGCCCACGGTACCGCTTCGAGCCGCTTCTGCTGCAGCTCTTCCTGGCAGTTTGCGCAAACGCCGTATTCATCCGTGTTAATGCGCTTCAGAGCCGCGTCGATCATGTTCAGGATCGTGCGGTCCGTATTGGTCATGCCAAAGAGGAACTCCTTGGTGTAGGAGTTCGCTGCCTTGTCCGCGAGGTCCACCGTCGGATCTTCATCCGCAGTGCGCCCCTCTTCTTGCGTGCGCGCGATGGTCTTCATCAACTCCTCGCGCCGTATCGCTAACTTCTTTTTGTAGTAATCGAGCCTTTTCTTGTCCATGGAAGTCCCGCCCCCTCTGTCTGCTTTCGGGGCCATCTAAAAACTCCGTAGTGTAGACCTGCTCTTTCGGAGTGTCAAGCTACTGCGTTCTGGCTGGGTGCTTAGATGCTAGCCGGACCCTTTTGGTCGCAACCCCGGGGCCCGCTCGAGAGCCGGCGACCTCGCTTCGATGTCCTTACCTCCACTTTGGAGAGAGACCTTGCATTCCGGCGGGGAGACAACTATAGTCGATTATCGATATACTGACTATCGATTATCTATGCCAAAACGAAAACTCGATCCATTGCCTTCCGCTGCCTTCCATATCCTGCTTTCTCTTGCCGAGGAAGATCTCCACGGTTACGGCATCATGCGCCAAGTCGCGGAGCAGACAGATGGCCGCATGCGACTCGGCCCCGGCACGCTTTATAGCTCCATCCAGTCCCTGCTTGAAGAAAAATATATCGAAGAGCTTGACCCGAGCGAAGATGCGCAACTCGGCCAGGAACGCCGCCGCTATTACCGGTTGACCTCCGCCGGCCGCAAACTCGCGCGGTCCGAGGCCAACAGACTCGCCGGCTTTTTGCGTGTAGCCCGCTCCAGGAAAATTTTGAGGGGGGACTATGTCTGAAAAGATATACGCCTTACTATTGCGCCTCTTTCCTTCCCATTTTCGCAAAGCATACAGGGATGAAGCCCTGCAATTGTTCCGCGACCGTGCTCGCGAAGAAAAGGGACTTTTCCTTAGCGTTCGGCTCTGGTTTGACCTCCTCGCTGATTTGGTCATTTCTGTGCCGCGCGAGTACTTCTATGCTGAGCCGGAGCTCCTGGCCGCTTCAGGCCACCGCTTGGGAGGGACGCCTTCGTTCTATTTTATGGGCAATGACTCCCCACGACCTGGAGCGCTGCTTTTGGGAGCCCTGCTCTCATTGGCCGCGCTGGTCAGTTTTTCGACCCTCCTCAGCCAAGGGGGAATCCATAAGTCACGAAACGCCTCGGTACGCCTTCGGCGGCCCGCTACGCCCGCGCGTTCGGCACCTCAGGTCGCTCGCGATCGAAAGTCTTCGAGCACCGGTGAAAACGAATCGCAATCACTCAGATCCGTCGACCAAGAGGATTCAAGCGGTTCCATGCAACCGATTCCCAACGAAGCCGGCACCGCCGTTGCCGCCGCCATTGCGCACGGAAACGTGGACGCTTCAGAGCGTCAACGCGTAGTGGACGCCGCGATGGCCAATCTAAAGCAGCACTACGTTTATCCCGAAATGGCGCAGAAAATGGCCGAAACGCTGTTGGCTAATGAGAAGCGCGGCGAATATAACGCAATCACTGACGGTGATACCTTCGCGCATCAGCTGACCAAACAAATGCGAGATGTGAGCCACGATATGCACCTCGAATTGGTCTACAGCCAGGATCCCTGGCCGCCGCAACCTTCAGAGACAAGACAAACACCGGAAGAACTTGCTCGTTATCGCGAAGCGATGAAGCAGATAAATTGCGCCTTCGAAAAAATCGAAACCTTGCCACACAACATTGGCTATCTGAAATTTAACTTCTTCCCGGACCGTTCCGTTTGCGAGCAAACGGCGATCGCGGCGATGGCTTCTCTAAACAATGCGGACGCCCTCATCATTGATCTGCGAGACAACCGCGGCGGCATGCCGAACATGGTCGCACTGATGGCATCCTATCTCTTCGATCATCCCGAGTACTTCTACAACCCCAGAGAAAACACGACGCAGGAATCCTGGACGCACTCCCCGATTCCGGGAAATAAATTGGCCGACAAGCCGGTCTATGTCCTCACCTCATCCCGCACTTTTTCTGGCGCTGAACAGTTCTGTTACGACCTGAAAATGGTGAAACGCGCAACGCTCGTCGGCGAAACAACAGGAGGCGGCGCACACTCGGGTGTCTGGTATCGCATCGACGATCACTTCGGAATGGGCATTCCCGAGACCAAGCCCATCAATCCCTATGCAACGCCCGACTGGGAAGGTACAGGCGTCGAGCCCGATGTAAAAGTTAACGCCGCGGACGCCCTCACTACAGCGGAGAAGCTGGCGCAAAACAAGCTTCGGAAAAAATAGTCGCTCGAGCAATCCCAATGCTGTAGGGGCGGGGCTTGCCCCGCCCTCTGCTCAGTGTTCGCTCATTCTAGAATGCCGACTGAAAATATTCCTGGCCGTTTACGGCACCACAGACACAATTAATGCCGAAGGATGCGCCTTGTCGTGGTAAATCACGTTCGTCGCCTTGACCATCCGCGTTGCGCGCGCTTGCATCTCCCCGGTATTCAGATTCCGGTCGAACCGCGGGAAGTTGCTGCTCGAGACGTCCAGTCGCAGTTTGTGTCCTACCAAGAAAACATTGCTGGTTGCCCAGAGATCTACCGTCACGTGATACGTCTCCCCTGGATTCGCCAGCTCCGGCTTCTCTTGCGAATTCCGGTAGCGCATCCGCAAAATGCCGCTTGTTAAATTTTGCGCAAATCCGTTCGGCCAAACATCCACGAGCATTCCTGTGAAGTCCGTGTCCACCGCCGAGCTGCTAACGTACAAATCCAGCGTCACCGGACCAGTCACCTCGAAATCCTTCGCAAACGCCGGAGTCGTAAACACCAGCACATCCGCGCGCCCCTCCGCTGGCCGCTGGTCTTGCGGTCCATTCCCTGGTGGGGGTGCCTCACCGCAGCACAGCGCCCCGCCAAGCGTCGGCACTGCCTCGCTCGGGTCGTAAACATACTGGTCCGCTTTTTCTTCCGCAGGCGAGGACGTGCTAAGCGCCCCGGTTCCCGTCAAGCCGTTCGCCCCAGCCCCCGTCGAATGCAAATAATATTTCGTGCTCTTAGCTCGCGCCAAAGGCCAGTCGTCTTCATCACGCCACTCGTTTCTTCCCATCACAAAAATCTTCACCGGCTTTTCCTTCTCCACGCCGTTCACCACGCCCTTAAAAATCGAGTCATACCACCGCAGAGTCATTTCATCCTGATCGATCGGCAACTTCTCCCCAAAATCCACTCCGCCTACCCGCCTGTTCTCAGACCCTCCCGCATGTCCTCCCACATAAACCACCAGACGTTGCCCCCGCTTCGCCGCGTCTGTTCCACCTTCCATCTTCAATCGCCGATAATTCATCAACGACCCGCCAAGAAAAATGTCGTACCACGCCGCAAAACTCAAAACCGGCACCTGAATATCGCCGTAGTGATCTTCGATCGACCACTGCTTCCAATACGCATCAAAGCTAGGATGCGCCAGCCAGTCCTTGAAATAAGGCGCGATCCCCACCGCCGAAGGCGCCGCCAATACCTCGAAATCCGTCAGCGGCAAAGTCTTCGTCCCGGCCAGTGCGTTGGTCTCTTCCACGCGCCGCCGCATCGTGTTCTCCGCCAAACCCATGCTCCACGATTCGTTGAACCACTGTTCGAACGCCCCGCCTTGATACGTCCACCCATCGTGATAATTCGAAGCCGTCACCGTCGGACAAATACCCGCCAAGTGCGGCGGCTTTGCAATCGCCGCCAGCATCTGCGTCGCTCCCACATACGATCCGCCAAACATCCCCACTTTCCCATTCGAATAAGGCAGCGCCGCCGCCCACTCCACCGTGTCGTACCCATCCAGAGATTCATTCTTGAAAACGTAAAATTCCCCGTCTGACGTAAATCGCCCCCGCACATCCTGCGCGATCACCACATACCCGCGCGCCGCACCCTTCAATCCAAAATTCGTCTCGCCAACTTTGTCATAAGGCGTCCGCACCAGCAGCACTGGAAATTTTCCGTCTGCTTTCGGCCTGTAAATATCCGCGCGCAGAGTCACACCGTCGCGCATCTTTGCCGCCACGTTTCGTTCGAGCACTACTTCATAACGCTCCGCCGCCTGCACCACTCCCGCGGCTATCGTCATGAACAGAGCTATGCACACAATAGTTGGCGCAAACAAACCCCGTTCAACCCCGAAGTGGTCTCGAAAGTTCATACGCATCAGTTTTCCTCTTCTAATGAATGTTTTTTCCGTGGAGGTGTTGGAGACTAGGCCCAGTCTCTACCGCTGTCAAGCAGATCCCGCTAATCTCCGGTAGGGCGCAGCATGATTAGCCTGAGCATCGAAGGGCTGCACCTCTACTTGGCAACCAAGACGAATCACATCCGGGTACAAATTTCTAGTTCTTCTTCTTGCTCTTGCTCTTTTTTTCTTTTTTGTTTCTAAACAAAAAGTAGCCTGCCACGCCCACAGCCGTCAGCCCCAGCGTGACCCCCAGCACCACATAAACGTGCGCGGTCAAAAACGGCAGCATTTTCCGTCCGTATCGGCCTCCTAGATACGCCAGAATCGTGTACCGCACGAGTCGCCCAACCGTCATTGCCAAGAGAAATTTTTTTACGGAGTACTGCATTGACCCCGCGACAAGTAGAAAGGGCACCAACGGAATCGGTGGCGGCAAAATGGCAGGAATCGCGATGGATGCAAATCCCCATCGCTCAAATATTTTAAAAGTCTTTTTTAACTTTCTTTCTGAAAACCTCTGCTCAAGCGCCTTCTCTCCGCCCTTTCGCCCTAGGCGATATGTTAGATACCCTCCCAGCACCGAACCCACCGTCGCCATCACCGCGTAATAAATCCACCACGACCATTGATCTGTCCGAGATGCAAGCACGATGGTGAGCACATCCATGCTGCCGGGCACAGGGATCACCGAACTGTCCACCAGGCCAAGCGGAATAAATCCCAGCGCCCCCAGATGGAAAATCCAGCGCCTCACGCTATGAGCGACTGTCGGTTTTGCGGCAGCGATAAGCAGGCGAATGAGCATTCTGTTCGGGTGTTAGCGCCTATTCTCGCATGCACTTAACATCGATTTCTAAACTGTTTTTCTTTAGCCTGCACATCAAGACCGCAAGAGGAGAAAAGGTTCACTACGAGGTGATCAACATTCCCGCCGCCGCCGCTGTCATCACCGCAAACGTCGTCCACCCCAGATATCGCAGCACAGGCGAATTCACCTGCTTGCCCATCACCTTGCGATTGCTCGTCAAAAGAATCACCAGCAAAATTAGTGGCGGAGCCAACAATCCGTTAATGACCGCCGACCAAAACAGCATTTTCACCGCGTTCAATCCCAAATAGTTCAGCGCCAGGCCTAGCGCCATCGCCACGGCCATCACGCCATAAAAGGCGCGCGCTTTTTTTGGCCGGTCGGAAATAGAGCCTCGCCAATTCGCAGCTTCCGCCACAGCGTATGCGCTCGATCCAACCAGCACCGGCACTCCCAACATTCCCGTGCCGATTAGCCCGAGAGTAAAGAGCAGATAGGCGCCATTTCCCGCGAGTGGACGCAGCGCTTCAGCCGCCTCCCGCGCTGTCGTAACGTTGGTTTGTCCGTGCGCGTGCAAAGTAGCCCCAGTCGTCAGGATGATGAAGTACATGATGAAGTTCGAGAAGAACATTCCGATAAGCGTGTCTGTGCGCGCATCTTTCAGCTCCTTGGGAGATGCGCCTCTGCGTTGTACAAGCGTCGTTTGGCCCTTTAAGCGGTCTTCTTCAACTTCTTCCGCTGCCTGCCAGAAAAAAAGATAAGGAGAAATCGTCGTGCCCAGAATTCCTACAAGCACTGCCAGGAATCCACGTGACCATTCCAGATGCGGCACCAGCGTTACCTTTAGCGCCTGCCACCAGTCTACATTTGCAAAAAAGGATGCCAGCACATAAGCGAAGAGAACCAGCGTTATCCACTTAAAAATCCGCGCGATCCATTGGTAGGAAATCCAGATCAGCAGCACCAGGATCAGTATTGCGAAAAAGGGAATCCAGATAAGAGGACGAATCCCCGTTACCAGCTCGGTGGCTTCGGCCATGCCCCCGAGATCGGCTCCGATGTTGATGACATTGGCCACCACGAGGATCGAGCATGCTCCCCAAAGTACCCAGCGCGGATAGTTTCTGCGAATCCCGGCCGCCAGGCCCTGCCCCGTAACCATCCCCAGACGCGCGCACATGAGCTGCACGGAGGACATGAGCGGAAACGTGAGCAACGCAATCCACAAGGTGGCATATCCATAGGCCGCGCCAGCCACCGAATACGTCGAAATTCCCGAAGGATCATCATCGGCAGCTCCCGTGATGACGCCCGGTCCCAAGATCGCGAGGATCTTCCGGAGCCGCCCACTTCCTTTGCTGCTCTCGGCGCCGGCGTCAGGAGAATTGCCAGGCCGTTTGTCAGGTGTTTTTGTTTTCGGCATCCGGTCATCACAAACCGCGCGCTCGAAGATCCATGCCTCTGAAAAAACGTTTCCTCGAGAATTCCTGCTTCGTGTCCTTTTAAATTAACCCTACTGTCGATGGCCGCCAACGGATTGTGTAGATAAGATGCACAGCGAGGAACACAAGTTCGATCAATGCCCGTTTATTGCTCGGAGCTCCTCATGCATTCGCGTTCTGCCTACCGTTTCCCGTTTCACCTATCTGTGATTCCCGCCGGCAATACTTTATGGGAGCAACTAGCGTAACGTGCCAATAACAAACCTCAACTTACGTTCTGCTGCAATAGTTGACTTTCCGCACGTTCTCGTTGCAAATGGACACTCTGGAATTCGCTCCTAAGACGGACCTAGCCACCCATGAATATCCTCGACCTGCTCGTTGGCAAGCCCATCAAAACGACCGACGAACGCGCCGAACAAATCGGCCCTGCGCGCGGGATTCCTATTTTTGGTTTGGACGGCCTCAGCTCCGCCGCGTATGGCCCGGAAGCGGCGCTTTACTTGCTCATCCCGCTGGGGCTTTTGGGCGTGAAGTACATTGTGCCGATCAGCGCAGCCATCATCACTCTCTTGATCATTGTTTACTTTTCTTATCGCCAGACCATTGAGGCTTATCCATCGGGCGGCGGCTCCTACACTGTGGCCCGCTATAACCTTGGAGTGTTTCCGAGCTTGTTAGCGGCGGCCGCCTTGCTGACAGATTACATTCTTACCGCCGCCGTAGGTATTTCCGCAGGCGTTGGGGCGCTGGTTTCGGCGGTTCCTTCGTTTTTGCCGCACACGGTGGCGATTTGCCTCGGGATTCTTTTCATCATTACCGTGATCAACCTGCGAGGAGTTCGGGAGGCAGGAGTTATTTTCATGGTCCCCACTTATCTCTTTGTCGGGACGCTCTTGATCACCATCGGTGGAGGTTTGGTGCGTGCGCTGCTCAGCGGTGGACACCCTTTGCCGATGGCACCCCTACCGCCGCCTCCGGCTATGACGCAGGCCGTCAGCTTCTGGCTGCTCCTGAAAGTGTTTTCGAGTGGATGCACGGCCTTGACCGGAGTCGAAGCCGTCAGCAATGGTGTGAAAGCTTTTCGCGAGCCTGCTGTGAAGAACGCGCAGCGTACTTTGACGATCATTATTTTTCTCTTGGCTGTGCTGCTGGCGGGGATTTCTTATCTTGTGAAGGTTTATGGCATTGCCGCCACTGATCCGGGTCAGCCTGGTTACCAGAGTTTGCTTTCAATGTTGATTGCGGCCGTGTTTGGGAGAGGACTTTTTTATTATCTCACCATTGCTTCGATTCTATTAGTGCTTTCGCTTTCGGCGAACACTGCATTCGCGGATTTTCCGCGGCTGTGCAAGGCCATCGCTTCAAACAACTATTTGCCTCATGCATTCGGATATCGCGGCCGGCGTCTGGTTTACACCTACGGAATTGTGATTTTGGCCGTAATGACGGCTGTCTTGCTAGTCGCTTTTGGAGGAATCACAGACAATCTGATCCCTTTGTATGCCGTGGGAGCGTTTCTGGCCTTCACTCTCTCGCAGTTTGGCATGGTGAATCATTGGCGAAAAAAGCGCGGGCCTCACTGGGTCAAGAGCGCGATGGTCAATGGGTTGGGTGGCTTTGTCACGGCGATTACCGTACTTGTCGTGCTGGTTGCGAAATTCACGGAGGGCGCCTGGATCACACTGATCTTCATTCCTTTGCTCATATTTTTCTTCCGCAGAGTTCGGCGGCATTACCATGAAGTTCTAGTAGCTACCACCACGAGCGAAGTTGTTGTTCCCGCCAACTACGGACAACACCCCATCGTGGTCGTGCCAGTCGATCGCTGGAGCATCATCTGCAAGCAAGCGCTGGAATTCGCTTCGCGGATCTCGCCGGAAATTATCGCCGTACACGTTGAGCCAGGAGAGCATTCCGAGTTGCTACATGACGACTGGGAACGCTACGTGCAGCGGCCTTTCCGCGAAGCTGGCAGCGAACCGCCGGAGTTTGTGGTTCTGCCGTCTCCTTACCGCTTTATTATTCTGCCGTTAGTGCAATACGTACTTGAGCTGTCCGAAAAACATCCGGATCGGCGAATTGTGGTCGTGATTCCCGAATTGGTTGAGGATCACTGGTACGAGTATTTTCTGCACAATCAGCGTGGGCGCCTTCTCGAGTGGACTTTGCTGGTCAAGGGAAACGAACGAATATTCACAGTATCTTCGCCCTATTATGTTTCTGAAAAGGCATGGTCCGCCAAGGCGGCGAAACCAGAAGAGAGCAAGAAAGTCTGATCCTTGGGGCGGCTAAATCAGCGGTAATACCTTGCCCTTCTAGTGAACCTAAGTGGCATAGATTAACGACTTTAGTCTATCTTTTCTCGACCTATCGCAAGCTTCTCGTAAGCCCCAGATGAATTTGTGCTTCTTGTTCCCCGCCTGCCAAACGCTCTAAGCCAGATTGGTTGCACGCAGGTAATTTAGGTAAAAGCCAGAAACTCACTTTTTCTCCTCTCTAACTTCTTAAAAATCCAGAAAGCTTTGATGAGACTTCGTCCGGAAGCTTTCGTCTTCCCATTAGCTCCGGCAACTGATGGAACCGTTTGCTCAGCTTGATTGGGTTGGTGGCCACCCGATGAAGCCCCCTGCAAACGGCCTGTGGTGGTTGTGCAGCCGGGGCAGGGGAGGAAGCAATGTTGGCCGCTCGAACTATTTTGCAGACTCTTTTTCTCTTTCTGACTATTTGTTTGATTGGCGGTATTCCCACCTATTCGCAAAGCACAGCTTCTCTTAACACTTCCAAGATTACCGGCAATAGAACGGGTTCAGAAGGCTGGCTCGCGAAATGCGGGGCGTCTTCTGCAAATTCACTTGCCGCTTTTCGACCTATAGAGAGGGCCGAAACGTTCCCAACAATCAATGAGACCGGTGATTCGAATATCCTCGCCCGGCCGGAGAGAGTATGTCTGGATGCGCCCTTGTCTGTGCCGACGCGGGTTCTCGCGGACAATCCTTGCCTGTTGTATGTCGCGGGAATTCCAGGCGTTCCCCGCTTTCTTCCCTGCAACGAGGACGAGGATACCGTTCCGGCAGAACTTTCGGCGCTTGGCAAAGCAGGCCTGAAGATTGCCCGTGCTCGGGAAGAAGTTCTGGACATACTTCGTTCCAGTAATACTTGCTCTGAATGGTTTGAAATCTAAGGAGGCTACCGCCGCAGCTACGTTCCAGTCGCTCAATTTCTTACTCGACCGCCATGGTCCCCAGGATATTTTTGAGTCGATGAACAAAGAATCCAACCTCGTCAGGCGGCAGCCCTACGTGGCGCGAGCGACGCAGGATGGCGGAGCTCACACCACGATCATGATCAATGTAAATGGTGCGTTCTACAGGCCCCAGGGGCAAGTGCTAAAGATAGGTCAAGAATCGGGGCCCATGCGAACGGATGGCATGCGGCTTCTGACGGTGGGAAACTATCGTGGCGACACGCTGCCTGCTCAGGTGACTACGCTTCTGCATGAGTTGGGCCACATCATCGATCTCTTGCCAGAAGATGCGGACAATTTGGACGGCAAGTCCGTCCATAACACAGACGAAGTGCTTCGCCACTGCCGTGCCGAGGTGGAAGCCCGCTCGCTGCAGGCCAAGCAGACAGCGAAGTAGTAGTTCGTTGTGTTCCCATAAGCCTGCTGTTGGAATTCGAGCCCGTCACCGGAAACGGGCGTCAGCAGTCGTTTGCGGGCCTCAGCGCATCTAAGGATGCGTCGACACTCTGAGATCGCGATACGAACACTCGACACATTTCTGGTCTACACTAACTAGCCATCTCACAAAGGGGAATCACATTGGTCCGTTCGCTTAGCATCTGTATAGCTGTCTTGATCTCTGGGTCCTTGATCTCTGGGCAAGAAAAGCCCACGGGAAGCTCAGACGTAACCAGGGCGACTTTGGAAAACGGACTAAGAGTCGTGATCATTCGCGATCCGCTCGCTCCGGTAGTTACCGTCGAAGAAAACTATCTTGTGGGCGGCAACGAAACGCCCACGGGTTTCCCAGGAATGGCCCATGCGCAGGAGCACATGGCTTTCCGGGGATGCGCCGGGGTTAACGCCGATCAGACGGCCGCGATTTATGCCCAACTCGGCGGAGCCGGCAATGCCGACACGCAACAGAACATCACGCAGTACTTCGAGACTGTTCCCGCCTCCGATCTAGACATCGCGCTGCGGCTCGACGCAGCTTGCATGCAGGATGTGGAAGACTCGCAGTCGGAATGGGCGAATGAAAAAGGCGCTATCGAGCAGGAAGTAGCGCGCGACCTCTCGAATCCCACCTACAAATTCATCACTCGCCTGAACGAGGACATGTTCTCCGGAACCGTTTATAGCCATGACGCGCTGGGAACTCATGACTCCTTCGACGCAACGACCGGCGAGATGCTCAAAGATTTTTATAAGAAATGGTATGCGCCCAACAACGCAATCCTGGTGATTGCGGGGAATGTCGACCCAGCTGCGGTGCTGGCGACAGTTAAAGAGCTGTACGGAAAAATCGAGAGAAATACTTTGCCGCTGCGCCCGGAGATTACGCTGCAGCCGGTAAAGCCGGAATCCTTCACGCTCGATAGCAATCTTCCCTACCTGCTGGCGTTTGTTTCCTACCGCGCAGCGGGAACGGACAGCCCCGATTTTGCGGCGGTGCAGATTTTGAGCGACGTTTTAGCGAGCCAGCGCGGAAATTTGTATGCATTGGTTCCACAAGGGAAAGCGCTCGAGACCGGATTCGGTATTGCGGAAACATTTCCCAAGGCCAGTGTGATTTATAGCGCTGCGGTTTTGCCCGCGGAAGGCAATGCCGCGCCGGTGATCGCGGAGATGCGCAAGATCATGTCCGATTACGCGGCAAACGGCGTGCCCGCGGAACTCGTGGAAGCCGCCAAGCGCAAAGAACTTGCCAGGGTGGAATTTCGTCGAAACTCCATCCCAGGCCTTGCGGAAGCTTGGTCGGAGGCGCTGGCGGCCGAAGGACGAAACTCGCCCGACGATGATGTCGATGCCATGAAGCGAGTCACGACGGAAGATGTAAATCGAGTGGCCAAGAAATATCTGGTGGATCAAGAATCCATCACCGCCATATTGAAGCCGCAGCCAACGGGAGGGCCGTATCGGCCCAGGGCTTTGGAGGCGGCGAACAATTGACCGCCGCTCCCAAAAAACCGGTGGACCTGCCTCCATGGGCCTCGTCGAAGCTTCTCTCGCTTGAGAAGCCCCGCCCCGAACCGCCGCCTTCAGACGTGACCTTGCCAAATGGTCTGCGCCTGATCGTCCGAACAGAGAAAATCACTCCGACGATCACGGTTCAAGGAGACGTCCGCAACAATCCGCAAATGCAAGTGGAGACCGGAAAAGATGGAGTAAACGACGTGCTGGATGATATGTTTTCGTATGGCACAAAAAATCTGGACCGCCTGGCGTTTCAAAAAGCGCTCGATGACATCGCCGCCGAAGAATCCGCCGGCTTCGACTTCTCCCTGAAGTTCTGAAGCCAGATTTTTCGCGCGGAGTGCAATTGCTCGCCGACAACGAATTGAACCCCGCGCTCCCGGACGAAGCTTTCGAGGTCATCAAACCGCAAACAGCGCAATTTGTCGCCGGCAGAATGAAGAGCCCTGGCTATCAGACCGACTCGCGCTCTGAACACGGCGCTATTTCCAGCGAACGACCCGTCTCTCCGAGAAACCACGCCGCAAACGGTGTCGTCGCTCACGCTCGACGACGTGAAGCAGTATTACGCCAAGACTTTTCGTCCCGACCTCACGACGATTGTGGTGATCGGCGACATTACGCCAGAAGAAGCCAGAACCGCGATCGAGAAATGGTTTGGAGGATGGAAGGCTTCCGGCCCTAAGCCGGAAATTGACCTGCCGTCCGTTCCGCCAAATAAAGCCTCCGCAGCGAATGTTCCCGATCCCAGCCAGCTTCAAGATTCGGTCGATCTCTCCGAAACGGTTGGCATTACGCGATTTGATCCCGACTATTATCCGCTTCAGCTGGGCAATCACGTGCTTGGCGGCGGCTTTTATGCGACGCGCCTGTATCACGATCTGCGGCAGGTGAACGGCTACGTCTACAACGTGGACGTCCGCCTGAACGCGGACAAAACGAGAGCGATCTACACCGTCACCTATGCCTGCGATCCGAAGAACGTGTCGAAAGCGAGAGAGCTGATCCAGCGCGATCTGGTTGCCATGCAACAGGAAAATGTCACCGAGGCGAACTTCAGCAAGCCAAGGCGCTGCTTTTGCGGCAGATCCCGCTTGCGGAATCGAGCGAAACAGGCGTCGCCGGAGGTTTGCTCGGACGCGCCCAGATCGGCCTGCCGCTTGACGAACCCGTCAGGGGCGCACTGCTCTATTTTTCGATGACCGCCGACCAGGTGAAGGCCGCTTTCGCAAAATGGATTCGTCCCGATGATCTTGTACAGATCGTCCGAGGCCCTGCGCCGCAATAGCCCAGCGCTTTTCAGACCGCATTGCGTTTCAGAGTTTGCTCCCCTTGACATTCTACTGGAAGCGCCGTGTTTACCTTACTGTTTTAAACGGCACAGTCTTGTCCTCAGCTCACTGTTACCGTATGAGATCGTGGTGTGCTTTCCCACGGAATTAGCTGGAGCGAGGAACTTGATGACGACAACTGCTGCGAGATTACAAAGCGAGTATCGCAAGTTGCGGGATGAACTGCTTGAGGCAGAGATTGCACTGAAAGATCAACGGGAGTGTGTTGCGGCTCTTCGAAGAAAACTACCCATGGGGCCGGCGGTCACAACCGACTACATTTTTCGCGAGGGCTCGGCTGATGTCTTCGACGAATCCCCTGGCCAGTTCAAGGATGTTCGCCTCTCCGGCTTATTTGCCCCAGGCAAGAATCGGCTCATCGTGGATCACATGATGTGGGGGGCGACCGACATGTCCGCTTGTCCGATGTGTACGATGTGGGCCGATGGATACAACGCAATCGCTCCGCATGTCACCCAGAAAGCAAATTTTGTATTGATAGCCAAGGTCGAAATCGGAGAACTCCGGGAGTGGGCGCGGCGGCGCGGATGGGACAAAATCCGCTTGTTGTCGAGCGGCCAGTCTAGTTTTAACGCGGATTTCCACGTTGAGCGCGATGGGGGACAACATCCTGGCGTCAGCGTCTTCAGCCGCGAGCCTGACGGCAAAATCCATCATTTCTATACGACCGAAGCGTCCCTTCACCCCGGCCCGGACGGCGACCCAAACCACAGAGGCATAGATCTCTTCACGCCGGTCTGGAATCTCTTCGACCTCTTGCCCGAAGGGCGCGAGAATTGGTCGCCGAAACTCTCCTATTGATTGGTATTTCTCCGTGGCAGCTTCGGCGTGTGAGCGACTTCGATCGAAGAATCCAGGTAGGCCCTCGCGAAGCGCCCTATCAAAGAAGCGGCCGCACTCCGCATTGTCCCTAAGTGTACAGATATTTCTGTTTAAGACGCGCAAGTTAGGTCTGCAAGAAACTCCATTGCACTTGGGCTTGGGCGCTGTGCGCGAATTTAGAGAGGGCTCAGTTTCGCGCGACGCTATGAGGAGATGAAATCATGTTGGGATTTATCGCAGCAGTTCTGATCATTTGCTGGTTGCTTGGGCTTTTCGCATTTCACGTATCCACCGGTTTATTCCACATTTTGCTGGTTATCGGCATCATTCTTCTAGTTTTGCATCTCGTGTCCGGCAGAAGGGTCAGCGTATAACAGCGGGAACCGCACTCCGGATTCGCGATTAGGAATTGTGTGTTTGTTGCTCGATCACTTCTTCGCCGATTCTGAGAAGTCACTCCATTTCTAACTCAACTTAGGGGCGCGAAAAAATCAGAGGAGCTTGCTATGAGCACACTGACATTGGTCATAATCATCGGTGTGGTTCTTATTGGGATTGTGGGTATCGCTTCGGCGATGTTTCTCAGGAAGAGCAAAACCGAAAGACTGCAAACTCGATTCGGTCCCGAATACACGCGCGCAGTCGAGGAGAGCGGAGGCCGGGGCAAGGCGGAAGCCGCGCTCGAACAACGGCAAAAACGCGTGGAAGGATTTGCCATTCGGCCGCTCGCGGCAAACGACCGGGAGCGTTACATCGCATCATGGCGGGCGGTTCAGGCTGAATTTGTCGACGACCCCAACAGATCAGTCACGCAGGCCGATCAATTGCTCGGCGACGTAATGTCCACCCGCGGCTATTCCGTAAGTGACTTTGAGCAACGCTCGGCAGATATCTCCGTGGACCATCCGCTGGTAGTCGAGAACTATCGGGCGGCTCATGAAATTGCAGTGCGCCATGCGAGCGGCCGCGCCAGCACGGAAGATCTGCGCCAAGCGATGATTCTTTATCGGACGCTATTTGATGAACTGGTCGGCGAGCCAGAAATGGCTCGCGCGAAAGCAGCAGCGTCCTAAACCAAGATTGATAAGCGAAAAGGCATTTTAGGTCTTCGGGAGTGATCGAGACTTAGAGGAGGCAATACAGTGGACGAAACAAAAAAATTCAGAGAAGAAGATACGGATGTGGGGCTGACCACGGCGACTCTGGCAGGTGCGGGCGCGCGTCAGGATGCACGAGCCGTGGCTGTCCAAGCGTCAAGGTTGGCGGCGGTTCATCCGCCGGTGCTGCAACCGCGCTGGCTCTGGACAAACAGGTGGTGCCACT
>CAVSSD010000040.1:0-131289 GCA_963730495.1 uncultured Acidobacteriota bacterium | reverse complement strand
TTTGACTCTGCCGCCGCGCCAACATACAATCCCGCGGGATTCAGGGGATGCAGGACAATCCAATTCAACAGGTGGGGGACAACGCAATGAAAAAGTGTTTCTGGATTTTTGCCGCAGTATTTTTCTTGTGCTCCGGACAGGCAACGCGCTTCTCGGCGCAAGCGCCCGAAGGCGCCGCACGCGCGCCAGAAGCCAAGGCGCCGGACAAGTGCGACGCAGCCGCAACGAAAGAAGAATCTTCGGTAACCGATCACACCATAAAAATCGGCAACCAGGTCATTCCTTACAAAGCCACCGCCAGCACCACTCTTCTCAAGAACGACAAAGGCGATCCCACCGGCCTTCTCTACTCCGCCGCCGTACACGCGCAGCGATGTAAAAGATCTCACTACGCGCCCCGTCTCCTTCCTCTACAACGGCGGCCCCGGCTCCGCCACTATGTGGCTGCACATGGGCGCTTTCGGTCCGCGTCGCGCCTGGACCGTCGACGGCACCTTCACTCCTCCAGCGCCCTACAAGCTCGTCGACAACGGCGAGAGCCTCCTCGACAAAACCGATCTCGTTTTCATCGACGCCATGGGCACCGGCTACAGCCACGCCGTCTGCAAAGCCACGGAAAAAGATTTTTACGGCGTCGACGAAGATGTCGAAGCCTTCGCGCAATTCATCGTCACCTATCTCAGCCGCAACGACCGCTGGAACTCCCCCAAATTCCTTATCGGCGAAAGCTACGGCACGTTCCGCTCCGCCGCTCTCGGCAATTATTTACAGCAGCACGACAGCGTCCATCTCAACGGCATCGTCCTGATCTCCTCGGTTCTCGATCTCTCCACCATCACCTTTCCCAGCGGCGATGATCGCTCCTACATTTACTATCTCCCGAGCTACGCTGCAGTCGCCTGGTATCACAAAGTTTTGAAGGATCGCCCCGCCGACTTGCCCGCCTTTATCGAAGAGGCCCGCAAGTACGCTCAAGGCGATTACGCCGCCGCGCTTTTCAAAGGTGCCGAACTCAGCGCCAGCGAAAAATCCGCGGTGGCCAAAAAACTCGCGTATTTCACCGGTCTCAACGAAGAATATCTGGTCAAAGCCGACCTGCGCGTCAATCTCAGCCAGTTCATGGCTGAGTTGCAGCGCAGCCGCGGCCTCACCACGGGCCGAATCGACGCCCGCTTCACCGGTTACACGTTCGATCTGCTCGAGGAAAACGCCCAAGGCGATCCCGAAGGCCCCGCCGTTGGCGGCGCGTATACGGCGCTTGTCAATTCCTATAATCACGACGAACTGAAGTTCGGCAAAGACAAGATCTATCACAACACCAGCGGCGGAGGCGGCGGCTGGAACTTCACTCGCCAAAATCGCGGTCGCGGTTTCTTCCCCAGCGGACCGAACGTCGAAGGCGATCTCGCGCAAGCCATGGTCACCAACCCCAAGCTGCTCGTGCAGGTCGAAAATGGCTACTACGACATGGCCACTCCGTTTTTCGCTACCGAATTCACCATGGAGCACCTCGGCCTGCCTGCCGACCTCCAGAAAAACGTCAAACTCGACTATTACAACGCCGGCCACATGATGTACCTCCACGACGAAGATCGCGTCAGCCTCCACGACCACATCGCCACCTTCATCGACAAGGCCACAAAGCCGTAGGGGCGGGCTTCAGCCCGTCCTCTTTGCTGTATTGATAGAAGGAGAAGTAAGAAAGATCGAGCCGAACGAAAAGAGAGAAGATTGCATCTTTCCGTTCGGCTCTCAAAACAAAGAAGAAGAAACAAAAAGAGAAAAGCGCGACGCGCCAGCTACTTTCGCTTTTGACCGGCTGCGCTAACAAGAGCCTGATTCTTCTGCTCGGTATAGGCGGCGAACTCTTCGTACGGACCCTTGAAGTCCTCGATCTTGCCGTCGTGGAAATGCCAGATGCGCGTCGCGACTTCATCGATCACGTCGTGGTCGTGAGTCACAAGCAGCACGGTTCCGTCATGGCGCTGCAATGCAATATTCAGCGCGTTGATCGATTCCAAATCGAGGTGGTTCGTCGGTTCGTCGAGCACCAGAAAGTTCGGTTTTTGCAGCATCAGTCGGCAGAAAATCAGCCGCGCCGATTCGCCTCCAGAAAGCGCCCGAGTCGGCTTTAGCGCATCTTCGCCGCTGAAAAGCATCTGGCCCATCAGTCCGCGCAACTCTTGCTGACTGGCGCTCGGATCAAACTGCCAGAGCCAGTCGATAGCAGTCATGCCCTTAGTGATCGACTCGCCGTGATCCTGGGCGAAATAGCCGACAGCCACTTCGTGGCCCCACTTGGTTTCGCCGCCGTCGATTTTGAACTGGCGGTCTTCGTCCTCGACGAAGCCGGGTGCATTGAGCACGAGCGATTTGAGCAGCGTCGTTTTTCCGGTTCCGTTGCGGCCCATCAAAGCGATTTTTTCGCCGCGAACCACCGACGCCGAAAAACGCGGAATCACTTTCAGGTCGTCGTAGGATTTTTCGACGCTGCGAATCTCCAGCGGATGTTTTCCGGAGTTCCGCTTCATGTCGAACTTGATGTACGGGCGCTGGATGTTCGACCGCGCCAGTTCGGTGGTTTGCAGCCGCTCGACTTCTTTTTTGCGCGAGGTGGCTTGCGCGGAACGCGTACCGGCGGAAAAACGCGCGATGAAATCGTTGAGTTGTGCGATTTTCTTCTCGCGATTCGCATTTTCCGACTCGATGCGGGCGCGAACCTGCGTTTTCGCCACGACCATGTCGTCGTACCCGCCGACGTACATGATGATCGTTTCGTAGTCGATGTCCGCGGTATGCGTGCAAACGCTGTTCAGGAAATGGCGGTCGTGCGAAATCACGATGAGCACGCCTTCGTACTCGGTCAAATAGCGTTGCAGCCAGTGCACGGAATCAAGGTCGAGGTTGTTAGTAGGTTCGTCGAGCAACAGGGCAGTGGGAGTGCCGAAAAGCGCTTGCGCAAGAAGCACGCGAACTTTTTGGCCGCCTTGGAGTTCACCCATTTTGCGTTCGTGCAGCGAACTCTCGATGCCAAGACCGTCGAGTAACGTGGCGGCGTCGGCTTCCGCGGTGTAGCCGCCTTCTTCGCCGACAACGCCTTCGAGTTCGCCGAGGCGCATGCCGTCGGCGTCGGTCAATTCTTCATGGGGTTTGGCATAAAGCGCGTCGCGCTCTTCAAGAGCTTTCCAGAGCGAGGCGTTGCCCATGATGACGGTATCGATCACGCGAAACTGATCGAACGCAAACTGGTCCTGCCGCAGGACGCCCATTTTCTTCGGGCGCGTGATCGAGCCTTTTGTCGGCTCTAGCTCGCCGGTCAGGATTTTCATGAATGTAGATTTGCCGGCGCCATTGGGGCCGGTAACGGCATAGCGGCGCCCGGCCATGAAGGTGCAGGTGACGTCCTCAAAGAGGACCCGGGGTCCGAAGCGCATGGAGATGTTATTGACTGTGAGCATAACCCTCCCATTGTAGCGTGAAATTGTTACGCGCGCTTGTCACAGTTTGCGTCAGCCAGTAGATTGTTTGCGGATGAAAGAGATGATGAATGCGACGTGAAAAAGTGATGCAACGAGGATGAAGAGGATATTGCAGAAGGTGGCGACGTCGCTGGCACTTATCGTGATCGTCGCGATGGGCGTGCGCGTGGGGTTTGCCTGGAACGAGACGCGGAAAATTGCGCCTGGAGTGTTGGGGAATGTGCCGTTTCAGCAGGAGACAGGGAATATTGCTTACGCCTTGGCGCAAGGTAAGGGGTTCAGCAATGTGTTTCGGACGGAAACGGGGCCGACGGCTTGGCTGGCGCCGGTTTACCCGCTCATTGTTGCGGCGACGTTCAAGCTATTCGGGACTTTTACGGCGCGGGCCTTTTTTGCTTGTGTGGCACTCAACATTCTTTTTTCTTCGGCGGCTTGCGTGCCGATTTTCTTTGTTGGGAAACGCGTTGGCGAATTGGGAGTGGCGGCGGGAGCGGCGTGGCTCTGGGCCGTTTTTCCGACTGGCGTGATGATGCCGTTTGAATGGATTTGGGATACGTCGCTGTCAGCGCTGCTCGCGGCGTTGATCTTGTGGGCGACTCTAGAGCTTGTGGAGTCGGAGAAGTGGTTGGACTGGGGCGTATACGGAGTGTTGTGGGGACTGGCGTTGATGACGAACCCGGGGCTGGGCTTGCTGCTGCCACTCTTGCTTGGATGGACGGCATTTCGCGGGTGCAGGGAAAGCAGCTTGCGATGGAAGCGGGCGGGGGTGGCGGCTGGCCTTGCGATTTTGTGTTGCTTGCCGTGGACTATTCGCAATTACGTCGCTTTTCACCAGTTTATTCCAGTGCGATCGAACTTGCCGTTTGAATTGTGGCTCGGGAACAACGACATTTTCGATGAGCATGCGCGGGGCGGACGGAGGTCGATTACGCGAACGGAAGAGGCTCGGAGATATGCGCAGCTCGGCGAGACGGGATATATGGCGGAGAAGTGGGTGCTTGCGACGTCTTTTATCAAGACACATCCGAGGTTGGAGTTGCAGTTGGCGGGGAGAAAGTTTGTGGATTTTTGGATGGGAACGGAAGCGCCCGTGAAGAATTTTCGAGAAACGGATTCCTGGTTGATACGCGGGGTTTTGCTTACTAGCTTTTTGACGGCGGTTGGCGCATTGTTCGGCACTGTCGCGTTGTGGATAGGGAAGAAAAGGATAGCCCAGAGGCACAGAGTACACAGAGACAGCGCAGAGACGGAGCAAAGCGAGGACGGAACGGAGGAAATGACGAGACCGCCAGCCTTCCCGTTGTCGGTGTTTCCGTTGGTTTTTCCCTGTTTGTATTATTTGACGCATGCGGACCTTCGGTATCGCCACCCGATTGATCCTGTCGTCTTATTGTTGGCAGCAATTTTCTTGGCGGAATTCGTTGATTTTGCGGGCACGAGATTCCGGAAGACAGGCTGAAGCCTGTCCCACTCTGGTTGCTCGGCTTTGAGGGCGTTTGATACAGTGACCGGTCGGTTGGAAATGATTGGTTAAAGAAAGAATGGAGAGTTGCATGGCGATACCGAAAGAGTTGCTGGAGATTTTGGTTTGTCCGATTTGCAAGACGTCGGTTACTCTCACGGCGGACAATTCGGGGTTGAAGTGTGAGACGTGCAAACGGGTGTATCCGGTGCGGGACGATATCCCGGTGATGCTGCCAGAAGAGGCGAAGATCGAAGGAACGAAGTAAAGAAGTAATGAGATGACGAGATAAAGAAGCCAGAAAAGACCGCGAATGCCTATAAATATTGCCGAATACCTGCCTCGTTTGAAAAAGCTCATTCCGAAACTGCGCGGGAAACGCATCGGCGTGCTGGGCGATTTGATGCTGGACCGGTATCTGTGGGGGACGGCTACACGGCTTTCGCCGGAGGCGGCGGTGCCGGTGGTGGATTTTGTTTCGCAGAGCGAGTGTTTGGGTGGAGCGGGCAATGTGGCGGCGAATTTGGGGGCGCTGGGGGCGCGGGTCGAGATGTTTGGGGCGATTGGCGCGGACGAGGCGGGTCGGGCTTTGCAGAAGTGTTTGCGCGAGCAAGACATTGGCGACGAAGGCGTCGTCGCCAATGCGAATCGCATGACGACGCTGAAAACGCGAATTATTGCCAAGCATCACCACGTGGTTCGCGTGGATCACGAGAAGCGCGAGCCGCTGCGCCCGGAGACCGAAAAGAAGTTGCTTGGCGCGCTTTTTCGCGGGCTGAAGAATCTGGAAGCGCTGGTTCTTTCGGATTACGACAAAGGGTTAATCACGGATGATCTTGCCGATCGCGTTTTGAGCGCAGCACACCAATTGAAGGTTCCGGTTTTCGTGAAGCCGAAGACATCGAAGCTTTATGCTTATCGCGGTGCTCGCGCTGTCATTTGCAATCTTGGTGAGGCTGGGAAATTTGTAGCGCGGTCATTGCAGGATGAAAAATCTCTGGAAGAAGCTGGGCGCGCTCTTCTTGCACACTTTGGATGCCGCGCCGTGCTCATCACGCAGGGTGAGAGGGGCATGAGCCTTTTCGAAGAAACCTCGCCGCGACATTTGCAGATTCCGGCAACGAGTTTTGAGGTGACTTACGCGCGCGTGGGAAAGAGTGGCGTGGAACGCGGCGCCACGGGGCGGCAAGTGTTTGATGTGACGGGGGCGGGAGATACTGTTTTGAGCGTGCTTTCGCTGGCGGTGGCGGCGGGGGCGTCTTTGGCGGATGCTGCGGTCTTGGCGAATACGGCGGCGGGGGTGGTGGTAGGGAAGCTGGGGACGGCCAGCGTTAGTCCGCAGGAATTGGAGCTTGCGTTGGAGGATATTCGGCGGTAGAGGAAAAGAAAAAAGGGAGCCTAAACGCAGAGGCACAGAGTACGAAGCGAAGAAATGAAAAAGCAGATTCCTCGCTGCGCTCGGAATGACAATTGTAGTGAGTTGAGCGCGCTAGAAAAGTCTATGGCGGGAAGCTGAAGGATTTGTCTTTGGTGTCGACCCAGACGTTGACTACTTTTGTTTTTTGGGATTTTTCGGGTTCGTTGTTGGCGATGGGCATGGGAGAGAACGGGCTGATGGCTACGCGGATTTCCACGCTGGTGCTTGAGCCGGTAGGCGATTTCGCTTTGAGGATGCTGTAGCTTTTTACGGGACCGTAGTAGCCGGTCGGGCCCCAGTCGGCGACGAAATCCTGCATTTTGTAGCTGGAGCCGGGGCCGGGTTTCCAGAGATTGTAGGCAGTGTTCATGTCTCCGGCTACGACGGCGTTGAAGAATTGCTCCGCGGCTTTTTTCTCTGGATAAAAACGCAGCCAGAACCATACGGCTATGATGGCGATGATGAAAGCCGCCGTCATCGTAAAAATCATGGCCCGAGATTTTTTGTGTACATCGGCAGGCGGTTCGAGAAGTGACATTCAGTGGTCTCCTGCCCTGCGAGGCAGATTGAACGATTTGCGAGCGTATCTAAATTAACCTTTTCTGGGCGCGATGGCTAGGGAGGATGAGAGTGAGTAGTGGGCAGTGAGTGAGTAGAAAAACAGCCGGCGGCGTTCATTCGAGTTACGTACCTCGTGGAACCATAATATATTCCGCTCACCATCATGCAACCTGATGCCGATCCTCTTTTCGTAATCAATGTGCCGGTAGGAACAGATCGGCGTCGGTCGAAGGTCGGCTACATCGACCGACGTGGCACGATGGTCATATTGCCTCGTTTCGATGACGGGCTGAAGTTTAGTGAAGGCCTGGCAGCCGTCAAGCTGGGGATAAAATGGGGCTTCATTGATCGTGGTGGCGAGTTTGCAATCTCTCCGGCATTTCATACCTTTTCACGTTTTCATGAAGGCTTCGCCAGAATGCGCGGGCCAGGGCGGTGGGGAATCTTCCGCCCTCTGCCAGTACGGACACTTTCCAGTTTAGATCAACACCTCAGGGAGATCTTGCGGAGCAAACGGCTGGGATTCATCGATCGTTCAGGCAAACTTGTTGTCGGTTACGAATACACAATGGCTGGAGATTTCGCGGAAGGCGCAGCCCACGTCCAGCTGAACAACAATTCGGCTACATTGGCCGTTCGGGTACGCTGATTATCCCCGCAATTTATGATGATGCGCGGGGTTTCTCGGAAGGTCTAGCCGCAAAAAAGATGGGAGGAGCGTGGGGTTACGTTGACAGTTCAGGGTTCTTGGCAATCCCTCCTAAGTTCCAAACTAAAGACTTCAAGGCGGCCCTTGCTTTCGTCGAAGGCATAGGACGCGCGCCCGCTGATCAGAAGTTTGGTTATATCAATCGAGAGGGAGAGTTCATCATCCCGCCGGGCTTTGACATCGCTGGACCATTTTCGCACGGGCTCGCTTGCGTGGAGCTGGATGGCCATTGCGGCTTTATCGACAAAAGTGGGCAGTTCAAGATTGCGTCAAGATTCGAATCTGCAGATGACTTCCGCGAAGGCCTTGCTCGTGTGAGAGTCGGCGGACAAAATGGTTTTATCGACGTTGAGGGAGATGGTTATTTCGCCGAAGTTCATCGCGGCCGAGAATTTTGAAAACGGGCTTAGTTACGTCGAGACTGAAGACAGTGTTGGTTACATCGATGTTTCTGGAAAATTTGTGTGGCAAGGTCCTTACGTAGAAAGCCGGAGTGGCTCTTTGAGATGAGCTGTCGGCTCGCAGGGTACGCTTTATGAAGCCACTGACTCTCGAGGGCGCCGGCGGAGCCTGCTGGCAGTTTGATGGCGTATTTGGTGCGGGCTGTTTCGGCGTATTGTTCGAGGGCTAGTTCGATGGGTTTGTTGATGCCCGAATAGAGATGAGGGCTGTTCCTTGCTAACGCAGCAAGGAAACTACCCTTTGGACCATAGCTTCGATAACGGCCCCGCGGTCGAGATTGAGATCCCTGAGTTCGCCGGACGCGATAGCGTCGAATGTGCGCTCGGTAGTGAATAGATGGATGGCGTCCTCCTCGCGTGTGCGTAGAGGAGCGCCAATGTTTGCGCGAAGCTCTGCCATCAAATCGAGCTGGCGCCGGCGCTGCTTGCGATAGAACCGCCTGACGCCGGCATCCGCGAGAACCAGTTCATGCAGCGAGGATCTCAGCCCTCGCCATCGAGTATGAAAGTTAATGGAAAGCGTGACAAGGCGGCGAGCAAGAGCGTCTGGCGTGGCGCCAGGATCGGAGAGCTCGGTTGCGACGGCTTTCCATTCCGAGGCCACCCAGGCTTCATAGGCCGCTAGAAAGATTTCGCGTTTGTCTTTGAAGTGTTTGTAAAACACGCCTGTTGAATAGCCCGCATGGTGAGCAATACGGTTCGAATCAGTGCCATGGTACCCAACGCTGTTGAAAAGACTGGCTGCGGCCGCCACGAGGCGCTCGCGTGTCTGCGCGGGTGAGCCGCGCCTTGGCCGTGCGGATTTCAATTTGTTCTCCAAGCGAGTCAACATGGCATTCCCTTGACCTCCACTGAGTGTCCATGATACATCTATCACCTATAGTGATATAATATTCACTAACAAAAAGGGCGTGAAGACCACGCGCCTTGGGGCCGCGAATCCAAAGGAGTTCATGACATGCGTTATGTATATCTCGCGGGTAGAATCCTTTTCTCTCTAATTTTTATCACTGCTGTGCCCCGCCACTTCACCCATGAGGGCATTCAGCATGCTGCGGACCTGGGTGTGCCCTTCGCGTCGCTGCTTGTTCCTATATCGGGAGTGATGGCTCTTGCTGGAGGACTCAGTATCGCCGTCGGTTACAAGGCGCGATGGGGTGCGTGGCTTTTGGTTGGATTTCTCGTGCCAGTCACGCTAATGATGCATGCTTTTTGGACATTGCGAGATCCGTTGATGATCCATTTGCAGCAAGCTATGTTCGCAAAGAATCTGTCCATGCTCGGCGCGGCCTTGCTGATCAGCCAGCTCGGCGCTGGCGACGTAAGCTTCGATGGCCGCAAATAACTGCCGCTAGCCTTCGAGGGCGCCGGCGGAGCCTGCGGGGAGTTCGATGGCGTATTTGGTGCGGGCTTTTTCGGCGTGTTGTTCGAGGGCTAGTTCGATGAGTTTGTCGATGAGTTGGGGGAAGGGGATGCCGCTGGCTTCCCAGAGTTTGGGGTACATGCTGATGGAAGTGAAGCCGGGGATGGTGTTCACTTCGTTGAGATAGATTTTTCCGCCTTCTTTTCCGAGGAAAAAATCGACGCGGGCCATGCCGCTAAGTTCGAGGGCGCGAAACGCCAGGACGGCGAGGTGTTGGAATTTTTTGACTTGCGCGGGCTTCAGATCGGCGGGAATGAGGAGTTTTGTGCCTTCTTCGAGATATTTCGCGGCGTAATCGTAGAACTCGCGGTGGGGGACGATTTCGCCGGGGATGCTGGCTTGCGGATCGTGATTGCCGAGGACGGAGACTTCGATTTCGCGGGCGTTGACGGCGCGCTCGACGAGAATTTTCATGGCGAATTCGGAGGCGAGATTCAGCGCGGGAGTGAGTTCCTGGCGGGAGTGGACTTTGGTCATGCCAACGCTGGAGCCGAGCGTTGCGGGTTTTACGAACATCGGATACGGAAATTCTTTTTCGATTTGATGAATGATGATGTTTTCGTTGCGTTCCCAATCGTGGCGATGGATGCAGAGCCAGGGAACGACGGGAATTTTTGCGGACTGGAGCAACTTTTTTGCGACGTCTTTGTCCATGGCGACTGCGGAGCCGAGGACGCCCGCGCCAACGAACGGGAGGCCGGCGAGGTCGAGGAGGCCTTGGATGGTGCCGTCTTCGCCGAAGGTGCCGTGCATGACGGGGAAGACGACGTCGATGCGCTGGCCGCCGCCGCTGCCGTCGAGGCGGACTAAAGCGGCGTCGGTGGGATCGGCGCTCATGGTGACGCGCTGGCCGGTGCGGAGGACTTCGGGAAGCAATTTTTGCGCGCCGGTGCCGATGAGCCAGTGGCCTTCTTTGGTGATGCCGATGGGCACGACTTCGTATTTGTCGGGGTCGAGGCCGCGAATCACCGAGGCGGCGGAGGCCAGGGAGACTTCGTGTTCGCCGGAGCGGCCGCCGAAGAGGACGCCGATGCGTAGTCGTTTTTTGTCAGGAGTCATGGGAATCGTCGGTTTTTGTAGGGCTTGGGCGCCAGTTCTTAGTTATAGGGGAAAGACGGGGAGTTGTCGCGGGGGAAGTGGCGGGCGCGTGCTGGAGTAACAACGGAGAATTGGCGAAAGTTTAGATCGAAAAAATCTTCAGGACTGACGGAACCTTCTGTCGACTTTCATCGTCTACAGAAGTGCGGGAATTGTGGCAGGAGGTCCGTCGTGTCTCAAACATGGGAATGGTGGGACGCCGTTTTTGGAGAATTTGCGACGGGATGTGCGCTACGCGATGCGGACGCTTTGGCGGGACGAGGGGTTCGCGGCGTTTGCGATTTTGATTGTGGGGCTGGGCGTTGGGGCGAGCTGCACGATTTTTAGCGTGGTGAATACGCTTTGATTCGGCCGCTGCCGTTTCGCGATCCGGGACGGCTGGTGTGGATCGCGAACCACCAGGACGAGACGAACGATATGTCCGGGAAAACCTCGCAGTCGGACTACCTGCTGGATCTGCGAGCGCAGAACCAGTCGTACGAGGATCTGGCGGCGTACTTTGCGTTTTATGGCCTCGGGAGACGCGAAGATGATTGGAGATGGACAACCGGAGAGATTGACGAGCGTTCCGGTGACGCAGAACTTTTTTCCTCTGCTGGGCGTGGAGCCGCAGATGGGCAGGCAGTTTAGCGCGGAAGAATGCAAACAGAACGGGCCGCGCGTGACGATGCTGAGCGATGGGTTGTGGAGGAGAAAATTCGCGGCGGATCCGAACATTGTGGGGCGAGCGCTGTCGTTTGATGGCGGGCCGATGACGGTGGTGGGCGTGTTGCCGGCGACGTTTGATTTTTCGACGATTTTTACCCCGGGAAGCCGCGTGGATATGTTCGAGCCGCTGCCGCTGTCGCCGGAGATGAACCGCGAGGGGAATACGATCGCGATTATTGGGCGGCTGAAGCCGGGCGTGAGCGTGGAACAGGCGCGGGCGGAAACGACCGTGCTCGGGAAGCTGTTGCAGCAGGAACACAAAGACAGAAACGATTTTGAGCCGAAGGTTTCCGGGTTGGCGCAGCACGTGAGCGGGCAGTTGCGGCCGACGCTGCTGGTGCTGGCGTGCGCGGTAGGCGTGGTGATGCTGATTGTGTGCGCGAACCTTTCGAATTTGCTGCTGGCGCGCGGGGCGGGACGCAAAAAAGAAATTGCGATTCGCACGGCGATGGGCGCGGGGCGCGGGCGGTTGATTGGGCAGATGCTGACGGAGAGTTTGGTGCTGTCGTGCTGCGGGGCAGCGGTGGGATTGTTGCTGGCGTTTGTGGGGACGCGGGCGCTGGCGCATCTGACGTCGGTGAGTATTCCGTTGCTGAGCGATGTGCGCATCGATGGGAGCGTGCTGGGATTTACGCTGGTGGCCGCGCTTGCCACGGGATTGCTGTTTGGATTGGTGCCGGCGCTGCAGGTGCAGGATTTGAAATTGCACGACACGCTGAAAGATTCGAATCGCGGATCGAGCCAGGGGCGCGGGCACGCGTGGATTCGCGGGGCGCTGGTGGTGTCGGAGATTGGGCTGGCTTGCGTGTTGCTGGTTGGGGCGGGACTTTTGATACGAAGTTTTTTGCGCGTGCTCGATGTGAACATGGGATTCCGACCGGAACGCGCGGCGGCGCTGCGCATCGATCCGAATTCGTCGTACAAAACGCAGGAGTCGCAGAACGCGTATTACACGGAGGCGTTGCATCGCGTAATGGATATCCCGGGAATCGAGGGCGCGGGACTTTCGGATTCTCTGCCGCTGGGACACAACCGCAGCTGGGGCGTTGCGGCGAAAGGCGTGCAGTACACGCCGCAGAATTATCCGAATGGGTTTCCGAGGATCATCAGCGACGGATATTTTCATGCGATGGGGATTCCTTTGAAGGCGGGGCGCGATTTTACGGAGCGGGACACCAAGGGCTCTTTGAACGTGATTATTATCAACGAGACGCTGGCAAAGAATTTATTCCCTGGAGAAGACCCGATCGGGAAGATTGTGCGGGCGGATAATCCCGAAAGGACGGTGGTGGGCGTGGTCGGCGACGTGCATCACATGGCGCTGGAGGAAGGGTCTGGCAACGAGTTTTACATTCCGATGCGGCAGACGCAGGATTACGGGACGGTGGATCTGGTGGTGAGGACGTCGATGCCGACGGCGGAGCTGGCTTCGAGGCTGCGAGAGGCGCTGCGGCCGATCGAGCCGAATTTGCCGACGGCGAATATGAGGACGCTGCAGACGATGGTGGACCATGCGGTGTCGCCGCGGAGATTTGTGGTGTGGCTGCTTGGTGGGTTTGCGGGATTTGCGCTGGTGCTGGCTTCGCTGGGGATTTACGCGGTGATTTCGTACTCAGTGAGCCAGAGAACGCAGGAGATTGGGATTCGAATGGCGCTTGGCGCGTCAGCGGAGACGCTGCAGAGAAGTATTCTGTTGCAGACGCTGGGGCTGGCGGCGATTGGCATGGTTGTGGGAGTTGTAGCATCGTGGGTGCTGGCGCGGACGCTTGAGCGGGCTTTTGTTTGGAGTGACATCGAGCGATCCGGTGACGTTTGCCGGGATGCTGGTGATTCTCACAGGAGTCGCAGCGTTGGCAGGATATTTGCCGGCGCGAAGGGCTTCGCGGATCGATCCGATGGCGGCGCTACGGATGAGCTGACGACCACAAGTGGGCCAGCGGACCGCCTCGGAAGGCGGTCCCTACAACAGCGAATCACAACTACAGGATTTTTTTGCCGAGGGCGGAGAGGACTAGTTCTACGCCGAGGAGCGCGGTGCGGTTGTGTTCGTCGATGATGGGATTTATTTCGACGACTTCGAGAGAAACCATGGCTTCGGAGTCGGCGATCATTTCCATGGCGAGATGGGCTTCGCGATAGGTGACGCCGCCGCGGACGGGCGTGCCGACGCCGGGAGCGTCGCTGGGATCGACGAAGTCCATGTCGAGGCTGACGGCGATGCCGGCGGTGTCGTCCATGGCGTATTTGAGGGCGTCGGACATGACTTCGCGCATGCCGCGCTCGTCGATGTCGCGCATGGTGAAGACGTGGATGCCGGATTTTTTCGCGATTTTGCGTTCCTGGGCGTCGAGGTCGCGCGCGCCGACAATGACGATGTTGCCCGGCTCAGCTTTGGGCTTGAAGCCCATGAGATCGACAAGCTCGGTGGGTCCGTAACCCATGATGCTGGCGAGCGGCATGCCGTGGACGTTGCCGGAAGGCGAGGATTCGGGCGTGTTCATGTCGCCGTGGGCGTCAAGCCAGAGATAGCCGATTTCTTTTTTGTCTTTGCGATAGTGGGAAGCGACGCCAGCAGCGACGCCGGCGGCAATGGAGTGATCACCGCCGAGAACGAGCGGGAGAAACCCCTCGCCTAGAGATTTTTCGACGGTGGTGGCGAGATCTCTACAAGTTTCAGCGATTTCCTGAAGATACTTGGCGCGTTTTTCGCCAACTTGCATTTCTTCCGGCTGCTTCACTTCGAGGTTGCCGATGTCTTCGACATTCACGCCGAGCTGCTTGATGCGCGCTTGCAGTCCGGCGCCTCGCAGGGCGGAAGGGCCCATATCCACGCCTCGGCGGCTCTGGCCCAGGTCCATGGGTACGCCGATGATTCTGACTTTTTGCGCCATGTAAGTCTCGTGTTCCGTGATCCGTAGCCGGTGTCCCGTGAAGAGCACGGAAGGCCACACTACTCGCAAAGATGCGCGAGGCACAGATCACTCGAATATGCTAATGCAAATAACGCGTGAGAGGCGCCATTGCGGCGCCCAACTACCCCGCACTAAGGATACACGCGGTAAATCATGCGGGGGAAGGGGATGACTTCCCGGATGTGTTCGGTTCCACAAATCCAGGCGACGGTGCGTTCCAGGCCGAGGCCAAAGCCAGAGTGCGGGACGCTGCCGTAACGGCGCAGGTCGAGATACCACTGAAAGGATTCTTCGGGCAGGTTGTGTTCGTGCAGGCGCTTCAGAAGCAAATCGTAATCGTGAATGCGCTGGCTGCCGCCGATGATTTCGCCGTAGCCTTCAGGCGCGATCATGTCGAAGGCGAGGGCCAGTTCGGGGCGCTCGGCGTCGGGCTGCATGTAAAAGGCTTTGATGGCGGAAGGATAGTGGTGGATCAGCACCGGGCGATCGAAGGACCTGGAGATGATGGTTTCTTCGTCGCCGCCGAAATCGTCGCCGAATTTCGCCGGATTGCCGCCTTTGTTCAAGACGGCGACCGCATCTTCGTAGCTGATGCGCGGAAAGGGCGGCTTGATGTTTTCGAGCTTGGTGACGTCGCGCTTGAGCGTTTCCAGCTCGCGGGATTTGTTTTTGACAACGCCTTGCACAATGGCGCTGACCAGCCCTTCGGCAAGTGCCATAACTTCGTCAAACTCGACGTATGCGGCTTCCGGCTCGAGCATCCAGAATTCCGTGAGGTGGCGGCGAGTCTTGGATTTTTCGGCGCGAAACGTGGGGCCGAAGGTATAAACCTTGCCGAGAGCCATGGCGATGGCTTCGGCATAGAGCTGGCCGCTCTGCGTCAGGTAGGCTTTTTGGTCGTCAATGTAATTCACTTCGAAAAGTGTGGAAGTGCCTTCGCAAGCGGCCGGCGTGAACATCGGCGCGTCGGCGATGGTGTAACCCTGGCCGTCCATGAATTCGCGTGCGGCGCGGATAGCTTCGGCGCGAATACGAAGAATGGCGGCTTGGCGAGGTGTGCGAATCCAGAGGTGACGCTGGTCGAGCAGAAAATCCACGCCGTGTTCTTTGAGCTGGATGGGAAAAGGCGTGGCGTCGGTGACCTTTTGGACGATCTGAATCTTGCTGACGCCCATTTCGAAGCCGCCCGGAGCGCGCTGCTCGGCGCGGATTTTGCCAGTGACGATGACACTCGATTCCTGCGTCAACCCCTTCAGTGCTTCAAAAGCTTCGGGACTTTCCTTGAGAGCGCAGACACCCTGAATGATTCCGGTGCCATCGCGAAAAATGGGGAACATCAATTTGCCGGATTCGCGCAAATTGTAGAGCCAGCCGCGAATCGTGACTTCCTGCCCGTCGTACTTACCTGCCTGCTCGATGGTGATGATCGTCATAGTCCGTTATTTCAGTGGGTATGCAAAAGGGTAGTTTATCAGCGGGGAAGATATTCGGCCAATCCGGCGGCCCGCAAAAAATTCAGCGATTGGCCATAGTGCGAATAGTTCCAAGGCCCAGCAACCGCTGGTCTGCCGTCACCAGAGTTAGGTCGAGGACTTGCGCCGTGGCGGCGATAAAGCGATCAGCGGGATCGGCGTGGAGAGCCAGGTATTGTGACGCGACCACAATTTCATTGGTAAGGGGAGCGTGACGCTGGATGCCAGCGAGGGCTTGTGGTAGCCAATCGCCGAGATCTAGCGGCAAACGAATGCGCCCCTTGCGGCACAATGTCAAAACTTCCCAAGTGCTGATAGGCGACAACCACAGCTCGTTCGCTGGGTCCGCCAATTCCTTTGCCGTCCTATCGGCCAGACGCTCAGGGCTCTCGACGAGCCAAAGCCAGATATGTGTATCCAGCAGGAACTTCAATCGCGAAGAGCCTCCCACTCGTCTTCATCGGTTGCTGGCGAGATGATGTCGCCCAGAATCTCGATCGAACCCCTCAAGGAACCCATCCAAGCTGCCCGGTCCATAGCGGGCGATTTGGCAGGAATTACCTCGGCGATAGGCTTGCCGTGGCGAGTGATGCGGACAGGTGATTTGGTCTTTTCGACTTGGTCGAGAATGGAAAGGCACTTGGCTTTGAACACGGAAATGGCGATCTCTTGCATTTGCTTCACCTGACTATATTATAGACCATAGTCAAAATAATGGTCAATATGTGAGGCGGGTACGGACCTAACTCCACTCCCGCTCAAAACGGTCGAGCGATTCGCTGGCGACTTTTAACTGTTCGGCGGTCGATGGAGCGTCGTGGCCGGTTTTTTCCTTTAGCTCCAGAGTGAACGGGAGATCCGTTTCGGGTGCTGATTTTAAAGTTTTGACGGCGGATTCCCAATCGATCGTGCCGTCATAGGGCGGAAGGTGTTCGTCTTTTTCGCCGTGATTGTCATGGATGTGCGCGGAGACTGCCAGTTCGCGCAGCGGAGCAAACGCCTTTTCGATCCGTTCGGCTTCCGGACAATCGGCAAGATGAGCGTGGCCGATATCGAAGTTGAAGCGGAGCCCCGTCAAGCGCGTTTCGTCCACGAATGCTCGCAGATAGGCAGGATCGCCCATCTCGCTGGTGGTGTTCTCGACGGCGATGGTCACGCCGCGATGATGTGCGTGCAAAACCAGATGCTCCAGCGAACTGAAGGCAGCATCGCGCTTGCGCGGGTCCGCTGTCTCGCGCGATCCGCCCATATGTAGAATCAGCCTGGAAAAAGGCAAGTCCTCTGCCACGTCAATCACGCGTTTCAATTCGTCCATGGCTTCGATGCGGCGAACGCGTTCCACTTCGGTGATAGAGAGCGGTGTGCCGCCCTCGCGCGTAGCACTCAAGTCGCGGCTTGTCGGAGCGTGCAGGGAAGCGAGAGTCAGCCCATGCTGCGAGAGTGCGCTGGCTATGGCCTGAATTTCCTGCTTGGTGGTGTAATCGAAGTGGCCGCGCGTGCCGAAAATCTCGACGGCCTCGAACCCGGCCTCGGCAATTTGGCCGAGAAGCTCCGCGGTCAATTTTCGGGACACGAACATATAGGTGGATAGGATTCTTCGCATAGTCCGTTCACACCGCTCTTAGATGAAAAGCCGGGCGCCGACCTCCGGATGATGCCAGAACAAGTGCAGGAGGGGCCGTGCAAAAATCGTTCAATAACCGACGGCAGCGCCGTTGTCTCGCGGGTCCGCCGCGCCGAGGCGCTCACCCGTTTTCGGATCGATGCCAATGGCGTTTACCAAGCCAATATGCCCGCGCCGCCGCGTTTGGTAACCCTGCGCATTCAACCCAACTTCCAAGCTTGCAGGGAAATCTTTCTCCATCAGAATCACGTCCGGCATCCACTGGTGATGGAAGCGCGGCGCGTTGATGGCCGCCTGCGCATCCATACCCAGGCGCATCCAGTTTAAAACGCTGAGCAGCGTGGCAGAAATAATCGTGGGGCCACCGGGCGAACCAGTTACGAAGCTTAGTTTGCCGTCACGCACAAGAATCGTGGGCGTCATGGAACTGAGTGGGCGGTGTCCCGGAGCAATGGCGTTGGCGTCGGATTGAATCAATCCAAAGAGAGCATTGGGGACGCCGGGCTGCGTCGTAAAGTCATCCATCTCATCGTTCAGCAGAAAACCGGCGGTGGAGGTTACGCCCGAGCCGTAGCTATTGTTGAGGGTATACGTGCTGGCGACGGCGTTGCCTGCTGCATCGACGACCGAGAAGTGCGTGGTGTGTGGTCCATCGTTGAGGCTAATTGTTTGCGGAGCAGAATCATTCGCGGCGGAAACTCCGCAGACATGTGGTGTGCCTGCCTTTACCTCTTTACTGGGAGAGGCATGCTGCGGATCGATGCTTGCCACCAGCTCTTTGGCGTAGCAATCGCTTGTGAGCCCTTCGACCGGCACTTTCGAGAAATCAGGATCGGCGAGGTACGCGGCGCGGTCTGCAAAAACTCGCCGCATCGTTTCCACTACCATGTGCACGCTTTGCGCATCGTCCCAGCCCTTTAGCGGGACCCCCTGCAACATGTTCATCGCTTCGATGATGGCCACGCCGCCTGAACTTGGGGGAGGTGAGGTGATCACATCCCATTTATGGCCGTCGAGCTCGTAATTGGCGTGCAGCGCCTGGCGAACTTTTGGCTGGTACTGCGCTAGATCCTCGAGAGTGATGAGGCCGCCCATGCGCTTCATGTCGTCGACGATCATTTGCGCGGTTTCGCCGCGATAAAACTCAGCTGCCCCGTTTTTTGCAATGCGCTTCAGAGTCGCTGCCAGCTCCGGCTGCTTAAACGTGTCGCCGGCGTGAAACATTTTTCCATCGTTTAAGAAAATGCGGCGACTTACAGTGAACTGCTGTAACACGGGGCGTTCCCCGTCCAACTGCCGCGCAAGCTTTTCGCTAACGGGAAAACCGTCCTCCGCAAGATGAATCGCGGGCGCGAGAACGTCGGCGAGTTTCAGCTTCCCGTACGTCTTTAGTGCGAGCTCGAGGCCAGCGACGGTGCCAGGAACCGCGACGGCTTTATAGCCGATGACGGAAAGCTCTTTGTCGAGCGTGCCGTCCGGCTTGATGTACATATCGCGGGTGGCTTTGCCAGGTGCGACTTCGCGGTAGTCAAAGAAAGTTGTGCGTCCATCGGCAAGACGCACGAGCATAAAACCGCCGCCGCCGATGTTTCCCGCAGCGGGCTCGACGACGGCGAGCGCGAAGGCTACCGCCACGGCGCCGTCTACAGCATTTCCACCACGTTTCAGAATTTCGATGCCTGCCTGGGAGCCTAATTCCTCGTCGGATGCGACCATGCCGTGCTCGGCTCGGACAGCTTGCAGCGGCCAGGATCCCGCCGCTTGCGTGTGGTCGCGATATTCCGCGGCCGCTTGTCCACGCGACAGGGGAGCCAAAAGTATGAGTGTGCCGGCTGCCATGCACAAGGCACGCAAATGTATTTTCATCAAGGGCACCATCGCAAGGAAAAGACACTAAGTGATTAAGAGGAAGGCGTCAAGAAGAGTGCACGAGACGTGTCGCCTCACAAAACACGCTCTTTAGAGCGATCTTTGTGATTTAATCCTCCCGGAGAAATCGAAAGGACCAGAAATATCCAAATGAAAAACGCGTATTCTTTTTGCCCCCGATTCGCGGTGTTGCTTTTCTTGTGCGCATCCTGCCTCCGCGCTCAGAGCGGCCCCCCTGCGGACCTTGATGCGTATGTTGTTCGCGACATGAAGACGTTCGATGTGCCCGGGATTGCGATAGCCATTATTAAGGATGGCAAGGTCGTACTCGCGAAAGGGTACGGCGTGCGGAAACTGGGAGACGCCACGCCAGTCGACGAGAACACACTGTTTGGGATTGGCTCTAACACGAAGGCGTTCACTAGTGCGGCGCTGGCATCGCTTGTGGATGCGGGGAAAATTTCCTGGGACGACAAAGTGTACGAGCGGCTGAAGGGGTTCGAGATGTATGACCCCTACGTTTCGCATGAGATGACCATTCGCGATCTGCTGACGCACCGCAGCGGTATGGGGCTTGGCGAAGGCGACCTGCTTTTTTGGCCGCATACGACCTATACACGCGACGACATTATTTATCGATTGCGATTTATGAAGCCCGCGTCAAGTTTTCGCAGCCACTATGCTTACGACAATCTGATGTACATCGCCGCGGGCCAAATCATCCCGGCGGTCACGGGAAAACCCTGGGAGGCCTACATTCGCGAGAAGATTCTCGATCCCCTGGGGATGAAGACCACTAACTTGAGCACAACCGCGTTCAAGCCCGGGGACAACTATGCGTGGCCGCACTCGAAAGTCGACGGAAAGCTGCAAACCGTCCCGTTTATGGATTTGGACAATGCAGGACCGGCAGGCGCGATCAACTCTTCGGTGGCGGAAATGTCCAAGTGGTTGATGCTGCAGCTGAACCACGGAAAAATTCCGGGAAGCGAGCAGCGGATTTTCAGCGAGGCGCAATCTCGCGAAATGTGGACGGGTCAGACGCTTCTACCGATTGGAGGAGGAGACTCGCCTTTGGCGGCGATGCGTCCGAAGTTTGCCGCTTACGCGCTGGGCTGGGGAGTACAGGACTATCACGGGCGCAAACTCGTGGGACATTCGGGAGGCGTCTCCGGATTTGTGACGCGCGTGATGCTCGTGCCCGAAGAGAACCTAGGCGTTTTGGTTTTCACGAACGCGGAAAGCGGCGCAGCTTTCGAGTCCATCCTCTTTCATATTTTGGACGCGTACTTTGGTGTGCCACCGACGGACTGGACGGCGGTGATGAAGGCCTTGACGGACAAGGGAGATAAAGAAGCGCAGGAGATGCTCGCTACGAGCAGCAAGGACCGCGCAGCGAACTCGAAACCGTCCCTCCCCCTCGAAAAGTTCGCGGGAGTCTACAACGACGCATGGTACGGGCCGATCACGATCAAGCAGGAGGGCTCAGGCCTCGTCTTCAACATGGATCACACACCAAACGCCGTCGCCGACCTGCAACATTGGCAGTTCGACACGTTTAAGGCGCATTGGCGCGATCGAACTATCGAGGACGCGTTTGTGACTTTTACGCTCAATCCGGACGGCAGCATAGACCACTTCACAATGGCCGCCGTTTCACCACTTGCGGATTTCAGTTTTGACTATCAGGACTCTGTGGTTCACACCGCAGCGGCAGCCCGCGCACTGACGCTTTATTGAACAGGTTGGTTAAATACGCGGCCTTCGTTGCCTAGTTCTTGGAATGAATAGTTTGCGGCGGCCCCAAGGCTCGAAGCGCTTCGAGCAGGGTTGGCGACATCAGCTAAGTCTTCTGTTTTTCTATTGTTCGCTGAGGAATTCGACGTCCGGCGGGCCGGGAAGCAAGCCAGCGGCAGTGCCGCGCTCGATCAGGGTTTTGACTGCTTGTTTGCCACGTTCGCCGTAGCCGAGGGTCCAGCGGTTGACGTACATGCCGACAAACTTGTCGGCAACTTCGGTCTCCATGTCGCGGGCAAACTGCATGGCATAGTTCAGAGCTTCTTCGCGGTGTTCAAGGCCGTATTCGACGCTATCTTTAATCGTTTTAGCAATTTGCAATCCCAAGGCAGGGCCCAGCGCCCGGCGCACGGCATTCCCGCCCAGCGGCAGGGGAAGCCCGGTTTGTTCGTGCCACCAGACGCCTAGATCGATGACACGATGCATGCCGAGCTGAGGGAAGAGCAGCTGCCCCTCGTGAATCAGCAGGCCGGCTTCGACGACATCGTTCTTCACGGCGTCAAGGATCTTATCGAACGCCATGACAACCGGTTCAAAGCCTGGTTCAAATAATTTAAGGGTAAGGTAGGCAGTCGTTTTGAGGCCCGGGACGCCAATGCGTTTTCCAGCCAAATCCTCTTTTTTCATGGACTTAGAAGAAACAACGATCGGTCCGTAATTCTCACCGAAGCTGGCGCCGCAATCGAGCAAGACATACTTATCGCGCAGGCTCGGGTAGGCGGCAAAGCTCACAGCGGTCACATCGTAAGTTTCCGTAAGGGCCGCTTCGTTCAGGGTCTGAATATCAGAAAGGACGTGGGTGTATTTGTAGCCGGGCGTCAAAAGTTTATGGGTTGCCAGCGCGTAGAACATGAAGGCATCGTCGGAATCGGGGGAATGGGCGAGTTTGATCTCGACGGTCTCTTTTTCAGTCTTCGAGGCTGTTTGTGTACCGGACATGGGCTTATCCAGTTCCTTCTGACGGCCAAGCTCCGAGGGAGCTGGTTATCAAATAGTCCGAGCCGTTCGTTCGGTTTCTCCGAAGAGAGTCTTCCCCCTCGGGGAAGCTCTGGTGAGGAACGGTAAGGAGAGAACGTTTGCGACGCTGGGAATTGCGTGCCGCGATGCCAAGCTAATTTCCGCAACGCAAAGCCTAGCACAACGATGGTTCCCCGACAAACGTTACCGTCGATAAAAATGAGTGGCCTTGCCTTAACAAAGGGCCTGCTCACCACGAACTGGGCTTACAATCCACGAACAGGAGGCACCGCAATGACCGAGAAGAACCCATCACGATTAGCAGTTACTCGAAGGCAGATGATGAGAGCAAGCGGATTCGCGGCAATTCCGGTTCTGGCTCCGTCCGTACTGAACGCGATTGTCGTTCCTGTTCCTGAGAGTGGTTTGAGTATCAGCGCCGACGGGAACACCTTTACGCTGGAAATGCAAAAAGTTGCGGTGGTCGACCAGCCGCGCTGGCCTGCATTGGACTCCCTAGCCACACCTGCACGCATGAGCTTCAAAATGGTTTGGAAATCGACGGGGGAACCGGCGAAGTACGAAGATGCCGCTAAACATTTCCGCTTCACGGGGACGCGGGCGACGTGCCAGATGGAGGCGCAAGTGGATGTGCCGTCCATCGGGTTTTCGTGGAAATCGGATCCGCTGAACACGTCGAAGTGCGACTTTGCGATTATTGGTGAAGAGACTAACGGACGTTATTACGACATGCCGTAAGCTTTCAACTACCCGCATGATCCGGAGCCAAAGGAAGTGGAGGGGCAATTCCGCGGCTGGCCAACTGCAGTTAATGCATCGAATGCATTCTTCAGTGAAAAGGGTGCGCGGGGCTCCATGCTAGGATAATTAACGCCGTTATCTCACGTTGCTTGGGCCATCTGTCGAAAAGAATTAGAAATCTGCCCCGGAAAGATAATGTTCGTGGAAGCCCCGAAGTTTACCCAGAAGGAGATGGCGGGATTAATCGCTGAAACTGTTGCATGGATGCACCAGCAGCGCGACAAATATCGTCCGGTATGCAACGCACTTTCCGAAGGCGTCAAAGTAAAACTTCGGCCGTTTTTTCCTGCAGAAATCCTAGACAACCTGCGATTAAAAGATCTATCCAAGGCGGGTGAGACGATTCCATACCCTCCTTTCTATGAGCGCGTTCGCGCAGGCGGCGCGCGTGTCGTGCCGGATGCCGCCCACATGACGGCGATTCCGTTCATCGATGTCGCGCTTTTCAATCGACAGCCGACACTGAGAACGGTGTTCCATACACTGATTCACGTTACGCAATTTTCAATCGTCGGCCTGGAGAAGGTGATGGAAGGCTACTTCCGAGCTTTGAACGACTCTGGCCTCTGGATGGTCGTGCCTTACGAAGAACAAGCTTACAAACTAGACGCTCGCTATACCAAAGATCCTGACGACATATTTTCGGTGGAAGCGGAAGTCCGGGAATGGCTGCACAATGGCAAGTTTTAAAGCCGCAGGAAATTAATCCAAACTCATTTCATTCCTACACGTGGCCGGAGACGTTACAGCGCGGAGACCATGCGGGCGATGGCGTCGTCAAACGTCGATTTGCTATCTAAATAGGGCTGCCAGAAGCGGACGAGAAGTTGAAAGTAGGCGTTCCACCCGCGCTCGTAGAGGCCTTCGCGGATAGCGTAGGGCGTGTAAGTCTCCCGAGGAGCAGAATGCACACTGTTAAGGTTGGGACTAATGATGTCGGGCGGTTCTTTGCTAGCCGTCACCAATAGGGGTCTGATCACTTCGCCGGTCGTATAAAAGATAAGCGCATGCCAGAGGTCTCGAGGAATGGCCTTATCGCGCTGGTGGCATTCACGAATGATTGCCGATTCCACCGGCTCCGCGATTCCGTGCGAAGCCTCATGGAAGAGCACTTCAAATGCCTCATCGTCCTGGTTACGCGGATCGGTGCTGGAAATGGTGACGCGCAGCGGGTCGAGCGTGGTGTACGCACCCGACGAATTTGCATAGGCGCACACGTCCACGCGAATTTTCGCCTTTGGCCATTTGGTCTGATAGATGTCCGCGAGCCGTTCGGAAATTCCAACACCTTGTTCTTCGATGAGAGGCGCGACGCGCGCGACCCAACGGCGATTAGCCCGGTCCTGGTCGGCCCAAAGATGCGCGCGATAGACAGCCGCGGCGGCCTCCAGCACGTGGGTCAGCTTGGGGGGCAGGCCTGCGTCGCATGTTTTCTTTCGCGTGCCAGAGAGCTCGTCGCAGTCCTCAAAATCTCCAAGCTGGTTTTTTAGCAGGATCAGATCGTTGTTGAAGAGCAAATCTTTGTTTGCGTAATTTGCCACGTAATAGTCGACCGAACTGTCCCAAGCAAGGCGCTCAGCCGGGGTTAACGGAGTGCCGCCATCTTTCATGGTTTTCAGTTTTAAGACGGGGATCCCATTGCTCTTTTGAGCGGGCGCAGGTGGAGTTTCGCGCAGCTTGGCTTCGTAGTAGAGCGTGTGGTGCAGATTGATCCAGAATCCGCTGTGGAATTCGAAAACCGGAAGTGGCCCGTAAGCGGAGCTGGATTGTTGCGCCATCGCCGCCAGCGGAGTCAGAAGAGCAAGACTTAGAAGCAGGCAGAGATTTCTGATGAATGCTGGGCGCATGTGGAATCGCACGATAGTAGCGCCAACTCCATCGCCGCACAAATCCAGGATTCTTTCTTTTCCCTATTTCGCAATAGCCGATGTAATATGCCCGCTTATTTTGCGGACGATTGCTGACGGGAGAAACGGATGAAGAAATTGTGTGCAGCGAGTTGTATTGCGACGATCTTGCTTGTGCCATGCGGACTCTTCGCCCAGCAGTCGCCGCAACTTCCGGCTTTGAAGCAGGAAGCCGTGGCGGAAGTGGACAAGCTCCAGACGCTCACGCAGCAAATGGTGGACGAGATTTTCAGCTTCAGCGAATTGGGCTTCCAGGAATACGAGACGTCGCGCTACGTTACGGACATTCTTGAGAAAAACGGATTTCACGTCGAGCACGGCGTGGCGGGCGTTCCCACGGCGTGGGTAGCCACGTATGGAAGCGGGAAACCGGTCATCGCGTTTATTACCGATATCGACTGCATCCCGCGCGCTTCGCAGAAGCCGGGAGTGGCTTATCACGATCCGATCGTGGAAGGCGCGCCGGGTCACGGAGAAGGGCACAACTCCGGGATGGCGGTCAACGTTACTGCGGCATTGGTCTTGAAGAAACTGATGGACGAGCACCGCATCGCAGGGACGATCAAACTTGTTCCTGGTGTCGCCGAAGAATTGCTGGGCACAAAGGCGTTCTACGTTCGCGCAGGTTTGTTCAAGGACGTGGATATAGTTTTGGGCGCGCACGTAGAGTCGGAATTTTCGACATCTTATGGTACAGGGAACGGCGAGTGGAGCGGGCTTGTATCCGTGCAGTATTTTTTCCATGGCAAAGCGGCGCACGCCGCGGCGGCGCCGTGGGAAGGTCGAAGCGCGCTGGATGCCGTCGAGCTAATGGATACTGGATGGGATTTTCGCCGCGAGCATCTGCGCCCGGCACAGCGTTCTCATCGCGTCATCATTAATGGCGGGGATCAGCCTAACGTTGTGCCGTCAGAAGCCGCGGTTTGGTACTACTTCCGCGAGTTGGACTATCCGCACATCAAGGATCTCTATGATTTGGGAAATACGATTGCGGACTCCGCGGCGAAAATGACGGGCACGACCGTCGATCATAAGCTGGTGGGATCGGCGTGGCCGCCTTATTTGAACAAGGTGATCGCGGAGACGCAGCAGAAAAATATTGAAGCCGTTGGGATGCCGAAATGGAGCGACGCGGATCAGACGTTGGCGAAGGCGCTTCAAAAGGACATTGGCGCTAAAGTGGAAGGGCTCAAGGAAAAAGTCGATCCGCTCGAAGAGCCGGTGAAGAAGCCCACCGGCGGAGGTTCCGACGATATCGGAGATATTTCCTGGAACGTGCCGATGGTTTACCTGATGTATCCCGCAAACATTCCCAATCTACCGGGGCATAGCTGGGCGAACGGGGTGGCCATGGCCACGCCCATTGCTCACAAAGGCTCGACCGCGGGCGCCAAAGTGCAGGCCTTGACTGCTCTGGACTTTTTTCTTCAGCCTCAGCTTGTGCAGCAAGCTTGGGATTATTTTAAGAATGTCCAGACAAAGGACATTCATTACGAGACGTTTCTAAGTCCCGATGACAAGCCGGCTATCGAAATGAATAAGGAAAAAATGGAGAAGTTCGCGCCGCAATTGAAAAAATATTATTACGATCCCGCGCGCTATAAGACCTATCTCGAACAACTAGGGATTCAATATCCAACGGTCAAGACTAACCCGTAGTGCTTTATGCACAAATGAAGCTAGTATCAGCGCTCGGGCAATTTTGGATCCGATGAGGACCCCACTGCGCCTTGATGGTCCGCGGCCCGCAGTGCTCCATTGGAATCGCGAAAAAAGGAGCGGTGGCCTGTGCGGCCATAGGTCAATGGCGTTGCGGCGAGCTCAAATTTCCCCGGCGCGCCCAAACCGCTGGCGCCGACAATGACGTAGCGGAACGAATATCCATTTCTCATTCCGGCGGCTAGATCGGCTTCCATGAGTCCAGCGGCATCTCCGTTCGCGGGACCATGCAGCGGAGGCCCAAGACTAGAGAGAGAGTTAGGCAGCCGCGCGTATTTGAGGCGGAAGGCTTCCACGGCTTCGGCGATGTCCTTGAGAGATGCGATGGCGGTTAGCTCATTTTTGTCGGCTTCCGCGGAATCCCATTCCAATTCCAGGGAAGGCAGATCGAGAAGAACCACGCCTAGCGAGAGAATCTTCCACTCGCCGTTTTCCCGCACTAGGCCCATGGTGACCTGGATGGCGCTGGCGTCCGTGGTATCCGTCGCGTCGCGCAAGTTCACAGGCATGAACGCCACATTGTCACGGGTGTCGGCGCCGCCGATCTGAATCTCCGCCGCGCCCGCGGGAGTGTCGCAGCGAACGATGGGCCGGCCGGAGGGATTGCTGGTCGCGGAGGGTTTGCCCGCTTCGTTGAGCAACACGAATCGTTTCATAAACGCAACACGGGCCGCCGGCGCCATGCGCGTAAACGATTCTTTGTTGCGCGCGGTGAGATAACGCTCAAAGTCGTTCTGGCTTTGCGAACAGGCCGCCATCAGGACATCGCGTAGTGCGGCCAATGGTCCGTTCGCCGAGGCGGTTGATGTTGCGGGAGCTGAGCTCGATTCCTGCGCGAAGGCCGCATTCGTCAGTAGCAGAAAGAGTGCGGTCCCAGCCATCGCCTTCACAATCGGAATATTTTTTCTTGAATTCACATCAGTCCTTTGCGGCAGTTAGGATCGCCGCCAGATTTTGGGTGAAGGCGGATCGGGGCATCACTTCGTCGCAGCCCGCTGCTTGCGCCTGCGCGGCCAAATCGCGCTGCACGTGAGAGAGAAAGCCAATAACCCGCAGATCTTTTTGCGCCGCGCGGACTCGCTCGATGGCGGCTAGCGGCTGGCTGCGTGCGTTCAAGTCCACGATGACCAGCTTTGGCGTGGGCTCAAGCAGACCAAGAAGAGCGTCAGCGTTTGTGGCCACTTTTAACTCCAGCCCGAGATGTTTCGCCGTCTCCGCGACCTTCATTTGAAAAAACAGGTCGTCCATCAGTGCCACGATTCTTTCCACGTCAGGGAGTCCTCCATGCCTATTACTCATTATGCGCCACTTCAACTTTTCGGCGCCTTTTCGAGTAAGATGCATGCATCGCTTGGGAGGTCCCCCATGCAGCAAGGTGTAGCCCGAACCACCGAGCCGGCGGTCACCGGATCGATCCAGCCTGCTTTATTGCTCCTTGAAAAGACGCCGTTTCTGCTCGAAACGATGCTTCGTGATCTGCCGGAAGATTTGCTGCGCTGGAAGCCGACCCCAGAGCGCTGGTCGATCGCGGAAGTGATTGGGCATCTCGCGGATATTGAATTGGTCTATGCCGACCGGACCCGCCGCATCGTTACGGAAGACACGCCGAGGTTGCAGAAGTACGATCCCACGCAAACCGTGGTGATCGGTGATTACGTGCGCGGATCTGCTACCGAAAACCTCGCATTTTTCACGAGGACCCGGCGATCAACCGTAATTCTCTTGAGAAGCATCCCGGCCGATTCCGGTGATCGCGAGGCGACGCATTCCGAACTCGGCGATATTACTCTTCATCAGATGCTCAGCGAGTGGGCCTCGCACGACCTGGGGCATCTCCGCCAGATCGCGGAGCTTTATAGGGCACGCGCATTTCACCCGTATGCCGGTCCGTTTCAAAAATATTCCAATCCGAAACCGTGAAGGAACATCCGGAAGATGCGCGGCTAGCCGTCGCAGGTCCGCGCGAGGTGACTCTTTACACGCGGCCGGGCTGCCATCTTTGCGAAGACGCTAAGGCCGCCATTGCGCCACTACTGCGCGAATTCGGCGCCTCGCTCCATGAAGTAAATATCGATAAAGATGCGGTTCTCGAAGGACGTTACGGCTGGGATATTCCCGTGATCTTTATCGGCGCGCGTAAAGCTGTCAAGCATCGTGTTGATGTGGAACTGTTTCGTCGTCAGCTTGAGCAAGCAAAATGAAGAAAAGGCCGATATGGCTCTACATCGTGGGCTGCTTTGCAGTCGCGGTGATAATCCTCGCGTATCCGGCCCGCCATTGGCTGAACTCTGAGTACATATATCTCACGGATCAGCAAGCGAGAAAAATTCTGAACAGCGAGTTACCCATTGGCACGGACAAATCGCGAGTTAAACAGTTTCTGGACGTGAAGGCTTGGGCTTACTCCGACAAGGGCTCCTCTGTGCAATCCATGATTCGTGACGCGTCCATAACTTCCTGATACGGACAGATATCCAAATTCAATTCTTCTTCGATTCAAATGGGAAATTAGTCTCGTACGAACTACAGGACTTCCATACTGGACCTTGAAGTAGCCGGCGCGGCCCCTAGTGATCGCCGCCTGGCTCATGCGCGCCAACTGTTTTGTCTGGCACGTCGCCGGCACGGCCTTTGACGCGGTCGTAGACGCTGATTTGGCTTACCGAGCCGAGCGCTTCGTTGTAAAAAGTGGGGACACCCAGCGCGGTAAGCAGCTCCTCGTTGAACCTTCGCAGGTTTTCGAGATGCGATGCGTGCGCGGGCAGTTTTAAGCCATCGTCGGTCAGCAAAAATTTCTGGTAGCCTGCGTCCCAGAGCCGAGTGAACCGGCCCTTCAGCATAATTGTCGGCACGACCGTCATTTGATAGAGGTCGTCCGTGCCTTTGCGAAACTCCGCGCCGCTGCCGTATTTTTCCACGCGGACCACGCCTCGCGTGCTGCCGACGGCAAAGCCAAGCGCCGCCAAACTCTCAATTTGCTTGCCCGTGAACCGCTGTTCGACATTCCACATAGGGCTCTTAGCCTAGTAAATGCCGGGAGTTCTGTAAAGCGGACGTCATTAACAATTATTAGGAGGCTAATAGAACGTTGGATTCCATTGACTGTTCCTAGGCCGCCGAAACACTCTTCAGGTTTTGGCTGGAGACCAGGAGCGTTCCAAGATGCGCCACAGCGAAACGTCACCGAGGCCCAGCTGATTCCACCACAAATCCAGCATCTTCTGATCGAGGCGCAGAATACCATCGCGCGTGACTCCCGACGGCGGTGGAAGAAGTGTCGCCAGCCTGTCATAGACGAGACCGCGCTTCGGTTCGTCAGCGCGGGAGAGCAGATGCCAGACCGTGAGCGCATCACGCTGGCGAGCTTCGGCGAGTATTTTGTTGAGTTCGGCGCTCCGCTCCTCCAGCGTGCTCTCAGCAAAATCAAATTTGGACAAGGATTCGCGAAAGGATGCGGAAGCGTCGTCAAAGTACGGAGTGCCCGGCCCAATCTTGGGCCGAGTAGCGCAAACCGCGCCCGCGGGGATGAAGGCTTCATGTCCATCCAACTTGAAACCAACCCAACCCAGTTTCGTTCGCAAAAGTCCGGCACCGGAATCATCCACCTGCAACGTATAGGAGCAGCCGAGGTCCACCGCTATGGCTGAAGGCGTGTCGACGGTAAACTCACCCGGCATCGCCCAGATGTAGGCGTGAATCGTGCCGCGATCGAGCGCCAGCCGATTGTGCCCGTTGCCGCCAGCGACTAAACGCAGGCGCGTGTTTGGCTCGACGTTCACCATTCCAACATCGGCAATGGAAATGTTGGCCTTCGAATGGCTATCGGTCACGAGAGTTTGGCCGACGCCAAGCTTGGCGCTACCGGCATTTTTTCCGAAGGCAGTAGATTCGACTTGTGGTGTACCTGCGACACTCTCGACATCCCACACCGGTCCGGAAGCTCCATTCGGCTTCTGACTCCATCGCAGAATTCCGAATGCGGCGATAAACAGAATTGTCGCGGACGCTGTTGCGAGTCCGAAGGACCAATGCGATGGCAAAAACCGCTCCCAAAACCGGAGTTGCCGCGTGGCCGCGATCGCAGGAAATTCCGGGGCCTGACTTTCATGGCGGAATCTCGCAAGAGCGTTTTCTAGTTTTTGAATCTCCGGGTCGGGTTCGCCCGAACCATCCCAGAGGTAATCGTCATTCATGGCTCATTCCTTCTGCCCAATACACTCTTTTCCTGTGCCGCTGAATTTCTGGCCTTGCAGAAATCGGTCGGAATCGCACCGCCGAGCGATGCTTGGCTTAATTTCTCTCTAAGTTGCTGCATACCTCGGTGCAAATTTACGCGAACGGAGCCTGGGGTCAGGCCAGTGCGCGCTGCGATCTCCGGACCCGTCATGCCCTCGACCAATCGTAGGATGAGCGTTTCGCGATAGGCTTCTGGAAGACTGCGAACGAACGCCAGGATCATCGCCGCTTCGGGATCCGGCGCGGTGTTCGACGCAGGCAATTCCGCTTCATCTTCGGGCAAACTATTTGTCATTGCAGCAACCGCCCGCGTTTGCCGGTAGTAATCGTTCGCGCGATTGCGTGTGATGGCCGCCAGCCACGGTCCGAACCGCGTGGCATCACGCAGATCGCAGAGCCGATGCAGCGCGCGCAGAAACACGTCTTGAACGAGATCGTCCACGTCGTTCGCGGGCACTCTCGCCAGCAGGATACCGTGCACCATGCGTCCGTAGCGCGCATACAAACCGCCAAAAGCAGCGCGGTCGCCTTCGCGTGCAGCCAGCACCAACGAAGAATCACGCGCAGGATCGGGGGTAGGCGCGGTGGTCACCGCTCGACAGTCCCTGATTGTGAGGCGCGAGTCAACTGTGGTTCCAGCGCGTGATATGCCGACTCCCGATATCATCCTGGTGTGCAGGACGCAGCGGTGCAAAGAAGTGTTAACAATAGCCTGCGCTAGATGCATCTTGTCCCGCGCCCACATACGAATTATTCCCTAGTCTTTGTAGGGGGATTGCCTCTAACTGCCGCTAAACTCAGGCTATACCATCAAACTGGCGTGCCGCATCTAATTCGGAGTAAACTGGTCGCATATTTGGAGATTACTAGGCGATTGATTTCAAGAGCATGGCCACCATCAAGCCCATCACAGCCTCAATCTACGAATCCTCCGTCCAGCCTGAAAGGTCGCACGGCCGGGCAGGACCGTCCGTATTGGAACTGATTGGCAACACGCCACTTCTGCGGCTCGCGAAAGTCGGCAGCGAATTCCCTAATGTGGAATTCTACGCCAAGGCGGAGTGGTACAACCCCGGAGGGTCCGTCAAAGACAGGCCTGCGCTGAGCATGATTCAAGCGGGTCTGGCAAGCGGCGCCCTTCGCTACGGCAAGACCATCATCGATGCCACCAGCGGCAACACAGGAATTGCCTACGCCATGATTGGCGCGGCGCTCAGCTATCCGGTGAAGTTATGTCTGCCGGATAGCGCCTCTCACGAACGCAAGCGCATCCTCAGCGCTCTTGGGGCCGAGCTGGTCATTACTTCTGGCGACGAGGGCACAGACGGCGCAATTCGGCGAGTTCATGAGATCGTCGCGGCCGAGCCGGAAAAATATTTCTACCCGGATCAGTACAGCAATCCAGCAAACTGGCAGGCGCACTATCGCACCACTGCGAAGGAAATTTGGGAGCAGACCGGCACCCGCATCACGCATTTCGTGGCGGCGCTGGGCACAAGTGGAACCTTTGTCGGCACCTCACGCAGGTTGAAGGAGCTCAATCCGTCGATATGGTGCATAAGCCTTCAGCCCGATGCAGCCTTTCACGGGCTGGAAGGCTGGAAGCACATGCAGACCGCTCTGCGTCCCGCGATTTATGACGATACCCTCGCGGACGATAATCTCGAAGTCGCCACAGAAGAGGCCTATCGCCTCGTCAAGCGTATCGCACGGGAAGAAGGCCTGCTGGTCAGTCCTAGCGCCGCTGCCGCCCTGCTCGGCTGCTTCCAGGTCGCAAAAGGCCTTCCAAGGGACGAGCGCGCCGTCATTGTCACCGTTTTTGCCGATTCCGCCTCAAAGTACCTGACCGAACGCTTTTGGGATGAAGAGTGATTTCACAATGAGCGAAGTACTCGAACTCGGGATCAGCGCCGAGCTTGCCGAGAAGATCCGCGAGCACGGCATTGAAACCTATCCGTACGAATGCTGTGGCGCGCTGCTCGGTACGGATTACGATGGGCTAGCCAACGACCCGAAGCGGGAGTCTCGGAAGGTTTCTCGTGAGGTTCTTTCTCTTTTTCCGCTCGTGAATCGTCGCGATGATTCGCCGCGAAATCGTTTTGCAGTAACGCCGGACGACGTGCGCGAGGCCGAAAAAGCCGCAAGCGCGCAAGGACTTGAGGTCATTGGCTGGTATCATTCGCATCCCGATCATCCGGCGAAGCCCAGCGATTTCGACCGCGATCACGCCTGGCCGTGGTACAGCTACATCATCGTCAGCGTGCATACTGGTGTGCCCCAGGATATGACTTCCTGGCGTTTGAAGGATGACCGCTCCGGATATTTGGAAGAAAAGATTTCGCCGATGAAAGCAAGCGCCGCAAACTAGCACGCGTCCAAGAGAACGGGAGAATTCCAGATGTCTGTCAAAGTAATGATTCCGACGCCGCTGCGAGTCTACGCGGGGAAACGCGATTCCGCGGACGTTAGCGCCGCGACCGTCGGCGAAGCGCTCAGCGGCCTCACCACGCAATTCGCAGAGCTGCGCAAACATCTGTACACCGAAGACGGCAAGCTACGCGCCTTCGTGAACGTTTATCTCAATGACGAAGACATCCGCTATTTGGCGAAGGAAAACACGCCAACGAAAGACGGAGACACTATCAGCATCATCCCGTCCATCGCTGGCGGTTCTTCCGAAAACGCCAATTGATTTTTAATCGACAGGGAGCTTTTGCAATGGCCACGACAACTCAGCCGCAAACCGGAGCGAAGCCGGCCACCAGCCTTACCAACGAGGAAATTCTTCGCTACAGCCGTCACCTGATCATGCCCGAAGTAGGCATGGAGGGTCAGCTCAAACTCAAGAACGCGAAAGTGCTGCTGATAGGCACCGGAGGACTCGGCGCGCCGCTGGGGCTCTATCTCGCCGCAGCTGGCGTAGGTCGCCTGGGCCTCGTCGACTTCGACGTGGTGGACTTCACCAATCTTCAGCGGCAAGTCACGTTCGGGACAAGCGATGTCGGCAAATTCAAGAGCGAAGCAGCGCGCGAGCGTTTGTCCAACCTCAACCCCAATATTCAAATCGAGGCCTTCGAGACAAAACTCACGAGCGATAACGCCCTCGAGCTCTTCAAGGATTTCGACGTCATCGTGGACGGTACGGACAATTTTCCGACGCGCTATCTCGTGAACGACGCGTGCATTCTTCTCGGGAAACCCAACGTATACGGTTCGATCTTCCGCTTTGAGGGGCAAGCCACCGTGTTCGGTATGCCAGAAGGACCCTGCTACCGGTGTTTGTATCCTGAACCGCCTCCGCCTGGGCTCGTGCCGTCTTGCGCCGAAGGCGGCGTGCTGGGTGTATTGCCAGGAGTCGTCGGCTCCATCCAAGCGATGGAAACGATCAAGTTGATTTTGGACGCCGGCGATAGTCTTGTCGGGCGCTTGCTGCTCTTCGATGCGCTTGGCATGAAATTCCGCGAGCTTAAGCTGCGCAAGAATCCTAGCTGCCCGATGTGCGGTGAGCATCGCACCATCGACAAACTCATCGACTACTACGAATTCTGCGGCGTGCGCGGAGAAGAAGCACCTGGCCCCGATGTGCAAGTCCCTGAGATTACTCCGCGCGAACTGAAATCACGCCTCGATCGCGGAGACGATCTCTTCATTCTGGACGTGCGCGAGCCGCACGAATTTCAGATTTGCAATCTGAAGGGACACTTGATCCCGCTCGGCGAATTGCCGCGCCGCGTTCACGAGCTGGACTCCTCGAAGGAAATCGTCGCGCATTGCCGCAGCGGAAAGCGTTCCGCAGAAGCCGTCGATTTCCTGCGCAAGACCGGCTTCCGCAAAATCCTCAATCTCAAAGGCGGCATCCTCGCCTGGTCGGATGAAGTTGACCCGTCCGTGCCCAAATATTGAGAGTTCTAAGCCACTTCCTTGAGTTCCCGGTAAATTCTGCGTAGTCTAGAGAGCGCGTTCGGCGATAAGCGATAAATACGGAGCGCGCTCTCACCTTCTTCGGAGGCCGAATGGCTGCTAGCAAGATCACTATAAACAGTAACGGATCGATTCGCGTGGAAGGGGATTTCGAAATTGTCGATCCCGAAGGCCGCGCTTTCGGCCTGGCTGGGCGCACAGCTATCGGCCTCTGCCGCTGTGGCCACTCTGCCAATAAGCCGTTCTGTGACGGCTCACACAAGGCCGTTGGCTTTAGCGACCCCGTTGTTGCTCGCGAACTGCCTGCGCCCAAGCCTAAGATCTAACCGACAAAAGGAAGTGGGAGCTAGGCATTTTGACTGATGAGACTGTCTCACACTGAGACAGTCCACGTATTCACGCTGATACTGTCCCAACTGTCGGTAACTCTAACGGAACAAACATGATAGTTTCCTTAGGGCCTTTTTTCTCAGTCCTTCCATGTGTCTCGCTGGTACACTCCCTGCCTGCCCTCTTCGCAGCACTCCTGTAACCAACGAAAAATCAGTTACTTACGGGCTGAGATTTTCCCTCCAGAAAGGGCACAAACTTGCATTCCTACGGTGTTGTAGTTGTTTCTTCGGTATTTGGGGGTTTTCGTGGGTGGTTGGGGCCAAATCGTCGGGTTTCTTCGGAAGGAGCGTTCTCGCCTTCTGATCGCTTCCACCGTGGGGCTGGCGTTCCTGTTTTTTGGCGCCATCTTTTACCTGCGGCAAGCCTCTATCTCCGGCTCCCCTGAGACTTACCTCTATCTTGAAGTCGCAGGCACACTTGTCAGCTTCTGCTACGCGGCCAATGCGCTGGTCAGGTTCCGCGGGACACACGACCGCACCGCGCTCATCCTGGCATTTGGCTTTGTACTTTCCGGAATCATCGAGACCGTCGGCTATTTCGGCCTGAACGATGTTCTCCAGGCTGGCCCTGCTGCTTTGACCAGAATTCCGATGGGCTGGATGGTCGGCCGCACGATTCTCGCCGTTTTCTTGCTCTCCGCCATCGCCGTGGAACGCTACATTCCGAATGCCCGGCAGCCCAGCAAAGAAACCGCAGGTGCATTGCTGGTAGTCGCTATTGCTACCTATCTCACAAGCGCAGCTTTTCTCGCCGCGCCTTCTGCGCCCTTGGCTCACGCAGCCAGCCTCGTTTCGCGTCCCTGGGATTTGCTGCCAGGCGCACTGTTCTTGCTCGCCGCCATTTGTTTCGGTCAGCGTCTCAAGAGCAGCAAGAACAATAAGACCGCCGCGAGCCTGTACGACTATTCGCTCTTCGTTGTGGCGTCGCTCAACGTGGTTTGCCACGTCTCCGCGGCCTTTTCTCGCCATCTCTTCGATGGCCCGTTCTTCCTAGCTGAGATAAGCAAGACCGCAAGTTACATCGTCATGCTTTCCGGCGCTCTGCTCGATCAGGCGCGCCTCTTTGACCAGGTGCGTTCGATGGCCGTCAGCGATTCGCTGACTGGCCTCGCCAACTATCGCCGGCTCATCAGCGTACTGGAAGCGGAACTGGACCGCTCGCGCCGCACGCAACGTCCCTTTAGCGTCGTGCTTCTGGATATGGATGGTCTCAAAAGCATCAACGATCATTACGGCCATCTCACCGGAAGCCGCGCCATCGTTCGCCTTTCCAAGATTCTTCGCAGTCATTCTCGCGCCATCGATACGGCCGCGCGTTATGGGGGCGACGAATTTGCTCTCGTGCTTCCTGAAGCCGGCCCGGATATTGCCGGACGCGTCGTTTCCCGCATTCGCGAACGCCTCTCCGCCGAAGCCGAGCCGCCCGCACTTTCTGTCAGCGCGGGGGTTGCTGCATTTCCTGAAGACGGCGATACGCCGGAAAAGCTTCTGGGCGCCGCTGACCGCGCTCTCTATGGCATGAAGCATCGCAGCAACAGCAACGTAAAAAATCTCACGCGGATTGCCGCGTGCCTATGAGGATGAATGCCAGTCAAATCCAACAGGCACGCTTTCCCCTACAACCGCGTCGAGCGCAGGATCCCCATGGAGATCCCCGTCCTGCTCGACGGCCATCGCCAGATGCCCGGCACGGAATCGACTTTTACGGAAAATGTGAGTGCGCGTGGCGCGCGGGTGGTGAGCACCCGCCGCTGGGAACACGGCGAACGGCTGACGTTCGTATCGCGCACCGGAGAGTTTCGCTCCTCGGCCCGAGTAACATACTGCGAACCATTGCAAGGCGACGGCTTTGCGATTGGCGTGGAGTTTCTCGAGCCAAAAGGGCGATGGGTTGTTTAATCCCCAAGATAGCTTGACGTAGATCGGCAAGCGGATAGGAGGGAATACCTGGAACAAGAGAAGTCAGAAAACTTGCGCAAAATTAAAATCATTTGAAGCGCTGTGCGGATCGAGAAGGAGCCGCCCGGCGCTTCATCTTTTTTCGGGCTAGATTTTTGTGCTTGCCGACATTCGTCTCATGGTTCTGTGCGCATCGCGGATCATGCGACGAAAGTGCTTAAGACTTTGCTCCACTTGCCAAGACTTCCTGGTAAACGCGCACCATCCCATCAATCATACGCTCGGAGGAAAAGTTCGATTCGACTCGTTTGCGGCCTCCCGTTCCGAGGCTCGCCGCAAAATCCCGGCTTTGAAGAATTCTCCTTGTTGCCGTACAAATTTCCTGCACGTCCGGTCCGGAAACCAGCAGGCCACTCTTTTCATCCTCGATGATTTCGCCGAGCGCACCTTTATTGAATGCGATAGAAGGAATCTCGTAGGCCATGGCGGCCAGCAGGGAATTGTTCAGCGCTTCGAAAAAAGAGGGCAGCAAGAAAACGTCTAGGGCTGCGTACACACTTTCGACATCCTTCACAAAACCCGGGAATAAAACAGCTCCAGCGACACCAAGCTCTTGCGCCAGCGATTGCAGTTTCGGGTGACACGGTCCATCACCCGCCAGTAAAAGCGTTGCTCCTGGAAATTCCTTGCGGAGTTTGGCGAGCGCGCGAATCAACCACTCCTGGCCTTTGTCCGGCAGCAGTACCCCCACGCAACCAAGCAATGGCGCATCACCCGAAATTCCCCAGCGCGACCGCGCAGCGCGGCGCTGAGTATCAGTGAACAGCGGCGGAATCTCCGCGCCTTCATAAACGACTGTCAATTTCTCTCGCGGCGCTCCCGAGCTTGCTGCCTGTTCCGCTACCCACTTCGAGTTTGCAATGATGCGCGCAGCGACTTCATATCGCGCACGGGATGCGCGGCTCTTCCCGATGGTGTAACCCACGCGGCGAGAAATCAAGAAGGGAATTTGTTCGTGCGCGCCCGCGAGCCACACCGCCGAAACGGCGTGCGCTTCATTCGCATGTACGAGATCAAATCCGCTGCCATGAACCAATTCGCGAACCTTCCACGCCGCAGGCACGCGAAACAATCCGCGCGAAACAAAATGCACTCGTACGCCACTTTCTCTTGCGCGTTCTCCCAGCGCGGACCCGCGCGCAGCCACAAGTTCCGCCTCATGTCCGCGGCCTCGCAGTCCCTTCAAAATGAGGAGAGCTTGATTTTGTCCACCGCGCCACGCTGTCTCAAGATCAACAAGCAGCGCCTTCACTGCTTGTCTCCTGCCGCGCCCCTCTGCTCTTGCTCGATCAATTTGCCCAGCTTTGCGTATTTCAGCCGCACGGAACGCGCCGCCATTTGCGAAATCAGCGCCCCGCGGTATCCATCCAAAAATCCACCACGCAAAAAATAATTCTGGAACCAACTCCACGGCGTCGCCAGCCACAGCGCGCCCTTCCAGTTCCGTTTCCCTGCCTCGAACATTTGCCTTGCCGCTAACGCCGTGTATCGCTCGACATTGGCCTCGTGTTCGGCGAACGAACGCACTGTGTAATGCAGCAAGTCCCCGTGAAGACGTCCCGGCTTGCCCTCAAACCGCAGCGCTTCGTGGATGATTCCCGAAAACTGCGCTTTATCCGGCCGGTACAGCCGCCGCTGAAAATCTGGATACCAGCCCGTGTGATTAACCCAAGCGCCGAGATACCACGTCTTTCGTGCCATCTCATACACGGTGGATTTAGGCTCATGCTTTTTCCAATCCAGGAGGGAAGTTTGCAGCACGCTGCTCAACTCCTCATCCGCGTCCATCGAGAGAACCCACTCGTTCTGCGCGCGCGCCGCCGCGAAATTCTTTTGCTCTGAATAATTTGTCCACGCGCGCTCAAAAAAGGCCGCGCCGTGTTCGCGAGCAATCGCTGGAGTTTTGTCCGTGCTCCCAGAGTCCACCACGATAATTTCGTCCGCGATTCCCTTCAGCGACACCAGGGCGCGCGGCAAATTGTGTTCTTCGTTGAGTGTGATCAGGCAGGCGGAGAGGCGATTCATCGTGTGCGTCGGACGTGGAACGCTATCGTCCGTATCTTACACTCTCGATGCATTGAGTTCAGGCTGCAATTTGCAAAAATTACGGGACAGGGGACAGGAGGTTATTTTTTCTGGAAACTGACACGAATCCGGCTCTCGCCAATGCGAAATTCCGACCCGTCCTGCAGCATGGCCGCTCGTACTCGCTCTTCGTCGTAAAACGTACCGTTGGTGGAGTCCAGATCTTTCAGGTTGATGAATTTGTCGCGCACTTCCAGCAGACAGTGGTGCCGCGAAATCTCCGGGTCATTCAGCGGGATGTCCGAGCCTTTCCGTCCGATCACAACGCGCGATTTCTCCAATCTAAAAAACTGGCCGTTTGCGGGTCCCGATGTGACTGCAAGGACGAACACACCGTCCACGGGCAGTTTCATTCCATCGTCTTCAGGGGGCAGATGCAAATTCGAAGTGGAAGCGTCGGCGCGCGCAAAGGAAGGCAGCGGACTGATCACCACGGTCTGGTCGGGTCGCAACTTGAGCTCCACAACCGTGGTTTTGCCGCATTTCGAGCACTTGAACTGCACTTTCGGATGGAGCGTGGAGTTGGCATCCTTAAGCTTGTGCTCGGTCCCGCAATGAACACACTTCGCTTGCATGACTCTAATTTAACACTCGCGGCATGACGGCGTTACGGTCTCTTCCCCAGCATGTTGCAAGGGTAATTTGCGGCACAGTTGAACATAAGCCGCAACGGGTTGAGGCCGCTTGCCCGCCTCTTGTGCTACGATTAATGATTCCAATGCAAGCAGGAGAGCGTTTGTGCCGGAACATATTTCGCGTAAGGAATTGAAGCAGGACAAGATCCACGATGCTATCGAACACGGCGCTGAAGCCGTTTTTTCGCACACCACCGTTCTCGCAGCCGCCATCCTGGCCATCGTGGTCGTCGCTGTTGGCTATTTTGGCTGGCGCTTTTACATTGACCGCCAAACTGTTCAGGCGACTGCCGCGCTCGACATCGCCACGAAGGCCTACTCCGCGCGTATCGGTGCAGTACCCGATCCCAACGATCCGAGTGAGCCGTTCTATCCCACCGAGGCCGCTCGCTCCGAAGACGCCGTTCAAAAGTTTTCTGCCGTCGCCGAGAAGTATCCAAACACGAATCCCGGCAGGCTCGCCGCCTATTACGCCGCCCTTTGCTATGAAGATCAAGAACGTCACAATCAAGCTCTCGAGCAATTGAAAAAGATTAGCTCCGGCAAAGACAAAGAACTCGCAGCCATGGCGCAATATCAAACCGGAGTGATTTACGAGCGGACCGGAAAAACCGCCGAAGCCATCAAAGTTTTCCGCGACTTGGCTGACCATTCTTCCGTCTTCGTGCCGCGCCCGCTCGTTCTTCTCGAGCTTGCCCAGACTTTGCGCCAGAGCGATCCCAAGCAAGCCTCCGGCGTCTATGAGCAGCTCAAAAAAGAATTCCCGAATACGCCCATCTCGGAAGAAGCGGATCGCGGACTGGAAACGCTCGCGCCACAGTCCTGAGTCCTGCCTCCGCTCCGCGGCAAACCAGGGTGGACCATCGAATCGTTCGAAAAAGTTTGATGTCACCTGAGAACGCAACGGACGGTAATGTCTCTGCCGTTGCCGGAGCCGCTCATCGAACAAATCCCGACATGCGCGCCATGGGCGATGCGCGTGGAACTCTCACGCGGACGCCGCTACCCTGAGCCCCCGCATCCCTATCGTACCGAGTACGCGCGCGACCGCGATCGCATCATCCACTCGCGTGCTTTCCGCCGCCTCGAAGCCAAGACGCAGGTCTTCACCATCCGTTACTCCGATCATTTTCGCAATCGGCTCACCCATACTCTGGAAGTTTCGCAGATCGCTCGCACCGTGGCCGCGGCGCTCGGCCTGAACACGGAGCTTGCCGAGACTCTCGCTCTTGTCCACGACATTGGCCATCCGCCCTTCGGCCATGCCGGCGAAAAAAAGCTCGACGAGCTCATGCGCGCCCGCGGTTCGCGCTTCAATCACAATCTCCAGGCGTTACGCATCGTCGAACAGTTCGAAAGCCCTTATCTCGATTTTCCCGGCTTGAATCTCACCTTCGAGGTCCGCGAAGGCATCATCAAGCACTCTCACGATTACACCGCTGCGCAATTTCCAAATCTCGCCGAATATCTTCTCGATCTTCGCACGCCCCTCGAAGGCCAACTGATCGATTGGGTCGACGAAATCGCCTATAACACCGCGGACCTTGACGACGCGCTCGAAGCAGAACTCCTCGATCTCGATATATTGCGAAGCGAAGTTCCAATTTTCGCCGAAGCTTACGCGCAAATCGACGCAGCTTATTCCGCTGGACGGGACAAGCTGAAATTCAACGCAGCGCTCCGCCTCGTTCTGGATCAACTGGCCACAGACCTCATCGATACCACGCAGCAACGGGTGCTCGCTTCCGGAGCCGCAACCATGGACGACATTCGCAGTGCTCCGCGTCGGCTCGCCGGTTTCAGCGAAGCTCTTGCCGAACGCAACGCGGAACTGAAACGCTTCCTCTTCAAGCACATCTACAACCACCCCGCCATCACGGAAGACCGCGACCGCTCGATCCGTTGTCTCGAACAGCTTTTTTTGTACTACCTCGATTCGCCGGGCTCCATGCCCTCTTCCCATGAAGAGTCAGCCCGCACCGAAGCCCGTCACGTCGTCGTTTGCGATTACATCGCCGGCATGACCGATCAATTTCTGCTTCGCAAGTACCAGGAACACTTCGGCCGAGCTGGTGCATCTGCCGCGGGCCAAACTTCCGAATCTTTTTAATCCCGGAGCCATTTCGAAACCACACTATGGAACGCACACACTTTGAAACGCTTGTCGCGATGTACGACAACGCCCCGATCAACAAATGGTTTCGGCCACAGCTCCGCATCCCCGAAGAAGGCCGCGCAGAGATTGAATTGCCTGTGCGCGAGGACTTCCATCATGCCGCTCGCGCGATTCACGGAGCCGTGTATTTCAAAGCCCTCGACGACGCTACATTTTTTGCCGTCCAGTCTGTCGTCAAAGATTTTTTCGTCGTAACTTCCTCTTTCCAGCTCTATTTTTTGCGGCCCGTCTCCGAAGGCCATCTCCTCGCTCGCGGCCAAGTCGTCAGCCGTTCGAAACGCCTCTATATCGCCGAAGGCATTCTCCTTGACAGCCGTGGTAAAGAAGTCGCACGTGGAAGTGGAACCTTCATGCCCAGTTCCATCCAACTCGGTCCCGAGTTGGGTTATCGCTGAACGCCGCGCGTCACCGCGCCTCGAAACACACGTATTGCCCCAAAACCAATCTCTCCCACCGGTTGTGATAGCCTTAGCCGTCTTCCGGCTGCAAAAAGGCAAAACGAATGTCGTTTGGCTCGAACACGTTTCCCGTGCTCCGATGGGTTAGCTTGTTGTGGATGGTAGTCTGGTTTCCCGCGTATTTCCGCTATTGGGGCTGGGCCAATCTGCTGCACTTGTGCGACGTCGCAGTGATCCTGAGTTTTATCGGCATCTGGTGGGCGAATCCTCTGCTGCTTTCAAGCCAAGCGGTCAGCTCGCTGGCCCCTGGTCTCTTTTGGATCCTCGACGTTGGCTGTCGGCTCGCGACAGGACGCTTTCTCATCGGCGGAACAGATTACATGTGGGACACCCGTTATCCGCTCTGGGTACGCCTCCTGTCGTCCTTTCACGTCGGACTGCCGCTGGTCTTGCTATGGACCTTACGTCGAGTTGGCTACGACCGGCGCGCCCTCGCCCTGCAAGCCGCAATCGCCGCGGTTCTTCTTATTGTTTCCCGCTTCTTGTCCGCCGAGATCAACATGAACTACGCCTACCGCGATCCGGTCTTCCTCCGGGCCTGGGGACCGGCCCCCGTTCATCTCGCGGCCGCATTCATCATCATCGCCGGAGCGGTTTACTGGCCCACGCATCTTCTGCTGCACTGGCTGTTTCATGCGCCGGGTGTGTTGGACGCAAACCCGTGAAGCTGGCCGAAAGGCAATAGGCGCATAAGTCCCAGCTGAAGTGCCAACTCCCGCTTCTCAAAGAAGAAGTTCAACACGGGCGGAATCGCTCGCTTCTTAATCCGCGAGTTTCAGTTTTTCCATGAAGGCGCCAAAAGCAGCCTTGATTCTGGCGGGGTCAGGAGACTTGGTTTTGTATTCCATCAAAGGTGTTATGAAGTCGTCCATCGCTTTGTCGATTTGTTCGAACAGATCGGGATGTGTTTTCTTTAGAGCGGTGTCACCGCCGTAGTCTTCACCTTTGTCCCATACCCGCTCGAGGCTACGCGCAAGCTGGGCAGCGGCCGCCATGTCGCCCTTTTGAAACTCTAGATAAGCATGCTGGGCTATGGCTCGATACGCTCCCATCTTTGTGTTATCCACGCCATCGGTTTGGGAAGCTTTCTTCTCCTGCGCTGAAGCCAGGGACATCGTTCCCATTCCGATGAAACATGCGAGTACAACTGCGAAGATAGGCCTGGCGGTCCTGAGGGAAAATTGTGTCAATGTATCCTCCCAAGAGATAGTCGTATTTCTCGGCCCGTACTTTCTGGAAGACCTATTTTCTCAAGTCCTGACGGAAGCGAAGCAGAAATTCGGAGCCTATCGGAAAATGCTGTACACAAAGGAGTACGAGCCCAACTGAGTCGCTAGGCGCGTAGAATCTTCGTGCGCTGTCGCGGACGCTCTTGCGCCGGATCGTGACTTGCCCACCACGCGCGCCAGGCATTGGCATCGTTGCCGAGCGGAGCGCCCGTAATCACGCGAAGCGTTCCATACACCAACTCCCGCGCCGTTGTGGTGAGTGAATCGTCGTCGGCAAAATTCAGCAGATGCGGCACCGCCGCCAGCCGCTCTTCACGCGTAAGCATGCCGGATTGCCCGAGACTGTTAGCCGCTTGTTCGCGCACACGCGGTGAGCGATCGTGCGCCAGAATATCCAGTAGCGGGTCGACCGCGGCGTCGTTCCCCAGCATCGCCAATCCTTCTACAGCCCAATAGCGCGTGTGCTCGTTCGTGTCATGCGCGTAGTTCAGCAAACTGTCCAACACTTTCCCGGGTTCAACGCCGCGATTTCCCAGCGAACCAAGCCTCCACAAAGCCATCCCTCTGCTTGTTGGATCGCGCTGCAACTGACGAATCAACCGCGCAACGCTTTCGGGCGATTTGCCCAAATTGTTTGCCGCAAGATCCACGTCAATCGCTGCTGTTCGCACGCGAAGATCGTGCGAATTCAGCGCCGCCAGCACCAGGTCAAAAAGCTGGTCGGTATTTTTTAGGTGGCCTCGCCAGCCATCAACATTTTCGCGCAGCAGATCCAGAGCGGCCGCGTCGTCATGCATCGCGCGTTCCAGCAAACGCTCCGCTTGCTGCTGCGGAGGAAGCCGTTTTAATTCCGCATCCAACTTATTTTCCTCAGGCGTTGGCATCCGTACCGGCGAGAAGCGCGTGAAAAGATCTCTGTGCCGGAATTCCGTTGTCCCACTTGGGAGCTGGCAGCGTCGTGCGAGCAGTCTCAAATCCTGCAGCGAGCGAAACGCCGCCGAGAGCCGCGAGCAATGCCGCGTTTCGGATCCCGCGATGCAGCCGCCGAGTCTTCGCTCGCGCGCCAGACTCGTTTTCTAAACCAATACTCTTTTGCTGCTCGCTCATTCGCTGTAGCTCCGCCAGGCGTGGGCGCACGAAGCGCATCGCCTGTCACATGCGAAATTACGAGTTGAGCTTGTCGATGGGTATGGTACGCCAGGACAGATTGCTGTTAATTACGCACTAACTCGCGTGCTTTCAGCTAGTTTAGGCAGTTACTCATAGGCGAACGACAGGGAAGCTGAGTCCTAAGGTACAGTTGTTTTCCTGCTTCTTAGTGAGCCTGCCCGACTCCCTGCGCGCCGATGTTCCATCATGAATCAGCATCGACAGCGAATTTTGGAACGGCCCTAAGGAGCCGTCTGCGCAGGAATAACTTTGGTGTCCTTCTGCGTGAACTCAAACCGCAGCCGCCACTCGCTTGCCACACTCTTACCACCCACTTCTGGCGGCGTGAAGGCCCACTTTCTTGCGGCCTGCAAAGCCAGATCCGCGAAAAACGAACTGGGCCCCGCAGAATCCAGCTCCGCTCCCGATACACTGCCCGCTGAATCAACGTGCACCTTTACACTGACACGCACCTTCCCCTGAATGGTTCCACGCGCCTTCGGCGATACGTCCGGCAAAACCTGATCGAGAACTTCGCCCCGACTCGAACCAGTCCCAACTGAGGCTCGGTTTCGCAACTTCCTCAGAGGCTGGCGCCTTTGCCGACGATGCTGAGGAAGTAGCCAGCTCTTTATCGCTGGTCGGTTTCAAAGCGTCTGGCGCGGGCGGAGGAATGGTCGGCTGCTGCATCTGCGGCGCTGCAGGCGCTGCGGATTTCGCAGTCTGCGAAATCGCCGGCTCAGGCTCCGGTCTCATCTTTGGTTTCGATGAATCTACCGACTCAGCTGGCCTTGACACTGCACTCTGGCTACTGCGCTTCTCCGAGGCCACGATCGGTGCGTTCTGAGAGTCCGTACGATGCGTGAGCAGCCGTGGCACCGTCAGAATCGCAACAAACGCCAAAGCTCCCACAATAAGCGGAACAAGAAACCACGATCTCGCACCCGATACTTTGTGGGCAGCTGTCCGTTGCAGGACTAGTCTGCACTTGCGGCGTCGACTCTGGGAGAAACCGGCAGCGAGGGCATATGTTTGGATGTCGCCACAGAGGTCTGGTGCCGGCCAGCTAGGACACCGGGCTCAAACTCACCCCGGCAACAGGACCCGCAACAGACGCGGACGCCACAGCTACGCGTGCATTCAGTCGCGCCGCGATGTCAACAACACTCATGCGTCGCTGCGGCTCCAGCCGCAAGCATTGGCGCGCGATTTCCAGATAGGGCGCAGGAAGATTTGCAGGCACAACAGGATCGCGATTTGTCTCTGGCTGCCATTCCGGCAAATGCTGGGTCAGAACCTCCACCAACGTCATGCCCAAGCGACCAAACGTCCGCCGCTGGCGTCAGCATTCCGCTGATAGCTTCGGGAGGATCGTAAGCATCCACCCTTCTCGATCCGCCCTGCGATTCTCCAACCCGTGAAATCGCGTCGCTCGAAAGTTTCAGATGGTCTCCTGTAGCCAATATATTTGCAGGCTTCAGGTCGCCATGTACAAATCCCTTACCGTGCAGGTATTCCAGCGCATCGAGCACGGGGCCTAGCATGTCGCGCGTTTCTTCCGGCGTAAGCGCACGCTGCGGAAGGATGTCCGCGAGGTCTTCTTCGGCGTACTCCATCACCAAATACAGGAGATCATTGCCATCGATCCTGCACCGTCCTCCGCGAAACAATCGCAGCAGATTGGGATGGGAGAGTTGCGCGGCAGATTCCCAGCTGGAGATCTGCGAATCGGCCGTCGCCGGAATCCGCAGGGAAAAGTTTGATAGCGGCCTTTTGCTGCCCACCCTCGCTGTATTCAGTTAAGAACACTGCGCTGTGATCGGAGCCGCCAAGATACTGCCGCAAGGGAAAAATCCCTTCGACAATCTGGCCTTCCCATTGTTTCGAGGCCTCGGTCATATTGCACCCCCGCCTGACCGCGGAATTATTTCAAGTCTAGGCAGTAATTTAGGTAATGCACCCGGGAAAGGTATCTGGCTGGATGCCTCCATACTACCAATACTGCCTGCCCTTTCAACTGCCCCTCAGACCAGTAGTTTTTTTCGATTCCAATCAGATACTCTTGCCTCGATCACAGGATTCGATTCCCGAGAATGGGAGACCAGCCGTGTTCTGCGACCGCTGTGGACTAAACTTCCTGCCCAAACAATCCGTATGCACCCGGTGTCGGCGCGTTCCGACGCGCTACTGGTTTCAGCTGATGAGTTTGGTGACGCTCTTGGTGGCTGTGGCGGCCAACGGTCTCGTAGCCATCCTGTTGCTGCCGCACTTTGCCGCCGGCCCCCATTCGCGCTTCGTCTTTCGCGCTTGGTGGTGGTTCGACCAAAATGTCGCTCTCTACGGCTGGGTGCTCTTCGCCGTTGCTCTGCTGGCATGGGATTATTTTATTTGGAAAGAGGCCCGGCCAAAAATCAAAGGCTGGTTCACGCGCAAGCTGCTGACTCTTTCTCTCGCCGCCGGCGTAGCTCCTATGATTCCCTGGTGGATTCCTGCCGGCCAACCCCCCGGCCAATTTCTTTCCATGATTGGCAAGTATCCCGGTTTGCCGGCCATTCTAGCCTGGGCAGTCGTCCTGGTCGTTTCTGTCCTTCTCTGTATTGACGCGGAGTCACGCGACTATCTTCTCGGCCACGGAAGAATCCTCAGCGTCGTCAGCACAGGTATGCTGCTGCTAGTGCTGAGCATGACGGTCGTCGGCTGGTCGCTGACTTATTGATCGGCGACTCCACAAACATCCGTAGGGGCGGGGCTTGCCCCGCCGCCCGTTATTTGCGCGCCATCGCCAAAAATAGAGTCATGTAACGTTTGAGTTTCTGCGTAATCAAGAAATTCTCTTTAACGTGCTGATGCCCATTCTCCCCAAGCTTCGCCGCGATCTCCGGATGCGACAATAAAAACCGAATCTGATACGCCGTGCCCTCCACCGAATGCGCCAAAAGCCCCGTATGTTTGTGGATGATCTGCACAGGAATGCCGCCGACCGCGGAAGCCACTACCGGCTTCTTCTTCCACAGCGCCTCGGAAACCGTCAGCCCGAATCCTTCGCGAAGGCTCTTCTGTATCACAATCGTCGAAGCGCGCTGCAGTGCATTCACCTCCAGCGGCGCCCAGGCCGGCAGTTCGATGATATGAATGTCCGCCTCGCCGTTGGCTTCGCTCTGCACTTCCTTTAGAACGACAGCACCTTCCGGGTCGTCGGAAGCGCTGCCCCCGGCAAGCACCAGTTGACAATCGAAATATCGCTTTACGATGCGATACGCGCGAATCACGCCAACGGGGTCCTTGAGCCGATCAAACCGCGAGATCTGCGTCAGAATTGGTCTTAGCGGATCGATCTGATATTGCGCCAGCGTCCGCGACACAAACCCGCTCTCCAGCTCACGATTCTTCTCCGAAAGAGGATCGATCGCCGGGTAAAAAAGATACTGCGGGATATCCAGCGAGCGTGAAAACTCCGGCGAAGAAAACATCGCGGCATCATAGCGCGCCACGAATTTGTTCAAAAAATCCCATACCTGGCGATTAGGATGAGATAGGTCGATATGGCAGCGCCAGGCCCAATGATTCGCGTGCTCCTTGCGGCCCTCGATCAACGCAGCGGGCTGCGGATCATGGATGACCATGAATTCAGCGTCGAGCGGAAGCCGCGCCCGGTTACGCTCGTTGCACGCGAGAAAAATTTCAAAATCCTTCGGCTCTGCGTGATACGGAGCGCCGTGCAGCGCGTTGTGAAACGATTTCGTCACGCCGTAAAAGTCGTCTCCTCCGGTCATGACGTCCCAGCGCATATTCAGTTCGAGTTCCTCCGCGAGCGGCAAGAGGCGGTTCAGAATCTCGGCCACGCCTCCGCCCACGGCGGTCGAGTTGATCATTTCTATGCTGCGTCCTCGCAAAGGTTGCGCGAGCACGCGCAGTTCGTCGATCTCACCCTGGCCTAGAAGGGCTGCGTAGTCATCCAACGGAATCCGGCTAGCGATCGCTACTTCGCTCATCCTTTTCTCCCTTCGCGGTCGATCAGCCGAAGCACTTTTGCGCGGGCGCTGTCGAGTGTGTTCGTATAAATGTCGATGTGATTCACGCTGTCCGCCAGCGTTCCCAGGCCGAGTCCATCCGCCAGCCAGTGCGAGAAGTCATTGGTCTGCAGTTGCAGGCGCAGCCGCGACGACAGGAAGTGAAAGTAGAAAGATGCATGGCTCAGGTGCGCGATGCCATTTCGAAATTCTTCCAATGTTCGCGCGGTAAGCCCGAACGGCAGGGTGACCTCCAAGCCTTCGCAAAAGTAGAAGCGCTCCAGCGCCGTTTGCTCCGCCAGCGCCGGATTGGCGGTGCAATATTCGCTAACGACGCGGCACAAATCACTGCGCAGCGCGGCGATAGACAGATAATCCCGGACGTCGAGCGCCGCGAGCTGCTCGGCCAGATCTTCGCGGTTGGCGTCCGCATGCGCCCATTGCGCGAAGTCATTCGAAAAGCCTTCCGTCAGAAAGTGATGGCTGTTCAAAGTCTGAAAAGTGTGATGAAAGATTGAAGCATCGCTGCATTGATTCAGTCCCGTGAGAAGCTCGCGCCAGCGTGCCCGCCGACTGATTTCCAATGCGCGTCAAATACGAGACGGTGAAAAACTCGAACGGCGTTTCCGCTGTCTTCATGTGTTGGATCCCCTCTTCTACAGAGGATGTGGCGGCGCGCTGCTTGTCTATCGAAGGATTTGGACGAGTCCGAGACGGTATGGTCATAGTATTTGCTGGCACCTCTATGCGTTCCGGAGCATCGATGCGGATCTCCGTAAGATCTGAAAGAAGATGAGCTGCCCATCGATACACGTTATGCTCGCGAACGTTTGTTCGCATTCGATGCATTCGCCTCATTTGCTCTTCTTCCGGCATCTCCAGCGCCCGGTGAATCGCTTCTGCCACTTGCTGCACGTCATAAGGATTCACGAGCAGTGCGTCCGGCAGTTCATGAGCTGCCCCAGCGAACGTGCTGAGCATCAGAACACCTCGCTCGTCCGCGCGGGCCGCAACAAATTCTTTCGCCACCAGATTCATCCCATCATGCAGCGAACTCACCAGGCAGACGGAGGCCGCTCTGTAGTACCGAGCGATTTCCTCATGCGAGTGATGTTTCTTGAGCAACACAATCGGTTTCCATCGTCCGGCCTGAAACCGCGCATTAATCCGATCAGCTTCGGCGCTCACTTCATCCAGGAAGTGTTTGTACCGGTCAATCTCCGTCCTGCTAGGCGCTCCAATCTGTACAAAGGTGAAGCGATGCTGGTAGGCGGGATAAAGATCAAGAAAGTGCTCGATTCCCCGGAATCGTTCGATGATCCCCTTCGTGTAGTCGATGCGGTCCACCCCCACGCCCAGCAAGCTGCCGTCAACCCCCAGCTCGCTGCATAGAGCCGCCCGCTCTTCTCCCGCATTTCGCCCTTCATTGACGGCGTGCCCATTTTCCGGGAACGCAACGCTAATCGGATACGGTCTCACCCGTGTGACGTGGCCTTGCCGATTCACTGCAAAACGGTCCCACTCCGTTAGCGCTTCCACCGCGCGATCCACCGTTTCCAAAAAATTGTTGCAGTGCGATTGAATGTGAAACCCGATCAGGTCAGCGCCGAGCAGTCCGTCGACGAGTTCTCGCTGCCACGGACAAATTCCAAACACTTCCGGATTCGGCCACGGTATGTGCCAAAAAATCGCCACTCGCGCATCCGGACGCGCTTCCTTGATCATCCGCGGCAGCAGCGCAAGGTGATAATCCTGCGCCAGGAGTATCGGCGACTCCGTCCCTTCCATCTCTTGCAGCACAGCTTCCGCAAAGCGCCGGTTCACACGCTGGTAATGCGTCCAATCTTCTGGACGAAACACCGGTCTCGTATGCGCAATATGGCAAAGTGGCCAAAGCCCCTCGTTCGCAAATCCCTGGTAATACCCTTTTTCTTCTTCGTTGCTGAGCCACACGCGGCGCAGCGTATAACTCGGCCGCTCCGGCGGAACGCGCTGATGGTCATAAGAATCGGAAACTTCGCGATCCGCGCTACCCGATCCATGCGCGATCCAGGTTCCATCGCACGCCACCAGCACTGGTTCGATCGCCGTCACAACGCCGCTTGCCGGCACGATAACCTCGATGGAATTATTTTTTTCGCCGTAGACGTTTAGGTATGGCTCGCGGTTGGAAACCACAAACAATGGCTTATCCTGCAATTTGTTCCGCAAACTCACCCGCAGCCGCTCTGCTGTCCAGAGAGACACGTTCGAATCGCGCAACCGCGCTTCTTCTTCCGCCGACGCTCGCGCCGCGTTCAAGTCGTGCGCCAAGTGCGTCACCTCTTGATGCAATTGATCAAAGATCTCTCCCTGCGGCGTCATCGGCGGAGCATGCGTCTGTCCCGTTCGCAAAGTTCGCAGCCATTTCGCCGTCAGCGCCAGCGGCGCCGTAAATGTCCACCGTACCAGCACAAATGCCAGCAAGCTGATGAGAATCGTTTGGATGGCTGCATTAACAAACGCATCCCTAAGGGTGTGCTGCACCTGTGTATCGATATAACTAGTGTCATGAAACAAGACGAGAGTGCCGGCGGCCTGCCCATCCCGATGCAATGGCAAAGCAAAGACGTGCATTGGGCCCAAGTACTTTTGATCGTCGGCTGCGGAGCTGTCCTTCGTTAGAAACTCACCCTGACCCGCATCTCTTTGCGCGGCGCGCGTTGCGACAGAAGGACGGGTTTGAAATTCTGGCGGAAGGCCGGTGGTGACCGCTATCACCGCACCCTGTACGTCGTAAACCGCGACACCCTTTAAATGTTCTCTCTGTCCGAATCGCGCTACGAGTCGTTGAAGGTTTTTATTAGGCCCGTTACCAAGAAGAGGTTCGACTGTTTCTTGAAGGCTATCACCCAGAATTTCCGCCCGCCGTGAAAGATCGTTTCGGAGGTTGCGCCTCTCCGTGCGCACTTGATATGCAGCAAACAATAGCGACACCACCGCTACGCTGACGATTAAGGGCAGGACAATCTTCAGAGTCGTGCGCATCAGGACCCTCGGCTATCCTTTATTACCCAGATTGCGCCTGAGCTAAGCCTGGCGATATACCGGATTGCACTAAGCTACAAAAGGAAAAGGCAGTATGTCAGTAGAGGCTGACACCAGAGGCTGGCGTCACCACAACATGAACGGCAATGTTTTTCCCACTGTCTGAGCGGTATTCCACCAGCGCTTGTGCTCCGATGGTCAATTTACCTTCCACTTTCGTCTTGTCATCGACCAGGAACTCTACGGATTGCGGCTTCTGATTGTCTTTTTTTGTGCTTATCGTAAATACGGCATCGCCTACCGAAGCGATCTGCCCGGATACGGATTGATTCTCCGGCGCGCGTCTCGCACCTAATCCCGCATCCTTCGCGGGCAACGGCTGGGCAAATACCGCTAGAGTGAAGCAGGCCATAAAGAGAGTGGCCAACGTTAAAACGGTTCGGAATCTCATACGGTCTCCTCCAATGCAATATCGGCCGGGACTCTTGGAAGGGCACGAAATGAGCCAAAGTCGAGTGAATTCTTCCCGCGTCCAGTAAGTGGCGTTATGTCAGTAAGATATGGCCCGGGATCAGCATCCACCAGATATATCGTTCTGGTACTAGTCCCGTGCAATTCTTGCTCGCTACTTGCCCCACTCGCTCATTTTTCCTCGCTAGCGCGGTCTGAGAATTGACAGTCTAGCTTGGGTTGGGAGCAATCATCGCTGCCACCTTAGCCGCCTAGCCTCTGCGATGATATCCTCAGTTTTTACATGTCTACACCGAAGTGCCGGGCCCGAATCGAGGTTTTTCTGTAATCCGTTGAAAAGTGAGGGGCCGTATGTTTGAACGATACACAGAAAAAGCCCGCCGAGTGATTTTCTTCGCCCGCTACGAAGCCAGCCAATACGGCAGCATGTCCATCGAGACAGAACACTTGTTGCTCGGATTATTTCGCGAGGATCATGCGCTCGCGCGGAAATTTCTTAGCGAGAAGGGCGGAGCGCAATCCCTCCGCGATGAAATCGAATCCCAAATCATACGTGGCGAGCGCCTATCCACAGCAGTAGAGATTCCGATCAGCGCGGAGTGCAGGCGCATCCTGAACAAAGCTGCCGAAGAGTCGGAGCGCCTCGGAACCAAACACATCGCTCCGGAACACATCCTTCTTGGAATTCTTCACGAACACGATTGCCTCGCTGCCCGCCTTTTGCATGAACGCGGCTTGACGATCGATTGGCTTCGCGAAGAACTTGCCCGTCCTTCAGGCGATCCGCAAAAGAAATTTGAGCAGGCCGCGGAAGAAATTGTTTCCGCGATGCAAATTGCAAAGGCATGGGGCCTTGGTCAAGCAACTGAGTTTGCCAGGATGTTCGCCGCCGATGGCCAGTTTGTGGACCCTCAGGGCAACTTGTGGATTGGTCCAGCCCGTATTCATGAAACGTTGAGGCTCATCTTCGCCGCTCCTGGTTGGGCCAAGTCGATCGGGAAAATCGAAGACGTTCAGTTCGTTGGCAGCAAGGCTGCCATGGTCACCCTAGTTTGGGAATCTTCCGTGAAGGTCGAAAAACCAAACCCCGGCTGCGTACGCATGACAGTCATCCTTACTCAGAAGCCTGACGGCTGGGGCATCGCTCGCGTCCAAACCACCGGTCTTCAACCACAATCCCGCTCGGCAGGGGTTTAATCAATGACAGGACTCCCGGCCACCGGTACTAGAGCCACCCCTTGCCAACCTTGCAGCAAAAGCACCCGAAAGCAGCCCTGTTCCTTGACTTGCCGCTCGCACGACGGAATAATGATAAAGCATGAGTGTCATCAGTGGGGGAGTTCAAGACTTGTTCCTCGATGTAAAAGATCTCGCGGTTCGTAAGCTGCGTATCCGGAAGAGCTATGCTCCGGGCAGCATCGATTACCATTCGTCCGAGATCAAGCAAGTCGCCCCGCTCGAAGTTACCGCAACGGCAGAGCTTCTCGAAGGCCAGATTCGCATCGAAGGACAGCTCGAAACAAAGATTGAAATGGTCTGCGCGCGTTGCCTCGAACCCGTCATTGAAGACGTGAACCGCTCTTTCGATCTGTTCTATGCTCCGCTGCCCAAAGGCGCCAAGCCGAAAGAAGACCAACTCAAGGACGACGATACCGAGATTGCTTTTTTTGAGGGAGATGGACTCTTCCTGGCGGATGTGCTTCGAGAACAGGTACTATTAGCTCTGCCCCTAAAGGTCATCTGCCAAAGTGACTGTCGGGGATTGTGCCCGAATTGCGGTGCTAATTTGAACCACGAAGAGTGCCGCTGTGAGACTCACGCGACGGACCCGAGGCTGGCTCCTCTCGCGCGCCTGAAGCAGGACTGGCTGAAAAAACAATAGTTTACAGGGCCGAAAGCCCATAGAATCCGCCCACTGCGGCGGGAACGAGGAGTATTGCTATGCCTAACCCAAAAAGACGGCATTCGAAACGACGGACGAGCACCAGACGAGCCCATGACTTCCTGGAGAAGCCGGCGCTCGGCGAATGCCCGAATTGCCATGAAACAAAGCAGCCGCATCAGGCTTGTCCCCACTGCGGCTTCTATAAAGGCCGCGCCGTGCAAGACAAGTCGGCCTGACGCCGCCTTTTCCTGCCAGGTCTCATCCAAAAACTGGCGGCCAGATAAAGCGTTCAGAAAAATCCGATGATCACCATCGCTGTTGACGCCATGGGCGGAGACAACGCTCCCCGCCCCGAGGTTGAAGGCAGTGTACTGGCTGCCCGCGAACTGGGCGTGCGCGTAATGCTGGTCGGTCAACCAAACATTGTGCGAGCAGAGCTGGCCAAGCATGCTGCCCCGAACTTGCCGATTGAAATTGTCCCGGCAAGTGAAGTGATCACCATGGAAGATCACCCGGCTCAGGCTTTTCGCCGTAAGAAAGACAGCTCAGTTCACGTTGCCGCGCGTTTGGTACGTGAAGCCAAAGCTGATGGTTTTGTCAGCGCTGGGAATACAGGCGCCGTCATGACGGTTGCAAGGTTTTTGCTCGGCACTCTGGAATCGGTCGATCGCGTCGCGCTAGCAGCGCCTTTCCCGAATGCCAAGGGCGGGGTTTCCGTTCTGCTAGACGTTGGCGCAAACGTGGATTCCAAGCCGGAGCATTTAGTGCAATTTGCGGTGATGGGTGAAATCTATTACCGCGCGACTTTTGGCAACCGCCGTCCGCGCGTCGGCCTCTTATCCGTGGGCGAGGAAGAAATAAAGGGCAATGAACTTACGCGCGAGGTTTATACGCGTCTGAAAAAAAGCGCCGTGCACTTCGTCGGCAATGTCGAAGGCGGGGATCTTTTCTCAGGAAACGTGGACGTGATTGTGAGCGATGGTTTCGTCGGCAATATCGCGCTGAAAATCTGCGAAGGCCTTGCCGTTCAGATTTTTGGTTTGCTGAAGAAGTCGATCCAGAGTTCGCTCGCGTCGCAGGTTGGATTTCTTTTTTCGCGGGGCGCTCTGAAAGGCTTGAAGAAGACGATCGATTACACGGAGTACGGCGGCGCGCCTCTGTTGGGTGTGCGCGGCGTTTGCGTCATCGGCCACGGCCGTTCAAACGCCAAAGCCGTAAAAAACGCTATCCGCGTGGCCGCGGGCCTATCCCGCGCGCGCATTAACGAAAAAATCGAACAGGAGCTCTCGGCCGCGAGCGTTCTCGCATGACACCTCAGGAGAGGAATTGACGATGGGCAAAGTTGCATTCGTATTTCCGGGTCAAGCTTCGCAATATCCCGGCATGGGCAAAGAGCTGGCGGAAAAGTATCCGGCAGCGCGCGCCGTTTTCGACGAGGCCGATAGCGCCCTTAATTTCTCCATCTCCAAAATCTGCTTTGAAGGAACCGAGGACGAGCTCAAGCTCACTGCCAACACGCAACCGGCAATCCTGACCTGTTCTGTTGCCGTCTATCGCGTTCTCGCAGAAAAAGGCCTCACTCCTGATTTCGTAGCAGGCCACAGCCTCGGCGAATACTCCGCCCTGGTGGCCGCAGGCTCTCTGAAATTCGGCGATGCCGTCCAGCTCGTTCGCAAGCGCGGCACCTACATGCAGGAAGCCGTTCCCGCAGGCGTAGGCGCGATGGCCGCCATCATGGGCTTGTCACCCGCCGTAGTAGCCGATGCATGTAAACGGGCATCAAATGGCGAAATTTGCTCCGCCGCAAATCTAAACTCCCCCGAGCAAACTGTAATTTCCGGCCATGCCGCGGCCGTCAAGCGCGCAGTAGAAATTGCCTCGCAACTAGGCGCGAAACGCGCGGTAATCCTTGCCGTCTCCGCGCCATTTCACTCCGCGTTAATGCAACCAGCGCAAGAGCGCCTGGCCCAGGATCTAAAGAGCGTAACGTTCTCGGACTTGTCCGTTCCCCTCGTAACCAACGTTGACGCCGACACCATCTCCACCGGCGACGAAGCCCGCGAAGCCCTGATCCGCCAAGTCACCATGCCCGTCCGCTGGGAAGAATCCGTCCGCCTCCTGATCGACGAAGGCGTTAACACTTTCGTCGAAGTAGGCCCAGGCCGCGTCCTCTCCGGCCTCCTCCGCCAAATCGAGCGCTCCGCTGCCACGCTCAACGTAGAAGACGAAAAAAGTTTAGCCGCCACGGTAGAAAAAATCGCCGGCGCCCGTTCCGACGCCGCGTAGCGACGGGCTTCAGCCCGTCACAGGTGTACGAGTTTGTAGGTTGTATCCGTTCAGCCGAGCCGTAACCCAACGGAGGGTTCCCCACCCTCGTTTTTTGAGGGTGGGTCTTGGGGTTAAAGGGTCTCAGGGTTAAATCTCTAATCCAGTAAAAAGTAAGCACAGGAAAAAAGATGTTCAACTTAAAAGACAAAGTAGCCCTAGTCACCGGCGCGAGCCAAGGCATCGGCCGCGAAACCGCGCTGGCCCTGGCCCAAGCCGGCGCAAAAGTAGCCGTAGCCGCCCGCAACGAAGAAAAACTTACCACCCTGGTAACCGACATCCTGGCCGCCGGCGGCGACGCCATCGCCCTTAAAATGGACGTAGCCGACCCCGAACAAATCAAATCCGGCTTCAAGCAAACTCTGGAAAAATTCGCCCGCCTCGACATTCTCGTCAACAACGCCGCCATCACTCGCGACGGTCTGGCTCTACGCATGAAACTGGAAGACTGGGACGCCGTCATCCGTACCAACCTCACCGGCGCTCACCTCTGCATCCAGCAAGCCCTCTCCACAATGATGCGAGCCCGCGCGGGCCGCATCATCAACATCGCCAGCGTAGTCGCACAAATGGGCAACGCAGGCCAAGCCAACTACGTCGCCGCCAAAGCCGGCTTGGTCGGCCTAACCAAAGCCATCGCCATCGAAATCGCCTCGCGCAACATCACGGTCAACGCCGTAGCCCCCGGCTTCATCGCCACGCCCATGACCGACGTCCTCACCGACAAAGTGAAAGAGGAATTGAAGCTTCGCATCCCGCTAGGGCGCATGGGCACAGCCCGAGACGTAGCCAGCGCCATCGTTTTTCTGGCGAGCGATGAGGCCGCCTATATCACCGGCCACGTCCTCGATGTAAACGGCGGCCTATACTTAGCGTAGATTAGAGAGATGGGCGTTGAAAAACTCCAGACGAGATGGACTCTATGGAAAACACAAACCTCGTTAACTTGTCGATGCGAAGAGAGACTCTTCTAGTGATCTTCGAGTTTTTGGCTAGAAGTCATGATGACTGGAGTAAGAAAGCCGAAATCCTGGAAGCCTGCGTTTCTGATGATAGTTTCGTGCTTCGTAAACCTGATTCTGGCGAACGTGTCGCGCTTTGGAGACTTGAGGGCGAAATTGAACGGACTTTGCCCGAGATATTTTTCGCTGAGTACCACGATCTAATTGCCCGTGAAAAGCAGCGGCTGTCAGCCGAATGATATGGGGCCCGTGACCCTAGTGAAGTTGACCTTGCGCAGTGGGTTGCCTAGAATGAGCAGGTTGCCTGATAGAGGGAATTCAAGTCCGTAGGGCGGCATTTGGGCCCATGAAATGTTAGTGTACGTCGAAGCACAATAAGCGATAGCAAATCGCGGAGGACACCGGAATGGCCAGTGTGGAAGAACGCGTAAAACAAATTATCGTCGAGCAGCTCGGCGTCGATGAAGCCGAAGTGACGCCGACAGCGTCCTTCGTGGACGACCTCGGTGCGGATTCTCTCGACCAGGTCGAATTAGTCATGGCGTTTGAGGAAGCCTTCGGTATTGAAGTTCCCGACGAAGACGCCGAAAAGATGACCACGGTGAAGGACGCCGTCGAGTACATCGACAAGCACGCCAAGGGAAAGTAAGCCACGAAATTATCGCCTCAACAGGGAGCATCACAGTCTTGACTCACCGGGTAGTCGTCACGGGTGTTGGATTGGTCTGCGCGCTGGGCATCGGCACCGAGGAATCCTGGAAAAACCTCGTCGCCGGCCAAAGCGGCGTTGGCCACGTTACGCAGTTCGATACCACTGGCTTCGACTGCAAGATCGCCGGCGAAATAAAAAACTTCGATCCCTTCCTGTGGATCGAAAAAAAAGAACTCAAAAAAATGGGCCGCTTCATCCAGGTTGCCCTCGCTGGAGCGGACTTCGCCATAAAATCCGCCAACTGGAAGCCCGAGGATTCTGATCTCAACGAAGTCGGCGTCTACGTCTCTTCCGGCATCGGCGGTTTCGATATCATCGAACGCGAGCACTTGAAATTAGTTCAGGGCGGACCTGGCAAGATCTCTCCCTTTTTCATTCCTTCCGCCATCGTCAATCTTGCTTCCGGCCACATATCCATTCGTTATGGAGCCAAGGGCCCCAATTCCGCCACCGCCACCGCCTGCTCCGCTTCCGCGCACGCCATCGGCGATTCCTTCAAAATCATCGAGCGTGGCGCGGCGGACATGATGATCTGCGGCGGCACCGAAGCCACCGTCACTCCGATGGGCATCGGCGGCTTTGCTGCGATGAAAGCTCTCTCCACGCGCAATGACGATCCCGCTCACGCCAGCCGCCCGTTTGACTCCGGCCGCGACGGCTTCGTCGTCGGCGAAGGCGCGGGGATTCTTATTCTCGAGTCGCTCGAGCACGCGCAGAAACGCAATGCGCCTATTCTCGCGGAAATTGTTGGCTACGGCATGGCCGGCGACGCCTATCACATCACGCAGCCTGCGTCCGACGGCGATGGCGCCTATCGCGTTATGAAGGCCGCCATCAAGGACGCCAAGCTAGCGCCGGAAGATATCGGCTACGTAAACGCGCACGGCACCTCCACTCCGCTTGGTGACTTGATCGAAACGCGCGCCCTCAAACGTGTCTTTGGCGAAAACGCAAAAAATGTCCCAGTCAGTTCAACGAAATCCATGACCGGCCATCTCCTCGGCGGCGCCGGCGGTCTAGAAGCGGGCATCAGCGTCCTCGCGCTCCGCGATCAAATTCTGCCCCCCACAATCAACCTGGATACCCCAGATCCCGAGTGCGACCTCGACTACGTGCCAAACGTAGCCCGCAAAGCGTCAGTAGAATACGCGCTCTCGAATTCCTTCGGCTTCGGCGGCACAAACGCCGCCCTGATTTTCAAACGCTGGTCCGGGTAGCACAGACTTCAGTCTGTGCAGTTGTAGTGGCCGGTCTTTAGACCGGCGTTTTTTCGGCGGGTGCCCCACCCTCGTTTTTTGAGGGTGGGTCTTCGGTGGTCGGATCCATCGTAGCGGCGGCCTTCAGGCCGCCATCGGCTTAGCCAAGGTCGACCCGGCCGAAACCGTTAGTAACCAACAATCGTAAGTCGGCATAATGATATGATTCCACAAGAATCAAAATAGGGCTGGCGGGTGCCCCACCCTCGTTTTTTGAGGGTGGGTCTTAGTCAAAATTCGAGCAACAAGGACTAATCTCGTGAACATCATCGTCTGCATCAAACAAGTCCCCGCCAAAGACGCTCCTCTCTCCATCGCCGGAAACTGGATCAAAGAATCCGACATCGGCTTCGAAATGAACGAGCCCGACAGCTACGCCCTTGAAGAAGCTCTCCGCCTAAAAGAAAAACACGGTGGCGAAGTCATCGCCCTCTCTATGGGTCCCGAACGCGTAAAACAAACCATCAAAGAAGCCCTAGCCAAAGGCGCCGACCGCGGCATCCATATCTCCGACGACAATTTCGCGCAACTCGATCCCCTAGGCTCCGCAAAATCCTTAGCCGCCGCCATCAAAAAAGAAAAAGCCGATCTAGTCCTAAACGGCCTCCAAAGCGACGATCACGGCTTCGGCCAAACCGGCGTCCTTCTCGCAGCCCTCCTTGATCGCCCGCACGCTACGCTCATCATGGCCATCGAAGTCGCCGGCGACAAAATGAAGCTCAAGCGCGAACTCGAAGCCGGCTGGTTCCAACATATCGAATGCCCGTTGCCCGCCGTTCTTTCCATCCAGTCCGGCATCAACAAAGTCCGCTACGCCACGCTAAAAGGCATCATGGCCGCCAAGAAAAAAGAAATCGTCACCATTACCCGCGAATCCCTCGGCATCCAGCACGAACCCACGCAAAAAATCGAAAAAATCTACGTCCCCACGAAAACCAAAAAAACCGAATTCCTAACTGGCACAGCAAAAGAAGTCGCCACCAAACTAGTCGAAAAACTCAAGTTCGAAGCGCGGGTCATCTAACATGAAAATCCTCGTCATCACCGAACTCCGCCAAGGCAAGTGGAACAACGCCAGCTTCGAAACTCTAGCCGCAGCCCAGCAAATCGCCGCGGACACCTCAAGCACGATCAGCGCCCTGGTAATCGGCAAAGGCATAGCCGCATTCGCCGACGAACTCGCCACAAAAAACGTAGCCGAAGTCCTAACCGTCGAACATGACCTGCTAGAAGCCTACACGCCGGATGGTTTCTGCGTCGCCCTCAAGCAAGTCATCGACTCCGCCAAGCCCGATCTAGTCCTCTTCCCCCACACCTATCAAGTCCGCGACTTCGCTCCCAAACTCGCCGCCACTCTCGGCAAAGGCATGATCGGCGACTGCATCGGCTACCGCAACGAATCCGGCAAACTCATCTTCGTCCGCCAAATGTTTCAAGGCAAAACCTCCGCCGACGTCACCTTCCAGGGCGCCGCCCCCTGGTTCGCCTCTTTCCAATCCGGAGCCTTCCGCGCCGATCTCCTAGCAGCTCATCCGTCCGGCAAAGCTCCCATCAACGCCTTCGCCGTCACGCTAACCCCCGATCAAATCCGCACCAAGCCTCTCGACCTTTTCAAAGAGGCCAAATCGGCCGTCGACCTCACGCAAGCTCCCATCATCGTTTCCATCGGCCGCGGCATCAAAGCCCCCGAAAATATTCCCCAAGCCGAAGCCCTCGCCAAAGCCCTCGGCGGAGAAATCGCCGCCTCCCGCCCCATCTGCGACGAAGGCTGGCTTCCCATGGAGCGCCAAATCGGCAGCTCCGGCCAAACCGTCGCCCCCAAGCTCTATCTCGCCCTCGGCATCAGCGGCGCCATCCAGCACGTCGTCGGCATGAAAGGCGCACGCACCATCGTCGCCATCAACAAAGACGCCAACGCCCCCATCTTCGAAATCGCCGACTACGGCGCCGTCGCCGACATCTTCGAAATCATGCCCGCCCTAACCGAAGCCCTGGAAAAATCCAAGTCCTCCTAACCACTCAGCCGTGTCCTCATGGAGGAGTTTCGATTCATGCCCCACGATTTAAGCGTTCTCAAGGAGGATCCTGTGGATAAGAAAGAGATTGTGCTGATAGCAAGCCGTGCAATATCTCTTTATCTGGTTTTCTGATCTTTGGGCAAGCTTGCGAACGTACCCTACCTTTCGCCGTCAGAGAATTAATTGCCTCAGACTCCGCGTGAAGCGTCAAAAAATTGTCATTCCGAGCGAAGCGAGGAATCTGCTTTTTCTTCTCCGTGCCCTCTGTGTAAGATGCTTTTTTCCCTTCAAGGCGAGCAACGATGAAAACAGACATCCTGCGATTCAACGGCGCTGTCGAGCGCGATCCCGCCATCGACGACTGGATGAAACAACATACAGGTGAATTGGGATCCATCGCGAAAAAGTGGTTTGAAGTAATGCGCAACTGCGGCGACGAAGTCCGCGAACTCCTCCACGACGGCTGTCCGACTGCCTGCTTGGGAGACGCGCCCTTCGCCTACGTGAATGTTTTCGCCTCGCACGTAAACGTAGGCTTCTTCCACGGCGCATCCCTGCCCGATCCCGCCCACCTGCTACAAGGCACCGGCAAGTACATGCGCCACGTAAAGCTGAAACCCAGCATCCCCACAAACGCCGCAGCCCTGAGCGCGTTAATCGACGCGGCCTACTCCGATATAAAGGCCCGCCTCGAAAACGGCTAGCTTAGAGAAACGCCTTGTGAGTTCGACGCGGATGTGAACGGCAGCTCAGGGTAGCTTGTCGAAAAAGAGATAAACGGCGGCAATCCGGCCGTCCCGGGCAATGATGAAATCGGTCCCGGCGTAAGCTGGCGCCTCACCTGGGCGGCCCGATACCCATCGGACCAGCCCCGCCATGGACACGCTGCTCATTCCAGTCACGATCTGTCCAGTAATGGCATCTCGAAATCCGGTAGGAGCTTGATTCGCGAATGATTGTCCAATTCGATTGGACAACGCCTGACCGATATTTCGCCCTTGGTGTTCGCAGAACTGTGCCACCTCACCAGCTCCTGGAAATCCAGGTCGCGGAGTATGATCTCCGACTTCTCATAGGCGCGGAGTAGTGAATCGACCCTCGCTTGCGCTAAACGCTCGGCGTTCCGGAGGTACACCTGAACTTGTGCAGTGAAGTAAGGGCCCGACATCGTCATGTTGCGAGTGGCGAAATCCTGATTCACCTCGAACAGTTCAGTTCTCTGACTTTTCAAGATCTCTTCGTGGCTCTCCTGGTACAACCTGTCCGCATACTGTCGGCCAATAGTATCGAGAGGCATATCCGAATCTTAGGTTATTAGAAATGCAAATAAAAGTAGTCCCTGTCCGCAAGTTGCTCTACCGCGGATGGGGTACTCGATCCAGCTTCTTGCGGCGACCCGTCTTATCAAGGAATTTGGAAATCTGGGAAGCCCGTGGACAGGTGAGGCGTTTTTTCCAATCTTCAGTCGGCTCTTTTTACCTAACAACACGGCGTTGTAGCTTCAGCTTACGCCGCCCCTTTCGGTTGCCCCGCGGTCGCAGGTAGTGGAACCGGACTAAATAAATTTTCTCGCCTCGACCATGTTTCGCCACCTTGAGCAAATCCAAAACGCCAAGGAATCCAGACTCGCGCGCCAGCTCAGGCGTGATATCCAGAAACCCAATCGGCTCAATCGAATCCACTTCAATCTCGCCTTCCTCCATACGGTATCGCGCGCCCACTCGCACGCGGGGACTCATCCAGATGCGCACACTGCAAGTGATCTCCCCGCGCCGTATCCCCTCGCGAAGCCGTTTCGTGAACACCATAAAGAGAGTCTACGTCCAACGCCGAAGTGCGCCTAGTTCGCGACGCGAACCTAAATGGGCCCTTGATAGCGGCGCAGCCGCACGGCCGCGGCGAGGAACACTACTGCGACGACCAAGCCGATCCACAACCCCAGACTGCTAAGGAATGTTCCCGCCGCGATATGTGTCATGGGCCCAGATGGAAACATATTGTCCGGGGAATCAAACGCTGGCGCGGCTCCAATCAATCGCGACCCCACCAAAGCAGCGAAGTGCCCGGTATGGAACACGATGAGTTCGACGCCCCCGATGGCGACCAGCGGCAAGACGGCCCATAGAAATGTCGCGCGTCGCGCCCATCCGGATACCAGAAGCAGCCAGCAATAGACTGGCAAAGGCCAAAGCGCATGGGCCGTCAAAATGTGGTAGAGCATCAGCATGGACATCCGGAAGAACGAAAGTTTCGTCCACAGCGCCGCCACGCTCTGACCTCTCCCCAATAGTATTAAGCTGCTCAACAGCAGCATGATCCCCTGCATCGCGAAGGCGATCGCAAAGGTGAGTAGCGGCAGAACGACGAGGGGAATGCTCACCTTCGCGAGCACGGTAGTGAGATCGGATACTGGCAGCGACTTCCAGAACAGGATGCTGCGATCGCCGCGCTCGGAGTGCAGCGCATCGAGGCAATAGAACACACTCACGATAATACAGGTGAGCATCAAGAGGCCGGCCGCTATATCGTATGGCTGCGTAACTGCTTCGCTGGATTGTGCCGGATCGAGCCTCAGCGCCTTCTCCCAAATACCCCCTATCGCGCCCATCGAGAAGGCGAATAGAGCCACCGCAGCGACGGCCAATGGCGCAATGTAGATGGAACGGTTCTCCCATAATTCACGGCGCACCGACCAATATAACGCGCGACTTGCTGGGAAGGCCGCAGGTGCGACGCTCTGAACTTGGAAGGATTCGGACACCGCATTGGATGGAGTACTCATCTGCCCGCTCCTTGTGCCTGCTCGCTTTGCTGGCCCATTACGGCAACGAACAAATCGGCGATGCTGGGAGTGCGCACTTCACCAAGCGCCGCGAGTTCCTGGCGATCCACACCATCAAACAGCAGGATGCTTCCACCGAATACCTGGCGCTCGTGTGTCGGCTTGAGCGCCCGCGCTGCGACCGCCTTCTCCGGATGCACCATCACTTCCAGATAGCGTGACTCAAATTCGTCCATGCGGCTTTGGAAGACGACGCGGCCACGGTTCATGAACATCAGATCGGTGAGCACGTGCTCGATCTCTTCCACCTGATGAGTCGTCACCACGATCGTACGCCTCCGATCGAAGTAGTCGTTCAGCAGGGAATCGTAAAACTGCTTGCGATACAGGATGTCGAGACCCAGTGTCGGTTCGTCCAGCACCAGCAACCTCGCGTCAATAGCCATGATCAGAGCGAGGTGTAGTTGAGTTACCATGCCCTTCGACAAGTCCCTGACCTTGCTCGCGAGCCGGATGGTGGTTTTCGCCAGAAAAGCTTCCGCCTTCGCCCGATCGAATCGCGGATGCACGCCGGCGATGTAATCCAATAGCTGTGAAACCCGCGCCCATCGCGGCAGTACGGCAACGTCAGAAATAAAGCACACGTCCCGCATGAGTTGATCGCGCTCGCTCCAGGGATCGCGTCCAAGTACATTCAACTCTCCCTCATAAGCCGTGAGGCCGAGAATCGCGTTGAGCGCGGTGGTCTTGCCGGCGCCGTTGGGACCGATGATTCCGAGAATGCAGCCTTCTTCCACTCGCAAGTCGACGCCGTCTAGCGCAGTGGTTTTGCCGAAGGTCTTGCGCAAACCGCGGGCTTCTATGCATGCCATGGCTTCAACGCTCCTTCTTTGGGGGCTTAGACTCGGCGGGTTTTGCCTGCTCGTCATCGAGAGATGGATTTTGGGTTGCGTGGGTTGCGCCGTTCAACAGTTCGTTCGCCGTAAGGCCGAGCCGCTCGATGGTTGCGCGGACCCTTGGCCACTCTTCTCCCAGGAACTTTTGCCGTTCCGCCTTGAGCAACAGTTTGCGTGCGCCGGCATTGACGAACATCCCTAGGCCTCGTTTGGACTCGACCAGACCTTCGTCCACCAGTTGTTGATAGCCCTTGAGGACCGTAAGTGGATTAACCCGATATTCAGCCGCGACATTCCGGACGGAAGGCAAAGGGTCGCCTTCCTTCAGAACTCCATCCAGAATCATCGCGACCACGCGGTCGCGAAGCTGGCGGTAGATCGGCTGACTGTCATTCCACTCACGGTCCATCTGGGTTTCCCGTTCGCCTTTCCGGCGTCGCCGTCTGTCACTCTGTCCGCTTCAAGTCGAAGTGCGCGTGGACAGGCTTGTCCCCTGGCATCATATACGTCCAGTCCTCGATGTGGTGATTCGAGTCGATGAAGGTGAACACCGCATGGTGCATGTGTCCGTAATTCGTGCTGCCGGAGATGTCGGAAAAATCGAATTCTACCGACTTTCCGTCCGCCGAGGGCCTGGCCAGCATGCGCGGCCGGTTTCCCGCGTCGCAATAATGAACGAGCGTAAGGCGACCGCCGTCCACATAGAACATCGTGACCGGATGGTCGTACTTAGCCGCGTCCAGCGGGGTTCCCGCTTCCTGCATTTCATGCACGAGCGTGTTTCCCCTGGATGTCACGCGCATCGAGATGTGCAACGGCTTGCCGTCTGACATCTCCGGCTGCGGCGGGTCAACGGTCACCGGGCCTTCCCAGTTTCCGGCCAGGCCCTTCATCGTCTCGAAGGACTTTTGCGCTTCTGGCGGCGCGACTTGCTCTGCGGCCTTGTGCGCATCATGCTGCGCGAAAGCCACTGTGGTAAGCGACATCAGAGCGACGAACACCATAATGCAAACGGATTTCATGTTCTTTCTCCTCACTTTGCGCCCCGAGGCTCTCGCTAATGAAGTCAGGTGAGGTCACACCTCGAATGCGTTTTACTGTTATAGTTAACTATAACACTATGATGCGTGTCAAGATCTTTTTTGACTTTTCCCGCGTCAGATTCTGTAAGTCGCGTCTATCGGAAACTGGACTACCATGTCCTCTTGCTTTTCCTGCGACCTAAGTTCTTTAGCTGCAATGCTTAGAAAAAAGAGCGGAACCCTGCATGCTGCACGGGCTCGTGCCCTTGCCGTCGGCTCACCACCGTCAGTCGGCAGCTGAGAGCTGTCAGCTTGGGCAGCCTACCAGTCCGGTATCACGGCGAAACCTGCCTGTCACCTGCGGCGTAAGTCCTTTATCGGCAATGCTTACAAGAAAAGGGGAGGGTCGTGGTCGAGATAGGCAGCCCGCACGGAGTTCAGAACATTGCCACGCAATGTCATTCCGAAGCGGAGCGAGCGAGGAATCTGCTTTCGCAGATGACTACAATCATGCCAAGCGTAGGACTTTTGACCTATAATGGCCGCGTCATGAAATTTGAAGACTACAAGATAATTCTCTATCGGCAGGAAAATGGATCTTGGGTGGCCGAAATTCCGGCCCTTCCTGCGTGCTACGCGCTAATGAAAACGCGCGAACAGGCTCTCGCAGAGCTAGCTAACGTCTTCAGCATGATGGAAGACGAACGCCGAGAAAAAGGCCAGCAGCTTCCGGCCGATTCCACTGAGATAGTTAATGCCTAGTGCCACGGCACGCGAGTTTCAGCGTGTCGCCCGCATACTAGGATTCATACTCAAACGACAAAAGGGCAGTCATGCTAGGTGGAACCATCCGGACGGAAGAGTCACGACCACACCTGTACATGGCGGGGAGGAAATTGGGCCTCCATGATTCAATCAGATCCTGCGGCAATTAGGCATAACGCTCGATGAATTTCACAAGCTCCGTTAGAAGCAAAGGAGCTTTGTTAAGATGACTCACGCCATGACCGTCCAACGCGAACAACTCGAAGCCGACGTCCTGATCGTCGGCGCAGGCCCTGCCGGTCTCTCCTGCGCCCTGCATCTCGCCAATCTCATCAAGAAGCACAACGACTCCGGCGCCAAGCCGCAACTCTCCGCCGAAAATATCTACGTCCTGGAAAAAGGCCGGGAAATCGGCGCCCACCAACTCTCCGGCGCCATCATGAATCCCAAAGCTCTCGCCGAACTCGTCCCCGACTTCGAAAAATCCGCGCCCCTCGATACTCCCGTCACCGATTCCGCCGCTCTCCTCTTCACCAAAAACTCTTCCTTCCGTTTTCCTATCACTCCGCCACCGTTCCAAAACAAAGGCAATTACGTAGTCTCGCTAAACAAAATCACCAAATGGCTGGGCTGCTTAGTCGAAGCCGCGGGCGTCAACGTCTTCAAAGAATTCGGCGGCGCATCTCTCATTTACGAAGGTGACGCCATCGCCGGCGTCATCACCGAAGACAAAGGCCTCGACAAAAACGGCAAGCTCAAAGATAACTACACGCCCGGCTACGAACTCCGCGCCAAGGTCACCGTTCTCGCCGAAGGCCCCCGCGGCTCGCTCACAAAAAATCTAGTCGCCACAAAAAAACTCGACAACATCAATCCGCAAATTTACAGCCTCGGCATCAAAGAATTGTGGGATGTCCAGCCGGGCAAAATCGCTCCCGGCTACGTCGCCCACACGCTAGGCTGGCCCGTCTCCACAGACATGTACGGCGGCGGCTGGATTTACGGCCTCTCCAACAATCGCGTCTCCATCGGCCTCGTCATCGGTCTCGAATACGCCAATCCCCAATTTGATCCGCACGCCGCATTTCAAACCTGGAAAACGCATCCCTTCGTCAAAAATATTCTCGAAGGCGGCAAACTCGTCCGCTACGGCGCAAAATCCCTGCCCGCTGGCGGCTGGTATTCCATGCCCCGCAATTACGTCGACGGCGCCCTCATCATCGGCGATTCCGGCAGCTTCCTCGATTCCCAACGTCTCAAAGGCATTCACATGGCCATGAAGAGTGGCATGCTGGCCGCCGAGACAATTTTCGAAGCCCTAAAATCCGGTGACGCCTCCGCTAAAACGCTCAGCGCCTTCCCCCAAAAAGTCGACCAAAGCTACATAAAAAAAGAACTCTGCGCTGTCCGCAATTTCCATCAATCTTTCAAATACGGTCTCTACGGCGGTCTCTTCCTCGGCGCTCTTCAACAAATCTCCGGCGGCCGCGGCCTGATCGATCCCATGCACGTCCACGCAGGTTACGAAGACTACAAGAAAATCAACGGCCGCCCCGCCCCCGAACGCTTCAAAGGCGATGGCAGACTCACCTTCGACCGCCTAACCGACGTCTACCACTCCGGCACGCGCCACGAAGAAGACCAACCCTGCCACCTCCACGTGGCCGACACCAATATCTGCTCCACAAAATGCGTCGTGGAATACGGCAATCCCTGTCAGTATTTTTGTCCCGCGGCGGTTTACGAAATGGCGAAGGATCCGAGCGGCACTCTAAAACTAAAAATCAATGCCGCCAACTGTGTCCACTGCAAAACTTGCGACATCGCCGATCCCTACCAAATTATCGATTGGGTCGTACCCGAAGGCGGCGGAGGCCCCAACTACGAAGGCATGTGAAAATCGTTGTTCTTTGTCCCTGATTGCAATTTCGCCACGATCGACGATCAAGCCAATTCACACGCCTCGCGTCCACAATTTCCGGAAGAACGATCGCACACGATCGACAACCGAGCCCTGCGTCGCGGGCGCCGCTGAATTTGCAGGAACGCTGGCAGTCGGCGGTTGCGGCGGTGTTGCGACCGCCGTTGCTACCGGCTCCTCTTCCACGCGTCCCTGAAACACCAGTGAAGGCCGCACTCGCACCCGTCGCACAATCACCATCAATCTCGGATCCGGTTCCGCCTGCACTTTCGCCTTCGCATCAAACGTCAGCGGCGGCATAATCACGGTGTAAATCGGTTCTTCTTTCTTCTCAGTTTTTTCACTAGATGCCGGCGCGTCGCTCGTATTCGGAGCGGCATCGCTGTTTCCGGTTTCACCCGCACGCACTGCTGCTGTAGTCGCCGGCGCCGGAATTGTTCTGGACTTTGCGATCTGCAAATCGCATTTACACTGGCCCGTGCCGTTGCGCATCGCGTCGATCTGCGCGTTCGCCAGCATCACGTCCACGCCTTGCGGGACGATCACGCTCCGCCCGCTTAGCTGTTGCTCCAAACGCAGCGCGCCACGATACGTGTGAATGCACATCATCCCCGGACTCTCGAAGCCCACGAGAATCTCTCGCGGCTCTTCGCCAATCGCCAACGTCTGCGCCTGAATCTCTGCCGTGTACACCGTCAGCGCCGGTTCGCGTTCGACCATCGCGTGTATCGAACCGCTCTCCAGCGCCACCGTCAGCGATCCACCGGACTTCAGTACAGAAAAATGCGCCGGTCCGCAAATCGAAATCTGTCCGCCTTCCACCAGGCTAATCCGCGCCTGCCCGGACTTCACTCGAACGTCGCTGCCGCTCCGCAAAATTGTTTTGGTCTGGCCACCAACAACTTCCACACTCATCGGCCCTGTCACAGCAATGTCTTCGCCTTCGATCAATCCCACAGAATCGCCTGCTGGCTGATCTGGAATCGCCACAGTCGCGGTCTTCGCTCCAATAGAAGTCCTCGCCGCCGCCGCAACAAAAAATCCCGCGCACAGCACGACGCACCCCGCGGCCAAAAGCCGCGCCCGCCGCACCGATCGACGCAAATAAACTTCGAGCAGCACTCTTAATTGGTCTCCAATAAGCCGGGCAAGAAACTCTCGCCTATACTATACGTCACGTCGCCTTCGTCGCAGGCGCATCCATAAACCATGAGCCAGCCCGACGCCACCAAAGCCGCCTCGTCCGAAGTCGGGAGCGATTCGACCCCAAAAATTCCTGAGGAGACAATCGGCGCTCACTACGATACTCGTCTCCCAGACCTTCCCTGGTCGCGCCGAATCCAAATCCCGTTCATCGCCGCGGCCGTCTACAGTGTGATTCGCATTCTAGGCCCCACGTTGCGTTACGAAGTTCTCGGCTGGCAAAACGCCGAGCGCGTCCACGCCTCAGGAAAGCGCTGCATCTGGGCCTTCTGGCACCGCGTCATCATTCCAATTGTTTGGTGGCACCGCAATCACGGCGTCGTGGTCATGAACACCACGGCCTTCGACGGTCAGTGGACTCGCAAGGTAATCGAATGGCTTGGTTTCGGTACAGCGCAAGGAAGTTCTTCACGCGGAGGCCTTCGTGGACTTGCAGTGATGGCTCGTCGCCTGGAAGAAGGCGTCGATTGCGCCTTCACCATTGATGGTCCGCGCGGCCCTCGTTACATCGCCAAGCCGGGCCCCGTCATGCTCGCCAGAAAAACTGGCTGCCCCGTTCTGGTCTTCCACATCGGCGTGAGCCGCGGCAAAACCTTCGAGAAAACTTGGGATCACTTCCTGCTACCCGCTCCGTTTGCTCGGGCCGTAATCCTTTTCGCCCCGCCTATTTACGTCCCGCCCGACGCTAATGCCGAAGTCCTTGAGTCCAAACACGCAGAGATGCAGCGCGAACTAGAGCGCGTTCGCGATATTGCGGAATCCTGGTTTTCCCTGAGCGAATCCGATCGTCAAAAACACCGTGACGAATTTTCCAAATAGTAGGACAGACATTCCTGTCTGTCTCCGTTACTCAACTCCCATTCCCAACGCGTTCTCCCAACTTCACCGGGACATCCATCTTTTTTCCGCCGCGATACACGGTTACGCTCACCGTGTCTCCAGGCCGCTTGCGATTCAAAACCAAATTCATGTCCGACTGACTCCCAATTTTCTGCCCGTCGATCGCCACGATCACGTCGCCGCCAATCATGATGCGCTGCATTCCGGCCTGTGCTGCACGATCTCCCCCATGAAGCCCTGCCGTGGCCGCAGGCCCGCCCTTCGTAACTTCTTCGATCAGCAACCCCTCTTGCACCGGAAGATCGAGCGCCTCCGAAAGCCATCCGCCTACAGACAAAGTTTGCGCGCCAAGAAATGCTTGCCGCACGCGGCCTTCCGTCATCAAATCGTGCGCAATTCTTTTCGCCGTGTTCACCGGAATAGCAAATCCAATTCCCGCTGTCGTTCCGCTCGGCGTATAAATCGCGGAATTGATGCCGATCACTTCTCCATGCGAATTAATCAGCGGCCCGCCGGAATTTCCTCGATTGATCGCGGCATCCGTCTGAATGGCTTCGTCGATCAGAGTCGTTTGGCTCGTCTGCACCGTGCGACCTAACGCGCTAACCACTCCAGTCGTCAGCGTGCTCTGAAATCCGAACGGGTTTCCGATGGCTAGAACTTTTTGGCCCACTTGCAGTTTTGAAGAATCGCCCAACGGCAGCGCCACCAGCGTCTTACCTTTCGGATCGATTTTTATCAGCGCCACGTCGTTCCGCTGGTCTGCGCCAATAAACTTCGCCACATACCGCGTCTGGTCGCCCAACACCACTTCAATCGACTGCGCTTCCTGCACCACGTGAAAGTTCGTCAGAATATACCCTCGAGGATCGATCACGAACCCCGACCCCGCACCTTCCACTGGCACGGGATCCATGAAGAAATCGTATTCCGTCGCCTTCGTTAAAACGTTCGCCACCGCTGCCGATGCCTGCCGGTAAACGCGCACGTTGATCGACTCATCGTCCGTCAGCGCCGCATCTCGCACAGAGACTGGTGTGGCCTGCGTTACCGCCTCCGCCGTGCTTGCTCCCGTTTCCAACGGCAAAGCCTCCACTTTCCGCGGCTGCCTCTGCCCCCATCGCCCTCCAGCCCAATACGCCCCGGCAATAATCACCACTGCCGCAATCGCCAACCGCACCGCACCTGACGCTTTTCCCGCACTCATATTCGCAATCCTTCCTCGACCCCGCCTAATCCCAACGATACCACACGCAATTTCTCGTAGGGGCACGGCACGTTTACCCCGAGCTTCGAAGGGCGTGCCCACTCTTAACTCTTCTCTTTGCTTAGACGTTCCCCTTCGTCGCACGCCTCAACTTCGTCGCTAACTCCTCGACTTGCCGCCGTGTCTCCTCGAGCGATCCCGAACAATCAATCTTCTCCGCGGCGTACGGCAACTTCTCCTCCGCCGGCATCTGCGCCGCAATCCGCCTACGCGCCTCCGCTTCGCTCAACCCGCGTGCCAGCAATCTCTCCATCTGCTGTTCCGGCCGGCACCACGCCACCACCAATCCATCCAAATTTTTCTGATATCCCGCCTCTACTAGCAAAGCAGCCTCGACAAATGCCGCATCCTTCACGCCGCTCTTTTCCCACTCTCCAAACAGACGCACCATCTCGTTTTCCACTTGCGGATGCACAATCGCGTTCAATTTTTTCAATTTTTCCCCGTCCGCAAACACAATCGCGCCCAACTTCCCGCGATCGATCCGCCCATCCGCGCCCACAACGCCCGCGCCAAACTCGCGCACAATCTCGTTGTAAGCCCGCGTCCCCGGTTCGATCGCTGCATGCCCCAGCGCATCCGCATCAATCACGCGAAATCCCAACTCGCGCAGCATCCCCGCCACAACGCTCTTCCCGCTGGCAATGCCTCCGGTAATTCCCAGCCGCTTCATCCGCGGCTTTTACCGCACACCAGAGCCAGCCGACGACGGCCCAGTCGCCGAAATCGTCCGCGGTATCGCTTTTGCGCGACGCATCCGCGCCGCTTTCACCGTGTTGCTCATCAACATCGTTATCGTCATCGGCCCAACGCCGCCCGGCACCGGCGTCAACGCTCCTGCTACATTTACGGCATCTGGATGCACATCGCCCACAAGGGCATTTCCTTTGGCACGAAACTTTTCCAAGCGGGCAGGGAAGTTCTTAAACAACCTTTCGGCCTCAGCCAAATCCGTCACGCGATTCGTCCCTACATCAATCACTGCCGATCCCGGCTTAATCCAATCCGCCTGCACAAACCCAGCCTTCCCCATCGCCGCCACCACAATGTCCGCGCCGCGCACAACATCGGCAAGATTCTTTGTCTTAGAATGGCAAATCGTCACAGTCGCGTTCGCGTGCATCAGCAGCAGCGCCATTGGCTTGCCCACAATATCGCTCCGCCCGACCACCACCGCATTCGCCCCTTCAATCGCAATCTCATTCCGCCGCAAAATCTCCATGCATCCCGCCGGGGTACATGCCACCAACCCTGGCCTCCCGCTAACCAATCTCCCCAAATTTACAGGGTGAAACCCATCTACATCCTTCGCTGGATCGACTGCCTCCAATACTCTTTTCGTATCCACCTGCGCAGGCAGAGGCAGCTGTATCAAAATTCCATCGGTGTCATTGTCGCGATTCAAATCCTCTACAATCGCCAACATCTCCGCCGTAGTCGCGCTACTCGGCGGCGTAATCAACCCGCTCCCCATCCCCAACTGCTCGCAAGCCGCAATCTTGCTCTTCACATAAAGCTGCGAAGCCGGATCGTTCCCCACCAACACCGCCGCCAACCCTGGCCGTATCCCCGCCGAAGAAAGTATCGCCACCTCATCCTTCAACTCACCAAACATCGCATCCCGAATCTTCGCTCCATCCAATATTTTCGCCGTCATTGGCCTCCACCTTCTTGCTCACCCTGCTCTGTAGTGGCCGGTCTTCAGACCGGCTCTTCGAGAATTTTGCCGCACTACAACCGTCGCCGCGCGATGCTCGAGGATCTAAACGTAACAAATTGTCCCCCACATTGACCCCTGCTGTCACGCAAACCCACACCTGCCGTTTGCCGCTCGCATTGGAAATCATAGGCCTCAGAGTCTGCTCGGATAGCGATGATAAGATTCACGTATGCAAGGCCCTTTCAAATTCTGGAAAGTGCGGGACAAAAGGCGTTTGCTGCTGGCCATGATGGAAGAATTAGCGGGCGGCGCGCATGTTTCATTTGAGGGTGACCTACAAGGATTAAAGCTATCGAGTATTTCCGGCGCCTCCGGAGAACCGACCGATGCCCTTAAGCGAAACACAACGTGGCCAAAGCAAGATTTTGTAGTTGTTCCACTGGAGCCATTCACGGGGCAGAAAATTATTGCCGCTATGGGCGGAACTATTCCTGGAGCCATAATTCACATACAAATCGAAAAGGATGGTGCGCTTCAATTCGGCGCCTACGACAATTTCCATCCAGAGTGCATTTACTTTGGGAGCGCGGTAAGAGAAGCAGTCATTGAGTCGCTTGTCTCTCAAAATATCATGCGGCCGTACACCGAACGGCGGCCTGGACGCGAAATCAAAACCTGAGCTACTTCGGCCCCTAGCCTCGTCTTATAATCTCTTCCATGTTCGCCCCTGCACCATCCCCGAAGCCGTCGCCCCACCTGCGCATCCACTCCATCAATATCTACGTCCGCGACCAGGACCGCAGCCTACGCTTCTACGTCGACCAACTCGGCTTTCACCTCGCCTACGATGCCAAGCTCCAATCCGGCGAACGCCTCGTGGCCGTTGCTCCTCCCGATGGCCAAGCCGTCCTCACTCTCATTGCCCCCAAGGCCGACTCGCTCGACTTCAAACTCATCGGCCGCTCCACGCGCCTGACCCTCATTACCGAAGACGTCCTAGCCAAGTATCAGGAATGGTCTCGACGTGGCGTCCGCTTCCAACACACTCCACGCCTTCGCCGCATCAAGTTTGATCCTGAAACGCGGCAAGTTCGCAACGTCGCCGAATCTCCGCTCCTCGGCGAAGAAACACCGATCTGGGGCGGCGTCTCCACCCGCTTCCGCGATCCCGACGGCAACACCTTTTCTCTAGTCAGCTTCGACGAAGTTACTCACGCCCTCGAAGCCCAGCGCCGCGCGACCGCCGCCAAGCTTGAACTCGATCGTCGCGCCGCCCAGGAACTCGAAATCGCCAACGAAGTCCAGTGCCGTTTTTTTCCGCAAGTCCGTCCGCCAATTCAAGCCCTCGACTATTGCGGTCACTGTTATCCCGCGCGCGCCGTAGGTGGCGATTATTATGATTTTCTCGACCTCGGCCCCGATCGCTTCGGCCTCGTTATCGGCGACGTTTCCGGCAAAGGCATCGCCGCTGCATTGCTCATGGCCAACCTGCAAGCCAATCTGCGCAGCCAGTGCTCTATCGCGCACGATTGCCTGGAAAATATTCTTCGCGTCGTCAACCAGTTCTTCTCGCAAAACACGCCCGATGGCGCCTTCGCGACCCTCTTCTTCGCCGACTACCATGTTCCCAGCGGCCGCCTCCGCTACATCAATTGCGGCCATCCGCCCGCACTCGTCCTGCGCCGCGACGATTCCATCGACCGCCTCGAGCCCACCGCCACCGTCTTAGGCATCTTCAAAAAGTGGGATTGCGAACTAGGCGAGGTAACCATCCATCCTGGCGACGCCCTCGTTCTCTATACCGACGGCATCACCGAGTCCTTCAACGACGTACACGACGAATATGGCGAAGCTCGCCTCATCGAATCCCTTCTCCGCCACCGCGCCCAACCCAGCCAGTCCCTGCTCCAAAATATCGTCGCCGACGTCCGCCAATTCTCCCCTCACGAACAACATGACGACATCACGCTAATCATCGCCAAATCCTCGCCTTCGCCTGTATAGTGGTTCACTTTCTGTTTAGCGCGCTAAGAATGCGCCGAAGTTCTTGCCAGCAGTGTTATGCAAGTCTTAAGGGAGTTGGGATGAAACGTTTCTGGCTATACTCGCTCATGATTGTGCTCGGCGCTTGCTCCAGCATCGCGTCGGCGCAGGAGGCGAACCTGATACTCTTCAATGGAAAAGTGTGGACCGAAAATCCTGCGCAGCCCACTGCTCAGGCAGTGGCGCTCGATGGTTCCAGGATTCTCGCCGTCGGCGGTAATGCGGCGATTCGAAAACTCGCCGGGCCTGACACGCGCGTTATAGATCTCGGTGGACGTCTTCTCCTGCCCGGCTTCAATGACGCTCATGTGCATTTCCTCATCGGTGGCGGCTCGCTCATCACCGTGCATCTTGGCACCGCCAACAGCCAGGCCGAGTTCAAGGAGCGCATCGCTCAATTCGCAAAAATTCTGCCCTCGGGCGCTTGGCTTCGCAACGGCCTTTGGGATCATCAACGCTGGAATCCTCCGGTTCTTCCTACCCACCAATTAATCGACGATGTCTCCGGCGACCATCCTGCATTTCTGTGGCGGCTTGATGGACACATGGCCCTCGTGAATTCTCAGGCCATGAAGCTTGCCGGCATCGACCGCAACACCAAGGACGTCCCCAGCGGCGAAATCATGTGCGACAAGGACGGCGACCCCACCGGCATTCTCAAGGACGCTGCGACTGCTCTCGTCGCGCGCGTTATGCCTCCGCTCTCTCCTGCAGAGATGGACCTGGCCATGGAAGCGGCCATGCGCGAAGCTGCCGCTCACGGCGTGGCGGCCCCAAGACCGGGCAAATCTTTTCACCAAGTCTGATACATGATTGGTCGGAGCAAGTCCGCAAGAATTACGAGCAAAGCAACGGCCCCCTTGAATCCATGACTTGGGGATCATATTCTTCCCAAAATAAGGGGAGGGGGCTAGGCAAGCCGCAAGTACCCGCGTTTCCAGTCAAAAAGTCGTCCGGTCTTACTTCGCTACCTCATTACTTCACTACTTCGCTTCTTTTGAAAGGAAATCACCATGTCTGCTAAATCCCTAACCGCCAATCAATGCAATCACATCAACGCCCGCGGCCGCCGCTGTCGCATGCTTGTTGCCTCCGACGAAGGATCCTTCTGCATACACCATCTCGCGAAATCCGCCGTCTCGCAGCCCGGCGACGAATCCCTCGCCGCCGAACTTCTCAACTCCACGGGCGATCTCGCCACCGTCGGTGAGGTCAACGCCCTCCTCGGCAACGTCACCAAACTGCTTGCCCGCAAGGAGATCGACTGCAAGGACGCCGTCGCTTTCGGCTACCTTTCCCAGTTGCTTCTCTGCACTCTCCACGGAATGGAGAAGCTGTCGGACGAAGAGCGCGACGCTCAAGCTCTAGATGAGGTCAACGAAGACATACGTAAAATGCGGGCCAGTTTCCTCGCAAACTATGCCGCGAGACAAGCCGCGAAAGATGCTAAGAAACCTAAGAACAATCCGTCAACGGGAACAAAAGACTCTGTGCGCCCCGCGCCTAAACCCACGCCGTCGAACACTCCACCTTCCACCGAGTCCGTCACTCCTCAACCCCGGCGCGACTACTTCAGCATTTGCACTTAACCGGTCCAGCCACATGCTGCGTAATTCACATCGACGCTGTTCAATGGTGCTCCGAGACGCTCAACACATTTCCGTCTGGATCCGCAAACCACGCGATTTTGCTGCCACCGGGCGCGGTCCAAATCCCGCGCTCTTTGTCTTGCAAACGGATACTTTTCAAACACCACGCCGCGTTTCGTCAGCCAATCCACGATTGCTTCGATGTTGTCCACCTGCCAGCCAAGCACTGTGCTTCGCAGCGGCGTAAACGTCGGATCCTTCACGATCCGGATCATGCTCTTGACCGCCTGCATCACCAGCGCAAACTGGTCCAGGCTCACAAACTCGAATCCCAAATTGCCCTCATAAAAAGCACGCGCCTTGTCGTAATCCTTCGTAAGAAGGAAACCAACCATCTCCGTCGAAGCCAGCATGTTTTCTCTCCTGAACGATATTTCACGGATTTTCAGTTGACTCCCATCCGGGACATACCATCAACGAGAGCGGTAAACTGTATAGACCTCAGCAGGTCTTGAGCGTTTGATCGTGAAGGGAATTGCATGTCACTATTCGGAGAATTAGGAACACGCAAAGAGCTGGAAAATAAAGCCAAGGCCGAGGGGCGTTTGCCGCCGGGGCAGTCGCTCACGCTGAAATGGCCCGTGCTTCATTACGGCAGCATCCCGCATTTCGATCCGGCCCGGTGGGACTTCCAGATTTCCGGCGAAGTGGAAGAGCCGAAACGCCTGACCTGGAATGACTTTCGAGCGCTGCCACAAACAGAAACCCAATCGGACTTTCACTGCGTCACCCGTTGGAGCCGTCTCGATAATCACTGGAAGGGTGTTCTCTTCACTGACGTGATGAAGCTGATCAAACCAAAACCGGGTGCGCAATTCGCGTCCATCCTCGCAGAGGAAGGCTACACCGCAAACGTCCCGCTCGCGGATCTGTTGCGCCCCGACGTGCTGTTTGCCTTTGAGCACGATGGTGAACCGCTCACTGGCGAACACGGCGGCCCGTTGCGACTCATCGTCCCACAGCTCTACGCCTGGAAAAGCGTCAAATGGGTCCGCGGTTTCGTGCTGCTCGACCACGACCGCCTCGGTTTCTGGGAGCGCAACGGCTATCACGCCTACGGCGACCCTTGGAAAGAGCAACGCTACTCCGGCCGCTGAAAATGAGAGAGGAATTGACACTTCTCCCGCTACTCTGGAATCATCCCAAGGCCGTTGGCGTGGCACAGGCAATCTTACCTGTGCGGTCTTCTGAGACTTGCAAGCCTCTGCTCGAACCAATATCGGATCTTGTTTGCGCGGCTGGCGAGGGGTTTCCGAAGCTCGGCGATTTTTGCCAAGTAACTTTTGTACGGGTCGTTTCGTAAGGTAGAGATGAGAGGACTTGGGACATGGCGGCCGGCATACGCACTAGTGAATTGCGAAAGGTTTACAATACGGCGCCACCCCTTGCCGCCGGGTCGGGCGGAGCTTTTTCGTTTGCTGCAAAGCGCAGCAAGGGAAAACAGCCCAAGCCCGAAATTGTCGCCCTGAACGGAATCTCGCTCGATATTCACTCGGGAGAAATTTTCTGCCTGCTCGGGCCGAATGGGGCTGGCAAATCAACAACCGTTGGCATCCTGACCACTCGCGTGCGGCCAACTGCTGGTCAAGCGTGGATCGGTGAGCACGAGGTATGGAAGGAACAGTCCGCCGTTAAACGGCTGATTGGGGTTGTTGCCCAGCGTCCCAACCTCGACTTCGCTTTGACGGCGCGGGAAATTCTCACCTTTCACGGCGCCTATTTCGGACTAAGCTCCCACGAACGCAATAGTCGCGCGGCTTCTCTCCTCGAGCGCTTCAAGCTCACCGACCGTGCAGATCAAATTGTTCGTGGATTTTCCGGCGGTATGATGCAGCGGCTTTCCATCGCGCGCGCCATGATGCACGATCCCAAAGTGCTTTTTCTGGATGAGCCCAGCGCGGGCCTCGATCCGCAGACGCGTTTGCTCTTGTGGGAGATCATTCGCGAGTACAACCAAAGCGGCAAAACCGTTTTGCTCACCACGCACAACATGGAAGAAGCCGACGCGCTGTGCCAGCGACTTGCGATCGTGGATCATGGCCGCATCATCGCGCTAGGCACGCCGCAGGAGCTGAAATCTTCCGTTCCCGGCGGCTATTTGGTGCGCGTGCGCTTCGGCCAGCATTCACCGGATTTGCTCGAACGTCTGAAAACACTCTCTGGAGTTCGCGAAGTGCGCTCCACGGAAAACAACGGAGCGGACCTTTATGCCGATCGTGGAGGCTCGCTCGTTTCGGATGTCGCGAATCTCGCGGTTTCGGCAAACGCGGAATTGTGCGACGTGCACATCTCCGAACCCAGCCTCGAAAACTTATTTCTGCACCACACCGGCAGGAGCTTGCGCGAATGAACTATAAGGCTTTCATGGCGATGCTTGCGCGAGACGCGCGGGTGGCGCGCCGCAGCATCGTGGCGCTGCTATTCCAAACATTTTTGCAGCCGCTGATGTTCGTGTTTATTTTTGGCCGCGTGATGGTCGGCAGCGGGTATATGCCTCCGGAATACAAAAGCCTTTTGCTTCCGGGCATCATGGCGCTCTGCATGGTGGGCACGGGCATTTGGGCGGTCGCCATGCCGCTCATCGGCGAGTTTCAGTTCACACGCGAGATCGAAGACCGTCTGCTCGCTCCCATGGACATTTCCTGGGTGGCGATTGAAAAGGTGGTCGCCGGGACTCTGCAAGCTCTCGCTGCCGGAATTATGGTCATTCCCGCCGCGTGGCTGCTGCTCAGGCCGGGTGTGGACTTGAGCCTGCACCGGCCGATTCTCTTCGTCGTCATGGCGCTACTTGTGGCGCTCTTTTCCGCATGCGGCGGGCTGGCGCTTGGGTGCAGTGTCGAGCAAACGCACATTGGACTGATGTTTTCTCTTGTGGTGGCGCCGATGATTTTTTTCGGTTGTACGTATTATCCGTGGAGCGCGCTCGCTAAATTTCCGATCATGCAGAAAGCCGTGCTCGTCAATCCGCTGGTTTATGCCAGCGAAGGTTTGCGGGCAACGCTTGTGCCGCAATTTCCGCATTTGCCTTTGTTTGCGGTGTTCGTTGGCTTGATCGGATTTAACACGCTGCTGCTTACGGTGGGACTGCGACAATTCCATAAGAAGGCTGTCAGCTAGCGGAATTTTTTAGTGTCGTCCGGAAGAAACAAAGGCTCTCTGATTTAGACGCCTGGGCAAGATGGGACGCGATGAATCGCGCCCCTACAAGGGGGAAGTAGTTAGCGCCAGCGGAAAAGTTTTAGCGCGAGTACGAAGCAAATGAGGAGCCAGGAGGCCAGGACGGCGAGCTGGGGCATTAATTGAACGAGATTCGCGCCCTGCAGCATGTTTGCGCGTAAGGCGTCGATGGCAGCGGTCAATGGCAGAGCTCGGATGATGGGTTGCACTACATCGGGAAATCGTTGAGCGGAAAAGAACACGCCCGAAGCGATCCACATCGGCAGCATCACTGCATTCATCAAGCCGGAAGCCGCTTCGATGGTTTTGGCGCGCGATGCGAGCAGTAAACCCAGCGCACTGAATGTCAGCGATCCTAGAAGACAGACTACCGCCAGACTGAGCAGCGAGCCGCGCACCGGCACGTGAAAAATCAACGCGCCGAACCCAAGCACGATTCCTACTTCGGCAACGAGCATCAGGATGCGCGAGAGCACGTAAGAAAGCAGAAAATATTGCTTTGGCATCGGCGTCGCGATCAGGCGCTTCAGCAGCTTCTTGCGACGCGCATCAACAACCGTAAATCCCATGCCCCAGATCGCGCTTCCCATCAGGTTCATTCCGAGCAATCCTGGAATGAGGAAATCGATGTAGCGCGAGCCGGGTTCGCGCAGTAGCACGTCACTCGAGGAAACGGGATCGACGCGGCCCGCGGCTTGCTGCACGGCGCGATCCGCTAGCATGCGTGCCGTACGTCCTTCAGGATTCGTATCGTCATAGCGATAGACGATTGCGCCGTTCGCGCCGGCCACTGCAAGCAACGCAACTTTGCCGGTGCGTAGCGCTTCTTCGGCGGCGGGCAGGTCGAGTTGCTGTACAGCCAGAAGCTTTTCTTTCTGGAGAGACTGCGTAATTTCGGGCGTGACCGTCGCGATCTTCAGCACTTCCGCTGGACGATTGCGGAACGCGATGCCGAGACCGCCCGCAAGAAGAATCGGAAACGCGAAGATCCAGAAGAGCGCTTCGGGTTCGCGGAGCGTTTCGAGGAAGCGCACAATGGTTAATTGTATAAGTGGATGCTCGGCGAAGGTCTTGCCTCGAGGAGCTTTTCGCTCCGCGACGCGCGCTTGAATATCGGGAAGGGCTGTGGTTTCGCTCATTTGGAAATCTCTATGTGCTCACTCATCGCGGAGGTGGCGTCCTGTCAAGGAGACGAACACATCCTCTAATGTCGCGGAATGCGTGCTCAATTCTGTGAGTGGAATATTTTGGCGGGTTAATTCCGCGAGCAGTGCGGGGACAGCGAGATGCAATTCGGTGACTTGCATTTCGACGGTGCCATTTTCGGAGCGAACTTCGCGGACTCCTTCGATTTGGCGCAATGCGGAAACATCCAGGACATTCGATTTCGCGCCGGCGGAAAACGCTACCATGTGTTCCGCGCAGGTGGAGGCGATCAATTCGCGCGGACTGCCAAGAGCAATTTGTTTCCCGTTGTCCATGATGGCGACGCGCTCGCAGAGGCGTTCGGCTTCGTCCATGTAATGCGTTGTAAGAAGTATCGTGCGGCCCGAGGATTTGAATTGCTCGATCAAATCCCAAAGCTGGCGGCGGGCTTGCGGGTCGAGGCCGGTAGTGGGTTCATCGAGAAATAGAAAATCGGGATCGCCGACGAGTGCGCACGCCAACGCGAGGCGCTGCTTTTGGCCGCCGGAGAGATTGCCGACGCGGGAATTCTTTTTTTCTTCCAGTTGCACGAGCGCGATGGCTTCCGCGGCGCCCGGTCCTTGATCGAAAAAGCTGCGAAATAGGCGAAGCGTTTCGAAGACGGTCAGTTTTTCCGAGAGCTGCGTGTCTTGCAGCTGAATGCCGAGACGCTGGCGAAGCTGATCGGCATCGGTGTTCCAATGCATGCCGAGCAATTCGACTTCGCCGGAATCCGGAGCGGTGAGACCTTCGCAGATTTCTACTGTGGTCGTTTTGCCCGCGCCATTGGGGCCGAGGAGGCCGAAGCATTCTCCGGCGCGGACTTCGAGGTCGAGGCCGTTGACGGCGACAACATCTTGATAAGCCTTGTGAAGACCTGTGACGCGCAGAGCTGGCTTGGGAGCAACGACCGACATGAATCCAGTATCGCGTCAGAAGGCAGGACAAGCAAGACTTGAGCTAGCTGTGAAGGAAAAAGGCTGGAACCCCCAGATTGTCAGCGTGTTTGCTTCCGGTTTGCCGACCATCCGGCACTGACAATCAACGCAAGGATTCAAAGGAATGCCGCATCCTCGGGCGTTCCTTTCCCCGTCAAACGCTATATTCATGATTTTCCGTTGCCCGACGCGTTCGTCGTCAAACGCTTGGAGAGGAATTCACGGAGTAGATTCGTACCCAACCGGCCCGCGAGGCCAACGGCAGTATTGGTGAAGACCAGATGCGCTCCCCGGTCGGCTTTGGGATAGTAGAGATTGGACAGTGCTCCTGAACACATGTCGCCAAGGAAATAAGAATAGTTGGGCACCGTGCGCCCACTATCGCTGCGTGTAACAAACGCGGAGCTGACCGCATGCATAAGACGGGACTTTACAGAGCCAGAGCCTTGGTAATAGTAGCGGGGGTCTTGATGGAGGAGCGAGGGGAAGATGGCATGAGTGAGGAAGTCACTACTGCGTCCGTCGACAAACTTTGCAGCAAAACGTTTGGCGTACCCCGCGGCGCCTTGCCCGTACCCGGCATAGGCGTTTGTCGCTTGCTCGATGCCGGCAGCGATGCCGACCCCGATCATGGCGACAGGATCGAAGGTGCCCCGTGTAGCGAGCGAGAATTTCTGTTTCGAAGTGAGCGGGGCAGCGTCATAAACGTAGCTTGTATAAAAGTTCGGGAAGAAGCCGATCAGACGCTGCTTCTCTTGGGCTCGTATCTGCTCCGCGGCAATGAACTCGGTGGGACGGACGGTCATCTCCATGCTTGCGCTTGCAATAGATAATGAGACGTTAGGAACCTCATAGGCCTGTTGCACCGTGACGACGAACTCTGCGGATGTAAAGAGCGCAAAACCCTTGGCGTTGACGATCACGACGTAGGGACCGGGAGGAATTTTTGTAAAATTAAATTCGCCATTTTCCTCGGATGCCATGGTTCGCAATTGTGTTCCATCGCCATGGGCCAAGCTCACCTCTGCGCCCGGAACGCCGGCTCCGCTTGCATCCAGCACGGTGCCTGCTACGTTGGCGGAACCATCCGCAGGGCATGTGTGCTCAGGCGAATTCTGCAGATCTGCATTGCGTAGAGGCGCATCTGCGATTGAGCGGCTGCTAATGCCGCCGGCCGCAATTTGTTGCTTACCGACTGCGCTCTGAGGAACCATACAGAGCGCAAGCGACGCGCTAGCGAGGAGAGCATGGAGACGGGGGCACGGGGCGTTTCTCAAAGCGCGCTTACGGGGTAGAGAGGTATATTTCTTGCTTCTTTCATTGTTCCCTTCTGTTCGTTCTTGGTCTTAGCTACCGGTCTCCGCAACTTGCTCGCACCCATGCTCAGGGCATCCTAGGCAGCCTCCGTCGTGGCTGTCTATGCAGTTTTGAACATATGTTGGGAATTGGCGCGATGGAGCGCAAGGTGTTAATCTCGCAGCCGTTTTGGGGAGGATAGCTACGCAATGAAAAATTCTTTCGGACGGATAGGGTTGGCGATTTTGATGGCTGGCGCGGTTTCGATTGGCGCTGTGAGGGCGCAGCAGGGGACGCCGCTAACGCAAGAACAGAAAGATCAGCGAGTGCAGACGGAGAAAGAGCTGGAGTCGGTTGCCGTCATCGAACGCAAGGTGATGATACCGATGCGGGACGGGGTGCGCCTGGCGACGGATGTCTACAGACCGAAAAATGCGACGGGGCCGGTGCCGATTATTTGGGTGCGCACGCCGTACAATTTTAATTTTTGGGATGTGCGCAACGGATTGCCTGCGGACATGCGAACGGTGCTGACGGCGGTGAAGCGCGGATACGCGTACGTGGTGCAGAACGAGCGCGGGCATTTTTTCTCGGAAGGGAATTACGAGATTTTAGGTGCGCCGACGACGGATGGAACCGACATGCTGGATTGGTTGAAGGCGCAATCTTGGACAAACGGAAAAGTGGGCACAACGGGATGCTCGTCGACGGCGGAATACCAGATGGCAATTGCAGCGACGGGGCATCCGGCGTATGCGGCGATGAATATTCAGAGCTTTGGCGCTGGAGTGGGACGCGTGGGGCCGTATTACGAACAGGGGAATTGGTATCGCGGTGGCGCGGTACAGATGCTTTTTATTGCGTGGCTGGCTGGCGAGCAGAACCAAATAAGGCCGATGTTCCCGGCGAATACTTCGCGGGAGGATTTGGTTCGCGCATCGAGGTTGTTTGATTTGGCGCAGCAACCGCCGCCGGTGGACTGGTCCAAAGCGCTGTGGCATTTGCCGGAGCAGGATATTTTGAAAGCGGTGGACGCGCCGAACGGAATTTATGCGGACGCGATGCCGGTGCCTACGGGCGGGCGGATGATCCAGCGCGCGCCAAACGATCCTGCGTGGTACAAGGGCGGACTGTATCACGATGACATGCCGCTGAATCTTCCGGGGCTGTGGTTTATGACGTGGTACGACGTGTCGATGGGGCCGAACCTCGCGCTTTACAATCACGTGCGGAAGACGGCGCCGGGCGGAATTGGCGATGAACAGTGGGTGATTATTGCGCCGGTGGGGCACTGCGCGTATACGCGCGCGACGGAGGATACGGTGGTTGGCGAGCGAAGCATGGGCGATGCGCGGTTTGACTATCAGGAGATCACGTACAGCTTTTTCGATCGGTTTTTGAAGGGCGAGAAGAGCGCGAAGATCGATGCGATGCCAAAGGTGACGTACTTCACGATGGGGATGAACAAGTGGCAGACGTCGGAGACTTGGCCGCCTGCTGGCGCGCAACCGATGACTATGTATTTATCGAGCGCGGGGCGCGCGAATTCATTGACAGGTGACGGGGCGCTTGTGACTTCCGCTCCCGCGGCCGATAAACCGGATTCGTTTACTTACGACCCGATGAACCCGGTGCCTTCATATGGAGGCAATGTGTGTTGCACGGGGACGGCCGTGCAAGCGGGGGCTTTTGACCAGCGGAAGATGGAAGCACGCAACGATATTCTTGTGTACACGTCCGAGCCTTTTAGGGATGGGACAGAGTTGAGCGGGCCCATCACGCCGACACTTTATGTTTCGTCGGACGCGAAGGATACGGACTTTACGGTGAAAGTGGTCGACGTGTACCCGGATGGGCGGGCTTTCAACCTGGACGAGTCGATACAGAGGCTGAGGTATCGCGATGGGTACGATAAGCCGCTTGCGTGGATGGAGGCGGGAAAAGTGTACAAGGTGACTCTGCAGCCGCTGAACACCAGCAATTATTTTGAGGCTGGGCATTCACTGCGGATTGAGATTTCGAGCAGCAATTTTCCGCGATTCGATCGGAACTTGAATACCGGCGGGAATAATTATGATGAGGAAAAGGGAGTTGTCGCGCATAACTCCGTTCATCACTCGAAGCAGTATCCGTCGCAGGTGGTGGTTACGGTGGTGAAGAAGTGATGTGCGCGGACTAACCTATCAGAGTCGAGCACCGAAGAGCCCACCCTCACAAAACGAGGGTGGGGCACCCTCCTTTCTGGCGTGATGTGAATAGGAACCTGGATGGCAAAGAAGAGCGCGGGTTTGTTGTTGTATCGCAAGGTCGGCGATTCGGTGGAAGTGTTTTTGGTGCATCCGGGCGGTCCTTTTTGGGCGAAGAAGGACGAGGGAGCATGGTCGATTCCGAAAGGTGAGTTTCTCGACGGAGAAGAGGCATTAGAGGCTGCGAAGCGGGAGTTCCAAGAGGAAACTGGATTTACAGTGCAGGGTAGGTTTGAAGCGCTGCAGCCTGTGAAGCAGACCGGCGGGAAAATAGTTTACGCGTGGGCTATAGAAGGCGACATCGATTCGTCCGCTATCCGCAGTAACAATTTCTCGATGGAGTGGCCGCCAGGGTCGAAGAAAATTCGGGAGTTCCCGGAAGTGGATCGGGGCGGCTGGTTTGCACTGGCGTCGGCTCGAACGAAAATTCTTGCGGGTCAAAGCCCGCTACTGGAAGAACTGTTCAAGACATTGAATAAGGGCTGACGTTTGAACTTTTCACACGTCTTCTACGTATTGAAGAAATAGGGACCGGTGCGTCTCAGTTGCGGCCGATCCGGGATTCCGCGCTTAGGGAGCTGAATCATGGATGCATTTTTCCTCGACTTGAAATATGCGGTGCGGTCTTTGTGGCGCGCGAAGGGATTTGCTGTGACGGTGCTGCTCACCTTTGCGATTTGCATTGCGGCGAATACGGCCCTATTTGCGATTGTGAATTCCGTGGTTTTGCGGCCATTGCCCCTTCCCGAGGCGAATTCCATCCTGCTGATGTCGAACGAATACCCGAAAGCGGGGGTGACAGGACTGAACGCCAGCAGCTCGGGTGACTATTTTGACCGACTAAAGGAGATCACGGTATTCGAGAGCCAAGCTGAGTTTCGTCAGCGCGATCAAACCGTAGAGGTGAACAATTTGCCGCAGCGGATTCATGCGATGGCGGTGACGCCGTCATGGTTCACGCTTTTGCGAATGACGCCCGCGCTGGGGCGGCCTTTCCTGGAGGAAGAAGGAGAAGTTGGACGCGAGCGTGAAGTGATCTTGAGCCACGGATTGTGGGAGCAGTTGTATGCGGGAGATAAAGCGGCGATTGGCCAGGACCTGCGAATCAGTGGGCAGCCGTTTAAGATTGTCGGCGTGATGCCTGCGAATTTTGATTTTATCGATCCCGAGGTACGGCTGTGGATGCCGATTGCGTTCACGGCAGAAGAGAAAACGCAGCATCACAGCAATAATTGGACTTACATCGGAAGATTGAAACCCGGCGCTACGCTCGAGCAGGCGCAAGCGCAAGTCGATGCTCTGAACAATGAAAATCTGGAGCGATTTCCGCAATTCAAGGAAATTCTGATCAATGCGGGATTCCATACGGTGGTTAAGCCGGTGCAGGACATTTTGACGGAGGGAGTGAAAAAGACGCTTTATTTGCTGTGGGGTGGCGCGATACTCGTGCTGCTTATTGGCGGATTGAATATCGCGAATCTGGCGCTGACGCGGCTGTCGCTGCGGCGGAAAGAGATGGCGACGCGGATTGCATTGGGCGCGGGACGGTTGCAGTTGATGCGGCAGTTGATTTTGGAAAACGTAGGACTGGCTTTAGTAGGCGGGGTGGGCGGAATTGTTCTTGGAGCTGGGCTGTTGCGTGCGCTCAGTGTAGTGGGACTAGAACGCATGCCGCGTGCGGGCGAAGTTCACATGGATGCAACGGTCATTTTGGTTTCGCTGGGGCTGTCCGTGGTGGCCGGACTGTTTGTGGGGTTGTTTCCATTGATGAGTGCATCGAAGATTGGGATCAACGATGCGTTGCATGAGGATAGTCGCACGGGGACTACCGGAAAGAAAACGAGAAGCGTGCGTCAACTTTTGGTGGCAGCGCAAATAGGATTCGCGTTCGCGTTGCTCATGGGAGCGGCTTTATTCCTGACGAGTTTTAGGCGGCTGCTGCAGGTGGACCCGGGATTCAGGCCAGACGGAGTGGTGACGGCGTCGGTGAGCTTGCCGCGATCGAAATATGCGAACCCCGAAGACTGGCGGGGATTTCTGAACCGCGCACTACCCGCGGTTCGAGCGATCCCAGGAGTGACAAAGGCGGGAGCAACAGATGTGATTCCGCTTAGCGGCAATCACAACGACGAGGTGATATTGGCCGAGGGCTATCAGATGAAGCCGGGCGAGTCCATCATTTCTCCTTTTCGAATGGACATATCGCCGGGATACTTTGAAGCTATGGGCATTTCAATGACAAAGGGACGGAGCTTCGACGAGCGCGATAACGGAACTGCTCCTCTCGTTGTTATCGTGGACGAACAACTTGCGCAGCACTTTTGGCCGAATAGCGATCCCGTCGGGCGGCGGATGTACCTGCCCGGAAATCCGCAAGATCTTTTGAAGGTCGACGAGCACACGACCTGGCTGACGGTAATCGGAGTAGTGCGCAATTTGCGATACGAGCATCTGGAAGATAAGGGCGGAAGCGCTGGTGCATACTACCGCCCCATTGAGCAAGAACCAGACAATACGTTTACATTTGCTCTGAAGGCGGCGGGGAATACCGATTCGGCCGTGAGAGCTTTGCGAGCGGAGATATTTCGATTCGATCCGGACTTGGCGGTATTCGATGTGCATTCGATGTCGGAGCGGATCGACCTGTCGCTGGCTGCGCGTAAGACTTCCATGCTGCTGGCGAACGCGTTTGGCGGAGTTGCGTTGTTTCTGGCGATGCTAGGGATCTATGGAGTGCTGGCGTATCTGGTGGCGCAACGAACGCGCGAGATCGGCATTCGGGTGGCGCTGGGCAGTTCGCGCGGGAGCATTCTGAAGATGGTTCTGCGTGAGGGATTGGAGCTTGTTGTTGTTGGATTAGTTTTGGGAATTATAGCGGCGGTTTCGATGCAGAAGGCCGTAGCCAGCGAAATATATGGCGTGCGGGCGCTTGATCCACTGGTGCTGGTGAGCGTTATGGCGGTCCTTGCGATTGTGGCGCTGGCGGCGTGTGCCGTGCCGGCGCGGCGAGCCATGCGGGTGGATCCGATCATTGCGTTGAGAAGCGAGTAGTTCGCCCATTGGATGCTTATTTATTGGTGGCTCCGGGGCTCGCGGAATTTTGGGGTAGTTCGCAGAGGACTTTGCCGGCGGCGTCAAGGAATTGCAGCTTTGGGGTACCGTCTGGCGCTACGCGCAGGACTAGCCGGTCGTGGCCTTCGGTGTCTTTTAGCTGGAGTATAGAGCCGCCGTCGCGCGCGCGGCCGAGGATGACTCGCGGATGATCGCCAGGATGAGTCTCCAGAAATTTCTTGAGTTCGGCTTCGCGCTGGTTTTCGGGGAGTTTTGAGATGCGAGTGAGGGCTTCGAGCGCGTCTGTGATGGGATAGTCGCCGCGGTCGTCCATCCTGAGGAGCGAGAATTTTTTGTTGCCGTCGCGGCCGGCATCGATAGTGAAAATCTGATCCTGCATGTACTGGTCGAAACTTAGGTGTCCGTCGCTGCCCACGACTTTTCCACTTTGGTCTTTCGAGATGCCATAGCTGAGGCCGCCGTCTTCGGTTCCTTCCTCGTCGAAGAAAAGTAGGCCAGCGGATTTTCTGCCGTTGGGATGAGGATATTCCTTGTTCTTGATGTAGATGCCGGGCGAGTTAGCGGTGTTGGTGAGGACGAGGCGTATTGTTCCGTCGGGTTCGACGACGTTGAGGCGGTGAACGGTGATTTCGTCGAAGGATTGTTTCGCGTCGGCGCGAGCGAAGCCGTAAACGACCGAAAGTGCGAGGAGTATGGTGAGAAAGCCGGAGTAAGCGGCGAGAAAACGGCGGCTGGAAAGAAAATTAATCATGAAATTTCTCCTTTGCTGTGAATCGGGCTGCGCTCTAGGGAACGGCAAAACCGGGGACCTGAGAGATGAGGCCGGCGGCGTCCCAGCTTTGCCAAGCTTCGACGAAGTGACCGTCTTTGATGCGGCAGATGGAGATGCCGGTAATGCAGACGGGCGTGCGGGTCGAGTTGTGGATGCAGTCGAGGCCCCAGTGCACACAGGCTAGATCGGCTTCGGCGAGGGAGACAATAGGTTTGATGGAAATTTGCGAGAATTGCGCGCGCATGATGTCGTAGAAGTGCAAGAATTCGGCCGGGCCGTGGCAATCCCGGTTGCGTGAGTGAAGGACCGAGGTTCTTGTGAAAATTTCGGTGATGACTTCGCGGCGGCCTTGGTTCCAGGCTTCGTCGAAAAAGCGGCAGACGAGGCGCTTATTTTGCTCCAAAACGGATTCGTCTTCGCCGGACATTGGCACCTCATGGTGGCGGGGAAGTGGAAGGATACAAGATTTTCGGGCGCGGAGGGGAGCGGATCGGATAATTGCATTGAGGAGCGAGTTGGTCGAGAAACCATCGAACAAGGGTGAGCTGAGTTTTCTGCGACTGAGGTTTGGGTGGAAGATATTGAAGGCAGCCAAAAAAAGAGGGGCACGGCGTGCCGTGCCCCTACGAGAGAAAAAACAGGATTGTTAATAGATGTCGTACTGCTCCCAGTGGAGGGTGGCGTCGGATTGGATGATGATATGTTTGTGGGCGGTTTGCTCTAGCTCGTCCATCAGCATGGACTCGCGAGTTTTGAGAGCTTTCGCGATTTCGGGATGAACACGTAGCGTTAGATTCGGGCCTTCGTGTTCGGCTGTGGCCATTTTGCGGGCCTCGGATTGGATTTCATAGCAGAGCGTGGGAATGGATTTGACCATGCCTGAGCCGGTGCAATACGGGCACGGCTGGCAGAGAACGCGTTCGAGCGCTTGCTTGGTGCGTTTGCGCGTGATGCAGACGAGGCCGAACTCGTTGAACGAGAGAGCTTTTGATGGGGCCTTGTCTTGTTCGAGGGCCATTTGCAGGGCGCTTAGAACCTTTTCGCGGTTGCGGCGCTCTTCCATGTCGATGAAATCGACGACGATGATGCCGCCGAGGTCACGAAGGCGGATTTGTCGGACGATTTCTTTCACGGCTTCGAGGTTGGTTTTGACGATGGTGTCCTCGAGGCGCGTGGAGCCTTTGCCGACGAACTTGCCGGTGTTGACGTCGATGGCGACGAGGGCTTCGGTGTGGTTGATGACGATGTAGCCGCCGGATTTCAGCCAGACCTTGGCGCGCAAGGCTTTGTCGAGCTCATGCTGGATGCCGAACTCTTCGAAAATCGGCGTTTCTTTGGTGTAGAGCTTGACCTTGTTGACGAGTTTCGGCTGGAAGCGGCTGACGAACTCGACGATCTTGCCGTATTCCTCTTCGTTGTCGATCCAGATGCCGGTGAAATCGTCGCTGACGTAGTCGCGAAGAATGCGCTCGACGAGGTTGAGATCGCGATGGAGCAATGCTGGAGATTTGCGCTGCTCGCTGCGTTCCTTGATTTCGTTCCAGGACTTGCCGAGGAATTCGATGTCGGAGCGGATTTCGTCATCGGTGGCGCCGCCAGCGGCGGTTCGAACGATGAAGCCGCCGGGATAAATATTGCCGGCTTCGCTGACGAGACGGCGGAGGCGCGAACGGTTTTCAGCGGAAATGATTTTGCGCGAGACGCCGGTGTGATGAACCGTCGGCATGTACACGAGGAAGCGGCCCGGCAGAGCGACGTGACTGGTGATGCGCGCGCCTTTTTTGCCAAGAGGTTCCTTGGCGATCTGGACGACTACGTCCTGACCGGCTTTCAGCATTTCGCTGATGAGCTGCGGACGACGTGGTGGACCGGAGTGGCGGTGACCACGATCGTGGCGCGGTCCACCCGGGCCGCTTGGACGGCGTTCGAACCGCGGGCCGCTCGGGCGACCGCGGTCCGGACCACGGTCTGAGCCGCCGCGATCGGGACGACCGCCCCGGCTGTCTGGACGACCGCCGCGACCGCGATCACGTCCGCTGTGTCCGCCGCGCTGGGGCCGTTGGAAACGCGCACGGGGATTGCCGCTACCGATACGGGCAGAATCGCGCGGGAAATCTTCGCGAGGAGCTGAGGCGCCGCCCACACGCGGGGCGCGCGTCTCACCGGGAAGTAAAATGACATCTTCCTCGATGATGGCCGGTCCCGCGGCGACTTCGCCTGCGTGAGCTTCAATTACTTCTGCTTCAGCGTGTTCATGTCCGGCGTGCTCGTGCTCGACATGTTCGTGTTCCGTGTGTTCAGCATGTTCGTGCACGATATGGTCGGGATGACCGAGAGCAGCAGCGTGTTCGGCGCTTTCGTGAGCGGCGTTAGCCTCGAATTCGGCGCGATCCGCAGCGCGGTGCTCTTCAACTTCTTCGGTTTCAGCCTCGGAGAGTTCGGTTTCCGCGGCTGCCTGGTCTTCGGCAGCGTCCAGGTGCGCTTCTTCCTGGCGCTCTTCTTCTTCGGCTTCTTCTTCCGATAGTTCAGTTTCGCCAGCGGCGTGAATTTCCTCAGGCTCGTCCTCTTCGAAATCGGCGCCGCCCACGAGTGCATCGGCTTTAGCGTGATCGGAGGTTTCTTCGTGTTTGGCCTCAGCCAACTCGAAGGAGAGGGAGGCCGCCTGCTGTTCGCTCAATTCGACTTCGCTACGAGCGGGCGCGGAGTCTGAACTGGAAGTTACGGGCACTTCGAGCGGAGAAGCTGCATGACGCGGCGGATTCGCACCGTGAGCCGAGAGGGAAGCGTCTTCGGCAACGCCGATATTTTCGTCGGCGGAGACGGGCGCAGCCTCGGATTCGGAGCCAGCGTCGGCCAGGAGCCAACGGGGAAGTCCGCCGGAAAAACGACGAGGAACATTTCCGCCAGCAGGTCCCGCAGGAGCGGGGGCGCTCAGGTTACCGGATGTGCGCGGAGTTGTTTCTTCGATCTCGGGTTGGGGCTCGTGAGATTTTTGTTCAACGACAGGCGGCACGGGCGCGGCCTGAGGCTTGCCACGATACTTGGCTAGCGATTCGCCAGGAAGAAGAATGGGTTCTTCCGCGACAGTGCCGGATGCGGCAGCTTCTGGCGGGCGATGATCAAAGCCACGCTGCGCAGGACCGCGCGGTTCGAAACCACGCGGCGCGCCGCCGCGATTTTCCGAGCCTCGCTGGCCGCGGTTGTCCTGGCCACGGTTGTCGTAACCACGAGAATCGTTTCCGCGAGACTCGCCGCCTTGCGGCGAAGCATATTTGGACGGGGGCAGATTGCGGCCGCCCACATTCGGACCCTGCGGGCGTCCACCGCCGCTGCGCTGGCGTCCTCCACGGCGGCCCCAACGTCCGCCGCGACCACGGTCGCCACCGCGGTCACCACCACGATCTCCGCCGCGACCGTAATTCTGGCCGCCGCGATCACCTCCGCCGCCAGCGGAGCGCGGCGCGTAGTTCTGAGTGGGATTGTAGTGGGGCGAAAAATTTTGCGGAGCGGAAGCGTTCGAATCGGGCTGACGCTCTTCCGTGTGATGAGCATCGTCGTGCACTTCGGCAGCGTGGGCACCGAGAGTTTCGTCGGCACCGGCTTGGTCTTCTACAACGCCGGGGTGCTCATCGTGAGAGAGGGAATCGTGATGCGAATCCTCGTGGTGAGATGATTCGTGCGAGGCTTCTTCGCCGTGAGTTTCGTGGGCGTGCTCTTCTTCATGCTCGTGCGAGGAAGAGGCGTGGCCCAGCGTTTCACCGGGAAGCAATTCGACAACGTTGGAAGGCGCGGGCGAAAACGCCGGCGCAGCGGCAGGTGCGTCGGTGTGCGCGTGGCCGTGATCGTAGTCTTCCAGATTTTCAAAAACATCGCTGACGTAGAGGAAAGCATCGCCATCGAGGCCGATGTCGACGAAAGCGGACTGCATGCCGGGGAGGACGCGGGTGACTCTGCCTTTGTAGATACTCCCAACGAGGGCGAACTCTTTTTCGCGCTCGATGTAAATTTCGACTAACTGACCTTCTTCGAGAATCGCGACCCGCCGTTCGTGGGAGGCCGCGGAGATAACCAATTCTTTTGACATGAAAACTCCTGACTGTTAGTGACGCCGGCTGTGCCGGGAGTCACGTTTCTGTACGGCCGCAAAGGGCCGACAGGACGCATCGCCGCGAGCTTTTGCCCGTCGGGGGTCCAGTAAATCGGGGCCGGCCCGGTTTGCACCGGGGCACACGCTGGCCACACTGATATCGAGATGGCTTTACGTTCGAAGCCGGAGGGAAAATTCCTCTTGCTTACGAGGCTGGTCCGTTGCCGGAGAGCTTCCAGGCTAACGGCGGACGATGCTGTCCTCACTCTAAAGATCCTTGTTCCTATGGCCCGAGCTTGCTGAGGCCACGATTACCGACCCGGCGGGATTTGCCTGAGCAAACACCCTGCGCGGGACTGGCGGCGGGCTTAGTTAACGAAGCGGCGGAGCCGAACATTCATAACCAGACCAATCGCCAGGAAAACAAACAACGTAGCGGAACCCCCATAACTCATGAGAGGAAGCGGGATACCGGTCACGGGCATAGCACCGATGACCATCGCCACGTTTACTAAAACGTGAAAACCAAGCGCTGCTGCAACGCCCATTACAAGAAACATTCCGGCGCGGTCTTTTGCGCGCTGAGCATTCTGCACTAAGCGTAACAGAAGTGCCATGTACAGCCCAAGGGCAAGAAGCACGCCTTTGAAGCCCTGCTCTTCCGCCCAGGCCGACATGATGAAATCGGAGTAACGGACGGGGATATAGCCGAGCTGGTTTTGCGTACCGTTGCCAAACCCTTTGCCCCAGAAACCGCCGGAGCCGACAGCAATCTTCGATTGAAGAACCTGATAGCCGGAGCCTTTGGCATCTTCTTCTGGATGCAAGAACGACGTAACTCTTTCTTTCTGATACGGCTTCAAGACGCGCCATGCGACGGGAAGCATCAAGAGCCCGATGAGCGCAATTGCCGCGGCGTGTTTCCATTGCAGTCCCGCGAGAAATGCGCCAACAACCAGCAAGGGCACAAGTACAAGCGCTGTGCCCAAATCGGGTTGCTTGAGAATTAGACCTAGCGGCAACCCAATGATGAGCCCTGCTTTGATCAAATCCTGGAGAGAGAGCTCATCCGTGCGCACCTCCGCAAAGAAGCGCGCCATCACGATGATTATAATCAATTTGACCAATTCCGACACCTGAAGAAATTCACCGAGGACGGGAATCCAGCGTTTGGCGCCGAAACGGGTATGGCCGAAGGCAAGGACGGCGATGAGCGCGGCGATGCCGATGAGATAGAGAACGGGGGCCTGATCAAGGATGAGATGGTAGTCCAGGCGAGAGAGAGCGAACATCAAGATAAAACCGATGAGGAGCCAGCGGAGCTGCTTGTTTTGCATGCCGGCGAGCGAACTGCCGTGCGTAGCGGAGTAGATCTCGATGACACCGAGAGCGCAAATGGCCGCGAGAATGGCCAGTAGCCACCAGTCGTAATCGCGAGTGCCGGGTGCGTCGTTCATAATGAAGCTGACAGTCGACAGCTTACAGCTAACAGACTAGGACCACATGTTCGTCTGTTACTTAACTTGATCTTTTGCCGACTGACTTTTTACTCCCAAGTATTCGAACAACTCAAACTCAACTTTAGCGTTGCGGCTCGACGCTTGCGGCGTGAGCAGGCACTGCGTCGGATGCGGCCGCTGGCTTCACAATGGGCTGCGGCTGAATGGTTGCCGCAACTGCTGCCGTGCCATGACTCAAATCATACTGTTTGTCGCTGGCGGTTAGTTGGCCTTGTGACTTCTTTGTCTTCTTATCGTAATAGGCCTTGACGATGTCCCTGACGACCGGACCGGCGGCTTCACCGCCATGCTGGCCGCTTTCCTGAACCAGAACGGCAACGCAAATTTCCGGATTGCGTTTGGGGGCGTAGCCGACGAACCAGGCATTGTCGGCAAACTGCGAGCCTTTTTTCACGAGATTCATCTTGTCGTAGCCGATGACCTGCGCGGTGCCGGACTTGCCGCTGAGCTCGATGCCAGTGAGTCTGAGCTTACCACCGGTGCCGCCAGGCTCGTTCACGACGCCGTACATGGCGTCAGTCACTTTCTCGATGGTGGCTTCGGATATGGGGAATCGTTCTTCGCCCACATTCTGGGCATCTTTCAACATGTGCGGCTGTTTGAAATCGCCGCCCGAAGCGATCCCGCCAATCAAGCGAGCCAACTGTAGGGGAGTTGTGGTGACCGCACCTTGGCCGGTGGCTACAGAAATCACTTCACCGGCATACCACTTGCGATGAAAAGTCCGCTCGACCCATTCCTGAGAAGGCATGAGCCCCGGTTCCTCGGAAGGAAGATCGATACCGGTTCTGTGGCCTATCCCGAGTTTGCTGGCGTAATAGGAAAGCCTGTCGATTCCCAGGCGCATACCTACGTTGTAAAAAAAGACGTCACACGATTTCAGAATTGCTTCGTGCAGACCCAGCACGCCATGCGATTTCGGTCCGGATTTCGCGTAGAAAACATAGCAATGGTACTGCCGCCCGAAGAACGTGCCGTAGCCGGGGCAGAAGGTTGTGAAGCCTTCTTCGGGTACGTGGTCCTCGAGCATGGCTGTGGCAGTGACAATTTTGAAAACGGAGCCGGGCGCGAGTTGCGCTTGAATCGCGCGGTTCATCAGAGGATGAAGAGGATCGTCGTTAAGAGCTTTCCATTCATCCGCGGAAATGCGAACTGCAAAATCATTTGGATCTGGTGTGGGGCGGCTGACCATCGCGAGCACTTCGCCGGTGCGCGGATCGAGAGCAATCACGGCTCCGGGGCGCACGCCTAGAGACTGTTCGGCCACTTGTTGCAAGTCGTAGTCGATGGTGAGCTGAATCTGCTTGCCGGGAATCGGTTCCTGCTGAGCAAGGTGGCCGAGCTCTTTCACTTCTTTGCCAACGCTGTTGACGACAACGCGGCGCATACCGTCTGTGCCGGTCAGAATGTCATTGTACTGGCGCTCGAGACCGGTTTTTCCGGCGAGGTCGCCCGGGCGGAGCCTGCCATTGCTGGCTTCGATTTGTTGCTCGCTGACTTCACCGACGTACCCGCTGGCGTGGGACATGAAGCCGCCGGGGAGATAGCGGCGGCGCTGAACCATCAGCATTTCTAGAAGTGGGATGTCTGAGCGATGCGATTCGATGAACGCGACGTCCGCGCTGGTGGCTTCGGGCTTGATGACGATGGGCTGAAACTTCGGAAGATTTTTGGTGTTTTCGAGCTGATCCTTCAGATCGCCGATCTCAATGCCGAGCCCATCGGCGATAGCAGGAAGATTTTTGTCGATCAGAGCGGGATCATCGCGGAGAAGAAGGATACTGAAAGACGGATAGTTGTCGACGAGAACGCGGCCATCGCGATCGAGCATGCGGCCGCGTGGAGCGATGATGGGAATGGAGCGAACGCGATTGCGCTCGGCCATTTGACCGTACTTATCGGAGTCGACGACCTGGAGTTTCCAGAAGCCAAGCAGCAACAGCCCGACCATGCCCACGATGACGTAGGAAGCGATGGCCAGTCTGGCCTGTGGCAGACGATTGTCGTTGCGAAACCAGTACGACACGAAAACCCCGCGCGCGAGAATCTTTTTTTGCTGCGCTCGTCAAACGGACGGCACTGTCATCAGGGCGATTCGTCGCCCGTCCCGCGAGAAGCCGGGACATGCTCGCGTCACGAAAAAACTTGCAGCGTGGGTTTCGAAATGTCCGTCGAAAACTTTCTTCGAAAAAAGAATTCGAAAAATTCCCTCAGAGATCCCGAATCACTGCCGGACTATTGCTGCAGCAAATGCTGCAAACGGCAGCAAAGTCATTTTTAAACGTAGCACTTGAACAAGAGAGCCGCAAGCCGTCCTGAAGGACAGTTGCTTGGAGAATACCCTTTGGGAGACCGGCGGGATGGGCAGGCGCTCCCCGGCTAATCAGGCGAACGCCTTCGACGAGGAGCCCTCAGTCATAGCGCAACGCGATCATGGGATCGACGCGTGTGGCGCGGCGTGCCGGGACGTAGCAGGCCGCGAAGGCCACGACCGTTAGCAAAATGGCGACCGCCGCGAAGGTCGCGGGATCCGTTGGCGTCACCTCGAAAAGGAGGCTCGCCATCAGGCGGGTCAAGGCGAGTGCAGCGATAATCCCGATGGCGATGCCGAGGAGAGTGAGTTTCGCTCCATCTCTCATAACGAGGCGAAGGACATCGCGGCGCTGCGCGCCAATCGCAAGGCGCACGCCAATTTCGTGCGTGCGCTGGCTGACCGAGTAGGCCATCAGGCCGTAAATTCCGACGGCGGCAAGAATTAGCGCAAGGACAGCGAAAAGTACGAGAAGCAGCATATCGAAACGCTGCTGGGCTAGGGAGACGGCCATCAAATCTTCCATCGAGAGGATATCGGTTATTGGAATCTGGCTATCAACGCTCCAGACTTGCTTCTTCACTTCATCCACGAGGCCAGCGACTGGTCCTGTGGTACGGAGGACCAGAGTCATCCAGCGCCGCCAAACCTGCTCGGATTGAGGAAAAGGAGTGTACACGGCGGGGTCGGCCGGCGCGTCGAGGCTGGAATCTTTTACGTCGGCAGCGACACCCACAATAGTCATCCACCGCTGAGGGTCAGGAGCTCTTGCCCAGTCGATGCGAGCGCCGATGGGATTCCTGTGCGGCAAGCGCTCTTTGACGAATTCCTCGTTTACGATGGCCACGAGAGGTTGGCCCTCGCGATCCATGGGCGTAAACTCGCGACCCGCGCGGATGGGGATTTGCATAACGTGGAAATAGTCCCCCATCACAGAGTTGGTCTGTGCGCGCGGTTCGGCACCGACAGCGACCGGCGGGCCTCCATCCACTACAACTCTAGGGTCCACATAATTCGGAGAGAGGGGAAGATCCATTACCATGGCGGCTTGCACGAGCGGTAGCGCGTTGATCCGTTCGAGCGCCTGAACACGAAACTGTGTTTGACTGGGAATCTTCGCGTAGCGCGCCTCAGGCAACTGGAGATGCATGGTCATCACGTGCTGCGGATTGAATCCAGGACTCACGGAGCGCAACCGCGAGAAGCCTTTGATTAGCAATCCCGCTCCGACGAGTAGCACAAGAGCAATTGCGAATTCAGCGGTAACCAGCAATTTTCGGAGGAAATTGCCGGATTGTCCGGACGTTGATCCCCGCGCTCCATCCTTTAGCGATTCTGCAAAATTTAGGTTGGTGACGGACCAGGCAGGAGCGATGCCGAAGACAACGCCAGTGAGAAGGGAGATGCCGAACACGAAAAACAGAACGTGCGCATCCAGATGGATGCTATTGAAACGGTCGAGAGCGGCCGGCTTCAGTGACAGAAGAAGGCTTATGCCCAACCTGGCGAGCAGAAGGCCGGCGCCCCCACCGACGATTGCCAGGAGTACGCTCTCCGTCAAGGCCTGGCGAATCAGGCGAGACTTGCCGGCGCCAAGCGCCGTGCGGACGACCAGCTCCTGCCGACGCGCTACCGCGCGCGCCATGAGCAGGCCAGCAAAATTGGCACAAGCAATCAGGAGCACAAATCCTACGGCCCCGAAGAGAACCAGGAGCGCGGGGCGAACGCTGCCCGTCACGGATTCCTGCAAAGGTAGAAATACTGTCCGCCTGTCTGTTTCTGAGTCGGGATAAAGCTCTGCGAGGCGATGATCCATCGCGGACATTTCCGCTTGCGCTTGGGCGAGCGTCACTCCGGCGTTCAGGCGCCAGTAGGTATGCATGAAATGCAAGTCCCGCTCGGAAGCCTCATCCGGATAAGCCGCCGAAAGCGAAACGAAAACGTCAGCATGCTCCCGTGGCAGCACAAAATTGGCAGGCATCACGCCAATTACGGTGTAGTCGTTTCCGCTGAGAGCAATCGTTTTTCCGAGGACCTGAGGATCGCCGCTCAGAAAGTTTTGCCAGAAAGGATAGCTCAGCACGACAAAGCGCGGGCCGCCCTTCACGTCTTCTTCCGGAGAAATGATTCGTCCGAGCATCGGAGGAACACCCAGCGTTTCCAGAAATCCTGCGTTGACGTAGCCTCCGCGGACCTGCACAGGCTCGGTCCCGCTGGTGTAGTCCATATTATTAATATTGATTCCCCCGCCTTGCGAAAACGCGTGTATCTGCCGCTGGATATCCACAACGTTTGGCGGTGAATCGTTCGGTCTCATGGCAACGATTCGCTCGGGATCTTTGTAAGGAAGAGGATTGAGCAGGATGCCGTTGATCACGCTGAAGATTGCTGTGTTTGCGCCGATTCCCAGAGCGAGAGTGAGAACGGCAACCGCCGCGAAGCCGGGATTCTTGCGCAGCATTCGGAGGGCGAAGCGGATGTCCTGAAAAATTTCTTCGAGAAAAGCGAAGGTCCACATTTCGCGGTTCCTCTCCTGTATGGCTGTTGCGTTGCCGAATTGGCGGCGGGCGGCGTAGCGGGATTCTTCGGAGTCGATTCCGGCGAGACGATTGTTTTCTTCGCGCATGGCGAGATGAAATGCGACTTCGTCGTGCAGGTCGCGGTCGAGCTGCGGCCGTTTCCAAACGGCTTTGACGCGAAGCCAGGTTTTGTTTAGCCACTCCGAAAACATAGTCTCCTCCTGCAGAGAGCTAGGCGGTTTGCAGTATCCGCGCCACCGCACCCGACATGCGCTGCCAGAACTCAGTTTCTTGCGCCAACTGTTTCGTGCCAGAGGCGGTAAGGGAATAAAATTTTGCGCGGCGGTTGTTGTCCGAGGTGCCCCATTCGGAGGAGAGCAGGCCACGAAGTTCGAGGCGATGTAGCGCGGGATAGAGCGCGCCTTCTTCTACCTTCAAGATGTCTTCTGAAGTTTGGTGAATCCACTCCGCGACGCCGTAACCGTGCATGGCGCCGCGGGCTAAAGCTTTCAGAATCAGCAGGTCCAGCGTTCCCTGCAGGAGATCACCCGGGTTTTCACGCTTTTCTTTCATAATAAATATAGGCAATTGGGCATGGAAGCTCCCTTCGTCTATCCATAAGACGTTTAGGGGAGGCAAATGTTTCATGGAAATTGTTTCTTTGGCGAGAATGTTTATTGGGACCGAAGGCGGTTGGGGATTGGAACGACTTTGTTCCGAAGGCTTGCTCGCCAGCTTCGGCGCGCGTTATCGTATTTAGACTGCTCACATGCAAAGCGAACCCTCCTCACCCCTGCGTTTGGCCCTGGTTGGGATGTCCGGTGCTGGAAAAACCTTCTGGACAAAGAAGTTAGCCGCCGAAGATTGGACCGCCATTTGTTGCGATGATCGCATCGAGGATAAGCTGGCTTCGCGGCTGGCGGCGGGCGGATATTCCGGAATAAACGGCGTGGCGGCGTGGATGGGATGGCCGAACAACCCGAAATATACGGAACGCGAGGCGCAGTACCTTGAAGAAGAAATTCACACATTAGGAGAAGTGCTGACCTCGCTGGAGCGGGAGTCTGAAAAATCGCTTGTGTTGGACACCACGGGCAGCGTGATCTACACAGGGAATAATTTGTTGCTTCGTTTGCGGCGGCGGATGACTGTGGTGTATCTGGCGGCGTCGGCGGAGGAACAACAGCTTTTGATTGAGCGGTATTTGAGCGACCCTAAACCGGTGTTGTGGCGCGGCGCTTTTCAGCCGAGGCGCGGAGAATCGGCGCGAGAGACCGTCACGCGATGTTATCCCACGCTGATCGCTGCGCGTCGGCAGAGCTATGAAGCTTTGGCGCATTGCACGTTGCAGGTGGCGGAGCTGCGGGATCCGGCGTTTGATGCGGCGGCGTTTCTGGCGAAAATTCGCGTCCAAGTCGAGCGCGGGAGATGAGATACCGGAGCACGGGACGCAAAGCGCCGCTGACTTCTCTGCGCGGCGCCGTGCTTCGAGGGCTCGCACCGGATGGCGGGCTTTATTTGCCAGTGGAACTCGCGCGGGGTTCGCCGCAGGAATTGGAAGAGTTTCGCAAGCTGCCGTTCACGGAAGTTTGCTTTCGCGTGGTGAAGCCTTTCGCCACGCCGGATGTGCCGGAAGAAGTGCTTTGGCAAATCGTCGCGGAGGCCATCAATTTTCCGGTGAAGTTAGTTTCGCTATCGCCCGGCTTACACATTCTGGAGTTATTTCACGGTCCCACTTTGGCGTTTAAGGATTTTGGCGCGCGATTCATGGCGCGGCTAATGGGTTACTTCGTTCGAGGAGAGACGAGGCCGCTTACCGTTCTTGTCGCTACGTCGGGCGATACGGGCAGTGCCGTCGCGCACGGCTTTCTCGGCGTGCCGGGAATTCGCGTGGTGATTCTTTATCCTTCTAAGCGCATCAGCGAAGCGCAGGAGAAGCAGTTCACAACGCTGGGCGAAAACATTACCGCGCTCGAAGTGGCGGGCAGTTTTGATGATTGCCAACGGCTGGTGAAGCAGGCGTTTTCGGATATTGAGCTGAACAAGCGCGCGTTTCTGACGTCGGCGAACTCGATCAACATTGGGCGACTGTTACCGCAGATGTTTTACCACGTGGCGGCGTACCGGCAATTGCCGGTAGCATCGGTGCCGCTGATTGTGTCGGTGCCCAGCGGGAATTTTGGCAACTTAACGGCTGGGCTCTTCGCCAAGCGCATCGGGTTGCCGGTGACGATGTACGTGGCCTCGACAAATGCAAACGACGTTGTGCCGGAATATTTGCGATCTGGAGAATTTCACCCGCACGCTGCGACCCAGACACTTTCGAACGCGATGGACGTCGGCAACCCGAATAATTTTCCGCGTTTGCTGGATTTGTGCCGAGGCCGCATCGAGTACGTGCGCCGCGAAATCTGGGGCCACGCCGCTACGGACGAAGAGACGCTGCAGGAGATGAAATCGCTACACGAGCGCTTCGGGTATATCGCTGATCCGCACACAGCCGTTGGCGTGCTTGGCTGGGAAGCCTATAAACGCGAGCACTCCGAGCCCGCGCAAGGCTTGGTGCTAGCCACAGCACATCCCGCAAAATTCGCCGACGTAGTACTTCGGGCCATCGGCACGGCGCCGCCGCTGCCGGATCGACTCGCGGCCTACTTGAAGCGCGAAAAATTGTCAGTGCCGATGTCCAGCGCCTACGACGACTTCAAACAGTTTCTTCTAGGTCAGTAGAGGCGAGAACTTGTCTCATAAGTAGATCAAGAGCCGGAACAGGGATTTTCCTCAGGGGCTGAAGCCCCGGTTTTGCCGACTTTCTATGTCGGAGCTAAAAGCTCCGACCCCTAGGAAGGCATTAATGAGAGCAATCTATGAGGGTTTGCGGAGGCGGTCGAGGAGCATGAAGAGGAAGACGGCGACGACGGCGTTGACGAGAGCGGCGATGCCGAGATGCACGGTGAACCACGGCTCGGGTTGCGAAAGGAGCAGACGCCGCGTCAGTGCGATGATTCCCTGGTGAACGCCAAAAAAGGCGATCGTCAGGGCAAAGCGTGCGGCGGGATGTTCCGTATCGAGGCGCGCGCCAATCGAAGAAGCGAGATAACCAATCACGGTTTTTGCGATGCCGTAGAGACCAAGAGGAACGGTCGGTCCGCTAAGGCTGTCCTGCAAAATGCCGATCACCATGCCCAGAAGCAGTCCGGTGGAAGGATTTCGCCGGCTCAAGCCGAAATAGATGACGATGAGAAGCGGAAGATCCAGAATCGAGGCCTTCGGGAAATAGATGGGCAGAAAAGCTTGCAACACGAGCGCAAAAGCGGTGGCCAAAATAATCGCGCCGGCGCGGAACTTGTGCACCTCGATGTGCAGTTCGCTGCCGCGAATGTCGTAAGTGTCGTTCATGGTTTCTCAGGTGAGGGTGGATTGGTTGCGGCAGCGGAGGGAGCGGCCGGAGGCGTTGCAGAGCCAGGCGCCGCAGATTCTTGCTTCAACTCGAGCGGCTTCATGGTCAGCAGTATGAAGACTTCTTCGAGACGTTCGAGGCTCGCCGCCGGCTTCACGCGGAGCTGCTTGAACGGGGAACCCGCCTTGATTTCCGCGATGGTTCCTACAGGCAGGTCCCGCGGGAAAATACGATCCATGCCGCTGGTGACGACACGCTCGCCGGAATTTACGTTGTCATCGTTGGGGATGTATTTCATTACGAGCAGCGGCTCGCCAGTGCCGCCAACAGGACCCTGGAGGCGCGACTCCACCAGCATGGCGCCCACGCCGCTGTGTTCGTCCGTCAGCAGCAAAACCTGCGCGGTATCTTTGTAGGACTCGATGACTTTGCCGACCACGCCATCGGGCGTGATGACGCCCATGTTTTTGCGGATGCCGTCACGCTCGCCGCGATCGAGATAAATGGTCTGGCTGCCGGAGTCCGCGCTTCCACCGATCACGCGCGCGCTGACCATGGGTACGTCCGTATTCGTCTGGCGAAATTTCAAGAGCGCGGCAAGGCGATCCGCCTCACCCGCTTTGCTTTGGAGCTGCGTGATTTCCAGTTTCAGGGCGCCGTTTTCACGCCTCAAATCTTCGTTTTCGCGCGAGGTGTGTTGCAGCGCGAAATAATGATTCCAGGTGTCGCGAACGTGGCTGACGCCGTGAGCGCCGGCACGTTCGAACGGGGAAACAGCCCCAACCGTCCAAACGCGGATGAGGCGGCCCTGCGAGTCGCGCTTGATTTGCACAGCCAGCAGCAATATCTGCAGGAGCACAACTCCGCCGAGCAGGAAAATCGATCTATGACGAGAGGGAATGCCAACCATGGAGTCCAGTGGCACAGGCTTTAGCCTGTGCGGCTTAAAATTTTCGCAATCGTCAAATCCGAAAAATCGTCAGTCGATGCAAACTTGGCGCAGCAACTTGAAATCGCTCAGCATTTTTCCGGTGCCCAAGACCACCGATGCCAGCGGGTCGTCGGCAATGGAAACCGGCAAACCGGTTTCTTCGCGGATGCGCTTGTCGAGATTTTTGAGCAGCGCGCCTCCGCCTGTCAGCACGATGCCGCGATCGCTGATGTCGGCGGAAAGTTCCGGCGGCGTGCGTTCGAGCGCTACGCGCACGGCGTTCAGAATAGTTGCGACGCATTCGCTCAACGCTTCGCGAATTTCGCTGTCGTCGATGGTGACAGTGCGGGGGACGCCTTCAATCAAGTTGCGGCCCTTCACTTCCATGGTCAGCGGCTTTTCCAGCGGATACGCCGAGCCGATTTCCATTTTGATCTGTTCGGCGGTACGTTCGCCAACGAGCAAGTTGTATTTGCGCTTCAAATACTGCATGACGGCTTCGTCCATCTCATTGCCGGCGACGCGCACGGAACGCGAGTACACGATGCCGCTCATGGAGATGACCGCAATGTCCGTGGTGCCGCCGCCGATGTCGACGACCATGTTTCCGGAAGGCTCTTCGATCGGCAGACCGGCTCCAATGGCGGCAGCCATGGCTTGCTCGACGAGATAGACTTCACTGGCGCGTGCGCGATATGCGGAGTCCTGCACGGCGCGCTTTTCTACCGGCGTAATTTCGCTTGGAACGCCGATGACAATGCGCGGATGCACCAGCACGCGGCGGTTGTGCGCTTTCTGAATGAAATAGGTCAGCATTTTTTCGGTGACTTTGAAGTCGGCGATGACGCCGTCCTTCATGGGCTTGATGGCCACGACGTTGCCCGGCGTGCGGCCGAGCATCTCCTTGGCTTCGCGGCCCACGGCCACGACTTCCCCGCTGGATTTGTTGATAGCCACGATCGAAGGCTCGTTCACCACGATGCCTTTGCCGGCCGAGAACACGAGCGTGTTCGCCGTCCCAAGATCGATGGCGAGGTCGGAAGAAAACAAACTAAAAATCGACCTCAGGTTGTAACCGTTCTTATTCATCCCCCCGCTCCCCGCGAAGAAAACTTCTCCGCCGTCCAGCCGACAACGAGCTGCTTAACTTTCTTACGGTCCATTTGAACCGCCGCGCGGCCAACTAGACCATTGTCTCTGGACTTGGCGACGAGCGCAAAGTGGCGCCCGCGTTTTTTTCACTTGTTGCCAAAAAACGATCAACGTTCGAAACTTTTACTTCGGCACAACGATCGTCACCTTCTGCTGATTCGTGCCGCCGCGGCGGTTTTCTCCGATGATGACGATGGTATGCTGGCCGGGTTCAAGCGGCTCGGTAAAGTGGCGGAACGTGCCGTCCGCCGCAATAATCGGGACAGGCTGTCCGTTCACGATGAGCGCCGCGCCCGGTTCCGTCCGGCCGATAATCTCCACCACGCGGCCATGAATCTGGGTACCGGTAATCTCCAGGGCCATGTCCTGTGTTTTTCCTTGCGCGACGAGTGTAAACCGGAATGTTTCGCTAACCTCGCTGGTTTCCTTCTTGGTGTTCGTGGCAGTGACGGCCCAGAAATAATCGCCGCCGTCGAGACCCGTGATGTCCACGCCGGTTCCTGTAACTCCAGTTGCCTCTTTCACGGTTCTGGTAAACATCGCGGTCGTACTGATCTTGAGTGAGTAGGAAACCGCTTGCGACACCGGCTTCCATTCAAAATGGATCGACGCCGTTTTCGGATTCTCGACGATCAGTGGCTCGAAGTTTCGCGGTGAACTCAGGTCCGGCGGTGCCAGTACGTCAGACTTGGTAATCGGGCCACCGGTCGCGTAACTCGCCTTCTGATACGCTCCGATCTCCACCTTCTCCTGCCCGCGTTGCACTTCGGCACTTCCGCTGGAAACCACAACCTCGTTTTCCTTAGTCGTCGGGTCGGATTTGACCTCCGCACTGCTGTTCGAACCCAATTGCGCCCTGGAATCTTCCATGCTGACGGCAGCTTTCGAATCCGGCGAAGAATAGTTTGGCGTCTTGAGGTCTACTTGTCCGATGTTTATACGAACAGCCGAACTGGAAGGCTGCTCGTGGCCCATCGAATTTTCTTCCACGGTAATAAATGTTCCGGACTTCACCGTGTACGTGGTACCGTCGGCGAAGGTGATACGCGCAGCACCTTCCGAAGAAGTCTGGATTTGATCGCCCTTGTCCAGCGTAGTGTGGAAATCTGCGTCGACCCATTGGACGGAATTGACTTTCTTGACCTGTACTTTTCCGTCGAGGTTGACGAACTTCGCCTGCGTCTGTGAAATGTTTGTGGCTTCGCTGTCGCCGTTGCCGATAGATTTGTTCAGCTTGTCATACGCGGCCGTATACAAATTCGGATTGATAAGATAAATCGCAGCGAAAACAATTGCCGCAAGCAGAATCACGTAAACGGCCACGGTCTTGTACGTGACCGTATGCCAATACACTTCCACTCGTTTTATCTTCGGGTGGTTCGGGTCGTGTGGTGTTTGTGTATTCACGGGTCTGCGCGCAACAATGCCGCCAATCTTGGAATCTAGCACAGTAATTAGAACGCAGATGGCCGCCGGAGCTTGCGGTAGTTAAACAGCAAATAGCAGTTGCGCATACTAGGCGTTCGGACAGGGGATTTGCCCGAAAGGACAGTGCAGTGTTTCCGCGCACGTGCAATGATCAATTGCGGTTTCTTTGGCGGAAATGCAGCGCGCGCTTAGGCCGACTTGGCGCGCAGGAACGCCAACGTCAGCGGCCACGCCAACAGAGCTGCCGACGGACTATAGCTGGCGCGCGCGTCACAAAAGAAACCGTGGTCGGCGTTGGAAATCTCGACATTGACGAAGTTCTTTCCCGCAGCTCGCAGCGCATCGCTCACCGCGCGAACATGGTCCGGCGGAATGTGCTTGTCGCGCCCGCCCCAGAAGAACAGGAGTGGAGCTTGCAAACCAGCCGCGCGGCCGAGCAAGCCGGGATTTGTCGCGTTCGGGGCGATGCCGCCGCCGTAGTACGAAATGGAAGCGGCGAGTGGCAAGGTGATGGCCGCGAGAAATGCCGCGCGGCCACCCATGCAATAGCCAATCGCGGAGATCGGCAGGTCCCCACCGATATAGCCGCGAAGCCAGTCAAACGCAGCGCGCAGGTCGGCCGCCATTGAAGCATCGTTCAAGGCCTTCATGTGCGGCATCGCGCTGGGAAAATCGTCGTAGCGTATTTCGACACCAGCGCCCGTGCGATGAAAAAGCTCTGGCGCCACGGCGACGAAGCCTTCTCGCGCAAATCGCCCGGCGATATCGCGAATGTGCGCGTTCACGCCGAAAGCTTCTTGGAAAACGAGCAACCCGGGGTTGACGCCCTTTTCCTTGGGCCGCGCAACCCACGCCCGCATCGTTGTGCTGTCGTTGACGCTCAGTTGCACATAATCGCTGCTGATTTCCATTTTGGTTCCTCTTGTCCTTGAGAGCTGCGGCTCGCGCCGAACTCAGTGGCGAATGAAATAGCTGTGCTTGTCGAGATTCGCTGCAACGGCCACATCGAAAAAGCCGACCATCATCTCGTCGTACGTTTGCTCGCCCCAGCGGACCGCAGCTTCTGGGTCGGGGTTGTGCGGATTGTCGCGCGAATTATCGTACCAGGCGATAGCCTGTAGTTCCGTGCCGGCCTTTAAGAAGCGCGGGTCCGCTAGCTTGTAGCTCATCTGCCAGTGAAAATGATAGTGGACGTCGAGCAGTGGCTCTATTTCCTGGTCCGGCCTCGCCCCGGAACGTTTTTGTCTGTAAATGATGTTGTACTCGAAACGTTTTCCGCGCAAATGCATGTGCGGAAAGAGACTGAGCAGCGTCGCATCGTTCGGCAAAGTGCCGCGCGCTTCCACGCGATAATTCGGCACGCCTGGAGGAATTACGAAGTGATCGTTGGTCAGCTGCAGCGTCAGGACACGCTGCGAAGGAGCGTGCTTTGCGAAAATTAGTCCCACGCTGGTCCGGTCGCTGGCCGCGTGTCCATTGGTCGTATAGTGCATTTGAAAAACGAGATCGGATCCGGCGGGAATAAATTTTGCCATGTTGTCCGGCCAATTGTCTGGCGAGCTGCCCGGCGCGTAAACGAGAAGCACGTCGCTGTCCGTCCAATGCGCGCCGCGCCGGTCGTCGGGATCGGTCAGCGAGGAAGCCGTGAATGGCACACCAGTCGGCGCGTGCCGTATCCACTGAGAATCCGGCGGCCGAACGTAAACAACTGCGTGGTGAACGTTGGCGCGAAGCGACGGCAGCACTTCCACGGCTTGCACCCAGCGATCCTCTTTGAATCCTGTCGCTACAATTTCATAGGTGTATTCGACGTCGCCACTCGCCGGAAGCGGCACGCCCTTGGTCATTTTCAAGACCAAGTCCGGCTGCGGAATGCTCCAGCTCTCTGCCCAATGAACCGGTGGAGGTGCGTCATGCGCATCGCCGGCAGGCGCTCCGGTGGTTGCCCAAGCGCCAAGCACAGCGATTTGTTCCGCCGAGAGCGACGGATCATTCGAGAAATGGCCGATATGCGGATCAGCAAACCAAGGCGGCATGGATTTATTCTGTGCCGCCGCCGCAATCGCGACCGCATAGGGCCGCGTCTGTTCATAGGTTTCGAATCGCATGGGAGCGATGCCCTCTGCCCGATGGCAAATCTGGCAACGCTGTTGCAGAATTGGCAGCACATCGCGGTAATACGTCGCCGCTCCAGCGGCGGGGAGATGCTCTCCGGCATTTTGCGCCGAGCCCAAAGATGTCCGCTGATTGAGCGTGCAAAGCAAAACTAGAACAATCACCGGCGCAGACATCGCTAGCTGCTTTCGTATCGCGTTGCGTCTTATCATCTCTAGCGTTTGATGATACCCGCATCATCGCGGTTTCCCATCAACGCTCCATTTCGAAGATTCATGAAACCGCGAGTAAAAAACTCTAGGCGCGACGGATTGCGTGGGCAGGTTCCGTCTATAATCCTCGCGATTGATTCCTAACGCACATCGGTCTTCACAAATAAACTTCGAGGCTGAGGAGTGATTCTGATGAATTCCAATTTGAATGGCGCCGAGACCAGCAAGTGGAGGCGAGTTCTATATACATGCTTTGCGCTGGCGATTTCCGGCGCCCTCAGTGGCTCTCTTACCGCACAACAGGAAGTTCTGAAAATGCCGATGCAGCCTGTATATGAAGATGGAGCGGAGGCTCGCTGGCTGCAGAAGAAAGTGCTGGACTCGCGCGCACTCGATTCCATGGAAGATGCGTCGACATGGTCGTTCACCGGAGACGGGGACATGGCGCTTGCGGATTCACCGGTGAAAGATGGCGCGCACTCTCTGCGCATTCGATCGAAACAAAACCTGGGGCTGGTCGGCGGCGCCGGCGAATGGGAGGATCTAGTCGCCAGCCGTAAATTTCCTTCCGAGAATTGGACCCGCTACAACCGCATTTCCATTTGGGCGTATCCCGATGTAGTCGGCGCCCCGGCAATCTCTGCTTCTCTCACCCTGCACAATGAAGGCGCCCATCGGCTTCCGGATCGATACAACGAGGGGCGCCACGAGTCCATCATTCTGAAGAACCACCAGTGGAATCACGTGGTATGGGAAATTGCGCCTCTCGATCGGGATAAAGTCACGCAGCTCGATTTTGCCTACAGCCTTCCCAAGATGCTTCCCGACTTGGGCGATCAGACCATCCTATATATTGACCAGCTCGAATTGCAGACGGTTGAGGCGGATCACGTTGAGGGTTGGGATGTTGCAGCAGGCAAAATAGCCTTCAGCCACGCCGGATATACCGCGGGCGCGACGAAGACAGCGATTGCAAGCAACCTCGATGCGCACGAATTTTCGTTGATCGAGCAAGGCACCGGCAAATCGGTTCTCACCAAGCCGGTGCAACAGCAGACGACGCTGTTAGGTAAATACGCGGTCCTGGATTTTTCCGAGATTCAGACACCGGGTCAGTATGTTCTTCGCGTTGGGGCCACGACTACCCGCCCATTTCAGATCGGCCAAGACGCATGGCGTGAAAGTATTTGGAAAGCCGTCAATTTTATGTACAGCGAGAGGTGTGGAACGGTGATTCCCGGGATCCACGGAATCTGCCACCTGGATGATTACAGCATCCACGGCGATAAACGCATTATCGTCAACGGCGGCTATCACGATGCGGGAGATCTCACAGCGACGGGCAACACTCCAGGAATGGCCTACGCCCTGTTTTCGTTTGCAGAACGTCTCCAGCAGCAAGGAGAAGATCCTGTACTGCGCGCTCGCTTGATGGAAGAAGCGACCTGGGGGCTTCGCTGGGTACTGAAAACCAGCTTCGGCGACGGATATCGCGCTAAGGGTCAATTGATCAGCTATTGGACGAATGGCATCATCGGCGACGCAGACGATCGCAGCGGCCAAGCGGTGAATGAGCCCGAGTGGAACTTTCGCGTGGCGGCGGTGGAAGCACTTGCGGCTCGCGTGTTGAAAGAAAGCAATCCCGAGCTTGCCATTCGCAGCCTTCGTACAGCCGAGCAGGACTGGAACTATGCCGTTGAAGGATTGAAAACGGCCGCTCCGCTTCCGGAGGTCTATGGAGCACAGGATGAGCTGGAACGCATTTCGTTCGGCGCGATTGCTTCCGTGGACTTATATCGTGCCACGGGCGAACAGCGATACGCGGATGAGGCCTTCAAACTCGGCGATCTCATACTTGCGTCGCAGGAGCAAACGATTCAGCCATGGAGCATCCCCTTGACTGGTTACTTTTACACAAGTCCCAAGCGCGAGAATCTATTCCATCGCTTTCATATTGGGCAGGAGGAACAGCCGGTGATTGCGCTGGCTCATTTGTGCGAGACGTTTCCAAGTCACGAAAATTGGATGAAGTGGTACGCGGCGATCGTCTTGCACTCCAAGTACTACCAGCAGGTCGCTGCCAAGATCGATCAGCCATACTACGCACTGCCGGCGGCAATCTACAAAGAAAGCGAAGCCCGTCTATTGACGCAATCGAAGGATTGGACCCCGCTGCGCGCGGCCGATAGTGCCGCCTACCTCGAGGAAGTCCATCGCGGCGTTCCGCTGGGTGGGGAATATTATCTTCGGAGATTTCCGGTCTGGTTTGACTTCCGCGGCAATTCCAGCGTTTTGCTATCGCAGACAAAAGCTCTATCTGCGGCTGGACAATTGCGCGGAGATCTTGAAGCGGAAGACCTGGCCCAGCAGCAAGCGGAGTGGCTCCTGGGACGCAACCCATTTTCGGCCAGCATCATGTATGGAGAAGGCTATGACTGGACTCCGCTGTATAGCGTGCGTTCCGGACAAATAGTCGGCGCGCTTCCGGTAGGCATTGAAACAAAGGAATACAACGACGCGCCATATTGGCCAACGCAGATTTGCTGGACGTACAAAGAAGTTTGGACGCAACCGGTAGGGGAGTGGGTCTGGCTCATGCAGGATCTGCATGGCGAGGCCGTTGTCGAAGGAGATGCCGACATTTCGTCGCGTGAGCCCATCGAGTTCCGCGACGAGCGGACGGGACGCGTGACCCAGGTCTCCGCGGATCCCGCGAGCGGTAAATTTCGCGCGCAACTACCGCAAGGAGCTTATAGCGTGCGACAGGGCGCGGCCCATACCACGCTCACCGCGCTGTCTGGCGGCGTTTATCAAATCGAATTACGCCCGAGGCTTGCCTTTGATTTCAAAGTCTCGGTGGAAGCGACCCACGGAAACCAACTCACGCTGAGCATCCATGCGGAAGGCGCGGGCACTCATAAATTTGAAGTGAAAACCCACAACCTCAATCTCCATGAGCAAAGCACGCAGACAATCGAACTACGTCCCGGCCACGATGCCGAACTGGTGAGTCATGCCAATATTCTTGCATCCGGAACGCCGTGGGTAATCGTCGTGATCCCTGATGGCTCTCTCAGCGCGCATCGAGAACTTACGGGTATCAATGGCATCCCAAAATGATCTGCTCTGTCGGAACATGGGATCTCAGAAGCGATGATCTTCTTTCCTCTTCCTAGTCCGAGCCGGCTAAAGCCAAAGTAGACCCTTTGAGAGCCAAACCCCACGCTACGGAGGTAAATTGATTACCCGTCCTGATCCGTTGCTCGCCGAAGGGCGTTGCAAATATTCTCTTTACTGCTGGCACGAATGACGATCCGCCAGTCAAAAACACAGCATCCACATCCCTCGGGTGAACACCACTTGCCTTGAGCAAGGAGTCCAGACAGGACTCAATCTGTTTCAATTCCTCAGAGATCCAATTTTCAAAAGAAGAACGCTTTACTTTGGCCGTAAGATCAACTGCTCCATCCGAGTAGTGAAACGTTGCCGCCGCGTTGTTCGACAATTCGTACTTCACAGCCTGAACAGACTGGTGCAATTGATACCCAAGATCCTCTTTTATGAGATGGATCAAAGCAGCGATTTTCTGAGGCTCAACAGCATCCGCCTTGATCCGGGTGAGCAAGTCCATCACATCCTTGGCCCTCAGAAAGGAGAGATGGTGCCAACGTTCCAACTTGCCATAAATCCAAGCGGGTATCGGCAAGAGCCTCTTCATCGAGTGCATGTCCGTTCCTGCACCGAGCGCAGGAGACACAAGATGTCGAATGAGCTTCGCATCGAACGAATCGCCTGCCACGCCGACGCCCGCATTACCCAGTAGGTCCGCTGCGCTTCTACCTCTACGACGAACACCTGGACCGACCCTAACCAAAGAAAAGTCACTCGTGCCGCCTCCGAAATCTCCAATCAGAATAAGTTCATCGTGATCGAGCGTTGACTCGTAGTAGTGCGCTGCCGCTATCGGCTCAAATTCGAATTGTACGGACTCATATCCAGCAGTCTCGAATGCCGCGCAAAGACGGCTTTCCGCATAGCGATCCTCTTCCTCCGTCTCGGCTCCCACAAATCGCACCGGCCGGCCAACGACCGCTTTCGAAATGGGGGCGCCAAACTGGGTGGAGGCCTTTTCACGCAGATCCCTCAAGATGCGCGCGATCAAGTCCTCGAGCGTATATCTCCGGCCAAAAACCTCCGTACTCGAAAGGTTCCGGTTACTGAGAAAAGACTTCAGCGATTGAATCAGCCGGCCTTTGTGGTCTGCAGAGAGATAGTGCTCAATGCCTTCTGGTCCGCTCCAAGACTTGAGCGCATTGACACCTCGCTCTTTCACTTGCTCGAGATAGAGAAGTGACCTATAGGCGGCGGTCACTTCTCTCATGTATGGGAAGTGAGCCAGCGCAACTTCGCCGGCGTCGTTAGCGTAAGCAATGGAACTGTTCGTCGTACCAAAGTCGATACCAATCGCTGAGGGCATTCTTATTGAGTTTAAGGCGCGCGCATTTTGTCAGCAACTAACCACCCCGTTCGTTTACAGAACTCCGGCCAGAAGTCCCGGTGCGAGAGGCATGAGGTCGGGTAGGGTTTGGCAATAACTGAGAACGAAGGCCACTCGGAAACGCAGCCACCACTCCGCCACGAATCTATTTGAGCCACATGGCCCCAATCTCCTATAATGATGTGTTTGCTTAGGACTCGGGAGATTCAGCAGATGGCTGGCAGCTCAGATAACACGCAAAAACTTTTTTCGCGCATCTTTCTTGGGGTGGTGGTGCTGGCTTTGTCGGGCGGCATGCTGCTCTATCTGGTGCCGAGCGGTCCGGGTGACACGACCACCTCCACGGATGCGGTGGCCAAGGTAGGCGATCAGACCATCACGGTTGCTGAAATTCGCCAACAGCTCAACCAGATCAAGCAGACCAATCAAGTGCCGCCGATGCTTGAGCCTTATTATGCGAAGCGCATCCTCCAACAGCTCATGCTTCAGAAGGAAATGGACTACGAGGCCCGCCAGCTTGGCATCAAGGTTTCCAACGATGAGATTGCCGACCGCATCAAGCTAATCTTGCCGGCCGCCTTTAACGGAGACTCGCCGATTGCTCCGGATCAGTATGCTTCGCTGGTCCAATCGCGAACCCAGATGACTGTGGCGCAATTCGAAGAGACAGTTCGCCAGGGAATGCTGCAGGAAAAGTTCCAGAAGCTGGTGACCGACGGGATTAGCGCGGGCCCGGCGGAGCTGCAGGAAGAATTCGTCTACCGCAATCAAAAAGTGAAACTGGACTACGCCTACATCAAGCCAGAGGATCTGGTGGCAAAGATCAACGTGGATGACGCTGAGGTCAAAGCCGCCTACGAAAAGAACAAAGCAAAGTATCAGGTTCCGGAAAAGCGCGTGGTGCGCTACGCCATCGTGGATGTGAACCAGATTCGCCAGGGCATGCAAATCTCCGATGATCGGTTGAAGGTGCAATGGCTGAATAACATCCAGGAATACCAGGTGCCGAACCGGGTGCACGTCGAGCACATCCTGTTGATGACCGTTGGCAAGCCGGACGCCGAAGTCGAAGAGATCAAGAAGAAAGCGCAGGGCATTCTGGACCAAGCCAAAAAGGGCGCCAATTTCGAGGATCTCGCCAAAAAATACTCCGAGGATGGCGGCACCCCCGGGAATCCCGGTTCGAGAGACAAGGGCGGGGACCTGGGATGGATTGTCCAGGGACAGACAGTTCCTGAATTCGAGAAGGCGGCGTTTTCGCTGCCGAAGGGCAGCATTTCAGACCTGATCAAGACCCAGTACGGCTTCCACATCATCAAGATCATCGATAAGGAAGCGGCCCACACCAAGCCCTTTGATGAAGTGAAGGATTCCATCCGCACTCCACTGCTGCTGTCCGAGGCCGATAAGCAAGCTGGCGGTATTGCCGAACAGCTCTCGCAGGCCATCCGTCAGTCCAACAAGGTTTCACTCGACGATCTGGCCAAGCAGTATCACCTCACCGTGGGGGAGACGCGCCCGGTCGCCGCAACCGACCCCTTGGTTGAATTGGGGAACTCGCCGCAGGTCAAGGTCAGCGATTCCGTCTTTCGCTTGCGCCAGGGCGAGTTGAGCCTGCCGGTGCAGACGGATCGCGGGTACATCGTTCTTTCCATCAAGCAGATTCTTCCCGCGCACCAAGGGTCCCTTGAAGAGGTAAGGGACACCGTTGTAGCCGAACTGAAGCAGGAAAAAGCTTCGGCCGAAGCCCGCGCCAAGGCGGATGAGTTGGCCAAGCGCGTGAAGGCAGGAGAAAAATTCGACACCGCAGCCAAAGCACTGGGCCTGGAAGCCAAGACCAGCGAAGAATTTGCTCGTTCCGGCACCATTCCAAATGTCGCCAGCGGAAAACAGCTTTCCGCCGCGTTTCAATTGAAGGCCGGTAGCCTTGGACAGCCGCTCAACCTCGGTGCAAACTGGCTTGTCTATGAAGTCGTGGACAAACAAGAGCCTAACCCCGCGGATTTTGAGAAGCAAAAGAAGGAAATCACCGACGCCGTGCTGCAAAATAAGCGCTCCATCGCGTTTGAGGCCTTCCAAACGGCCCTCGAAGACCGCTTGAAAAAAGAGGGGAAGTTGCAGATGATGCCCGACAAGCTAAAGGGATTCGGTAACGTAGGTTAGTCTAAGTAGCTGATAATAAATAACTTAGAAATAGATGAAGCGAGCTTGTCTTTCTCTGTGCACCTCGGTAGCCTATGGGTGTCTCCAAAGAAGCCGATTTCAGCCCACTTTTCCGCTCTGATTTGAAATAGCAAGCAGGGCAGAAGCCAAGCGAAATCGGTACATGTTCAGCCATGGCTCCCCAGCGCCTAGACTTCAGGATCCTATGAATACAAAGAAGACGCCCTCCCGCACAACCGCAGTCCGCAATGACTATCGCTGCAGCATGGAAAGAAACCAGGCTGGGAAGTATTGCGTTCGAATCCAGGTTTTTTATCCCCGCCATGCTTGGAATCTAGGTGTGTTTTTCCTTGCGTCGTCGTTTGACCGCGCCATGAAGAAGCTCGAAGAGTCTCTGGACTTCCTCCAGCGCCATGAGGAGAAGCTCTGGTTTTGGGGTGTGGACCGAGCCGAAGATATGGGTTTTTCCGCTGAGTTCCTTCGAGAGGCAGGAATGAAGCTGGACCATCGCACTGAGTTTCCCCGAAGAGCCACCAATCTTTCGCTGGCTCCAGAACGAGAAGTCCCGGCGTTTGTGCTGGGGCCGGTCCGCCGCGGGTTAGCCGAATCGGTGGACGTAGCACGCAGCATAGCCGTAGGCGATTGATTACACAGGCTTTATCGCGTAGGTCGGCATCGGCAGACAATCCATTTGAAACGAGCGCCACTGTCCATTTGGCCAGCTGATCTGGTCTTCTTCCGTATTGACTTCACCCCTTTTCTTCGCCATCATGCCGGAATTCTAGCGGGCTTGCGTTCCAATGAGCGCACATTTGGGTGAGAAGCCTAACGATGAAACGCAATGCGAAGCTGCAGGCTATTGCGCTGTTCATTGGGGCCGCATTTTTCGTTAGCAACGTTGAGTTGATCGCACAATCGCCGCAACCCCGTACTTCGGACAAAGCACAGTCGTCCGCAGCTACCTCGAATGCGGCTGCTGCCGCCAAATCAACTCCTGCGGCTCCCAGTGCTCCTTCTGCAACTTCGAGTGCTCCAGCGCAGGCCGCTGTCCACGACAAAGCCGGAGACGCCTCCGGCGAATAATGGAAGCTTAGTGTGGATCAACACGGATACAGGCGTTTATCACAAGCAGGGAACGCGCTGGTATGGAAAGACCAAACATGGCAAATACATGCTGGAGGCGGACGCCATAAAGGCAGGTTACAAACCGGCGAAGTGAGAGCATCACCCAAGACGGCGCAAAGTAAGAAGAGACATCAGGCTTTGTTGGTACAAAAAGGAGAAAGCGAAATGACAAAACGATTGAGCCGGGTGATTCTGACGGTTCTAATTTTGATTTTGGGAGTGAGCGGTACGTATTCGCATGCGCAACCTGCGACCGCGCAACCCAAGACCCGCCGTGCCACAGGCAGCGCCCAAAGCTGGGGATTTGCTGGACATCAATACGGCGACGAAGGATCAATTGAAAACGCTGCCTGGGATCGGGGATGCGTATTCGCAAAAGATCATCGACGGGCGACCGTACAAAATGAAGACCGATCTGCTGAATAAGAAGATCGTTCCGGCGGCGACGTACGACAAGATCAAAGCGCTGATCATCGCAAAACAACCCAAGTAAAAGACCGAACGACGCTTCTTGGCGCCGCGAAGCCTTCTTGAATTTCCGGAGGCTATTACAAATCAGGTTGGTTTTTCAAAGGCCCGGCAGCCCGCACTGCTGGGCTTTTTGCTTCGTGCGTTATTTCTCGCGGAGGATGACTTCACCTTGGCCGACGAGTTGGTCGTTGAGCCAAACACGATACTTGTAGGTGGCGCCCTTAAGACCGACACGAGGCGGCCCGCTGAGCAGTCGCATACCTGCCGGGGCCTGGAAAATATTGGAAGAAAAAGGACAGCGGTTGACGTCGAATTCGACGCGAAGATTGCCGGCGTCGGAGATCCAGGAGATCTGATCACCGGGGTCGAGTACAACGACTTGGGGTACGAGTCCAACGAGTACGGGACGCTCTGCCATTTTTCCTCTGCTCCCTACGGGATCTCCGAATAGGAGTGGATGCGTGAAATCACGAAATTCTCTTGCAAACGGACGATAGCACATCTGGGAGAAGAGTTCTTCTCGCGGAATGAATCTTGCTGTTGGCAATGCGTGATCCAGTTTGTGTGCAATTTTGCACACGTTCCCTACCTGTCCTTCAGTACGCCTTGACCGGAGCACAACAGGGCCCCAGACTAAACGTGGTGAGCCATGCTGCCATCCCTTTTGATTCCGGCAGAGTTTCCCGCTCGCAAAGAAAGTTGTAAAAGCGTCCGCCGGACGCGAAGGAAGTCCCCCTATGGCCTCACGCGCTTTGTCCATACCTTTGCCAAATGGATCCCGCATTTCCCTTATTTTGGCCTTCCCGTTTGTAGTGATTCACATTCTGGCGCTTGGCGTATTTTTCGTCCATTTTCGCTGGTCATATCTTGCGGCTTGCCTGGCGCTGGTCGCGGTGCGGATGTTTTTCGTTACCGCCGGCTATCACCGATATTTTGCGCACCGCTCCTATAAGACCAGCCGTGTTTTTCAATTCGTAATGGCGTTTCTGGCGATGACCTCTGCGCAGAAGGGAGTGCTGTGGTGGGCGGGGCATCACCGGCACCATCACCGTCACTCGGATCAGGATCTGGATATGCATTCGCCGACGCTCTTTGGATTTCTTTGGGCGCACGTGGGCTGGTTTATTACCGACAAATATGATGTTACGCCGCTCGAATACATCGGCGACTTTGCGAAATATCCCGAATTGCGCTGGCTGAACAAGTATCACCTGGTGCCACCTATTGTTCTGGCGGCGGTTATTGTTTTGATTGGTGGGTGGCCGCTGTTTGTTTGGGGCTTTTGCCTGAGCACGGTGCTGCTATGGCACGACACTTCTACTATCAATTCGTTGTCGCACCTCTTCGGAACGCGGCGCTACGAGACAACCGACACGAGCCGCAACAACTGGCTGCTCGCTGTGCTGACGCTCGGCGAAGGCTGGCACAACAACCACCATCACTTCATGGCTTCCGCGCGCCAGGGATTTTATTGGTGGGAGATTGATATTACGTATTACATGTTGAAAATACTTTCGTGGTGCGGGCTGGTGTGGGACTTGCGCAAAGTTCCGCCGCATTTGTTGTCGGAACACCGGCTTGCCGCATAGCTTCCTCTAAAGAAACGTTCTGAAACGTTTGTTGCTGCTCATCGGACAATCTCTGCATCGCACAATACATATCCGTCGAACAGAATTCACTATTTGGACCTCTGGAGTCGTGCACGGCAAGCTACACACACAGTTCGATATAGAGCGGCTGTCAGAACTTCAATTCTGACAATTGAAAGCTTACACGCTTGACGGAGATATAAGACTTGAATAGATTGTCCTCAGTTTGGCTGCAACAAATGTTACAGAATCGTGGCGGAATGGCGCCGCATTGCCAAATTCAGTCATTGAGCTGGCAGCGCGAGCTAAGCAGACCAATGTGTGCGGGTGATGTGGCTCTGAGTTGAGCCACTGAAGTGAATTAGTGATTTGTACCATCGTGGGAGGAGTTCCATGTTTCTGAGAAGAGTACTGCGTTTCCGTGTCTTAGCCGCGAGCTCGCTCGTGTTGGCTGGTCTGGTGATTTTCTCGCCCTCCATGAGGGCGCAATCTTTCTCAGTGGAGCAAATACTTAGCGCGCCGTTTCCATCGCAGCTCACTGCTTCATCGACCGGTTCCCGCATCGCGTGGGTGTTTAACAAGAAGGGCGCGCAGAATGTGTGGACCGCAGAGGGCCCGGCGCTCGTGCCTCGGCAGGTGACGCACTATGAAGGAGACACGGGGCAGCCGCTAGCGTCGCTGAGACTCACTCCGGATGGGCGAACGATTGTTTACGCGAAAGGAACCGAGACTAACGGGGAGGGCCTCTCGGCAAATCCAACGGCCGAGCCAAAGCAGCCGCTGCAGCAGGTTTGGTCTGCGGACATCGAAAATGGCACGGCGCGTTTGCTCGGGACGATGGGATGCCCTCAGGAAGGATGCGAAGATATCGAAATTTCTCCGGACGGAAAGTGGGCGGTGTGGGCCGCGAAGCACCAATTGTGGATCGCGCCGGTGTCCGGGGCGGAAACAGCGAAGCAGCTTACTGAGTTGCGCGGAGACTTGGAATCCCCGCAATGGTCGCCGGACGGCAAGCATCTCGCTTTTACGATTAGCAGGAAGGACCACGCTTTTGTTGTGATTTCAGATATTGCGGCGGGAAAACTGGAGGCGATTCATTATGTAGCGCCTTCCGCCGACCGAGATTTTGCGCCGCGGTGGTCTCCAGATGGAAATTCGATCGCGTATTTGAAAATTGGCGGGATTGAAGGTAAGCGTCCGCTGATTCCGGAGCGGGCCCAGTCCTGGAGTCTTTGGATCGGAGATTCCAAGACGTATGCGGCGCGAGCGATTTGGAACAGCGGCCAGGGACCGCGCGATTCGCTGCCGCTGTTTGCGGTGGAGTCTCTGCACTTCGCGGCGGGGAATCGGGTGGTCTTCGATTCTGAAGCGGATGGATGGAATCATCTGTACTCGATCGCAGCAACTGGAGGCGCAGCCGTGCTGCTCACTCCCGGCGAATTTGACGTGGAAGACGTTGTGCTCAGGAGCGACAAGCGAACCGTGCTTTTTTCTTCCAATCAGGATGACATCGACCGGCGCCACTTGTGGCGAGTCGACGTGGCTGGAGGCACTCCTCAGGCGCTGCTGACAAAAGGCGAAACCATCGATTGGAGTCCCGTGGAAACGGGGGACGGCAAAAACATTTTCTGCCTCGGCTCGACGGCGATCACGCCGGCGCTGGTGTACCGCGTTGTGCCCCCGGGGCGCGAGCTGATCACGAAGGACGCGCTGCCCGCGGATTTTCCGAGCGCGCAACTCGTCGTGCCGCAACAAGTGATTTTCAAGAGCGAAGACGGGTTCACGATCCACGGGCAACTGTTTGTCCCGAAAGGGCGCAGCAAGCCGGGGCCGGCTTTGATTTTTACGCATGGCGGTCCGGTGCGGCAGATGGTTCTTGGATTTCACTACATGGACTACTACCACAGTGCGTATGCCGAGAATCAGTATTTGGCGAGCCTGGGATTCGTGGTTTTGTCGGTCAACTATCGATTGGGCGTGATGTATGGGCACGACTTCCGGGTTCCTCCGCATAGCGTTTGGCGCGGCGCGTCGGAGTATAACGATGTGCTGGCCGGTGCGCACTATTTGCAGAAGTTGCCGATCGTTGATTCGCACCGCATCGGACTTTGGGGTGGCTCCTACGGGGGATTTCTGACGGCGATGGGGCTGGCGCGGAATTCCGATATTTTCGCGGCGGGCGTCGATTACCACGGCGTTCACGATTGGTCGCTCTTCCTGCCCTCTTGGGAAGAAGATGCGACTTCCGCGCCAGATTTGAAGGAGGCGAGGCAACTTGCCTGGGAGTCTTCGCCGAATGCGTCCGTGGACAAATGGAAGTCGCCGGTGCTGCTGATTCAGGGCGACGACGATCGAAACGTGCCGGAGAGCCAGACGGTGGACCTGCTGCAACGGTTACGGGAACGCAATGTGCCGGTCGAAGTGATTTATATTCCTGACGAAATTCATGACTTCCTGCTTTGGAAGACGTTTGTATCGAACTACAAGGCGACCGCTCAGTTTTTTCAGAAGTATCTTGGGGCGCAGTAGGCTCGGACTTTCGCGCACCTGCTTGCAGGACGGATGAAAGCGCGGGCTCCCACCCCCGGGGTGTCAGCGAGTTATGAAGTAAACTCACGAAGAGCTTGAAGTTGCGGACATTCCTGCGTGTCGCGCAGGAACACGAGGCCCCTCGCCGCCGGCTCGGGGCAAAGGGGACCCCCACCCCGGTTTTTTCGTAACTGCACATCCTACAGGGCAGAGGTGGACGGGAGAGGGAGGGGAGGAGTGGAGCAATCCGTGTTTGTGCGGTTGCATGCGCGAGAGGGTGAGGAGAGGGCTGTCGAGGAGGTGTTGCGGGAGGTGGCAGGGCCTTCGCGGGAGGAGGCTGGCTGCCTGAGTTTTCATACCTTTCGGTCGGTGCGGGACCGGCGGTTGTTTTACATTCATTCGCGATGGGTGGATGAGGCGGCGTTTCAACGGCATGCGGATTTGGAGCATACGGTGAAATTTCTGAAGCGTGCGGATGCCTTGTTAGATGAGCCGCGCAACGTCACGAGGACGGAGATGATGGAGTGAGGTGGGGAAAGAGCGCTAAAAGGTTTGAAGGTTATAGGGTGAGGAGTGGGGCCTATCCATTTTACCGCGTATGGCGTATTGGCTTGATTCGGGGGAGAATGGGGCACGGTTAGATTTGTTTGGGGGGACCATGAAGTTGCTTGCAACCAGCTCGGCGGCAATCTTGCTCTTCACTGGGATTTCTCTGGCTGGATCGGCTATGCGGCCTGGGCAGCAGAAGAACAATACGCCGATGTCCTTTACCGGGGAGGTGATGGATAACGAGTGCGGCACGGAGAAGTCGCACGATGCGATGATGAAGAAGGAAGGGTTTAAGAACGCGAAAGAGTGCACTTTGGGATGCGTTAGCGCGGGTGGCACGTTCGTTCTTTACGCGATAAGTAACAAGACCACGTATCTGCTCGACGATCAGGAAAAGCCTAAAGAGTTTGCGGGTCTAAAGGTGACCATCATAGGCACTTATGACGCCGAGACAAAAACGATTCACGTCCAAAGCATTCAGTCCGTTCCCTGAGTTTGCAGTGCCACAGTCTTAGCTCCTTTGCCATCTTAAAATACAGGCCCGCGACGATGGCCAGCGAGTTACCTGGGCCAGGTTGCAGTGCTAGAACACTGGTACTTCGGGGCTATTCTCTTCTTTCAGTCCATAACAATACTGTATAAGTGGGAGTGCCAGCGCGTGGGTTGGTGTGTCCCTGGTGGTTGGACCCAAGGCAAAACAAGGGCTAACTTGAGACTTCGTACAAAATTCATGCTGTCTGTGGCCGTGGTGATTGCTGGCCTGACCTGGGCCACACTGCTAGTTGTACGACGTACCGCCGAGGAAAGAGTCCAGCGGGAAATCCAGGAAGAATCGCAGAGTGCCATGATCACGTTTCAGGTGCTTCAGCGCGAGCATATGGTCGCATTGATGCGCAAGGCGGACCTATTATCATCGCTGGTAACCATGAGGAACGGTGACCCAGAAGCGATTGAAGACGTAGGAAGAGACCCATGGCAGTCGAACGAAGCTGATCTGCTGGTGCTCTCGGATGCGAGCGGCAAAATTGTGGCTCTGCATACGACCATGGACGAATTTCCGATGGGCACGGCGCAGGACCTTCTCAGCCACTCCCTGAACACCAACAGCACCAACGGGTGGTGGTATAGCGGGACGCGTCTTTATCAGGTGGTATTGAAGCCTTACTACAACGGTGAGGCGACGAAGAGCAATCTGCTAGGCACGGTAATTGTGGGGCGCGGGATCGACCCTGCGGCAACTGAACTTCGGCGGGTTTCCTCGAGCCACGTGGCATTTCGTTATGGCAATGAGATTGTGGCTAGCACGCTGCCGCTGTTTAAGCAGCAGGTATTCGCGGCACAATTAGGCCGAGGACCTTGGAGCGAGCAAGTCACGCTAGACGGCGAGCGGTTCTTGGTAAGCACCGTGGAACTTACGAGCGGCGCAAAGCCCGTTAGCATTATCGTTCTGAAATCCTACAACGATGCGCTGGCTTACCTGGAAAAGCAGAACCAGTTGCTTGGAGGAATGGGAATATTGGCGGTGCTCGCGGGAGGCGTGCTCGTTTTTGTCATTTCGGATAGGTTCACCCGGCCGCTGGCGCGTTTGGTGGAAGGTGTTCAAGCGCTGGAGAAGGGGGATTTCTCGTATCCTGTGCAGGCCGAGGGCTCCGATGAAGTTGCGCACGTATCGCGGGCGTTTGATCGTATGCGGAAGACATTGAAGAGCGATGAATCGCAGAAGCAGCAGTTGGAAGAGCAATTGCGGCAAGCGCAAAAGATGGAAGCCGTAGGGCGTTTGGCGGGCGGAGTGGCACATGACTTTAACAACCTCCTTACGATCATCAAGGGACATGGGGATCTGATGCTGGACAAATTGCAGGCCAGCGATCCTCTGCAACGCAATGCGACCCAGATTGAAAAGGCAGCCAACCGCGCGGCGTCGCTGACGCGGCAGTTGCTGGCGTTCAGCCGGATGCAAGTGCTGGAACCCAAGGTTCTCGATTTAAATGCGCTGGTAGCAGAGATGTGCAGCCTGTTGAAGCGGCTGGTACGGGAAGACATTTCATTTACGTTCAAGGCGGGGGAATCGCTCGGGCGCGTGAAAGCGGATCCGGGGCAGATCGAACAGGTGATCATGAATTTGACGGTGAACGCCTGCGACGCGATGCCAACGGGCGGGAAACTGGTTGTTGAGACGCGGAATATTTGCGTGGATGAAGCAGCGGCCAAATCTCGGCCGCCCTTGCTGCCGGGCGATTACATCCGACTCACAGTCGAAGATAGCGGACAAGGAATGGATGCTGAGACAAAGGAAAGAATTTTTGAGCCGTTTTTTACGACCAAAGAATTGGGCAAAGGGACAGGATTGGGGTTGGCGACGGTGTACGGCGTTGTGAAGCAGAGCGGCGGGTGTATTTGGGTCGAGTCGGAGCCTGGAAGAGGCACGCGATTTGAGGTGTATTTGCCGGTGGTGCAAGAGGCGGTGGAGGTTGCGTCGCCAGAGACCACGCCGAAGAACGGCGCACACTACTCCGGGGCGGTGCTAATTGTCGAGGATGAAGAGGCGGTCCGGGAATTAGCGGCAGAATTTATGAAGTCGGCCGGGTACAAAGTGCTGACGGCTAGTGACGGCAAGGAAGCGCTTGAGGTCGTGAAGCACTCAGGGCCGATTCGCGTGCTGGTGACGGACATCGTTATGCCTAATATGCGGGGGCCGGAACTTGCCAAAGTCTTGAAGGCGAGCCGCAAGGATCTGAAAATCATTTACATGTCCGGGTACCTGGAATTCAACAAAGGCGATGAAGAGTTCCTAGAGGGGAGCTACTTTTTGCAGAAGCCTTTTTCGCGGAATACTCTGGTCAGTAAAGTGGACGAGGCTTTGAAGCATAAACGTGTGGCAAGTAGCCAAGTCCAACAAATGGTTTGATTCGATCGGCCAATTTTTTGCAGATTCTCCCCAAATCGAAAAATACCTCTAGCCCGGTGCGAACACAAACTCCTAGTGAAACGCTCTCTACTCAGACTTTTTGATCCGCATACTTTCGAGAATTGTCAGCGCATCGCGCGGATTTAATTCAATTTACATACTGGAAGTAGTCGTAGACAGAGCGGGCGATTGTGCCTTCGCGCTGCTTCAGGTCAATTTCGGGAACATCTTCGCTGCCGCGTAGGCCGAAAATAGTGAGGACGATGTGCTGGTTGCCTTCATAGATGATGGCGGCGTCGTTGCGGGTGTAGCCGATTTCTCCGGTTTTGTGGGCGACGACAGTGCCGGCGGGGAGATAGCGCGGGATGCTGTCGTTGTATTGCTGGAGCTTTAAGATTTCGAGCATGTCATGGCAGGATTTTTCGCTGGCGGCTTCGTTGCGGAAGATTTTGACGAGCAGTTCGGCGATACCGCGCGGGGAGGCGTGATCGCGCGGGTCGTCCAAAAAGAGCTTGTCGCTTTTTTCCATTTGTTCGCGCGTAAACGATTCAAAAAACGAGGGATCCGAGACCATTTGCGCCAAGGTGAGTTTACGGACGGCAGGGGCGCCATAAGCCAGCCAGTCCGTGATGATTTCGGAAGTGGGCCGATCGACACGAACATCTTTGATGGCGAGCGTGGTGAGCATAGCGTTGACATTTTTCGGCCCGACGATGCCGAGGAGTTTGTCAGTGGCTGTGTTGTCGCTCACGACGATCATCATTGTTAGCAGGTCGTGAAGGGTCGGCTTAAGGCCGGGAGTCATGTACATGAACAAACCGCTGCCGAGCCTGCGGTCGGCTTCGGTGAGATCGATGCGATCGGTCAGGTTGAGGCGGCCTGCATCGACTTCGCGGAAGACCTGCACCATGATGGCAATTTTGTAGACACTCGCCATGGGGAATTTGTCATCGGATTTGTAGGAAACTTCGGCGCCGGTCTCGATGTTGCGAGCATAGACACCGATGGTTCCGGGAAAGCTGAGAGCCAGTTCGGCGACGTGAGATTGGAGACGATCAAGGCCTTTAGGCTTTTCGTTTTGGGCTTTCGATGGTGCGATTACGATGAACAAGGCGATGAGTGCGGCTATTGTGCATCGGCCGAAAGGAAAGATGCGCATGTGGAGGGCCTCTTTCGAAGAGCAGACGCTAGTCCGCTAAATCCTGAAACATTTGTTTCAGGCGGTGGAATTTAGCGGATAGAGAGGCACGATGTCAACAGCTGCACATCATCCAGAGTAAGATTGGTCGTATAGGTTCCGTGTTTCAATCGTGGCGGGAGCGCCAATTTGGGAGAAATCAACTCGCGAGCGAGGATCTCAATGTGGGCTGGCCCAGGAAGCGTTGCTGCGTTCTGTTAATTCCTCCGCCAGCGCACTCAACGCATTGCCGTGTCCAAGGAATGGCCTGGAGGCGATTGTTAGGAATCGTTGTTTCACAGGTGACGCAAACTCCGTATTCATTTTGAGCGATGCGTTCCAGTGCTTGCTCGATTTCGGAAATGTTACGGATCTCGCGGTCCATTGTGATGATGGCAAGCTCGCGATTGCCGTTACGGGACGCCTGCATGGCTTCGTCGTCGACATCATCTTCAATGATCATTTCCTTGCGTAACAGATCTAAATGACTTTTCAATTCCGCTAATCTCGAACGAAGCTGATCCTCGAGGGCCTTCGTTTGTTTTGACTGTTTGCTGTTCTTGGTGGTTGGCATTGCTTCTTCTCCCAGGTTAGTGCTCGATCGCGGGCTTTCGCAAACTTGATTCGCGGGCAATCGGATATAACTCGAATGCTTAAGGAGTTTCACTCCGCTCATTTTGTTGAGCCATACCCGAAGTTACTTACTATGTGGAGCACAATGCTGGAGACGAGATTTCTTGGGACTTGGTGCGCGCGTTGGGGGGAAGACTGAGGATTGGCGCCCGGGCTAGCTGGTCCGCAGCATTCGTCATTGGTCTTGAGTGGGTCGTACCTTTGTCAGTCAACTCACCAAGCGGTTTTCGTAGTGGAAAGCTTTAAGGCTGAATCTTAGTATGCGGGAATAGCAGGATAGTCACAGGGCGTGGTTCTACAGTATTTGCCCTATAGCGTAAGCAAGATTTGTAGAGGATTATCGGGAACTTGCAGTACCTTTAGTACGGAAAAATACCACGGTGGCGTTAATTGAAAGTTGGAAGAGTACCCGACACAGTTGTGGCAGTGAGCCCTGACAACGAAATGGAGCGCATCGTATGAGCGTGAAAACTAAAGAGTTGGAAAACCCAGCCGAAAAAGCTACGGTCACACTCCCCGCTACCGTCGAGAAGATCATCCGTTCTCTCGATCCGGATGAACCGGACAAGGCGCAGATCGCTGTGGAAGGGGCCGAAGAGTTGTATCGCGAAATTCGCATCGAAAACACGCTGCAAGACGAAGCGGGTAACGAGGTCTGCCTAAAAAAAGGCGCTGAAATAGAAGTCACGATCGCCGCAGATTCGGAAGCAACAACTCCAAAGAAACAGTCTGATTCGGAAGAGCCAGATTCGCCCTCACAAGAAGAAGGTAAGAAAAAAAGCAGGTAATCGGGCTTATTTCCTCTGCTTATGCGCCGCCTACACAAATCAGGGTATTGCCCAGGCTAGAGCTGCCGGTAGGCTTGATGCGGGTGTCAGGCCAATGGCGAAATGGGTCTTGAAGTGTAAGGGTTGCGACCAGATATTCACGCATTCTGAAATAGGAAACACACTGGCAGATTATTTTCTCCCCGAGAAACCTAAGTTGCCGCCGGAAGGTCTGGTGATGGAGTGCCCACATTGCAAGACTAAGGCTGCCTATCAACCAACCGAACTCAGATACAACGAAAGTTAAGAATGACAGCAGAGCAGGAGAGCAAGGCACGTGCTTTCCACGAGCAGTGAGACCAAGTGCGTCTGCTAGCGAACGATCGCGGGCTATCTGGTTTGCCGACACGTTGTGTGCGTTTCTTCAGGGCTCGGGCGGCGGAGATACGGGCGGGGGATCTGGCGGGGAAAGGCCTAGGGCGTCGTTGATGGCTTTCAGAAGGACGGGCACGTCGACCGGCTTGTGAATATAGGCGATCGCGCCAGCTTTAAGGGCTGCATCGCGATTGCCGATCGGGGTACGTGAGCTCAGAACGATGACGGGGATGGTGCCCGTGTTGATCAGCATAGCGAGTCGTTGCAGGACGACGAAGCCGTCGCCGGCAGGAATGCCGAGATCGAGGACGATGAGATCGGGTTGCTCTTTGCGGGCGGTGCTGATGGCGGTCAATCCATCGCGGGCGGCGACGACTTCAAAACCGGCAGACTTGAGGCGGCGAGCAAGAGCGGTGAGTTGAACGACCTCATCCTCGACGATTAGAATTTTCTTTCCTGCCATTGCAACGCGTAGCCTCTGCCTTCACTGAGATAGTGTTGCATGCTCCGGGACCGGAACTATGTTCGGTTCCATCCTGAGTATGCGTTTGTCAGGCGAAGATTACCAGACAGATAGCAGAGCTCGGGAAGGAGAGAGAGCAGGAGAGTAACGGTGCCAGAGTGCAACGTCAGGATAGAGATGAGCGGCGAATACCAATACGGGAAGAGGCATTGTACAATCCGGCGCGACGGAGTCTAAGAAGTGGATCAAACAGGAGAGGATGACGGATGAAAATGGGGCGGTGGTTGACGGGGATTGGGAGTGTGATTTTGTTTTTGACGGGGATTGGTCATGGGACGCGAATTGCGCAATTGCAGACGATGATTGCGGAGAGCGGAATGAAGGCGCCACTGGACGCGATCTTGAAAGGCTGCTGGCTAGTTTTTTCTGGTGAGATGGTAGCGTTAGCCGTAATCGCGCCAGTTGCCAGCAGGTTGGAGAGGGGCGGGAGCATTGTGCTGATATGTGCGGTGACGATGATTGCGAACGCCGCGCTTCTTCTGCACTTCGTGGGGCTTTTCTTTGGCGTCTACGTATCCGCGGTCGTAGCATTATTTTTTCTCGTGGGTGGCGGGTTGCAAATCAAGAAAAACGTGTGAGAAGAACTGCGGCGAGCTGGCTCCGGCCAATTTGTCGGTTGCGGTGGTGGTGGCGATGGGCGAAAATTGAGGTTCCTGCTGAGCACCGAGAGTCCCAAGAAGAAGGAACGCAGGGCAGTACATGCATTCCAGCGCAAGAATAAAGAAGGACAAAGACAATGACGCAACAGATAGGCGAACTCAATCCACCCTACCGATTAATGCTGACGCCGGGGCCGTCGTCGGTGGACCCGCGGGTGTACCGTGCGCTGGCGACTCCGCTGGTAGGGCACCTCGATCCGTGGTTTAAGACGTGCATGGACGAGACACAGATTTTGTTGCGGCAGATTTTTCAAACGGAGAATCGGTTGACGATGCCGCTATCGGCGTCGGGATCGGGCGGGATTGAAGCTTCGGTGCTCAACGTGCTCGAAGAGGGCGATGAGGCGATTGTGGCGGTGAATGGAGTTTTCTCCGAGCGGATGTTTGAGATGGCATCGCGGGCGACTTCGAAGGTTATTAAGGTGGAGGCGGCGTACGGTTTGCCTGTGGACGCAGAGGATGTGCGGCGAGCGGGCAAGGGCAAGAAGATCAAGATGATCGGATTTGCGCAGGGGGAGACTTCCTCGGGCGTGCTAACGAAGATTGATGCGTACCGAAAAGTGGCGGATGAGTTTGGAGCGCTCTTGGTGGTTGACACGGTGGTTTCGCTTGCAGCTGTGCCGCCGAATATGGATCGGGAGCGGATCGATATTTGCTTTAGCGGATCGCAGAAGGCGATTAGCGCGCCTCGGGATGTCGCCGATTACGGTGAGCCCTGCGGCGGAGGAAGTTTTCCGGAAGAGAAAGACCAAGGTACAGAGCTGGTACTTTGACTTGACTACAGCGATGAATTATTGGGGGAAGGAACGGTCGTATTATCACACGCCGCCGATATCCTTGATATACGGTTTGCGGGAGGCGATGCGGATTGTGGTCGAGGAAGGCTTGGAGAATCGCTGGGAGCGGCATCGCGTGAATCAACTGGCCTTGATTGCGGGGATTGAGGCGATGGGAATGGGTCTGTTGGTGAGAATCCGGTGGACCGGTTGCCCACGGTTACGGCGGTTATGATTCCGAACGGGATTGATGATCTGAAGGTGCGGAATCAGCTGCTGGAGGAGTTCAATATTGAGATTGCGGGCGGGTTTGGGCCGGTGAAGGGGAAAATCTGGCGAGTGGGCTTGATGGGTTATTGTAGCCAGAAGCCGTTCGTGCTGCTGTTTCTGTCAGCGCTGGAGAAAGTGTTGCAGGATCAGGGTTACCGTGCGCCGGCGGGAGCAGGAGTGGTGGCGGCGATACATAGTTACTCGCATGCGGAGACAGCGGCGGCAGTGAGTCGATAGGAAGTAATGACGTAAAAACGTAACGACGAAACGAGGAAGAGGGGAATTGTGACGACACGGCCGGTACTTGCGAACGCCGGAACGATGAGCCAGTTTGTCGGGACGTTTGAGGTGACTTCGAAATTGAGCGGGAAGGTGTATCAGTGCCGGTTTTCGCATATGTGGAATGGCGTGGCTACGAGGCATAGCGATACGCGATACGAAATTTTTGTGGAGGGCGGGGTGTACGTGGTGGGGTTGGCGCATACGGCGTTCGTGAAATTCCGCGATAAGACCGGACGTGACTTGACGGACCCTGAAGCGAGTTTTGTTGCGGCGGAGTATTTGC
>CAVSSD010000039.1:0-22617 GCA_963730495.1 uncultured Acidobacteriota bacterium | reverse complement strand
TGAAGTTGCTTGCAACCAGCTCGGCGGCAATCTTGCTCTTCACTGGGATTTCTCTGGCTGGGTCGGCGACGCGGCCTGGGCAGCAAAAGAACAATTCGCCGATGTCCTTCACCGGAGAGGTGATGGACAACGAGTGCGGCACGGAGAAGTCGCACGACGCGATGATGAAGAAGGAAGGGTTTAAATACCGAAAGAGTGCACTTTGGGATGCGTTAGCGCGGGTGGCACGTTTGTTCTTTACGCGGTAAGTAACAAAACCACGTATCTGCGGACGATCAGGAAAGCCTAAAGAGTTTGCGGGTCTAAAGTGACCATCAGAGGCACCTATGACGCCGAGACAAAACGATTCACGTCCAGAGCACTCAGTCCGTTCCCTGAGTTTGTAGCGTCGCAGTCCAGCTCCTTTTCCAATGTAAAATAAGGGCCCGCGACGGGCACCTAGTTACCCGGGCCGAGTTCAGTGCTAGAACACTGGTACTTGGGGCTATTCTTTCTTTCAGCCCAGAGCAATATGCATAAGTGGGAATGCCAGCGAGTGGGCCGGTGTGTCTTTGGCGGTCAGACCACGGCAAAACAAGGGCTAACTTGAGACTTAATACCAATTCATGCTGTCTCAGCCGTGGTGATTGCTGGCCTGACCTGGGCGACACTTTTAGTTGTAGACGTACCGCCGAGGAAAGAGTCCAGCGGGAAATCCAGGAAGAATCGCAAAACACCATGATCACGTTTCAGGTGCTTCAGCGCGAGCATCTGGTCGCATTGATGCGTAAGGCGGACCTGTTGTCTTCGCTTGTAACTATTAGGAACGGTGACCCAGAAGCGATTGAAGACTCAGGAAGAGACCCATGGCAGTCGACGAGGCTGATCTGCTAGTGCTCTCCGATGCGAGCGGCAAAATTGTAGCTCTGCATACGACAATGGACGAATTTCAATGGCCACGGCCCAGGACCTTCTTACCCACTCCCTGAAGACCAACGGCACCAGCGGGTGGTGGTATAGCGGGACGCTTCTTTATCAGGTGGTATTGAAGCCTTACTACAACGGTGATGCGACCAAGAGCAATCTGCTGGGAACCGTGATTGTGGGACGCGGGATCGACCCTGCGGCCACTGAACTTCGGCGGATTTCCTCAAGCCACGTGGCGTTCCGTTATGGCAATGAGATTGTGGCTAGCACGCTGCCGCTGTTTAAGCAGCAGGTATTCGCGGCACAACTAAGCCGAGGACCTTGGAGCGAGCAAGTCACGCTAGACGGCGAGCGATTCTTGGTATGCACCGTGGAACTAACAAGCGGCGCGAAGCCCGTAAGCATTATTGTTTTGAAATCCTACAACGACGCGCTGGCTTACCTGGAAAAGCAAAACCAGTTGCTTGGAGGAATGGGGATATTGGCGGTGTTGGCGGGGAGGCGTGCTGGTTTTTGTCATTTCGGATAGATTCACTCGGCCGCTGGCGCGTTTGGTGGAAGGCGTTCAGGCGCTGGAAAGGGAGATCGCGTATCCGTGCAGGCCGAGGGCTCCGATGAAGTTGGGCACGTATCGCGGGCGTTTGATCGTATGCGGAACACGTTGAAGAACGATGAGTCGCAGAAGAAGCAGTTGGAAGAGCACTTGCGGCAAGCGCAAAAGATGGAAGCCGTAGGGCGGCTGGCGGGCGGAGTGGCGCATGACTTTAACAACCTCCTTACGATCATCAAGGGACATGGGGATCTGATGCTGGACAAATTGCAGGCCAGCGATCCTTTGCAGCGCAATGCGACCCAGATTGAAAAGGCAGCCAACCGCGCGGCGTCGCTGACGCGGCAGTTGCTGGCGTTCAGCCGGATGCAAGTGCTGGAACCCAAGGTTCTCGATTTAAATGCGCTGGTAGCAGAGATGTGCAGCCTGTTGAAGCGGCTGGTACGGGAAGACATTTCATTTACGTTCAAGGCGGGGGAATCGCTCGGGCGCGTGAAAGCGGATCCGGGGCAGATCGAACAGGTGATCATGAATTTGACGGTGAACGCCTGCGACGCGATGCCAACGGGCGGGAAACTGGTTGTTGAGACGCGGAATATTTGCGTGGATGAAGCAGCGGCCAAATCTCGGCCGCCCTTGCTGCCGGGCGATTACATCCGACTCACAGTCGAAGATAGCGGACAAGGAATGGATGCTGAGACAAAGGAAAGAATTTTTGAGCCGTTTTTTACGACCAAAGAATTGGGCAAAGGGACAGGATTGGGGTTGGCGACGGTGTACGGCGTTGTGAAGCAGAGCGGCGGGTGTATTTGGGTCGAGTCGGAGCCTGGAAGAGGCACGCGATTTGAGGTGTATTTGCCGGTGGTGCAAGAGGCGGTGGAGGTTGCGTCGCCAGAGACCACGCCGAAGAACGGCGCACACCACTCCGGGGCGGTGCTGATTGTCGAGGATGAAGAGGCGGTCCGGGAATTAGCGGCAGAATTTATGAAGTCGGCCGGGTACAAAGTGCTGACGGCTAGTGACGGCAAGGAAGCGCTTGAGGTCGTGAAGCACTCAGGGCCGATTCGCGTGCTGGTGACGGACATCGTTATGCCTAATATGCGGGGGCCGGAACTTGCCAAAGTCTTGAAGGCGAGCCGCAAGGATCTGAAAATCATTTACATGTCCGGGTACCTGGAATTCAACAAAGGCGATGAAGAGTTCCTAGAGGGGAGCTACTTTTTGCAGAAGCCTTTTTCGCGGAATACTCTGGTCAGTAAAGTGGACGAGGCTTTGAAGCATAAACGTGTGGCAAGTAGCCAAGTCCAACAAATGGTTTGATTCGATCGGCCAATTTTTTGCAGATTCTCCCCAAATCGAAAAATACCTCTAGCCCGGTGCGAACACAAACTCCTAGTGAAACGCTCTCTACTCAGACTTTTTGATCCGCATACTTTCGAGAATTGTCAGCGCATCGCGCGGATTTAATTCAATTTACATACTGGAAGTAGTCGTAGACAGAGCGGGCGATTGTGCCTTCGCGCTGCTTCAGGTCAATTTCGGGAACATCTTCGCTGCCGCGTAGGCCGAAAATAGTGAGGACGATGTGCTGGTTGCCTTCATAGATGATGGCGGCGTCGTTGCGGGTGTAGCCGATTTCTCCGGTTTTGTGGGCGACGACAGTGCCGGCGGGGAGATAGCGCGGGATGCTGTCGTTGTATTGCTGGAGCTTTAAGATTTCGAGCATGTCATGGCAGGATTTTTCGCTGGCGGCTTCGTTGCGGAAGATTTTGACGAGCAGTTCGGCGATACCGCGCGGGGAGGCGTGATCGCGCGGGTCGTCCAAAAAGAGCTTGTCGCTTTTTTCCATTTGTTCGCGCGTAAACGATTCAAAAAACGAGGGATCCGAGACCATTTGCGCCAAGGTGAGTTTACGGACGGCAGGGGCGCCATAAGCCAGCCAGTCCGTGATGATTTCGGAAGTGGGCCGATCGACACGAACATCTTTGATGGCGAGCGTGGTGAGCATAGCGTTGACATTTTTCGGCCCGACGATGCCGAGGAGTTTGTCAGTGGCTGTGTTGTCGCTCACGACGATCATCATTGTTAGCAGGTCGTGAAGGGTCGGCTTAAGGCCGGGAGTCATGTACATGAACAAACCGCTGCCGAGCCTGCGGTCGGCTTCGGTGAGATCGATGCGATCGGTCAGGTTGAGGCGGCCTGCATCGACTTCGCGGAAGACCTGCACCATGATGGCAATTTTGTAGACACTCGCCATGGGGAATTTGTCATCGGATTTGTAGGAAACTTCGGCGCCGGTCTCGATGTTGCGAGCATAGACACCGATGGTTCCGGGAAAGCTGAGAGCCAGTTCGGCGACGTGAGATTGGAGACGATCAAGGCCTTTAGGCTTTTCGTTTTGGGCTTTCGATGGTGCGATTACGATGAACAAGGCGATGAGTGCGGCTATTGTGCATCGGCCGAAAGGAAAGATGCGCATGTGGAGGGCCTCTTTCGAAGAGCAGACGCTAGTCCGCTAAATCCTGAAACATTTGTTTCAGGCGGTGGAATTTAGCGGATAGAGAGGCACGATGTCAACAGCTGCACATCATCCAGAGTAAGATTGGTCGTATAGGTTCCGTGTTTCAATCGTGGCGGGAGCGCCAATTTGGGAGAAATCAACTCGCGAGCGAGGATCTCAATGTGGGCTGGCCCAGGAAGCGTTGCTGCGTTCTGTTAATTCCTCCGCCAGCGCACTCAACGCATTGCCGTGTCCAAGGAATGGCCTGGAGGCGATTGTTAGGAATCGTTGTTTCACAGGTGACGCAAACTCCGTATTCATTTTGAGCGATGCGTTCCAGTGCTTGCTCGATTTCGGAAATGTTACGGATCTCGCGGTCCATTGTGATGATGGCAAGCTCGCGATTGCCGTTACGGGACGCCTGCATGGCTTCGTCGTCGACATCATCTTCAATGATCATTTCCTTGCGTAACAGATCTAAATGACTTTTCAATTCCGCTAATCTCGAACGAAGCTGATCCTCGAGGGCCTTCGTTTGTTTTGACTGTTTGCTGTTCTTGGTGGTTGGCATTGCTTCTTCTCCCAGGTTAGTGCTCGATCGCGGGCTTTCGCAAACTTGATTCGCGGGCAATCGGATATAACTCGAATGCTTAAGGAGTTTCACTCCGCTCATTTTGTTGAGCCATACCCGAAGTTACTTACTATGTGGAGCACAATGCTGGAGACGAGATTTCTTGGGACTTGGTGCGCGCGTTGGGGGGAAGACTGAGGATTGGCGCCCGGGCTAGCTGGTCCGCAGCATTCGTCATTGGTCTTGAGTGGGTCGTACCTTTGTCAGTCAACTCACCAAGCGGTTTTCGTAGTGGAAAGCTTTAAGGCTGAATCTTAGTATGCGGGAATAGCAGGATAGTCACAGGGCGTGGTTCTACAGTATTTGCCCTATAGCGTAAGCAAGATTTGTAGAGGATTATCGGGAACTTGCAGTACCTTTAGTACGGAAAAATACCACGGTGGCGTTAATTGAAAGTTGGAAGAGTACCCGACACAGTTGTGGCAGTGAGCCCTGACAACGAAATGGAGCGCATCGTATGAGCGTGAAAACTAAAGAGTTGGAAAACCCAGCCGAAAAAGCTACGGTCACACTCCCCGCTACCGTCGAGAAGATCATCCGTTCTCTCGATCCGGATGAACCGGACAAGGCGCAGATCGCTGTGGAAGGGGCCGAAGAGTTGTATCGCGAAATTCGCATCGAAAACACGCTGCAAGACGAAGCGGGTAACGAGGTCTGCCTAAAAAAAGGCGCTGAAATAGAAGTCACGATCGCCGCAGATTCGGAAGCAACAACTCCAAAGAAACAGTCTGATTCGGAAGAGCCAGATTCGCCCTCACAAGAAGAAGGTAAGAAAAAAAGCAGGTAATCGGGCTTATTTCCTCTGCTTATGCGCCGCCTACACAAATCAGGGTATTGCCCAGGCTAGAGCTGCCGGTAGGCTTGATGCGGGTGTCAGGCCAATGGCGAAATGGGTCTTGAAGTGTAAGGGTTGCGACCAGATATTCACGCATTCTGAAATAGGAAACACACTGGCAGATTATTTTCTCCCCGAGAAACCTAAGTTGCCGCCGGAAGGTCTGGTGATGGAGTGCCCACATTGCAAGACTAAGGCTGCCTATCAACCAACCGAACTCAGATACAACGAAAGTTAAGAATGACAGCAGAGCAGGAGAGCAAGGCACGTACTTTCCACGAGCAGTGAGACCAAGTGCGTCTGCTGGCGAACGATCGCGGGCTATCTGGTTTGCCGACACGTTGTGTGCGTTTCTTCAGGGCTCGGGCGGCGGAGATACGGGCGGGGGATCTGGCGGGGAAAGGCCTAGGGCGTCGTTGATGGCTTTCAGAAGGACGGGCACGTCGACCGGCTTGTGAATATAGGCGATCGCGCCAGCTTTAAGGGCTGCATCGCGATTGCCGATCGGGGTACGTGAGCTCAGAACGATGACGGGGATGGTGCCCGTGTTGATCAGCATAGCGAGTCGTTGCAGGACGACGAAGCCGTCGCCGGCAGGAATGCCGAGATCGAGGACGATGAGATCGGGTTGCTCTTTGCGGGCGGTGCTGATGGCGGTCAATCCATCGCGGGCGGCGACGACTTCAAAACCGGCAGACTTGAGGCGGCGAGCAAGAGCGGTGAGTTGAACGACCTCATCCTCGACGATTAGAATTTTCTTTCCTGCCATTGCAACGCGTAGCCTCTGCCTTCACTGAGATAGTGTTACATGCTCCGGGACCGGAACTATGTTCGGTTCCATCCTGAGTATGCGTTTGTCAGGCGAAGATTACCAGACAGATAGCAGAGCTTGGGAAGGAGAGAGAGAGCAGGAGAGTAACGGTGCCAGAGTGCAACATCAGGATAGAGATGAGCGGCGAATACCAATACGGGAAGAGGCATTGTACAATCCGGCGCGACGGAGTCTAAGAAGTGGATCAAACAGGAGAGGATGACGGATGAAAATGGGGCGGTGGTTGACGGGGATTGGGAGTGTAATTTTATTTTTGACGGGGATTGGTCATGGGACGCGAATTGCGCAATTGCAGACGATGATTGCGGAGAGCGGAATGAAGGCGCCACTGGACGCGATCTTGAAAGGCTGCTGGCTAGTTTTTTCTGGTGAGATGGTAGCGTTAGCCGTAATCGCGCCAGTTGCCAGCAGGTTGGAGAGGGGCGGGAGCATTGTGCTGATATGTGCGGTGACGATGATTGCGAACGCCGCGCTTCTTCTGCACTTCGTGGGGCTTTTCTTTGGCGTCTACGTATCCGCGGTCGTAGCATTATTTTTTCTCGTGGGTGGCGGGTTGCAAATCAAGAAAAACGTGTGAGAAGAACTGCGGCGAGCTGGCTCCGGCCAATTTGTCGGTTGCGGTGGTGGTGGCGATGGGCGAAAATTGAGGTTCCTGCTGAGCACCGAGAGTCCCAAGAAGAAGGAACGCAGGGCAGTACATGCATTCCAGCGCAAGAATAAAGAAGGACAAAGACAATGACGCAACAGATAGGCGAACTCAATCCACCCTACCGATTAATGCTGACGCCGGGGCCGTCGTCGGTGGACCCGCGGGTGTACCGTGCGCTGGCGACTCCGCTGGTAGGGCACCTCGATCCGTGGTTTAAGACGTGCATGGACGAGACACAGATTTTGTTGCGGCAGATTTTTCAAACGGAGAATCGGTTGACGATGCCGCTATCGGCGTCGGGATCGGGCGGGATTGAAGCTTCGGTGCTCAACGTGCTCGAAGAGGGCGATGAGGCGATTGTGGCGGTGAATGGAGTTTTCTCCGAGCGGATGTTTGAGATGGCATCGCGGGCGACTTCGAAGGTTATTAAGGTGGAGGCGGCGTACGGTTTGCCTGTGGACGCAGAGGATGTGCGGCGAGCGGGCAAGGGCAAGAAGATCAAGATGATCGGATTTGCGCAGGGGGAGACGTCCTCGGGCGTGCTAACGAAGATTGATGCGTACCGAAAAGTGGCGGATGAGTTTGGAGCGCTCTTGGTGGTAGACACGGTGGCATCGCTTGCAGCTGTGCCGCTGCATGTGGATCGGGAGCGGATCGATATTTGCTTTAGCGGATCGCAGAAGGCGATTAGCGCGCCTCCGGGGATGTCGCCGATTACTGTGAGCCCTGCGGCGGAGGAAGTTTTCCGGAAGAGAAAGACCAAGGTGCAGAGCTGGTACTTTGACTTGACTACCGCGATGAATTATTGGGGGAAGGAACGGTTGTATCATCACACGCCGCCGATATCCTTGATATACGGTTTGCGGGAGGCGATGCGGATTGTGGTTGAGGAAGGCTTGGAGAATCGCTGGGAGCGGCATCGCGTGAATCAACTGGCCTTGATTGCGGGGATTGAGGCGATGGGGATGGGATTGTTGGTGAAGAATCCAGCGGATCGGTTGCCCACGGTGACGGCGGTTATGATTCCGAACGGGATTGATGATCTGAAGGTGCGGAATCAGCTGCTGGAGGAGTTCAATATTGAGATTGCGGGCGGGTTTGGGCCGGTGAAGGGGAAAATCTGGCGAGTGGGATTGATGGGTTATTGTAGCCAGAAGCCGTTCGTGCTGCTGTTTTTGTCGGCGCTGGAGAAAGTGTTGCAGGATCAGGGCTACCGTGCGCCGGCGGGAGCGGGAGTGGTGGCGGCGATACATAGTTACTCGCATGCGGAGACAGCGGCGGCAGTGAGTCGATAGTAAGTAATGACGTAAAGACGTAACGACGAAACGAGGAAGAGGGGAATTGTGACGACACGGCCGGTACTTGCGAATGCTGGAACGATGAGCCAGTTTGTCGGGACGTTTGAGGTGACTTCGAAATTGAGCGGGAAGGTGTATCAGTGCCGGTTTTCGCATATGTGGAATGGAGTGGCTACGCGGCACAGCGATACGATCGATACGAAATTTTTTGTAGAGGGTGGGGTCTACGTCGTGGGGCTCGCGCATACGGCGTTCGTGAAATTCCGCGATAAGACGGGGCGTGACTTGACGGACCGTGAAGCGAGTTTTGTTGCGGCGGAGTATTTGCGGGAACGGCTGGAAGAAGAGGATGAGAGGCCTTTGTATGATGTGCCAGAGGCGGATGTTCTGAGATTGATCGAGCAGATCGGAATCAAGTAATTGGTTGTGTTTGCGGGCTTTGTACCGCCTATAGAGAATCCTTATAAACAGTCGGGCGGGGCCATTACAGGTAAACAAGCCCCGCCCCTACAACATTGCGGCAATGGCTAGTCGCCGGGTTCGACGTGGAAAGCGGCTAGGCGCGGATGATGCAGGCCGTCGCGTCGGACGAAATAGATCACTAGAAACATCAAAAGCGAGCCTGCCACCATTACCGCGACAGCGACTTGCAGACCGAGTTGAAGATCGCTCGCGTCGGAGATTTTCCCCACTAGTTGCGGCCCTAGAGCACCCAAAAGTTGCGTGACGAACATGTAGACGCCGATGGCTGTGGCGTGGGCGCGTTGCGGCGTCAAATCGCATAAAACTGCAGTGACGGGCCCGTGATACCAGGACATAAAAAAACCACCGATGAAGAGAGCGACGAGGAAGACCCATTTTTCGTCGGATTGGATAGCCAGGAGAACGAAGGGAGCGGCAAACAAGAAGGCAGCCGCGATAACGAGGATGCGTCCATAGGGATATTTTTTCTGGATGCGGTCGGCGAGGTAGCCACCCGTAAGAACGCCGAGCAAAAGAGAAAGAAGGGCGACGACGGCTAGAGAGAGAGCCGCTTCGCGAAGACTAAATTCCTTGTAGTTGACCGCAAAGTCGGTGCCCCAGGTGAGGAGGGAGACGCTCGCGAAGGTGATCATCGTGCCGGCGACAATCATCGCGAGATAGGCGGGGACGCTGAGCAGACTGGATAAGGGAACGACTTCCGATCGTGGCCTGCGAGGAGGCTCGGGCAATTTGAGAACAAGAAGCCCGGGTATGAAGCAAACCAGGCCGACGATGATAAAGGTAAATTTCCAACCGTGTATTTCGCCCATGATGCCACCAAAGGCGAGGCCCGCGGCTCCTCCGAGGAGCATGCCGGAGGCGAAAATGGACTGAGACATGGCGCGGCGTTGATAGGGGAAGGAGTCGGAAATCATGGACTGCGCGGCGGGCGCGTAAGCAGCTTCGCCAACGCCAATCAGCGCGCGCGCAATAAGTAAGAGCATAAAAGACGAGGCGAAGCCGCAGGCGATGGTGGCGAGGCTCCACACGGCGACGCCTGTAGCAATGATTTGAGTGCGGCTCATGCGGTCCGCGAGGAGTCCGCAGGGAATGCTAGCGACAGCTAGGACAACAAGAAGCCAGGTTTGCAGGGAACCGAGCTGTGCGTCGGATAAGTTCATTTGCTGACGGAGAAGAGGGAGGAGCGGGACAACGACCTGGCGATCGGCGAAGTTGACAAAATTGATCAAAGCAAGTACAGCAAGAAGGCGAATTTGGTAGGAAGATAGCGGAGTGGGATTCGACGCCATAGTTGATTTGCTCAATTGTCCGAGAGCGACCTGGTTCGTAAGAGTCTGAGAGATTATATACCGCGCATGAAATCCGTCACTCCTTCGAACACTACAACAAGTGGCCAGTTAACGACCGTACTTTCTTACGGAGCGATTCTACTTTTGGGGTACTTCGTGTTCCTGATCGTGGAACCGTTTCTGGTGCCGCTGGCGTGGTCGGCGGTGCTGGCGATTTTCTTTTACCCATTGCACGAAAAAGTCTTGCGGAAAATGAAGCCCACCTTCGCGGCCATGACGAGCACGCTGGGGGTAACGTTGTTGCTGATTGTCCCAGCAATCGTGGTGCTGGTGCTTACGGCGCGGCAAGCGCTGGTGGCCACGGCGCAGATACAGAGCCAAATGGCCGTACATGGGCAAGGCCCAAACGAAGGACTTGTGATGCATGCCGAGGAATGGATTCGTATGCGTATGCCCGAATCGCTGCAGGGCATCGATTTGTCGGATCCAGTGCAGCAAGCCGCGGAAAAAACCGCGTCGTTTCTTGGAGGAAGATTTACGGGGCTGCTGAAGAATTTGGTCACTTTCTTCGTGGATCTGTTCATCATGATTTTTGCTTTGTTCTTTATGTTCCGCGATGGCGAAGACATTGTGCGTGGAGCGAAACATCTGCTGCCGTTTGATCAAGATATACAGACAGACATGCTGGAGGAATCGAAGGAGCTGATTTTTGCGAGTGTGGCTGTGGGCTTGTTGGTCGCGGCGATTCAGGCAGTGCTCGGGGGCGTGTCGTTTGCTCTTGTGGGGATTTCGGCGCCGCTCTTCTGGGGAGTGTTGATCGGATTCTTTTCACTAGTGCCGGTAGTGGGTTCGGCACTGCTTTGGATTCCGGCTGCGCTTTGGGTGGGAATCAGTGGCCACTGGGGAAGGGCTTTGCTGGTAGTGGCGATTTGCGGTGGCGTGTCGACGATTGCGGACAATATCGTGCGGCCGATGCTTTTGCGGAACCGGACGCGGCTCAATGAGTTGCTTCTATTTATTGGGGTGCTAGGAGGTTTGGAAGCATTCGGGTTGCTGGGACTGGTGGCTGGACCTACGATCGTGGCGGCAGCGATGGGGGTGTTCCGCGTGTATATGGAGCATCGCGATGAATTGGTGGCGAAAGGCGCCTGAGAATGGCAGCAGGCCGCGAACGAATTGAGATTTGCCTGGCAAACAAGCCATTCCAGGAGCAAGGCTTTAGAGTTGGGAAACGCTGACGGGGAAACTACAGTCGGCGCGGCACGGGTGTGCTAGAGTACCCGGCTCGGATGACTTCCAAGGATCTAAAACCGGCTGCGACCGCCGCAGAGCTGGCGCCGACGAAATTGCGCTGGCGGTGCGAGCTTCCGCGCATACCATTTGAAACCACCGCGCAGGCGGAATTGCGCGAGGGTTTCATCGGGCAAGAACGTGCGCTGCGGGCGTTGAAGATGGGCGTGGAGTTGTCGGCGCCGGGTTACAACGTATTTGTGTGCGGATTGGCGGGAACCAGCAGGGGCGGCACTATCGCCAAGATGATCGAGGACTTGCACCCGCGAACGAAGCCTTCCCTGGATCGATGCTACGTCAACAATTTCAAGATTACGGACAGGCCGAGACTGCTTTCATTACCCCGCGGGCAGGCCAATGCTTTCAAAAAGGACATGCAGGCGGGGATTGATTTTCTGCGGCGGCGAATTCCGCAGGTGTTCGAGGGCGAGCCCTTCCAGCGGCAAAAGGGAAGGATTGTCGAGCGGTTTACTGTGCGTGAGAAGGAGTTGATGGACGATTTTACGCGGCGAATTGCGCGGGAGCAATTCGCGCTGGGGCACATGCAAGTGGGTGCGGTGGCGTTGCCGGAGATTTTCCCGGTGCTCGATGGACAGATGGTGCCCATCGAGGATATTTCGAAGATGGTGCATGAAGGGAAGCTGGAGTCGACGGTAGCGGAGGATATAGAGAGAAAGTACGAGCAGTTTCGACAAGAGTTCACCGTTGTTTACCGGAAGACTTTGACGCTGTCGAGGGAGTTGGCGAGCGAGCTGAGCTATTTGGAGCAAGAGGCGGCGTCGGTGCTCGTGGACGGAGTGATCGAGGAGTTGAAGGAAAAATATCCGGGGACGAACGTCGCCGAGTATCTCGAGGAAGTACGGCATCACCTGCTGGACAATCTGGACCCCTTTAAAGAGCGCGAAGGCGAAGGCGAGTCAGAGGGCGATACGCCAGACGGGTTGCCGAAAATGCCGGGATCGGGAGGTCCGGAGCGTGATCCGTTCCGTGTGTACGGCGTCAACGTGATTTTGGCGCATGGTGACGATGAGGAATCGCCGGTCATTTTCGAAACGACGCCGACATACGCGAATTTGTTTGGCACGATTCAGCGAGCTTATGACACGCGCGGCGGATGGACGAGTGACTTCATGGATTTGCGCGGCGGTTCGCTGCTACGGGCCGATGGCGGATTTTTGATTATGTACTCGCTGGAAGCGCTTTCAGAGGTTGGAGTTTGGCGAGCGCTGAAGAGGACCTTGAATCACAACCGGTTGGAAATTCAGCCGCTGGAGATGTTCTATCCGTTCGGTGGAAGCGCACTGAAACCGGAAGCGGTGGAGATCAACGTCAAGGTACTTCTGATCGGAGATCGGCAGTTGTACGAGATGTTGTATGAGTATGAAGAAGACTTCCAGAAGATTTTCAAAGTGCGAGTGGAGTTTGACGAAGAGATGCCGATGAGCGACGGCGTCATCGCTGAGTATGCGGGAAGGTTGCGCACGCTGTCCGAGAAAGAAGGGCTTTACCCATTCGATCGCGGGGCGTTTGCGGCGATGCTCGAATATGGAGTTCGCAAGGCGGGGCGGCGGAACAAAGTAACAGCGCGGTTTATCGATATTGCGGATTTGGCGCGCGAGGCGCACTACGCTGCCGCTGCCGCCGGCGAGAGAGTGGTGCGCGCCGCCCACGTTAGGGATGCGCTGGCTTCAAAGATGGAGCGGCATAACCTGATTGAAACGCGCATTCGCGAAATGATTGAAGAGGGCACGCTGCTCGTCGATGTAGCTGGAGAGCGCGTGGGTCAGGTGAATGGTTTGAGCGTGCTGGAAATCGGCGGGTATTCGTTTGGGAAGCCGGTGCGCATCACGGCGTCCGCGGCCCTCGGCAAGGCCGGGATCATTAACATCGAGCGCGAAGCAAATTTGAGTGGGCGGTTTCACGATAAGGGCGTACACATCATCTCCGGGTATTTGCGGAGCCTTTTCGCGCAGGACAAACCCCTATCGCTGGCGGCCAGCATTTGCTTCGAGCAATCCTACTCGGGTGTGGATGGTGACAGCGCAAGCTCGACGGAAATTTATGCTTTGGCTTCGGCGCTTTCCGGAATTCCTCTGCGGCAGGATATTGCAGTGACGGGCTCAATGAATCAGCAGGGAGACATTCAGGCAATCGGTGGGATCAACGAGAAGATCGAAGGATTCTTTGATGTGTGCCGGATTAAAGGGTTGACGGGGACGCAAGGCATTATCATGCCGGAGTCGAACGTCGAGGATTTAATGCTGCGTGAAGACGTGATGGACACGGTGGCGGCGGGGAAATTTCATATTTGGCCCGTGCGCAGGATAGAGCAAGGGATTGAGATTTTGACGAAGTCGGCGGCTGGGCGGCGTAATGAGGATGGCACGTTCGAAACGGGAACTGTGTTTGGCGTGATGAATGAGAAGTTGACTGAGATGGCGAAGACGCTGAAACAGTTCGAATAGCATTTCTTCAGAAATTTCTAACTACAGAAAATTCAGCGGTAGAGAAATTGTTAGGCCAGAGGTCTGTCAAGAAAGCAAAAAGCGGACAGACAAGAGTGTCTGTCCTACTCCGGAGGCGGAGCTATGTAGGCTTGACGATGATCGATGCGATAGGGCGAGTTGGTTGCTGGATCGGAAGCGGAGCTCGGAGCATTCATCTGGATAGAGCCGGTGACGCGAACGTCGATCAAATGTAGCCTTGCGTCGCGCGCGGGAAGAACGAAGCCCAGATTGTATTCATGGCGAACGAGTTGCGCAATCTCGGTGAAAACGGCGGCAAAATCCTTGTTGGTTTCTGGGAAGTAGGCACGGCCTCCATTGGCTTTTGCAATGGCCTTCAATTCCTCGTCGGCCTCGGCGAAGCCTTCAGCAGCTATCTGTGCCTTGTCCGAAGGAGGTGCGCCCTTCTTGGAATGTTTTTTATCGGGCGGTTGTGTAACGCGCAGTTCGCCGCCAAGTGAGATGGCCAGCACGCGGACGTCGGTAGATCCGAGGCGAGCAAGAAGGTTCTGCCCGGCAGCGGAAGGAGAGGTATCGAACCCTGTCGAGAGCAAGACGAGGGATTTCTTTCCCGGAACATGGGCGAGCCAATCGAGAGCGGCTCCGAGGCTGGAGGCCAGATTTAACTGGCCAAATCCGAGATTGAAACTCAACTGGTCCAGTGCAGCCGCGGCGGTACGTTTGTCTTGAGTGTATTCCAGGATGAGTTCTGGCCCTTCGTTGTAGCGGGCGATGGCAACGCGGTCGCCGGGGGATAGACCATCGAGGAGGGCATGAATCGCTTGAAGGTGGCCACCCTCGATGAGATACACGGCAGGACCAGCTTCGATGAGGAGCAGAATCTGGGCGGGTTCGTCCACGGTGAGGAAATCCGTGATGGGCTGCTCGATGCCGTTGTCGAAAAGGTGGAAGTCCTCGCGTTGAAGACCGCTAACGAACTGGCCACGAGCGTCGGTGACGATGACGCCGACGTTGACGCGGTCAACGCTGATTCGTATGTTGGGAGTCGACTGGGCTGGCTGTTGCGGGAGGACTAGCGGTGCAAGCAATAAAGTGCAAAGAATAACGAGAAACGCGCGGAATCGAGAGGAAAGAAACATAGCCCGATTTGGCATCGTAGAATGGCGGCGAGAAAGACAGAAGCCCTGTCCCGCGCAAAGTTTCCAGAACGCGGAATAGGGCTTGCGATTTCTACCTAGCTTAAGAGCGAGCCTAGGCTAGGAAGGCTTTGTTGGAGCCGCGGCCGGCGCTGCCGATGGCGCTGCAGCAGGAGCGGCGCTCGCGCCTTGTTCCTTGGGTGTAGAAAGATAGCCAGTGGCTTGGTTCTTGCCGACGTCGAAAACCACGATTTCATAGGGAGACATTCTTGAGGCGCCTTTGACGTAAAACTGTATGGGCTCGCCAGCAGTCTTGTCCTTCTTTTCGATGGTGCGGTCATCCACCAATACAGTCAAGGTGTACTTGGATTTCTTGGGATCCGTCTTGCTAAGAGTAAGCTGTGTCGGCCCGACCTTTTGGCCGTTCTTCGATTTCGTGAGCGTGAATTCATAGTAGTTGCGGTCACCGCGGCGCTTCAATTCTTCGAGATCGTCGTGGTTGCGAGCGATGAGGCCGCTCATGACGCCTTCGTCACCCTTGACGCGCTCCAGCTGTCCCTTGGTGACTTCAAGATCACTTTTCGTTGCTTCAATGTCCTTTTTTGCTCCGCCAACTTCGGTAGCCACAGCTCCAATTTGTTCCTGGCTTTCCTTCTTGACCTGAGACAGTTGGGCGGTGAGTTTTTGATCCGCTTCCACCTGTTCCTTGCGAATGGATTCCGCGCGGCTCTTTGCCTGCGCCAACTCCGCGACAGTCATACCCATTTTTTGTTCCGTGACTTCTATGTGGCCCTTCAAATCGGCGAGACGCGCATTGGCTTGCTCTAGCTGGGCGGTCAAGACTTTGTCCTGGTCCTGCTCTTTAGCAAGGCTTTGTTCAAGGCGGGTGATCCCGGAATAGCCGACATAGCCAAGCGCGGCTATAACAACAGCAAGCACGACGAAGAGCGCCGCGATCCAGCGCGGTGTTCCTGTGGATTCGTAACGATATGACTCTTCCGGACTCGGCACATTTGGAGAAATACTCATTCCCCCTCCTCAGTCATGGCTCCAGCCTGGGTTCTGGATGCCTGTAAAATTATCTACCGCAACTCGCGCTGTGTCTACGGCGCTGTCAGCGGAACTTGCCTCGCGGCGTCCGGGCCTTCCCTTTGGCCTTTCGACTTGGGGAGCGTTCCGGCCAGCGAGCGAAGATCGAAGTGGTCAAACCACCGCGGGGCGTAAATTCGCCGCGCACCACACACCATTCGGGACGAACTGCATCGACGATATCATGAAGAATCTTGTTCACGGCGTTTTCATAGAAAATACCGAGATCGCGATAGGCGAGAAGATACATCTTGAGAGCTTTGAGCTCGATGCAGTCCTTGCGCGGCATGTATTGGATGGTGATGGTGCCATAGTCGGGCATCCCGGTTTTTGGACAAACGGACGTGTATTCCGGAAAGCGCGTGGTGATGACGTAGCCGGGGTATTGATTGGGCCAGGTAGCAAGCTTGGGTAATTTTGTCTCGATGCCCGCGCGGGCGTGATTTTCAGTGTAGTCGGCCATGACGGTTTCTATTGTACGTTGTTAGGTGACTTTGAGGCGACAGCCTCTTGCCGAAACGGGGCACTTCTTCTATCCTCTTGCGAAGAGGACCTGCCAGAATTTTTCGATGAACTGTCCAGCGTGTCAACGCGGGGCTTGCCGGCGATCGAGGCGGCGGTCCGTTTCTGAATATTTGTTCAGCGCTGTGGGTGTAATTCCTTGGCGTTGCACGGCTTGTCAAACGCGCTTTCACGCGCGAGCCATACCTCTGCGGCACCTCCTTTATACGCGATGCGGCATTTGCGGCAACCTGGAACTGCAGCGAATCGCCGTAGAAAAGGTTATTGGAGTTACATCCGTGGTATGGCGCTGGCTGCGACTGCCTGCCGCGCGATGCGTGCCGTGCCGGCATAATTTTTTCTCGGTGCGACCGATGCTGCCAGCGGAACAGGTAAGCGCGATAGCAGCGCAAGACGGCGCGGCAAAATACTAATTTAGTTACCTCAACGAGTCCCCTATCCCGAGGGCTCGCCAAGACATATCAGTACTGCACGCCCCGTACTCTTTGCAGCCTTTTACAAAAACGCAAACCCTTCTAGCCTCATTGGTCACGGGAGGTGTCCATGGAAACGAGCATACGTGTCCTGGTGACTAACGGTCCCCGGCTGTTCCGGGAGCTGGTGATTTCGACCCTCTCGAAGCACGCTGGAATTAAGATCGTGGGAGAGGCGAAGGACAAGAAGGATGTCCCATCGTTGGTGGCAGAGACAAAACCCAACGTTCTCTTGATTGCGCTGGATGAATCGCGCCGGCGTCCGTCCATGTGCCATGAACTTCTACGCAAGTTTCCGGGGTTGCGGATTGTCGCGCTAGCGCCAAACACGAATTTGGGGATCCTCTACTGGGTGTCGCTGAAAATTCATTCGACAACGATGGGGACGAGCAAAGACGTCTTGCTAAAAGTGATGCGAGACAGCGTATCGCGGATGGAGGAGGAGCAAATTCATGAAAGGAACCTAATACCGACCGCCGGGTGAGTTCTATTCACGAAATGGAATTTACATCCCTCGCCTTACTGGACTATCTGGGCTGCAAAAAGTTTTCTTAGTTCGCTTATTTGGCCAAGTCGTTTCGAAAGCAGGGAGCTTGAAGACCATTGCTTGCTCAAGCCAGTGGACCATGCGAAAATAGCGGCGCTGGCTGCTCTGCACGAAAGCATGGTGTTCGCACACACAGTCCTGCGGCGCTATCGTCTAGGGGTCTAGGACACCGCCCTCTCACGGCGGTAACACGGGTTCGAATCCCGTTAGCGCTACCAATTTCATGTTTGTCTTGCAGGGTTCGTTCGAATTTTCAAGAGTTGACGCCTTCTGGGTGCCAAGCTTACCTCCAATGGAACTCTTGCTGGCGGCGCGTATACTCAGGCCGCGGGAACTTCACCCCCACGACTCCAAAGCATAGGTAGAAAACGGCTTATTGCCTCGTATTACACGTTAGCCACCCCGTACTAGGAGGGTACTAGTACGGAACACTGTCCTTCCCAAAACGTGACAAGCCTTGTTCCATTTCGGACACTAGAACCATGTCAAGACCTCTTTCAGAGCTTCCAGGGTCTGAGTATTTAACTCCTTCGTTAAATACGACACCGGTTCGCCACACTCGGAACACGGCAATCGTCTCCCGCGATGTTGCTGGAGAAACGATAGTAGTTCCTATTTGCCGTGGTGTGGGGGATCTCGATTCCGTTTACACCTTCAATCCGGTCGGTCGAAGCTTGTGGCGCCTGCTCGAAAACAGCCATTCCGTAGAGGAATTGGCGAATTGGATTGCCACGCATTACGAAGTGGATGCGAAACAGGCCTTGTTAGATGTTCAGAGCTATCTGGCTGAACTCCAGGAAATTGGCCTGATTCGTACGGTTTAGTAGTCCCCTCCTTCTCGGCTTGCCTTCACATGGGCACGACGCTTGAAGTGTGGGTTATTCGCATTTGTAGCGAGTACTGAGAGTACTAGATTCGCAATGAGAAAGAGATCCTCGGTTATGCAAGTGGCAGGATACGGCGAGTTGACGGGCTTGGTTCACCAGCATTTCCTAGGGAAACGCGCGCCGCTCGAGGTGTCTATCGAGGTCACGCGCCGGTGCCCCCTCGATTGTCTCCATTGCTACAACAACCTGCCGATGAGCGACCACGCAGCCCGGGCTGCGGAACTCACGTTTGAAGAGCACTGTCGACTCCTCGATGAACTCGTCGACGCAGGTTGTTTATGGCTGCTCTATACGGGCGGCGAAATTTTCGCGCGCAAGGATTTTCTTAAGATTTATACGGAAGCCAAAAAGCGCGGCTTCCTGATCACTCTCTTCACCAACGGCACGATGATCAATGAACGCATCGCCGACTACCTCGCCGAATACCGCCCGTTCGCCATGGAGATCACGCTTTACGGCGCGACGCGCGAGACGTACGAAGCCCTGACTCAAATTCCTGGCTCCTATGACCGCTGCATGCGAGGCATTCGCCTGCTTCTGGAGCGAGGGCTGCCTCTGAAGCTCAAGACGGTGCCAACCACCATCAACCTGCATGAGACTTTCGAAATGAAGAGACTCGCTGAGGAAGAATTCGGCGTTGAGTTCAAGTTTGATTCTCTAATCAATCCAAGGATCGATTGTTCGCAGAGCCCGCTCGCCGTGCGTATCTCGCCGGAGAAAGTGGTAGAGCTGGATTTCTCCGAGCCGAAACGCAAAGAAGACTACCGGCGCATGGCCGATGAGGAACTATCCATGCCGTTGTCGGTGGAGCACACAGAACGGCAGAAATACACCTGCGGCGGCGGAGTGGCAGGCTGCGCCATCGATCCCAACGGAACGATGAGCATCTGCGTGATCTCGCATCAGCAAGGCTACAACATTCGGCAGGGCAGTTTCCGGGAAGGCTGGGAAGGCCCGTTGCGCGAAATTCGCAATCAGCCGCGCACGCGCCCGACGATCTGCGACCGATGTCAGATTCAGTCGCTCTGCAGCATGTGCCCGGCAAACGGTGAACTCGAAAGTGGCGATCAGGAGTCTCCCGTCGATTTCTTGTGCCAAGTCGCTCACTTGCGCGCCTACGCGCTGGGCTACAGCGTCCCGGAACATGGGGACTGCAAATGCTGCGCAGCCGGAGAACACCACGAGGATCTGTTGGCATCTGCTGAGCGCTTGAAGAATTTGAAACCCGATTCTGGCGTTAGGTCGGGAGGCGGGATCGCTTCTCCTGTCCTGAATGTCCTGCAGCCCACATCCGGAAACAACGGCGCAGCATGCGGTTCATGCCGGACGCACCGATGAAGAAAGACGTGTGATCGTGAACGACGAGAACGACAAGAAGCTGCTGGGGCAAAGCACGGACGGAGCTTACGAGCCTCCCAAGGTTATTCGCGTAAGTCTGCGCCCCGAAGAGGCCGTTCTCGGCCACTGCAAAGTAACCGGCGCTATGGGCCCGGTGGCGAGTTCCTCCTGCCGGTCTTTCGTCTCTTGCAGGACGCTGGGATCGTGAGAGGCCGGAGACCCGAAATGCTGCCATCTCAAAAAGAGTTCTCGCCGGCGAAGGATTTCAACGGACTCGAGTTCCCGAGCGCTTCCCAGCTTGCGTATCGCATCGGTGGAATCACATTCGGTCTGCACGCCGAAGGCGAGCTGCTGCTGACACCCGAAAGGGAACTTCGTGCTTTCGCTGTCGAGCCGGGTACTTCTGATGTGAACCTGCAAGTTGCATGGGCTGATTCTCTCCGAGTGCCAGATTCCACTCTCTTGTTTCATTCTGGTGGGTTGTGGTCGCTTTTTGCCGAACCGACCGGATACCGCTTCAGCTTTCTATCGCCGCTCTTGGGGATGACTCCTTATAAGGAAGCCTGGGTTGATGCCGAATTTCGTTCCGGGCGCGTGTTGTTGTCGCGTCGCTACTTTGATACGGAACGCCCCGTCTATCCGCTTGAGTATCCGCTCGACGAGCTGCTGATGATTCACCGGCTTTCGCGCGGCGAAGGCGTGGAAATGCACGCGGTCGGAATTTCCGACGAAAATGGCCGCAGCCATCTCTTCCTTGGACATTCCGGCGCCGGAAAAAGCACGACCGCCCGCTTGTGGATCGATCGCCCCGGCGTGCGTATCCTTAGCGACGATCGCATCATTTTGCGCGCCCAAGATAACCAAATCTGGATGTACGGCACGCCCTGGCACGGAGATGCAGGTATCGCTTCGCCAGATTCCGCTCCGCTTTCCGGGATTTATCTTCTGGCGCACGGAGATAGCAATCAACAGTTTCCGCTATCCCCTGGTCGCGCCGCAGCCGAGCTTTTCACACGCAGTTTTGTGACGCACCATTCTGCGGAGGGCATTCAGTTCACGCTGGATTTCCTGGATCGCGTTGCTCGCGAAGTGCCTTGTTCCACTTTTCAGTTCGTCCCCGATGAATCCGCCGTGGAGGCCATCTGCCGTGCATGAGCGTAAGTCCATCGTAAAGCGGAATTCCGCGCAGTTCGCCGCTGTCTGCGATGAGCTTCTTCATCGCGGCGCAAAAATACGCTTCCGCGCGAACGGCCTAAGTATGCGACCCAACATTCTTAATGAAGATGCGGTAACCATCGTTCCAGCGAACAAGGAAGAATTGCGTCGCGGCGATGTGACCTTGACTTGTGGTCAAGACGGTTTCCGCGTGCACCGTGTCGCCGTCGCCGATAAAGCGACTGGCAGTATCGTGACGCGCGCAGATGCTGGCCAGGAAGATGACGCAGCCACAAATCGCGTCCTCGGAAGAGTCACCGCCGTAGAGCGCAATGGCCAAACCTACTCATTCGCTTCGTCAACCCAGCGCTACGTTCACGCGTGCCGAAGCTTTGCGTATCGGCTCACCCAGGCTGGAGTGGTTCGCACCGCCCGGTTCGCCGCGGCTTCCTTCCTTTTCGGTTTGGCGATCCTGTTTGGAATGCTCTTCAATGCCGCACCGGCCGCTGCGCAGGCTGACCTGACAATGTCGCAAGCTCCATCGGTTTCCGTTGTCGACACGGGCGTCAACTTTACGTACACGGAAATCGCGACGAACAATGGCCCTAATGCCGTCCCGACAGGTACGCTTGTCATTTATCAGCAGACGCCAGCCAGCACGACTTTTCAGAGCATCTCGGTAGACGCAAACTGGACCTGCACCACGCCGACAGCGGGCAACGCAGGCCCTATCATTTGTACCTACAACTTGGCGCTGGCAAACGGCGCCACCACTGCCGCCGATCCTATTGTCATCACAGAAAGCGTAACTAGTGGAACGGCCGCGGATACAACGATTCTGAATTCTGCCACGGTGACTTCTCAGACCGTCGATCCCGTTCCCAACAACAACACGAGTGTCAGCACGGTGCTGGTCGAGCCTGCCGCGGATGCGGATTTGGCTCTATTTATGACTGCATCGCCTACGCCCGTATTTCTCTCTTCGAGCTTGGCTTACACAATCCAAGTCCAAAACCTCGGACAGTCTGCCGCCGCAACCGTGAAGGTTACGGACACGATTCCGACAGGCACCACCCTGCTGTCTGCTACCGGCACAACCGGATGGGCCTGCACGGGCACAACCGCGATCACTTGCTCCCTCACCGGCACGATGGCGCAAGGAGCAATCGGAACGATCTCTATCGCAGTTACAACACCTTCGACCTCTGGCCCCATTTCTAACACCGCGTCCGTTACCACAACGACGACGGATCCCGTTTCCTCCAACAACAGCACCACCGTGATTACCGTCGCACAGCCTTTAGTCTGCGCCACGCCAGGCAATGACGGTGCGGGTGGCACGCTCACGGGCATTATCAATACTTATTATCCCCCTAAGGCAAATGGCACTGTCGCAGCTGGTGCGACAACCATCAAACTGGGCACTCCTTCGGGATCCGCGAAGTCCATTGCCAGTGGCGACCTTCTGCTCATCATTCAGATGCAAGATGCCCTCATCAATTTCACGAATACCGGTGCTTACGGAGACGCGAGCCCTGGCGATCCAGCCACAGGTTCCACGAATTTACAGAACACTGGGCTTTTTGAATATGTCACTGCTACGAGCACAGTGGCTGGTAACGGCACATTGACCTTCCAGGGGACCGGGTCTGGCGGCGGCCTTTTGAATTCCTACGTGGCCGCTGCATACACCGCCGGCACAAACGGGCAGCAAACGTATCAGGTCATACGCGTTCCTCAAT
>CAVSSD010000038.1:0-143625 GCA_963730495.1 uncultured Acidobacteriota bacterium | reverse complement strand
TCAACCGAAGAAGCAAAAGATTTTCGCGCCCGCTGGGATGCGATCCAAGTCAATTTTGTCGACGAGCCCCGGCAAGTTGTGGAGCAGGCCGATAGTCTTGTCGCGGTAGCCATGAAGCGGCTTGCCGAAATGTTCGCAGCGGAAAGAGCGAGACTTGAGGGCCAATGGGATCGCGGCGATAACGTCTCGACCGAGGATCTCCGCTTGGCACTGCAGCGCTACAGATCGTTCTTCGGCCGCATTCTCTCTGTGTAGCGGCGCCGCCAAACCACACTCACCCGCGAAGTAAGTTTGCTAGCTCGTTCAGGACCGGCGGCGACCTACCACGTAGGCAAGCAGAGCGAAAATCGCAAAATAGAAAATGGCGTTGATGCCGATGGCGATGCGCAGAAACCAGCCGAATGTCCAAGCGAGGGATTCGTGCGCTGCGGGCATCACGAATTCTGCAATCTTCAACCCAGGCGAAATGAGACTAACCAGCAAGACGGGAATCGTGGATTCGTTGGTGCTGGCCCATGCTAGCGCGAGGAATCCCACCAATAAGCCGGCGATAGCGGGGAAAACCATGCGAAAAAAGATGCGCTGCGGCATTCGGACGGATTGTATCAAACCGCCTTGCAGTCAACGGTTGCGACCTGCGCCAGCGGACAAGGAACCTGACCAGCCAATTTCTCACGCCTGCATGAAACGATTTCGCTCGCTTCCGCACTACACAGGTAGTTGGGCCCTTCCCAATTCAATGCCCCTGTTCTAACCAATGGGGGCACCTTTGTTCCAGGTGCCAGTCGTGGGGGGTAGTTGGTCGGGAGACGCGTGGGGGAGTGCTTCTGGGAGAGTTGTACTCCCCTCGTGTTCCGCGATTGTCCGCAACACGGGACGTAGTCGTCCGCTGCAAAAACCATCCAGACAGAAATAACGTCGATCTCCTTCCAGTCCAGAAATGCCTGGACGCGCATCCTCGCGCCTTCCTGTGGGAAGATAGGCCCGGCAGCTTACCTACAGAGGCAGATCATGAAATCCTGGCGCACTCTTGCGTTGCTTTCCGTCATCTTTGCGGCGGTGATTTTTCTGTTTGTGCGGCCATACGCGGCGGCGACGCGGCTGGCGGCCTCTCTGAGCCATGCTCTACAGAAGGCTTCGCCGCAGCAAAGAACGCCGACCATTGAGGAATACCAGCCGAAGTCCACGCTCGTCACCAAAGAACACAAGATTGAGCGAGCAAAGTTTCCGTTCATTGATATCCACAGCCATCACTGGAATCCGACGCCCGAGCACGTCGAGGAGCTTATTAAAGGCATGGACTCGATCAACCTGCGCGTTCTGGTGAACTTAAGCGGAGGAACCGGCGAAGAATTGCGGAAGACCGTGGCGACGATGAAAGGACGCTACCCGGACCGGTTCGTGGTGTTTGCGAACATGAGTTACGACGATTTGAACACTCCGGGATTCGGAAAACGCGTGGCGGCTCGGCTCGAACAGGATGTGAAGAACGGCGCGCAGGGACTGAAAATTTTCAAGGATTTTGGAATGGAGTTGAAGTACGCGAACGGCCAGCGCGTGCATGTGGACGATCCGGAATTTGATCCGGTGTTCGAGAAATGCGCCGAGCTGAAAATTCCCGTGCTGATTCACGTGGCGGAGCCTTCGGCGTTTTTCGATCCCTGGGACTATTCCAATGAGCGCTGGCTGGAATTGAAACAGTTTCCGGGACGCGCGCGGCCGCCTTCGAAGTATCCGCCGTTTGAAACGCTTATGGCGGAGCGCAATCATCTGTTTGCGAAGCATCCGAGGACGAATTTCATCGCGGCGCATCTGGCGTTTCATGGGAACGACCTGGAGCGGCTGGGAAAATTGTTTGACGCCTATCCAAACGTGAATGTGGACATTGCCGCCGTGCTGGCCGAGCTGGGACGGCAGCCGTATTCGGCGCACGATTTCTTGATCAAGTATCAGGACCGCGTCTTGATGGGCAAAGACATTTACGAAGTGAACGAATACAAATGGTATTTCCGCTGCCTGGAAACGCGCGATGAATATTTTGAGTATTACCGGAAGCGCCATGCTTTCTGGCGGATTTATGGCTTCGAAGTACCGGACGAAGTGCTGAAAAAAGTGTATTACAAGAATGCATTGAGGCTGGTGCCGGGGATTGATGCGAAAGCGTTTCCGGATTAGGTCAGGAGTTCCCTGAGCGCGAATTCTAAAGCGTGGAGGGGATAGATGACGCCGAAAACTGGCAAAAGCAAGAAGGCGAAGAAGAAAAGTCCATACGGGAAGGACGACAATCCTGCGTTGCAAAAGGTGGCAGCGCGGATTACGAAACCTGGTAAAGACTGCTGTGCCGGGAGCGAAGATCACTGTGAATTCTTGGGGAATCCCAACATTTGAGGCGAAAGATCCGTTTTGTTTTTACATGGCCGGAAAGAATCACGTTACGTTTGGATTTCACTACGGCACTTCGCTGGATGATCCGGAAAGTTTATTGAAAGGCACCGGAAAAAATCTCCGGCATGTGAAATTACGCACCGTGGATGACCTCGAGAAAAAAGGATTGAGAGAATTGGTTTTGGCGGCGGCTAGGTTGGAAGGAAAACCGCGCATGAAGGGGATGAGCGGAAAGCGCACTACCTGAGAAACGGAATGTATGCCGGAACACGGCGATTGACTACACGACCCAAAGCGATGCGGCATCGGAGCTGACGCTAGAATCTGGTGGAAGCATTGCGGCGGTGATATTCGCCACCTAAAAGTTCTTCTAGGCTGTGCGCTTCGGCTCGGGTGAGTCTTCCTCAAGACGGTAGTTGACATCATGAGCCGCCAGCGTCGCAATATCAGACCGTCCCCTTGGTTTCGCTGGCAGGCGGTTCAAAGCCTCCGCAGCGTGCCCGCCAACTGTTGCGGAACTTCTCGCGCTCCTCGGGCGTCATCTTCTCCCAGCGTTCGCCCATGCGCTCTTTTATTCGACGCCGGCCTTCGGAGCGATTGGAGCCGCGAACGCCGTGGCCTCCGAACAGAATACGGCAGAGAGCCAACAGTCCAACTGCCTGCCAGAAGGTAATTTGCCGCCATCCGAACAGCGCTGGCGCCAGCCAGTTCCAGAGATGCATCACCAGTTCGCCGCCAATCCAGATGAAAAGCGGGATCGCGAGTATCGCTGCTGGGACGATAAAAAACCATTTCTTCTTACTCATGTTAGGCTCCTCCCGTACTCGAATCATTTCCTCGAATCGTTTCTTCGCATCATTTCTTGGCAAATTCGTCGTGAATGCTTTGCAATCGTTCGCGCAGATGTAGCACCGCGTAGCGTTTGCGCGAGAGCAGTGTGTTGACGCTCACGCCGGTTTCCGCCGACAACTCCTTGAAGCTGCGCCCTTCGATTTCGTGCGCGACGAATACTTCGCGCTGCTCGTGTGGCAATTCGTCGAGCGCTAATTCCAGCTCATCCAAAAGCACGTCCGCGAAAGTAGAGCGCTTCCGGCCCGGCATCGGGCGATGGCAACAGATCTTCGATCTGCAGCAGCTCGCCATCTTCGTCCTCGACTCGCCGCGTCGCTGAAAGCCTCGGGCCTTTTCTTGCGAAAAAGGTCCGTGATGCGATTGCGCGCGACACGGAAAAGCCAACCGGTCACATGCTCGATCGGCATCAGCAGGCGATTGGCTTCCACCAGTTCGTAGAAGACTTCCTGCACGATGTCCTCGGCGTCGGAGGGATCGGGCACACGCCGGCGAATGAAGTTGCGAAGCCGCGGAGCGCTGTTCCGCGACGACTTCGGAGATTTGGCGATCTTGCTCGGTCATCGCGATAACGCTCACCGGCTTGTCCATCCCTTGCTGTAGACGAATAGCGGGCGCGGATATTGTAGGAGGATAGTGAGAAGTGGGTAGTGGGCAGTGGGTAGGGAATAGTGGCAGAGAGGCGTGAGCCCACTCCGCCGCAGTGCCCCAGGCCCGCCGTTATCCAGAGAATTGCGAAGTAACCGTCTGCAAGAAATGGAGTTGCGGGCGTCGCTGTGTGCATTGCGGAAACGGCGAGTCGCGAGAGAGCAATAGGGGTCGGAAAAACACCCCCCTCGTATTTGTAAGCACAACAAAGGAAAAGATTAGGTGAAAATGTCGTTTGTAAGTGCATGAAAACAAAGGATGATTTTTGCTCTTATTTTGCTCTGTTGGAGAGCGCGAGGAGTCAATGGAAGGCGGGGCGGAATAAGCAGATGCCTTCTATCAGAGTCGGAACTTTCGGTCGCTACGTTTGGGGTGATACCTGGGCGGAAATGAGTTAAACGTGCTGAACTGGCTGAGGTGCGCTTTGACACGCCGACTAGGTCGGGTAAACGGCGTGCGTGGAGATTAGGAAAGGGGAGAAATGAGGCGAAGATGAGAGAAAGATCAGGACGCGGCCATCGACTCCAGCGGAATTCGAATGGGCGCGGCGCAAGTCAATGGGATTGAGGAGTTTGCTATGGCTGTGGAAAGGTGTGGAAAAGTGCCCCGGTGGCCTTCTAAACGCGCTAATTCCACGCAGATGGGGATTTGCAAAGTCCGAATGAATCAACTAGACTTACAATCTAGGTTATTAACCTAGATTGTTCGAGAGGTGGCTAGTGATGCGGACCGTCGGGATATTTGAGGCGAAGCAGAAACTTTCGGAGTTGGTAGAACGGGCATCGCGCGGCGAGCGGATCCGGATTACGAGGCGGGGGAAGGTGGCGGCGGAGATTGTGCCGGCGCAGGAACAAGTGGACCTAAAGGAAGTATTTGCAAGGATGGATGAAATCAGGAAGCGCTCCAAAAAGCCCAAGAGCGTGAGCGTCAAGAGCTTGATCGAGGAAGGGAGAAGGTGAGCCAGTTTGTTCTGGACGCGTCGGTCGCTCTAGCATGGGTTCTCGACGTACCGATTCCGGTATATGCACTTGAAGTACGGCGGGAGATGCTCTCTGGCAAACGCGGGTTGGTACCGGCGCTATGGCATCTGGAGATTGCGAATGGACTGGCAACGGCGGAACGACGGCGAGACCTTACCGCAGCCGACGCGGAAGATGCACTCGACCAGATCATGATCACGGCAACGAGTCGACTGGATACGGAGATGAATTTTGTTCCTGTGCGCGACGCGCTCGGTAACGCGCGTTCTTTTCAGTTGACGGCGTATGACGCCGTGTATCTGGACTTGGCTCGACGGGAGGGCTTGCCGCTGGCGACGCTGGATAAGGGATTGCGGGCGGCGGCGGTGAAGGCTGGGGTGGCGTTGCTGAGGTGATCGATACAGTCGAAGATCCCACACGCAAATCGGCGTGTGGGGCACCCGATGAAGTGAACAAGGCGGCGATCTGGCGGAGAAGCGGGCACGTGCGGCTTGGCCGCGCGAAGTTGGGCAAGGGAGAGATTTCCGTATGAAGAATCTGTTTGAAGCGGGACGGGTACAAGAAGTGAAGCACCGAATCGCGCAAATGACGCCGGATAGCGTGCGCCAGTGGGGCACGATGAAACCTGCGCAAGCGCTGGAGCATTGCTCTCGAGGAGTGGAAACGGCGATGGGCGATAAGAAGCCGCCGCGCGTGTTCATCGGGCGGATCCTTGGGCCGATAGTGAAGCCGAAAGTGATGGAGAACGACGAACCACTACGCCGGAATTCTCCGACGGCGAAGATACTTATCGTGCAGGATGAACGGGATCTGGAAACGGAACGCACGCGCTTGTCCGGGTTGATTGACCGGTTTGTCGCAGCCGGGCCCGCGGGATGCACCTCGCATCCGCATGCCTTCTTTGGGCGGCTAACGCCAGATGAGTGGGCAATATTAATGTACAAGCATCTGGACCATCATTTGCGGCAGTTTGGAGTTTAGCGCCGGCGAAGGTCGCCCACCTTTTGCAAGGGATAGATCGCCCAAGAGTTACAATTGCTCCCACGATGGACCCCGAAGTGAAAAAAGTGTTGCAAGCCATGTCGCCGGCACAAAAATTGCGCGCGGCTGAACATTTATATTATTCCGCCCGGCAACTAAAAGCTGCAGCCTTGCGCGCGGAGCATCCGGATTGGACGGACGAAGCCATCCGCCAGGCCGTTCGCGAGATTTTCCTCTATGCCCGGAGCCAACCTCTTTTTGATGTTCACAAGCCGCACGCTTTGATGAGCCAAATTCCAAATGGCGCTTCACCCGCCACGTATAGCTTGAAACTATTACAGGGTATGGAGCATACTATGGAGAGGACTCCACAGTATGGAAACTGTGCAGATTGTCATCGATAAGGACCTCTTGCATGCTGCCGATCAAGCTGCACGGCGGACCAAACGCAATCGCTCCGCATTGATACGGGATGCTCTGCGAGAACATCTGCGGCGATTGCACGTTCGGGAGGCGGAAGAACGTGACCGCGCGGGTTATAGTCGACAGCCTCAAGGGGGGAAGGATCCCCTCACCTGGGAGGCGGAGGCCGTGTGGCCGGCAGAATAGCGCGCGGAGAGGTCCGGCTTTATCAGTTCGCTCCGCCGGATAAAACACGGCCGGTAGTCATCCTCACACGAGACAGCGCGCTTCCCTACCTTTCCGCGGTGACGATAGCGCCAATCACTTCCACCGTCCGCGGAGTCCCGTCGGAGGTGCGTCTGGATGGGGACGACGGGATGAAAGCGCCGTGCGCAGTAAACCTTCATAATGTAATCACGGTTTCGCAGCGCCGCTTGGGAAAGCGCGTGGCGCAATTAAACGCGGGGCGGATGAAGGAAATCTGCGCTGCTATACGGTTCGCTCTGGGCTGCGACATCAGCTAAGCGTCGACTGGTAGCAGGATGGGATTGCCGCTAGCGGTGCTCGTCTTCGGGTTTCAGGCTAGGAAAATCAGTAAGAATCTCCTCGGCAGAATCTCCGGCAGCTAGGCTGGCGAGCACGGTCCGCAGAGTGACACGCGTACCTCTGAAGACGGGTTCCCCGCCGCAAATGGCCTTATCGCGGACGATGCCTTGTTCGTAGGTCTTTAGATTGCCAGTTGCGCCGCTCATGTTGTGGCCTTGGGCCTTGCTTGACTTATCGTACCATCGGAGGCGGCGTTCGTACTCCCAGGCTGGTCTAATCGGATTCGGAGTCTTCCACCCACCCCGATCTGAAAAGTCAAAAACCCCACACGCAAAGTCGGCGTATGGGGAACCCGGCACCTTTAAAGGTGCGACAGTAAAGTGCATGAGTTGATCGCTGGCCGCTCGGAAGAGTCATAAGCCCCACACGCCTAACCGGCATAGGGGGCACCTGCAAAATGAGTGGAATTGCCAATAGCCGATCATTGAGACAGGGAGTAATCTTTAAAGTCAGGGCCTATCCAGGCTGCGGAGGTGGCCGTAGTGAACTATGTCGTTCCAGAGATGAAGCTAATACCGCAGACCATGGCGATGTCATGCTGGTACGCGAGTGCGAAGATGCTGATCTCTTGGCGGCGGCGCCGTACACGTACCACGGAGGCAGCTATACTTGATCCTCGAGAAGACACAACTAGTGAAATAATTAAGAAATCAGATACTGGGCTCAGCAATGCGCAACTCGTTGGAGTTGCGCAGAGACTAGGGTTGGTGCTGGTTCCTCCATTAAGCCCGAGCGACGGAGCGATTGAGAGCTGGCTGAGGACCTATGGGCCGCTATGGGTGAACGGCAAGACGCACATCGTGGTGATCGCCGGAATCCGCTCCGGGCACGGCCATCGAAGAACTGAGGTGCTCGTCTACGACCCTTCTCCGGTAAACATAGGGTCGATTCAGTGGCGGACGCTCGCCGGATGGTATGTGGGAAACGCAGTAGATGCCCGGGATACCTCTGCGGGTGTACCCGGGGTGTTCATGCATTGTCCGAGGTAGAATTCCAAGCGGGCTTAAGCATCTATTTATGCGGCCACATCGTATAGGGGCCCTTGCATATTCCTGTTAGTGAACGTTGAATTTAAAATCGCTTTCAGCATTCGGGGCTGTAAGGGTTTTTGACGTGATCTCGAATAATGGGCGAATGACAGTGTAATCGCCGTATTTGCAGTTGCATGGGTTGTTTACAGATAGCGAGATTTTATGGCATTTGCTTTTGCACAGAAAACCACAGGGGGTACTAAAAATAATTATTACGGGGACTTGACGAATACAGAAAAGTGCGTATACTTACAAATGGTTCGGGGGTTCTATGGAATCCCTGAATTGGCAGGGGCATCACAGTCGGGTCGAAGAAGCGTCTTCCCAGCGTACTACCAAGCGAAGGCCAAGAAGTAGATCCTATAGTGAGGTTCTTTACGAGCACAGGCTAGAAATCTGTCGAGCATCGCGTGGAGCCACCCAGATGTGGGTGACTGTACCCGGCGCTCGACGCCGGGTTTTTTATTTTGTGGAAGTGAGTAGTGGATAGTGAGAAGTGGGCGGCGTAAAAGTAAGTCCTCCTGCGGTCACGAATTCAACTAACACGGAAACAAAAGATGAGCTGGAAGGCTAGATCGCGAAACGTGATCGAGTAAGTCCCTTCAGCCAAAACCCAACGGAATGTTGGGGACTCTGACAAGATCAGGGTCACTGCTCTTTGACAACAGAAAGGCTGGCAAGTCCACGCCGATAACTTGGCCGGGATTACGGTCCCTGCTGGGGGTATGGTGTGGATTATTTACAAGTTTTGCTCGAGAATCGAGCAATACTGTGGAAGAAAAGGCGGCTTATTCAAAGGCCGTGAGTGGTGGCAAGTGACTGGTGACTCGCAAGAGGAGCCGGAAGCAAGTTATCAAGCGCGGTTTTCCGAGGACTACAGAGTCGAAAGCCTGCAACAGATACCTGAAGTGATTTTCCAAAAAAATCATCAAGACTTCTTCGTGACTCATGCCCGAGTTGCGTGAAGATCGGTTGCGAGGATATATGGAGCTGCGGGAATCGGAGCGTCGATAGCAGGATTTAAAAAGCACGGACTAAGCACCGTGTGAATCGCAATGGATGAAAGTCCAGAGCGGAGTCTGGCAGAAGACGGATTGAGTAAGTTTTATGATTAAGCTACTAAGGGCGTACGGTGAATGCCTTGGCGCCAGAAGGCGATGAAGGACGTGGCAAGCTGCGATAAGCCTCGGGGAGCCGCAAGCAGGCTTTGATCCGAGGATCTCCGAATGGGGAAACCCGACGGGATGAACTCCCGTTACAGCCCGCTGAATACATAGGCGGGTATGAGCTAACCCAGGGAAGTGAACCATCTCAGTACCTGGAGGAAAATAAATCACAGAGATTCCGAAAGTAGCGGCGAGCGAAATCGGAACAGCCCAAACCCAAGTGCTTGCATTTGGGGGTTGTAGGACCGCATAAGTAGAGTTACCAAACTGACAGCTAGATGAACCTGCTGGAAAGCGGGGCCATAGAAGGTGAGAGCCCTGTAATCGAAAGCTGATCAGACTCGAAGCGGCATCCTGAGTACCACCGGACACGTGTAATCTGGTGGGAAACTGGGGAGACCACTCTCCAAGGCTAAATACTCTCTGGCGACCGATAGTGAACAAGTACCGTGAGGGAAAGGCGAAAAGAACCCCTGCGAGGGGAGTGAAATAGAACCTGAAACCGTATGCTTACAAGCAGTCGGAGGGCAATGCATGGACTTCGGTCCGTGAAAGCCTGACGGCGTGCCTCTTGCTTAATGAGCCGGCTAGTTAATGTCACGTGCAAGGTTAAGCGCAAGCGAGCCGCAGCGAAAGCGAGTCCGAATAGGGCGACAAGTACGTGGTATTAGACGCGAAGCGGGATGATCTACCCTTGGCCAGGTTGAAGGTCGCTTAACCGCGACTGGAGGACCGAACAGGTGTGAGTTGAAAATCGCTCTGATGAGCTGAGGGTAGGGGTGAAAGGCTAATCAAATTCCGTGATAGCTCGTTCTCCCCGAAATGTCTTTAGGGACAGCCTCGTGCGAATTACCGCGGTGGTAGAGCTCTGAATGGACTAGGGACCAACTCAGGTTACCGAATCCAATCAAACTACGAATGCCGCGGATAACTACACGGGAGTGAGACTACGAGGGATAAGCTTCGTGGTCAAAAGGGAAACAGCCCAGATCGCCAGCTAAGGTCCCTAAGTATGTGCTAAGTGGGAAAGGAAGTGTATTCGCTCGGACAGCCAGGAGGTTGGCTTAGAAGCAGCCATCCTTTAAAGAAAGCGTAACAGCTCACTGGTCAAGCGGATATGCACCAACAATCCAACGGGGCTCAAGCACATCACCGAAGCTGCGAAATGGTTATTTCTTCGGAAATAATCTTTGGTAGGGGAGCATTGCGTGGAGTCTGAAGGTAGACCGAGAGGACTACTGAACACTACACAAGAGACCCTGCCGGCATAAGTAGCGATAAACACGATGAGAACTCGTGTCGCCGAAAGTCTAAGGTTTCCTGAGGAAGGTTAATCCGCTCAGGGTTAGGCGGGTCCTAAGGTGAGGCCGAAAGGCGTAGCTGATGGATAACAGGTCAACATTCCTGTCCCGCCTGGCGACGTTATCACGATGGGGTGACACAGAAGGATAGGAGAGTCAGGTGATGGATATCCTGATTGGCCACTGTAAGCCGGATTCCGGAGGCAAATCCCCGGGGTCATTCAACGGTGAGAGTGGTGACGAGGTCACACGACCGCAAAGTCTCTGATTTCACGCTGTCGGGAAAATCCCCTAAGGAGTCGTCCAGGTGCCCGTACCACAAACCGACACAGGTAGACGAGGTGAATATCCACAGGCGCTCGAGAGAACACTCGCTCAGGAACTAGGCACATTAGTCCCGTAACTTCGGGAGAAGGGACGCCGCAGTAGGGTTTATAGCCCGAAGCGGTCGCAGCGAATCGCGCTCTGCAACTGTTTAACAAAAACACAGCTCTCTGCAAAGTCGAATACGACGTATAGGGGGTGACACCTGCCCGGTGCCGGAAGGTTAAAGCAAGGGCTCAGCCCGCAAGGGCGAAGGCTTGAACTGAAGCCCCGGTGAACGGCGGCCGTAACTATAACGGTCCTAAGGTAGCGAAATTCCTTGTCGGGTAAGTTCCGACCTGCACGAATGGTGGAATGATAGAGCGACTGTCTTGGCGAGTGACTCGGCGAATTTGTGGTTCCGGTGAAGACGCCGGATGCCCGCATCTAGACGGAAAGACCCCGTGCACCTTAACTGCACTCTGGCCATGAGTAACGGATTGATCTGCGTAGAATAGGTAGGAGCCTGTGATCCCTTGGTTTCGGCTGAGGAGGAGGCAACAGTGAAATACTACCCTGACTAATCTGTCGCTCTAACCTACCACCCGAGACGGGTGGGGAGACACGGCCAGACGGGTAGTTTGACTGGGGCGGTCGCCTCCTAAACTGTAACGGAGGCGCCCAAAGATCGGCTCAAGCGGATTGGAAACCCGCTGTGGAGTGCAAGAGCATAAGCCGGTTTGACTGTGAGACTTACAAGTCGAGCAGGAACGAAAGTTGGGTCTAGTGATCCGGTGGTCCCGCGTGGAAGGGCCATCGCTCAACGGATAAAAGGTACGCCGGGGATAACAGGCTGATCTAAGCCAAGAGTTCACATCGACGCTTAGGTTTGGCACCTCGATGTCGGCTCATCGCATCCTGGGGCTGTAGAAGGTCCCAAGGGTTAGGCTGTTCGCCTATTAAAGCGGTACGTGAGCTGGGTTCAGAACGTCGCGAGACAGTTCGGTCCCTATCTGGTGTGGGCGCAGGAGAATTGAAGGGAGTTGTCCCTAGTACGAGAGGACCGGGATGAACAGACCTCTTGTGTACGAGTTGTCACGCCAGTGGCATAGCTCGGTAGCGAAGTCTGGAAGAGATAATTGCTGAATGCATCTAAGCAAGAAGCTCGCCCTAAGATAAGTTCTCCCAAGGTTTAAGACCTAAGAAGGGCAGTCGAAGACTACGACTTTGATAGGCTGGAGGTAGAAGCGCAGCAATGCGTGAAGCTGACCAGTACTAATCGCCCGTTCGGCTTAATCATAAAACTTTCTCAAAACGTCTTTGAGAGAGTAAAGAGAAGAAGCCTTCTCTTTCGCAGTATGTTCGACTTCGAGTCGAACCTGTAAATTGCCAGCCTTATGTGTAGGTCGCTTTGTGCGGCTACGCAAATTCTGTTGTCGCCATAGCTCCCGGAAGCGCCGGTATTTTTTATCGGCGGTTCTCGGGTCGCGACGGCAAAAAAGTTTGAAGTTGTGGTTGGATTTTGAAGGTTTTTTCGACCTTCAACTTTCGACTTTCGACTTCTCTGAGTTTCCTGGTGATCATACCGCGAGGGTCACACCCGTTCCCATCCCGAACACGGAAGTTAAGCCTCGCCGGGCCGATGATACTGCACGGGTAACTGTGTGGGAACGTAGGTCGTCGCCGGGATTAAAATCTAGAGGCCGTTCTGAGCTATCAGAACGGCCTTTTTGTTTTTGGGCCGAGTGTCAGCGCGAGTCGTTCAGAGACGGGCGGTCGCCATGGTAGACTCAGACTGGGTGAGAACCAATGAATAGCCCGCGGAAGTTTACGGTACTCATTGAAAAAGACGAAGGCGGCTACTATGTGGCCACGGTTCCGGCATTGCGCGGTTGCCACACGCAGGCAAAGAGCCTCGATACATTGATGAAGCGAGTGCGCGAAGTTATCGAACTCTGCCTCGAAGACGATGATGTTGAGGCGGATTCCCTCGAACTGATCGGAATACAACAGATCACGGTATGACGCGGCTGCCGCGGTTAAAGGGCAAAGAAGTTGTGCGCGCTTTGCAGCGGGCAGGCTTTGAGATCAGGAGAACGTGCGGCAGTCACGTGTTCATGGAACATGCAGACGGCCGAGTGACGACAGTTCCACAGTTCCGGTACACGGCGGAGAAACGCTTGGCCCTGGCCTGATGCGATCCATTCTTCGGGACGTCGATATGACCTCGGAGAAATTCACAGAGTTCGTTTAACGTTCGTATAGAAGTTGAGGATTCCTGACTTGAGTCGCCGCCGATTGCGCTGGCGGCCTTTTGTTTTGGTGCGACGGAGCTAGACGGGCCGCTAGGCAAGGCGGGGAGGTGCGACAGTTCCGCCAAAGATTTTGTCCGTTACATTTTCTTCGAACTTTTTCTTTATTTTTTCTTCAATCGCTTTCACCTGGGGCACGGCGTCGGCAACCATATCGTAAATGCCTGCGAGGTTGGTGGCTCCGTCAGACACAACGCCAGCTACGTCCTTAGCGCTGGAAAGATTTGGAGGAGAGACTCCGTAGCCGGCTGCGGTCAGCGCTGCATCGGTGACGAAGCTGATGATTTTGTTGTACCAGTCTACGCCCTGGCTGCGGCCGGCCTCGAGTTCCTCGATGGCCTTGGAGACTTGTTCTTGCGCCGCGAGCCCGCGCTCGGCGTCTTCGTACGATTTTTCGATTGTCACTGGCCGGCCCATGCTTGGAACGATAAATCCCTCGGTGAGTAGTTTATTGATGTCGGCTTGGAAGCCCCTCAGGGCCGCCAGCTTCTTCTTGGATTCCGGATCGGCACTGAGCTGCGTGGCGAGTTTGTCCGAATTCACCAGCAGTTCGTTCAGCCCTTCCGATAGTTCGTGAGCGAGAAAACGAAGGTGAGTGAGTTTGCCCCGCCACAGCTTGTTGTCGTCCTCCAACGTCGCCACGTTGGTGAGAGCACCTCCGGACAGTTTGTTGATGACGGCTACCGGCGCTTCCTTGAGCAGAGCGTTGGCGGTGCTCGCAACCACTTCGCGGGCTACTCCCGATTTCTGACCTTGGGCGTAGGAGTCGCGCAGCTTCTTCAGCCCCGTTTCGACTCTCTTCTGCACTCCGTCAGCGTTCTTCGCACAATCCCAAAGCGTCTTTACGCCATCCATCGCCGCGCGGTAGCCTCCCACCTTAGAGAGCGCTAGACTGGCTCCTCCCGTAGGTGCCGCACCGGCGATGCCTGCAGCCGCGGCGGCAACTCCCGCGGCACCCTTCACCAGCTTGATGCCCACACCCAGCCGGTATTTTTTGTATTCTTTCTTTTGTTGCTGCACCTGCATCCAGCGCTTCTGCACGGCGGCCACTGCGTTCGTCTTGGCCTGCTGAAGGTCCAAATCGATTTGCTGCAACACGCGTTTGCGCGATTCCGCGTACTTGAAAAAGTCGCCGCCAGACGCGCCGCATTCCGCATCCAGCGCCTGGAGCCGCGGCACGATTTTTGATAAGGAAGCGGTGAAAGCCTGTTTGGAATCGTCCTTGATCATTTGCATGAGCAACGGATCTTTTTCCAGCATACGCTCCGTGTCCGGCGGCAAATCCATTACCACCTTCATGGGCAAATCAGGTACGGGAATCCACCTCGGCGAGAATTTGACGAGAGAATCATTTTCGATCGCTTTAGAGAGCGACCAATTAAACATCACCCAATCTGCCATGCATGCCTCCAACCTTGCTGCAACGGACAAGCAAAGTACTCTCAAGCCATGCGGCAAGTCAACGTACCACCGAGTTACGACGTGATTGCAGCGTGCAGCCAAATGTGGCCGAGAAGCTGCGCGCGCATCGAAAGAATAATGGCGTATAGAATGGTTTGGACGAACAGGGGACTCGGGAATTGAGCAAATCCGCCAACAAACCAGACCTTCCGGCCGAAAAAAAATCACGCAGCGCAAGAGTCTGGCGCGCGTTGCGTCACCGCAATTTCCGGCTGTTCTTCACGGGGCAGAGCATTTCGCTGATTGGCACGTGGATGACGCGCATTGCGACGAGCTGGTTGGTTTATAAACTGACCAGTTCGGCTTTGCTGCTAGGCGTTGTAGGTTTTGCGGGACAGATTCCCACGTTTCTTGTGGCGCCTTTTGCGGGTGTGTGGGTCGACCGATTGGACCGGCGGCGGGTGCTGGTTGCTACGCAGGTTCTAGCGATGGTGCAATCGCTGGCGCTGGCGGTACTGACGCTCAGCGGCCGCATCACGATTCACGAAATTATCGGGCTCAGTGCTTTTCAAGGATTGATTAATGGATTCGACATGCCTGGGCGGCAGGCTTTTCTTGTGCAGATGGTCGAGGAGAAGCAGGATCTCGGCAACGCGATCGCGCTAAATTCCTCGATGGTTAATATGGCTCGGCTACTGGGGCCTTCGCTCGCCGGCGGAGTCATCGCGCTCTTCGGCACCGGCTATTGTTTCCTGATTGACGGGCTTAGCTATCTTCCCGTGATTGCTTCCTTGCTGATGATGCGATTGAAACCTCAGCTACTGCCACAAGCCTCTGCTTCCATGTTTCACCAACTGAAAGAAGGTTGGAAGTATGTGACCGGGTCAGTGCCAATACGCACGATTCTTTCGCTCTTCGCTGTGATCAGTTTAATGGGCTGGCCCTTCACAGTCTTGATGCCGATCTTTGCGTTGAGTGTGTTGAAGGGAGGCCCGCACACTTATGGATTCTTGATGGGAGCCGTGGGAGTAGGCGCGCTCGCATCTGCCTATTCTCTTGCCCTGCGCCCAAGTGCGCGGGGATTAATCAAGATGATGCCGATCTCCGCCGGCATGCTCGGGATCGGACTGATACTTTTCGGTTTCTCGCGAAATTACTGGCTATCTCTCGTAGTGTTGTCGTTTTGCGGTTTTGGCATGATGCAGGAAGCGTCTGCCAGCAACACCGTCATACAAACCATCGTCGAAGAAAACAAGCGCGGGCGAGTCATGAGCTACTACACGGCTGCATTCGTCGGCATGGCACCTTTTGGAAGCTTGCTGGCTGGGACGCTGGCTAGTGCAATCGGCGCGCCGAAAACGGTGATGGTGAGCGGCGCATGCTGCTTGGCGGGCGCGATTTGGTTCCTAACGCAATTGAAAGCCGTGCGAAAGTTCATCCGGCCGATTTACGTGGACCTCGGGATCGTGCCTGCTGAAGTCCCAGCCGTTCTGCAAGATGGAGGTAGTAATTAAGATTCGGCGTCGGGAAACAGCGTCTACGCTCGCTCCGGAATACGCAAACCATCCAAATTATTTGAGATGTTGAGCGGCGAAGCCAGACGCAGCGCGGCGGATGGGTTTTTCATCACGCTGGCGAAGGTGGCTTGGAACTTTTCCATTTCGGATTGCGTGCCAACTGTGATGCGAACGTGAGTGGGCCAAACTGGCCAAGGGCGACCGATGAAAACATTTTGCGCGGCCATCGCGGCGATGACTTCTTTTGCGGGACGCTTCACGTCGAGCATGAAGCAGTTGGATTGCGACGGAACGAAGGAGTAGCCGTTCTTGGAAAGCCATTCAAACGTCGCTTCGCGGATGGTCGCGTTGATTTGTTTGCGATCGGGGACGAGTTGCGCATCTTTCAGGCTGGCCGATGCGGCGGCCACGGCGGTGATGGGCATGGCGCTCCAGCCGGAAAATGCACTCATTTTTTCGAGAAGATCCGGACGGGCGATGGCAAAACCGCAGCGCAATCCAGCCATTCCGTAGATTTTGGAGAACGTGCGCAGAACGATCACGTCTTTATCCGCTTTCACAAGATCGAGTGCTGTAGTTGCGTCGGAAAAATGAATGTACGCCTCGTCCACCAGAAGTATGGAACCCTTCGGCTTGTTGGCGAGCAGAAATTCGATGTCGGAATGGCTAGTAAGTGTGCCGGTAGGATTATTGGGCGTGCAAATATAAAACATGCCCGCATCCGGCGCCGCCGCCAACATGGCTTTCACGTCATGCGTATAGGTTTTGGTCAGCGGTACATTCACGACGCGAGCGCCAGCGATTTTTGCGGCATGTGCTCCGGCTTCATAGCCGGGATCGGCAGTGACGTAACTCTTCGTGGGAGATGTAAAAGCCAGCACAGAGTAATGCAACGGGCCACTGGAACCAGGGAATGCGTGGATGTACTCGGGCTTGAGCCCTTCCGCTGTCGCAAAAGTGTTAATGAGATCTCTGGTCATCCAATCCGAGTAGCGGCCGCCTTGCGAAGCGACGTCATTGATTGCACCGCAAGCTACGCCGCAGGGACCCAGCGGATTCTCGTTCGCATTAATGAGCACCGCATCTTTTGGATAAGGCGGGGATAAGGAAGCGAGCCGGCATGGGCCAGCATCGGTTCGGTGACAATGCGATATCCAGCGGCCACCGCTGCGGCGGCTGCGGAAACTTGCAAAAATGAGCGACGGGAACGACAGGCGGGATTTTCTTTCGGGGGCATGGTCAAACCTCCAATGTGCCGCTCGCATACCGCGAACTGGCTGCAGACAAACTAACACGAACCGCGATTTGTGGGATTGCTATTTGCACGCATTTTCTTGCTAGCAAGTATTTGCGAATGGGGGCATGCTCTTTATTGCGGCTCTGCAGAAAATACAGAGAATAAAAAGGGAAACTCGAAGAAGGATGTGCTCTGCGATTCGGACTAAGATACATGGTTTCAGTTGATTAGCAAAGCTTTTCTGGGAGGCAATAGCGTAGCTTCTCGTGAACGTACACGCGATAAGCGGCCCAAAAAATTGTAAGAAGTACTATTGACTGCGGCTACTCCGACAAATATCTTATCTTTTGCTGTTGATGTACCCCGGCCGAGTACGAAACCCACACAAGCTGCGAGGCAGGCATGGCCACCGAAACTGCAGTGAACCCCATCACGATCTCCGAAGGTAAAGCTTTTGAAGAACGATGGGAAAAATTGCGCAACCATCCGCGTATCGTCTCTCGAGTGAAATTCCAGGTCGAATGGGAAGAAGGCTCCCAACGACAACAAGCCAACGGCGTGACCGTGGACATAAGCAGGTCTGGCTGCTTGGCTGTGATAGGGGCGGGACTTCCCATGCGCAAGCGCGTGCGCCTCATTCATTCCGTCAGCGGACGCACGGCGGAGGCGCAAGTTGTTTGGCGCGATCATGAAGCATGGGACGTTGGTCTCGAGCTGATTAAGCCGGACCCTTCCTTCTGGGGCGTAAAGTTTTAAGCTGTCGCTCGAGAAGGCTCGTCGTTAGGATGTGCTCGCGATAGCAGCGTCTGCTGCGCTGGCGATACAAGCCTACAAACTTGGAAGCTTCTGCGAACTAGGGCGCACAGCCTCGCCCTGCCCAATATTCAATTCGGCCATTTGTCCTTCGGCAGACTTTTCTGAATGGTTTCGAGATTTTGGAAACCATCTTTGATGACTGTCTGCTTCACATTTTCTTTGGTGACTACTACCGGGCTCAGAAATATCGCTTGGACAATGTTCGTCCCGTTAGGAATCGAAACTGCATTTTTGATGGGAGTGCCAGCAGCCAGACTGACGGCAGCTTCCGCGGCAGTTCTCGCTTGCAGTCCAATAGGTTTGTAGACCGTCATGGTCTGCGTGCCGTCTAAAATCCGGATGATGGCGGCGAGGTCGGCATCCTGGCCGGACACGAGCACTTTGCCGGTGAGTTTGTGTTCCTGCAAGGCCTGGATAGCGCCTCCCGCAGTACCGTCATTGGAAGCGACTACCGCGGTGACATCGCCTTTCGTGGAATCGATCGCTTTGGACATGATGGCGTAAGCTTCAGCCGGGTCCCAATCTTTTGCCCAACCATCGCCAACGATTTTTATATCGCCACGATCAACGAACGTTTGGATCGCACGCATTTGTCCGTCGCGCAAAACTTTGGCGTTGCTGTCCAACGGCGAGCCGCCGATCAGAACGTAGTTTCCTTTAGGAGCCAGGCGCGCAAGCGTGGAGGATTGCAGCTCGCCAATCACCTCAGCGTTTGTGCCAACAAAGAAATCAGCATCGCTGTTGCGGACCAGACGTTCATAGCTCAGCACTGCTATATGTCGGGCTTTGGCTGCACTCACGATGCGAGCGGCTTTGTCCGTGTCGTGCGGGACCAGAACGAGAACTTTCACACCGGAATCCATCAGCTTTTGGGATTGCTGCAGCTGCAAATCGTCGTCTCCCTCGGCTGTTTCCACCAGTACTTCGGCACCCAGCTCCTTCGCGCGCTTCTGGAAAGTGTCGAGATCGGTTTGCCATCGCTCGACTTTGAGAGAGTCCATCAGGTAACCGATTTTTAGTGGTGCGTTTTGGTTTGAGGCAGTTTGTCCTTTTGCGAGGCCCAGGACAGAGACCGAGAGCGCGATCATCAATAGGCAGAGGGAAATTCGACGCGGCAAACGCTGCATGATTTTCATCACTAAGTACTTAAAACCGTAGCATCAGCGAGCCAGCACGACAATCTGATAACGGCTGCGAGCGGACCAAGAGTAAAGGGGAAAGATGTCCCATTGACCGGTTTCGCGACACTAGATCCCGGGAGCGGTCAGCCAGAGGGTGCTGTAAGTTAGAGCGTCCTGACTAAGGGTTTGTGCGTCAAGCACTTAGCCAGTTCTCATTGGCGGCCCCCGAGTTGCTCTTTTGATGGGTGTAGACATTCTACATGCCATGGGTGTAGAACATCTACAGCCCGAGGTGAGCATGAGTCCACGCTACCAGAACCGCATCGAACTGCTGCAAGGAACGCTCGATCTGCTCATTCTTCAAACCCTGCGTTGGGGACCACAGCACGGCTACGGGATCAGTCAGGCGATTCGTACAAACTCGGGAGACATTTTGCAGGTGGACACCGGCTCGCTGTATCCGGCGCTGCACCGGCTCGAGCGTCAAAAATGGATTTCCGCGGATTGGAAGGTGTCTGAAAACAAGCAGCGCGTCAGAGTCTACAAGCTAACAGCCAAAGGCAAGAAACAACTCGAGTCGGAGCGCTCGCGATGGGCGCAAGTCTCGGATGCTATTGCTGGCGTGCTGAATCCGGCGAAGAGGGAGAGCGAAGCGTGACATTTTCCTTTTGGCGTCGTCAAAAACGTGAAAACGAATTGGAAGAAGAAATTCAAAGCCATTTGAAGATGGCGGCGCAGGACCGCACCGGCCGCGGCGAGAAACCAGAGCAGGCGCGTGGTGCAGCGCGGAGAGAATTGGGCAACGTTGGCTTGATCAAGGACGTCACGCGCGAGATGTGGGGTGGCGCTTCCGTCGAACGGCTCATACAAGATCTGCGATTCGGAATGCGCATGCTTGTCAAGTCACCCGGCTTTGCGGCCGTGGCAATTCTGACGCTGGCGCTCGGAATCGGCGCGAACACCGCGCTGTTTTCGGTGGTGAATGGCGTTCTGTTCAAGCCCCTGCCTTACCCACACCCCGAGCAGCTTGTCTGGCTGGCGGAAAGCAAGCCGAATTTTGCGACTGGCTCCATTTCCTTTCCGAATTTTCGCGACTGGCAAAAAGACAACCACACGTTTTCCGGCATGGCCGTTTACCGGTCTTATAATTTCAATATCTTGGGTTTGGGCGACGCCGAGCAGGTACGTGCGCGGTTCATTACTTCGGATTTTTTCAGCGTTCTGGGCGTCAATCCAGTCGTTGGCCGGACGTTCGCGCCCGGAGAAGACGACATCGGCCGCTCGCCGATTGTGATGATCAGCGAAACAGTTTGGAAGCGCAAGTTCAACTCCTCTCCCGATGTGCTCGGGAAAAATATCAACCTTGACGGCACTGGCTACACAATTGTTGGCGTGACTCCCGCCAGCTTCGATTTTTCGGGCCTCTTCCGCGACGTTGACATTTACACACCGTTGGGCCAGTGGACGAATCCCTTGCTTCCAAATCGCGGCGCGGGTTTGGGAGTTCATGGAGTGGGCCGGCTGAAGCCGGACGTGACCATCGACCAAGCGCGCGCGGACATGGCCCGCATCTCGAGCAACCTCGCTGCGGCGTATCCGGACACCAATAAAGGCATCGGCGCAGCGCTGCGCCCGTTGCGGCAAACGATGGTCGGCGATGTTCGCCTGGTGCTGCTCGTTTTGCTTGCCGCTGTCGGATTCGTGCTCTTGATTGCCTGCGTCAACGTCGCGAACTTGATGCTCGCTCGAGCGGCAGCCCGCGGCCGCGAATTCGCGATTCGCGCGGCGCTCGGCGCGGGCCAGGCAAGGCTCGTGCGCCAGCTCCTGACGGAAAGCATCCTGCTGGCGTTTGCCGCGGGAGCCCTGGGTTTGCTTCTCGCCGCCTGGGGAACGCGAGCGGCTCTGCAATTTCTCGCGCAAGGTCTTCCTCGCGCCAGCGAAGTACATCTCGACGCGCGCGCAATGCTTTTTACCGTGCTTGTTTCGCTGGGTTGCGGCATTTTCTTTGGATTGGCGCCTGCGTTGAAGAGCCGCGGCCGCAATCTCCTCGATACTCTGAAAGAAGGCGGCCGTGGAGAGAGCGGCACGCGTCATCGCGCGCAAGGCCTTCTCGTGATTGTCGAAATGGCGATGGCACTGGTGTTGTTAATCTCAGCCGGGCTCATGTTACGCAGCCTTACGGCGCTCTGGAACGTAAACCCCGGCTTTGATTCGCATAACGTGCTTGCCTTTGGCGTGGCCCTTCCTCCATCTATGCGCAACGCCGGCGCGGCTGAAATTCGCGCGGCTCTCCGTAACGTCGACCGGCAACTCGCAGCGGTTCCCGGAGTGAAGTCCATTTCGCTCTCCTGGGGCGCCGTGCCGCTCAGCAGCGATGACGAGGACCTCTTCTGGATTGAAGGGAAGCCCAAGCCGCTAACCGACGACGAAAAAAGCTGGTCGATCAGTTATGTCGTGGAAGAAAACTATCTTCAGGTGATGGGCATTCCCCTTCAGCGTGGGCGATTTTTCACTGTGCAGGACAATGAAAACGCTTCGCACGTCGTCGTGGTGGACGATGTGTTCGCGAAAAAATATTTCCCCGACATGGATCCCATCAGCCAGCATATTTTTCTTGATAACAAAGGAGGACGCGCGGAAATCATCGGAATCGTGAGCCACATCAAACAGTGGGGACTCGACTCCGACGACAAAGAGACGTTGCGCGCGGAACTCTACTTTCCGTTCATGCAGCTTCCGGACCAGGCCATGCAGCTCTCGGCGAGCGGAACGGGCGTCATGGTGCGCTATGAGCCGGGAGCCGCAGCCATCGGGGATTCGCTGCGCGCAGCCGTAAAAGGCATCAGTGCGGAGCACGTGATGTCCAAGGTGCAAACAATGGACGAAATTATTTCTGATTCGCTGGCCTCGCAGCGTTTTTCCATGGCTGTCTTCGGAATCTTTGCTGCCCTGGCGCTGGCACTCGCTTCTGTCGGAATCTACGGCGTCATTTCCTATCTTGTACAGCGGCGCACACAGGAGATTGGCGTCCGCGTGGCCCTCGGTGCGAAGCGTTCTGACGTTCTGCGCCTGATTCTTGGCGAAGGAATGAGAATGGCCGGGGGCGGCGTGATACTTGGCCTTATAGCTTCGTTCGGATTGACGCGGTTGATGGCCAGCCTGCTTTACGGCGTGAGCGCGACCGATCCGTTCACGTTTACCGCCGTGGCGGTCCTGCTAGTCATTGTGGCGCTCGCGGCGTGCTACATCCCCGCACGGCGTGCCATGCGCGTCGATCCCATGGTCGCGCTGCGGTATGAATAGCAGCCGGTGGCGAGTTTATTTAGCCAGACAGCCAGTCATCAATGCGGGGCGAGACCACGGTGCAAAACCGAGCAGCACAGAGCGCCGCGAGGATTCCGGCAAAGACGTCCATCGTGTAGTGCGCGCGCAGGACGAGCACGGTGGCAATTTCAAACAGAACGATCGCCACAGCCACGACGGTAAGCAACGGCTTCCCGAGGCACGCCAACTCGATCCCACCAAAAACCGCGATGGCGGTATGTCCGGAGAAGAAAAAATCGTTGCCCACGTTGTAGGTGACCAGCAGGGAAGGGAATCCGGGATAATGCCAGATCATATTTGGAGGCGTTGGAAGCGCGCAGATGGCTTGCATGATTTGGCGTAAGCCGAGCAGCAGCACAAGTCCCAGGAACGGCCGCACGCTCGGCCCGAAGAGCCAACGCACGAGCAGAAACAGCGCAAGTCCATCAATTAGACCGGAACTGATAATCAGCAGCGCGTTGGCCGCGTTTGGTGAATGGTAGAAATAGGAATTGAGGCCGGCGGTCAGTGTGTGAAGCGCGTCACCAACGCCGGAAGCTGGCGCGGCTCGATGCGCGATCAGCGATTGCGTCCAAAACCAGATTCCCAACGCCAGCCCCGTGAGCACAATCCGGCGAATCAGGCGACGCCATTTTCGCGCGCTCTCGGCGTCGGTCATCTGCCGTGAGTCTACGGCCTTGGCAGGAGCAACTTGCACGGGGGCGCTCACACAGGTTTCGCGACTTCCAATGCGAGTTCGCGCGCTTTTCGCAAGTCCAGCTTGCCCGTGCCGAGATAAGGCAATTTCTCTACGCGCAAAAACTGATCCGGGTGGGGCCTCCAAAGCGCAGGCAAATCGCATTTGGCGAGCAGCTCGAGAGTTTCCTTCAGCTTATCTTCCGGCAGCGTGTGCAGCACCATCAGGCGTTCGCCTTTTCTTTCGTCGGGTACCGCTGTCACCACAAACACCTGCTCCGTGGCGTTCGCCAGTTCGTGCAGTTTGTCTTCTACCTTGATGTGCGGCACCATTTCGCCGCCGATTTTGCTAAAACGGCTCAAGCGATCCGTGACGCGCAGAAATCCGTCTTCGTCGAGCATCGCGATGTCGCCGGTGTTGTACCAGCCGTCGCGCAGAACTGCCGCGGTTTTTTCCGGCTGGTTCAAATAACCCTGCATCACGTTCGGCCCACGCACGAGAAGTAAGCCGGGTTGATTGACGGCCAGCGGTTGCAGCGTCTCTGGATCGATAATTTTCACGCTCATCCCGGGCAGCGGATGCCCGATGCTGCCGCGCTTTGCACCCACCTGGCGAAAAGATGCTGCGCGAAAATCGATCGTGTTCACTGTCACGGCAGGAGAGCACTCCGTGCAGCCGTAGCCCTCCAGCGGCCGAAGGCCAAAGCGATCTTCAAACGCTTGTGAAATCCGCTCCGGCAGCTTTTCCGCGCCGGCCATCACGAAGCGCAAACTGCCAAACTGTTCCGGCTCGCAACGGCGTGTATAGGCGTTGAGAAAAGTCGGTGTAGCGAGCAGCATCGTGACGGCGTATTTGTTGACGAGCGCGCCGATGACTCGCGAATCGAGCGGATTCGGATGAAACACCACGCCAATTCCGGTCGCCGCGGGAAGACACAGTGTTCCCGTGAATCCGAATGAATGAAAAAACGGGAGAATTCCCATGATGCGATCGTTGGAGTGCAGCAGAAAGACTTGATTGAGCTGCTCGACGTTCGAGGCCACATTGTAGTGCGTCAGCACTACGCCTTTTGGCTCGCCCGTTGAACCGCTAGAGAAAATAATCGTGGCGATGTCTTCGAGCTTTGTTTCGCGCCCAGCGCCGGCATACTTTTCGATGAGGCGCGCTGGAAGAAAAAACGCCAAAGCAGCGCCGAGACGTTCGGTGAAACGTGGCTCCTTCGCCAGGTCTTCCAGGAAAACCGTCTCCGCCGGCGGCTGCACATGCACGCGTTCGAGAAAAGCGCGAGCCGTGATCACCGTTTTCAAATTGCATTTCTTCGCGCAAGACTCCAGCGTTTCATTCGATGCCGTGTAATTCAGATTGACGGGCACTTTGCCCATCAGCATTGCCGCGAAATTCACCAATGCGCCGGGAATCGAAGGCGGCAAAAGAATGCCGACCATCTCTTGCCCCTGCCACGTTTTCCGCAAGCGCCGCGCGAGGAAAAGCGTTCTCGCCAGCACGGCAAAAAAAGTCAGCTTGGGCGTCTGACCATCGGCCATGGCGAAGCGAAAGGGATGGCGGCGCGCAGTGTAGAGAAAAGTCCGCGCCAGCGGCCGCATTTGAGGCTTTCGCCGCTCAAACGCCTCCGCGCCGAGGTCTTGTACGGCTTGCCGTGCCTCCTGTGCCGACGCCGTCGAAGGGAGCGACTTGCCAAACGTCACGCGCACCGGATAAGGCAAATGCCGCGGCAATTTCCAGAGAAAGCGCCCTCCAGCAAAACTAAAAATCGAGCCCCACACGCCGTCAAGATTCACAGGGATGATCGGCACATCGACACCTTTAATGATGCGTTCCATGCCGCGGCGGAACGGCATCATCTGGCCGATACGTGTCATCTGTCCTTCGGGGAAAATGCAAACCAGCTCACCATCCTGCAACGCCTGCGTCGCGCGGCGCAGAGAATGAATCATTTCGCGCGGACCTTGATCGGAAGAAATGGGAATTACGCCTAATATTTTCGCAAACGGTTTGACCAGTGGATGATCGTAGGAACCTTTGAACATCAAGAAGCGCACTGGGCGGTCGACGGAAGCAAGAAGCAGCACCGCATCGGCCATCGAAACATGATTGGGAACAAGCAGAGCTCCGCCTCGCGCGGGAACTCGTTCGCGCCCCGCAACATCAAGCCGATAAAGCGTGTGCGTGAGCATCCACAGCAAAAGCCGCAGCAATGAATCCGGCAGCAGGTAGAGCACGTAAACCGTTGCGGCCAACGTCGCCAGCGACGCCCAAAGAAAGATGGCTCCGGAGTCCAGGTTCAACCAGCGCGACATTGCATAGTAGGCGCCGGATGCTACGCCAATCCCTACAAACGACAACCAGTTTGATGCCCCTAGAACGATGCCCTTGTGCTGCTCCTCGGGAATGTGCTGAATCAGCGCGCTGATCGGCACAATGAAAAATCCGCCGGAGAAGCCCAGGCACGCCAGTAACCCCAACACTGCGTGAAACGACAATCCATGGATCGACAAGCAAAGGCCAAACGCGGTCATCGCCAAAGATCCGAGCGGGATCAGTCCATATTCGATTTTTCCGCCGGAGAGGTATCCGGCGGAAAAGCTTCCCAAGCCAATCCCGATGGCCACCGCAGCTTGCAGCAAGCCTCCATGCGACGAATCGAGATGGAGAACATCTTGTCCGTACAAGAAAATATTGAACTGCAAGAGAGCGGCCACAAAGAAAAAGTAGGTGTTTCCCGCAACCGCAAGCCAAAGAATGCGGTTGCTGCGGATCAACTTCATGGGAGACCAGACGTCGATCAGCGAGGCGAGATGGAACTTTTTGCTGGGATCGGCAGCAGGAACTTTGCTTATGCCAAAGCTGCACACCAAACCGATAACCGTGAACGCAAAAAGAATCGCGCCGGAATACACCTGTCGTCCAGCGAATTCCGCGGCAAGGATCGATCCGCTGACACTTCCTGCGATAATTCCGAGGAAAGTCCCTAGCTCGAGCACGCCGTTGCCCCAGGACAATTTCTCGGGAGGTAAGAGTTCAGGAAGCAGGCCATATTTGGAGGGCCCAAAGAACGCCCCCTGCGTGCACACAAGAAAGATCGCTGCCAGTGCTAGCGAAAAATTCGGACCGATCAAGGCAACCACGGCGAGCAGCATCACGCCAACTTCAAACACTTTGGTCTGTATCGTGACGCTACGCTTGCTGAAGCGGTCTGCGAGATATCCGCCGGCTAGCGAGAACAGAACGAATGGAGCAGCGAACAGGACCCCGACGAGAAATTCATGGTTTGCGCGCTGAGCGTTGTCGTGCTCGATGGCAAGAATGAGGTAGATGACGAGAAATTTCAGCGCGTTTTCGTTAAAAGCGCCCTGAAACTGCGTAGCGATCAGGCTCCAAAAGCCCAACCGCCACTTCCCGTTAGACTCTCGAATCAAAGGACTTCCGTCGTCGGCCATGCAGGCGCACCCACGCACTCAAAGGAAGCTACTGAGATAGAACGATCTTAGCAGCCCTTCTTGCACATGGGTTTGTGGCGTCGTTCCAGTGTGCCGAAAGCGAGACGCTTGACGGTTTGGAACGCCGGGACTAGGGTTTTGTCGCTGCAGGCTCAGTCTTGGCCTTTGCCGATGGCGGTGTTTTCCGTCCGGCGTTTAGGTGGTCGTAATTCAGCGCGGCGTTAAGCAGCAACATAAAGCTTCCCTGCGTCTCCTGCCGCCACATGGGATTTGTTGCGAACAAAACGACGTGTCCTTTGCCAACGGGCACGTCGACGATCGCCGGCGATTCCGCCAACTCCGAGCCGCCCGCGAGCATACCGCTTATCCGCAAGTCTTTTTCGCCAGCGAAGCGCAACACTACGCGCGGGTAAAGCGAAGGCGGCGGAAGAAACGAGCTCAGATCAGATCGCAACTCGGGGTTGACGTAGAGTTCCTGCTCCGCCTTGCTCCGATGTACGGGAGCTTCCGGCTCGGTCCAAGCACGACCCTGCGGAATGTCCGGATCGGTCATCGAACCTCGGCCGCTGGGGCGCGAGCCACCTGCGTCGTCGGCAAAAAACCGGCCGAATCTCCCCGCGACAGAAACGCTGAACACCGGCCCTTGATTGAAATACACGCCGACGGAATCATCGTATCCATAGGTGATCGGGCTGGCTTTGTCCTCAACGGTTGCTCGAGCGATCATGCCGCGAGCTTGCAGCTGGTGAGTATCGTTGATGACCACCGTATCTGTAATTCCAAGTTCGATCGGCAGATGTGTACTGGGGCCGATGGGAATGAAGAGTCCGCCGTCCTCAATGAATTTCTTGAGATGAGCCACGCCATCGAAGCCCAATCCACCGCGAATGTCCGCAGCCTCATCGATTCCGCCCCAATTCGGTGTCGTCGAAGAATTTTGCCAGGGAATCGGCCCGCTGGGTTCGCTGCCATCTGCGTTTGCGCGCGTCGGTATGCCGTTCAGAATTTGCTGGAGACCGAAGAATGTCGGAGGAAACAAAATTACGTCGTATTTCTCGCGCAGGTTAGCCGTGTTGCGCACATTGATGTCGGAAATGTAGGAGTACGGCACGCCGGTCTCTTCCAGCGCGAGCCGGAACCACCCTTCATTCTGCGTGTCCGTCCAGTTGTGCATCAGCGCGATGCGAGGCACGTTTATTCCATGGCGTGGCACGTCCGGAACAGACGCCGCGCTGGTTACACGAACGCCTAGCTCTCGGGCCGCCGTGTTCAGCCGCAAATCCAGATCGGCTGGATTGCCTTCGAGCGGAAGAATAAAAGTCCCGGGAACGAATTTCTCGCCGGCAGCATCGAAGCCTTCTTCCGCTGCAAAAAACTTTACGTCCTTCAGTCGAAAACGCAGCGTCGCCAAATTGGGTTCGCCAGTCGCGTTGATCACGTAAAATTTCGCGGAGGCTGCTGCTTTGCCCTTCTCCGAGTGTGGAGGAATCACGCCGCCGCCTTCGAACTTTGCAACTCTGTCCACAAGCGTCATTGGAGCTTTGAGAATCGCCGTGTCCGTGATGCGCACGGTCTTCACATTGCGTAGAGGGCCGAGAGTCCAACCCGTGTCATCGTAAGGACGCGGGTCGCTCGTCGAGTAATATTGTGTGTCGAGGAGCATATCGACCATGCGGCTGTAAGGCTGGTCCATGCGAATGATGTAGCTGCCCAGCGGGAGCTTCGTGGCCTTCGCTTCCTCGGTTTTCTTGGCGCTTGTATCGTCCTTTGGTTTCTCCGCTTTTGCATCGGGGCTCTTGGCGTCTGCGGATTTCGCTGCGGGTGAGACTGTTTCCTTCACCTCAAAATCTTGTTCGAGTTTCTGTACCTCAGCGCCTTGCTTTTGCAAAAGATTCGCGAGTTGTGCCGCGAGCGCTGGCCGCCTGCCGTCATTTACGATGGCCCAAGCCGCCGGGCCTTCCGTGGTAGCTTTCGCAACGGAGCGTTTGCTCTTCTCGTAGAAATCCTTCAGAAGTTCCTGCCCATGTTGCGCGGTGTAGTCCAGAGAAAGCAGAACTCCGCTTTCTTCCAGGTTTGTGTTATTGCGCAGCGACCACATAACTTTGGGCAGAGGTGGATTGGGCCGGAACCACGCGCGGCTCGTCGAACTCGGCGCCAGCTCCGCTAATTTCGTTTCGGGAGTGCCGTTTCCATAGGTTTCATAGAAACGTCCAATGGAGTTGTGTCCGTTCGCCACATAAAACATGTAATTGGGCGCCCAGCCGTCATAGAAACCATGCGTCCACACGCCTACCACACCGCGCTCCGTCATGCCCTGGACATCGTTATAAGCGAGCTTCTGCCACTCGTTAATTACGATCGGATCGAGCCATGCGTTATACGGTCCCGTCCCAGTTGAAACATAAAGATATGGAATCGATTCGTGCAGATCGTGCAGCACCTGCGGGTGCCAATAGAAAAAATTCTGCATCATCATCTGGGAAAGCTTCAAACCCATGGCGATGCCGTCGCGGTTGTTGTCGTGTTGAACGTAGTGCCCCCAGTAAACGAGGCCCGGCAGCGGCTTGTCTGGATTTGCCTTTTGGTAGTTCCAAGAGTCCACTACGCGATCGTGGCCGTCCACTTCGACGATCGGAGTAATCAGAAAAACCGCGTTCTTGCGAATGTTCTGGATGAACGGCGAATCTTCCACCGCCAGGCGGTAAGCCAATTCCATTAACATCTCCGGCGACCCCGTCTCGGGCGAGTGTATCGAGCCAGATGCCCAGTAAAACGGCTTGCCGCCGGCGATCAACTGCTTCGCGTCGGCATCCGTGATTTTGCGCGGATCGGCAAGCTTGGCGGTAACGTCGCGCAAATGATCGAGCTGCGCGATGTTGGCTTCGTCACTCACTGCCACGAGCAGAAAGTCGCGACCCTCTTCCGTTTTGCCCACGCGGAAGACTTTCACTCGCGGAGTGGCTTTTGCGAGCTCGTCATAATACTGGTAAATGTCTTTCGAATAGGTAAGAAAATTCGGCGCGCCTACGATGTGGCCCAGAATTTTGTCGGGCGAAGGCACTGTAGTGGAAGCCGGTAGATGATCGACAAGATCGGTGAGGAAGAACTTCTCGGTCGTAAACTCGCGGATTTTCTTTCCGTACTCTTCGTCGTTCGCTGGTGCAGCCTGCGCGCCAGCAAGCGCAGCCGTGAAGCTGGCGACCAAGAGGACCGCCGTGGCCGGCAGCCAAATTCTCCGCAATAGATAGCGCCCCGCCGCAGCAAAGTCGCACGAGTTTCCACTCAATACTCTCATCATTGCCTCACTTTTGAATTATCCCGCACACCTGACCGACCGCTGCACGATGTGACGGGCCATGCCCAACAAACGTTTCAGCCGTTTTATGGCATGTCCGTTTCGAGCTCCTTTTACGCTCACCTCAAAAAAGAACCGGGGTAGCATAATGCTTTCTTGGCTGGGAGGGAAGAATGACGAATGGTGCAGGTCTTCAAAAGTCGGTGCTCATTACCGGGGCAACAGATGGATTGGGCAAAGCCACGGCGCTGTTGCTCGCGCAGCGCGGCTACCGCGTTTTTGCGGCCGGTCGCTCGGCAGTAAAGCGCGCACAACTCGACGCACTAGCTCAAGAGCAAAAATTGCCGCTCGAAACGCTGGAACTCGACGTCTGCGATGACGCCTCTGTCCAGCAAGGGGTGACCGCCGTTCTCGCAAAAGCTGGGGCCATCGACGTCCTCTTCAACAATGCGGGCGTCAATTTCTCTGCAGCCGTCGAAGATTTGCGCATGGAAGATTGGCGCCGCCAGTTCGAAACGAATTTCTTCGGCGTATTGCGTGTGACCCAAGCCGTGGTGCCGCACATGCGCGAACGGAAGCACGGGCGCATTGTGATGATGAGTTCCGTCTCCGGGTTTGTGACCGCGCCGACGCAAGGCGCGTACAGTAGCAGCAAGTTCGCCCTCGAGGCCATGAGCAACGCACTGCGTCTCGAACTCTATCCATTCGGCGTGCAGGTTGTGCTGATCGAGCCGGGCTACATCGTCACTGGCATTCAGCAAGCAGCCTCGGAGCTCTCCAAACCTTATCTGGAAAAAATGAGTAACGGCCCTTACGCTCACCTGTACGCGCGATTTCTCGCCAGCGTCACAGGCGCTCGCGCCAAATCTGGAACGTCTCCTGAAGATTGCGCGCGTATCGTATTGCGGGCGATAGAAGCGCCGAATCCGAATATTCGCTACCTAGTCACCGGACTAGCGGTCGTCGCGAAATGGTGCAAACGTCTCTTGTCGGACCGAATGGTGGACGCAATTTTCCGGCGCAGATTCGGCATTGTTCGCCAATCATGATGTGCATCGCGCCTAGGACCCGAGCGGACTCGGCAGTAGCCTTACGGATTCGAAATCTGGAAGGACAAGCTGTTCTCCCGCAACTCCTGCCACTTTTTGGACCAAGCCTCATGAATCGGGCTCTCAGCATAGTCGGCAGCTGCCTCGGCGCTGGTGAACTCGATAGCGTAAACTCCGCTGAAATCTTTCACCTGATTGCGTTCCGTCTTCAGCCATACGTTCTTGATGCCAGGAATTTTTCCCGCCATCTCTTTGATCCCGTTGATGGCCACTTCTCGGTCGTTGTTCGAGGTGGCGTCCTTAAACTTGTAAATCACGACATGCAGAACGGTTTTCGGCTGGCCGAACCGGTTTTGTCCCGCCACGCTTCTTGCATGCAGCGAACCCGCTGCGATTCCCGCAATAAACAATCCTGCGCCCAAAGCAATCTGCGCCACGCGTTTCTTGGTTGATGTCACGTCATCCTCCCGTCGTTCCTACCCAGCCAGTCTATGAAAAGCGTATGGCGCCAAGCAACCTGTCGGTATCGTCGCTGGAGTCCTCGCCCGCAAACTGTTTGACGGCTCCGCGCTGCGACCGTTACGCTGCCTACTCAGCTTTCTTGAGGATGCAATGGATTTCTCGCCTGGCGAAACATCAGCGGACCGGACACAGCCGGGAAATCTTCCCTCGCTTCCTCAGCTTTGGGTCGGCTATCTTTTGGGATTTGCCACCATTGTTGCGGAGTTCGTCGCTGTGTCCCTGCATCCGGAAATGGGGAAAGCGGAGATCCCAATTCCGCCATTGTATCTTTTCCTTCCGAAGTTCGTCGGTGTAGTCTATTGGCTTGTATGCGTCTATCGCTATCATGTGGTGATGCAACTCGTGCCTGGCTGGAAGCACCCGATTTCACCCGCGCGTGCAGTGGGCTTTCATTTCATCCCTATTTACTACATCTACTGGATATTTAAGTGGCCGCGGGAAATTGCCCGTTTCGTGAACTGGAAATTCGGAAAGCCTTTCATGAAACCCCAAGTCGTGGGTCTCATGGTTTTCACTGCGTTCCTGCTCTTCTTCTTTGACGCCGGTCTCGGTCTGATCATGCTTTTTCTGGCGGCCTCGTACCTCTCGGGCTGCCTTCGCCGAGCCTTTGCGTTGCCGTCCGCGCCAACCGTCAGCACACCGAGTTCAACAGAATGAATTCACACAAGGAGCTTCGAATGTTTCAACGGAAACGGCGGATGATGCTACTCGGAATGCTCTTAAGTTTTGCGCTGCTCGGCCCCGCGCAAGCCCAGGAAGATACAAAGCAGCAATCGCGCGAGATTTTTAAGGAGCTCATCGAAATCAATACGACGGATTCCGTTGGCAACGTGACTACGGCGGCGGAAGCACTAGCCAAGCGGCTGCGCGACGCCGGGTTCCCAGAGCAAGACGTCATCGTCGCCGGACCTAACGACCACAAGAAGAATCTCGTCGCGCGTTTGCATGGAACCGGCCAGCAAAAACCAATCCTGTTTCTCGCCCACCTGGATGTCGTCGAGGCGCGCCGCGAAGACTGGACCACCGATCCCTTTCAATTTATCGAAAAAGATGGCTATTTCTACGGCCGCGGCACCGTGGACATCAAAGACGGCGCTGCAATTCTGGTTGAAAATTTTATCCGCATGAAAAAAGCGGGACTCGCGCCCAACCGCGATCTGATCCTCGCGCTCACCGCTGATGAAGAAGGAGGCAACTTCAATGGCGTCGAATGGCTGCTGAAGCATCATCGCGATTGGATTGACGCCGAATACTGCATAAATCTCGATGGCGGCGATTTCATGAGCGATAAGGGCAAGAAAATCTACGGCGCCGTGCAAGCCAGCGAGAAAGTCTACGCCGACTTTCAGCTCGAGGTGAAAAATCCCGGAGGCCACAGCTCTCGCCCAACTCGTGACAACGCCATCTATCATCTGTCCGAGGGGCTAGCCAGACTTTCAAAATTCAATTTTCCCGTGGAGTTGAACGAAATCACGCGCTCCATGCTTGAAAAGAGCGCCGCCATCGAAGGTGGCCCTCTGGCGAAGGAGATGAAAGCCGCCGCGCAGCCTTCCCCAGATGCCGCGGTGCTGGTCCGGCTCTCGGAGAACGAATTTTACAATGCGATTCTTCGCACCACCTGCGTAGCTACTATGGTTTCCGGAGGCCACGCCCCAAACGCCTTGCCGCAAACCGCACGTGCCAATGTAAATTGCCGCATCCTGCCGGGCGAAGATCCCAACAAAATCAAAGATGCTTTGGTCAAGGTCGTGGACGACCCCCAGATTAAGGTGAGCTTCGTCGAACAGCGCGACGCCGACGGCAATCTGACCCCGACGGTACTTGTTCCGCCTTCCCCGCTTCGCCCAGACCTGATGAAAGCCGTCGAAACCGCTGCCGCCAGCATCTGGGGCCCGCTTCCCATCATGCCCGTGATGGACACAGGAGCCTCCGACGGACGCTTTCTGCGCGTGGCCGGTATTCCCACCTACGGCATCGCCGGGGTGTTCCTGGATATCGACAATCGCAGGGCCCACGGCCAGGACGAGCGCGTAAGAGTCCAGGACTTTTACGATGGAGTGGAATTCAACTTCAAACTCATGCAGGCAGTCGCAGCGGGGAAGTAGTCTTGCTCATTCGCAAAAGAAAATGGCCCAGTGAAGGTGTCTTCACCGGGCCAAATTTTTCCAGCTTCAGAATCTACTGGTTGTCTGGTTTGTTAGGCGCGTCGGGGGCCTTCGGGTCAGCTGGCGCGGCAACGCTGGCCGCGATCGGCTTTCCTGCATCCGCACCGAAACGCGTCAGGTAAGGCATAAACGGCGTCACCTCGAACGGCATCTTCTCGCGCTCGGCGACAGTGCCCACTGGCTTGCTCTTGATCATTGTTAGAGTGTCGTTCCACGGATCCAGCTTTACGCGGCCGCCAATCGGCAATGCCGCAATCATCTGTGGATTCTGTTTCGGGTCAACCGGAGTCGATGACTTCAGATCGCCGATCGCCGGTACACGGTTTCCAAGGTGTGGGCTGACAAGGTTCGGAATTTCTTTCTGGCGCGCAGCGAGTGCCGAAAGGAAAAGGCCCGCGTTCCCGAGTTGATTCTTGTAAGGAGAATTATTCAGTAGCTTGATAGCTTCCGTGTTGGCGGCATTTTCTTCGTCCGGCGTACGTGCAAAACCAAAGTGACGGAACGTTTCCTTGTCGTCGACCAGCAACTGGTCGAAGAAGGCAAAGTTGGAGTCCATGCGGTGGCCAAGAATAACGTGGCTCAACTCATGGGCCACAATGGTGGCAAGGCTCGCTTCGTCTGGCAGCACATCAATGAGCCCGCGGCTCAGCACGATGGTATGGCCCAGCGTGTAAGATTCCAGCGTCGAAGTCATCATCACGCGGCACCGTACTTCGGGCTCCACATCGATATTGTTCGTGACTTCCAGATTGTTCACCACGGTGTCGAGGACTTTATCGACTTCCCCTTTCGGCGCAATCAATCCGATGCGCTCAAGACGGTCGATTACGTTGTCTTCGGCCTGGTGGTCCCAGGAGCGTTGGGCCTGGATCGGCGTCAAGTCATTTGCTGTCTTCGTGTCGTCCTGCACGGGAGTCTCGACCAGAATCTTGCTGAGTTCCTGCTCCTGTTGCGCGTGGCCGAGGTTGTATCCCCACAAACGCGTCTGCGCCTTGAAGTCCAGTTTCTTGCTCATCGCGTAGTGCAAATCTTTTTCTTCGCTGTAAATAAACGATGGCAACCACATTCCCGGCTGCACGTTGGTCCGCCAGCTATCAAAATGGAAGTACCAGCTTGAGTGCCCACCGCCGCTGTAAGCGCCGTTGAAGCGCACTATGTTGTAGTCCTGGTCCTCGACCCAGATGCGCCCAAGGAACCGGCCCTTGCCGGATTTTTCCTGGGGAGAGACGTCGAACACCAGGCAGCGTACTTCGCCCAGAAATTCGCGCCGTACATAGTCAAACTTGTAGTGCTGTTTGTCGAACCCATTCGTGTCGATGAAAATCATCTGCAGGAAACCGTCCGGAAGGAACTGCATCGCGAAGGAAAAGAAATTTCCAACCGACCCGAAGATTTTCTTGCCCTTGCTCTCGCTGTCGTTCAAGGACACTAGCGAGACGCCCTTCGCGAAATCGGCGCGCCCAAGGAAATACTTGTCTCCCGCGGGCACATAGCCGAGATCCTTGTCGGGCTTCAGGTTCTGAATATACGTCTCCACCAGCGGTGAATACTGCCGAATCTGCTGGTCGAGACGGTTTTCGTTCGTGATCACACGGTCGATCACTTGATCCATCGTTCGCGCTTGCTGCGGTTCTGCCGCCGCGGCGCTGGCGATGGTCCCGGATGCACCTAAGACGAATCCGAGGACAACTGTAGCTAGCTTACGCATTTCTCTCTCCCCTCAGTCCGCGCGGCGGAATTCAATCCGCACGCGCGCCGGAAAATCTACCGGTTGGCCATCACGCTTAGCCGGTTTGAACTTGATCTGTTGGGCCGCACGGACCGCAGCCTCATCGAGGCCATGGCCCAATCCGCTTACAACGTGATTTATTTGCATTGTTCCGTTCGAGAGGAACACCACGTCAATCACCACGTCGCCTTCTAACTTAAGACTACGCCCTTCGGCCGTGTACTCCGGCTTGGGCTTTTCCAAAATGTCAACAGGTGTGTCCGCCGGTCCTCCGGCTGCCACCTTCTTCTTGGGGGCATCCGTCACCGTTTGGTCTCCGAATCCGGAAGACACTACTTTCCCTTGCTTGCCTCCGCTCGGTGGAGGGTTGGCAATTCCATTTCCGAATCCCGTGCTCGCCACGGTTCCTTTTATGCCTTTGTCGCCGCCGGTCCCGTTGCCGTACCCCGGCCCGCCAGGCAGAGCAGGCGAACCCTGCCGGTTCACGGTCGTCGCATGATTTGGGTCGCCCTTGCCAGCCATCCCGTTCGGATCGCCAAAGCCGCCAGTCTGCACTTTATCCACAGGCGCCTTCACCGTTGCCGGCGCGGCGCTTCCTGAATCCATATTATTCAGCTTCACGTCTTCTTTGGGCTTCTTAGGCCCATTGTTCGTCGTATCGATTTTCGCTGCTTCGAGATGCGCCTGCATCTCCGGCGCAAGCGCTTCCACTTTTTGCACCTTCGGAACCACGGCCTTCGGAACTTCGAAGATGTGCGGTTTCTTGGGATCCAGCTTTATAGGTTCCACCACTTCCGGTTTCGGAGGAGGCGGCGCTTTCGCCTTCACTACCTTTGCAGGCGGCGGGGGGGGCGGCGCCACGGGAATCTCTGTCAACGGTGTAGCTAACTCCACATTTTGAAAGTGCAGCGCCGTCTTTAACTGGTCCGGATAAATCAGCGGTATCAGAACGCAAAAAATCAGCAAGGCAAGTTGGACTCCCGCGCTAACGCCAATCCGACTCCAACGGGGCTTCGAGTCTGGCAGTAATGCGAGACGAGCGGCGATGGGCTTCGTACCGATGGCCGTCTTCCAGGCGTCTGGGTTAGTTGAACGACGCCGGTCAGCGTCCAATCCGACGCCTAGCCGCGTCGTACTCCTTGGTGGATCTACAATCATGGTTGTCATCCGCTGCCGCCTCGATATATTTCTTTCTTGGGAACTTCGGACATCTAGAAAGGTCCTGCATTCCCAAGTTCGCCAGTTTTTTCGAAACCTGCGTTGTTCAAGTACTAGGGTACTTACGGGGCTGAGGGTGGCCTAATAGGACTTTCGTACTAGCGTCGCGAAGTCGCTAATATGGTCCCGCGAAGCGCACGGTTTGCACCCAATCTGCTAACCCGGCGAGGCGGTTCTTGTTGCGGGGTTGGATGCGCAACCTGTATAGGATACCGCAATCCTGTCCCTTGGGGTCTGTACTTTTACCTACAGTTCCTCTCGAGCTGGATTAAGCTCATAGAATGCCGAGGATACCCAGGGTGTTGGATGCTCTGCCATACTGGGAACACTTGAATTCCCCATGAAACAAGAGCCCCTAGACCGCTCGCACGCTAGCAAGCCTGCCGCCCGCAGCGGAGCCACGCAAACGCTGCTGGCGTCCCCGGCCAAAATCGAATGGTTCTATGCGGAGTCTAAAGCCAGCCGTTGGGGTCTCTCCAACGAGCGATTTGCCGCTTCCCTAGAGCGCAGCACCGAGAAACGGATTGCCAGCGGAGCCTTAACGCCTGAGAAGCTCGAGGAATATCTCTCTACACTCCATCTGGAGGACCTGGCTCTCGCCGCCGCCTGCATGGAAAATTGCGAACCTGCGTGGGAGCATTTCGTTCGCGAGTATCGCGGTTACTTGCGCGCCGCCGCATCCGCGGTGCTCCGCTGCAGCTCAGCTTCTCCGGAAGCGTGCGATCTCGCTGACTCTCTTTTCGCCGAGCTTTATGGCCTCACGGACGGCGCCCGTCGCGAGCGCTCTCTTTTCCGTTACTTCCACGGCCGCAGTTCGCTCAAAACCTGGCTTCGCGCCGTTCTCGCCCAGCGTCATATTGACGCTATCCGCGCGGGACGCCGCTTCGAATCCCTCGATGACGACGAGGCCAAACCTGGCGCTCACAAAATCCCGACAGCCATTTCCTCCCAGCCCGCTGACCCTCATCGCGAACGATACTGCACGCTTTTTGTGCGCGCGCTGCAGGCTGCTCTCGCCGCTCTCGATCCGCGCGATGAACAGCGCCTCCGCCTTTACTACGCCAAAGAACAAACCCTCGCCGAGATCGGCCGGCAAGTTGGCGAGCACGAATCCAGCGTTTCCCGCAATCTCGACCGCATTCGCCTTGCTCTCCGTCGCACTATTGAAGAGACTCTCGGCAACGGCTGCCCCGCCGTCAACGGTTTCGCCGCCGAACCCGGCCTTAGCGAAGCGCAAATCTCTCTCTGTTTTGAATACGCCTCTGCGGACGCCTCCTTCGATCTTGAAAAGCTTCTGGACCGCCGCGCACGCTCAAACCCCTCACCCGAGAGGACCGGTCCATGAAATTTTGCTCCGTCTACCCGCAATGCAAGAACCTAGCCAGCCTTCGTTCTAAGAAAGGAGAAGACCATGGCGCCTGACGATCGCGACCGGACCTTTGAAAAAGCGCTCGCCCGCCATCTACGATCCGCGGCCTCTTCCGGCACGGATGGAAACACCCCCGATGGAACGCCAGTCGAACGCTCCATCGATCCTCTAGTTGGACTTTGTCCCGATGCCGAAATTCTAGCGGCCTATCACGATGGCTCGCTCTCTTCTGAAGAACGCAAGCTGTGGAAACATCATGTCGTAGGCTGCGACAGTTGCCAGATTGTTCTCGCCCATCTCGCAACTCCCCTCGACATTCCTATCAATTTGGAAACCAGCGAAAACCTTTCGGTGCTGAAGCAGCCTCTCACTGCTGGTAGAGCTGCCTCACCCGCACACACCGCTCGTCCAAGTCCTCTTCACAGTTTGCGATGGCTCTGGCTCGTTCCTGTTGGCGCTATCGCCGCTGGCCTGATCGCTTTCGTTTCCCTGAAAACACCGAAGCCTTTGCCTGCCGCGCCGTCAACCGCCGTAGAAATTGCGGAAAATACGCAGCCGCAGGGCGTCGCGCCCTCCCCGAGTGTCACGCGCGTCACCCCCGGCGAAGGCACGGAGAATGAACGTAAGGAGAAAGATCTAGCCGCCGCTCCATCCGCCGCCGGCGCCGCATCGGCAACTCGAGATCTCGCTTCCAATCAACTTCAAAACCAAACCAAGTTAACCCAACTTCCCCCGGTTCAGTCGGCGGGGAAATCCGCTCACGGGCCTTCCTTGAGCATGCAAAAACAGGAACAACAACAAACCACGCGCACTCCGGGTAACGCTGGAGCCCTGCTTAGTAAGAAGCTCGACGCGCAGATCTCACCTAACGCAGGAGACCAGCTAGAAGAGGTACGGCGTCCGCAAGCCCCCCCGCTTCCACCGCCACCGGCGCCTTCACTTTCCGCACCAAGCTTCGTCGCAGATGGCAGCGTTACGCCGCCCCCTGCGAGTAAATCGGACTCCGTCGGGGGCGCTGCCCCGGCCGCCCCTGCGCCAGCTCCCGCCGCGCCCAAAACCAACGTAGCAAACGCGGAAACAAATCTAACAATCACAGAATCCGTCGAAGTTTCCACCGATCGGAAATCTCCATTGAATGGACGCGCCATGCTCCGCGCCGCCGCTCTCCAGAACCCTCACGTCTTTTGGGCTCCCGGCGAAAAGCAAGCTTGGCGCATCGGTCCAGCCGGCTCTCTGGAATATTCCAAGGACAAAGGTGTGAATTGGACGCAACAGATCAGCGGCGTCTACACCGATCTCCTTGCTGGTTCCGCTCCCTCGGCAAAAGTCTGCTGGATTGTCGGCGCCTCCGGAACCATCCTACGCACGACCGATGGCGGCACGCACTGGACTAAACTGGACTCGCCCGTCACAAACGATGTCACAGGCATTCGCGCCACCGACGCCATGCACGCGCAGATCTGGTTTGTGGCCGACAAGCAGTCATCTCTCATGAAGTCCTATCAAACCGCCGACGGCGGAAGCACTTGGTCCCCGGCCCCCACCGACCACTAACTCCCATCATGGAGTGCGGCAGCTCTGCTGCCGCTTTTCTCCGCAGCCAGCCCAACTCCGCATTATTTCGCGACATTATGTTGTACGCCTAGCGAGACTAGGTAGTACACCGGAAGCATCCACCCGCCCGTCCTGCAAGAAATTCTCTTTCCATCGTTCTAAGCTGGAAGCGAAATCTTGAATGAGGTGATCATCATGGAATTCCGCAAATCAAAAGTGCAACGCCGCCTGCCCTGGATTCTCTCCGGCACGGTTGCGCTGATGGCCGTTGCCGCACTAGTTTATCCCTCGTTCCTCAAGCAACAAGTCTTTGCCGCGCAAGAGAAAGAAGCTCCTCGCGCCACGGCCTCTGATCAATCCACCAGCCTCAACGATCAGACCGATCTCAACATCACCGTCTACAATTCCAACATTGCTCTCGTGCGCGATGTTCGCAATCTCACTTTGCCCAGCGGCGTCGTTCCGCCTCAAGTTTATGGACATCGCCGCCACCGTGAATCCCGCGACGGTTCATTTCCGCTCTCTCACCGAACCCGACAAGCTCGGCGTCATCGAACAAAATTACGAGTACGATCTCCTCGAACCCGCCAAGCTATTGCACAAATACGTCGGCAAGGAAGTCACACTCGTCCGCTCCTATCAAGACAATGGCACGACGAAACACGAGGAAATCAAGGCTACTCTTCTCTCCGACAATAACGGCCAGGTCTGGAAAATCGGAAACGACATCGTCACGGGAGCTTATGCGGAGAGCTACCGCTTCCCCGACATTCCTGCGAATCTCTACGACCGTCCCACGCTTCTAATGTCTCTCGAGAATTCCGGCTCGCGCAAACAACAGATCGAAACCTCTTACCTTGCCAACAGCCTTTCGTGGAATTCCGACTATGTTTTGACCGTCGCACGCGACGACAAAGCCGCCGACCTCGACGGCTGGGTCACCCTCACAAATAACAGCGGCACAGCCTTCCACAACGCTCGCCTCCAGCTCGTCGCCGGCGATCTGAATCGCCTTCCTGTCAATGGCCGGAACGAGATGATGGACGCGCGCGTCATGTCTAAGGCCGCCCCCGCGCCGGCCCAATTCCAGCAGGAAAGCTTCAGCGAATACCATCTCTACACGCTCGGCCGCCGCACCTCCGTCGAGGACAAAGAAACCAAACAGATCAGCCTCCTCGAAGGCACTGGCGTCCCGGTCGAAAAAATCTTCGTCGTCAACGGCCAAAATTTCTACTACCGCAACGCGCAAGCTCCCGGTCAGCCGCAAAAAGATCCGGTCATGGTCTACTACAAATTCAAGAATGAAGAGAAAGCCGGACTAGGTATGCCGCTGCCTGCCGGCAACGTTCGCGTCTATCAGAAGGACTCCAAGGGCGGAATCCTATTCGTCGGCGAAGACCGCATCGGCCACACTCCCAAAGACGAAAACGTCACCATTCACATCGGGAACGCCTTCGACGTAATCGCCGAGCGCAAACAAACCGACTTCAAGAAAATCGACACCCACACCTGGGAAATGGAATACGAAATCACTCTGCGGAATCACAAAGACAGCGCCATCACCGTCCAGGTAAACGAACCCATCGGCGGCGACTGGGAAATGCTGGATTCCAGCTACAAATTCACCAAAACCGCCGCCTTCGCCGCCCAATTCAATGTCCCAGTAGAAAAAAACGGCACCTCCGTCCTAAAGTACCGCATCCGCGCCCACTGGTGATTCTCGTAGGGGCACGGCACGCCGTGCCGTCTTCCAATTCCGGCACATCAGAGTGGGACAGGCATTCTTGCCTGTCTCTCTCTTTTTCTACACCATCGTCTTTGCCGCGCTCCCAATCAGACCGCCTCGGCCACAAAAACCATCTCCGGCGACCCGTCCTCCAATGGCGACCGGTCAAAATCCCCATAAACCGCGCTCACCCGAAACCCGCACCGCGCCAAGAGATGCTCCACCTCATACCGAAAGAAATACCGAAGCGTCCAAGCAAACACGAGGCGCTCCTCCTTACCCCGTGCATCCGTCACATAAAAAATCATCTCCACATCATTACGCTGCTCCGCCCGGTGAAACGCCGTAACCCGCTCCATAATCCTCACGCGCCGCCCGTCCGGCATCGAATATTCCGCCACCAACCCTTCTTCCTGATACGCCGGATCATGCATGCGCTCCGCATCCGTCTGAAAAACATCCAGAATCAGCCGGCCTCGCCGCTCCCCCGTTCGTCTTCCGTCAGCCCAAAGGTGCTTACGCACCGATTCGAGGCACGACATCTGGTCTTCCACTTCGAGCAGATGCTGCATCGGGCGAAACGGAATAATCACCAGCCGGAATTTTTCTCCCAGATCAAACTTCGTCATGTCACCCTGCACCAGATGCATCCGCTCGCGCGCCTCCGTTCGCAACCCCGCTCGCTTCTGATTGCATCGCTCCAGCATCCGTTCGGAAATGTCCAGCCCCGTAACCCGGTGTCCGGCCTCGGCAAGTGCCAAGGTAATCCGTCCAGTCCCGCAACCAAGCTCGAGCACCGGATCGCCATGTTCGTGCACCGCGTCGCGGTAAAACGCAACATCGCCCACGCGCCCCCGCACAATCGGCGACTCGTCATAATAATCCGCAATAAATCCGTCGTAGAGGGCGCTGCTCATGAAGTTTTCCTAACCCCGTCCGAAGTCATCTTCATCAATCCCGCACAAATCAGAACGCGGCAAATCAGAATGCTATCGCTCAGACGAAACCTCCGACGCCATCGTCAGCACTTGTGAACCACTGTGAAGCGGGTATTGCTTACCCTGCCAAACAAGTTCACCCGGCAGGCCGGCCGGAAGGTTCACGCGAATCGTCCAGGTTTCGCGTTCCAGTTTGTAATCGACCTGAATCTCCTGTTCCTTCCAAGGGAAGCTCGCGGTCACGTTTCGCAATTTCCCGAGATGTGGTTCGATCACAACTTTTTCAAATCCGGGAGCTGCAGGGCGAATTCCAGCAACTATGGTCAACAAATCATAGTTGGGATGCGCACTCCAGGCGTGCGAATCGGACCTCGTTGGTTCGGGCGTCTCCGCCCACGTCGTGAGACCCAGAGCCAGCATCTCTTTCCAAGGATTTAGCAGCTCCAGGTAGCGGTCACCCATTCCGGCATGTTCCAAAGCACGCGCGAGATAAAACCGGTAGTAGTAAGAAGCTTTTTCCATCGACGGAACATTTCCGTTTGCTTTGAAGCCCGCGTCGCTGACCGAAAGCACTTTCGTCATAACTTCACGTTGCTGCTCTTTCGGAATGACATCCAGAAGCACCGCCATCAGGTTTGTATGCTGGCTGTATTTTTTCTGCTCCGACGTGTCTGCAAACAGCCCGTACTCTTTGTTCCAGCAAAGCGTTTGCACGCCCTGCACCGCGCGTGCGGCGACTTCTTGATATTTTTCCGCTCGCTGCTTGTCGCCGTACAAGGACTCCAGTTCCGCAGCCTCCCTAAGTGCCATAACAAAATGCAGCGTAATCACTGCGGAATCTCCGTGCTCGTCTAGTGGCGGATTGCCTCCTTGAAATCCATCGGCCCAATCGATGAAATTCCACCACGGCAGCCGTCCAACCAAACCGTTCTCGTTCTGATGCCGCACATACCAATCCAAAACGGCTCGTGTCCCGGGCAGATGCTCGCGCACGAATGCCGGGTCAGTCCGGTACATGGCAAAGTCATGCAACATCCCCACCCACAGCAACGAAAAAGTTGGAATGGCTTGAAAATGGTTCGTAGGATACCGGCTCAGCGTGATGCCGTCCGGAATGCGAGAGTCGTCGAACGCTTCCACGGCCTGCCGCGCTAGCCGGTCATCGCCTGCCACTGCGAAGGAAACCAGCGCTTGTATGCGTGTGTCACCGATGTACTGCAATTGCTCCCAATACGGAGTGTCCATGTACGTCTCGTGCGCGTCCAGCCGAGCCGTCCTCCAACCCACATCCCAAATCGAGGACAAGGCGGGATCATCCGATTGGAAGCGAGCACGCTGCTGAAACGGAAACGCCGTAAACCAGGAGCGCAGCCGTCGAAGCTGCAGAGCTTCGTCGTGCGTTTCAATGTCGAGCTGAAGATATCGCCACGTCCTCCACACGAGCGACTTCAGCGTTCTGTTGGCCGCGCCATCGGCCACGTATTCGTCATAAACACCGATAATCTTTTTTCCGGCGATTTCATTTCTGTTGCCTTTTTCTCCCTTTTCGTCCTTGAGCGCCTCGGCGTAAGTCACTCGAATGCTCGCGTCTTTTCCGCCGCTGATGGCGAGCTCGGTGAAAGCGGTCGTCAGCTCCCCGTTGTCGAGAAGAATGCTGACTTTTTGATTCGCTCCAATCTCAACAGGTCTGTCGGGAAATCCTCCAGTTGTTGTTAGCCCGGAGGATCTTACGACTCGGCCTCCCGGCATTTCCCTCCATTCCATCGCTGGCAGCGGATCGCGAACCAATTGCCAGTTGTTCGGCGTATCTCCCATGCCTCGCTCGGCTGCAGGCCCGATGGTTTCGGCTTTCTTCCAGCGCGTTGATGTGCTCGTCTCCGCGTCCCATGTCCAATCAAAAAGCCGCGCATCGATCTTTTCGATCGGATCAGCCGCGTAGTATCCCTGCAATTCGCTCATCGAGACTGCCGCAGCCTGGAAGCCAGGTTCCTCTTCGGACCACCACGAATCATTGGTATTTGCCGCTTGTTCAATGTCTCCTTCGCCGCGAAGCAAAAATCCAATTCGATTGCTGATCTGCGCGACAGGTGCCAGCGTTCCCAAATTCCAAACCGTTGCTGCCAGCACGTTCTTCCCGGCATGGAGATGCGGCGCGAGATCGTAGACCTCATATCTCCAATGAGCCAAGTCTCCGCGGGCGGGTCCCGAGCCGATGCGTTCTTGATTGACCTCCAGCAGAAAACGGTTGTCCGCCGAAACGTCCACCAGGAAATGCTCCGGCACTTTTTCCAGATCCAATTCCTTTCGGAAATGGAGCATCGTCAAGTCCCGGATAGGCGCTCCGGGCGAGGTGATCCACTGAGCGGGAGAATGTTTCGCGTGCCCTTCTGGCGAAGCGTCTTGCGCTGCAGTTTCAACTATTGAACTTGCGAATAGCTGCCAGCCTGCCAGCACAAAGATGAGTGAGAGGCGCAGCGCGGTCTTGGCGTGTATTGTTAAGTGAGTTTTCACCGGGCTTGTGCTTGTGCTGGAAAAGGCCATGATTCCGTTGTTGGCTGCCATCTTAGCCGGAATCTCGTTCTTTCTTCACTCCATTATAGCGTCCGCTTCAATTTCCACGAGCATCTCCGGCGAAATCAATTTGCTCACTTCCACCATGCTCGTCGCTGGTCGGATCGCTCCGAAAAACTCCCCATGCGCCCGCCCGATTTTTTCCCACTCCGCAATATTGGTGACGAAAATCCGCGTCCGCACCACATCGTTCAAGGAAGCACCTGCCTTCACCAGCGCCGCTTCGATATTTCGAATCGTCTGCATTGTTTGCGCGTACGGATCGCCCACTCCCACAATCTTGCCGTCCGGGCCCGTCGCGGTCGTTCCCGAAACCGCTATCGCATTTCCAATCCGCACCGCTCTCGAGTAGCCCACAATCGGCTCCCAAGCTGTTCCGCTCGAAATATTCTCCCGTGCCAAATGAGCCTCCTCCGCCTCACCTTCCTGTGTCGCTGCGAGGCTGCATGCTAAACTGAAAGAATTATGGCACAGCCCCAGCGCGATGTTCTCGCCGGGCTGCGGCCACGAAAACCTTATGCTCTGTAACAACATCCTCGAAGCCATTGGCCGCACGCCGCTGGTGCGCCTCAATCGCATCAATCAAGGCTTGAAGCCGCAGATCTTCGTCAAAGCCGATTACACCAATCCTGGCGGCTCGGTGAAAGACCGCATCGGCGTCACCATGATTGACGACGCTGAAAAGCGCGGCCTGCTCAAGCCCGGCGGCACCATCATCGAAGGCACGAGCCGGCAATACGGGCATGGGACTCGCGCTCGTCGCCGCCGTTCGCGGCTACAAAATGGTCTTCACCATTACGGACAAGCAATCCAAGGAAAAAGTCGATCTCCTCAAAGCGCTTGGCGCCGAAGTTATCGTCTGCCCTACGGCCGTCGAGCCCGACGATCCTCGCAGCTACTATTCCGTCGCCAAAAAACTCGCGCGCGAAATTCCCAATTCGTTTTATCCCAATCAGTACGACAACCCCATGAATCCCGAGGCTCATTACCTCACCACCGGCCCGGAAATCTGGGAAGACAGCGAAGGCAAAATCACGCATTTCGTCTGCGGCATGGGCACCGGCGGCACGGTCAGCGGCGTCGGCAAATATCTCAAGGAAAAAAATCCCGCCGTCAAAATCATCGGCGTCGATCCCATCGGCTCGCTCTACTACGATTTCCATAAAACTGGCGAAACGGTCAAAGCCAAGACGTACGTCGTGGAAGGCATCGGTGAAGATTTTTTCCCCACGACGATGAACATGAAGATTCTCGACGACGTGATTCAGGTCAACGATGAAGAGTGCTTCGTCTTTGCCCGCCGTCTCGTCAAACTTGAAGGCCTTTTCACTGGCGGCTCCGGCGGCGGCTGCATTTCCGCGACTCTCCGCCTCGCCAAAGACCTCGGCCCCGAAGCTTTCGTCGTCGCTTTCCTGCCGGACACCGGCATGCGCTATCTCAGCAAGGTGTACAACGACGAATGGATGCGCGAGCGCGGCTACGTCGAAGCCGCCGTTCGCATCACCGCCGCCGAAGTCGTCAACGCCAAGCACAAAGCGGGCAAAGTCCGTGATCTAGTCATTGCTCGCCCTTACCAAACCGTTTTTCATGCGCTGAAGACCATGCAGGAGCAGGACATCTCGCAAATTCCCGTCTTCGAAGAGAATCTGCCGATCGGCACGATCTACGAAGACCAAATTCTCACTATGGCGCTTCAAGGAAAGGATCTGCGCAAACTCGTCGTCCGCGAAGTGATGAGCAAGCCGCTCCCGCGCATTCCCGGCAACTCGCCCGTCGAGCGCGTCACTTATATTCTCAGCCACGAAAATCCCGCCGTCTTCGTCGAAATGGACGGCGCCAAATTCGAAATTCTTACCAAATACGATTTGATGAGCACCGTCGCCAGCCTCATGGAACAAAAGCGCTGAGCGATTTTCCACGCGACGCAATTCACGAGAGTAAAGCGGAGCACAGTTGAAAATTCTCGACTTCAATGAACGGCTGAAAGATTCGATCCTCATCGCCGATGGCGCGATGGGCTCGATGCTGCATGAGGCAGTGGGCACGCAGCGCTGCTTCGATGAACTCAACGCTACCGAGCCCGAAGCTGTCTTCCGCGTTCACCAGGCGTACATCGAAGCGGGCGCGCAAATCATCGAGACCAACACGTTCGGCGCGAACCGCTTCAAGCTCGCGCCACTCGGCCTCGCCGACGAAGTGCAGCGTCTCAATTCGCGCGGCGTAAAAATCGCACGCGAAGCCCGCGAATCCGCTTCTCGCGAAGTCCTGATCGCCGGCTCGATCGGGCCGCTCGGCCTTGGGGTGCAATCCCGTCATCCTGCTCCCGATGAAATTCAGGACGTCTTTCACGAGCAAGCGCTGGCTCTCGAAGAGCGCGGTGTCGATTTCTACATTCTCGAAACTTTTTCGTACATCGAAGAAATTCTTCTCGCCGTGGACGCCATCCGCTCTTTCTCTGGCTTGCCCATCGTCGCCCAGCTCACGTATTCCGAAGAAGGCACCACGTACGGCGACCTGCGCCCCGCCGGTGCCGCCGCTCAACTCAAAGCAAAAAACGTGCAAGTCATCGGCGCGAACTGCACGCTCGGCCCGCAGGCCCTGCTGAAAATTCTCCGCGAACTCACCGAAGTCGACGACCTGCGCGTCAGCGGCATGCCCAATGCCGGTCTTCCCAAGCGCGAAGGCGACCGCATCGTTTATCCAAAATCTTCGCCGGAATATTTCGCGCTCTTTGCACGCGAAGCCGCCGCTCTTGGCGTCCGCCTTCTTGGCGGCTGCTGCGGCACGACGCCAGCGCACATCCGCGCGATGGCCGAAGCCGTCAAGTCGCTGCGCCCCGCAAAATCCGCGGCGGCGCATCATTCCGTCGAAGTCGTCGCAAAACCCGCTCCCATTTTGCAACGCGAACCCGAAAGCAAATTCTGGAAGAAACTACAGACGAACGAATTTACGGTTTGCGTCGAAATCGATCCGCCGAAAGGCCTCTCTCTCGACCGCATCTACGAGCAAGTCGACAAAATCATGGCCTCGAAAAAAGTCGACGCCATCGACATCAACAGCGGCGCCATGGCTCGCGTCGGCATGGACGCGCTCATCACCGCCGGCGCTCTCGAAGCGCGCGGCGTCGAGACCGTTCCGCATCTCACCACGCGCGACTTCAACATCATCGGCTTGCAAGCCTGTTTGCTCGGCGCATGGACCGTCGGCGGCGTTCGCAATGTCCTTGCTATCACTGGCGATCCCCCAGCGGTCGGCGACTACCCCGAAACCAGCGGCGTCTACGAAGTCGATTCGGTCGGGCTAGTAAAAGTTCTTAGCCGCCTGAATCAGGGCACGGACTGGGCCGGCAAAACGCTTGGCGGCGCAACAAATTTCGCCATCGGCGTCGCCGTCAATCCCGTCGCCGACGATCTCGACAACGAAATCGAGCGCTTCCACGCCAAGATCGAAGCCGGCGCGCACTTCGCAATGACTCAGCCGATCTTCGATCCTGAACACTGGCACGCGTTCGTCAAAAAACTCGGCGGCAAACCATCCATCCCCGTGCTCGTGGGGATCTGGCCGCTCAACAGTTACAAGCAGGCCCTGCGTCTCAACAACGAAGTTCCAGGTATCGTCATTCCTCCAGCAGGTGCTGGCCTCGATGGAATCCGCCGGCGCCGCCGCGCGCGACCGCGGCTTCGACGTCGCCCGCCAAATGCTAGCCTGGGCGCGCACGGAGCTAGCCGGCGCGTACCTGATTCCCCCTTTCAAACGCTACGAAGAAGTCCTCGACATCTTGTAAGCGGCACTTTTGGGTTTCTCAAGGTTTTGGTAGCGGCGGCCTTCAGGCCGCCATCTTTTCGTTGGTCTGCCTCCGAGCGATCCGTCGTAACAAGGCAACGAGAATCACATACGCCAACGCCACAAACACCGGCGCGATCAAACACCATGCCACCGCGGCGTGCCAGATCGTAGTCCACAAGAAACGCGTCGCACCCCAGAAGCTAGCGTGCACCACTGTCAAAATCTGAGCCAGCGACAACGGCAAATGCGGCGCGCCAAACAATTGTTCTCCGGCGCGAAAAAACGGAATCAGCAATGCAATCTGCAACGGATACACAAAATAATTCACGATCTGAATCGCCGGCAAATTCAGCCGCAAGATGAGCGCAGCCAGCGCGCAAAGCGCCGTGGTCGTCCCCAACAGCCGGGAACACTCCCAGCGCCACGCCCAGCGCGAGGCTCAGCGCCATTTTTTCCGGCGTCACGCCCTGACGCAGCAATTCCACGATCGGCCGCGCAATCCGCCGCCGAAAATGACCTTCTTTCTTGCTCCCATCCATCTCCACGCAAGGCGTCCTCGCAACCATCATATTCGGAAAGATTGTTTTCGCTGCCGACTTCGTTTCCGCTTCCGGATGACCCGATGGGACTTGCGGAGTTGCCGTGAGCGACCTATGCTCCGTGCTTGTGGCTTAGGGGAGATGGCGATGACCAAGAGCTTTCGCTGGGTTGCGGCAGGCGCGGCGCTGATCCTGTTGTTTGCGCTGGGCGTGCGAACAGGCAGGCAGACAAAGGCGGCTGAGGCGCGCGAAGCGGACAAAGCCGCGATAACGGCGGTGTTGAATGCGCAGCAAGCGGCGTGGAATCGCGGGACGTGGACGCGTTCCTTGTGGGCTACTGGCATTCGCCGGAGCTGACGTTTTCCGGGAGCAGCGGAGTATCGCGCGGATGGGATGGCGTGATGGCGCGGTACAAAAAGAACTATCCGGACCAAGCCGCGATGGGACAACTCGATTTTTCGGAGCTGGAGTTCCGGTTCCTGGGGCCGGATGCGGCACTGGTGCTAGGCCGCTGGCATCTGAAACGGGACAAAGGAGATATCGGCGGCGTCTTCTCGCTGGTCTGGCAGCGTTTTCCCGAGGGCTGGAAGATCATTCACGACCACACCAGCGCGGTGGAGAAGTGAGCGGAATCCCTTGTCGTCGATTGTAAGTCATTGATAATAAGTGTCTTGCTATAGTATTTCCACTGGAGTTCTATGGCGCTGGTACTTCGGAGCTATTGGCGCGGGAGGGTGCCGCGGCAGAATGTGGGCAGAGGCAAACCTGAGGGATGTTCGCCGCTATGCTACTTGCGATCTCCATTGTGGCGCTTTCGCAATTCGCCCTGTACTACTGGCGGGCGATCTTGGCGGGAGTGGCTGCTCAGCCGGTTTCTGACCGGGTTTTGGCGGCGGCGAACCTCGACGCCGGGCGGATGCAGGGCCAGGATTTCGAGAAATTGGCTGGTTTGCACGAACTGACCCCAGACTGGGTCCCGGTGGCGGCGGACTGACTCTGGTGCGGGCTTATTACCGGATTGTCGAAGGGCTTGGCGCGCTCTCTGGCGTGCGGATGCCTGCGTTGGCCGAATGGTGCGAGCGCGAGCGCGTGATTTGTGCACGTTTTGCGGCGGTGCAGATCGACCGGCGGTTGCAAGCGAATCTGGCGCTTGTGGCGGCTTTGCGGTCCTGCTAACGCAACAAATAACACTCCCCAGTCGTTTCTTTGGTTTATTCCCTCATTTGGTTGATTCCTCATTTGTTCTTCGCCATTCGTGTGTGTTCTCTTCGAGATCCAGAACAATCTAGTCAAATACGGCTTACGCAACAGGTCAGTTTTGTTCGATGCGTGCGGCGAAACAGCGCCATAATTGCGTCCGCCTAGGCAAGCTGGCGCACAGGCATGCTGTGCCCCTACAAGGGCAGCGATGCGGGTGTAACCTTTTTGGGGTTTGGCGGTAATCACCTATGAAAGAGCAAGAACGGGCCGAAACGGAAAATGACCAGGCAATGAAGTTGGCTCCGGACGAGGATCTGATGCTCGAAGTGCGCAACGGCACGGGCGAAACGCTAGGGGTGTTGTTCGACCGCTATCACGCGCCGCTTTACAATTTTTATTCGAAGCTGACAGGCGACCGGACGCTGAGCGACGACTTGGTGCAGGAAGTGTTTTTGCGGATTTTGAAGTACCGGCAAAGTTATCGAGCCGGGGACGCCGTTTCGGGCGTGGATTTACCAGATTGCGAGGAATGCGCGAGTGGATCACTACCGGAAGACGCCGCGGCACATCACGTTCGAGCCGGAGATGGTGGCGCCGGTGATGCCGAAGGACTCGGCGCAGCAGTCGGAAGAGGCGGAGCTTTCTGCATCGCGCTTTGATGCAGATGCCGGAAGAGAAACGAGAGATTTTGGTTTTGAGCCGGTTTCAGGAATTGAAGTACGAAGAGATTGCGCGGCTGCTCGGATGCGAACTTGGGACGGTGAAGACGCGTATTCATCGGGCGATTCAGGAGCTGCGGCAGAATTTCAAGCAGTTGGAGCGCGGGCTTGCGCCACGGGAGGCGGGGCCTGCGGTGGTGAAAACGTTTCCTCCCCGGAGGTTCGGAAATGAAATGTGAAGAGATTGGAGAACTCCTGCCGGACTATTTGCAGGGAAGCCTGAAAGCCGAGCAGGACAATTTGGTGGAACAGCACATGGAGCAGTGCGCGGATTGCCGCGAAGAGGTGGCGATTTGGAAGAAACTGTCGCTGCTGCCGGTGGAGAAGCCGAGCGCGGAGTCGCGCGAGCGTTTCGAAGCGATGCTGCAACGCGTACCAAACTGGGCGGAACGATAAAGCCTCGGCAGAGATTTGCGCGCCCGAAGCGCGCGACCGTGTGGAATTGGCTGCGCTCACCAGTGGGCGCGGTGGCGTGGAGCGCGGCACTGCTGGTGATCGGAATTTTTGCGGCGAGGAGGCAACTATTTCGGGAACAAGCCCGTGCACCCGAACAGCCAACCAGGACGAAATCGCGGCGATGCACACCGAGCTTTCGAACATGAAGCAGATGGTGGTGCTCTCGATGCTGCAGCAGCAGTCCGCGAGCGAGCGGCTGCAGGGTGTGAGCTACAGCCGGCGGGAAGACCAGCTCGATCCGCAAGTGATGTCCGCGCTGGTGCACACCTTGCGTTACGACGGCAGCGTGGATGTGCGGCTGGCGGCGCTGGATGCTCTAAGCAGGCACGGAGCCCAGCCGCAGGTTCACAAAGGGGTGGTAGACGCGCTGCAGGAGCAGCAGTCGCCGCTGGTGCAAGTGGCGCTGATCGACTTGATGCTGGAATGGCGCGATCCGGATGCGGCGCAGCGGCTGCGCAATTTTGTGCAAACGCCGAATTTGAATCCGACGGTGAAGCAGCGCGCGGATTGGGCTTTGAGCAAATTGAATTAAGGAGCAGAGCGTGCGCAGAAAAACTCTCTTTACGATTTTGACGGTGTATGCGGCGGTGGCGCTTCTCGTGCCAATGTTGCCGGCCGGAAAGATGGCGAGTGGGCGGGCATTCGCGGAAAAGCTTGCTGAGCGCTGATGTCTGGAGCCTGTGAGCGTGTCAGCGAAGAACCGAGACGACGACGACCGGGATTTGCCGCTGCGAGACCAGGAAAATATTCAGAAATCCTTTACGATGCCTGCGGGGCACAAGTCGCTTGAGATCGACAACGTGTGGGGCTCGATTGAAGTTGTTGCCGACACGACGGACAAAGTGGAATTAGTGGTTGAGAGGACGACGCAGGCGGAATCGAAAGACAAACTCGAACGGGCGAAGAAGGAAGTGACGCTGGACGTCACGCAAGAAGAGGGCGCGCTGAAGCTCTATGTAAACGGGCCATTTCGCTGCCAGTGCGACGATTGCCGCCATTCGCGCGATGACGAGGGGTATCGAGTCAAGATGGATTTCAAGGTTCACGTGCCGCGCGATCTGGACATCAAGGTGAAGACGGTGAATGAAGGGCGAGTGGTGGTGAAGAACACGAACGGAAGCTTCCTGGTGCGCAACGTCAACGGAGACATTGAGATGGACAACGTGGCAGGATCAGGGACAGCGCGAACGGTGAATGGACCGGTGATCGTTTCCTTCCGGCAAAATCCTCGCGAAAATTCCGATTTCAAGACCGTGAACGGGAATGTCGAGCTCCGCTTCGCGCATGATTTGTCAGCGGATTTCCGGTTCAAGACGTTCAACGGGGGCATTTACAGCGATTTTCCCGTGACAGCTCTGCCTGTGCACGCAATTGAAGCCGAACACAAAGGCGGGAAGGTTGTTTATCGGGCCGATCGCTACACGAGCGCCCGTGTGAATGCCGGCGGTCCAGAGATTCAGATTGAAAATCTAAATGGAGATATTCGCATTCTTGAAAATCATGAATAACCAAACACTTTCGTTTCGAACAGTAGCTGCAGCGGTCGCAATGGCGGGGGCGGCGTTACTGGCTCCGCTGGCTGGCGCGCAGAGTAGCCCTGACCGCGTGTCCGTGAATCTGAGCGACCCAGCGCGGCCGGCGTTCATCAAGGCCAGCATGGTGAACGGCGGCATCACGGTGAAGGCGTACGACGGCAAAGAAGTGATTGTGGAAGCGCGGACGAGGAATGAAGAGAGAGAAAAACCCTCCGGCGGACCGAAGCGGATAAATATTTCGACCACCGGCCTCTCCATTGAAGAAGAAAACAACGAAGTGCGCATCAACACGGAGTCCTACGCGCGCACAATCGACTTGACGATTTCCGTGCCGGTACACACGTCGGTCAAGTTGCGGGCCGTGAATGATGGAGACATCGTTGTGACAGGCGTCGACGGCGAACTGGACGTCGATGACATAAACGGCGAGGTCAACCTGAATAATATTTCCGGAAGTGCGGTGGCGCATGCATTAAACGGTCACGTGCACGCGAATTTTGTGAAAGTGAATACGCAGAAGCCGATGGCGTTCAGCTCGTTGAATGGCGATATCGATGTGACGTTTCCTGCGGACGTCAAAGCGAACGTGAGCATTCGCTCGGACCGCGGAGATGTGTTCAGCGACTTCGATGTTCAGCTGCAGGCGTCCGCGCCGAAACAGGAAGTGGAAGACGGGCGCGGAAAAGGCGGCAAGTACCGCGTGAAGATCGACAAAACGGTGCACGGAACGATTAACGGCGGCGGCCCCGAATATCAGTTCACGAATTTTCAAGGGCAGATTTACATCCGCAAGGCAGGCAGCCCGAAGTAGCTGCCTTTCGCGGCAGCAGCAATCTTCGGGAAAAATCAGCTATTCGGAACATCTTGGCAATCCACATCGTATCCATCATCTGAGACAATCTCCACCCTAGTGGTTAGATCCAGAATCGTCGGAGATTTGTTGAGATCGTGAACCTTCTGCAACTCTTTTCGTCTAAATTGAGCCACTCAGGAGAAATAAATGTTCAGAGCTCTGTTTATATTGCTTCTGGTCCCCGGAGTTTTGCTGGCACGCACAACTCAGCCCGCGGGCTCTCAAGAGCATGCAGGAGGTGCGAATACCTCGGTCGCCGGACGTTGGGTGGTGACCTCCGACTTCTACGGTACTCCCATCACATTTTCTCTGGAGCTGAAGCAGGACGGAGACAAGCTGACCGGCAATTTTGACGGCGATAAGCTCGAAGGAACCATCCAGAGCGACTCGATCCACTTCTTGGCGAAGGACGATCAAAACGGCACCGAAGAATGCACAGCCAAAGTGCAAGGCGATACGATCTCAGGTTCCCTGGTGTTTGCCAACGGAGACGACCCGGAACCGCCAAGCACGCACAAGTTCGCGGCGAAGATCGTTCCGCAGCGCCGCGCTGGACCGCCGCAGCGCCATGATTTCACTCCGACAGTTTTTCACCGGCAATTTTCAGCGACATACGAGCCCGTCTTGACCGTCTCTCCCGGCGATACTATCCACACGACGACTGTGGATGCGGGAGGCAAGGACGAAAAGGGTGTGACGCGAGTGGTGGGCGGAAATCCTGAGACCGGACCTTTTTATATCGAAACCGCAGCGCCGGGAGACACCTTGGTGGTGCATCTTACCCGGCTGCGCCTGAATCGCGATTTCGCCGAGAGTGATGACTACGTGGTTGGCCGTGCACTGGATAGCGGCCTTGCCGTGAAGATGAAAGATATGGGCAAGACAATCCGCTGGCACCTGGACACGCAACGCGGCATCGCGACTCCCGAAAAACCCGCGGAGCACTTGAAGCAGTACACCGTGCCTCTACGGCCCATGCTCGGATGTGTTGCCGTCGCCCCCGGTTCGGCGCAGGCCGCGCCAGGAACAGGTGACTCAGGACGATGGGGCGGAAACATGGACTTCAACGAGATCGTGGAGGGAGCAACGATTTATCTGCCCGTAAACGTATCCGGCGCTCTGCTTTACGTGGGCGATGCACACGCAGCGCAGGGCGACGGCGAACTAAACGGAAACGCTTTGGAAACATCCATGGACGTGGAGTTCACAGTGGATGTAATTCCCGGCAAGAGCGTCCGCGGGCCGAGGGTGGAATCGGCTACGCATATCATGGCGATGGGCCTGAGCGGATCGCTCGACGACGCCATGCGCGAAGCCACGGCAAACATGGCGCAATGGCTCACAGACGAATACAAATTAACGCCTTCCGAAGTAGCGCAAGTACTGGGCACCTCCGCAGAATACAAGGTAAGCGAGGTCGCGGACCGCAACGCCGGCATGGTGCTCAAAATCAATAAAGAGCGATTGCTTCCATTAGCTCCAGCTGCTAAATGATGCGGACTGCGCTGCCTCCTGCTGTTGCACTTGAGCAAAGGGCGGAGTAAGGTCTCGCATCGGCGGCCAGAATGCGGCCGAAGGAAGTTGCGAGGAGGTGCCTGATGCGAATTGCGCAATTTAGCGTGGCGGTGTACCTGGTGCTGATGTGCGGCAACGCGACCGCGCCGCCGGATTCGACATCACAAGCAGCAAGTGCGACGAAAGCAACTCCGCTCATCCTCGAGAAGAACGAGGGCGAGCGGCGAGTTGTGAGGGGATGGCCGGGGCACCCTGATCCAGGAGAGACTTTCATTCTGAAGGTTGATCCGAAAAACGGCGGATCGCCTAATTTAGTTCTTTTTACGGCAGACATCGCGCCGGGAGGGGCAATCGATCCTCACAGGCACTCCGGCGCGGACGAAATTTTGTACTTGCAGACGGGAACCGTTCGGGTGCATTTGGGAGACGCTACTAGGGATGTGCATGCGGGCGCCACCATTTTCATCCCCGCCAACACATGGATTTCTGCTACCAACATTGGAAGCGACGCCGTCAGTTTTGTTTGTGTTTTTTCGGCGCCGGGCTTCGAGCAGTTTATGCGCGAGACATCAGTACGTGAAGGTGAGAAAAACGTTGCGTTGACGCAGGCCGAAAACGATGAAATGGAAAAGAAGCACGCCCACGATGTTATTTACAAGCAGCAGTAAATTCAGTCCGAATTAGTTGCAAGCGGGTTCTTGTATTCCCACGGGAATTCCGCTGTGGCGAGGGGTTGGGATTAATAGGCCCAGCGAAGGAGAACGCCGCCGGTTGTATATCCCGCACCGACGGCAACCAGCAAGACGAGATCGCCTTTGTGCAAGCGGCCTTGCGCCACGGCATCCCAAAGGCCCAAAGGAATCGTGCCCGCCGTTGTGTTCCCAAATTTGTCGATGTTGACCATCACTTTGCTATCGTCGACGCCGAGTCGTTCCTGCATCGCGCGAATGATGCGGAGGTTGGCCTGGTGCGGCACAACGAGTGCGAGATCCTTACTCGTGAAACCATTGCGCTCGAGCAAGTTGACGGCAACTTCCGCCATGCGGCGAACAGCGTATTTAAAAACTTGCGAGCCTTCTTGATGGACGTAATGCATCCGCTTCTCGACAGTCTCCGCGGTAGCAGGATTTAAAGAGCCCCCGCCCGGCATGAAAAGATATTGGCCGCCGGAACCATCGATATCGTGAGTGAAATCCAAAATGCCTTCGCCGGGTTCAGCGGGCTCAAGAAGCACCGCGCCTGCGCCGTCGCCAAAAAGGACGCAGGTAGCGCGATCCGTGTAGTCGAGGATGGATGTCATGGTGTCGCTACCGATGGCCAAAACTCTTTTGTGCGCACCCGAGCCGACAAACTGAGCGCCCACCGTCAGCGCATACGCAAAGCCTGAGCAAGCTGCGGACAGATCGAAGCCCCAGGCTTTTTTCGCGCCGATGCGGTCCTGCACGAGGCAAGCGGTCGCCGGAAACATCATGTCCGGTGTAACGCTGGCCACGACGATCATGTCAATGTCGGCGGGGTCGGTCTTGGTCTGCGCAAGAACCGCTTTAGCCGCTTCGGTGGCCAGATGCGAACTGGCTGTGCCGTGCTCCACAGCGTGCCGCTCTCGAATTCCGGTCCGAGTACGAATCCATTCGTCATTGGTCGCGACCATTTTCTCGAGGTCGGCGTTGGTTAGTACTTTTGGCGGAACATAGCCTGCGACACCCGTGATTTTTGCCGCGATGCGGTGGGACATATCACTCCTTGCAAGTTAGCGCAAACTAAGCGAATCCAAAATTCTATGCGATGCGGATGCGAGGTGACAAGACGAGAAAGTAAGAAACAGAGATACACAACGGCTTCTCATCGGGTCCGGAAGCAGAAAGCCAAAAGGCATGCGAGGAGTCACTCCGCAGGCGGAAGGATTTCGTGGCGCCATGTGAGCGTGGCGGTTTTTTTAAGCATTGCAGACACGGAGCAATATTTTTTCTCGCTGAGCTCGATCGCGCGCTTCACGGCGGTTTCGTCAAGCGCCCCGCGCAGCCGATAAAGAATCTCCAGTCTAATCCACACCGTTGGCGGTTCGGGCGCGCGCTGCCCGGAACAGATCACTTCCAAGGACTCCAGTCGTTGCCGCTTTTTCTTCAGGATGCTGACTACATCGGTGGCCGTGCATGCGCCGAGTGCCATCAAGACAAGTTCCATCGGCCCCGCGGCTTTATTGGACGCGCGATCGGAATCGATGGCGATAGCGTGGCCGGAAGGACTGGTGGCCACAAATTTTTCTTCACCAATCCACTTAATGGAAGCCGTTTGCATTTTCCCTCCAGGAGACTGCTGGTCGGTCGCGAATTATAAGAATAGCAGGAGCCGATTCGATTTGGTTTTGCATCCCCCGAGAGACCATAAGCCAGCTTGCTTTCGTGGAAATGAGGTTAGGATAGGTGACCTAGCAGGGAGACAGACGGAGGAGACGTATGCTGATGAGAAAAGATCGGGTGATGAGATGGGTTGGGATTGCGATACTCGTGCTGTCGGGAATGCTCTGGATAGGGCACGGCCACGCAAAGGCCCAGAACGTCGCCGGAAGCGAAGGGAACGGCGGACCATTCGTCATTGAGTACTACTACAAAGCGAAATGGGGACACGCCGACGAGTTCCTCGCGCTATTCAAGAAAAATCATTATCCGGTGTTAAAGAAGGAAGTGGAACTGGGACGCATGCTAAAAGTGACCATGGTTGCACCCAGGTATCACACGACGGAGGATGGCCGCTGGGACTTTCGAGTGACCATCGTCTACAAGAACGCGACCATCGCCAACGACAATTTCGACAGCGCTGCGCTGATCAAACAGCTCTATCCGGATCAGGAAACCTACAAGAAAGAAGAGCAGCGGCGATTTGAGATTCTCGACGCCCATTGGGATTTGCCGATTAAGGATGTCGATCTCGATGCGCGGTGAGGAGAGCGTAGATCAGGGGCAGTTTTCCCTGAAACGACCGCTGATGACGGGAGTTCACCGGAAGTCCCAAATTGGAACGGAAGTCGACAAATGGGACAGCCTAAAAGCTACAGCTCAGGACGAACCTTCTCACTTATTTAAGTACCTTTTTCTCGGCCTCGGTCGGTAAGCCGCTGGTTTTCTTCTGCTGTGGCTTGCCACTAAGTGAGTGCGGCGTCGGCGCTTTTGCATCGGGGCTGCGAGGAGTCCAATCCGAAGGCGGAAACGCGATTCGCCAAAATCGCGGAGAAGCAAGTTCAAACTCGACGCCCACTTCTCGCTTGCCCGGCTGATCGGGGCCGAGATTAACCACGCGGCAGACAAGCTCTTCCAGAGTTTGCATGTTTTTGATTCCGAGAAGCTGGCCAATTTCGACCGTCAAAGCCAACTGTATGAGCGCCCCATGCGCATTCACGATCAGCGTATGCGTCTGTTCCGAGGCCACATTTGTTCCTGGTCCTTCTCTGAGCACTACAATAGGAAGCCTCAAGCACACTCGCTGACTTCGGCGTAAATGCGACATCTTGCTGCTGGGCTGAAGATCAATCGTGCTCATGGCCGCAGATTCACACCACATCTATTGGCACTTCTAGGCCCAAACTTGAGGGAGTTGGACATTCCCGAAAAGGGAAGGTCGGGTTTCAGAAGCGTATGGAGAAAGCGATCGCAGTTCGTCAGTGACGAAGCGTGAAACTAGGAGTTGCGCGGGGCAGTCGTGGCGACTTCGATGATGGGATTCGGGAGCTGCCGCATCGTACGGACAAACACTTGCACAATCGCGCCGTCAAACTGGGCGTTGGCACAACGTTCGAGTTCGGCGAGAGCTTCGACAGAGCTACGGCCTTTTTTGTACGTGCGATCGCTGGTTATGGTGTCATAGGCATCCGCCACGGCGATGATGCGCGCGCCGAGAGGAATGCTTTCGCCGGAGAGAGCGTCGGGATAGCCCGAGCCATCGAAAAATTCGTGGTGATGCAGGACCATCTCGCGAATGCGGGCGAGCGGAGTTAGCGGGTCCAGAATCTTGGCCCCAAATTTTACGTGGGCCTTCATGGTTTCCCATTCCTCGGGATTGAGCGGGCCACTCTTGTTCAAAATAGTTTCCGGAATGGCGACTTTGCCGATGTCGTGGAGCACGCCCCCAAGGCGAATCTCTTCGATCTCCGCGTCGGTCATATTCAGAGACTCGGCGATGAGAGCGGCATAGGCGGAAACTTTCTGCGAGTGTCCCTGCGTGTAGTGGTCTTTGGCGTCGATGGCGAAAGCGAGAGAAGTAACCGTGTCGAGGACGGCTTGCGGAAGGCCTTCCGGGCCGCGCGTGGACGAGGGCACCGTGGACTTTGTGTTGGGAATCTCCGTTGTGGCGAGCGACTCGGTGAATTGTTTCAGGCGCGAATAGATTTCTTCAAAAGCTTCCGGTCCGGTGGCAAAGAGGCGTTTTAGCGTTACCCCGAGATAAGCCTCAAGGACATCACGCTTCCACTTCTTCGCTTCGTTGGGATCGAAATGGTCCGCTGTCGAAACAGCATTTCCGCCCTGATGTTTTGACAAATACATGGAAGCGTCCGCCACCTGGATAAGCTCCTGCGGCGAAGAGCCGTGGAGCGGATAGCAGGCGATTCCAAAGCTCGCGCTGATGTTTTTCTCGCGCAGAAGGGGATCCGCAGAAACCCAGCCGCGAAGCTTGGTGGCCAGCTGGCGAGCATGCTCCATGTTCGTTTCCGGCATCAGAATTACGAATTCGTCGCCGCCATAGCGTGCAACGACATCCGAGCGGCGGCAATTGGTTTCGAGAATGTGGCCGACGCGTTGGAGAACAAGGTCGCCTTCAAGGTGCCCGTAAAAATCGTTGACGAACTTGAAGCGGTCGAGGTCCATGAGTACGAGGGCAAAAGCGCGGCCAGCCCGCGTCGAGCGTTTCCACTCCGCGGAAAGAGCTTCCATAAAGAAGCGATGCGTCTTGACGCCGGTCAGGCCGTCCGTAATTGCCTGCTCCTGAGCCTTCTGGAACGAAAGGGCGTTGTGTAGAGCGCCGGCAATCAAGTCGGCAAGAGTACGAAGCAGGAGAATCTCTTCTTCGGAGAACTCCAAGTGGTACGAAGATTCAACGTAAAGCACGCCGTGGAGTTGTTCGGCGTAGAACACCGGGAGCGCGATGGCAGCAGCGGAATCCGGCAAGAGCGGTTTGTGTGGAGACTCCATCGAATTGGAAGACTGGTAGTCCGCCAATTGGCCGCTGCGGGCAACATGGCCTATGAGTCCGTTGCCCAGAGGAATGCGGCGGCCGAGTGCTCCGCGTCGCGCGCCAGCTTCGGCCTGGACGACAAGTTCGCGCGTCGAGTATTCGAGGACGCTGATGCCGATGTGATCGTATGTGAGTCCTGCCTCGAGCTGTTCGGCAATCTTGGCGAGCATTTCGTCTGGATTGAGCGTAGCGATGGCGTTGCGAGAGATGGTATTCAGCAGCGAGAGATGACGCGCCTTGGTACGCTCCTCGTGGAAAAGCCGCGCGTTTTCAATGGCGATACTCGCCTCGCTGGCGAGGACGCGCATGAGCTCGAGATGCCCTTCATCAAACATTCGTTCGTTTTCGGAAAAAACAGCCATGGCGCCGATGGCATGGTCGTAAGCGACTAGCGGAACGCCGCAGAAGCAGCCGTTCTGGAGAATGGGCTCGACCCCGAGTTTTTTGACCTCGGCAGCATAATTTTCACGGATCAGAACGGGCTGTCGCGTGCGAATAATGTATTCCGTTAGGTAGTTGCCAGCCGCCCGGCTGCGCGGCGGCCTCATTGTGCCGTCCGTCACTTCTATCTCGAACTGCATTTCGTCACGAAGCGGGTTAAGCGAACCGATGTAAAAATTCTCAACGTCGAACAAGCGGCGGAGCTCCTCCCAAACTTTGCGTAGGAGATCTTCCTTGTTAAGGGTCGAACTCAGGGCGCGGCCAATCTCGTTGAGGACGTGCAGCTCCTCGGAACGGCGAGAAGTCTGCTGGATGAGATAACTATTTTCGACGGCCATGCCGATTTGGTGACCGAGGGCAAGAAGCAAGCGGTATTCGGCAGGAGTAAAGCGGCGGCTGTCCGGTGTGCCGAGAAGAAGGACGCCAAAAGCATGTTCCTTTGCTTGAAGACTGATAGCCACGATGCTGCGGAGACCTTGTGCGAGAGCGAGCTGCCGGAAGCGCCTGATAGGCTCTTCGCGCTCGAGGGCAGCGACGGTGTCGTCGTTGCGAAGATCGCGGAAACCGAGCAGGCCACCGAGGCGAGAGACGAGGCCGACGAGATAGTCGTCAAGGCCTTGTTCCTGCGCGGTGCGGCAGAAATTGTCGCTTAGGCCGACTGCAACCACAGACGTAGGTCCTTGCGGATCGCCATGATGGAGAAACAGCGCACCAGCAGGAAGACGCACAACTCCCAGGACCCGATCGAGCGCCTGAGCAAGCATGCGCTGAATTTCTCCGCCAACAAAACTGGAAGTGGCGAGGTTGAGGTTGGAGAGAGCCAACATGTTGCGCTCGACGCGGCGTTTTTCTTCTTCATAGAGCGCCATGACCATGAGCATGGCGACGAACGCGGAGGGAACAGCGGCGGCGGTTTGGAAACTGATGTCGCGAAAGAACGGTGCGGTACGAAAGAAAGAGAAAGTTACTCCAACGATGGCCCATACGACAAAAGTCGCGGCGAGAAGCCAGTCCGCCAGTGTTTCCTGGCGGCGACTCTCTAGCCAGAAGATGTAGGCCACGGCGAGAAAGATCGCGGCCGCTGGAAGAATGAGCGGAAAGTTGAACCAATTCAGTGATACGGCGCCGGCCCAAAACACGAGGACGCCACCTGCGGCTGAAGCAGGAATAGTCCACAGCTGACGCCCCGCGTAAAGCTGTGCGCCAAGAAAGAAAAAGATTCCCGCGGCGGCATACAGAAATTGATCGAGCGCCGTCTGCAGCGGCCACGTGTGAATGCCTTGGGAGATCGCTGGCCCGAGGTAACTAAGAGCGACCATCGCCCAACCGGCGGTCCAGTAAAGTAGATAGGGCCGGCGTTTGAGTTGATAAATATAGGCGAAGAAGCCGGCCACCAAAGAGGTAGCCGCAAGCAATGCCAGCGCGATGAAACTCTGGTTGGTCAAGGCCTCGGTCAATTCTCCGTCCTGAACACGAACGGCTCCGTTGCATCGTACAAAAACAGTGAAGCGGTTTATGCGTCGAGATAATACTGAAACCCCGACCAGCGCACACGGGGACAACAGTGCGGCTGCGCGAGGAGGCACCTCGATGCACAAAGCCAAGTACTGTGATTATGGATGATGGAATTTTCAGGAAGCAAGCGTACCGGGGTACCGGTTGCGAAAGAGGCAGCAGGGAGGGGGTAACGGTTTCCATACAAAGCGGGAGCGGCAAAACTGGTCGCGGACGGACGGGTCCATTTTGGGCTGCTGCAGAGCCAGATTGGACGGAGATTGGGTGTTTCGCTAAACTGGAAGTTTGAGGTCCGAGCGCAGGACGCGCCATAAGCATGAGCGAAATGACTGACAAAACACAGGACGGCATACGCGTACGATTTGCGCCCTCTCCGACAGGCTATCTCCACGTTGGAGGCGCTCGGACGGCGCTATTTAATTGGCTATTTGCGCGGCGGCACCACGGCACAATGATTCTGCGGATTGAAGACACCGATGCGGAGCGAAATAAGCCGGAACTGGTTACGGGGATCCTGGATGGGTTGAAATGGCTCGGAGTGCAGTGGGATGAAGGGCCGTTTTATCAGTCGCAGCGCACGGAACTTTATCGCGAAGCTGCAAAAAAGTGTCTTGCGAACGGCACCGCGTTTTTGTGCTACTGCCCCGCGGAAAAGTATGCGGGCGGTGACCACGCGGAGCCTGGCCAGGACGAAGAGCCGAAAGGCGGCGGAGCTCGCCGCGTGACGCGGTGCACTTGCCGCGACGGCAAGCCGTCGACACCGGGTGTGAAACCTGCCGTACGCTTCAAAGTACCCCTCGGCGGAACGACGAAATTTACCGATGTGGTCTTTGGCGAGACGGAATTCTCGAATGACGAAATCGAAGATTTCGTTTTGCTGCGCTCCGGCAAGGGTGACGAAGAGTTCGGCCAGTCGATGTATCAACTGGGCGTGGTGGTAGACGACATCGACATGCGCATCACGCACGTGATTCGCGGCGCCGACCATATTTCCAATACACCTAAACAAGTGTTGCTTTACCGCGCGCTCGGAACGGAGCCTCCGTTGTTTGCGCATGTGCCGCTGATTCTTGGAGCCGACAAGAAGCGCTTGTCGAAGCGCCATGGCGCAACCGACGTCAACATGTACCGCACGGAAGGATTTTTGCCCGAAGCATTCCGCAACTTTCTGGTGCTGCTGGGCTGGTCGCCAGGAAACGATGACGAATATCTGCGCACGAACGAATTAGTCGAAAGATTTTCACTCGAAGGCGTCAGCCGGACGAACGGCGTATTCGACAAGCCCAAGCTCGAGTGGTTCAACACGCAATATTTACAGAAACTTCCCATCGAAGAGCTGCTGCCGGAAGTGGAAACTGAATTAAAACGCAGCAAATTATGGCGAGATGAATGGGCCGTCGGCGCTGCTCCGGGCCTTGACGGCCGCGACCACGCGTGGTTTTCGCGCACGGTGGATCTCCTTCGGCCGCGAATCCGTTTGTTGCCGGACTTTTCATCGTGGTCGCTCGCGTTTTTCAGCGACGAGTTTCCTATCGATCCCGCGGCGAGGGAAAAGTTCTGGAAGGACCCCAAAGTCCCCGAAATACTCGCAAAGCTGGCCGACGCGCTTGCTGCCCTTCCCGAGTGGAGTCACGACCCGTGCGATCACGCCTCGCGAGCGGTAGCGGAAGCCGCTGGTGTAAAGGCAGGCTTGTTGATCAACGCATGCCGCGTGGCAATTGTAGGGCAAGCCGTTGCGCCGCCACTCTTTGACACAATGGTAGCGCTGGGACGCGAGCGCGTCGTAAGCCGCCTGCGCAAAGCGTTCGCGTAATTCCCAAAGAAACTGTTTGACCAAGTCGCCGGGTATTTGCCCCGGCGATTTTTGTTCGCTGCCTATTCGTCGCGTAAGGTCACCACGGGATCCACGCGCGCCGCTCGCTGCGCTGGAATCACGCAGGCGGCGAGCGCAACGACAATCAGAGCCGCTGCTGTGCCCGCATAAACAAGCGGAGCCGCCGGTGTCACGCCGAACAACAAAGTCCGCAGCAATATCCCCAGAATCCCGGCCAGCGCCGCGCCCACAATTAATCCGACAGCGCTCAGTCTTAATCCGCGCCCCAGAATCATCCTCGTAACATCGCTTGGCCGTGCCCCTAAAGCCATTCGCACGCCTATTTCGCGCGTGCGCTGCGCTACGGAATAAGCTAGTACGCCGTACACGCCGATGCACGCCAAAACCAGCGCCAGCCCCGCAAAAATTCCCAGCAGCATCATGGGCCGCGCGCGGTCGGCAACGTTCTCTTCCATTAGCTGATCCATGGTGCGAATCAAGGCCACCGGCCGCTCACTATCCACAGCCCAAACCGCGCCGCGCAACGCATTGACCACGCTCGCAGGATCCTGCGACGTTCTCGCAATCAGGTAATACGGCGACGGATTATCCACCTGATTCACCGGCACGTAAACCGCCGGCTTCATCTCCAGCAAAAGCCCTCGCTCGCGAATGTCTTTCACGACTCCCACCACGGTCCGCCACGGCTCCTTAGAGCCCGTGAGCTTCAACCGTTTTCCAATGGGATCCACGCCAGGCCAATGACGTTTCGCGAGAAACTCATTGATGACCACAACCGGCTGGCTGGACTCGGTATCGCGATCCTCCAGCAGCCGTCCCGACTCGAGCGTCCCGCCAATAGTCTCGAGATAACCCGCCGTCACTTCACGATACAGCGCGTCGTTGTCCTGCCCCGGCAAAGTGGGTGGCGCGCCTTCGATGCCGTAGCCTTCCGTGTCGCCGATCGAAGTGAACGGCACGTCCGAGCCAAAGCCAACGCTCGTTACTCCGGGAAGCGTTCGCGTCCGATCCAAAACGTCTCGATAAAACGCGCGAATTTTTTCATTGGTGTTGTATTTTTTGTCGGGCAGCGGCACGCCCATGGTCAAAAGGTGGTCGGCGCGAAAACCGAGATCCACGCGGCGCAGATTCCACAGCGTTTCAATCATCAAAGCCGCGCCAACCAGCAGCGCAAATGCCATTGCGAATTGCGCCACCACCAACGTGTCTCGCAGCCGCACGCCGCCTCGAGATTCGCCGGCTCGTCCACCTTCCTTTAGCGATTCCTGCAGTGAAACATCCGTCGCTCGCAGCGCCGGCACCAACCCAAAAAACACGCCGGCCAGAATCGAAACGGCTGCTGTAAATAGAAGCACTGGTGCGTTCAAAGCAAAGCCATCACCAGCAATTTGCGAGGGCACGAGGTTCTTGAAGACCCCCCAACAAATTCTGCCAACAAAGAGGCCCGCCACTCCTCCGCCAACTGAGAGCAGCAAACTTTCCGTAACAAGTTGCGCCGCAATCTGTGCGCGGCTCGCACCCAAAGCGATACGCACCGCAATCTCCCTCCGGCGCCCCGCCGCTCGAGCTAAAAGAAGATTCGCCAGATTCGAGCAAGCAATCAGAAGAACGAGCGCTGCGGCAACTTGCAATACCCAAAGGCCCGTCGCGGTATCGCCGGCAAATTGTTTGCGGATGGGAACCACCACAGCGCCAATATTTGTGTTGGTGTCGGGATACTGCAGTTGCAAACGCTTGGCAATCACGTCCACATCACGCTGTGCTCGGTCGCGCGTGACGCCCGGCTTCATGCGTGCAACGACTTCCAGGTTGTGACGATTGCGCCGCGCCAGATCTTCGGGCGTGAAAGAAGCCGGCTGCCAATAGTCGGTTGCATTGTCTGGAAAGAAGAACCCGCGAGGCATAACGCCCACGACCGTTGTGGCTTCGTCGTCCATCAAAATGGAACGTCCGAGCACTGCCGGATCGCCGTCAAAGCGCCGCTGCCAAAGTCCATAGCTCAGAACCACGACCTTGCGCTTGGCAGAATCCTCCTCGGCAGTAAAAGGCCGCCCGATGGCGGGCTGAACGCCGAGCACATCAAAAAAGTTGGGAGTGACGCGCCGCCCAAGCGCCTGTTCCGGCGCCTGATCCCCATTGAAGGAGGCATTCGCGTACCGGATTGCCACCACATCCGTAAAGACCTCGTTCTGCACCTGCCAATCCACATAATCGGCAACCGACAGATTGTTCTGAGGGAATCCTACATAGGACGCATCTTCCCAGAGCATCACGAGCTGCCCCGGATCGGCATACGGCAGCGGGCGCAGCAGTACTCCCTCTACCGCGCTGAAAATAGCGGTGTTGGCACCAATGCCGAGAGCCAGTGCCGCCAAAGCGGTGGCGAAGAAACCAGGATTGCGCCTCATTTGACGAAGCGCAGAACGAAGGTAGGCGTAGAGGTTCATGCCGTAGAAGACGCTCGAGCGGCGAAAAGGTTCCTAAAATTTCGGTAGTGGCCAGTTTTCGGTAACGGTTGCGGGCTCAGATAATCGGCGCTCTTTCGGGTGGAAAGCAGGCCTAAAGCATCAGTACGCATCTTGAAAAGCCGGATCAATATAATTTTGAGGCCTGTCATTCTTGACAATGGTGCGGTGTGTGGCACTAGACTAGCGTTTCCCCGTTTGCGGCACAATAAACCGAGCGCGAGTGGAGGTCTCCGATGGCGACAGCAAATCCAACCGAGGGATTGCGTGGAGCAGGTACGATCATCAAGAAAGCCAGTGGCTGGTTTATTGGCATGGCCGTGGTATTCATCCTTCTAGGGATGATGGCGATTATTGAGCCGGGGATCGCGGGTTTGGCGGTAACGATTCTGGTGGGGTGGCTGCTGATATTTGGGGGCGGAGCGCATTTGGTCGCAGCGTTCAGCGGTGGCGGAGCGGGGCGCGTCATCTGGCAGATTCTGATCGGAATTGTGTATATCGTGGGTGGACTCTACTTCTTGACGCATCCGCTGCTGGGGTTGGGAACGCTGACGCTGCTTTTGGCGGTGATCATCCTGATGGAAGCAGTCTTCGAAGTCATCGCGTATTTCCGGATGCGCGGCCAAGAAGGCTCGGGCTGGCTACTGGTGAATGCGCTGATCACGCTGCTGCTGGGCGGACTGATCTGGTTTCACTGGCCGTCGAGCTCAGTGTGGGCAATCGGGATACTTGTAGGCGTGAATCTGCTGATGACAGGATTTTCGCGTTTGATGTTTGGTCTTGCAGCGCGGAAGCTGGTAAGCCGCGTGGCGGCCTAGCGAACGCATTTATAACTGGCGTCTTAATTCACTTCTGCGATTGCGGCAGCGTTTATCAGGCTTGTGGATTGCGCCGAACCTGCAATTAGTGGACTAACTCTGCCATCGCTTGCGCATGAATTACCCTGAACTGCGTCTCAGAAATTTTCTCTGCCACAAGAACACCGTCATCGCAAAGCACGCGGATGCGGTCGCCAATACTCAATACCCTGGTGAATTCCCTGAGTTCTACAGGACCTCCGGCAAAATCTGCGTGGAACGAAGGGCTTATTTTTATAGCTTCCGTGACTTCAAATTGTTTTCTTCGCCCCGTCATCCTTAATTGACACGCAATTCTCTGCGCAAGCCGCCGAAATCGTCCTGCGGCTCGCTTGTACCAGTTCAGCGCTGCAAAGAGCGGCAGGCCGACGGCCCAAATTCCAAGTTTTTTCGACATCCTCGTCTCCGCCACTTCAGTCAAGTTCCTCACAAGAAAAAATATTCTTGGACTAATAAGAGCATCTGCGACCAGGAGGGTCGCTGTCGTTGCTCGGGGACAATAAACAGTAGCGGAAACTTATCTATTGTGCAGATTTCGAGTGCGCCCCAGTGCCTTCGAAGAGGCCGGTTAGCGTTAAGGCAGTCCAGCCCAATCCAATGATTACTTGGGTGAGGGTTTAGTGCCGCCGACCGTTTTCTCGATTTTCTTATGGAAGATAGTGACGCCCACTATCGGCTGATCCCGAGTGCCGGTGATGGAGATAGGGATTACGGTCCCAGCCCCATCTTTCTTAAAAAATGGATCTACGGCTTTCAGAAAGAAAGATTTGGTACCCGTGACAGTCTGAGAGAGTTTCGCTTGAAGACGGAGATGACCATTGAAATCGAGTTCGCCTCCCAAGATATGGTAAGTGCCCACGAGGTCGATGGCTGCGCCGGGAACGCCGAACGTGAGACTGGAAAAATTGATAATGCCTTTCTCCATGTGAAACTTGCCTTGAAGATCGGAGACGGCGCTGCCTGCATCTTCATCTCCGGGTTTGCCTTCGGCATGGCGGCTGAGGGACTCAAGTTTTTGTCGGACTTCCTCGCTTGACCAGCGCGCGTCGTCGATCCCGATCTCACCGTCGAGAATCATCTTCTCAAGAACCTTCTGCTTGCCAGGCGGCAGAAGCAATTTCGCTTTGATTTTTGCCGGGCCGGTCAAGAGCGGTTTGTCGGATTTCATCGCGAGACTGAGAATGTCCTGAATACGCGCGTTGGGAGCGCCAACATCAAGAACGATCCTGTGCCCGACGTGATTAGGTTCGTTAATGACGCTGCCCTCCGCAATGATAAGCGAGCGGATAAGCGTGGCTCGCACGGGGTGCAGCAGCGTATCTCCGTTGGTGCCGTTAACTGTAGCGGAGTACTCGGTGTGAAGCGGCACCGGCTTGCCGATTTTATCGAGAGAGAAATCCGGCGTGTCCGTTTCACCATTGACTTCGAGCTGGGCAAGCACTCCAGTGTATTTTCCCGTTGATGACAAAATGCCCGCGATGCCAGGGAAAGGCCCAAGATCGGCGTCGGTGAATTTGTAGGAGCCGGAGACGGGAGAGCCGCCTGGATCGTCGACATCCCAGGGGCCGAAGTCGCCGGTCGTGTCGATTTCTCCTTTGGGCTTTGCGTTCGTGAGGATCCCATGGAAGTGGAAAGGCTTGTCAACGCTTGCAGAACGTAAATCGAGGTCGTGGATGTCCCATTCGAGCGGTTCTTTTACAGGTTTTCCGGGATCGGGTTTCCGGGGGAGCGTAATAAGAAGCGTGTTCTTGCAGATGACTTCATCCACGATCAGGGAAGTGAGAACGTTTTTCGTTTTTCCAAAGTCGCTTGATTTCGGAGTCTTTTTGTCTCCGCGCGGCGGAATCGTGACGGTCATGTTTTCGATCAGCGCGGCGGAGATGTGGCGCGGCAAGCGAAGAATAGCGAACGCACCGAGTTCAAACGAAAATTTATCGACATGAACGATTGGAGGAACTTCCGTGCGATCGTGGAAATATATCGTCAGCTCTTCACCTGTAACGCCTAGATGAGGGAAACCTGTGACGCGCAGCGTCGCAAGTTCAACGCGGCTTTGGAAATGATCGCTGAGGGAACGAATCACCCAGAGGCGGATTGAGTTATCCATGTGGCTTGCGCGCCAGGCGAAAATCCCGCCCGCTACGACGACCACCAACAAAAAACCTGCAAGGACAATCAGCCACTTTCGCGAACCGCTGGGAGCATCCGCCATTAGAGCATTGTCACAGAGACGGCCAGTGCATGCACTCAAGGAAAGACTGTACAAAGCTCATGCCAGACGTATCCAGGAAACTCGGTTCTGCAGCGACAGCGGTCAGCAGGGGACATGAGAACTGCTGCCGAAAGCGAATTATTTTGGCGGAAAGAGTTCCGGGTGGACAGGCTTGGCGGCAGAAGCGGATGCGGCAACGTTGAATGCAGCCTCAAGCGTGAGAGTGACCGGAGGCAAGCAGATCTCCGTACTGCAGGCTTGATAGCGCAGCTTGAGCGGGAAATGTTGCGGGCCGAGAGGTGCGCTCGGGAGCGCCGTAACCGGAAGGTAGAGCCTGATAGTGTCTTCGTAGACGTTTAGCGGCTTCTTGGAAAAAGTGAAGGAGTGCAGTGCGCCTTTGGGATAGGAAACATCGCCTACTTGGAAGCCTGCGGGAGCTTCGGCACGGAGATCGGTAGCGATCAGATAGTCTTCGGATTTTTCGCGTGCGTTGATATGAAAGCCCGGGCGGATCTTCAGTACCGCAGCAATCTGGAATTGACTTCCGCGGCCGACGGGATCAAGCGAGACATAAATTGTGGGAGCAACAACGTCCTTCGGGGAGGGAACCTGCTGCTGCGCGGAAGGCAACGCCGCAACAGCTACGAGCAGCAGAATGCCAGCCAGCATGCCAATAACGAATCTCATAGTTTTACCTGGATGCCGAGCTGCTCGGAGACAACGCGGTTCATGACTTGGAAAAGATCCTCTCCTGTTTTTTCGAGTACGAAAGCGTTCTTCGATTCCGACCAACCGAGCTTGAAGGACGTGGAAAGCGCCGAAATCCAAATCTCGCGTATCGGCGTGTTCGGAGAAACGACGAACTTCACTTCCTCGGGCTCCTCGAAAATGACTTCGAGTTTGCCGCTTTCGCCTTCCACGTCAAAGTCATGTTCATCCGCAACCACAAGCAAGCGTTTCTTCAGTTCCGCGAATGCGTCGTCCGCTTTTCTCTGAAAATCTTTTTCTTCAAGCATAGTTTCAGCGTATCAGAGTTGAGACTCGACGGCTTTGCTCATTTCGTCGGGGCTGATCATCCCGGTGACGCGCTTGATCTGCTTGCCGTCGCGCGAAATGAGAACGCTTGTGGGGTATCCGAAGAGGCCACCGAATTTGTCGGCAGCTTCGTCATTGCCGATGAGGATTTTGTAGCTCATGGGAAGCTTTTGGCCGTTCACCTCGAAACGTTCTTTGGTGACATAGGGAGCTACGGCACTTTTGCCTTCTTCGTCGAGGGCGATCCCTAAGATGACGAATCCCTTCGGGCCGTACTTTGCCTGCATTTCGATGAGCCACGGAATCTCTACCTGGCAGGGTTCACACCAAGTAGCCCAAAAATTCACCAATACAACTTTGCCTTTATACTCGCTCAGAGAAACATCTTTTCCGTCGAGGTCCTTGAGCGTGAGCTCGGGCTCGGGCAAATCGGCCTTCAGATTGTCGGGGTTCGGATTATCGCCCTTCAAGACGGTATCGCCGGGAACACTAGTCTTCGGCTTGATGCGGGTAGCTTTGTCCGCAAAGTAGGTACCGGCGACCAGGGCCAGCACAGTAGCAACGACCAACAGCGTTTTCATCTTCCATTCCTCAATTCAATTATACCTGAACGCGAATTCTTCGTGCCTGGGGCGGAAGAAACGCAGGCTGTTTACTTCACGCCCGTCAGAGCTTTCTCCAACCATAAAACAGCGTCGTTCAAAAAGCTTAGCTTGCCCGCCAGCCATGTCAACTTGTTGACAAAAACCAGAGCGCCGACAAAAAGGAGTAAAGCGCCGCTAAGTAGTTCGACGGCATGGAGATACTTTCGGAAGCGCTGATAAAACTTAAGAAATTGCCCGATGCCGAGGGCGGTGAGCAAGAAAGGCACGGCCAAGCCTGCGGAGTAAACGGCGAGAAGCAAAATCCCGCGCGCAATCGTGTCGCTGGCCGCCGCGAGAGCAAGCACCGTAGCGAGGATCGGCCCAATACAAGGAGTCCAGCCGAAAGCGAAAGCGAAGCCGAGAAAAAATCCGCTGAATAGACCGGGCTTCGTGCTCGTACTGCGCAAATGCACATCGCGGTTGAGCCACTTTGCGAGCGCCGGACCAAAGAAACCAATGAGCGAAAGCGAAAAAAAGTGGATCCATCCGAGACCGAGGAAAAGCGGGCCGTGATGAAGGATTGACGCGACGCCCAAAATTACGAGAAGAGTGCCAAGGATCAAACCCGTGCGGAAGCTGAGTTTTACTAGCGCGCCAACCAGATGCAATCCAAATAGCAGAATCAGCGCGCCAGCAATCGGTGCCAGCATTCCTCGATTCTTCAGAAGAAACGTACCGACAGCGCTCGCCGAAGCACCAAATGAAATAAAAACCACCGAGAAGCCAACAACAAACGAAAGCGCGGAAGCGAACAGGCCGCCGCGCGGCTGCTGCCCCTGGCGCAATTGCTCCATGCCGATGCCGGACAGCATCGAGATATAGCCGGGAACAAGAGGAAGCACGCATGGCGAAAGAAAAGAAACCAGCCCGGCGATAAACGCTGCTGCTAAAGAAACGTCGGTCATATTATTTTATTTCTGAACCTGAGCTGGCTCTAATTTCCGATCTTAAAATGAGTTACTGACTTCAGACCGGGCACAAGGCGCGGTTATTCCAGTTTGATTTGCTGATTCTGCTTGTTCCTGGAACTCCCTAATTCTCCCACAAAGACGGGAAAAGCGCGCCACGCGTTAACAAGAGCACGTCAGCGGCAACCTCATTAGACGCGAGTCGGCCGCATTCGATACTTCCGGCATGCTACGGGCGACAGATGATGGGTTTCGCCGACGTGCCAAAGAACTTCGATCTCCGCCGATGTCTGTAAGTGATAGGTAGCCAAGACCTTGCACAGTACGCGGTTGGCAACGCGGTTGCCATGTGACAAGTGGATGCCTTCAGAGCGTCCGGCAGGCTGAGGCAGGTGACTATGCAGTGGACGCCAAACAAAGTGACGGCCTTGCGGGTGGCGGTGGGATTTGCCGCCGTGAGCTTATTTGGACGAGGGCCCTGGGCGAATCTCGCCGCGGTTGTGCTGACAGTGACGACCATCGCGCTGGATGCGTTGGATGGACACATCGCGCGGAGAAAAAATCTGGCCACCCCGGTTGGGGCACAGCTCGATATTCTCGGCGACCGCATGATCGAAAACGTGTACTTCACCTATTTCGCCGTGGTGGGAATGGTTTCGCTGTGGCTTCCGGTTTTCTTTTTTACGCGGGGAGCGGCGACGGATTTTCTGCGTAGCTTGGCCATGCGCGCTGGCCACTCCGGGTGGGGCGCGAACGCGATGTTGCAGACGTGGTGGGGACGAGCGCTGGTGGCGTCGCGCTGGAGCCGCGGTTTGTATGCGGCTATGAAATGCATGTGCTTTTGCTATCTGGGACTGGAATTGGCGCTGACGCGCGGGCCCGTAGCGCTGCTGGGAGGAATGACAGCAGACTTGAACGGTTTGGTCCGCATCGGCGCGCATGTATTGACGTGGATGACGGCGGCGTTTTGTTTGTTGCGTGGATTGCCAGTGTTGGCGGAGGGATGGCGCTTTATTTCAAGCGTGGGCCACGCGCGCAGAGTGAGGAGAGTTGCGCAGGGGGCGATTTGATGAGGACGGGGGGAAATGGAGTACAGGAGATTGAAGAAGTAAAGGAAAAGAGCGAAGGCGTCGCAGCGTTTTTCGATTTGGATGGAACATTGGTGCCGTTGCCGTCGCTGGAATGGAGATTTTTTCTGATGCTGCGGTATCGAAAGCATACTGGGATTCGGAACTATTTCTGGTGGTGCGTGGATGCGGTGCGACTTGCGCCGCGAGGGATCAATCAGGTCCTGCACGCGAACAAGATGTACCTGCGAGGCATTTCTGTTGGTGAAAAAGACTTACTTGAGGCTCCGACGTTCTATCTGGAGGCGATCGAACGAATGGTGTGGCATGCGGAGCGCGGGCACTTGATTGTGATTGTAAGTGGGACACTGGAGACGCTGGCGGCGCGGGCGGCTCGCGCTTTGGAAGCAGAGCTTGGTCAACGCGGGTTGGCTAACAAGATTCTTGTTTGCGCTACGCGATTGGAAATAAGACGCGAACGATGGACGGGGCGAATCTTGGGAGAAGCGATGTTTGGTGAGGCGAAGGCACGAGCGGTCCGTCGAATCGCCGCGGAACTGGATTTGGATTTCCAGAGGTGCTTCGCCTATGGAGACAGTGCGAGCGACCGGTGGATGCTCGAGACGGTCGGAAAACCTGCGGCGGTGAATCCATCGAACGATTTGGCTCGTATCGCTCGGAGGAATGATTGGCCGGTTTTGCGTTGGGGGAAAGAGAAAACATTTACGCAGAGAACACAGAGAACGCAGAGGACACAGAGGTCGAACGAGAGTGAACACGAGTTGCAAGTGGCGCGGGCTAAGGCGGGATTCAGGATATGAGCAACACTGAGAGAGACGAATACAAAGGGCGTGAGTACGCGATCGCGTGGCGTGACGGTGTGTTTCAAAGCGGCGAAAGTGCCGCGGACGCCGAATTGGAAACGCGGAGTCTTGGCTGGCTCGCACTTCGGGAATTGACGGCCGCGTGGGTTGCTTGTGGAATGTTCGAGTATGTCGCGTTCGGGTACTTGGGAATTTCGAGCGCGTTGGTACTTTTTTTTGCGGAGAACTTGGCGCATCCGATGCGGTTGATCGGGATGCAGGCCTTGGTGGCCGTGATGATTCTTGTTTTGTGCGGAACTGAAGCGCGTGTTTCCGGTGGTGAAGAGTTTGGTGAGGCGGCGGAGGAGAGAACAGACAAGAGTGTCTGTTCTACCGTGGCGCAAAAGTTTTGGCATTTTTGGCGGCATTGGTATCCGCATCTTTTCTTTTTGTTTTGCTTTGAGGAGCTGGGGCGGTTGGTGCATTTGGTGCAGCCGGGCTGGCAGGATGCAAAGTTGATTGCGTTCGATCATTGGCTGACGGGGGTGCACCCGACCGTGTGGCTCGAGCAGTTTGCGACGCCGGCGCGGAATGATTTCATGCAGTTTGTTTATTTGACGTACTTTGCGTACTTGCTGGTGGTCGGCGGCGTTTTGTATTACCGGCAGGATTGGCGCGGGTACTGGTCGGTGATGACGTACTCGGCGGTGGGGTACGCGATCGGGTATGTGATTGCGATTTGCTTTCCGATTGAGAGTCCGTGGTTTTCAATGGCCGGGGCATGGCATGGGGAGTTGCACGGCGGCGCGGCCACTTCCGTGATCAATTTCATTGAGCACTATGGGCGGGTGCGCGGGGCGGCGTTTCCTTCCGAGCATGTGGCTGGCGCGGTGGCGGCTACCTGGGGGGCTTGGCGGCACCGGAGGTGGTTGTTCTGGGTGATGCTGCCGCTGGTGGCGTGCATGTGCGTGTCGACGATTTGGGGTCGGTATCATTATGTGGCCGACGTTTTCGCGGGGGTGATTACCGGGACGACGGGCTATTTCGTTGGCAAGTGGCTGATTGGGCGGCGGTGGCCAGAGCAAGAAGGTACACGGGGCGGTGCTTGCAGGGAAGGGCACGATGAATCGTGCCCCTACAGTTGCATGGGGTTGCACGATCGAAGGAGCGCCGGCTGAGGGGTGAGGCGTTTGAGGGGAGCACAGACTGAAGTCGATGCCACGGGCTGTTAACCATAACCGGGCCCCTTCCCTGTTTTTTGCAACCATTGCCAACAATAGGGTTTATGGACCTTGCAAGTCATTTAGAATCAGTGGTTTCGTAAGTGTTGATTCTAGGGCGTTTAGAGGCGTGCCAAATTTGTGCAGGTTTTGAGCTTTTGGGGCGGGTGCGCCTCCAGTGAAAGTCGACCGGCAGGGCTAAGCGGCTGGTTCATCCTCTAAAGGCAAAGAGCGTTAGATTGGCTGCCGCTCTTTGGAATTCAGGGATTTTCCTAAAACAAGCATAGCAAATGTTACCAGTAAAGTTAAGACCAATTGCAGATATATGTGGTCTGCTAGCTGGAGGTTAGCGGAGGGCGGCGATTGTGCGGGTGAGCGTGTTCAAAAGCATGCGCGAACTGAAGAAGGGATTTCTCCTGCCAGCCGTTCCCGATGATTTGAAGACCGACGGGCAAGCCGGAGGTCGTGAAGCCGCACGGCACCGAAATGGCCGGCAGCTCCGCAAAATTCGCTGGACGGTTCAGCCTCAACAAACCGGCCCTGACCGTTTCGCGCTCGCCGTTGACAGGAATGTCTTCGACACCAATCTTCGTGGCGGCGAACGGAGTAGTTGGCGTTACGATGGCGTCGATCAATCCAACGAAATCAGAACGGTGGTCGAAGAGAGATAGCCAAGCAAGTTGGCGCTCAGCGAAGGCCGCGATGTAATCCGTCGCGCGAATTTCCCTGCCCATTTCCAGTCTTGTGCGCACGTCTTCGCCGTATTCGGCTGAACGAGCTGGAAACCATCCGGAGCTTTGGTGAAAGGCTGTCGCCTCCGCCAAGGCGATGTTTGTACTTGGCTCCGTCCAGCCCTGCACGGCAGGTGCGCGATACTCATGCAGACAGATGAGCCCGCTTTTTGGCGGGGCGAGAGCCTTCATGAGAATTTTGCGGACCTCGTCATCAATGCGACCCCAAAAATTGTCTGGCAGCCCCAGGTGGATGGGCCGGTGAAGCCTTTTCCTGATCTCGTTGACGCCTTGAAATCCGAATGGGTAGGGAGTCTTGTGGGCTGATCCGTCGAGGTAACCGCCTGTGGTAATCGCACGAAGAATCAAAGCGGCATCCACGACAGTTCGAGCCAGAGGGCCGACGTGATCTAGCGATTTCGAAAGGGGGACGACCCCTCGGGTGGAGACACGGCGGTAATGCGGCTTCAGGCCGACGATGCCGCAGAGGGCTGCTGGAATACGGATGGAGCCGCCCGTGTCGGTGCCAATGCTGCCATAGCAGAGGCCGGCGGCGACGGCGGCAGCGGAGCCACCGCTGGAGCCGCCGGGAATGCGCGAGAGATCCCAGGGATTGTGGACGGCGCCGTAATGAGGGTTGTTGCTGGTAACGCCGTAGGCGAACTCGTGCATGTTGGTTTTGCCGACGATGACGGCGCCTGCATTTTTGAGTTGTGCGACGACTGCGGCATCTTCCTTGGGGACGAAATCCTTCAAGATTTTTGAGCCTGCTGTGGTGGGAATGCCAGCGGTGTAAATGTTGTCTTTCAGCGAAATCGGAATGCCATGAAGCGGGCCGCGGTCGCGACAGCCTTTACGGCCGCGCGGAGCGAACAGCTCTGTTTCGGCGTTTTTGGCTTGGGTGAGGGCCAGTTCGGACGCCACGGTGATATAGGCGTTCAGTTTGGGATTCAGTTGGTCGATGCGGGCTAGGGTTAACTTGGTGAGTTCGACGGGGGAGAGTTTTCTCTTGCGGAAGAGGCGGGCGACTTCTTCGATGGAGGCGAAGGCAACGTCGGTGTCGGTGGTTGGAGGCATGGGTGGTGAAGTGGAGTGAGGAATTTAACACACCTATGCACGACCCTGAAGCTTCCGATAAATAACACTGGCTGCTGCGCTACTGCCAGAGGCGGATGCGCCCGCTGCGGCCGCCGGAAGCAAGCCAGCGGCCATCGTGGCTGTAGGAGATGGTGTAAAGTTCGCCGAAGCGTTCCACATCGAACCGGTTGATCACAACCCGCTCTTTTACATCCCAAAACGTGACAAAGGAGTTCGGACGGGGATCCGAGGGCCATTCGGCGCCGGCAAGGACTGTTCCATCGGGTTTAAACGCAAGCATGTGGATGTTCCCGCGGTATTTTTCAAAGGCGGATACCGCACTCATAACCTCGATATCCCAGACACGAATTCCGCCATAGTGGGACGTTTGGGACTGGAGATTACGAGAAGCACCCGAGGCGAGGAACTTGCCATCGGGGCTGAAAGCGACGCATTCCACGCGAGCATTTACTTCCGGGAGAGAGCCGCCGGCGAGCAGGGCGGCGCAAAAAATCGTAAGCGCAATGGCAACGAGGCGGGACTTCCTGGCCGGTGGAGGAGGACCGACGGTGCGGAAGCTTGGCAGTTCGGTCACGAGGTCTCCTCCGATTGCGAAAGGGACGCCGCGGCGGGGGAGGCCGGGGTCAATACCGCGCGGTACCAGCGATGAACGTCCGGCCAATAATAGAGCAGCATGGCCACGCAGGCCCATTGTATGGAGGACAAGCGCAGAAAAACGCGAACATCGGGCTTCAAGAAATCGATCGCCAGGCGAAACGAGAAATAGCCAACCATAAAAATTTTGAACAGATCGCCGTCAGGAAATGGTTGGCGAGAGACTCTCCACAGAAGAATGGCAAGCGTCAGGACGAAGATGATTTCGTAAATTTGAGTCGGGTGGCGCGGGACGCCGTCTCCGAAAGTGACTGCCCAGGGCAGTGAGGTGGCGGAGCCGACGGTGTGGTCTTCCAGACCGGTCAGAAAGCACCCGATACGTCCGATGGCGATTCCGATGCAGAGCGGGATGGCAAACAAGTCGCCGGTTCTCTGGACAACTCCAATCCGTCGCTTGGTCCATTCCACGGCGAATAACCCGCCGACAAGGCCGCCCACTATGGTCTTGCCACTCATTAGGAACGAAGGAGCGTTCCAGTTCGCCAACGTCAAGCGTGGATCTTCAAACCAGTAGAGCAATTTGCTGCCGAGAACGGCGCCGACGGCCGCACCAGCGATGACCCACCAGCGGTTGGCATCATCGATCGTGTCGCCCCTTCGTTTGCCAAGCCACAGGTACACTCTGAACGCTGCAAAGTATGCGAGCGATTCAAAGACGACGTGTGGATGGAGCCGCAAGGACCCAACCTGCAGGTAAATGGGGAAAGACATGAATCGGTGTCTGCTTTGTTCGGGGCAAGGCTACGCCACCCTTTGAAAATCGTCAACGCGTTTGACCTCTTGAGCGACCTAGCTCACTCAGAAACCGAAAGCTACTGCTTCAGCAAAAGTTGTGGCCCATCAATTTCACTTGCGCGTGGGAAGGGGCAGGAGGAGAAATGCGTAGAGCCGGCAGCTAGAAGATGTTTTCCTGGCGGCGGAGATTTCCGAAGGAGCCGATGTTGGCGATGATGAAGGTGGCGGTGAAGCGGTTTTCGGTGCGGACCTGGCCGAGGTTGATGCGGCGATATTCGAGGGCGAGGCCGCAGCAATTTCCGTTGTAGCTGACTTGGACGAGCTGGCTTTGCAAGATCTGGTTGGTGAAATCGTAGCTGATGCCGGTGGTGAAATTGAATCCCTTGCGCGTCAAGTTTCCGTAGCCCATTAGGGCACGAATCTGGTTGGAGAGCGGCTGCGTAAAGGGCACAAAACCTGGTGGAGGTACCGGAGGAAGATCGGCTTCGACCGGATTGTCGTTGAGGCGGAAGTAGGCGAGGGTGGCGAAGAATTCACTGTAAGGCTTCACTTTCAGGAGGGTACCCACGGTGACAAGTCGATCGATTTGGGTATCGTATTGGAGGATTTGTTCAATGTCGTATTTGCCGCCGGGCATGATCTTGATATCGCTGATGATGGGAGACCAGTGGCGTGGACCGAAAGCGAAAGCAAAAGGTGTTATGGAGTCGAGTGCCTGGAAGACATTGCGTTGGCCGTCCTGGATGGCGCCGCCGAATGTGGGGTCGAAATAATGCGCCTGGAGAATGCTCCAAGAAATTAGTTCCTCAGGCTGGCCGTCGCCTGTCTTGAGGAAGAGCCGCTGGGTGAGGCCGTATTCGATCTGATTGGTGTCGGTTAGAGTCGCATCGGAGTCGAAGCGAATAAAATCCGCAATGTTGTTTACGCCGCTGACATAGTGGTACGTGAACGTAGGCTCGATCGTGTGTTTGTACCTTTTGCGAGGTTTGTTCTTGTCGATAGAGGACCGATCATAAAAGCGTTCGAGAGTGGGCAGGCGCAGGTCAACGGTGAGTTCTCCGGTGTTTCGTGTGAGGTATTGAGAGCTCAACTGTCCGGCAGAATTATAGGAGTCACCATAGTAGGTGGTGCGAAATGTTGCGGAAGTAGTAACACCAAGCCAGTCGCCGAAGTGGAGCGGAATCGTCACCGTGGGGGCGAATTCAGTGCGCGGCACGAACGCGGGAGTATCCAAAGGAGTGTCATCCTGGCGGTGTAGTGCGTCGACAAAGGAGTCGAAAGAAAAATAGATGGGAAGATTTTGCCAGGGCGCTTGTTCCACGGAGCTGAAGAGAACTTCGGGAGCGTTGCGCAGCAAAACGCTGATGGCCGGCGTCGTGACTCCAGTCGTATCATTTGTGACGGGGATGCTGAGGAAGGTTTTGTCGGACAGGGAAGCAAAGTTCAGGCTGAAACCACGGAAGTTGTTGGTGAGAAAAGCGGCGCTGCGAACTTCGGAAGTGATGGCATCGCCGTAGGTGTCAGCAAAGGCCAGCCGAAAAGTCAGCGAAGAGAGTTCGTTAAGATCGGCGACAGCGCGCCAGCCGTTAGGCAGGAGAGACTGAGCTTCGAGTTGCATCTGGTGGCCCCCCTGATTTTCGAGGACGGTGGTGCCGTTCGGCCCAGGCTCATCAATGCCGCGATCGATCACCCCGTAGTAAGTGTATTTTATGGAGGTATTCTCGAAAGGACGGGCGCGGAATTCGCCACGCTCGGCCGAGCCGCGTTTGGTGAGTAGCTCGGCTCCCGCCGTAAGGTCATACCAGGGTTTCGGCGCCAAGTAGATGGCATCCCCCAGAACAAACCCTTTGCTATTGCTCTGAGCAACCACAGGAATCAAGATTCCCGACTGGCGAATCTTTTCTCCAGCTGGTGCCGTGGCGTAGGGCAGCCAGAGAAGAGGGACACGGTAGAGGCGGAAGTTGGCGCTGACTAAGGCGACAGTCTTATCGAGACGAATGCGAGTGTGCTGGGAATAAAACTGCCATGTGGGATGTTGGGGATCGCAAATCGTGATCCAGCCGCGGCTGACGAGGTAGATGTCGTCGGCCAAGCGTTCGACCTCGGGAGCCTGGAAATAAATAGGATTCTGAGAGATCAGGATTAAGGGGTTGGCACGGCGCTCGATTTTGACGGTGCCGCGAACGTTGAGGAAGGTGCCGTGGCCGGTGCTTACGTTGTAGTGAGCCTCATCGGCTTCGAGGTGCTCATTGTTGTAGTCGAAGCGGACATGGCCGCGAGCAAGGGACTCGGAAGATTTTTCGTTGTACTCGACGTGATCAGCCTGGAGGCGCTCGTCTCCATAGTGAATGTCCACGTCATCGTCAGCAATGTACAAATCGCCTCGTTTTTGCTGCGGACCGCGAGACCAGATTTCAACATCGCCGGCCTTGACGGAGTGCAAGCCGGCCTGCTGCGCAAACGAGACCGGTAACGCCGGCCCAAAGAAAGAATAAAGGAGCGTTGTGAGGAACAGAAGGAACCGGAGCGCGGACGTAATCCGGGCATGGAAGAAACCATTCACGCGGAACATTTGTGCGATGAAATCAGTGAGATAGCCTAGCACGCGGCTGGGGGGATGTGTAGAAGAGTCCAGAAGGGGCTCCGGCGGCAGGACGCGGAGGCGCCTTTTGCCCCTGAAAGCGGAGGGAGGAAACGCGGGGACGATGTTGCGCGTCCTTGTGAGCACGGGGCTGATGGCCATTCCACAAACAGTTGATGCATTTCGCGGCATTGAGGAGGTATGATGCCCGGCCTTGCACACAAAGGGAAAGAGAACATGGGCGGTTCGCCCGTCTTGAAGGTCCGGCGGCAGCACTGTTCGGCGGTCTGAAGCAAATACGGAGGAAATAGCATGAAGGCGAAGCATTTTAGTCTACGCGGTTTGGCCGCGTGGTTTGCGGCGACGGCGGTGATTCTTGGCGGATTTGGAGGGCACCTCCAGGCGAAGTTCCAGGAACCCGCGGCCCAGGATACGCAGGATAAGAAAGACGAAAAGAAAGGCGAGAAAAAGGACGAGAAGAAGGGATTGCCGCTGAAGCCCACGCGAAAAATCGAGTTCACGACGGACGAGGGGACATGGCTCTCACTGGATGTTTCGCCCGATGGCAAGACGATCGCATTCGAATTGGTGGGGGACATTTATACGCTGCCTATCGAAGGGGGAGCTGCGAAGCTGATCGATTCGGGGATGGCCTTTGACAGCCAGCCCAAGTTTTCGCCCGATGGAAAATGGATCGCGTTTCTTTCTGACCGCGAGGGCAGCCAAAACATCTGGATCATGCATCCGGATGGCAGCGGCGTGAAACAGGTTTCGAAGGATCCTAACAGCGAGTTTGTTTCGCCGAGTTGGTCGCCGGATGGGAACTACATTTTTGTTTCAAAGGCTGCATTTGGGATTGGGTCAAGCGAAGTTTGGATGTACCACATCAACGGTGGTTCGGGTGTGCAAATCACGAAGTCCAAGCCCACGCCTACCACGAAAAGAGCGGACCGGCCGAATGCCATGGGAGTTGTGGCGTCGCCGGACGGAAAATACCTCTATTACGCGACGAAGCTCGGGTCGCTGAATTACAACGCACAATTTCCGATGTGGCATATTGCCCGGCGCGACAGGAAAACTGGTGATGAAGACGAGATCATCAGTCAGCCAGAGAGCGCATTTCGGCCAGTTCTCTCGCCGGATGGGAGGGAGATTGTGTATGTAACCCGCTACGAAACGGAGACGGGGCTGCGGTTGAGAAATCTTGAGACCGGGGAAGACCGTTGGATAAGGTATCCCGTGACGCGCGACGATCAAGAATCGCTGTTCACTCGCGACGTTTTTCCGGGATACGCGTTTCTCCCGGACGGGAAGGAAATTGTCTACAACCAGAACGGAAAGATCTGCCGGCTGAATATCGCGACTGGGGCGGAGAGTGTAATTCCATTTACGGCGCAGGTGTCGCAAGAGCTGGGACCAAAGCTGGATTTTCCGCAACTCGTCGAGCAAGGCCCTGTGAAGGTGCGCCTGATTCAGGACGCTGTTGAATCACCGGACGGCAAGAAGATGGTTTTCTCTGCGATGACACACCTTTACGTCATGGATATTCCCGGCGGCAAACCGCAACGATTGACGAGTGGGAATGCTCGCGAATTCGAACCGGCATGGTCGCCGGACGGAAAATCCATCGCTTATGTGACGTGGTCGAGTGCGGGTGGCCAGCTCTGGAAGATATCTGCGGCAGGAGGAACGCCGCAACAATTGTCAAAGACGGCGGCGTTGTACAGCAATCCGGTTTGGTCGCCTGATGGAACGCGGATCGTGGCGCTGCGAGGGAATGCTTATGACCGCGAAATGACCGAGTTTGACAACGGGCAGACGCAGAATGCTGATCTTGTCTGGATTCCCTCGCAGGGTGGCGATGCGAATTTGATTTTGCCGGCGCGCGGCGCGGGGTCGCCGCACTTCACCCACGACAAGGACAGGATTTATATCTACACGCCGCAGGGGCTTGTGTCGCTGCGTTTTGACGGCACAGACCGCCGCACGCATCTGGTGGTGAAGGGGAAGGGTCTCTATTTTGCGGAGGAGCCCGTTCCCGCGGAGAACGTGAAGGCAAGCCCGGACGGGCAATGGGTGCTGGCGCAGGTGATGAATCAGCTTTATGTGATAGGAATGCCGGTGGTTGGCGGCGAGGCACCTACAGTGGATGTTACGACGCCGTCCGTACCCGTGAAGAGGCTTACGGATATCGGCGCGGACTATTTCAATTGGGCGGATGACGGAAAGACCATTACCTGGGCCGTCGGAGCCAGTTTTTTCCGCGAGCCACTAAGCGCTATTTCTTTCGAGCCTCCAAAAGAAGAGGAAAAGAAAGACGCCGACAAGAAAGACGGCGGAGCGCAAACGGCGGATGCTAGCAAGGATGAAAAAAAGGACGAGAAAAAAGAACCGAAGAAACTGAAAGAAGAGGACAAGAACGTCCAGGAGATCGCGGTCAACTTAGAAATTCCGCGGAAGACGCCGAAGGGCACGATTGTTCTGCGGGGCGCGACCGTCGTGACCATGAAGGGTGATGAAGTCCTGAAGAATGCGGATATTGTGGTGGAAGACAACCGTATCAAGAGCGTGGGACCAAAAGGCGCGGTTCCAGCCGGCGCTAAAGTGTTCGACGTGGCAGGCAAAACGATCGTGCCCGGATTCATCGACACGCATGCGCATTGGACTGAAATTCGCCGCGGCATCCTGGATACACAAAACTGGGCATTCCTGGCGAACCTGGCCTACGGCGTGACCGCCGGTCTTGACGTGCAAACCGGCACGAACGACATGTTCGCCTACCAAGACCTGGTGGACGCTGGCGACATTCTTGGGCTGCGCGCATTTTCCACGGGGCCGGGAGTTTTCTCCGATAACAATTTCCAGTCGATGGAAGAAGTAAAAGGCGTGCTGACCAAGTACAGAAAGTATTACGGCACGCACAACATCAAGAGCTACATCGTGGGCAATCGCAAACAGCGACAGTTCATGGTGATGGCGTCCAAAGAATTGGAAATGATGCCGACGACAGAGGGCGGATTGGACTTGAAGCTCAATCTGACCCACGTCATTGACGGTTTCCACGGCAACGAGCACACACTTCCGATCACTCCGCTATTTAAGGACGTGCTGCAAATGTTTGCGCAATCGGGGATTGCGGAAACTCCTACGCTGATCGTGAATTACGGCGGCCCGTTTGGCCAGGAATACTGGTTTGAGAATACTGACGTGCATGGCGACACAAAGCTCAACCATTTCATACCGCACAATCTTATCGATGAAAGAACCAACCGGAGGCCGGATTGGTTCCGCAAAGATGAGTACGCGTTCCCGAAACTCGCAGCGCAGATGGCGAAGCTTACAAGAGCGGGCGGGCTTGTCGGTGTGGGCAGCCACGGGCAACTGCAGGGGCTTGGCTATCACTGGGAGATGTGGATGCTTGCGAGCGGCGGAATGACGCCGCTGGAAGTGTTGCGCTGCGCGACGCTGAATGGGTCCAGAATTGTGGGACGGCCACAGGACCTCGGTTCGATCGAGGTGGGGAAGCTGGCCGATTTGATCATTCTGGATAAGAGCCCGCTCGACGACATCCATAATACGAATACGATTCATTGGGTTATGAAAAACGGGGAACTGTTTGAAGGCGATACCTTGGATCAGGTTTGGCCGGAACAGAAGAAGCTTGAACCTTTGTACTTCTGGAATTTTGACAGGCCGAAGGCGGGAGAACCTTTGAGCTATGGGAAGACGGTAACACCGTAGAGCAGTGGCGCGAATCTTTTGCGCAGAGGGCGGGGCAAGTCCCGCCCCTACAAGAGGACATGAAAAGAGAAAGACGGCACGATGTATCGTGCCCCTACGGCTTTACGGCGACTGCTTACTCTTTGGATTTTGCTTCTGGTTTGGATTGGGTGGAACGATACCAGTCGAAAGTGCGGCTTAGGCCTTCTTCGAAAGTAACTTGAGGATCGTAGCCGAGGTATTCGCGCGCTTGTTTGATGTCGGCTTGTGAATCGCGAATGTCGCCGTCGCGAGGTGGTTCGTACTTCGCTTCCAGTTTCTTCCCCGAGATTTTTGCAAGCAGCTGAACAGTCTGGTTCAGCGTAAAGCGGCCACCGGTCCCGACGTTGAAGGTTTTGCCGGAAACGTTGGGAGCCTCGCAGGCGAGAAGATTGGCCTGCACGGCGTTTTCGACGAACGTGAAATCGCGGGATTGCTCGCCATCACCGAACATGACGGGTTGTGTCTCTTCCAAGAAGCACATGCAGAATTTCGCCAGCACGCCGGAATAGGGCGAGCCGGGGTCCTGGCGAGGGCCGAAAATGTTGAAGTAGCGGAGGGAGACATTTTCTAGGCCATAGCAGCGGCCAAACGTTTGCGCGTAAAGCTCGCCGACAAATTTGGTGACTCCATAGGGAGAGATGGGCGCTGGAGGCATGGTTTCGACCTTAGGCAGTGTTGGCGTCTCGCCATACGCGGAAGAGGACGCGGCGAAAACCACCCGCTTCACTTTGGCGTCGCGAGCGGCGACGAGGACGTTGAGTGTTCCATCAATGTTGATCTTGTTCGTTTCGATGGGATCTTTGACGGAGCGCGGCACCGAAGTACGAGCGGCAAGGTGCAGCACGTATTCGGCTTCGTGCATGGCCTTGCGGACCACTTCGATGTCGGTGATGCTGCCCTTCATGAATGTAATCTTGTTGCGGATTTCGGCGAGGTTATCCTCTTTGCCGGAGGAGAGATCGTCGAGCACAACCACGCTGTGGCCGCGCCGCACGAGTTCGTCTACTGTGTTCGAGCCGATGAAACCGGCGCCGCCCGTGACGAGGTAGCGCATTCAGGAGTTCCTCCTCGATCTAGATCCGTGAACGGCGGAGTGCCGTCTCGGCAATCGACGCGGCGCCGGCAAAGACGCGGGCCTCGCGTTTTGGTAACCTCAAAGTTCGCGGATAGCGTCCGGCGGACTTTGCCGGGCTACAGCGGACGAATTCGTATTGTACGACGGATGGCTAAAAGGCAAGGGACTGTTTCCCAGGCAGGTCACACAAAGAGCATGAGCTATCGAAAAGCGATTGGAATAGCTGGCCTGCTGGCGCTTGGATGCGCGGCAGGAGGCTACTACTGGATGAGGGAAAGAAACGCGGGATTGGCGCGCACCTGGGCTTCCGCCCGCGCTGCCGACTCGCGGAGCGCTCCGACGACTGACTTCCCCGACATCGCGCCAACTGGACCCGCGTCTGCTTCGACTCCTAATAGGACCGGCGATCCAGCGGTAGATCCCGGGCTGCCCTTGCGCAGGGGCGAGGTGCTGGAATATACGGCGAATGTTTCAAGCCTGACGAATGTGGCCAATTTGAAATTGCTGGTGGGAGAGCACAAGGATTTTTTCGGCAAGAACGCGTGGCATCTTCAGGCGTTTGCGCATACCGAGAGTCCCCTGCGGATGGTGTTCGAGTTGGACGACCAATTTGACTCGTACAGCGATGCGGGGACGATGACGAGCCTGCAGTACGAAATGCACTTGAGTGAGCGGGGGCAAAAAGTGGACTCCGTTCAGCGTATGACGGCCACCGGAAAAGAGTCCGCGCCTTCCGATGCCACCGAAACGCGAGTCCTCCCCGGCACCCGGGATCCACTGGGTATGCTGCAATTTTTGCGCAACGTGGATTGGACGAAGACGGCGGAAGTTCGATGTCCGGTCTACGACGGGCACAAATTATACGATGTGAGGGCGAAGCTCATCAGCGCGGGCGAGGCAGTCACCGTTCCCGCGGGGAGCTTTAAGACCTCGAAGATTGAGATTCGTGTCTTTGAGAATGGGCAGGAAATGAAGGACGCTCATTTTACGATGTACTTCGCAAACAACGCCGCGCGCACGCCCGTGCTGCTGGAAGCGATTATGCCGTTCGCGACGGCGCAAGTTCAGTTGGTGCACGCGAAGTAGAAAGTTGCTCTCTACTCGAATTCTCAGCAGCATTTCCCAAAACTGAGTTGGAAGGAATCGGCGCACTGGCCCAGGTGTTAGGCGTGATTGACACTAGGTTGTGGCCATTCGCTCGATCAACGCACAGGCGATGTGGCCAATGGTGATATGGGCTTCCTGAATTCGCTGAGGATCTTGTGAGGGCACGTTCAGCAGAAGGTCAACCTTTTTGGCAAGCGCGCCGCCCGTTTCCCCGGTGAAAGCCACAACATAAGCGCCGCGCGCACGCCCGGCTTCCACGCCACCTACTATGTTCGGGCTTGCGCCGCTCGTGGAGAGGGCCACGAGAATGTCCTGTGGAGCGACGAGGGATTCGATTTGGCGAGAGAAAATGCGTTCGAATCCGTAATCGTTGCCGGCTGCCGTAAGCACGGATGGATTGGTGGTCAGCGCCAAGGCCGCGAGGCCGCGTCGGTCGGTGCGCAATCTGACCACAAGCTCAGCCGCGAGGTGCAACGCATCGGCGGCGCTTCCCCCATTTCCAAAAAAGACGATTTTTCCGCCGCGGTGGAGCGCGTCGGCACTTTTTTCAGCAAATTGCGCGATGCGCCCGATAAGCTCGTCGGAAAAACTTTGCTTCACGCGAGCGCTTTCCTCGAGTTGGCGTCGAATCTCTTCGGCGGATGAGGCCATCGGGGCCTAGCAAAGAACAATCTTATCGCGATGCCGCATGACGCGGCGGGTGGCATTACGAGTGTCTACAACAAGATGGGCGGCGTCCACGATCGCAGCGTAATCGTAACTCGAGTGATCCGTCGCGATGATAACCCCATCATAGCTGGCCAATGTTTGCGGATTCAGTGGCACAGACTTCATGTTTTCATAGTTGTAGTGCCGCATTTTGTGTAGCTGCGGGAAGTAGGGGTCGTTATATTCGAGACTGGCGCCGCGCTCCTGAAGCAACTGCATAATTTTCAGCGTGGGTGATTCGCGCAGGTCGTCGACGTCCTTCTTGTACGCCACGCCAAGAATCAGCAGCTTTGAACCTTTGAGGCTCTTCTTGTGATTGTTGAGAGCCCCGGCCACCGCGTCTACGACGTGATAGGGCATCGCGGTGTTGACTTCGCCGGCCAGTTCGATGAAACGCGTGGAGAAGTCGAACTCGCGCGCCTTCCAGGAAAGGTAGTAGGGATCAACAGGAATGCAATGTCCGCCGAGGCCCGGACCGGGATAGAAGGGCATGAAGCCAAATGGCTTCGTCGCGGCGGCATCGATCACTTCCCAGATGTCAATCCCCATGCGAAGGCTGAGCATTTTCAGTTCGTTGACCAGCGCGATGTTGACGCAACGGAATATGTTTTCCAGGAGCTTGGCCATTTCCGCGGCGCGCGTGGAGCTAACGGGCACGACACGAGCAACAACCTGCGCATAGATTGAGACGGCCGCGCGTCCGCTCGGCGGATTTACGCCACCCACGACTTTGGGAATCTGCGCCAAACCAAACTGTTTGTTGCCGGGATCTTCGCGCTCGGGAGAAAACGCGAGGAAGAAATCGCACGCGACATTTTCGTTTTCGGGTCCGGCAGCGATAGGGCAGTGCAGGCCGCTTTTTTCGAGGATGGGAAGCACTAGCTCCTCAGTGGTGCCGGGATAAGTGGTCGATTCGAGAACAACCAGCTGGCCCCTTTGGAGATGAGGGTAGACGGAAAGAGCGGTTTGTTCCACGTAACTGAGGTCAGGCTCACGGCGTTCATCTAACGGCGTCGGCACACAGATAATGATCGCGTCTGCGTCCTTAATGCGCCCGAAATCCGTGGTCGCGCCAAAGTGTTTGGAGTTGACGAACTGCTGAATCTTGGTTTGCGGGATATGCTCGATGTAGGACTTTCCTGCGTTCAGCATGTTCACTTTGTTCGGATCGGTGTCAAATCCCGTGACTTTGTGGCCCGCTTCCGCGAAACGCAAGGCCAGTGGCAACCCCACATATCCGCAACCAATGATGGCGACCTTCAATTGAGCGCCTTTGAAAAATTCGGGTTTCCGGTCTATTGGCATGAGTTACGTCGCTCTCCTAATCATTTTTTGGCAATAAAGCAGGCCGTTCGGCCGATTCGACAAAGACATCCCAATATAGCAGGTTCCACAAGAACAAAAAATCACAGGCGTTCAGCGTGTTACCACCTGTTCACGAGTGGTTGCGACAGGAGTCGGGACGCGGGAAGATAAGATAGACGAATATGGCAGAGCCCAAGAACTTGCAAACCGCAGCTTTCATTCGCCGATGACTCTGATCGTTCTGGTGCTCGGGCTCGCTGTTGGTGTGCTCGTAGGTTTACTGGGCATTGGCGGTGGTGTCGTGTTGGTGCCGGCCTTGGTTTACCTGCTGCATATGGACCAGCATTTGGCTCAGGGCACTTCACTTTTCATTCTCTTGCCGCCCGTGGGACTTGGTGCCCTGCGCGAATACTGGAAGCAAGGCCAAGTGGATTTGCGTGCTGGAATTCTTTGCGCATTAGGAATGCTGGTGGGTGGATATTTCGGCGGATTGATTGCTGTGCCCCTCGCTTCGAGGCATCTCAAAGGGCTGTTCGGCTGCTTTCTGATTCTGGCTGCGTTCTTGCTTTGGCGAAAACCGCAACCGGAAACCGATCAATGGCGTCCCACCAGTGAGGGGTCAGCACATGGCTGACGGCCCCATGCGTGACGCCGGCATTTTTGGAGCGGCATGCCTCTGCGGCATTGCTTCGGGATTATTTGGTATCGGAGGCGGCACTCTCTTGGTGCCGTTCTTGGCGCTTTTTTTTGCGTTTGGGCAACATCGCGCGCAGGGTACCAGCTTGATAGCGTTGATCCCACCGACGGGCGCGCTGGCGTTTTACGCGTATGCCAAGGCGGGCTACATTTCCTGGCATACCGGGCTGCTTTTGATGCCGGGAGTATTTGTCGGAGGCATGTTAGGTGGTTGGCTGGCTAAGCGGCTCCAGCCGAGGCGAATGAGGCAGGTCTTTGCGGGGCTGATGCTAGCTTTGGGAGTGTGGGAGGCCGCCGCCGCTTGGGGGCGCTAGGGAGTCTGCGAAGACTATGATCGACGTGCATTGCCATATCCTTCCGGGGCTCGACGACGGGCCGGAAAACATTGAGACTTCGCTGGCGATGGCTGAGTCCGCGATTGCAGACGGCATTACGCATGTTGTGGCTACACCGCATTCGAGCAATCAATATTTCTTCGACTACTCGCGAGTACAAACAATGCGAGAGGAACTGCAGGAAAAAATTGGCGACAAGCTCATTCTGGCCACCGGCTGTGATTTTCATTTAAATCCCGAAAATCTTGACGCGCTACGCGAGGATGCCCCCCGCTTCTGCATCAACCAGCGCGACTACCTTCTCGTCGAATTCAACGAATATTCCATTCCACCTGCTATGGACCAGACGCTGCATGAGATTCAGCTTTTGGGATTGAGGCCGGTGATAACGCATCCCGAGCGAAATGCTATTTTGCGCCTACAGACGGAGCGGCTTGCGAAATGGGTCCGGCTTGGATGTTTCATACAAGTGACTGCTGGATCTATCACAGGAGTTTTTGGCCCTGGAGCGCAAAAAGATGCTTTGCGGTGGATAGCCAACGGATTGGTTCACATTGTGGCCAGCGACGCCCACAACACGCGCGGCCGGCAACTTAAGCTTCAGCCGGCATTCGATGTTGTGTGTGAACAATTTGGAGAGGACAAGGCCCGCGCGCTATTCGTCGAGAATCCGATGGCCGCATTCGAGGGACGCGACCTGCCGCATGTTCCGGAATTGCCGGATGAATTCACTCCCCCACGCCGCAAACGTTTTTTCTTTTTCTAGAATTCTAGTTGCGGGGCGGAGCGGCATTCCGGCCCAGGCATTCAATATTCCCAGGAATTCGCGAACGACATCGAGCGCATCACTTGTGGTGTGCCACCAGCGCCGCGGTTCGAAGGGATCGTCGGAAGCGGCGCGTATAATCGCTCGCCCGCGGCTTGTGGCAAGGCGATTCCATAGAATTCGCACGCGGCGCGTATGCACCTTGCTCGTCACGATGATCAGGGTCGCGCCTTTTTCTGCTGCAAGTGCGGCTGAGGCAGCCGCGAGTTCATCTGCGGTGTTGATTATGGCAGGCTCGAGCAGGCGGATATCGCCTTTAGGCACTCCTTCATGCATCAGAACTTGCGAAGTGTAAAAGTCTTCGCCGTGGTAAGGGATCCCCATGGCTTGGAGCGTTGCTCCAGGTTCCGTGGAATGTGTCAGCCATACTTTGGGTGCATACCCTTCCCGATATAACTTCGCAGCTTCTATGGTCCGAAGGGGCATGCGCCCACTGAGGACCACAATCGCCTGAGCCTTTTCGAGCGGGTCTTCCACTACGAGCCAGCGGCCAATGCAAAGAAAAACGACCACGGCACCAAGGAGCACAACTCCGGCGAAGACAAGCACGATTCGGCGTTTTCGCTGGTGTTGTGAAACAGTGGTTTCAGAACTGCTTTCACGTGCCATCGGCAGCAATTCCTCAGTGTCTGGGCGCATCCTATCCTCCGGGGGAGATGTGGTCAATTCAGCAAGCGCAGGCTACACTTACAAATCGCCCATTTTCAGGAGGATGCATGAAAGCGGTGGTCACCGGGGGAGCGGGATTTTTGGGGTCGCATCTTTGCGATCGACTGATTGCCGAGGGTTGGGAGGTGCTGGTTCTCGACAATCTGGTCACAGGAGTTGATTCCAACATCGGGCATCTGCTTAAGCATGCCAAATTTCGCATCGCGCGGTGCGACGTTTCGAAGTATATCGACGTGCCAGGACCGGTGGACTATGTTTTACACTTTGCTTCTCCAGCAAGTCCCGTCGATTACCTTAAGCTTCCCATCCAGACTCTCAAGGTGGGCGCCCTTGGCACGCACAACGCGCTCGGGCTTGCACTTGCGAAGAAGGCAAAGTTTTTCCTGGCTTCGACGAGCGAATGTTATGGCGACCCGGAAATATCGCCACAGCACGAAGAGTATTGGGGCCACGTAAATCCGATCGGGCCGCGAGGCGTTTACGACGAAGCGAAACGCTTTGCGGAAGCCATGACCATGGCCTACCATCGCTATCACGATGTGGACACTCATATCGTACGCATCTTCAACACGTACGGCCCGCGCATGCGCCTCAACGACGGACGCGCTCTTCCAAATTTCGTCCACCAGGCGCTAACAGGAAAACCGCTAACTATTTATGGCGACGGCAAGCAGACGCGGAGCTTTTGCTACGTTTCGGACTTGATCGAAGGGATTTACCGTTTGATGCTTTCGGACGAACATCTTCCCGTCAATGTCGGCAATCCGCAGGAGATCACGATTCTTGAATTTGCCGAGCGGGTTCGCAAGCATTTCGAGAATGCTCCGCAGATTGTTCACGAATCCTTGCCGCAAGATGATCCGAAGCGTCGCTGTCCGGATATTACCAAGGCAAAACGCATTCTAAAGTGGGAGCCCAAGGTCGGATTAGAAGAGGGTTTGCGAATGACCCTCGATTATTTTAAGCAAGAATTCGCGGCCAGCAGGACCGCTTAACCAAAAGCAGCGAGCGAATCAAAGCATGCGAAGGTGAGCTCGTCGCGGTGACACCTCACCTTTTTTGAAGAGAGTGTTGCAGAGAATCTACGCTCTGCCAAACGAGTAGTACTCAAATCCAAGCTCACGCATATGCTTGGGAGAGTATAAATTTCTGCCGTCCACGACGAGGCCCCGCGCCATGAGCGGCTTGGCGCGTTTCCAGTCCAGGTTGCGAAAAATGTCCCACTCCGTGCAGACAAGCGCGGCATCCGCTCCGCGCAACGCCTCGTAGGGGTCTTCGTGGTACGTCACCTTTGGGAAGAGGGTCTTGGTTCTCGATATGGCTTCCGGATCGGTGGCGTGCACAATAGCGCCCTCCTCGAGCAAGCGCTTAACCACCTCGAGCGCCGGAGCAAAACGAATATCGTCCGTGTTGGCCTTAAACGCGAGCCCCAGAACCGCCACGTGCTTACCTTTAACGACCCAGAGGGCCTTGTGTACCTTCTCGAGAAAGCGATCGATGCGCTGTTTATTGACGCGCTCAGTCGCTTTCAATAGATCGAAATCAACTCCGACTGTGGTAGCGAGATGAATGAACGCTTGCACGTCTTTCGGAAAACAAAAGCCCCCAAACCCTAGTCCGGCGCTGAGGAACTGGCCGCCAATGCGCGGATCCAATCCCATGGCATGAGTAACCTCTTTAACGTCTGCTCCGATTCTTTCGCAGAGATCGGCGATGACGTTGGCATAGCTGATCTTCAGCGCGAGAAAAGAATTCGAGGCGTGCTTGATGAGCTCGGCGCTGTTGATGGTGGTGACGAGGAAAGCGGCGTCATGGCTGGGCGGGCAAGTGCCTCTGTGCACCGGGCAATGGAATTTACGCTCAAGGATCGGCCGGTATATTTCACGCAAATCGGCCGCGGCGGATTCGTCTTCTACGCCGACCACGATGCGGTCGGGATGAAAGAAGTCTCCTACAGCGGTGCCTTCGCGCAGAAACTCAGGATTGGAAGCTACACGAAAAGCGGATTTGCCACCGCTGCTATAAGCTGCAAGGGCTCTCTGAAGCTCGAGCCCGGTGCGCGCGGGAACGGTGCTTTTTTCGACCACCAACTTGGGTGAGCGCGCGTGCTCGGCGATCTGCCGCGCCACCTGATCAATGGCGGAGAGATCAGCTTCGCCGCTTTCTTTGGGCGGCGTGCCCACGCAAATAAAAATGGCGTCGCCCGCGCGAATCGCTTCGCCGGCATCCTCGGTATAGGAAATGCGCCCGGCCTCGCGAGCGGACTTCAGAATTTCTTCGAGGTGCTCCTCGTAAATTGGCACCTCTCCGGCTTGCAGGCGCCGAATACGTTCCGCATCAATATCCGTGCAGGTCACTTCATGTCCCGCTGCAGCGAGACACGCCCCTGTCACTAATCCCACGTACCCACATCCAATCACAGAGAGGCGCAATTCAAGTTCTCCTTGGCAGCGCTTTACGCATTATTCCAACGCGGTTCCGAATTTGCGGCGGACAATTTTATTCCGGCCGAACCAGAGTGGGGAAGAAAGCACCTCGTTGCTAGACGTTGCCCTGCATGAGCACCCCATCAGGGGGTTCTCCAAGCTGTTAAGCCCACTTCCACACATCTAAAAGGGCCTGCTCTAGCTCTTCAATCCTCTCCCCATAAGCAGCCCCCGCAAGCCGAGCAGCACCAGCCGCGGCTGGCGGCGGACTACATTCCAAAGCAGTCGCGTAGATTCGTCACGATTGATCTCACCGAGAGATTCTCGCGTGGAAGCATTGAGAAGATCAACAAGCTGACAATAGTCTTTTTGCTGAAAATGATGCAGCGCGCGCCGGATCAACCAGTGTGTACCGAGCTCGCGGCGCAGCACCGTCAGTTCCTTGTTTCTGCCTCCCCGCAAGATAGACTGCCCGACTCCGAGTGCTCCGCGCAGGCCCGTCACGATTCCGCCCACGGTAGACACTTTCACTTGCGCCGCGGCATCTCCTACCAAATATACTTCGCCATTTCCGATGCGACGGCGCACGGGCACCCAGCCTCGATAAACCGGAATGCGCGCCCCCTGCCATTCGAGCGGCTCCATCTGTTTTTTCTCGAGGAACCGGGACAAGCACTTCTTTGTGTCGCGACCGTCTTCACCAATAATTCCGAGCGCGCCACGCTCGGATGATTCGGGAATCAGCCAATAGAAATAAGGCGTATCGTCGGGAACGAACCAAACGCGCGTCGTGTCGGGCGGATGATCCTTCGGAAGGCGCACGATAGCTTGCACCAGGGGGACGGTCTCAATCGGAGGCCAACCGGCACTGCGCGCCACTCGGCTGGAAGCGCCGTCCGCTCCGACCACGCTGTCCGCATGCAATTCCTTGCGCTGCCCGGCAGAATCGACTTGCACGCGCAGTCCGCGGCCATTCGCAGCGAGCCCAAGAAAGCGCGTATCGAAGGAAAGTTTAGCTCCTGCCTGCTGTGCGCTCCGGGCCAACGCGGGGATCAGCCGTGAACGTTCGATAATGAGATCAGGCCGCGCCAGCGCGACTTGTGCCGAGCGTCCATCTGTAAACAACTCAAAACGCCGGATTTCGTTGACGATGCTTTCGGAAGCCGCCGAACCAAGTTGGGTTCGGAATTGGTCGGTTACAATCAGCGAGCGCGAGGCGGGCTCGAAGCCGGGCCTCGATTCCAGGACTCGTACGGGGCGCCCACCACCTGCAACAGTCGCCGCCGTAAACAAGCCCGCTGCGGAACCTCCCACAACGATGACCTCACCACTTTTGCCATCTGCCCGGGGGCTCTGTTCAGTGCTTGGCACGATTTCGCTTTCCCAAGTTGCACACACACCTTTGACGGTCAATTACCAAGATACCCGAGTTCAAACGTCCCCAGAATATTGACTGCTTGCCGCCCAACCCCAGGCGGTTTGCACTGAAAATCGGTGAGACTGCACCTCGGTAAGTATAGCGAATCCAGTTGTGTGGGCAAACCCGCGGAATCTTTTCTCAACTTGACGGAACAGTGTCTTTAGAAGTGGGAGTGCTTTAAGAAAGAGCGGCTGGCTTCTGCGCCTGGCGTTCATAGGGAGCACGTTCGAGAAACAAGACTCCAGACAGTACAAAGACAAAGGCAACCACTGCCACGAGAACCGCGGCATAAGGTTGTAAATAACTCACGAGCACGGCAGCACCGCCGCTCAATAGTCCTAAAATATACATGCTAATCACAGCGCCACGATGCCCCAATCCCAGATTCGCTAGACGGTGAGCGGCGTGGTCTTTACCTGGTGTGGCGAAGGGCAGCAGTCCGCGCCGCGAACGCGAAATCGTGACGAGTGTCGTGTCGAATATCGTGACTCCCAGGATCAGCAGCGGCGCCAGCCAGCCGGAAATGTGGTTGTCCTGATCGAGCCGCAGCTTCAGTCCCAGTGTGGCCATCAGGAATCCCAGAAACATGGCTCCGCCGTCACCCATGAAAATCTTGGCCGGCTTAAAGTTCCATCGCAGAAAACCTGTTGCAGCCCCAAGGACCGCGGCGGCGAGCGTGGTGACAAGGGTCTGGCCGTTTAAGTAAGCAAGCAAAGCGAAGAAGATGGAAGCCGTGGCGGCTACTCCAGCACAAAGGCCGTCCATGTGATCCAGAATGCTGAAGGAAGCGGTAATTGCCACGACAAAAAAAACCGTCAGGATTGCGTCAAGGATGTAGCCGGTTCGTCCGCCCACTAGAACTTCAAAAACCTGAGCATGAATTCCAGTAGCTAGCAAAATGCAGGCGGCAAGCGGCATCGCGAGAAATAATTTCACTTGGTGATGCAGCCAGCCTCGATCATCGAGGATACCCACGGCCGCCACGAGCGTTGCGCCGGTCAAGATTCCCACAATTTGAGCTCGAGCTGGCCCGTCAAATGTAAACAAAACCGCCAATACCACGGCGGCGTACATGGCCAAGCCCCCCAGTAGAGGGATCGGGCTCAGGTGGACTTTGCGCGGCCCGGGGAGATCCACCATTCCCACACGCAATGCCAATGCACGCACGGGTACCGTCAGCGTCAGAGACGCAAATAGCGCTATTAAAAATGCCAGCAGACCCGCAGGCATGTTGCCTCGATTTGTTAGAAGGACCTGACCGGGGCTGTACGGACAGTGCCTCAATCGTCTTCTGCCGGATTGGGGGTCCGGCTCCCAAGCAAAAATGGCTGCCCCACGCAGCTTTAACACGATACTTGGAAAATTGTTTCGCTTCAATGAAGATTGTTTACCGGGTAATCAGAAAGGCAGGTGATCAGGCTTGGGAGTACTGGATATTTAAAACGCACCGCCGAGAAGGTGATCCGTCAGCGTCGAGCAAATAAAGGAAGCGCCCCCGGTCACCAGAACGAGCTTTCCATTCCAAAATGTTTCAGCAGTCGTCACGATTTCAACGTTCCCTCGATGATTTTCACAAATTTCTGCAGCTCTTTGACTTTATCATAATCGGGCGCAGCGGCTTTGGCGGCACGTCCCATGGATTGAACTTTCTCTGTATCCATTGCAAGTAATCGAATTGCGGCGGCAACTTTTTCAGAGTCACCTGGGTCGGCGGAAACGGCAAATCCGAATTTTGCGCCAAGTGAGGCGGCGTCGGTCTCTTCCGGTGCGACGACTATGATCGGTTTTCCGGCGGCGAGAATTCCATACATTTTGCTCGGTACGACCACCCCTTCGAGGCCGCGCTTAACGGTGATGACGTGGGCATCGGGGGCAGTCAAGACTGAGGGAATTTTGCTCGCTGGAAAAAATGGAAGAAAACGCACGTTTTTCGCTTCTCTTGCAAGGAACTCGACGTGCGCACGCTGCGCTCCTTCTCCAACAAACACCAGGCCTACGCCATCCGCCTCCAAATTGCGCACTGCGGTGATCAAAGTCTCCCAGGCGCCATAGAAGCCCAGATTCCCGGCGTGCAGCAGCACGAATTTGTAGTTGCCTCGAATCGTCCGAATGATCTCGCTGTCCATTGGTGGTTGCGGCGCGTCCTCCCAAACAATATCCGCGCCATCGCGAACGATTTCGATACCCGCCGGATTAACGCCCTTGGAGACAATCCGCGCGCGCATGTCCGCGCCAAGCACGATTACGCGAGTGGCCCGGCGCAGAGCCCAGCGATGCAACTTTTCCCAAATGCGTGCAAGAAAGCCGGGCTCGACAATCGCGCCGCCCACCGCCATATCCGGATACATATCGCGAATGTTGTAGACATAGGGCTTGCCCTTTAGAAGCGCGACGAGGGCCCCGACGATTCCTTGAAAAGGAGGGTCGGTCATTGCCAGTACCACATCGCATCGCATGAATAATGCTCGCGGGATGGCAAGCGCAACATAGCTCAAATAATTTAGTACGCGTCGCTTCATCTGAAAGCGCGGATATTCTGTCGAACCTACACGCGTGATTCTTACGCGACCTGCAAGTTCAGTCTGCCACAGCCGCCAGGGCCGCCGTTCCGACGGATCGTACGAAGGCCGGCCGCAAAGCACTGTGAGGTCATGCTGAGCGGAAAGCGCTTCGGCTACTGTCGCCGCCATCTTCGCCGTCGCCGATGTGTCCGGCGGATAGTAGAGATTCAAGAGCAGGATTCTCATTCGAACGGGGCTCGTGCCATGCGGTTCACGATCGGGTGATCAGGAAGTCGCCGAGGACGAGCGCATCCATTTGCGTCCGTTGGAAACAATCCAGGGCTTCTTCAGGCCGGCAGACAATCGGCTCGTTGTCGTTAAAAGAAGTGTTCAAGACGACCGGCACTCCCGTTAGCTGTTCAAACGCTTTGATCAGGTTCCAATAGCGCGCGTTCGCTTCGCGCGTCACTGTTTGCAATCTGCCTGTGCCATCCACGTGCGTAGGCGCTGGAATTTTGTCGCGCTTCTCGGGTCTCACGGAATAGGCCAGCGTCATGAACGGTGAGGGATGCGATTTCTCGAACCACTCGCCCGTGGACTCAGCAAGGATCGATGGTGCGAACGGCCGGAAAATTTCGCGATGTTTGATGCGCTGATTCAGAATCTCTTTCATCTCCGGACGCCGCGGGTCGGCGACGATGCTTCGGTTGCCGAGTGCACGTGGTCCCCATTCTGCGCGCCCCTGAAACCATCCGAGAATTTTTCCATCGGCCACAATCGCGGCCGTACGTTGCATTAAGCTCTCATCCGCCAACTCTTCGACGCGGCAGCCATTCTGTGCCAACCCGTTCGCATCGATCGCGCGGCGAATCTCCTCGCGCGAATATCCGGGCCCCCAATAAGCATGATCCATCACGAACGAGCGCGGCTTTCCGAGAATCTGATGCCATACATTGTAAGCCGCGCCGACAGCCAACCCCGCGTCGCCCGCCGCCGGATGAACGTAAACTTGCTCGAAACCCGTCTTATCAAAAATTTTCCCGTTGGCCACGCAATTGAACGCCACCCCGCCCGCGAGGCAAAGCGCTTTTAAACCTGTGCGTCCGGAAAGCTTCTTCAGCATGCCAAGATAAATCTCTTCAAGCCGCGCTTGCAGCGCAGATGCCAAATTCCTGTGTCGCTGTTCGAGCGGCTCTTCGGGATTACGTTTCGGGCCCAGCAGCTTTTCCATTTCTTCCGAAAATATCTTGCCGAGCGTGGGTGTTTTGTCGGCTTCCGCCCAGCTCATTTCCGGTCCGGTGCGGTGATGCGTAAAATATTCGAGCCCCAACCGGAATCCGTCCCCGTGCGCGCATACGATATTGCGAATGGCATCGAGTTGCTCCGGCTCGCCATAGGCCCCAAGTCCCATAACCTTGTACTCATCTCCGAATTTCAGAAAGCCAAGGTACTGCGTAACGGCGCTGTAAAAGAGGCCGAGAGAGTGAGGAAAAGCGATCGCACCATCTATCTTCATGCAGTTTCCGGTCCCGCTTCCCCACATCGTGCTTGCGAAATCGCCAAGACCATCCGCGGAAAGCAAAGCCGCTCGTTCGAACGGCGAAACAAAAAACGCGCTTGCGAGATGCGCCTTGTGATGTTCCACGCGGTGAAATTTTGCGGCTACTTTGGCCGGGTCCGTATCGAAGGCTTGCGCCAGCGCTTCCGGTATTCCCGTGAATTTCGCCAACACCTTCATTCGTTCGCGCGCAAACGACGGCATACGCATGGCGTAGAAAAGTTTCGTCCCCAGCCGAGCGTACGGATTCCGCGGCACGGCCACGTGATCGATATCTTTAAGCTCTAGGCCTGCTTCTTTCAGGCAATAGCGAATCGCTTGCGCCGGAAACCCCGCGGCGTATTTCACGCGGTTGAAGCGCTCTTCTTCCACTGCAGCCACAAGTCGGCCTTCGCAGACAATGGCGGCCGACGCGTTGCCGTGATAGGCGTTGATTCCAAGAATGTTCATAGCGAAGGAATTCAGTCTACCTCAGGCGCGCGGATCATGCTGCGAGGTGATGTCTGCACCACTCGTTGAGAACGTACAAAGCCCATGGCCGCGACCACGAAGTCTTGCCCTCGAGAAACGCGGCCCAAACACCACGCACACCTTCCGCGCGAAGGTACGGCGCGAGCGAGGGTGCGATGTCCGCAAAACTTGCTTCCAGCCGCGGGCGCAACGGGCCGCGGAGCCATTCTTCCCACGGCAATGTAAATGTTTTTTTCTTCTGGGCAAGGATTTCTTCTGGCAGCAGCCCAGCCAGAGCTTCCACCAATAACGCCTTCTGCGTGCCCGCCCGGTGGCGCGCCACGTCGGGAAGGGAACTAACAAACTCCACTAGCGGCGTATCGAGCAAGGGCACGCGTACTTCCAGAGAACGCGCCATGCTCACCGAATCGGTATCGCGCAAGAGCGTGCTCGCCATGTAGCAGCGCATTTCCATCCAGGCTGTGCCGGCCACAGGTTCCATTTTTCCGGCTTCGCTTGCAGTGCGATCCAGCCAGCCCAGCCAAGTCGGTTCGAGTGTCACGCCGTCGGAGCCCACGGTGCTCGGACGGAAACGCGGTTCAATCAGCTGCTTGAGCTGGACCGGTGGAAAAAGCGCGCGCGCATAAAAGTAGGGGTGAGGGAGTGTGTCGGGGTCAGTCCACGCGGCAACGGCTTTGCCTGCGGCATCGCGCGACATGCGCGTCTCAAGGATGCTTGCCAGCAACGGCGCAAAGGCGAGCCTCAGCGGCCGGGGAACAAACCAAGCCAGACGGGTGAGCCGCTGAAGCATCGCTGTGTTAGCGAAACTTGCGTAACCCGCGAAAAGCTCGTCGCCCCCTAGACCGGAAAGCGCCACTTTGAGCCCGACTTCGCGCGCCGCCCAGGAAACGAAGTACGTGTTGATGCCGTCCATCGACGGCTGGTCAAGGCCGGCCACGGCTTCGTCGATGCGTCCAAGCATCGCAGAGCCATCGAGCGGAACTTCCGTGTGCTGCGTGCCGCATCGTTCTGCAACCTTGCGCGCCAGCGAGGCCTCGTCATACGAAGTTTCTGGAAATGACAGAGTGAAGCTGCGAATTCCTGACTGTGTGCGCGCCGCAAGCGCAGCGATTGCGCCGGAATCAAGTCCGCTGGAAAGAAAAAGTCCGACCGGCACGTCAGCGATCAAATGCGCGCGTACGGCATCCTCAAGCAGCGGGCGCAGCCTCTTAGCCGCAGTCTCTAAGTCCTTCGGCTTATGCGAGTCACGCGCCGCGGAACTCGTCTGCGGATCCCACCACGGCCGCGCTCGCGGCACCCGCCGCCGCTCTGGAACATAGAGCAGCATGCGATGTCCGGGCGGAAGCGAAAATATTCCCTCCACCAGACTTACCGGTTCCGAAGTGCTGCCGAAAAGCAGGTAGGAAGTGAGCGCATCCTGAGAAATCTGTCTTGGCACTATGCCGCTTGCAAGAAGAGCCCGTACTTCCGAGGCAAATGCAAAACCTTCCGGCGTCTGCGTATAATAGAGAGGCTTGATTCCCAACGGATCGCGCGCCAGAAAAAGCAAAGGAGCAGTAGCAAATCGGCCGCGCAAATCAAGCAACGCAAACGCAAACATGCCTCGGAGCTCCGTCAGACACTCCTCGCCCCATTCTTCCCAGGCATGCACCAGAATTTCTGTATCGGATTGCTTTGCAAAGCGGTGTCCCAGCAGAGTCAAACGTTCACGGAGTTCGCGATAGTTATAAAGTTCGCCGTTGTAGATGACCGCGACATCCCGAGTCTCATTCCAGACGGGCTGTTGGCCCCCGGCAAGATCAATGATGCTCAGCCGCCGCATGCCGAGCGCTAACCCCGGCGCGCGCGCATCTCCAACCAGAAATCCTTCCTCATCCGGGCCTCGGTGCCGCATTGCGGCAGCCATCGCACGCACGCGCAGCTCGGCATCTTTGCTAAGTGAAGTGAATGCGACACCGCAAATGCCACACACGCTACTGCTTGATCTCCGGAGTTGAAAAGAAGGCCACCCCAGCGCGCAATGCGTGCTCGCGCAGGTGGAAGTGGGGAATTCTCAAACGGCTGTCCGCGTACCACGCCAGCGCCGCGCGTAACAGCAAGAAGAAGAGCATCGCCGTCACGCTCAGCACCAAATAGAAAAAGGACTCTCGCTCGAGGAGCAGGCTCCAATCTATAGCTTCCTCCCCGGGAGCGATTGTGCCCAACATTTTCCTGAGCCCGAATCCAATGTACGGCAACCGCGCCAGCCGGACGTGGGCTAAATGATCGTAAGTATATTCCGGCGGATAATTGGGGACGGCGCTGGTGGCTTCGCGAAAGACCACGGGATTCTGCAGGTCCTTGCGCGTCAAATAGTTGCCCGCTGCATCCTTCATGATCACACGGTACGTGGGATCCACAACGATCCATCGCCCGGCTATCAAGACTTCGGCTACCACGTGTTTCGTATTGTTATCGGGACTCAGCAAAAGCAATCGGCGCGCTCGTAAATCGGAGCTGCGCACGAGATTCAAGAACGCATTGGTGGCCGTGCCACAGACGTTCAACAGTTGGCGATAGGTGAGCGTCATTTCCGGATCACGCTTCGCAAGTGTGTCCGGATCCGTGGCAATGGCTCGCGAAGGTTCGGCGCGCATCCAGTCCAAAATTGCGAGGAGCTTTTGTTCCTCGGGCATGGAATTGGGGACAATCGCGTCCGAGAAACCGTCGAGATAGCGGCGCACGGAGTATTCTCTAACCCCTGCGTATACTGATGACACCAATACGGCCACAAGCAGCAGATTCACGCCTCGCCACAAAAGACGAAAGATGAGGTGCCTCGTCGTCGGCAATTAAATCACTCCAGTGCCCCGAATTCTGCACTGGGGACAGTCTCAATTGCAAGCTTGTTATACAGCGCTTCCATCTCGCGAACCGGTTCTTCCCAGCCCAGCCGCGCCGTCACCGCGCTGCATCCTGCCGCCAGCCGCGCGTGCAATTCCGCATCGCCAATCACGGCTTTGATTGCGCGAGCCAGGGCGCCGGCGTCGTGCGGTACCGCTAGTCCCGCCATGTCCGCCAAAAGCGGAGCGATGCCGCACTGTTCCGTGACTACAACGGGAGTGCCTGCTGCCATGGACTCCGCGGCGGTATTTCCGAAATTCTCATTTTGGGAGGGGAGCACAAATATATCGGCGTCGCGGTAGGCCGCCCACTTTGTCTCTCCGAAAATCGCTCCAGTGAATTGCACTTGCTGAGTAACGCCAAGCCGCGTTGCCATTTGTGTGAGCTGCGCCTTCATTCCACCTTCGTCTGGCCCCGCAAACACGAGATGCAGTGTCTTCGCTTCAGTCTCTTTGGAAAGAGAAGCAAATGCTTCCAACAACATATCGGGACTCTTTTTCTCCGATAGCCGTCCTAGAAAAAGGATGATTTTCGCATCGTCGGATATTCCCAGCCTTTTGCGAAAAGTTCCCCGCTCCGGCCACGAGACAGGCACATCCACTCCATTCCGTCGCAGCACTATCTTCTCGCGCTGTACGCCTCCGCTCACCAGTTCCTCGACCTCTTGCTCGGAGGTAGCGACGATAGCGCTCGCTTCCGCAAATAGCCGCCGGCCAAACAACGCGTGATAAATCTTTTTCAGCCGAAGGCTCCGAACGATCGGCACAAACATGCCGATCGGCTCCAGCACGTACGGGAGTTTTCTCTTTACGCAGGCATCGGCCACGGCTGGCCCGAGAAAATCGTAAAGACCGTAAATATGTGCCAAGTCAAAATTCTGCAATCGAGCCCGGCAGAATCTTTTAACCGCCGGATTCCAACTGAGCGACCGATAGCGTAACCATGTCGGCAGATAAATCGCGGTGATTCCGTGCTCCACACGCCGCCATCCAAAGGGACCCCGCTCCGCAGAGGAGGCCTCGGCCGCACTCATTCGCGTTTCGAGGCCCCAGTCCGGCGTCAGCACTGTCACTTCATTCCCGCGCCCAGCAAGTCCCTGGGCCAATGCGCGCACCTTCACCGGCGGGCCGCCGAATTCCAGGAATGGTGAGTAGCTTTCCGTAACGCTCAGGATTCGCATTGTTCGCGAAGGATTTTCTTCAGCGCCTTGGCAAAAACGCTGAACCGGAATTCCCGCTCGACGCGCTGCTTTCCGCGCCCGCCCATTTTTTGTGCCAGGGCCGGATCGGAAAGCAGCGTCTCGATGGACGTCGCGAGTTGCGCCGCGTCGCCATGCGGCACAAGGTAACCCGTAACGCCGTCCTCAATCACTTCCGGAGCTCCACCGTGCGCTCCGCCGATCACCGGCTTCCCGTACACCATCGCTTCAAGATATACAAGTCCGAATCCCTCGCCTCGGCTGGGCAAAGCAAACATTTCGCAGGCTTCATAGCAAGCCGAGAGCTCCCTGAAACTCAAACCCGTTAGAAAATGTACGTGACGATTCACGCCGTTTTTTTCCGCCAGTTCTTCCAGCCAGACGCGGTCATCGCCATCGCCCACGGCCACTAGCTGCAGCTCGGGCCAGCGCGTCAGAAGCCGCGGCAGCGAAGTGATCAGCGTATCCATCCCCTTATATCTCTCGTTCGCCAGCCACCGGCCCACGCTGAGTATTACGCGCCCCTCTGGATACCCGTGAGGCAGTTCGCACTGAGGAGCGTTCGCAGCAATCGCTTCAAATTCCGGATCAAGCGCCCACGGCAGCACGCGGATGCGTTCCCGCCGCACGCGCTGCTGCACGACATGATTCGCCGTGTCCGCGCTTGGCGCGAGCACCACATTCGCACGCCGTAGTGCGAGCCGCCTCACGGCTGGAAGCGGTTCCCACACTTCCACGCCGTGAGTGCAAATGATCGTCCTGAGCCGCGGTGCCGCAATCTTCATCGCCTGGGCAACCGGTCCCAAATTCGGATGCCCCGCAAGCACTACCTTTCCATGACGCCGTGCTGCCCGTATCGCCGTCGCCGTGAACCGCACTTTACTTCTCTCGCAGCCCGTAAACACGAATTCCTTGCCCCCTACGGACATGCGGTGCAGCTCTCTCGTGTCATTCAAGCTGACCAGCCGATAGTCCAAATGCCGGCTCGTCGCGAATTCGCTGAGCACTGCCGCAAGATGCCGGCTCACCCTCTGCACCCCGCCCGTCCCATTTAGTTCTGTAAACAGTCCAATCAGCACGCGCCGAGTCTGCCTTGTGTCGTGACGTAAGGCAAGCACTCCCGAATCGCCCTGGGGCCAATTTCTTGCCAAGAATTGCCGCCTCGCGCGAAAGGTGTTAGACTCGCGTCGATTATTCAACTGTGAATAGATTGCCCAGGCCTTCGCTATATCTTCCCTGGCCGCTCGCAAGATTTTCGACAGCCGCCTGCTTCGTCTTTCTTCTATTCCTCGCCGTCACAGCGGCGGTGCCCCAATCTGCCCGGCCACCCGAGGAATTGCATGGCGTCCTTTCCCATCAACCGTTGAAACCTCCGCTCCGCGATGCCGCCGTCACGCTGCGCTACAGCCCCGATGGCCGCACCCTCATGATCCAGAATGCATCCGGCGTTTACTTATTTTCACGGGAACCGTTCGTTCTGCGGGCGCACATCGCTACCGAGGATGTCTATCCCGCGCGCTTTTCTTCCAACTCCCAGGAAATCACCCTCATTAGCCACGCCTTAATTCTGGGTCGCGAGAAGCTGCCCGCTGGGCCGCGTCTGGAACAGCGCGCACTTCGTTTTCACGACGGCTGCCTCGACGCTGAACTTTCTCCCAGCGCTGAGTTTTTTGCCTGCCTTACGCCTGACTTCAACTTCGTCGTTTACGAGATTTCCACGAACTCACTGATTTTTTCGGCTTCGCTAGGCCAATCGAATTCTCCCTATCGCGTCGTACATATACCGCTTGATCCCGACACCGCCTTTCCCAGTCCGTTCGGATTCCGCTTGGCAAACAGCTGGGACTCCATGGCCGGCAAGGGCATGAAGTTTCTCTCCATGGACTTTTCGCCGGACAGCAAGACGTTGCTGGTGAGAAATGAATCGGAAGCCTTTGCCGTCGACCTGACAACCAGGCGAAAAGCTTCTCTCGCCGGTTGGCTGCACAAACGCTTGCACGCTTCGTTCTGCCTGGAAAATGACAACCGCATTCTGATCGCCTCGGGAGAGAGAGAAGATTCGCCAGTTATCGTCTCCTTGAACACCGGCGGTGTGACGGGAAACCCCGCCTTCAAGGCAGATGGGGTACGTCTTGCCGGCAATCCGCGCTATGCCCTCTTGTCCGACACGGGCGCAAGGGGCGTCCGCCTCTTCGATCTGGAAGCAAATCACGAACTGGAGGTGCCCAGTAATCTTTCCATAGATATCTTCGGAACCGAAATGGCGGTTTTGAACGATCAAGGCAAGTTGTTTTTGCACAAAATTGGAGAGAAGCGCTCCTTTCTCGCCGTGGACTTGCCGCTCGACTCTTTGCCTATGCTTCGCGCCGCCGCCGTCACGCCCACACTGGACCGCGTTGCATTTTCCTTGGATGGCACCTCGGCCGCGTTTCAAGTAGCGACCGGCGAACGCACTCTCACAGGCCCGCGAGTCTCGGCCGCGAAATTTTCGGATCAGACATCTGCCTATTTTCTTCTTCCCAGGGATCGCAACGACTCACCCCGCGTGGTTCAATTCGCCCTCGGTTCTGGGAAGACAACTCCATCGTGGAGCGGCGGAAAGGACTCCCTGCGTCCTGGAGGAACTGTTCTCTTGGAGTATGCCCTGCCGACTCTGATTGGACGTCGCTTCGGCGTGAGCGAGGACAACGACATTCCCTATCGCTTGCGTGCGCTCGATGTAACCAGCGGCAAGGAGCTTTGGAAGCGCGAATTTGTTGAGAATAGCCCAGTGCCTTTCGCTGACCCACAAGGCGAACGCCTCATCCTTGGCTGGTACGCCAAAAGCCCCGGAGCAGAATCCGCCGCAAAACGCATTCCTCAGGTTTGGGAAATATTCAAGCACGCAAAGATATCGAAACTCGATAGCTATTTCGAAGTCCTTGACGCGCTCTCAGGAAAATCTGTTGGCGGAGTCCTGATTCAGGTTGGCAGCGGTCCTGCGAGCTATGACGCGGCATTTTCCGCGGGGGACGCTCTCTTCCTGATAAAAGATGGCAAGCGCGTTTCGGTATATTCCTTGCAGGACGGAAATCTGAAGGCCCGTATTACCGGTGGAATCCCTACCGCGAACTCCCGGAACAATCTGTTCGCGATGGAGGAGGGACCTGGCCGCATCGTTATCTACGATCTGGCGACTGCGGCCAAGCTCGATCAACAGATTTTTCCAGATTCCATCGCTTACACCCATTTTTCTGAAGATGGAAACCGCCTGCTTGTTCTGACTAGGCACCAGGTAACATATGTTCTCGACGTCGGCGGCGTTCACGCAATTGCCTCCGCTCCCGCAGCTCAGTAAGTCTCCGAGCAAGACAAGCCCCCACAGCAATGCTAGGATACGGCGAAATGAAAACCTCTTTGAAAATCCGTCTCTCTTCCAGGCTTTCTATGTTTTCTTTGCTGGTCTCGCTTGCCGCGGTCTCAACGGCCGCCCAGACCGCGCAGGTCTTCCGTCTCGATGGTGGCAATTCCACTTACGCTTTAGGTGTGAACGAGCACGGCGAGTTGCAACCGCTCTATTGGGGAGGCCGTCTCGGCGCGCACGATACATTCGCGCCCGCACATTCGTTCCCGGAGGTGGCTTCTTTTGATTCGCCGTATACAACCACGCCGCATGAATATGCAGGCTGGGGCGCGGGACTATTTACCGAGCCCGCGCTCAAAGTCAGCTTCGCCGATGGCAATCGGGACTTGGTGCTTCATTTTGTCCGGGCTGCGCAAAACAGTCCGCAGTCGGTCGAGTTGCAACTGAAGGATATTTCTCGCGAAATTTATGTGACGTTGCGCTACTCCATTGATGCAGAGACGGGCATCCTCGCGCGCTCCGCTGACATTGAGAACCGCGAAAAGCAACCAGTCGTGATCGAACAGGCGGCTGCCGCGCAATGGACTCTGCCTCCCGCCCGCTACACCTTGAGCTATTTGACGGGTCGCTGGGCCGGCGAGTGGACCCTCAATCAGGAACCGATTCTTGGTGGCGAGCGCGTCATCGAAAGCCGCCGCGGAACCACCGGCCATCAAGCCAATCCGTGGTTTGCGATTTCCCGCGACGACAGCCAATCGTCAGTAGGGCCAATCGTTGCTGGGGAAGAGCACGGCGAAGTTTGGTTTGGCGCGCTGGCGTGGTCGGGCTCCTGGCGAATCACCGTGGAACACACCCAACTGGACGCTGTGCGCGTAACAGGTGGCTTCAATCCATTTGATTTTGGCTACAAACTCAAACCCGGCGAGCATCTCGAGACGCCCATTTTTTACGGCGGCTATTCCGATCAGGGCCTGGGTGGTGCCTCCCGCTTGATGCATCGCTTTGAAATTGCTCACATCCTCCCGCAAGCGCCGGACCCCAAGCCGCGTCCCGTAATTTACAATTCGTGGGAAGCCACCGAATTCAGAGTCGATGAAGCCGGGCAGATAGCGATAGCGGAGAAAGCCGCGTCCATTGGCGTTGATCGGTTCGTGATGGACGACGGCTGGTTCGGCCAGCGCAAGAACGACCACGCGGGACTTGGCGATTGGTACGTGAACTCGGAGAAATTTCCTCACGGCCTGAAGCCGCTCATCGACAAGGTTCATTCCCTCGGCATGGATTTTGGTTTGTGGGTTGAGCCGGAGATGGTGAATCCCAATTCCGATCTCTATCGCAAACATCCTGATTGGGTTTTGAATTTTCCAGGACGCCCGCGCTCTGAATCGCGCAACCAGCTCATCCTCAACCTCGCGCGTCCCGACGTGCGCGACTATATCGAAGGTTTTCTCGACAAATTGCTCACCGAAAACGACATCGCTTTTCTCAAGTGGGATTACAACCGCAATTGGTCGGAGCCGGGCTGGGATCAGGTTCCCGTCGACGAGCAAAAGCGCGTCTATGTTGAGTTCATCCGCAATCTCTATTTGATCCTCGCGGACTTACGCAAGAAACATCCCCAAATCGAAATTGAAAGCTGCTCTGGCGGCGGAGGACGCGTCGATCTCGGCATTTTGCGTTACACGGACGAGGTGTGGCCCTCCGACAACACTGATCCTTTCGATCGCCTGTCGATGCAGGATGGCTTCACCTACGCTTACACGCCGCAAATTATGATGGCTTGGGTCACGGATTCGCCGCACTGGCTCAACAACAAACGCACGACCTCTCTCGTCTACCGCATGCTCAGCTCCATGCAGGGATCGCTGGGCATCGGCGCGAATCTCAATCAATGGACCGCGGAAGATTTTGCGACCGCTAAGCGTCTCGTCTCCGCCTATCATTCCGTGCAGCGAACGATCGTCCGCGGTGATCTGTACCGGCTGATCAGCCCGCGCGATGGCAGCGAATTCTCCGCTACGCAAACGGTCTCGGCCAACAAAAATCAGTCCGTCGTTTTCGCTTTTGCAAACGCCACGCAGGAAGGCCGCGGCTTTCCCCTGCTGCAACTCCAAGGCCTCGATCCAAACGCCGAATACAAGCTCAGCTCGATAGAAGGCAAAGCTCCTGGCACACCGGAAAGCGCATCAGGCGCGTGGTGGATGCGCCACGGCCTACAGCTCGACCTGCGCGGTGATTTTCAGGCCGCCGCTTTCAGGCTGGATCGCCAGCCATAATCCTGCGGAACCGAAATAATATTTTTCAGAAAACGCTGCTTTCGAAAACAGAGCTGCCGCTCTCGTCAACACTTCTTCTCGCATGTAATAACCGTCCGAGCTGCGATTTTATTCTGCACGGGGCCACTTTTTTCGCTCACAAGCAAACACAATTAGAAACGCGAACGAATCTGGAATAAGCCGCGCTCCATTCCAGTCAAAACAATTGCAAGCGCATTCACCGGTGACGCTAGCAAGACCGTTGCAACATGCACCGCTATTCAAGAGCGGGGCAGAGAAACCAAAAGTCAAAGGAGAATTGCGATGAAACTGTTGAGTGGATTTTTAGCCCTGGCCTGCGTGCCAGCGGCTGTAGCTGGAAATAATGCACCACTTCCTAAGGATAACGTGGCCGAATTTGTGGCCGAGCGTTTGGATGTCACAACGCTTCCCTCTTCCATCCGCCCGAAAACCCAGAAGAGCAAGAAGACCTTCGGCGATTACGGCTATGTCATGCGGCAACTCGACGACAAACAAATCCTTGTCGAAGCGACACCCGCGGGCACACAAATCAACATTCGCGTCCTCGAACAAAAAGCTTCTGCAATCTACGTTTGCGTGCAAGCTGCCGGACAAGATGCGAACAGCGGACCGGTCCAGCGTGTCCTGCTCCTGAAGCTCAAAAATGAAAACGGTCTTCTCAAGGGCAGAGAGTCCTGGAAGGAATTCAGCGGTTGCCCCGTGCTCGGTGCCGACCCCGCCGCCGCGGATTCTTACGGCGGGTAATTAGCGATTCCTCTAGAACGCCCCCGCGGATCAAACCGTCATCGTTTGCTGTCGGAACGGCGAGGAATGGTCCGCGGGTCTTTTAAAATGGATCAATGCCTCTAAAAACATTTCTCCGCGTGAACGACTAGCTCGCTGCTAGGAAACCAGCCCGCCTCCTAAAAGAGTCGACAATTCGCCAAAGCGTTCAAGATAAATATCCGCCGGGTGTGCGACCCGGTCATGCACCCCAAATCCGTAATTCACCGCTGCAGCCAGCATCCCCGCATTCCGAGCCGTCTGGATGTCAACTTCCGAGTCGCCGACAAGCAGCGCTTCCTGCGGCTCCGTACCCAATTCCTTCAGAATCGTTTTTGCGCCGAACGGATCGGGTTTCTTCGTTTCGAAACTGTTTCCCCCGTAGATCGCGCGAAAATATTTCGATAGCCCCATCGCATCCAGAATGCGCACGCTAATACGCACTGGCTTGTTCGTCAAAACCGCCATCGGCATATTCGCAAGTTTTTCCAATGTGTCAGCGACGCCCGGATACGCGCAGGTCGTGTCCATTTTGTGGGTTTCGTAGTAACGCAGAAAAAAGTCCAGCGCCCGTTGCCGCTCTTCTTCCGCGCACCCGTCGCCAAGCGCCCAGGCCACAAGTTGCGGCGCTCCGTGTCCGATATAACCGGAAATCGTTTCTTCGGCCAACTCCCTGCGCCTCAATTCGCGCAGCATCGCGTTGACTGAATGAATCAAATCTTGCTTCGAATCGATCAGCGTGCCATCAAGGTCAAAAATCAACGCGCGGACAGAACTAAGTTTTGGGTCAGCCATGAATCTCTTATCTTATTATGTCAGCAGCCTGTTTCGGCGCTCCCATTGGGATTTTTAATGCATCGTGAAAGCTGGGTTAAAGAAAACGTTCTATCGTTTATCAGAATCGCCTTCACTTCGCGTAAACTACTGGGCTTGGCGTTCGGCACAATTCTCGACCGGAGACCCATACGACATGGCCCAGGTTCACCCCTTTCAGGCGTTTCGCTACAACCCCCAGCGTGTCCCGTTCGAACGCGTCCTGACTCAGCCTTACGACAAAATTTCTCCGGCGATGCAAGATAACTATTACGCTGCCGACCCTCATAATCTGATCTCCGTCGAAAAGGGTCGCACCTTTCCGGAGGATTCTCCGCAGAACAACGTTTACACGCGCGCTGCCGCCAGGCTGGACAATTGGATCCGCGAAACCATTGTCACGCAAGATCCCGCCCCATCTTTCTACGCTTACGCGCAGGAATTCACCGTCCCTGGAACCGGCGTACAAAGCACGCGCCGTGGTTTTATCGGCGCCGGCAAACTCGAGGACTACTCCGCGGGCATCGTCTTCCGCCATGAGCACACACTTTCCGGCCCCAAAGCTGACCGCCTCGAACTTCTTCGCCACACGCGCATGCACACCGGCCAGCTCTTTATGCTCTACTCGGATCCCCAACAGCGCATCGACGCGATCCTGAAAGATGCCGAGTCCGCCGTTCCCGCGACCACGCTGCACGATGAATACGGTGTCGTGCATCGATTGCGAGTCATCGCCGATCTTGACCGCACAACGGCTATCAAGTCCGCGATGGAAGAACAGAAGCTCGTGATCGCCGACGGCCATCATCGTTATGAAACCGCGTTAACTTACCGCAAAGAGCGCCGCCTCACTGCCGGCGGTGTTCATCCCTCGGCTCCGTATGCGCAGGCTCCCTACGATTTTGCGATGATGACGTTCGTCAACACGTGCAGCGAAGGCCTCACAATTCTCCCAACGCATCGCCTGGCCGCGAACCTGCACGATTTTTCCTGGAGCGAAGCGCGCCGCTACCTCGAACCGTGGTTTGAAGCGCAAGCGTTTCCATTTGCGGATGACGGACAAAAAGCGGAAGCGCAAAGCAAATTTCTCACACAGCTCCACCAAGCGCGCGGCCAAAGGGCCATTGGTGTCTATCCCACTGCGGAACACTCGAAACGCGCCTATTATGTTTTAACTCTGCGCCGCGGCGCGGACCTTACACAACTTCTTCAGAGCGTTTTGCCTCTGCAGCGCGAACTGGATGTGGTTTTGCTGCACGACGGGATTCTCGAGCCCGCATTCGGCATCACGCTGCAATCCGTGACCGCCGAAAGAAATCTCAGCTACGAGCGCGAAGCCCCTGCCGCTCTCGACGCCGTCGATCGCGGAGCAGCCCAGATCGCATTTCTCCTGAATCCCGTCGACGTCGACCAAGTGATGCACATCGCCACGTCTGGAGAAGTCATGCCGCAAAAGTCTACAGACTTTTATCCCAAACTGTTGAGCGGCATCGCCATGTACCGCGTCGACTGACGCCAAAAGGATCCGCTCCTACTTGTGCTCACCAGACGAGCGGAATAAGCCGAAACCGCGTGTTTCGGCAGTATTCCGAATAGCCCGCCAACTCCTGACGAAGAATTTTTTCCTCGTTCAAAAGTCGCAGAACAATCATGGGAATGACCAGCGCAAAAGCGGGCAGCGCCCAATACGACCCCAGCGCCAGCGGCGTGAGCAAAATCAAAATGACTCCGCCGAGGTACATCGGATGTCGCACGATTCGGTAAGGCCCAATGGAGATGACGCGCTGCTCTTTTTCCACTTGAATGATCCGCGAAGCGTAGCTGTTCACGCCCATAACCCAATACGTCATCAAGTATGCCGCGAGAGCAATTGCTCCCGAACAAATCATGAGCCAAACGGGCACCGCACCGAAAGTTCTGCGCGACCATCCAAACCGGAAATCAAAGCCAGGAATCAGGAAAGCGGCAATGAAAATCAGCTTCGCAAACTTCATAATCAGTTTCTGCTCGCCGACTATTTCGTTGGCCTTCAACCTGCGTTCCACCAGCTGCGGATCGCGCTCGACGAAATAGATGGACGCCGCCACCATTGGTATTGTCAGAAGTCCCAGAAATATCCAACCCTGCCAAAACTTCCAGGTACCCGCGGGAAGAAACAGCATCGCGCCCACGACCACGGCCGTGAGCATGCATTGAACAATGACTTTTGCTTTGAGGCTCATGCGATCCCAAAGCAAAAGGGCACGCTCACGCGTGCCCTTTTGCAAAGACCATTTTTCGTGCCACCTGTCCAGCTCGCTCCGCGAAGCATGTGACTAACCGCTTCGCAAATCTGCGAACGCTTACTTGGCGAAGCTGGCTACCGCTTCGGCTTCGGTGTTGTACACGTCGAACACCGTCAGCAGCTTGGTGATTTGCAGCACTTCCTGGAACTTGCTGCCTAGGTGCGCCAGTTTCAGTGCCGCGCCCTGCGACTTTGCGCTGTGATGCGCGGCGACAAGCGTGCCCAAGCCCGCGCTGTCGATAAACGTGATGTTCGCCATGTTCAGGACCACCTTCGTTTTTCCGTCGGCGATCAAGCTCTTCACTTTCTCGCGCAGCGCGTTGCTCTCTTCGCCGAGTACGATGCGGCCGTCCAGCGCCACCACGGACACGCCATCCACTTCCCGGTTCGTCATCTTCAAAGCCACTGTGTTTTCCTCCTCATTGGATAGCAGTTCCGGCGGCAACCCGGGCCGGGACCACAAAGCTTATCAATAATAGTCCGCGCACGACATGTAATATCCGCAGACCGGGCATATCAACTTGCAACGCCGCGATTCCAGCCGCTGCGAGCACACCGGACAATAGCGCGAAGGATCTTCCCCTGCCACTACCACACACGTTTCAGCTTTCGCTGCGGAGGCATGTAGCACAGATACCTCCGCCGACTCCCGCTGAACCGGGGCAAGCTCCTGTTTCGCGGCACTATTCACGGCCCGTCGTTTATAGCACATCCCCCGCCAACTGTGTAGCGCCGGGCTTTAGCCCGGCATCCGCGCTCCCTCTCCCGCGCCCAACGGCTCTCATCTCAATCGACACGGCCACCCTCAAAGGTGTGTTATCCCGAGCGCCCCTCCCCACCAGTGTGTCATTCCGAGCGAAGCGAGGGATCTGCTTTTCTCTTTTCTTCCTGAGTCTCTTCCTTTGCTATTCTCTTCCTTTAATCCTTTTATGTCCTCGACAACACCCGAAGTCCGCGGCCAAAACCTCGACCCCCAGACCCGCTGCCTCCACTATCACTCTCCGCTCGACATCATCTCCATCAAAATGAAATGCTGCTCTACCTACTACGCCTGCAAAGATTGCCACGACGCGTTGGCAGGTCATCCTGTAGAAGTCTGGCCCGAGGCCGAATGGGACCAGAAAGCCATCCTCTGCGGCTCCTGCCGCGCCGAGCTAACAATCTCCGCCTACCTCGAATGCAACTCGGTTTGCCCCGCGTGCCATTCCGCTTTTAACCCAGGCTGCCGCAATCATTACCATTTCTATTTCGCGACCCTTCAGGCGCGCAGCGGATGAGACATGTTTGCAGTCTCCCATAGCGCAGAAATCAGTTCCCTAAACGTTATCGCTCAGTCCTCTCAAGGTGCCGGAAATCCCGATTGCCACCCGGAGCGACAGAACCGGAATCGGCATCCGCTGCGTCCCAGGTCTTGCGATCGATAGGCTGGATGGGTTCCAACTTTTTCTGCGAAAGCGATTTGTTCACTGCAGGCAGTTCTTTGGTTACAAAAGTATCGAATTCGCTCGCGACATCCTCCAGCTCTTTCTTCAGCGAGTCGATTCGCGCGGTCTGATAATCGGTAGGGCGCCCTTCATAGTTCAAGATTTCCCCATAGAGTCCCGTGGTTTTTTCGCGGATGCGTTCTTCGCCCGTGATTGCCCCTCCTTCTGTAGTGGCCACAATCTTCTTTCGCATCGTTTCCACTTGTCCCGCGAGATCCTGCAGACGCTTGCTCAAAGCGGCGTCTCCCTTTGCTCTTGCCGCCCGCTCCAGCAGCGCATCGTGCACACCGTTGATGCGGTCGACATCGAAGCTCATGTCTCCCAACAGACGATGGAGCCGCATAGCTGCATCGAATTCCAATTTGCGGTCTTCCAGTGTGAATTTCGCACGCGGGTCGAGCACCACCTCAAGCTGTGTCGTGTAGGTCTCTTTGCCGCGTGTCATCTTCACGGTGTACGTGCCCGGCAAAACTCTCGGGCCTTGGGCCGCTTCAAAAGCTGCCGTCGCAGCAGGCGGCACATGCGGCGCCTTCAGCCTCATCGACCATTCCACGCGGCTGATTCCCCGGCGGCTGTTTGGCGGAAGCGTGTCCACGACCTTGCCCTGCGAATCCAGTATTTCGAGTTTCATCTTTCCAAAAATGTGCCGCTTGCTCTGATAGTAGGTAATCAAAGCTGCGTCGGGAGGATTCGGCCCAGTGAACACCGCGCTTCCTTCCGCCCACCCGCCGCTCGCTTGGAGCCGCTGTTGTGCCGGCTTGGCCTGCAGGAAGACAGCCTCTTGCGTCATGACTTCGGGCGTCAATTTACGCAGTGGCGAAATATCGTCCACGATCCAGATGCCCCGGCCATGCGTGGCCACCACCAGATCCGATTCTCGCGGCTGCACGACAATGTCTCGGACGGCCACCGTCGGGAAATCGTGGCCTTTGTACTGCGCCCAGCCCTTGCCGCCATCCAATGAAATCCAGAGGCCAAATTCAGTCCCCAGAAATAACAAATTGGGACTCACCGTATCCTCTTTAATGACGTGCGCATAACCACGCACACCGCTGCCAGCGGCCACGATGGAAGTCCACGTCTTTCCGTAATCGGTGGTCTTGAAGACGTGCGGCTCCATATCTCCGAACGTATGCCGATCGAACGCTACATAAGCCGTCCCGGCGTCATACCGACTCGCTTCCACCCACGACACCCACGAAGCTTTCGGCAGGTTGGGAACGTTAGCGACCACGTTGGTCCAGGTCTTGGCGCCGTCGCGCGTCAGCTGCAGGTTTCCGTCATCGGTGCCAACCCAGATCGTTTGCCCATCGCGTGGCGATTCGCTGATCGAGTAAATCGTCGTGTGCATTTCCGCGAAAGAATTGTCCACTGTGACGCCGCCGGATTCTTCCTGTTTCTGCTTTTCCGGATCATTGGTGGTGAGATCAGGCGAGATGCGCTCCCACGACTGGCCATGATCGCGCGAGCGGAACAGGAATTGCGCGCCAATGTAAATCGTGCCCTTCTCATTCGGGCTCATATGGAGGGGCGTGTTCCAATTGAAGCGCAGCTTCTTTTCTCCATAGTTGGGCTCTGGCTGGATGAAGCGCGATTCCAAAGTGAAGCGATTGACGCGCGCGATAAATCCGCCCTGTGATTCGACGTAAACGTAGTTCGCGTCAGCTGGATCCGGGAACGCCCAGAATCCATCACCGCCGCCGAGATTTTCCCATCGTCCATTGGTAATCCCGCCGGGATACTGCGAGTCGCCCATCCACACACTGTTGTCCTGCAACCCGCCGAAGACGTGATACGGGTCGGCGTTGTCCGTGCTCACGTGATAGAACTGCGAGATCGGAAGATTGTTGCCCTTCCACCAGGTATTGCCGCTATCGTACGAATACCAGATGCCTCCGTCGTCGCCGGCGATGAGGTGATCGGTATTCTCCGGATTCACCCATACATCGTGAAAATCGCCGTGCGCGCCATTGGCGATAGCGCTGAAGCTCTTCCCGCCATCTTCGCTCAGGATCAAGACAAGATCGGGCTTGTAGAGTTTGTTCTCGTTTTTCGGATCGACGATCAGGTTGGCAAAGTAAAAGGGACGCCAAACCATCCAGTTACTGCGGTCCCGCTCTTCCCACGTCTTGCCGCCATCCTCGGAGCGGAAAAGCGCGCTGCGCGTGGACTCGATCAAGGCATACACGACATTTGGTTTGGACGGCGCAATCGTGACCGCGATACGGCCCCAGGGTTTTGCGGGGAGCCCTTTCGCATTCTTTTCATTCAGTTCGGTCCACGTCGCCCCGCCATCCGCGGTTTGAAAAAAACCGCTGCCGCTGGTGGCCGTGGGACTCTCGCCGCCCGAGCGGAACGTCCAGCCCTTCCGCCGGAAATCCCACATTCCCACGAAAAGAACTTTGGGATCCTGCGGATTCATGGAAATCATCGAGCAACCGGTCGAAAGATTCGCGCCTTTCAGAATCTTGCTCCACGTTTTTCCGCCATCCGCCGTCTTGTAAAGGCCGCGGTCCTCGCTGTCGCTCCAGAGTTTTCCCGGCACGCATGCGTAAACCGTGTTGCCGTCTTTCGGGTCAACGATAATTTTCGAAATACGCTCGGAATTTGGCAGGCCCATGTTGGTCCAACTGTCCCCGCCGTCTGTCGACTTGTAGATTCCATTGCCGATCGACACGCTGTTTCGTGTCCACGCTTCTCCCGTGCCGGCCCAAATTGTCTTCGGCGCTTGCGGATCGATGGCCAGCGCGCCGATGGACTGCACCGCTTCTTTGTTGAAAACCGGCTTGAACGTCGTGCCCCCATTCGACGATTTCCACACGCCACCGCTTGCCGACCCCACATACACGGTCAGCCGTCCATCTTCTTTTATGGCGGCGATCGCCGACACCCGCCCGCTCATTGTCGCTGAGCCGATGTTTCGAGCGCCGAGCCCGGAGATGGAATCCGAATCGAATTTCGCCTCCTGCGCCGTCACGGACCCGGCAACTATCATCAAAGTGAAAATCATCATAACTGCGAAACGGCAGCAACGCATCATTTTGCTCATATCGAGAATTTCCTCAGAAGCAGAGTAGACGCCACAGTTATCTCGGGTAGACATCAATCTTTGGTATTCGGACAGGGAAAGGCATTCGCGCCAGTGCTCTCTTCCAGATTCACTTTCCGGCCGTCGGCGCCTTAGTTTCCGGCTTCGAGCCCGGCATCGAGAAAACCGCATCCTCCAGCGGCACGTTCTGCTCAATCTTCTCGACCGAGATCTGCGTGCGCGAAGAACCGCCCTTTTGCGCCTGCTCGATGGTAAAAGGATAATAAATTCCGTTCACCTGCTCGTAGTCGCCATAGTACAGCTCAGACTCTTGCAGCGCCCCGCGTATCGTAGTTTGAATCTCGATTTTCAATTCCAGATACGAATCGCTGTCGAGATAGTAGTAGCGCACGTCCCCGTTCTTCATGCTCAGCTTGATCTTGAAACAATCCGTCCCTTCCATCGAGTCGTGTCCCACGAGTTCCGCTTTGTGGCCCTTTTCCTTGTATTCCATCAGCGGCCCATCCATATCCGCGTCCACCACCAGGCTTTTCAAATCGTCTTGCGAAAGCAGTTCCGGATCTTTGCGCCCGCCGAAAGGAGAAATCTGCCACCCCGTCTTGCCATCGTAGGCCTGCACTTGTGCCAGTCCTTGGATGATGAATTCTTCCCGTACCTTGTCTGCGCGTTTGTTTTCTTGCAGAAATTCCGCGCGAAACGATCCCTGTGTCAGTTTTGCTGTGCTACGCAAGCTGTGCACCGACTTCAGCCTTTCTGCCCCGCCCCGCGCCTGAATATTCTTCGCGATCACTTCATCCACGGTTTGTGCCCCAGCGCTGAAGGAAAGCCACGCGCTTGCGGCTAATACGAGAAATGAACAACGGAAAACCGAGGCCAACGCCGTCCGTGACTTCGCTTCCAAATGTATTTTCATGATATTCACCCCAAACGCAGCCATATGTGAGTATGCACCAAAGGGAAGAGACCAAAACGCCGAATCATCATAATACTCAGAATCCACGCTTTACATGCTGCACGGCGCGGCCGCCAGCGCTCCACCTCTCGGGGCAACTGCTCGACTCTCGGAGCTTTCTCTCGCGCGATATCTTAAGCCTGGCTTTTCCCCGGCCACGCGATTTGACCCTTGCCGCGATACGCCAAATTAGCGATATGCCCGGCTCGCGCCGCGGCGACACCGGTTTCGACCGGCGCATTGGGCTCTTTGCGGCTCCGGACACACTCAAAGAAATTCTGCATGTGGTCGATCGTCCCGTCGCGAAAACTTTCTGCCCTCACAACCGGATTGTCTCTGCCGAACACGCCCTCGTGATAAACGCCAAACCCGCTCCGGGTGAGCTTCATCGTCGCCTCCGTGCCGCGAAACTCCAGCCCGCCGTCGTCGATCGAGGAAGCCATCATGCCCTCGTAAACCACATCGAATCCAGGATAGCGGAGCGCCGCCTGCACCGTGTCCGGACAATCCCACTGCTCAAAAATATATTTATCCCCGAGCATCTGCGCGTCGCGCGGCTGATCCGATTTCATCGCCCAGTGCACCACGTCGATCCAGTGCGTAAAGAGATCGGTCATCGCCCCGCCGCCAAAGTTCCAGAACCACCGCCAGCGGTAAAACTTCTCTTCGCTGAACGCCTGCTCCGGCGCCCCGCCGAGCCACTGCTTCCAATCGAGCGCTTGCGTGTCGATCAGTTTTGGCGCCCCGCCAGCCAAATAGTTTTGCCACCAATACGTCCTGGCCTGGACGACACGCCCGAGGCTCCCTCCTTGAATCAGCTCGACCGCATCGCGAAAGTGGCTCCAGCTCCGTTGCTGCATCCCGCACTGCAAAATCCGTTTGCCCGAACGCACCGCATGCGTAAGCGTCGCGCCTTCCTCGATAGTGTGCGTCACCGGCTTCTCAAGATAAACGTCCTTGCCCGCCGCCAGCGCGTCCACCGCCATGCGCACATGCCAATGGTCGGGCGAAGCAATAATCACCGCGTCGATCTCCTTCTGCAGCACTTCGCGATAATCCGCATGAGCGGTGGCAACGCCGTTCGAGCGCAGCTTTACCGCGTCGCGCCGCGGCCCATACACATCGCTGACGGCGACGATCTGGTAGCCGCCGGCCTTGTCCGCCGCATTGAGCAAATCGCCCATGCGCCCGCCCGCTCCCAGCACTCCGATACGCAAAGTATCGTTCGCCCCCAGCACTCGCGTTGACGCCAAAGCGGTAAGCCCGCCCGCGATCAGAAAACTTCGACGATTCGGTGGATATTCCATGCCGCCCATCTTAACGATTCACGCCCAGCGAGGGAAGCTTCCGCCCCATGAATTCCAGCAAGTTGCGTTTGGCTAATCCGGCGGAATAGGAACGCGCTGGCTAAATTCCTTCGTGAGCAAAGTGTGTGCAATACAGAACATCTTTAAAAAACGTCACTGGATAGTCTTGCCGTCTGATACCTCGGGGAGGGGGTTTGTATCGGCCACGCCACGCACCTGCTCTTCTTTATTTTGCTCTGCGCGGCGTTCGGGCTTATAGCTCTGCCTGCGCAGGCGCAAACGGGCGGCGACGCTCTTTACAAATCAAAATGCGCAGGCTGCCATGGCGCGGACGGAAAAGGCCAAACGGCCGTCGGCAAAGCGGACAACATTCGTGATCTTGGCTCCGCAGACGTCCAAGGTCAAAGTGACGATGCCATCGCCGGAATCATCGGCAGCGGGAAAGGGAAAATGCCGGCATATGGAAAAAGCCTGAAAGCAGATCAGATCAAGGATCTCGTCGCTTACATTCGCACTTTGAAGAAGTGAATCGCTGCTTGTTTTCTTTGGCGCTATGCCAACACTTGCCATCGTAATTCTTGTTCTATTCAGCGCGGTGCTCGCGGGCATTGTCGTTGTGCGTCCTGCGATCACAATCAGCCGCGCCGGAAAGATTCTTGCGTTCGGCGTGCTTTTCTTTCTTCCGCTCTTTTCGCTCGTGGCCGGCATGGAAAATGAGATGCAGCGTTCCGAAAGCACCGCATTCTGCCTCTCTTGCCACATCATGGAACCTTACGGCAAGAGTTTGCACATCGACGACCCTTCGTATCTCGCCGCGGCACATTACCAGAATCATCGCGTTCCGGCCGACGCGGCTTGCTACACCTGCCACACGGACTACGCCATGTTTGGCACGTTTGAGGCGAAGCTCGGCGGCTTGCGGCATCTTTATATCTACTATCTCGGAAAGCCGCCGCAGCCGCAGGACATCAAGCTCTATAAGCCGTTCAACAATCGCGAGTGTCTCCACTGCCATCTGGGTGCGCGGTCTTTCGAGCAAGGCGCCACTCACAACGCCGACCCGGCTACATTGCCCGCAATAAAAGCGAACACATTGTCCTGCATTTCGAGTGGTTGCCACGATACCGTCCACAACGTGGGCCGCTGGGGAGACAAAGTGAAGTTCTGGGAAGGAGGAAGTTGATGCGTCCCGTTGATCCGATGAGCCGCAGGCTTCGCGTTTCAGGAATCCTTGTACTCACCGGTCTGCTTGTCGAGGCGCTCTGTCTCGTCTGGTCGAAGCCCATCGCCTTCGTGGTCCTCGTGTGCATCGGCGGCGCACTGATCGGCCTCGGCGTGTTGTTCTTTCTCTACTCCCTCGTATCCGCCCCTCCCCACCCAACAGACTCTTATAGATCGGCTCCCGATAAGTTCTGAAGTCACGGGCTGCAGAACTTTAACTCGGCCGATCGTCACTCACCACTCCCCCCCCCAAAAAAATTGTCATCCCGCTTGCCCTGAGGAACGAAGGGAGCGAAGCGAGGGATCTGCTTTTCTTCCCTCCTCTCTGCGCCCTCTGTGTCCCTTTCCTGCCTCGGGTACCTCTGTGTAAAATCCTTTTCCTCCTTCTTTCTTCAAAAGGTAAGCCAACTCGAAAATTGACTTACGTTCTTATTAAGGGTATACTTTCTCTGAACAGGACTACCTCATGAAAACTGAACTCTCCACCGTCACCACCAAAGGCCAGCTCGTCATCCCCGCCAAGCTCCGCCGCAAATACGCCATCCGCGAAGGTACCCAAGTCGCCTTCCTCGAGGAAGAGAACCGCCTGGTCCTCCAGCCCCTCACCCCGGAATTTGTTCGCAGCCTCCGCGGCTCCGTAAAGGCGGATCCATCCGCGCTGAAAATTCTCCTGGATGAGCGTAAACGTGAGCGCCAGCTTTAAAGCTTGGTTATGAAGCCCCTGTCTTTGAAAATCTAAGTCCATGAAACGAGTCGTTCTTGACGCGAGCGCAGTCATGACCTTCTTCGAAAACCGCCCCGGCGCGCAGAAGGTCGAGGAACTCATCCATCTCGGCGTTGCAGGCAAACGGCAGCTGCTCATGTCTGTAGTCAACTGGGGCGAAGTTTACTATTCCACATGGCGCGCCCACGGCCCCGGCGTTGCGCGCAAAATCATCGAAGACATGAGTCAGCTCCCCATCGAAATCGTCGACGCCAACCTCGACTTGACCCGCACCGCCGCCGAACTCCGCGCCGACCACAAACTCGCCTATTCCGACTGCTTCGCCGCCGCCCTGGCCACCCACCGCAAAGCATCCCTAGCCACAAGCGACAAAGATTTCGCCACCGTTGAAAAAAAGCTCGACATCCTCTGGACCATCGCGTAACTGACCTACCCCACAACCCTCTACCTGGCCGGATCTTTCCCGGCGAGTGGCACAGACGATGAATTTCAAAACGATCCTTCGTGCCGCACAGGCCGGTTTTACTTACGCGGAAATAGAGTCAAATATTGGGTCCGGCAAAACGATTTTGAAATCGTCTTTTCTTATATGGGTTGCCCCAACCCGAGCCGCTAGAGAGGCGGCGTTCGAACAGTCTTTTTTAGCCTTGCCCAACTCGCAGGGACCGGCGGGAGGATCCGCGCACAAAGACTCTCTATTACCCGCGGGGCTCGCATCTGAAGCTTAATTACTTCGTGAAGGGGTCTCGCTCGCACGGAACATGCGTGACTAAAACCTGCAAGGAATTTAGCGTGGTGGTGGATCCCCTTCCCCGTTCCAGTCACTCCAATTTTCTCGGACCGACGCATTATATTTATAGAAACTGAACCCTAATTTCTTCATCTCACCTGCGTCTGCAAAGAGAATCAATTCGGCGTTTTCTTTGCCGTTGCCCCTATGGTTTAAATAGTCGATGTGAGGCGAGGTAGGCTGTACAGGCCCAACAACGGGGGAATATTCGCGAAAATATCGTGTCTGGCGAAGCTCCGTCCTGGCTTTCGGATCGCCAGGGAATAACGGAATAGGAGTAACGTTTCTGGGCGTCGGGTTTCCGGCGCAACTAATCGCTTTCGGGTGTGGGACACCGGCTGGGTAGACGCGGTAAACGATTGCAGCATGATCCCGCTTGAGCATCATATCGCCTACTTCGGGTCCCCGGAAGTTAATGTCCATATTCCATGAGAGAAGGCTCTCCGCACCAATGCGACTGAGCACAGCTTGCATGTACTTGGCTTTGCTATCGCCCCAATGCTTGAAACCCGAAGGACATTGCCCAGTCGCTTTGGAAATGTATCTAATACCCTTATTGTCCGTGAATGTCAGGCAGAGCCCTTGAGACGAGGCGAATCCTATCAACAGGCTTACCGAAAGATCGGCACAATCAAGAGTGCTTCGTTCTAAACCTTCCGCGTGTTGATAAACATAATTCCGATATTGAGTGTATGTGCCGGTTCTCCATAATTGGTCATGTTCCCACGCGGCCATATAACCCTCGCTAAAGAAGAGCCCTCTAGAACGTCGCTTTCGTGATGTTCCCGTTTTTGTCGAGTTCAAGCGCTATAGCTGATCCTTTTTGGACTGCAAAGAGGAGAACCATCGCGATGTTGGTGACACCGTCCGGTGTTAATGGTGAAACTTTGTTCCATTTACTTCCGAAATCAGCCCAGGCGTCTCCTTTGTTGTCAACCATGACGCTCAAAATGGCGGTTGTTAGTCCAGGCATTGGAGAATCCCTCCAGAATTTCTGATTCAGGCCCGTGGCTCGGAAATCGTACCCCTCTCCTACACCCGAGGCAATCAATTTGCCGCTAGAGACTTCGTGTTAGAGAGGTCTTATTTTTGCCCGTTGAATCGTTGGGATCGGTGGGGCTGGTTCAGTTTGAAATCTTTGCTTTGCCTCTTTCGTCCACGAGGACAATCACACTCCTAGAATCTGCTGGAATCGTTCCGGCGACAGTCGAAGTTTGCCAGATCACAGAACTATCGGCCGGGTGCCCCAGACGTCGCTTTTACGTCTGGGGCTTTTGACTTTTCCGCACGCCTCTACAGCATTATCAAATTAGTTAGCCCTCGCCCAACCCCTTAAAATCCTTCAACTTCTGTTTACCCCGTTCGAATGCCAACTCAGTAACGCAGAAAACTATTGACAATCGGTAACTACTCCTGCTATCATTATCTACGGTCGTCGCCAATCCTACACAGATCTCTATTCCCCTTTACCTTGAGCGAACGCGAAAGGCTCTCCGCGCACGGAGTTTACCCCGACCAGGTCGGGGTGTTAAAACCTACCTTCAGCCCCGCCCCGGTCCTGCTGACCGAGTTCATCCCGAGTGGCTCCCGGCGTTTAGCTCTCCGAATCTTTCCCCCTTCAACTTTAAACTTCTTGCCCTGAGCGTAGTCGAAGCGTCAACCTTCAACTGTTTTTCCCCTAACTCCCATAGAATCACATCTTTCGCATACCCACACCCCTTAACCCCAATCGAATCATATTCTTGCAAAAACAGGGGAGGGGGGGCCCGACCGCGAGCCTCCTCTTTCCATGTAACCTCCCTACACGCACGAATGCCCGCAACTTCAATCGATTCATACGTTTACTTCATAACTCGCGGACACCCCAGGGTGGGGGGCTACGACGCCGGCTCCGTCTTCAACCTTCAACTTTCAACTTTCGACCTCCCCTACTCACTACCCACTGCTCACTTCCCGCCACTCACTCTCTACCCCTTGAAACCCCCACTCCAAATGGCGCATCCTTATACATGTACGTGCAAGAAAGGCCCGGCGGCCCGGGAACCCAGGTACTCGACATGCGCCGCTTCCTGATTGCAATTGTTTCCCTCGCGGTTCTCCCCGCGATCGCTTCCGCGCAGCGCGGAGGAATGGGAGCCGGCATGGCTCACCCTGCGATGGCCGCTTCTGCCCCGCATGTTGCTATGCGTTCCTCGGCCCCTGCAGGAGCGCACGTAACTTCCCAAGTAAATTCTGGAACACACTACGTTTCGTCGATGCGGTATGTGCGCACCCGTTCCGGCGCGATTGTGGCTCGTCCGATTCCGCGTTCGACGGCTCCGATGCAACGAGCTGGCTCCAGCCGCCAATTGCTTTCGCAGGACATGGTGCCAGGGCTAGGATTTGATTACGCGCACGTTGCGGCGGTCCATCCGAATGGATTTTATGGACGGGGTCGGAATCGCCCGTTTGTGGGAACGTATATCCCGTTCTTTTATGGCGGCGGATACTACATGCCGTTCTCTTCCGATGACTATGTGGACGATGCGCCCGTGGCCGACCCGCAACAAGCCGATACGGGACAGCAGCGAGTAGCACAAACGGCTGAGCCCGAGCGCCTTGCGCGGTCGTCGCGCGACTACGTCCCGGCGCCACAGACAGCTTCCGAGAAGGAAGCGGAACAATATGTGTTTGTGCGCCGCGACGGAACCGTGTTTTTTGCGTCGGCCTACGCTTGGGAGAACGGCACGCTTCGCTACATCACCAGCGAAGGCTTGCGCCACACTGTTACCGCGGACATGCTGGATTTGAATGCTACGCAACAGTTCAACGAACAACGTGGCTTGAATTTCCGTTCGCCTGTCTGACTTTTTTCAATGCCCGCCAAATTCGTTTCTTCGCCGAGCGTAGCGAGCAGAAGTAAGAAGTAAGAAGTAAAGAGGCAAGAAGTACGAGGCGAGAAGAAGTAAAAAGAAGAAAATTCCACGGGTGCAGCCCGCGTTTATTTTTTTACGGGCTCGGGCATCACGTAACCCGAAACGGCTGGAAGCCCAGCTCTCTCAAGCTGGACTGTAGTGTGATCAATCTTAAATTCCTTCGCAGCTTTTTCTTGAATCGCCCTCAGCAAGTGCTCGCATTGATCCAAGTGCATGTCCGGAATTCGCGCGTGCAAGCTCAACGCGTTGTGCCCGCCGCCGAGCGACCAGATGTGCACGTCGTGAACTTCTTGCACGCCTTCCACTGTGAGGATGGCGCGCGCGACTTCCTCGACGCGCATCTCGCGCGGCCGCCCTTCCAGGAGTATGTGCGACGATTCACGTAGGATCCCAATGCTGGACCACAGTACAAGCAGGCCAATGGCAATGCCGAGTATCGGGTCGATCCACAGCGCGCCAGTCATGTGAATGGCGATAGCGCCGGCGATGATGGCGATATTCGAGAGGGCGTCGCCGAAGTTGTGAACCAGGATGCTGCGGAGATTTAAATCTTTGTGGCCGCGAACCAGGGCGAGAGTGATGCCTCCGTTGACTGCCAGCGCGGCCAGCGACGTCCAGATCATCCAGCTCTCGACTACCTGGACCGGTGAGCGGAAGCGCTCGATGGCTTCGTAACCAAGCCAAAGCGAGAGCAGGACGAGCAGAATCGCGTTGGTGAAGGCGGCGAGAATACCGGCGCGGTGATAGCCGTAAGTCTTCTCGCTGTCGGCGGGGCGCTCGGCCCAGCGCATAGCCAGCCAGGAAATGCCTAGCGCGGGCACGTCTGAGAGATTGTGGACGGCATCATTTAGTAGCGCGACGGACCTGCCGAGAACGCCCCCAAAAATCTCGGCAACAACCAGGCCGAGTGTGGCGACCATGGCCCAGCCGAGGACCGAGGGGCGCAACGGCGGATGGGAGTGGCCGTGGTGATCGTGCGAATGGGGATGGTGCACGTGGCCATCATGGTGGCCGTGCTCGGGATCGTGATTATGATCGTGGGAGTGGTCGTCCATCCGGTCCATCCGCTCCATTTTACGCGTTTGCCGCGAGTAGCGCAGGCTTCTCGGACTGACTTCCCGGGCTGCCTTCGTGATAATGCCGAGTCGCGCCGAGATCCGCTCCTGGTTGTGCGCTGCATGCCAGAAACTGCAAAAGAGCACAGGCAGGAGTGCCTGTGCTACCAGTGGGAAGTTTGACACGTCCCCGGCGCGAATTCATTGACGCATTTCCCCGCGGCTGCCAACATCGAACTAGCTTCGCCTTCCGCTGAAATAGCGGCGGGAATGGCCTGCGCGCAGGGCGTGTGTTGAGGGACATGACGGCTCCCATTGCAAAACTTAGTTTCTGGGGTGTTCGAGGATCGACGCCGACGGTGGATCCCGCCACCTGGCGTTACGGCGGGAACACGCCATGCCTCGAACTGACCGCGCCGGACGGCACGCAATTTATTTTGGATTGCGGGACGGGTCTGCGTATGCTGGGTAGCCGCTGGGGAATGCCGAACGGCGGTGGAAATCCCGAGACGCACATTTTTGTGACCCATTATCACTGGGATCACATTCAGGGGATTCCGTTTTTTGCGCCGCTTTATGCGGAGAATAACGAGTTTCATTTTTATAGTTTTCGCTCGAAATTTCTTGGGCGCGACAGTTTGAAGCAGGTTTTTGAGGCGCAGATGGCGCTGCCGTATTTTCCCGTGGACATGTCCGCGATGAACGCGAAAAGGAAGTTCAAGGAAGTGGAAGGCGGAGACACGTTCAACATTCGGGAAAATAAAATTACGGCGAAGTGGCTGAACCATCCGCAGGGATGCCTCGGATTTCGCATCGAGACGCCGGCAGGGACCGTCGTTTATGCGACGGACAACGAGCCTGGCGATCCGAAACTGGATGAAAATTTGCGGGAACTGGCGGCGGGCGCAGACATCTTTATTAATGACGCGCAATTTACGCCAGACCAGTTGAAGACAACACGCAAGGGCTGGGGACATTCGTCGTGGAAAGAAGGCGTTAAGCTGGCGCGCGAAGTTGGCGCGAAAACTTTGGTGCTGTTTCATCACGATCCGGACTCGACGGACCGCATGGTGGATTCGATTTTGCGGCAGGCGCGCGAAGAGTTTGATTCCGTGTTTGCGGCCAGCGAAGGCATGGTTATTACGCTGGGGGCGACGGGAGACAATGTGCAAGCGCACATGCCCGGGGCGCGGACGTCCCTGCGGCGAGAGGCACAGTTCCGCGCGAAAGTTACGGGAGTGACCGAAGACGGTAAAGAATTCCAGGAAGAAACCGTCGTGCGCGATATTTCTTTGCAAGGCGCGCTGATTTCGCTTCAGAACATGCCTCAGCTGCAATCGGAGTTGCAGGTGACGATGGAGACGCCCGGCCAAGATGGTTCGCAATCCTCGATGCGCTTGAAGGGCTACGTGGTGCGGATCGATGCGGGTGCGGAGAAGGGGCAAATTGCGGTAGGTGTAGTTTTTACGGACTGATTTCCAAGAGCAACACTACGATCGGGGCGCGGAAGGATTATAAGAAAAGGAAAGACCCACCCTTGCAAAACCAACCCGCAAGGATGGGGCACCCTCAGAAAAAGACACAGTCAAAATCTTCTCGACGAGCGAAGGATGTCCTCCGTCAAAGAACATGTTAAAGGTACTCTCCTTGACAACTTAGGAGAGGGGGTTTTAGACTCCTAATCATCTTAGGAGGGAACATTACGGTCCAAGCGCAGCTTCTTCCCGGTACTCTCGATCTCCTCATTCTCAAGGCTGTCTCTCTCGGTCCGCTCCATGGCTACGGCATTCTTCTGCGCATCGAACAGATTTCTGGCCGCGCTCTTCTCGTCGAACAGGGCGCGCTTTATCCCGCCTTGTTTCGGCTTGTGCGCCAGAGACTGCTGACGGCAAATTGGGGGAAGTCAGACAACAATCGCCGCGCCAAGTTTTACGAGTTGACCTCGGAGGGACGGAAGCGTTTGCGGCAAGAAGCTAGTGATTGGAATCGCCTGGTCGCCGCCATGACGTCTGTTCTCGGCACTCAGCCGGAGGAAGTATGAAATTTCTGGCCTCACTTCGTTCCCTCTGTTCCGCCCTTTTTCATAGCAAGCACATCGATGATGAGTTGGACGAGGAGATGCGTCTGCATATTCAGAATCGCGCGGATGATTTGGAACGGTCAGGTCTTTCACGAGAGGAAGCGGAGCGGCGCGCGCGGATCGAATTTGGTGGGGTGGAGCGTTTTAAGGAAGAGGTCCGCGAAACGGCATGGGTGACTCACTTGGACAGTTTGTTTCGCGATTTTCAGTACGCAATTCGTAGCCTCCGTAAAGACCGAAGACTTGTCGGCACGACGGTGTTTGCGCTGGCGCTGGGGATTGGCGCGGCCACGGTGGCGTTCAGCGCTTTCTACAATCTTTTGTTTAATGCGTTCGCGGCGAAAGACGCGGGGCGACTGGTCGTTTTGTCCTTGCAGAGCACCGAATCGGGCGCACATCCCGAATACAGCTTGCAGCCGATGAGAGGCTCGCTCTCCGACATAGACGCGATGCGCCGGCAAAGCCGGGCGTTTGAGGATGTGATTGGCTTTGGACGAGGGATCGAACTGCTGAATGATGGGCAGGATAGTCACCAGGTTTACGTCGGGCACGTTACGGGGAACGCGTTTGACTTTTATGGCGTGCGACCGCTGCTGGGGCGCGGGATTCTTCCGGAAGACGCGAAACCGGCGGCAGCACCGATCTTCGTGATGAACTACCGAACGTGGGTCGGAGCGTTCGCGGGCGCCCCGAACATCGTCGGGAGAAAATTCCTACTGAACGGGGAGCCGCGCACGCTAGCAGGCGTGATGCCAGAGCGCTTCCAGGCGTTTGGCGCAATGAACCAAGTGTGGGTGCCGATCACGGACAAGCGCGGGGCGAGCGCGAATGAGAAGGAAGAAATGTTCGGCACGATGATGGCGCGGCTGAAGCCAGGCGTGGAGATCGAAGCGGCGTCGGCGGATGTCGATCTGATCGCCAAGCGGATGGCGAAAGAAAGACCTGAAGATTTTCCGGAACACTTCACGGCGCGGGCGCAGAAGGCGACGGATTTCCTGATGGGCCCGTGGGGAATCGGAAGCGCGGGCGGAGCGGAGACGGAGCATTTCGACATCAAACACATGCTTTATGATTTGCTGGTTGGCGTGATGATGCTGCTTTTAATTGCGTGCAGCGGCGTGGCGAATTTGCTTTTGGCGCGAGGAGCAGCGAGAGAAAAAGAGATCGCGGTGCGCACGGCGCTGGGAGCATCGCGGTGGCGCTTGGTGCGGCAACTGCTTGTCGAGAGTGCCGTGCTGGCGGTGATTGCAAGTGCGGTGGGTTGCGTGTTCGCCTACTTCGGAATGAAGGTGGTGGAGGCGGCTGTTCCGCACAAGGGCCAAAGTGTGGGGGGAGAAGCGGTCATAGGGCTCGATTCGACCGTTTTATTTTTTACGCTGGTTGTGACGGCGTTGACGACACTGCTTTGCGGGCTAGCGCCGGCATTGCACGCGGTGGGGCGCGACGTGCAGCCTATGCTGACTGGCAGCGGAAAAGGTCCAGGCGGGAACTTCCGTCATGGGAAGTTTCGCGCAGGCTTGGTGGTCGTGGAAGTCGCGCTTTCGATTGTGCTTTTGACGGGCGCGGGATTGATGATCCGAAGTTTTTATGAGCTCACGCACATCGACCTTGGTTTCAATGCCAAGAACCTGCTATTCGTGGCAACTTTTTCTACCCGCGGAGCCAACTACAAACCAGAACAGGAGGAAATTACCTTCAAGAAGATCCTGGAACGACTGAAAACGATGCCTGGAGTGACCGAGCTGGCGATTAACAATTCGCTTCCGGGCTATAACCCAAGCCGAAGGTATGAGGCCACCGTTCCTGGATCAGCGCATTTGGAGCCGGCCGGGTTCGATAAGTGTAGTGAGAGCCTCTTGCGAACCCTGGAGATGCAGATGGTGCGCGGAAGATGGCTTTCTCAGGGCGATGTGGATTCGGCGCAGCATGTTGCCGTGATTAATCAAACGATGGCGACGCACTTTTTTGGGACGGAGGATCCGCTGGGCCGTCAGGTGCTCGCAAAGGCGTTTGCGGACAAGAGTCAGCCGGCACAGGATGCGTATTTTCAGGTGATTGGTGTGCTGCGCGATGTTAAAGATTTTGGGCCGCAGGTTCCGGTGCTTCCGATGGCGTTCATCCCCTACACAGTCAAAGAGGGTGGTATGTCTTTTTCGGGGGGCGGCTTCTTTTTTCTGAGGACCAAAGGCGAGCCTGGATTGTTGATGAACGCGGTACGGAATGAGGTTTGGGCGGTCGACCGCGATCAAATGTTCTCGCCGGAGAGTGGGCCCTACACCGAGGAGTTTTACAGGTTGACGTACTCGGCGCACGAATTGGGATTGACTACGTTCACGGGGGTGGCGGGGATCGCGCTAGTGTTGGTGGTGATCGGGGTGTTTAGCGTGATGGCGTATACGGTGTCGCTGCGGACGCAGGAAATTGGAGTGCGGATGGCGCTGGGCGCGCAGCAGCGAGAAATATTGCGGATGGTTTTGCGCACGGGATTTGTGCTGATTGCCACGGGAATTGCAATCGGGTTGATTGCGAGCTATGGGTTGACGCGGTTTTTGGCGAGTCAGATATGGGGAGTTTCGGCTACCGATCCGTGGACGTTTGGTGCGGTTGTGGCGCTGGTGGTGATAACCGGACTCGCGGCTTGTTTGCTGCCTGCGAGACGAGCGGCTGGCGTCGATCCGTTGGTGGCGCTGCGATACGAGTAAGTTATGGTCCCCAGGGGCCCACAACGAAGGATGAAAATGGGCCCGAGATGGCGTAGCGTTGTGCAGCCGCGTTGGCGACAGAAGCCGTTTCACTCTGGCGCTCGCAGAGCCCGCATACGAGTATGGCTGGGACGCTGAGAAGCACAACGAATTGTAGCCTCCAGAAGTTGCGGAGAGCACGCGTAGGAGATTATCGCTTTTTCGAAGCGTCCGACGCCGCGCGGTGGAAAGGAGTCGCGCGATGGAAGTTGTCTATCCCTGCTGTTGTGGTTTGGACGTACATAAGAAGAGTATTACCGCATGTGTGTTGTGGGCGGAGGCCAAGGGGAAGAGCCGTAAAGAGAAGAAGCGCTTCGGGACGTTCACTCACGATCTGCTGCAGTTGGCTGATTGGCTCGAGCAGTGCGGCGTGACGCATGTAGCTATGGAGTCGACCGGAGTGTACTGGAAGCCAGTGTGGAACATTCTTGCGGAGCAGTTCGAGGTGTTGCTGGTGAATGCCCAGCACATCAAAGCTGTGCCCGGTCGGAAGACGGACCAGAAAGACAGCGAGTGGATCGCGGACTTGCTGCAGCACGGATTGCTCCGCGGGAGTTTCGTGCCCCCGCAACCAATACGTGAACTTCGCGACCTCACGCGGTATCGCGTGAGTTTGGTACAGGAGATCAACCGGATTGCGAATCGCATTCAGAAGGTGCTGGAGGATGCCAACATTAAGTTGGCATCGGTAGCGACGGATGCACTGGGAGCTTCGGGGAGAGCGATCTTGCAAGCGATGCTCGCCGGGGAGCAAGACGCTGCCCGGCTGGCAGAGATGTCCAAAGGGCTGCTGCGGAACAAGATTCCGGAACTAAAGTTGGCGCTGGAAGGTCGTATGACCGAGCATCATCGATTTTTGCTCCGACAGCTTTTCGAGCACCTGCGCTTCACGGAATCGAAACGGAGTGAGATCGAGCAGGAGATCGACAAGCGCATGCGCCCTTTTGAGGATAAGGTCACTCGGCTATGCACCATTCCCGGAGTCGATCGGGTGACCGCTTGGGGAATGCTGGCGGAAATAGGAATGAACATGAATCAGTTTCCGTCTTCTGGGCACCTGGCTTCTTGGGCTTGTTTGTGTCCTGGGAGTTTTGAGAGCGCCGGGAAGCGGCTGAGCGGCAAGATGCGCAAGGGCAATGTCTCGCTCCGCCGTTGTCTGGCGCAGGCGGCCTGGGCCATCTCGATGATGAAGAACAACTACCTCTCGGCACTGTATCGGCGCATTGCTGCTCGGCGGGGAGCCAAGCGCGCGGTCATGGCGGTAGCTCATGCACTGCTGGAGATTGCCTATCACATGCTGAAGCGTAAGGAAGATTACCGGGAGCTCGGTGCGGACCACTTCGACCGTATCGACGTGAACCGAATCCGCCGATCCTTGGTCAGGCGGCTAGAACGCCTGGGCCACAAAGTGACCTTGGAGCCACTCGCTCAGACCGCCTGAAGGTATTTTCGTAGGAGTGAGCGGGACAGCGAATCACTCCTGCTCTAGCTTAGCTAGGACTTGTTACCTCAGGGGCTGAAGCCCCTGTTTTTGCGCTGCTTTTCGGCACGACTGAAGTCGTGCCCTCCAAAAGAGTACTTCACTCCCCCCCATTTTGTGGTCAAGCCATCCAAAGTGGGTCTTCACACAGAGTCTAAGCACTTGGGTGAAACCGGGCTCTGGTGTCGGAGCTGAAGCTCCGACCTCTTAGTCGATATTTGCGGGATGGCGCCTAGAGAAGAACGTTCGGGCGCGACGTGATGCGCTACAATCTTGGCCTTATGTCTACCTCTGGTTCGCGAACTGCAAACTTTGTTCCTGTGAGTGCACTCGATAAGAGAAAGCCGTCGAAGGTGGCGTTGATTCGCGGGTTGGTGCGGCAGGCCCCGTTTGTGGCGAAGAATTTTGGACTTTATTTTCGGAATGGTTGGCGGCGGAACATTTTGCATACGAATGTGGTGGCGCCGTATGCGGTGACGTTTTATGTGACGCATAAATGCAATTTGGCTTGCTCGTATTGCACGCAGAAGGAGCCGGACGTTTTCAGCGAGGAGTTGTCGACGGGCGAGACGATTCGGTTGCTGCGTAAGATTCGCAAAGAGACGGACTCGATTGTGATAACCGGCGGCGAGCCGACTTTGCGGGCGGACATTGAGGAGTTGGTGGAGGCGGCGCGGTTTCATTGCAAGTTTCGGTCGGTGCTTTTGATTACGAATGGGACTTTGCTGGATCGCAAGCCGGAGATTTTGCGGGCGGTGACGGGGTTGGTGGTGAGCTTGGATGCTTTGGCGGCTGATCCTTCGAATGCGCTTTCGAAGCCGGCGGCGCTGCCTAAGGTTTTGCAGAATTTGGCGATGGCGAAGGAAGTTTTGGGAAGTCCGGCGCGGATCACGATCAGCACCGTGATTGAGGAATGGAACATCGCGGAAGTGGAGAAACTACTGGATTGGTGCGGTGTGGAAGGGTTTGTGTTTGCGGCGCAATCGGCGCAGATGGAAAAAATGCCGAATTTGAAGCTGCTGCAGAATCCGAAGTATCAGTCGCTGGTGGATACGATCATCGAGCGGCGGCGCAGCCGAGTGCAGCCGATCAACGGGACTCCACAGACCATAGAGACTTTGCTGCGGTTTCGGGATTTTCAATGTTATCCGACGATGTTTCCTCGGGTGTACCCGAATGGGGATGTGTTTTATCCGTGCGAGCCATTGCGGAAGGTGGCGGGGAATTTATTGCGGCATGGGTCGCTGGCAAAGATATTTTCGCGGGGGAAGAAGATGTATGGGGATATTCCGCCGTGCCAGGGGATTTGCTATTTGTTTGGGAATGTTTTGTCGCACTATTACGTGAATGATTTTTGGGGGTTGGCTGGGGATTTTGTGCGGTGACGGAATCGAGCGGAAAAATGAATTACACAGAGGACACGGAGAACACAGAGGGCACTGAGGCGGGCTCGACAGAGTTAGCGTAGACGGGCGGGGCAAGCCCCGCCCCTACAGGTGGTGCTTGAGTCAGTTCAGGTCGGAGATTTTTTTATCGAGGTGAGCCAGGGCGGCTTCGAGAGACCTTTTGTGATTGGGATTGGTTGCGGATTCTAGGTCGTGAGCAATCCTGATGCGAGATAGCTGGAGGTCTTTGCGTTCCAGTTCGCGGCGGAGCTCATCCGCGGTTTTGCTGTTGTTGCCGTAGTGACCTTTTGGAGCCTGGCCGGATTCGACCTGGGCTTCCACGTCTTTGCTTTCCCATCCTCGCGCCATACATATAGTTTGACACATTTTGCAGCAGGTGAGGGGTTTATGAGAGAAAAACTTCGCGGGGGTGTGGAGGGCTTGGGAGGCTAAAAATGCCGGGCTGGCGCGGCGCTAGTCGGCTGCGCGATAGATGATTTTGCCGGCGCGCAGCGTGTATTTGACGTGGGACAGGGCTCGGAGGTCGATAGCAGGATCTTGATGGAAGATAGCTAAAGGCTGTTGCAAAACCGCTAATTTTGAATTCGGCCGAAATTTTGCTGGAAAGTTCTCCACCTTAGGCTGCTAACCTGGCTGGCAGCCTTACAACCAGTATCGAAATCTTGACTGCCCACATTAGGACCTGGCGGCCCTCGATAGTAGAGCCAGGGGGGAGCATCATCACGCGTAATCAGGAATGCCGAGCGGGTCGCGAAAAATTCCAGTGGGCCAGCGCGATTCCGAGGGAAGGCAGGACTGGCGACCCGCAAAGCTCGGCACCAGGTGGAAACGAATTCGCTGTGGCTGAGCACCGATCGATCCCCAACTGCCTGTCGATGGAGAAGTGGGCCAACGGGAAGATGCGGGATCCACAGCAGCATTACGGCTCCGACCGCAAGCAAGAGCCAACACAACCATCGCTTCATCGTGATTCGGCCTCGCGGGCGCGCTGCAGATTCCGATCCTTATTCAACTCTGCCAGCTCGCGCAAACACTCCTGCAGTTTTTGCCAAGCGGTTACTCCTTCCCGCGTAGCTTCCTCCGCCCCTTTCGGAACGTAGTAGCCGGTCGTCTTGCCCTTCTCCCCACGGTAGCTGACATTCAGGTGCGGACCATGCTTGGGTCCGTTCTTCTGGCAATGACAGCCCGGCCGTCCGCAGGTGCGGTAAGTTTCTGAGAGCGCGCCGAAAATGGCCACGTCGGCCAGACGCTCGATCTCGCTCAGCAGCTTGCGCCGCCGGACCGAGAACTCAGCCGCGCTGGACATTCTCTACTCCTACCTCTTTTTTTCTACGCTCCTGCCAACGGGCAATCGAAAACAGATTCTTCGTGATCACGCACCAGCCCACATAACGCTTGAATCCACGCTCTCCTTTATAGCTGGCTCGCCTCATCGAGAACGGATTTTTCAAATGGCTGATGGTCGCCTCGCAGCCGGCTCGCCAGCGCAGCGCTCGCCTAAACCAACGTTCTTTCTGCCGCTTTGCGCGGGTCTGCGACAAACGGCCCGTCGCTGGCAGGGCCACTTTCTCGACTCCCAAAGCCTCCGCTTCCCGCTCGTTCTTGGCGGTGAAAAATCCGCCGTCCGCGGTGGCCATCTCTGGAGCTTCCCCAAACGAAGCTTGGTGGTGTTGGATGGCTGGCAACCAAGAGTTCGTGTCTGCCGCGTTCCCTTCCAGAATTTCGTAACCGCTCACGATGCCATTCTCCACTTCATCGATGCGCACCAGCCTACCAAACTCGTTCGGCTTATGCGCTTTTCCCTTGCGGATCACTTGCGTATGCGCCTCAAACAGGCTCAGCACTTTCCCCACCACGTGCCGATTTCCTTCCCACAAGCGCTCTTTCGTCTGTGCGATCACCTTTTCCACTAAAGGCAGAAAATGACGCAGTTGGCTGGCCTGCACTTCTACCTTCAGCAGACTTCCGATGATCGGCAGCTTTCTTTTCTGCCACTGCTCGACTATTTCACCGGCCTGCCGCACCAGCTTCCCGGTCAACGCCAGGAGCTTGTGATAACTATCGCGCATGCGTTGCCGACCGGCTTCTGTCTGGGACTTCGCCGCCCGGCTGATCTCCAGCAGGCGGTGCTTCACGGCTCGTCCATGATTCACGACTTCCAGTGCGCCGCTCTTGCACTCCGTGGCGATGCGTTTCAGGCTGCGGCTGAGCACGCGAATGCCGTCGCCCAAAAGCGTGCTGTCGGTTGGAAAGTGCACGTTGGTTTCAACGGCCGTCGTGTCGGTGCGCAATTTGTGACCTTCGGCCGCACCCTCCTGGCGAGCCAAGCCCACCACCCGCTGATGAATTTTCTCGGTGACCGAAGATCCGAGCAAGGCAAAGATTCGGCTGAAGGTGGTGAAGTCGGGCGTGGCCTCGGCGTCGAAGTGCGTGAACTGCCGATAAATCAGGTTGCTGCGCAGGTCGCGTTCCAGATCGCGGAAGCTCCAGCCCTTCAGATGCTTGAGCACGCAACAACGCAGCAAGCGATCCGCGGCCATGCCGGTGCGGCCGGTGCGCGTCGAAGCCGGGGAACGGGCGGCCAGGCAGTCGCGGACCAGTTCGATCAGTTGCGGGTCGTCCAGGAGCTGGTCCACGGGTTCGAGTAAATCGTCCTTGAGCAAGGCCGCTTGCTTGGCCAAGGGCATATAGAACAACCAAGATTGGTGCTCAGTGGAAGCTATCATATACTCGATATTATCGAGTAAGATAGATACCGTCAAGAGAAATGCTTACTAGATCGGCTTGGAATCCGGCGGCGACTCGCCCCAGTTTGTTGGCATCGCCGAATCGCTCGGCTGGAGCGGTCGTCAGAGAGGCGAGAATCTGGCGGAAGGTCATTCCGGCTTGAGACATTAAGGCGTACTCCTCGCTGGGATCGTATTCGACGGCGCCGAGGTCTGTGCCGAAGAGGACCTCGCCTCCTGTAGCAATGCAGGCGCGGAGCTGGCCGATTTCTGTGCGGGTGACTTTTTCTTGCGCAGAAAGCCGATCGTGGCGCGTGTAGTATTTCCACAAAGTGAGCGTAGGCGTAAGCGCTACGCGCTTTTCTTTCATGGCGGCTAGGAGCGTTTCGTCCCAGGGGCCGGAGTGTGGAGTGGTGTGAGCGATGATGTCGACTCCACCGCGGACGGCTGCGAGCACATCTGCCCCGTTATTTGGATGAACGAAGACGGGTTTGCCGGCGCGATGCGCTTCGTCCGCGGCGGCTTGGAACACGCTTTCCGGAAGCGGGGCGCCGCGTGGAGCGGAGGCGAAGATTTTTATTGCGCCGACACCTGCGTCAAGGAGTTTCTTGGCCGCCGCTGCGGCCTGCGGCGCGTCGGCGACTTCTGGAGCGGGCAATTTCATCACGCCCATCATGCCGAGAACCTGGTCAGAGGGCAGAGCGCCGGGAGGGACGAGGCCTTCGCCCGTCGAGCGAATTTTGGGGCCGGGGACTTCGCCGGAATCGATGCGGTCGCGAAGACGGCGCGTGTTTTCCCAAACGGAGCCGGTGTCGAAGACACTGGTGAAGCCGTATTTCGTGAGCATGTCTTGGAGTTGGCGGCTGAGTTCAGGGGCGGGGATGTTGGCTACATCGGCCCATTTTCGTTCGAAGAAGTGAACGTGATTGTTCCAGAGGCCGGCGGTGATGGTGAGGCCGAAACAATCGAGGACGTGCGCGGTTTTGGGAAACTGCATTTGCGCTCGGTGGCCAACGGAAACAATTTTTTCACCTTGAATGAGGACTACGCCGTCGAGGATGGGCTCTTCCGTGGGACTGATATGGATTGTGGCGCCGACTAGCGCGGTGTATTCGTTTGGTGAGATTGGTGGCGTGTTCACAGGCTCGTCTTTCAGACTGTGGCCGAGTGGGACATTCTAGCTTAGCAGCAGCTTAGGCGCTGGCGGCGCGGCTTTTTGGCAAGATTGGGAGGGGAGAGTGCATCACGCTGCCGAGGGTGCTCTGCGCAACGCGAGCGAAGTGCTCGGCAAAGACACCTTGATAAGAAAATTCGGCGGCGTTATCCGACCAGCGAACCTGCAAAATCCAGCGATCCTTTTTTTGCAGAGCATTCGCCGAAGTGATCTCGGCGGCGGGAATAACGAGTAACGGCTGGAAGTTCGAATCGAGCGCCCAAATATGCTCCGCGCCAACGAAAAGCTGGACGTGGCCGGGAGCAGCATTACCCGGCTGATATTTCCCACCGTTTACAATGACCAGAGCGCCGAGTTCGCGCGCTTTCTCGTCGGGAATATTGAGTGTCTTGGCAGGAGGCAGCAGGATGGCCGCCATAAACATGCCAAGACCGGCGATGGCGGCGAACCAGCTGTTCCAAAGACTGAGCGGCAGGATGACAAGCGCGGCGCCTGCGAATCCGAGAAAAACGCGAAAAGCCATCCAGGACTGAGCGTTGCGGCGGACGTGCAGAAGCTTGGGAATCAGGAGAACCGCGGCAAACAAGGCGCCTATCAGTAAGTTGCGCAGGCGCGCGCTTGTTCCTTCTACTGGAGATGCCGCAGTGGCTGGGGCCGTGCTCATCTTGCTTACTTCCTTATCTTATCTATTTACTTAGAGTACGCGGAGGGGTTCAAGGTTTCAACGAATCTATCTCGCGCATACGGGCAAAGGCCCGACGGACGTGGGGAATGGTGATCGAGCCGCCGACGATCAGAGCCACGTTTAAGGCGTCAATGACTTCTTCGCGATTCCAGCCTTCTTCGCCGCAGCGAACGATGTGGTAGGTGATGCAGTCGTCGCAGCGGAGAACGGCAGAGGCGACGAGGCCGAGCAGCTCTTTCGTTTTTGTGCCCAGCGCGCCGGGCTCGTAAGCCTGATTGTCGAGAGCGAAGAAGCGCTTGATCCCAAGATGGCCGCAGTTGAGAATTTCCTCGTTTACGTCGGCACGGAATTTCTGAAAATCTTCAAGGTGGTCCGCCATGGTTCCTCCGAAAGTGGAAGGATTATTATGGACTAAAACAGATTAGTTCGGCAGGACGCGGCCGGGGCGTAAACCGGTGGCTTTGCCGGTGTCCCAAACGAGTGCGCCGTTTACGAAGACTTTTTCAATGCCGGTTGGGAGTTCGAAAGGCTTCTGGAACGTGGAGTGGTCAATGACCGTGGCGGGATTGAAAAGGACGAGGTCGGCGAAAGCGCCTTCGCGAAGGACGCCGCGATCTTTCCAGCCGAGGCGCTGGGCGGGCAGCGAAGTCATTTTGCGAACGGCTTCGGGCAGTGTGAGCCATTTCTTTTCGCGAACGTAGAGACCGAGCACGCGTGGGAACGTGCCTGCGCCGCGCGGATGGCGCGAGCCGATGCCGCCATCGCTGGCCACCATCACCCAAGGTTGCTGGTAGAACGCTTTAATGTCGGGCTCGACCATCGATTGGCCGATGATCCCGGCTTCAGTGTTGGCGGCGTCGCCTTCGCGGATGATGCGGATGAACATCTCGACGGCGGAAATGCCGTGCTGCGTGGCGAGATCCTCAATAGTGTGATTTTCGTAGGCTGTGTTCGGCGCGAACTCAACGATCGTGACGTGCGACGGCCCGCCGACATCGGCCAGAGCTTTGGCGACGCTCTTCGGGTCGACATATTTTTTGTCCGGCACGAGGACCTTGATGTTCGAATGCCATGCATCGTAGGGGTAGCAATCGGCGAGAAAATCGAGGCCGCGTTTGCGGGCAGTTTCGATCACTCGGATGTACTGAGGGGCTTTGCCCCAGACACTGACGGTGCCGAGCTTGATATGCGAGTGTTCAACGGGGATGTGAGCGCGGTCGCCGATGGCGATCTCTTCGTCCAATGCCTGGAAGGAGAGGTCTGCTTCGTCGCGAATATGCGTCATGTAGAAGCCGTGGAGTTTTGCGGCTGCGCTTGCTAGAGCGACGACTTCGTCGGTGGTGCTGTATGTTCCCATGTCATATTCGAGGCCGCTGGAGAGGCCGATGGCGCCTTCGCGCATGCCTTGATTTACAAGCAGAACCATTTTGTCGATTTCGGCGGGGGTTGAGGCGCGCTGGTAATCCTTGCCGAGAATTTGTTCGCGAACGGTGGCGTGGCCGACGAGGACTGCAAGATTGAGTGCTGCGGGATTTTTGCGCCGAGTATCGAGCCAGGGGGCGATGGGCCAGGGGGAATCGCCGTCAGGGCCGAGAATTACTGTGGTGATGCCTTGGGCGATTTGAGTTTCGGCGAGTGGATCTTTTTCGAGACCTTCGGTGGAATGATTGTGAATGTCAATGAAACCCGGGGCGAGTACGAGACCCTTTGCGTCGATGATTTGTTCGTCTCTGTTTGGCTTAAAATTTCCAACCGTAATGATGCGGTCGCCGGAGATGCGGACGTTGACTTCGCGCAAGGGCGCGCCGGTGCCATCGGCGACCTGGGCATTGATGACGGCCGTCGAGGGTGATTTATCCTGCGAGCGCGCGAAAACGCAAGTGAATGCCAGCGCCAAAAACAAGGGGATGGCCGAGCGCCGGTCGATGCGAAAAATTGGCTTTCTTAGAAAAAACATCAGAGCGGATCGTTTCATGCCTCACCTATATAACAACGAGGAGGGTGCAGGGAAGGGGAAGACTTCTGAAGAATTCATTCGGTGGTTGCAGCGAGAGCTTTCTCCGCCAATTCTTTTGCGCCGGGTTTACCTGCCAAAATGAGATTCGCCCATTCCGCGCCGACCTGCGACAGGCGCACGGCCTCGCTTGTGAGTGATTCCGGACCGCCGGAATCGTTGCCGCCAAAATAGATGCGGTCCATCGGATGAGCGGCGGCAATGCGATTTTTTGTGTATTGGCCGGGCACAGACATGAACATCGGATGGCCGCGGCGGTAAATACGAACTTCGATGGGATCGACGTTGAATTCCGGCATGATTTTCTGGAAATCGATTAGAACGCGGGTCGCGAGGGTCTTGCAATCTGCTTCGTCGAGAAGAGTGGAACGGAATTCCTCGCGGAGGGGGGTATAGAAAGTGAGAATGTTGTTTTTTTGTTTGTAGCCGGGATCGTTGCGGACGGTCCAATCAGCGACGATAAAATCGGTGAAGGAATTTCCCGGGCACCAGTTGTCGTAGCCGCGATTGTAGACGGGCTTATCGAAGATGAGATTGACGACTGGATAGGGAGCGAAGCGCGTGCGACGCATCGCGGTTCTTTGTTCCGCCGGCAAACCCTGAACGATGCGCGAGGTGATGTGCTTCTGAGTGCACATCAGCACGGCTTTCGCGCGAACCGTGGTGAGTTTTCCTGCGAGGAAATACGTGACGTTGAGGCCGTCTTTTTCCTGGACAACTCCGACCACTGTGGCCTCGCCAAGCATGCGGTCTTTGTATTTCGGCTGGAGGACTTCGACGAGCTTGTGGGTGATGCAGCCGAGGCCGCCCGGCAAGATGGCGCGTTTGGCGTCGTCGCCGGCGACAAGATCGTGGGCGTTGGCCAAGCCGACATACGCGGAAGAATCCGGCGTTATGGCCCCCCAGTTCGAAGGACCGAAAATGTCCCACCATTGCTGAACTTCCGGAGCGTAGGCGGACGTGTATTTCGAGAAAGGCTGAGAATCGAGTTCGGCCATGCGGTCGCTAATTTTCATTTTCAAAACGTCTTCGCGAAATTTTTGAAAGCTGGCGACAACGGCTTTGGGATAAGGAAGCTGCGTGATACCCGTTTTCCAGGTGTCGGGGACGTAGGTTTTGTTGACGAGTGTAGGATCGGGCATATTGACCATCGGAAGTTTCAGGCCAATTTCGGAGGCGAGTTGATCGCCTTCGTCTCCGTGATAGGCATAGGCCGAGCCAGTGGCGAAATACTGCCCGTCGAATTCTTCCTCATACGCATTGCCGCCGAAGTGGTCTTCTTTTTCGAGCAGCAGCCAATCTTTGCCGCGAAGAAAGTACGCGGCAGAAAGGCCCGCGACTCCGCCGCCGACAATCACAATATCGGCTTTTGAAGTAGCGGCGGGTAGATCGAAGTGATGGCCGTCGCGCACTTGGTGGCAGATTTCATAGTGTTCGCCATCGACGAGAGGTGTGCTGCTCGGGTTGGAAGCTGACACCGCGGAATCGGGCGCGGGAATGAGGGCGGTGTCGACGGGACAGCCGGATGCGACCGAGCCTGCTACCACGTATCTGATAAATTCACGGCGCGAGTGCGGCATTTGTCTCCCCATGGTTCTTACGGCCTTTCAAGTACCTGCTTTGCTTCCGAGCCGACGCTGCGCATGCGAATCCGATACCAGATGATGATAAGCGCAACAGAAACGGCAAAAATCAGTGTGGAGACGGCGTTGATCTCCGGAGTGATGCCGCGGCGCAGGCGGCCCCAGATTTCGAGAGGGAGCGTGTTGTCGCGGCCAATCAGAAAAAAGGTTACGGCGATTTCGTCCATCGAAAGCGTGAAGATGAGCAGCCCGGCAGCGACCAGCGAGAGCTTGAGATTCGGGAGCGTGATGCGCCAGAAAGTTTGCCAGGGAGTGGCGCCGAGATCGAGCGAGGCTTCTTCCTGGGCGCGGTCCGACTTTTGAAGGCCGGCAAAAAGTTCGGTGGTGGCTACGGAGATGAGGGCTGTGCCGTGACCGAGAAAAACAGTCATGAGGCTGAGCTGAAATCCAGCAAGTACGGCGAACATGAGCAGGGAGAGACCGGTGATGATGCCGGGAAGGATGAGCGGGAGAAGAACGAG
>CAVSSD010000037.1:0-47924 GCA_963730495.1 uncultured Acidobacteriota bacterium | reverse complement strand
GCTAAAGGTAGCTGGTCAATTGGAGCAAGGCCAGAATACGAAGCCTTGAAGGCCGTGCCGCAGCGTATGAAATTGTTCACTACATTGTTTGGCGGGATTGGAATATTGGTGGTGTCACGTTTCCTGATACCCGCGTGCGTCCTGCTTGCACAGAATACTTACAACGAACCCTGGCGGCCGCAATTTCACTTCACTCCGCCGAAAAACTTCATGAACGATCCGAACAGGTCTGGTCTATTACAAAGGCGAATACCATCTGTTCTACCAATACAATCCTCAGGGAACGGAGTGGGGTCACATGAGCTGGGGCCATGCAGTCAGCTCGGATATGTTGCATTGGAAGAATCTGCCTCTCGCGATTCCCGAAGAGCCGGCGAAGTACATGATTTATTCCGGAAGCGCGGTTGTGGATTGGAAGAATGCGAGCGGATTGTGCGCGGGCGGAGACTCGGCTGATCCTTCTTGTTTGATCGCGATATATACTGCTGCCGGAACAAACATACAGAATCAAAACCTCGCTTTCAGCAACGACCGGGGACGCACCTGGACAAATTATGCGGGAAACCCCACCGCGGATTTGAAACAGCCCGACTTTCGCGACCCTAAAGTATTTTGGTATGAGGCTGAGAAGAAATGGGTAATGGTCGCTGTTCTCGCCGATGAAAGAAAAGCAGTTTTCCTTGATTCGCGAGATTTGAAAGAGTGGGTTCTCCGTGGTTTCTTGGAGGCGGGAGGCAGTGATAAGGGACAATGGGAATGCCCTGATCTCTTTGAATTGGCTGTCGACGGCAATCCTCAAAATAAAAAATGGGTGCTCGTAGTTAATCGCAATCCGGGCGCTCCTGCAGGCGGCACAGGGACGCGGTATTTTGTAGGGAGGTTCGATGGTTCGCACTTTGCGAATGAAACTCCGGCTGGACAAGAACTGTGGGCCGACTACGGTAAAGATTTCTACGCGACGAATTCGTTTTCGGACCTTCCACCGAAAGACGGGCGAAGAATATGGATCGGTTGGATCAGCAACTGGCAGTACGCGAACCGGGAACCCACATCAGTTTGGCGCGGAGCGCAGTCGTTGCCGCGCGAGCTGAGCTTGGCGCAATTTCCGGATGAGATCCGGCTTGTGCAGAAACCCATTGCCGAAACGAAAGGGTTGCGCGAGCGAGAATTGCTGCAGCTCTCAAATGTTACCGTCCCAATGGCCATGCAAGCGATGCACTTGGCAAACGTACGCGGAGATACTCTCGAAATAGAAGCGGAACTAGCACCAGGCGATGCCAAGGAGATGGGATTTCGTCTTCGCAAAGGCGGGTCCGAGGAAACTATTCTGTGCATCACTCCTGAACTAAAGAAGTGTTCGTGGATCGAACCCGTTCGGGACAAGTTTCTTTTGCGCCAGAATTTCCTGGGCGCTACAAAGCGGCTTTGCAACAAAGTTCTCGAGGGAAGCTGCATATCTTTCTGGACCGCTCCAGCGTGGAAGTCTTTGTCAACGATGGCGAAATGGTCTTGACGGACCGGATCTTCCCTTTACCCGGCAGCGACGGAATTGAGTTGTATTCAAACGGAGGGCAAGGCAAAGTGCTTTCGCTCTCGATTTGGAAATTGGGCTCGATATGGTGATAGCACTTGGGATCCCAAGGCGTTAGTTCGGACGAAGGACGCTTGGGTAACTGCGCGAAAAGCGTTGTATTGCAACGGGAACGCGAGTCGTCCATGAAGAAATTCACGACAGTCGGACTGGGTGAATTGCTCTGGGATATTTTCCAGGAGGGTCGCCAACTTGGAGGCGCGCCGGCAAACTTTGCGTATATGACGAGTCTTCTCGGGGATGAGGGAATCGTCGCGAGTCGTGTTGGCAACGATGATCTCGGCGAAGAAGCCAAACACCGCCTTGGGCATCTCGGCCTCGGGACTTCTTGCATACAACTCGATCCGACGTATCGCACGGGAATTGTACAAGTCGAGGTGGATGCGAAGGGCCAGCCGACATTTCAGATCACCGAACCTGTCGCATGGGATGCTTTCGAATGGACGCCCACGTGGCAAGCGCTGGCACGAAAAGCGGACGCGGTATGCTTCGGTTCTCTTGCGCAACGGTCTCCGCGTTCGCGCGAAACTATCCTCTCCTTTTTGAAAACTATCCGGCCTGAGACCACGCGCATTTTCGACGTCAATCTCCGGCAATCTTTTTATTCCGCGCAGATTCTCGCCGATTCCGCGAAGCACGCCGACATCATCAAACTAAATAACGATGAACTGCCAACGGTCGTGCAGTTGCTGGGTTTTCCGTTTCACGATGAAGAGTCCGCAGCGCAGTGGCTCTTGAACACGTTTCACATAAAACTAGTCTGCATCACGCGGGGCGCGGCAGGAAGTTTGTTGGTGAGCGAGTATGCTAGACACGAGCATCCCGGCATTCGAGTGCAAGTGGCGGATACCGTTGGTTCGGGAGATGCGTTCACTGCGGCGCTCGTTTATCACTATCTGCGGCGGATTCTCTCGCTGCGATGAACGAAGCGGCCAATCGCATGGGTTCGTGGGTCGCCAGCCAGACCGGTGCTACTCCCGCACCTGATATAGCTCGGCTGGAATTAATTCGCTCCGCCTACCACTCTACGTAAGCAATACAAGAACAAAATACGAAGTGAGAAGTTCTAGTGGACGGCGGCGGGCGCTTGATCCTGTTCCTTGGTCAGCCGCGCAACCTCGCTTGGCGGCAGTTCGTGCAAAAGCGCCAAAAACACACCGTTCGTCCAGCCGAAGCCTACAATATTCATGTGATAGCCGGCGGTTACTTGCGTTTCTGAAGAGCGTTTCACGGCGTCGTATTTCTCGCGAATGGTGCCATCGCGGCGGAAATTCTCCATCACCATCGAAAGAAATTTGTAAGACAGTCGGTTCGCGTCGTTACTGAATCCGGCACGGCGCATGCCTTCAATAGCCATCAACTGATTCGGCGCCCATGCATAGGGAAAATCCCACTGCCCACCCGTTTCGTAGGGGCTCATCACCAGGCCGCCTGGCTGTTCGAACTTACCGACGTGCTGCATTACGGCGCGCGCTTGTTCCGGGGTCGCAACGCCAGCCCAAAGCGGATAAAACGCGGTGACGTATTCGTACGTTGAGCGCGTCTGCTTCTCAAAATTGTAGTCGAAGAAAAGCCCGCGCTCGCTGTCCCAAAGATATTTTTGAATGTCAGCCTTTCGCTGCTCGGCGCGCTGTCGCCATTTCTCCGACTCTTCTTTGTGACCCAGGGTCGCGCTCATTTGTTCGAGGTCTTTTTCGGATTTGTAGAGCAGACTGTTGAGGCACACCGGAGCGAAATGATGCGTTTCAGCCCCGTAGGGACCGAAGCGGAAGGAAATATCGAAGCCGGACTCGCGCATGGCGCGGTCACCTTTGTAGTAGTCGGCGCTTAACGCGACGGTTCCCCCTGGATCGAAGCTGCAGGTGCCATGGTCTTGGCCGCATCGCAAATCTGCAGCGCAAAAAGCGGGCCCGCGGTGAGTGGCGAAGGCTTGGCCGCGGTTGATTCCAAAACGTAATTCCGGCTGAGATCAGGTTGCTGAAGAAAATAGGCTGCCACCTGACGATAGTGCCCCGTTTCGTCTTTGACACTCTCCGCAGCGGGACCGTTGCCGAAGTCGAAATAGCGCGAGAGGCCTGTCGATCCAGCGCGATGCGGTTCGCTTGTCCAGAGCTCGTGATCTTTCACGGCATAATCGTACGCTTTCGCCAGCCATTCATTGTTCGTGTGTCCAGCGGCTTTCTCTTCGTCATAGACCGCGAAAATCATCGAGGTCAGAAACGGTGGCTGAGACCGCGTCAAATAATAAGTGCGATTCGCGTTCAGAACTCCACCGTAGTGCTCGATTTCAAAAAATAAATTCCGACCATTCCTTTTGCGAGATCGATTCTGCAGTCGCGCACCAACCCACGAATGATGAAATAGCTGTCCCAGCCGTACATCTCGTTGAATCTTCCCCAGGCACAACTACCGATTTTCGAGATAGAGCAAACCGGCGGGATCAATTGTCCCGGGATCCATCTCTCCGATGTGGTGAATCACGGCCGGCAAATGCTTAGCCTGCACATTACATTGTTTCTCAAGCTGCTGGACCGATTCGGGCACAGCAAAATCCGCGGGAAGGTAGAGTACCGAAGCCGAGGAAAGTTTCGTATCCACTACCGTTGCGCAGTCGGTAAGCGAACGAGTGAGCGAATTCCAGCCCGTCGAAATGTAAGCGCGGATTTGATCGAGAGAGCTACTCGCCGGTTCCGGATCGGTTCCTGCGGAAGAGGGAACCGCGTTCAACAAAAAAAAGCAAAGCAGGCAAACGCAAAGCTTCTTCAGTTTTTGTATGAGGTCAGCACCCCGCAGCGCACCCTCGGCGCACAGTGCGGCAATAGAAGCATAGTAGGTTGTCCAACCTGGAGCAACCCACTAGGGAGTTAGATAGGAGTCTAAAAGCTCTATATAAAGGATATGGCCTGCACTGGCTAAGTCCTGTATGCAGAGGCAGTTGCAGGAAATCATGAGGATATTGCTTCGTTGCTGTTGAGTGCTGCGAATGGCTCTCAGGGGGAATCTTTGAGGCTCATATTCAACCATTCGGTTAAATATCAAGCTGCCTCAAAATGCAGTTCGGACCTCTGATCTAACCGCGCGAAATACATCCATCCAGCAGCTATGCTGAGGCGACTTGTACCTGTGCGCTTGGCAATTGTTCGCTCAATCAAGAATCAAAAATTCGACAACAATCGGAAAGGCGTAGAATCGAGGCATCTGTATGAGTGCGAACTCGAAACGATTGTTGATTATTGTCTCGTTCTTCTTGTGCTCGTTGGTTTTCACTACGTGGTTTCGTCTAGCGGCGCAGCAGCCAAATGAATCAACGGCCTCGGGCAGCAGCGTCAAAATCAAAGTAAATGTAAACGCGGTGTTTGTGCCGGTGGTAGTACGCGATTCGCACGGTCGGCCATTGGGAACTTGAAAAAAGAAGATTTTCAGGTCTTCGACAAGGACAAGCCCCAAGTCATTTCCGGATTCTCCATTCAGAAGCGCGCGAGCGTTGAAAGTGAACCAAACGCTGCTGAACGGTCGCAAGTCGTCCCCAGTATCGCTGCCCTCAATGGGCCTGCTCCGGAAGCAACCGTACCAGATCGTTCCATTGTTTTTTTATTCGACGATATGCATCTCGACCCCGGTGATTTGTTACGAACTCAAGAGGTGGCGATGAAGATCCTTTCCGAGTCGTTGGCCGACTCGGACATGGCCGCAGTGGTTTCCCTGTCGGGAACTAACAGTGGCTTGACCCGCAACCGCGCAAAGCTGCGAGAAGCGGTTATGAAGGTGAAAGTGCAGCAACTTTTTCGGCATGATGAACATGCCTGCCCGAACATCGACTATTACCAGGCGGATTTGATTCAAAATAAGCGCAATGAAGATGCTCTGAAACTTGCCATGGCAGATTATGCGACTTGCGCGCATCTTCAAGGCGCAACGCCGGCCATGATAGAGAACGTCGTGCGATCCGCCGCAGGGCAATCTCTGGCGATTGGTGAACGGGATGTTTGGTCTGCGCTAGCGACGCTTAGCGAGATTGTGCGGAGAATGGGAACGCTGCAGGGTCTACGTTTTTTAATCTTGATTTCGCCGGGTTTCACATGCGACACCGGCGGCAATGGCAGAGAAATCTCAGCATTCTGGACCTTGCGGCACAGACAAACATCGCAATCAGCGCCCTGGACGCGCGCGGCTTATATACGACAGAAATCGACGCCAGCGAGCGGGGCGGCTCTTCGGCCAGAGAATTGATGACGGGCCAACATGCCGAAGATCACTCCGAGACGATGAGCCTAAACGAAGACGTTATGTCGGAGCTCGCGGATGGAACCGGTGGAACCTTTTTCCACAATAGCAACGACCTCGAAGGTGGCCTTAAAAGCCTTGCCCAAGGCCCGGAGTACATGTACTTGCTCGAGTTTTCACCCGAGAAGTTCAAGCCAGATGGTTCGTATCACCGCTTGAAGGTGAGGCTCGACCAGAGCGGCTTCAAGGTTCAAGCCCGTCAGGGATATTTCGCTCCGGCGCCGCCAAAAACCAAAAAGTAAAGCGGAACATATCTGGCGAAGCATACTGACGATTCTCTAGTCTGGCGGGAACCCATTGTAACCAGAGGCGTTATCCAATTCTGAGAAAGACAAGAGAAGAATCGTCAAAGATTTGCGTTGAAACTGGTAAGATGCGCGGCGCGAACTTCGTGCGGCGTTTTTTTGCGAGCGCGGATCGAAAAGGAAGACTGAAAACTATGGACCGACGCGACTTTTTGAAGACAACCAGCACTGTCATTGCAGGCAGCACACTCGCGCCAGGATTGCTTGCTGGCAATTCCGCGCCTGCGGCTTCCAATGCTGGTGGGCGGCTGCTTTTTCCCATCAACCGGAATTGGCGCTACAACCATGCATTTGTCGAAGGAGCCCACGCGCGGGAGTTCGACGACTCTACATTTGACCGCGTCGTTGTTCCGCACACCAATGTTCGGCTGCCCTGGCATGGCTTTGACGACAAGCAGTACGAGTTTGTCTCGGTTTACCGGCGGCGATTTCGTTTGCCCGCTGAGGCGCGTGGCAAGCGTGTTTTCGTCGATTTCGAAGGGTGATGACCGCCTCGACCGTTTGGATCAATGGCGTCAGCCTAGGCGAATACAAGGGCGGCTACACGCCTTTTTCTTTCGATCTGACGCCGCACATTGATTTTGGCGGAGAAAACGTACTTGCCGTAGATGTGGATTCGACGGAGCGGCCTGACATCCCTCCTTTTGGGAATCAGATTGACTACCTCACTTTTGGCGGAGTCTATCGCGAGGTTTGGCTGCGCATCGTTTCCCCAACTTTTATTGAAAATATTTTCGCGAAACCCAAGGCTGTGCTCAGCGAACATCCCGGGTTAGAAGTGGACTGTTTCCTCCAGCATCTGGAAGCGTCGCATGAGGTGCTCACGCTCGAGGTGGAACTCCGCGAAGGCGATCACGTGCTGGCCAAAGCGACGCAACGTATTCCGGCGTCGGAGGCTGCGTCCGACCCAGTCGCGCACGCCGTGCACTTCGACAACCTCAGCGGAATCAAACTCTGGGACCTCGAACATCCGAATTTGTATTCCGTTCAGGTGCGCTTGCTGAGAGGAACAGAACTCGTTGATCGAGAAAGCCGCACGATCGGTTTTCGCGAGGCGCAGTTCACGGACCACGGCTTCGAGCTGAATGGCAAGGTCATCAAGCTGCGTGGCCTCGACCGTCACCAGACGTTTCCATTCGTTGGCCAGGCAATGCCCGGCCGCGCCCAGCGCAGCGATGCGCGAATCCTGAAAACAAATCTGAAGTGCAATATCGTCCGTACATCGCACTATCCGCAATCGCGACATTTCCTCGATGCCTGCGACGAAATAGGATTGCTTGTCCTCGAAGAGATCCCGGGCTGGCAACACATCGGCAATGAAGCGTGGAAGCTAATCTCCATCGACAACGTCAGCCGCATGATCCGCCGCGACTGGAACCGTCCCAGCATCATTTTGTGGGGAGTGCGCATCAACGAATCGAAAGATGACCACGATTTCTACACACGCACCAATGCAGTAGCGCATAGTCTCGACCCTACCCGCCAGACGGGCGGAATCCGTTACTTCCAATCCTCCGAATTCCTGGAAGACGTTTTTACGATGAACGATTTCGGATTTCCCTTGCAGAAGCCAAATCACCCGCGCTATCTCAACACGGAATTCGTGGGCCACACCTACCCAACCAAGACCATCGATCAAGTCGAGCGACTGACCGAGCACACCATGCGTCACGCGCGCATTCACGATCAGCTTGCTTCCGACCCGCAGTATGCCGGCGGCATCGGCTGGTGTGCCTTCGACTACAATACGCATGGGGATTTTGGCAGTGGCGATCGCATCTGCTATCACGGAGTAACCGACATTTTTCGAGAACCGAAGCCCGCCGCCGGCTTTTACAAATCGCAGTGCGATCCTGCCGACGAAGTGGTGCTAGAGCCTGCTTTCCACTGGGCGCGAGGTGACGAATCGATTGGGTTCACCAAAGCCGTTGTTTGCTCGAACTGCGACCACCTTAAATTTTATATTGCCGAGAAGCTCGTGGCGGAAGCCGATCCAAACAAAACCGAGTTTGCCCATCTTCGGTATGCCCCATTTGTCGCTGATTTGAGTCAAGCCGTCTTTAAGTGGGGAGACTTGCGAATTGAGGGCTACATCAATGGTAAGCAGGCAATCGTTAAGACACTTTCCGGCAAAGGTGTCGACCAGAAATTTGTGCTGGTGCCCGACGACACGCGTCTCAATGCAGATGGAGCGGATACCACCCGAGTGGTTTTGCGCGTGACCGACGAATTTGGCGCCATCCGCCCTTTTGCGAATGATGCCATCAAACTGGAGCTGGAAGGGCCCGCGGAAATTATTGGCGACAATCCATTCGCGTTAATTGGCGGAACGGGCGCCATCTGGATTCGAGCGAAAGAACAACCGGGAGCGGTGAAGCTTACGGCCAAGCATCCCGTGTTGGGCGCTCAGCAGCTGAGTTTCGAAATCGCTCCCAGTGCTCCCGAAGTTGTATAAAGATTCGTGGGGATCAACTTAGGCTAAGGAACAGCAGCCGCCATTCCGACCACGTCAAAGGTCCGAGATTGGAAACGGTCCCGCGCCCTCGGCCGGTTTGCAAATATAAATCTGCGGCACAAGTCCCGTTTCTTTCTGGTAGGCCTTGGCCATTTTTTCCTTAAATTCCCCGGCGTAGCGCGCATCCACAAGATTGATGGTAGCCCCGCCAAAACCGCCGCCAGTCATCCGCGCGCCGTAAACCCCTTTTTGCTGGTACGCCAGGTCCACCATCAAATCCAGCTCGCGGCAACTAACTTCGTACAAATCGCGCAGACTGCGATGAGATTCGGCCATGCGCATGCCGAATCTCGTAATATCGCCGGAGCGTAGCGCCTCAGCGCTGTCGAGCACCCGCGCATTTTCCGAGACAATGTGCAGCGCGCGTTTGTAGATGACCTCCGAGAGTACGTTGCGATGCTGTTCAAGCTGATCGATGCTCACGTCGCGCAGAGCGCGTATTCCGGGCAAAACTCCAGCGAGCCGGCGGACGGCCTCTTCGCAATCCGCACGCCGGCGATTGTATTCGCTTGAGGCTAGTTCGTGCTTGACCATGGTGTTGCTGATCACCAGCTTTACGGAATCAGGAATCAAAAGTGATTCGAAGGTCAGTGCCCGGCAATCGAGCATCAGTGCGTGGTTCTCCAGCCCGTGGAGGGAAACGAACTGATCCATGATTCCGACACGCGCACCAACAAATTCGTTTTCTGCCTTTTGACAGAGTTGCGCTAATTGCACGCGATCTGGAGACAAGCCAGACTGGCCGGCAAGTGCCAGCGCGGTCGCAACCTCGATCGCTGCCGAAGAACTAAGTCCCGCACCCATAGGGACACCACTTTCAATGAGAAGATTCGCTCCGCGAAGTCGGAATCCAGCCTGCTCGAGCTGCAATGCAACCCCGACCGGATAGTCGCTCCATGTCTTGGAAGGCTGCTGCGCGGCGGAATCCAAATCCGCTTCCGCGGCTGTGGAGAATTCCTCGGAGTAAATTGCGAGTTTGCGGTCATCTCTGGGGCCGACGGCGACCCAACAATAAAACTCGATGGCTGCGGGCATGGCGAAGCCGTCGTTGTAATCGGTGTGTTCTCCGATCAGGTTAACGCGCCCCGGGGCGCGGTACACGTGCGGATCCGCCCCAAATCGCGATCGAAACCGCTCAACGATGGTCGACCTTCGCGTCATCAATCTTTACCTAAACCAAAGCCCCGTGAACCTGGAAAGCGGGGCTTGTGGTTCTTTTCTTATCGATCCCTATCACGGAGTATGCATCCTACGAATTGGCTTCGCAAAGTTGGGAGGGTACATGAGGTCGCAGCTTGCCGCAAGCGGTTGTAATGAGTGTGGAATATCAGTGCCAAATATCGAAAGACCATTTTGAGCGATGCTCGCGAACTTGGGTGTTCGTTGCGGGCGACTTTCACAAGGTCTAGAATTGCCTCGCGTCTGAAAGACGTGCATGGATCTCTGCGGGGCGAGAGAAATTGACCTGAATGATGAACTGTTTGCAGCCGTTGTGGCCGTCGTTTCGAAGAACTCTCCATCGATGTTGTATGGTTCTAGCCGTGGTGGCTGGAACACAGGTGAGTAGTTCGAGCGCGTTAGCGTTCGAGCAGGACCCTCTTCCTCAACTCTCCGATGCCCTCACTGTCCAAGGCACGATTCGGGACATCGCTGGCCTGCCCGTGGCCGTTGCGACTGTATTTCTTGAAGAAAAGGGCAGCTCAACGAGAGTCGAAACAAAAACGAATGCGGCCGGGGCTTTCATGCTTTCCGCGATCCATCCTGGAACATATATCCTGCGGGCGAGAAAATCAGGATGGCGCGACGCAGTCATGGACCCGCTGGTTTTGTCGACTTGGAGACAGAAAGCACGTGGATTTGGTGCTCCTGACGCTGCAGTCGATAAATCCCGCTTCTCCCGCGTCGACGCCATCCGCTAATTCCTCGCCCGGGGCGATGGAATTCAATGACGAACCGAATTTTACCGTCGCTGGTGTTACCGACTGGAGCAATCTGGGACTTGCACGGCTCTTCGGCAAGCTCGAAGACGAGCGAATCGCTCGCCAAGGAAACGCTGGCGCTGAAATCCAGCGAGCCAGAAATTGCTCCGGCTGGAAAGTCGGGCGAGCAGTACGAAGTGGCTTTGGCTTACAAAGCCAAGGGCGATTTAGCGGAAGCTCGCCAGCAGGTTCAAAACGCGCTAGCGAAAGCCGATGACGCGGAGGGACATCGTTTGCTAGGTGAGCTTGACGAACGATTGAATGATCCTTTGGATGCGGTGCGCGAGTATGAAAAAGCTGCTCGGATGGATCCCAGCGAGCAGAACTATTTTGAATGGGGTACGGAACTGCTCCTTCACAAGGCGGCCCAACCGGCGGCGGAGGTTTTTGCTAAAGGATCCACCGCGCATCCGAATTCAGCAAGAATGCTGACGGGGCTTGGCGCGGCGCTTTATTCGAATGGATCTTGGGACGAAGCGGCCCGGCGTCTTTGCGCGGCGTCCGACCTGCAGCCGACTGACACGGCCCCGTATCTCTTTCTCGGCAAAATTGAAAAGGCGACGCCGGCGCCGTTGCCATGTAGCGAGCAAAAGCTGGCGCGATTTGTTCAGCAGCAGCCCGGAAATGCTCTGGCTAATTACTACTACGCGATAAGCATTTGGAAGCGCGAAAAGGGATCTGAAAATCCTGCGGATTTAAAAGAGGTGAAGACGCTGCTCGAAAAGTCCGTAGCTATCGACCCCAAGCTCGACGAAGCTTATCTTCAGCTAGGAGTTGTGTATTTCGCGCAGGCCGATTTCGCGCAGGCCATCCGCAATTACAAGAAAGCGATTGAAATAAATCCACAGTTTGGCGAAGCCCACCGCCAGCTCGGTCTCGCATATCAGCGAACGGGTGAGAAGGCGAAGGCGCAAGAAGAATTTCAAGCGTATGAACAAACGGAGAAGGAAGAGGCTGCTGAAATCGAACGCCAGCGCCGCGAACTCAGGCAATTCCTGATTATTTTGAAAGACCAGCCGGCCGCTACTCCGCCTCGTTAGAAAAATAGAGAAGAAATTACAAGATGCTGGCTATTTGCTTTTGGGTTTGGCAGCCGCGACGATGCCGCTGCCCTCGCGAATGGTGAGAATCTGGTTGGCACTCACATCCGTGAACCGTTCGAGCTTTTGCGTTGTGGGCCATTTCACTTCAATGAGATCCACTTTTTGTGCTTTTCCGAGGCCGAAGTGCAGGCGCAAATCGCTTTGCGACATGACGCTTGTACCGCTGTGAACTTCATCCATCTGAGTATGTTTGCCGGTTACCACGCGGATGCGCGCGCCAATGGCGGTCCGATTGCACGCGGTGCCGATTAATTTTATTTTGATCCAATTCTGTTTGTTGCCGCCGTCGTTGCGAAGCAGGGAAGGCAAGTCGTTCATATTCAAAATCACGGCGTCGATATCGCCATCGTTGTCATAATCGCCGAACGCCGCGCCCCGGCTTGAAAAATGCTCACTGATGCCGGGCCCCATCTCGGACGAAACGTCCTTGAACCGTCCATTGCCCAGATTTTTGTACACCAGCCGTGGATTCTTGAATGTCTGGCCGGTGGCGTGGCCTTCAATCTCCGGGTACACGTGGCCGTTGACCTGGAGGAGATCCTGCCAGCCATCGTTGTCATAATCGAGGAAGCCGCAACCCCAAGCGACGTATTGATTGTTGACGCCGATTCCGGAAGCAAACGTAACGTCGTTGAAAGTACCGTCTCCATTGTTGTGGTAGAGGTTGCAAGTATCATCCGCAAAGTTCGTCTTGAAAATGTCGAACCAGCCATCGCAGTCGTAATCGGCCACGCCTACGCCCATTCCGGATTGCTCGTGGCCATTCTCGCTATACGCGCAGCCGGCGATCACAGCAATATCCGTGAACGTGCCGTCGTGATTGTTGTGGAAAAGAATGCTCGGCTGCGAATCGACGGCCACATAGATATCCGGCCAGCCGTCATTGTCGAAATCGTAGGACACGGGCGTAATCGAATAGCGTGGTCCTGGCTTCAGGATCCCGGACTTTTCAGAGACATCAGTAAAAGTTCCGTCGCCGTTATTGTGATACAGGAGATTAGTATCTCCGGGAAGGCCGCGCGGCCCGCACATCGTGGGAATGCCTTTCCACTGGCAAACGGGAGGCTCGCTTGGCGAGGGAGTTTTTTCTGGATCGAGTTTGATGTAGTGACAGACGAAAAGATCGAGGTGGCCATCTCGATCGTAGTCGAGCCAGGTGCAACCGGCCCCCCAGCGGATCTGTTCCTCGTACAGGCCAGCCTTGCGTGTAACGTCCGTGAATGTACCGTCTCCGTTGTTGTGAAACAGGCTATTGTGTCCCCAGAAGCAGCAGAAGAGGTCGTCCCAGCCATCGTTGTCGTAATCGCCCACGCAGACGCCAGTCTGCCAGCCCGTGCGCGCCAGGCCGGACTTTTCCGTGACATCGGTAAAAGTCCCGTCGCGGTTATTTTTGTACAAATGGGAAGTGGGAGCCTTACCAGGCGGCCAGTTGGTGTTGAACCGCGTTCCGTTCGTCAAATAAATATCCAGCCAGCCGTCGTGGTCATAATCAAAAAAGGCCAGCCCGCTGCCTTTGGCTTCAATGATGTATTTCTTTTGATCGATGCCACCCCATACGTTTGGTGAAACCAGGCCGGCTTCCTTCGCAACATCGACGAATACGACTGACGATGCCGCTGGTGAAGCGGAAACGCTCGGCTTTGGCGCTTGTGGATTCGGCGCAGCCTCTGCTCCTAGGAGCAATGAGTTTTTCCATTTACAGAGCGGGCTTGTAAGCGCGTCCAACAGCGCGCTGCCCAGAAGCACCGAAGAAGAACCGAGAAAACGGCGCCGGAGAGGGTTCCTCATCGGCCCGCCAACTTTGGCGTTATTTTTGGAAACGACCGCGGCACAATCCCAGTACCTTCCTTTACAACGATGATTCGATCGACGGGAAGATTCGTCAGCTTGTCCACTTGGCCGCTGGGCCAAGTAATTTCCAAAGATTCGATTTTAGTACGTTTTCCGAGACCGAAGAAAATCCTCGGGTCGCTCGCCGACATATAACTCATACCGCCTTTGGATTGCTCCACGTGCACGAACCCTTCGGAGGTTAATTTAAGCGAAGCGCCTATTCCATCGCGATTCGAACGAGTGCCAATGAGTAGAACCTCCAGCCAGTGATTTTGATTGCCGCCCTCGTTGCGCAGCAACTCCGGATAATCGCCGCGGTTGTTAGTGACGATGTCGATGTCGCCGTCATTGTCGTAGTCAGCGGTAGCGATGCCGCGTCCGGCGATGGGGCGCGAGAAGTCTGGACCGAGGGTGTTGTCGGAAAGTTTCTCGAACTGGCCTTTTCCTAAATTGTGGAACATCAATAAAGGCTCTTTGTAAGAGACTTCTCCGTGGTAGAGCGTAACGTTGTCGAGCATGGCCCCGTTCAATTGGACGATGTCGTTCCAGCCGTCGTTGTCGTAGTCCAGAAATTTCATGGAGACTCCGCTCAGGTGGATGGCCTTGTTACCAATTCCTGAGCGATATGTGTAGTCATCAAACGTTCCATCGTGATTGTTGTGGTAGAGACGATTCAATTCGAAATCCAGATGGGTGATGTAGACATCGAGCCAGCCATCGCCGTCGACGTCTGCAGCATCGATGCCCATGCCGGCTTCGTAACGTCCGTCCTCGCTGGCCGCCAAACCGGAAACGAGGGAAACATCCTGAAAAGTTCCATCGTGTTTATTGAGAAAGAGAAAATTGGGCCACGTATCGTTAGCGATGGCTATGTCTGGCCAGCCGTCGCCGTTGAAATCCGCGAGGACCACCCCCATGCCTTTCGATTCGGGTTTGCCGACACCGGATGCATCGCTTACATCGGTGAAGGTGCCGTCGTGGTTGTTATGGTAGAGCTTGGTTTTCTGCCCTTTGTAATTATTGGGATTGCAGTACGAACGATAGCCAGGGCGGCGTTCGCCACACCATAGATTCGTTTTCGGCGTCCACTCGATGTAGTTGGTAACAACGAGATCCAACCAGCCGTCCTTGTCGTAGTCAAACCATCCTGCGCTGGTGGACCATCCGCCTTCATCGACGACGCCGGCTTTTGCGGTGACATCGGTGAATGTTCCGTCTCCGTTATTGTGGTAAAGAATCGCGCGCCCATAGCCGGTGACATAGAGATCGGGATAACCATCATTGTCGAAATCTCCGACGGCAACTCCCTGGCCGTAATGTCCCGCGCCTCCGACGCCAGCTTTTTCAGTGACGTCAGTAAAAGTGCCGTCGCCATTGTTTCGGTAAAGCGCTGAACGCAAGGGATGCGCGGGCTTGTAAGCATCGGTTTCGCCGGACTGCACGAAAAAAAGATCCATCAAGCCGTCCTGATTGTAGTCGAGCCAAGCGACCCCGGTACCCATCGTCTCCAAGTAATATTTTTCTTCGGTTTGCGTGGAGTCTTGCAGAAAAGTGATTCCGGCTTCTTTGCGGAAGTCGGTATAGCGGACGGTGATGCGAGAGTCTGGCGAGTTCGTATTTGGAGCTTGGGCGGCGAAGGCTTTCTGATGGAGGACCACGCCACCGGCCATGCTTAGCGCCAAGATTGCTCCGCATACACTCGCAAGAAACCGCCGCCTACTTGTCTCCGGGTTTTTTCCCATTCCAAGGTTATCTCGACGGTTTCCATTCCAAAAGCAGCGCGGCGAGTAGCTCACAACGCTCTCGGTTCGAAATTTTCAAACGTTGGAGGTCTTCACGCATTCTAGCCCCGGCCATCCGCCCGTTCAACCGGGAGTTTCTGCCGCGCATTTCTCTTCGCTCGTTTCAAAGAGTTCTGTCGGCGAGCGAAAGCGCGAGCTGAAGTAATTGCGCTCTGGCAGCCATCGGCATAGGTTCGCGAATCGTGGACGGCACCTCAGGTGCTCGCGCCAACGCTTCTTCGATGCGATTGATGTCCAAGCCGCCGGCGGCGTTGCTGCCCTTGAAACGACTCAACACTTCCCGTGCTTTGGCGATTTCTCCCGTCTGAAAATAAAAAAAGCCCAGTGTGGAATAGCTGCCGGGCCATTCCGGCAGCAAATCCATGGCGCGCTCGAAATCCTCCTCGGCTTGCGGAGTCTTGCCCTCCAGGACGGAAACAATGCCCAAGCCCCAAAAGATTTTCCCCGAGCTGGGGATTCGTGCCAAACCTTTTTGCAACGTCTCGCTCGCGCCGGCAACATTCCTCTCGCGCAGTTCGGCGAGCGCGAGCGAAAGATAATACTGATCGTTATCTGGGTTTCGCTTTATGGCGTCCAGAAAAATCTGCGTCGCCCGGGTAGTGTCACCAAGATGTGCTTGGATGTCGCCGAGCAAAGAAAGAAACGCATCGTCCTGCTGCCCCGCGGCGAAACTTGATTGGCCGTGGCGAGTGCCCGCGTATAATCGCCTTTTCGGAAGTACGCATCGGCCAAGTCGAATTTGACGTCATCCGAGGCGGGATTCGCGGTCAGCGCCGCTTGAAAGTGTTGGATAGCTTCGTCGTAAAAACGATAACGCGCAAGCAGGACACCCACGCCAGTCTGAGTCCGAAGTCGCTCGCGCTAATCTGGTCCAGTTGGGCGATAACTTTCCGAGCGTCTTCCGGTTTCCCAAGTTCCAGATAAGTCTGGGCCAGCAGGTAGAGCCCTTGAGGGTGGTCCGGATTCTTCTGCAGCTGTTCGGTCAGATTGGCGAGGTCCTGTTGAGTCCGTGCTTCGCGAGAAAGGCTGGAGCGCTCGTCAACGTAGTCAAAGATATGCTGATAAGGCTGGGGGCCAGACGCAGAATCTTTTGAGAGCGTTTGAAATACATTCAAGTCTCGCTGTGACGCCTCCGTTTGATGGAGGCTCTTCTCCACCATAGCGAGCTTGTAGTATCCGGGACCAGGATCACGACTTACCTTGACGTACCTCCGGAGAAGTGCCGCGGCCTCTTCGAGTCTCTTGCTGGCGATGCGCAGATCGGCCAGTTGCAGCAGCGCTTCGGAAAAATCGGGATTGGACCGGAGTGCCTGCTGATAAAATTCTTCAGCGCGCGCTGGATGGCCCTGCCGCTCTTCGATATAGCCAAGGTTGAATAAACAGGACGCGTTATGAGGATCCCGCTTCAATCCCGCCTCAAAATACTCGCGGGCCTTATCGAATCGTCCTAGACGCCGGTACGAGATTCCCAAAAAAGCGTAAGACTGCGCCGTGGGCTCGAGATCGATCAGTTTTTGGAATTCGGCAATGGCCTTTTCCGTTTTTTCTGTCTTGAAATAACTCTCGCCGAGTGCAGCGTGGAAATCAGCACGTTGGGGAGCGAGTTTCACACCTGATTCCAAGAGAGGGATCGCGTCTTCGTAATAATTCTGGCTCATGCTGACGCGTGCCAGCAGAAAAATGATGTCCGTATTCTCAGGCGCGAGTTTATGGGCACGCACCAGCAAATCCATAGCATCTACCGATCGGTTCTGCTTCTGATACACCTGCGCCAAAACATAAAGCGTTTCTGGCGAATCGGGTTTCAATTTCACCGCTCGATTCAACATCAGCTCCGCTTTCGCATAGTCACCGACCCGAAGATAGGTTTGTCCAAGGGCATAAAGAATTTCCAGAGTTTCGGGCTGCAGCGCGTCGGCCTTTTCGAGTTCCAGTTGAGCCGGATGGTATTGCTTTTCAGAGGCCAGCAACACGCCGAGAGCGAAATGCAATTTCACGTCGTCTTTACTTTGCGAGGAAAGCTCTGTGGCCAGCTTCAGCCCTTCCGACGTTCTCCCGGCGCGAAAGTAAGCGCGGATTAAATTGGAGCTCGTGGCCGTGTCCTGAGGGTGGATTTGCTGAAAGTGAGGAATGGCTTGGGCGGGTAACTTCTTGGCCAGGAGGACCAGGCCCAAGCTGTAGTTCGCATCACGATTGCCGGGCTCTTGGCGCAAAACCATTGTAAATTCCTTCTCCGCTAGATCGAGCTTTTCCTGTGCGAAGTAGAGATTGCCGAGGTTGTTGCGCGTTCTGATGAAGTTGGGATCGAGCCTAAGCGCGTGCTGGAAGGACTGCAATGCGTTTGCGTAATCCTTTTCGTCGCTGAAGGCAATTCCCAAGAGGTTATAGGCCTCAGCACTCGAAGGATTCTGCTGAAGCTCTGCCTGTATTTTGTTTTTTGCCTCGGCGATAGAGCCTTGGCGAAGCAATTCCTCGCTTCCTGAAGGAGCGGCGAAATCTTCCCGGGTTGCGCCGAATTGCTGTGGTTGGAAGTGGTTTGTTGCGCAAATCCTGTGGCGGAAAAGAAAATCATCAAAAGAGCAACGATTCGATATATCCGTGACCGGTTGCCGCGCTCTTGAATGTACGCTCAAATGACGCGCCGCTAGCCATTTCGCGACTTTCCTCCGAGTGTTTTCCAAAGCGGCTGCGGAAATATCAATTTAGCATCTCCAGCGCCTGCTGAGCCAATTTGTGCTGTGGTTGCTGGCGCAATAGGGCCAACAAAACCTCTCTGGCTTTTTCTTTGTCGTTCAAAACGACGTAGAGGCGAGCAAGATTCAGATAAGCCTGATCAAAATTCGGCGCCACGCGAATACAAGTCTCGAATTTTTCTTTTGCCTTAGGATAATTTTGTTGACGGACAAAGAGAACGCCGAAGTTGTTGAGCGCATCGGGATAATCCGGGCGCAAGTTCACGGCCTTTTCTAAGTAACTCGAGGCTCGAGGCAATTGATCTTGTCGGGCGTACAGCATTCCCAAGCTATAGTTTGTCTCCGGATTCTCAGGTTCCAATTCGAGCGCGCGGCTCAAAAATTTTTTAGCTTCCTCAACTGCTCCCTGCCGCCGATAAAGATTTCCCAGGTTCAGCAGCGCCGTGACATAGCCAGGCCTTAAAGACAAGCACTGCTGAAAGTTGCGAATGGCTTCGTCCGTCTGGCCCTGCTGCGCAGCGATCATTCCGAGATTGTTCCACGCTTCCGGATAATCTGGACGGAGCTTCACCGCCTGCTCCAGATATCGCCGCGCGTCCGGTAAAGAGTTTTTCCGGAGGTAAAGTGTTCCCAGATTGTAATAAGCCTCCGGTTCTTCCGGCTTGGCCGCAATGACCTGTTGGAAGGACGTCGCCGCTTGTTCGAGATAACCGCGTTGAAACATCGCGACGCCATAGGTGAAATCGTTGCGCTGAAATTCGTCTTGATAGAGCGTCCCCTCGAAGGGAAGCGCTCTCTTCTTACGATCGGCGGCAGTTCGAGGTACGATTTCAAGTCTTCCACTATGCGTTCGGAATTCACCGGGCCTTGATAGATCTTGATGATCATGCCGTCCGCGTCGACGAGAAAAGATGTCGGCAGGGGAAGATCCCTGCGACGATCGAACAGGTAGCGATAAATAATATTGTAGATGCCAGCCACCTCTTGCGTCGCAAGCAGGATCGGCAAGGAGAGTCCTTCCTTGTCGACGAATGTTCGCACGGCTGCGACATCACTAGAGTCATCGACGTTGATGCCAATAATGCGAAGCCCGCTTGCGGCGAAAGCTGATTGGTACTTCTGAAAAACGCACAGTTGTTCGCCACAAACAGACGAAGCCTTTGTCCAAAAATAAAGCAGCGCAAAGCCGCCTCGAAGCGAGGGAAGATTGAGCATCTTGCCTGTGAGGTCAGGCAAAGAAAACTCCGGCGCGTTCAACGGCTCGATGAGCCATGTCTCAACGGACGTTGGCAACGTCTCCGGCTTTTGAATTTCGCTAGCTCGCGCGTAGGAAGCAGGCGCTGCCACGAAAGGCTTCGCCGCAAAATCCCCAGAGCCTTCCTCGATTTCGATACGGCGATTTACGGGGAGATGCTCGAAAACCTGAGTGAGTCCCCTTAGGCCATCGAATCGTGGCGCGTACGGTTCCTTCGGTTTTTCCTACTACCAAAGAAAAGCTCCTTAGTGTGTTGGGATAGAAATCCCGAACCGGCTTGCAGATACTTAGTCTGCTTATGTCCTTCGACTTCGACTGTAACCGCGGCCCCGATCGAATCGCGATTGCTGTTTTTTCCGCGCAATCGGAACGCGATCGAGTTGCCGATGTCCTTCATCGCGTTTCGCAATATCCGGAGTTGAGGCGCGTTTCGGTTTTTTAGAACCACTTCCAAACGCCCGTCGTGATCCAGGTCCGCAAGCACAAACGAACGGCTATCGTCGGGAAAATCCAATCCAGCTGTTCCGGACACATCAGAAAACGTTCCATCGTGATTGTTCACGTAGAAAACATTTCGCTCATAACCGTTCCAGGAAGCATCCGACCGGATCAGCTCATTGATCGCGTTCCATCCCAGCTCGTACTTTGGCGAAGGCACCGCATTATCGGGCGAATTCGCCACGACCTGCCGCCAGAAGAAACTCGAAACGTCGCCTGTGTCGCGTATGAAGTTTTTTGTTCGGAAGCCGGTGGCCCGGAAATATAACCATTCGCAATGTATAAGTCCGGGTAGCCGTCGTGATCAAAGTCCCAAGCGTCCGAAGACCACGCCCAGCGCCCCACATCCACTCCCGCCGCCTGGCTTACATTTTGAAACTTCCCATTCCCTAGATTTCGATACAGAGAATTGCCACGCGCATGCTGGCGATAAAGCGCGCGAATCGTCTCAGGATCTTTTTCATGAAAACTTGTTTGCTCCGAGACCCGCATGCCAGCGGATGACCACATGTTCGAAACATACACGTCCTGGTTGCCATCGTTGTCGAAATCAAACCAGCTTGCGCTCATCCCTGCGCCAACGTCCTCTACGCCAGCTTCCGCAGATACGACCGTGAATTTCCCATGGCCATTGTTGCGGTAAAGATTGTTTCGCCCGAAGTCGTTGGCCACATACAAATCCGGCGCGCCGTCGGAGTTGTAGTCGCCCCAGGCGCACGCAAAGCTATATCGGTTGTTATCCACGCTCAAGCCCGCTGCCTCGGTGCGATCCAGAAAAGTGGCATTGCCTTCGTTGTGGAGTAGGAAGTTGGGAGGCCCATTGCGCGCGTCGAAATAGGGAGCGGGGTAGTGATATTGATCGAGACCCACGTAGTAGCTGTACAGGCAGAAATAAATATCGAGACGCCCGTCACGGTCATAGTCGGCTACAGCAGCGTGGGTAAAAGTTCCTTGCGGAGGCTGTGCAAACTGGAAGGCGTCGCGTTTCAACAAAAACTTTCCGTTCCCTTGATTGATAAAGAGCAGAGGGCCACTGCCACAAACCACCAAAAGATCCTGGAGCCCCTTATTCTCAAAATCTACGAAGAGCGCGGACGCCGTACCATCGAGCACGCCCACTCCGGCCTTCTGTGTCGCATCTTCAAACGTTCCATCGCCGCGATTGTGATACAGCCGGTTCGGAAGTCCCGGAGGTTGGCAGACGTAGAGGTCATCCAGTCCGTCGTTGTCGAAGTCCCCCACCGCCAAACCGTTGTTGCCGTAAATATCGATGCCGCAAGCTCCATCCAAAACCGTGCGCCAATAGTCCACTCCGTGAAGCATCTGCTTTTTGTACGATTCAGTTTGTCCGAGCGCCTGGGAAGTAACATCGACGAATATCGGCGCGCGCGCCCGGCTGAAGGTTTCTTCAGTCGCCTGCCACCGGAGCACTCGCCATCCATTGGCTTCATCACGCGACCACTGCGTCAGCCACTGTCCGACACGCTGCTCACGCATTGTGTCTGTCCCCGAACCGACAAGGTCATATCGAATGTCGATGCGCACGCGTAACGGAGAGCCGGCCATTTCCTCGATTCCTGTAACTTCGAACTCCGCTGTCTCCACGCGCGACATGGAAGCAAGGTAGGACTTGATCTCTTCAAGAAATCGCTCGCGGCCTAATACCGTATTCTTTGCAAACTTTCTTCGAAAGACTTCGATTCCATACGCCGAGCGCAGAGAGTTTTGCTGACTGGGAATCAGAGAAGAGCCCTGGAGCGAGGCGTCCAAAAATGCTGCCAAGACATCAAGGGAAGGTGGCTGCGCCTTGAGAGCGCGGCCCCAATCATCAAGAAGCCGCATAATTTCAAATGCGTATTTTTCCGTAATGTATTCGTCCGAACCTGGAGGAACTTTATGCAGGACATCTTCAAGAGGAGACTTTGCCGGATAGTGGGGCGTGACGCGAAAATCAGCAAAGTCGAAAGCAGGGGTAGCATTGCCCGAAGTTCCCGCGATTAGCCTCCGGAACGGTGACGAATGGAGAGGCGCAGGAAGGAAAAGCATCGGCGCCCACCGCATCTGCTTCAGTAAGGTGCGCCGTGAAAAAGCATGGTCTTTGTCTTTTTGACGCGCCATTCTTGGGTTTCCCCGCCGCGTTCGCTCGACCTTTGCATGCTAGCATCGCCGCGAAGCGGTTCCAAAGAGCAACATAGATATTCTCAAGTATCCCGCAGCCGGGGACGCACGAATCACAAAATGCCGGAATCTCGATCAGGATTTCTCAGCGGGAGCGGGCCCTGAAGAATCTCGCAAAATCAGTTCAGCGGGAATGTGGTATTCCCTGCCTTGAGGGTTGGCGGAGGAGGATAACTCATGCAGAGCGTCGGCTGCCATCTGCCCGAGCATATCCCGATGGATATCCACGGTCGTAAGCGAGGGGTTGCTGTATTCTGCCAGACGCGTATTGTCAAATCCCGTCACTGAAATATCTTCGGGAACGCGGCAACCGCCTTTCAATAATCCCTTGATGACGCCTACGGCCGTCAGATCATTCACCGCCATCACTGCGGTGGGTCTTGGAGAAAGTTTTGCTATATTCAAGCCCGCCGCCAAGCCGCCTTCGTAGCGCAAGTCTCCGTGTACGATCGGACCGGGTTCCATCCCCAAATCCCGCATGCAATTTTCGTACGCTTCCAAACGGGCGATGTTGGACTTTAGCTTTGGCCGCCCGGCGATAAAGGCTATGCGTCTGTGCCCGCTCTTGTGGAGGTACTCGACAATCTGTTTAATTCCCGAGAAGTAGTCGATTCGCAGTTTGCTGACATAGCCACGAACGGGTGCGAGATCGAGGAACGTGACAGCAATCCTTCTGCGTTCAAGTTCCTGGATCAGTTGCGAGCTGATCTCAGACGTCATGATCGCCACGCCGCGCACGTTGTGCTCCATCATGCGCTCCGCAGCTTCACGCGTTCGGCGCGGATCGTAATTCGTATCGCTAAGAATCGCGTCGTAACCAAGTTCGCGCGCGCGTGTTTCAAAACTCTTGATGACCTCGGGGAAGAAAGGGTTCACGATGTCCGAAACAATAATTCCCAGCGTGCGGCTGTCGCGCGAAGCTAGATGACGCGCATGAGCATTCGGAAAATAGCCGAGGCGCTTTACCGTCAAGAGCACCAGGCGGTGCGTGCGTGGCCCCACTTTTCCGGTCTTGTTCAAGACGTTGGAGACCGTAGCAGTGGACACGCCCGCAGCTTTGGCGACATCACGAATCGTTAGACCCATGGCGATTGCATTTAGCTTTCCTCGACCAACTCCGAAGTTAAACCAGAGCCTCTATGACTGAAAGCCCGACGGCGGTTCAGAGTATAAATCAAAAAAAGTGCTTGACACTATGCAAAATAGCGTGATATCACCCAGGTTAAGCGGTTAAGTGCTTTGCGGTCGTTTAATTGGGGTCGTGAGCTTTGTATCCATTCCGGGGCTTTGGGATTGTCCAATTAACTGACGTTCGTGGCGCGAGGCGCTGGGCTCTGTAGCCCGATGGATTCGATCAGGATGGTCGATCTAAAGGCTTGCCGTAAGGGCGAGTAACGGCGTGGCCATGCGGCATTGTGGGCTATAGGCCCACGTTGGTGCTTATTGCGCTACAAACGGCACTGTGCTGGTGCCAGGAGGAAGTTCATGAAGCGAATGGAAGGTTCAAAGCTGATCGGGCGTGCATTCTTGGGGATGACCGCCGCATTTGTGCTAATGCTTTTGTGCGTAACGCCGCTCCGCGCTCAAGTGGATGCCGGCGCCATCCTGGGGACCGTTACCGACGCCTCGGGTTCGGCCGTCCACGGCGCCACGGTCACGCTCACCAACGAGGGGACCAACGCCAGTCTCGCCACTACCACCAGTAACGAAGGCGCGTACAAATTCACGCCAGTGAAAATAGGGAATTACAAACTCACCATCACGTTTCAAGGTTTCGAGACGATCACGCGGGCCCATGTCCAGGTCAACGTCGGTGAGAACGTCGTTGCGGATTTCACGCTCAAACCCGGCAATGTGACCACAACAGTTGAAGTCACCGCCGCAGCTCCCATTCTCCAATCTCAAGATGCTTCCGTGGGCCAAGTCATCGATTCAAAGAACGTCAATGATCTCCCCCTGAACGGTCGGAATTTTACTTTCCTGGCCCAGCTTTCTGCTGGCGTCAACTCCCCGCAAGCAGACACGCGCGGCAACGCCGCGAGCGGCGCCTTCACCGCCAATGGTCTTCGCGCTGCGCAGAACAACTACTTGCTGGACGGCATCGATAACAACTCCGACACCGTTGACTTTCTGAATGGTACGAACTTCGTCGTCCTTCCGCCGGTCGATGCTGTCGAAGAATTCAAAGTACAAACCTCGGACTTCAGCGCTGAGTTTGGCCGCTCTGGCGCCGCCGTACTCAATGCCACCATCAAGTCCGGTACCAACGAGTTCCATGGCGATGTGTGGGAATTTTTCCGGAACGACCATCTGGATGCCGCCGACTTCTTTGAAAACCAGCATCAGGTGCCAAAAGGCGATTTGCAACAGAACCAATTCGGATTTACCGCCGGTGGTCCTCTCTACATTCCGAAAGTATTTAACGGCAAAAACAAAGTGTTTCTCTTCGGCGACTACCAGGCTCTGCGCCGGGTTCAAGGAACGATTCTGAGCGGTTCGGTTCCCAGCATGGCAGAGCGCAGCCAGCGGTTACACCAACTTCCAGGATCTCATCGCCGCCCAATCGGGCACGGTTACCGACGCCTTGGGGCGCATCATGCCCGTGGGCACCATCCTGGATCCTGCCACCACGCGCCAGATTTCTCCTGGCGTGTTCGTCCGCGATCCATTTGGCACCTGCGCCAACGTGAGCCCTGCCGGTTTCATCTACACTGTCGCGAGCTTGCGGCTTGAACATCATCCCTGCGAATCGCTTGGATCCAAACGCCATCGCTCTTTTGAACTTGTATCCCAACCCCACTACGAATGCAGTGGGTTCGCTATTCTCCAACTACGCCAATTCACCAAAGCTGTATGAACACAGCAATTCCTTCGATACCCGGATGGACATCAACTTTAACGAGAAGAACCAACTGTTCTTTCGGTTCAGCTTGGTGGATGACCCACAGTTCATTCCCGGCATTTTCGGCGGCGTCGCGGACGGCGGCGGTTTCCAACAGGGAGATCAGACTGCCAATGCGCAACAGACCGCGATTGGTTACACACACACATTTTCTCCAACTTTAATTAACGAGGTTCGCGCTGGGTTCAATTACCTTCACACGACGCGCGTTTCGCCGTCCGCCAGCGATCTGACGGACATACCTTCGCAGTTTGGCATTCAGGATGTCCCTCAGGAGTCTTTGAACGGCGGACTTCCCGCCTTCGGAATCAACGGGCTATCCACGCTGGGCAGTAACGCCTTCCTGCCTTCGGACGAAGTTAGTTCGACGTTCCAGCTTACCGACAGCGTCACGAAGATTTACGGCAAACATACATTCAAAATGGGCTTTGAGTTTCAACACGTTAAGTTCTCGACATTGCAACCGCCCTGGTCGCGTGGCGAATTTGACTACAACGGCGATTACACCGAAGTGCCGACGATCGATAGCGGAAACACAGGACGGGCGGACTTCCTCCTCACACCGACCGCATCGACTGTGGCCGGTGGAGTCGACTTCGTAGGCGGTGCAAGCGCCGTGAATTTGTCCAACATCTCGCTCACGGACAACGGGAAGAACTACTACGGTGGTTTTTTCAACGACGACTGGAAGATAACTCGAAAACTGACGGTGAACCTCGGCCTGCGCTACGATTTCTTTGGCTTGGTCTTCGAGCACCATGGTAACCAGGCGAACTTCATCCCAGCTGGTGGACCGTTTGGCCAGGCAGCGTACTTGCTGCCAGCCTCCACCTCGTGCGACCCAGGGGTCAACGTTTCCGCGAGCTTTATTAACTTGCTGGCCACCGACAACATTCTGTGCGAAAACACGAATGCGTACGGCGCCGGGCTTGGACATTCACAAAATAATAACTGGGCTCCCCGCGTCGGTTTTGCATACCAGGTCACTCCGAAGCTCGTGGTTCGCGGCGGATTTGGTATGTTCTACAATGGTTTTGAAAACCGCGGGTTTTCACCAAATCTTGGTGAAAACTATCCTTTCCAGTTTAACTTCCAATACAGTTCCAACAACGACGTTAGCCCGATCAGTGCAGGTACTCCATTTGCAGGGTGCCCGACAGCGGGTGGTCAGCCCCTCGGCGTCGCCACCTTTGAGACTGGATTCTCTTGCAATTCACTGAGCCCGCTTTTGGTCAATGCAAACGGTTTGGCGCTGCGCGGAATTCAGTTTAACTATGACACCCCTTATGCGATGGGTGGCAATTTCACCGTTCAATATCAATTGACGCATTCGCTTTCCTTGCAAGCCGGCTACGTGACTTCACTGGCACGGCATCTGGAATCGTTTCCAAACTCCAACAATGTCACCAGCATTGCGCCGCCCAGCACGTCTACATCGTCTCTCATACCATTTCCGGATTTCGGACGGGGCTCGAGCTATGCGGCTAGTGCGGGTGAGAGCGCTTACCATTCGCTCCAGACCAAAGTCGAACAGCGGTTTTCAAACGGGCTAAATTTCCTGTTTACATATACGTGGTCCAAGACCATGTCGGATGCTGGCGATTTGCTCAACGGCGGGAGCGTGGCAGGTTATCGTGCGCCCTCCGTTCCTGGCCTCGGAATGGCTTTTGACTATGGTTTGGCGGACTTCGACATCCGCAATGTTTTCCACTTCAGCGGCGGTTATGAGCTGCCTTTCGGCAAGGGCAAGCACTTCATGACCGGTGCCACTGGTTTTGTGGATAAAATCGTAGGCGGTTGGAGCATAAACTGGAGTTCTACTTTCCAGGGTGGCCAGCCGATCAGCATTGGCTGCCCCAGCGGTACCGCATCTGGCTTGGGTTGCGGCGCTCTCTATACTGGACAACCATTGAAACTCGGACTCCACAATGACTCGAATGGGCTCCTGAGTTGGTATGGCAATCCGGGGGCGTTCACCCAGCCGGCTGCTTGTACCGTCGGTGACAGCTCCGCTTGTCTCGGTGGCGTCACCCAGGTACCCGGACCAGGATTCGACAGACTGGACTTTTCCATCTTCAAGGATATCCCATTGAGCGAGCGTTTCCGCCTGCAGTTCCGTGCGGAAATCTTCAACATATTCAACCACCCGAACTTCAACGCTCCCAATTTCGGCGGTAACGGCGTTGTCGCGATCTCCAACTCGGGTAATTTCAACAGTTCGACCTTTGGCGAAATTGGTTCCACGCGCGATGCTCCTTACGATCCGCGGCAAATCCAGTTCGCTTTGAAACTGTATTTCTAATTTTGCCACACCCTCCCCGCAGAGTGCTCGTCGAGGGCGCTCTGCGGGGAACCCCTTTTTGCTCGAACTTTCCTCGTCTCATGATGCGGTGATAACCTAGGACCGCCGTGCTCATCGGAAGCCGTTCTACCAGGGCAGTATTTCTAATTCTCTTGGCGTGCGCGTCCGCCTTGACTGCCCAGGCCAACCAGGACCAGCGCGTCGATCATGAATTCCAGGCTGCTGTCGCTCAATATGATTCCGGGCATTACCCTGAGGCCGCTGTAAAGCTGGAGGAGCTGCTAAAGCAGGTCCCGGAAAGCTTTGAGGTTCATGAACTTCTGGGTTTGGTTTACTCCGCGCAATCCAAGGACGCCGCTGCCAATACCCACCTTGAGAAAGCCATGCGGCTGAATCCCCGCTCCGCACCCGCTCGAACCAACCTTGCCGCCAATCTCGTTCGCTTGGGAAAGTTCGAGGCCGCTGGAGAGCAGTTCAAAAGGGCGGCCGAGCTCGAACCACAAAATTTTGACACCAATCACAATCTCGGTGAGTTTTACGTCCAATCCAAGAAAATCGCCGAAGCTGTGCCTTATCTTGAGCTTGCCCAGCGTATTGATCCCTCTTCCTACGACAATGGCTACGACTTGTCCCTGGCCTACCTCTCCACCGGGCGTCTCGGAGACGCTCGCAGGCAAATCCAGGAACTTATAAAACTCAAGAACGCCGCCGAACTCCACAACCTCCTAGGTGAGGTTGAGGAAAAAGATGGCAAGTTTGTGCCCGCCGCCAACGAATACGAGCTCGCCGCTCACGCCGATCCCAGCGAGAGCAACTTATTTGATTGGGGCAGTGAGCTACTGCTTCACCGGACGCTCGGGCCGTCCATAGAGGTCTTCCAAGACGCTGCTCAGCGCTATCCTGCCTCTCAACGGCTGGCTATAGGCCTGGGAATGGCTCTCTATGCCCACGGCAACTATGACGAAGCTGTCAAATCGCTGCTCCGGGCGGCTGATCTAAATCCTTCTGACCCAAGCTGTTACCTGTTTTTGTCCCGGGCCTACGACAGTTCGCCGAGCCAAGCCGGCGAGGTCATCCAGCGATTCCGCCGCTACTCTGAACTTCAGCCGCAAAATGGGCAAGCCCTCTACTATTATGCGATGAGCCTCTGGAAGGGGAAACGTGCTCAGGATCCGACCCTGGACCTCCACCAAATTGAGACCCTGCTCAAGAAATCCATCGAGCTCGATCCCAAGCTTGCCGAGTCGCACCTGCAGCTGGGCAATCTCTATTCCGACCAGAGCAAATATCCCGAAGCCATCCCGGAATACCTGCGGGCGCTTGATCTGGATCCCGATCTTGGGGACGCCCACTACCGCTTAGGGCAGGCTTATGTTCGCACCGGCCAAAAGGGCCCTGCCCAGGAACAGATCGAAATCTATCAGAAGCTGCGAGAACAGCATCTTGCGGACATCGAGAAACAGAGGGCGGAGATTCGTCAATTTGTCTACGCGGCGAAGGACAATCCATCCGGCAAGCCTTGATCGCCCATAGCTGGCTGCATCGAGGTGGCGGAAGGCGGCCCAGGGCATTTGTATTCAACTAATCGGTTGAATATGAGGACCGATTTGCGAAGGAAGCAGACCTGGATCGGGGAAAAGACGATATGCAAAGGCTGTTTCTTGCTAATGCTTGACTTCATTGGTGACGCGGCGTAGCTTACGCTAAGCATCGCATTTACAGTGACCTACAACATGTCATGGCACTCTAAAACGGCAGGGATACGGGCTGGTTCCTCGATGCTAGGAGCTGGTAGGAGAACCCGTAGTCCCTTGGAAATCGCCAGACAACTTGCCTTCACGCGCCGTGAGTTCTTACGCAGCGCGGCCGGGGTAACCCTGGGCGGCAGCCTGTTGGGGTCCGGCATACTTGCCCGCTCCGGGGTTCCCCAAAAGAGAAGAAAGGTTGTTGTAATTACCTTTGGCGGTGGCGCGCGCGACCAGGAGACCTTTGCGCCGGAAGGTCAGGAAAACATTCCGCATCTGATGCGGGAACTGATCCCGCAATCCACTTTTTTCACGCAGGTCATTAATCGCGGCATCTTGGGACACTATGTGGCTACCGCCAGCCTGGCCACGGGAGTTTATGAGACGGTCAACAACTTTGCGTCTCTTCCTCCGGAACACCCGACGGCGTTCGAGTATTTCCGCAAGGATTTGAAACGTCCCGCGTCCGATGCGTGGGTGGTGGCACCGAGCAACGGTTTCAATCGCATTGGCGAAAGCAATAATCGCTCTTACGGACCGGGCTTTGGCGCGCGAGTGATTTTGCCCAAGCATCTTTTGACCGCGGCAACATCCGGCGGGGCGGATTACGAACATTTGTTGCGCGACAATTATGAGACGCCCTTTTACACGCCAGAGCTTGGCGGCAGCGAATTTGAATTGCAACAATTGCAGATGCTGTTGAAGCTCTCCGTGGACGACTTCAAAAAGCATGCGCGCACGCTTTCGAGTCCCGATGAACTGTCCGTCTACATCACCCGCCAGCTGATGCAGCAACTCGCTCCTAGTCTTTTGTGGATCACCCTGCACGATATCGATATCGCGCATGCGGGTGCGTATTCTCTTTATATCGAGGGCATCCGCCGCACCGACCGGCTCTGCGCTGAGCTTTGGAAGACGATCCAGACCGAGCCGGAATATGCCGGCAACACAACTCTGTTCATCCTGCCGGATTTTGGCCGCGACTCCGACGAAGATTCCGGCGGCAACGGATTTCAGCATCACCGCACGGGCGATGCGCTCTCTCGCACCACGTGGATGATGGCGATGGGAGCAGGCGTCCGCGAAGGTGTCGTTATAGATCGGGCGCTGGATTCCACCGATCTTGTGCCATCGATTGGATCGATCCTTGGGTTTGATGCGTCGCTTGCGCAGGGCAAGCCGATCATTGAGCTTGCGTAACTCTATGCATACCGTCGACCTCAAGCCCGAGCAATTCAGCGGTTACCCGCCGGAAGCGCGAAAACTCGTCACTGCCAATCTTGCTGCGCTGCAGCGGCTCCCATTGAGCTTTCTGCCGAGTTTGTTGCGAGAGGTCATCGATTACGACTTCAAATTTCCCGCGGAGCGCAAAGCGATCGAGAGGGAACTGGCGAATCTGAGTGCGCTCTCGCCCGAACAGACAAAGGACTGGTTTCAAGGCTTCGCGCAAATCCGTCTTTCCGCGCAGCTTGAACAATTCGATTGGGTAAACGCGCCGGCGCAATTCGTCGAGCAGCTTTCGGCCTACCTTTGGACGACGCATCAGCTGGATGCGTTTCGCGTCGCGGCGCTCGCTTACGCGGACCGTTTGCGGGAGGCGGTCCCGCCGGAACCTCCAGCAATGCCCAGATTGGGAATCACCGTCATCGGTCAGGGCGTCACGAATCCAGAAGAGCCGCTATTTCGTAAACTTCGTCCCCATGGCGTGTATTACAGCCGCGTGCAACCGGAAAATGGGTTGAAGCAGATTCTGGAAGTAGTGGCAGCTCGGGCCAAGGCGCATTCCGCTGCTCTGGGCCATTGGTATATCGATGGTGGGCAAGACGCGTCGCACGACTCCGCGATTACGTGTGTCTCTTATCAGAAACTCGGGCCGGCGCGTGCAGCCTTGTCGAACAAGATACGAGTGGAAATCGAGCGGCCTGGCATGGGACCGGAGACGCTGCGGACGTTACTGGCGCAAATGCGGCCTGCGGATCTTGGCCTCGAGCAGGGCGCAGTGATGGATCGCTTTCAGGTGAAGCTGCTGACGGAGGGTTCAGGGACACAGATTTTCAGCACGACTTTCGCGCAATGGGCAGCACGCGAAGCGTTGCGACGCGCTCAGCCACTCACGTTGCTTGTCCGCTTCGCTCCGCGCCAGAGGCAGAAGCCGATGAACGAAATGCTCTCTGCGGGAGCGGACAGCCGTGCGGAACTCGATCCCATGGGTTCGCTCGTCGATGCGGATATGGGAGCGTATTACAACTGGTTGAACCAGCAACGGTTGAAGGGAGCCGAGCAATCATCGTTCTTGGTGTGGTTTGAAAATCACGGCGAAGCAGTGGCCATTGGCCCTTCGATGCCTCGTGGGACTGAGTCGACTTCGCCAGTTGATCTCCAGACATTGTTTTCCTGGATGACCTGAAAATTTTCGAGGAACAGTGAGGAGGAAGGAAGAATGTACAAAATTTGCAGGTGGCTCAGGTTAAACGCTTCATACCGCGCAATGGATGATTCACGTGAATTCGATTGTCTCGGTAGAGATGCCGAGAACTGTACTTACACCGATTCGCCGTTTTTCGGTACACTTTGGGGGATTTCCCATGACTAAACTTTCGCGGCGCACGATGTTGAAGAGTGCCATCTCGGGAGCCACCGTGGCTTCTATTCCATCCATGTCCTGGCAGGAGCAGAAGACTCCGATCGCGCGTAAGGGTCACATCAAGCAATCCGTTTCGCGCTGGTGCTACAAGGGGATTGAACTCGATGCGCTCTGCGCTTACGGAGCGCAGATTGGTTTGAAGGGTGTCGATCTGCTGAATCCGGATGAGTACGAAATACCCGCGCGTCACGGCTTGGTTTGCAGCATGGGCTATGCTGACGGCGGCGAGATTGGCAAAGCCATGAACCGCGTCGAAAACCACGCGAAGATTGAGGAGGGTTTTCGCAAATACATTCCGATTGCTGCCAAAGCCGGCGTGCCCAACGTGATCACTTTCTCCGGAAACCGCGGGGGCATGTCCGACGAAGAAGGCGCCAAAAACACCATTCTTGGGCTCAACCGCGTTAAGAAAATTGGCGAAGACTACGGCGTCACTATCTGCATCGAGCTCCTCAACAGTAAGGTAGACCATAAAGATTACATGTGCGACCACACGGCGTGGGGAGTGCAAGTGGTGCAGGCCGTGAACTCGCCCCGCGTCAAGTTGCTCTATGACATCTACCACATGCAGATCATGGAAGGAGACCTCGTTCGCACTATCCAGCAGAACATCCAGTGGATTGGTCATTTTCACACGGGCGGTGTTCCCGGCCGGCACGAGCTCGACGGGACGCAGGAAGTGCAGTGGGACGGCGTGATGCGCGGAATCGCCGCAACCAATTACCAAGGCTACGTGGCGCACGAGTTCGTGCCTTCGCGCGATCCGCTAACCTCGCTGCGGCAAGCGGTGGATTTGTGCGATGTCTAGCAGTGACGCGCGAGAATTTCGTGGCTAAGAATTTACTCTCCCTTTGCGGAGCTGCATGAACCCATCCGAAATTGTGCGTTTGGGCGGCCTTCGAGACGTGGGACATTTCCGGGAGCGTCTTGCGGCTCTGCACTTAAAGATCCCCTGTGATTCTGAGCTGATTCGTGGGTCCGAGTCTCCGTTGGCCCAGCCAATCATTCGCGAAGGAATCAAAATTGGCAATCGCATCGCGATTAATCCGATGGAAGGCTGGGACGGAACGCCTGAAGGCAATCCCAGCGAACATACCCTACGCAGATGGCAGCGATTCGGACGCAGCGGAGCAAAGCTGATCTGGGGCGGCGAGGCGGTTGCTGTTTGTCACGAAGGGCGCGCCAATCCGAATCAACTTTTAGCGGCTTCGCACACGCAAGCAGGTTTGGCGCGGCTGAAGGCGGCGCTCATTGCGGAGCACCGCCAAGCTATGGGTTCCGATAACGGTCTTTTGATTGGACTGCAGTTGACGCATTCGGGGCGCTATAGTTGCCCGAACCAAAAGGGCCGGCCTGAGCCGCGTATCTTGTACCGTCATCCCATTTTGGACCGCCGGCTGAATTTGTCTCCGGAGTATCCTCTGCTCATCGACGGGGAAATCGAAGAAATCATTCGAGAATTTCATAGCGCCGCGCGCTTGGTGAGCGAATTGGGCTTTGACTTTGTGGACATTAAGCATTGCCACGGTTATCTGGGGCACGAGTTTCTCAGCGCCCACACGCGGCAAGGGAAGTACGGCGGAAGCTTTGAGAATCGCACTCGGTTTCTGAGGGAAGTGGTGCAGGGAATACGAGCGGTTGCTCCAGGTTTGCGAATTGGAGTGCGGCTTTCAGCGTTTGATGCGATTCCTTTTCAGCCAGATCCTGCGCTTTCAACACCGGGAAAGTTGGGACCGGGGATTCCAGTGGAGCATCAGAATTTGATTCCTTACCAATGGGGATTCGGAGTTAACCAGAACGATCCTACGCAGCCGGATCTTAGCGAGACAATGCGCTTCTTCAGTTTGCTGGAAGAGTTGGATATTTGCCTCGTGAACGTTACAGCCGGGAGTCCTTATTACTGTCCGCACATTCAACGGCCGGCGTTTTATCCGCCTTCGGATGGATATCAGCCGCCGGAAGATCCGTTGATCGGTGTAGCGCGACAGATGGAAGTGGTGCAGCAGCTGAAGCAACATTTCCCGAAACTTATTATTGTTGGGACGGCCTACAGTTACTTGCAGGATTTTCTGCCGAATGTGGCCCAGGCGGCGGTGCGTTTGGGATGGGTGGATGCAGTAGGATTAGGGCGAATGGTGCTGAGTTATCCGGAAATGCTTTCGGATGTGGTGGAGGGCCGGGCGCTTCAACACAAGCTCGTTTGCAGAACATTCAGCGATTGCACGACCGCGCCGCGCAACGGATTGCCGTCTGGATGCTATCCTCTGGACGCGTATTACAAGAAGTCAGCGTCGGCGCAACTTCTTAAGATTGCCAAAGCGGGCAAATAATGGCGCGGTTTTCGAGGCGAGACGAGAAAGTCCTGGGATGACCATCAAAACGATACTGGAGCGGAGGAAACTAAATCGCGAAGTGCAAGGCATCGCGGCCGCGCTTTTGCCTTACGACACGAACGGGCAAGTGGCTGTCGCTGCGTTTCAGCGCCATCTCTTGGCCACGCACCGAACTGGATTGATGAACGCGGTCAACATGGATACCGGTTACGTAAATTATCTGGGGGATGCAGAAAAACTGGGGGTGCTTGGTTGGACCCGTAGCTCTTGGCGTCGGCGTGCCGTTTGTTGCAGGAGCGTATATCGAAGGACGCGAGGGCGACGTTATTGCGCTATACAGACAGCAGATGGATGCGATTGTCAAAGTAGACGGCATTCCCATTTTGTTTCAAACTGCGAGGCTGCACGGAAAAACACCCGAAAGAAAAAGTGGACACGTACCAAGCCGCCTGCCTCGGATACGAGCACGTGATCGGCTTTGAACTGGGGCGCATGTTCGCCCCCAACGGGGAGATTTTCGATCCTGAGACTGTGCAAGGCTTGATGGATATCCCCGAACTGAAGGGGATAAAACACTCATCCCTGGATAGGCTTGTGGAGTTGGAACGGCTCGCTCTGCGCGACGCGCGCCGCCCGGATTTTCGCATTTATACCGGCAACGATCTGGGCATCAATATGATTGAATACGGCTCCGACTATTTGTTGGGACTCGCGACATTCGCGCCAGAAAAATTTGCGGAACGAGACCGCCTTTGGAAAACAGGTGACCCGGCCTATTACGCGCTTTCCGATGCTCTGCAATATCTAGGAAACGTAGCTTTTCGCGATCCTGTTCCAGCCTACAAGCATTCTGCGGCGTCATTTCTGCATTTGACTGGCCGCGTACCTTCGACGCGGACACATCCCAAGAGTCCGGAGCTCCCGTTTGGGAGCAGGAAATACTGCGGTCTTGCGCGCAACGTCTTGGATCTGTTTGATTCCGGGAGGAAGTTGCACTCAGAACCAGTACTGGCCGATATTTTCTCGAGTAAAGTCCAGCGGCGAGCCCATTACAATTTTATGTGTCTCGGGGAATACGTGTATTTGTCCGACGCCGGGAACGTCCATACCGTCGCGCGGAGTTTCTTGACGGAGCATCATCGCTGCCACGGCGGCTGTCAGCCGGCCTAGTTTGCCGGGATCCCACAGCGTGATCGTCTTCGCTGTTTTATTTTCGATGTAGTGCCGCATCAGGTTCGGTGTCGAAAGTCCGGCGATGGCGATTTGGCCCGAGAGTCCAGCTTGTTCGATGGCTCTGGCAATGGCCGGCGGTGCAGCGGAACTGTTTCCGATGAATCCTCGCAGATTCGGGTAGGCTTGCACCAAGCTCTGAGCCTGAACGAAAGACTGCTGCTGGTCGTCATTGCCGGGAACTACCGCAACCAATTCCATCCCCGGGTATTTTTCCTGCTGCTGTTTTTTCATCCAGTAGAGCCACGCATTCAAATTGGACGCGGTCAACGAACCGGTAATGATGGCGTACTGCCCACGGCCGCCAAGTTGTTCGGCGAGAACATCATGACGTGGCGACCCAGCGTTTCGTCCTCGACTTGGCTGACAAACCAATCGCGAGCGTCCGGTTGCGCGTCGGCATTCCAGGTCAGCACGGGGATGCCGTAGCGGCGGGCGCGGCGCAGTACCGGAGCAAGCGCGTTGGCGTCATCGCAGGAGACGGCGAGCACGGCGGGGTGCCTTGCCAGCAAGCCCGCGATGACGTCGACTTGCAGGCTGGCGTCTGCTGCGGTCGGTCCAGTGTAGAAAAAATGAAGGCCCAGTCGGCTTGCCTCTTGCGATGCGCCATCGCGTGCGGAGTTGAAGTACGGGATGCCAACCAGTTTCGGCACCATCACGAAGAGTGTTTTTGAATTGCGCGGCAGGCGCGAACAGCCTGTGGCGAGCAGAAGTGTGGTCAATACGAAACTTGCGAATCGGCTGCGTTGGCCCCGCTTCATCTCCGATCCTCACGGTTTGCCCGTAAGAGATTTCCTGCGGCGACCGCTGTCAGCAGCATGGCCGAGGTAAGAGCGTATTGAACAAAAGGTGGAACGTCGAGGAGAAGCAAGCCGTCTTGAACGATGTAGAACGCGGCAACGCCAATCAGCGTGGCGGGGACGGAAGCTGAACCTCCCACAATTGGTGCGCCGCCGAGGACGACCGCGGCAATGGCCATCAACATTAAACCTTGCCCCATGTCAGCGCGAGCGCTGGCAAGCCGCGCCACTTCAGAAGAATGCCAGCCATCCCACACAGCAGCCCTTGCAAAGTGTAAACGCCAAACAGAGTGAGAGCGACTTGGGTAGCCTGAATATCTCGCGGCGATGGGGTTGCTGCCGATGGCGATGACATAGTGTCCCCACAACGTGTAGCGCAGAAGAATTGCGGTGACAGCGCCGGTTGCCAGAAACAGAAGAAATTCGACGGGGATGCCCAATAGCGTTGCGTCATTCCACCACAGCAAACTTTCTGGGAAACCCGCAAAGCTGGTTCCATTGCTGAGGGCCAATGCAAAACCGCTGAAGAGAATCATGCTGCCAAGAGTGACAAGGATAGATGAAAGGCGGAGAACGCCGATCAGGAAGCCGTTGAAAGCGCCGCAGAGTATTCCTGCCGCGAGTGCGGCCGCTTCGATTGAGGGGACAGGTAACTTATGATGCGCGGCGATACCTGCTGTCACGGCCGCGACACCGACAATTGCCCCGACGGAGAGATCGATTCCTCCGCAGGCGATGACGAACATCATCCCGAGAGAGACCAACCCAGCTTCGGCGAGCGGTTGCGCGAGAAGCTGCCAGTTCAGAGCCGACCAAAAGTCGCCGCTGCGGTAGCCGGCGTAGATGCAGAAAAATAACACCAAGAGCAAGACGACGGTGGGCTGCAAATTTCCCGATAGGCGCAGCTCCGCCATTCGCTTTGCAAATGTCGATTGGGCATCTCGTATTTTCCTAGAGAGACGGATGGAGGGGAAGTCATGCGGAAGGACTCTGCTGAAGGACAAGTTTTCGTTGAAGACGAGGTGCGCCGCTGAGAATTGCGCCGAGGAGTACAATTGCGCCGGTGGCGATGTTTTGCCAATAGGTCGCAACGTGGAGAAGTACCAGCGCTTGCTGCAGCGAACAGAGAAGCAAGACTCCTAGGAATGTGCCGAACAAGCTGCCGCGGCCTCCCAAAATATCCGCGCCGCCAAGAACGACGGCGGCTATGACGGTGAGTTCGTAGCCATTTGCGGCGTTGCCTTGGACAGCGCCGAGTTGTGCGGCATAAAAAAGCGCGCCTATGGCGGTTAGTAAGCCAAGCGAGACGTACGCGAAGTAAATGGGTTGCTGCCGGGATATTCCTGTACGGGCAGCAGCGATTGGCGAATCCCCGAATCGAAACAGCGCTCAGCCATATTTGCGTGCGATGAAGGATCCAAGCTGTAGCGAGCACCGCCAGCATGGCGGCCGGCACGGAAGCGTCCAAGCCGCCCCAGCGTGGGCTTCCAATGGCATTCAACCAGGGAGGGATGGAACTTTCCCATTCTCCTTGCGTCCACTCGAGGAGCAGGAGCCACCCGCGAAACAATCCGGCGGTGCCGAGTGTGGCGACGATCGGAGGGATTCGCAATTCGGCAATCAATGCGGCGTTTACTGCGCCGAGTCCAGCGCCTGTCAGTAGGCCTAGCGGCAATACGATGGAAGCCGGGAGGCCATGATTTCCGAGGCGCACCAGCACGACGCTTACCACCGCCAGGATGGCACCTGCGGAAACGTCGATTCCTCCGGCCAAAATGACGTTTAGCATGCCGACGGAAAGAATAAGCAAGACGCCCATGCTTCGCGCGCAGAGGGCCAGATTTACCGACGAAAAAAATCTTGGTGCGGCAATGGCGAGTCCAATTCCCAGGACGAGCAGAAGGGTCGCCAATTTCGTTTCGTGGCGATGAAAAAAAATCAGGCGCGGCCGTTTGGAGGCACTCGAGGTGGAAGACATCAAGACTCGCTCCGCGCCGGCGCTTGTTCCACCGCTACGTTGCCGTGCAACATGCCGGCCATTAATTGTTCGCTGTTTATTTCTGTGCGGCGCTTATCCAAGACTAGAGAACCCGCATGAAAAACCAAAATGCGATCAGCGAGGTCGAGTACCTCGTCCGTTTCGGAGCTGATGACCAGAAGAGCTGCCCCGCTGGCAGCCCACCCTCGTAGCCGCTCGTGAATTTCCGCTTTGGCGTTTACGTCCACGCCCGCGGTGGGTTCATCGAGAATCAAAATGCGTGCTCCGGCCATGTGCCAACGCGCCAGGAGGACTTTCTGCTGATTTCCACCGCTCAGAGTTTCCAGCGACGAATTTGGCCTCTCGCAGCGTATGCAGAAATCAGAGATCCCGGTGACGGCCTTATCACTCTCCTTGCCCCCAAAGCCGAATCGTGCCCGAAGATGTTCGGTGGCACCCACCAGGTTTTCCGCTGTACTGCGTCGGACAAAAAGGCCGGAGCGCAGCCGGTCTTCTGGCACATACACTAATCCATGTCGCATCGCGCTCCGTGGACCGGAAAAGCTCAGCGGCTCGCCGTATATTTGCAGTTCCCCACGATCAAAATGACGCAACCCCACGACCGATTCAGCAAACTCCGTACGGCCTGATCCAGTCAAGCCGGTAAGCACAGCGATCTCGCCAGAGCGCAGCGTGAGAGAAATGTTGCTGAATTCTCCGCGACGCGTCACATTACGCACCGTCAGCGCGTCTTGCGTCACACTACTCTGCTTCTGGACGAGCGCGCGATCAGGTTTACTGGCGAGGCTTTCTTCAGCCTCGCCGAACATGGCTCGCGCCAACGCGTTTCCACTGAGTTCAACTTGGCTTGCAGAAAGCGCGACAGCGCCATCACGCAAGACCCAGTAACCATCAGCGATCCGCCGGACATCGGAAAGGCGATGGCTAACAAAAATCACCCCGACGCCGCCTGCGGAAAGCTTGCGCAGATACGTAAGCAGATGATCGGTGTCCTGCAGGGAAAGCGCGGCTGTGGGTTCGTCCAGAATGAGGATTCGCGAATCGTAGGCAAGTGCGCGAGCGATAGCCACACGTTGTCTCATGGCGAGCGGGAGATCTTCCACGTTGCGGTCGAGACGCGCAAGAAGCTGTGAATTCGTCTCGATGCGTTCCAGGCTTGCGGCAGCGGCGCGTTTCGAAGCGCGAAATGAATAACTGAACTGGCCTGCGGGTTCCCCGGCGATATTTTCCGCAACCGTAAGCTTGGGAAAGAGACTCAGATCCTGATAAATCACAGCGATCCCAGCGGCGCGCGCCTCACGTACTCCGCCCGAAAACGTTTTGCCTTGCACAATAATCCCGCCGTAGTCTTGCCGCGCTGACCCTGCGAGAATTTTCACGAGCGTCGACTTTCCAGCGCCGTTGTGCCCCATCAACGCGAGAATTTCTCCCGCTTGAAGAGATGCGGAGACATCACGCAGCGCGACTGTGGCGCCGTAGTGTTTCCAGATTCCGTCGATCTCCAGCAATGAGGAAGGAGGCATGTGAAGCCTGCGGGCGGCCAGAGAGTTCGCGAGCCCGGCCGCCGCCGGATGATACTCGATGGGAGTTCAGCCAGGCAATATTTTCGCAATGTTCAGATGCATGCACTCTTCGCTCACAACCATTGCGTCATGTAAGATAACAACGTCCTATTGCGATGGAATCAGCATCACTGCGCCGATCGTATTTCCCACTTGGAGGAGTTCATGGAGGCGTCCAGGCCTGCGGTGCCCGAGCTGCGATACTTGAAAGATCTTTGGGACGCGGAGTTGGCCGCGAAATTTGACGAACCGGAATTACTTCGCTATCGCTCGAATCTTCTGGGGACCGACCTTCGCATAACAAATTTCGGCGGCGGAAACACGAGCTCCAAAATTATCGAGACCGATCCTGTCAGCGGTTCTTCCACCGAAGTTTTGTGGGTAAAGGGGAGTGGCGGGGATCTCGGGAGCATTCAGCGCGGCGGTTTTGCCACTCTTTCCTAGATAAACTTGTTAGGCTCAAGAGCCGCTATCGCGGCGTGGCCCATGAAGACGAAATGGTGGAGTTTTATCCGCTCTGCGGCTTTGGAAGAACAGCGTGGCCGCTTCCATCGACACTTCTTTGCATGCTTTTCTTCCTTTTTGTCATGTCGATCATCTTCATCCTGACTGGGGCATCGCGCTGGCTGCGACGGCTAACGGACTTGAACGCCTTGCGGAATTCAATCGACGCTTTAATCATCATCTCGTGTGGGTTCCCTGGCAGCGTCCTGGATTTGAGTTGGGCCTGATGATGGAGAGTGCGGTGAAGGCTCACCCAGATTGCGACGGCATCGTGCTGGGGGGGCACGGGCTCTTCACGTGGGGCCACACGCAACGCGAATGCTATCTCAACACGATTACTATCATCGATCAGATTGGACAGTTTGTTCTTAGCCAAGCTGAAGGCAAGACTGGCTCCCGTCTTCGAGGGGCAGCGCTAAACGCGACGCGTCCAGATCGCGAAGAAATTGCCGGGGCCATCTTTCCTGTGATTCGAGGACTGGTCTCGGGGGAAGAAACGTCTGATTGGAAACTACAGTGGCCTTCCGGAAGTTTTGCAATTTGTTAATTCGAATTGGGCCGCTGAGTTGGCACACTTGGGAACTAGTTGTCCCGATCATTTTATACGCACGAAAATTCGGCCGCTATTTGTTGACTGGAATCCTCAAGGCGATATTGCAGAGTTTCACGCTGCCATCCAGCCGGCCATCAAGAACTATCGCGAAGAATATCGGCTCTACTATGGAAAGCACGCCGCCGCTGATTCACCGGCGATTCGCGACCCGAATCCAACGGTGGTGCTCGTACCGGGCGTGGGGATGTTTAGTTTTGGCAAGAGCAAGACGGAAGCACGCATTACTGGAGAATTTTACACAAACGCAATTCACGTGATGGAAGGTGCAACGGCGCTAGAAAACGGAAACCAGCCGGCTAGTGTGCCACAAGCTGGAACCGCGGCTCCGCATTCCGCGTTTAGTGTGAAACATAACTATGTCGCGCTGCCGCCTTCCGAAGCGTTTCGCATTGAATATTGGGCTCTGGAGGAAGCAAAACTGCGCGCGTTGCGCAGCCTCCGGAGAAAGAGTTCAGCCGCCAAGTGTTCGTCATCGTTGGCGGAGGCAGCGGTATCGGGCGCGAAGCGGCGTTGCAAGCGGCGCAGCGCGGAGCACATGTCGTGGTAGCCGACCGCGATGTTCAGGCCGCCCAGATGGTTGCAACGGAAATTACGCTGTTTTGCAGCAAGGACAATATATTTGCTCTGGCGGTCGACATTCGCGACCGCGAATCCATTCGGCGCGGATTGCATGCGGTAGTGGCGACGTTTGGGGGATTCGATTGTTTGATCAACACTGCGGCGCTGTTTCCGTCTTCTCCCGACGGACGGATTTCCGATGAGCAGTGGCACAGCACGCTCGATCTCAACGTTACTTCCAACTATTTGCTGGCCGATGAAGCTGCCGCGATTTTTGCCAAGCAGGATCTCGCTGCGTCGCTGGTTTTCACTAGTTCGGCCAACGCGGTGGTTTCCAAACGAGGCAGCGAAGCTTACGACGTAAGCAAAGCAGCGGTGAGCCATCTCATACGCGAACTTGCTGTCTCTCTTTCGCCGAAAGTTCGCGTGAACGGCGTCAGCCCCGCAGCGGTGGTCAAAGGTTCAACGATGTTTCCGCGAGATCGCGTCATCGCTTCCCTCAAGAAGTACAAAATTGCGTTTCGAGAAGAACAAACCGATGACGAATTGCGCTCCCTATTGGCGGGATTCTATGCGCAGCGAACCCTGACCCATCAGCCTGTCGAGCCCGCGGATTGCGCTCGAGCAATTTTGTTCTTGGCGAGCGCACAGGCGCGCTGCACAACTGGTCACATCATTCCAGTCGACGGGGGACTGCCCGAGGCTTTTCTTCGCTGAGCCCGGCGAGGTGTTAGTCGGTCGAGTTGGCCGATAGCGTGCGAAATCGTTCGAATGCTTCGTCCCATCGATCCGGGTCCTTCGGTTCGAAAACTCGCACTGGAAAACTTGCCGAGATGACATCGCGTGCTTCGCTGAGTGAGGCTACGGCTCCCGTCGCAACCATTTGCATGGCAAGATTTCCAAGCGCCGTCGCCTCGACTGGGCCGGCAAGCACGCGCCGCCCGGTGGCATCTGCGGTGAATTGGTTGAGCAGATCGATGCGCGAGCCTCCTCCTACGATGCGGATTTCCTGAAACTTCGTTCCCACGAGGCTCTCGAGCGACTCCAGCACTTGGCGATATTTCAGCGCCAGACTTTCCAAGATGGTACGAGTTATCGGTCCCGGTCCGATGGGTTTCGGTTGTCCACTATTTGCGCAGAATGCCGCGATCGCCTGCGGCATGTGTTGTGGCAAAACGAAAGAGGGATCATCCGGATTGACCAAGTGTTGCAGAGGCGGCTCGGCGGCGGCTTGCGCCTTTAACTCCTGATACTCCGTTACCCTTCCCTTCGCTCTGCCAATCTTTGCGGCAGCGCTCCAGGAGCCACAATCCGCAAATGTTTTTCAGCAGCCGCACAGTTCCGCCAACGCCGCCTTCGTTCGTGAAATTCAGACGGCGCGCTTCGTCCGTGACTATCGGGCTGCTCAGCTCCGTGCCCAGGAGCGACCATGTTCCCGAGCTAATCAGCGCTACCTTTTTATCTGAATGTACTGCTGCAAACGCAGAGCCAGTGTCGTGGCAGGCGGGAGCAATCACAGAGGTTCTCGCGAGAGCATCATTGCTAGCGGCCAGCTCGGGAAGAAGACTTCCCAGGATCGTGCCCGCTTCCACGAGAGGCGGAAGCATGTGGGTAGGAATTCCCAGTTTGTGCAGGATTTCCATGGACCATTCTCGTTTGTGAACATCGAGGAATTGCGTAGTGGACGCGTTGGTGCGCTCGCAAACGATTTTCCCCGTCAGCCAGAAATTGAACAAGTCGGGGATGGTCACAAAATGTTTGACTGTTTCCAATTTGCTTGGCGTTAGGAGTTGAGTCGCATATAGCTGGTACAACGTATTAAATGGCAGGAATTGTATTCCCGTCACCCCGTAAACCAGCTCCGGCGTCAGAATCTTGAGTGCGCGTTCCATCACACCGCGAGTTCTAGCATCGCGATAGTGAAATGGATTTTCCAAGCAGTGCGCCATTCTCTCCCAGAAGAGCGTAGTCCACGCCCCAGGTATCGACGCCAATTCCATCGAGATGTTCTATGCCGCGCGTGCCGATGGAGCTCAGTATCGATCGCATTTCGCGCCACAAACGCGGCACGTCCCAGTGCAGTTCGCCATTGCTGATCAGCGGCTCGTTTCGGAATCGGCCAATCTCTTGAAGGGATAAAAGCCCGGAATTGAATCGCCCCAGAATGGCACGGCCGCTCTCGGCGCCCAAATCGAATGCGAGATATGTGAACCCGCCAGATGTTTCTGACATATTTTTCAGGAGGGAACGCGCAGTCCCGCAGCGTTATGCATAACTCGATACCGACGCGGCGTTTCGCTTGCTGCGCATTTCGGTGATTCGTTCGAGATAGCCACTCTTTCGAAACGACTCCATCGGATCTTCCGGCAAGCCCTTGGAACGTGCCCATTCCCGGATCGCCGGCCGGACATCCGTCGAGAAGGCTTCCTTGAGACAGACCTCCGCGTCCACGAGCGCGCATTTCGCCTGGCATGCGGCCAGTTTTTCGTGATCGACAATCGCCGCTTTCGCGTACAGTTCTTGCGCGGTTGTCACCGTCTGGATCATTGCCTCGATCTTGCCTTTCAAATTGTGACTCTGGTCAATCATGTACGCCACATCCGCGCGCTTGCCCGTTTCCCATTCAAAATAGAAAATCTCATGGAATATCCTGAATATCTGATAGGGATCGATAGAGCCGAGCGTCAAGTCATCATCGGCGTAACGCCGGTCGTTGAAGTGAAACCCGCCAAGCATGCCGTCAGCGAGCAACCATGCCACGATTTGCTCGATGTTTTGCCCCTGGTAGTGGTGGCCGGTGTCCACGAGCACCTTGGCCTTTGGCCCTGCCTTTTTCGCGAGCAACAGTGCCATTCCCCAGTCGGCAATGTCGGTGTGATAGAACGCGGGTTCGAACGGTTTATATTCGACGAGCATTCGTTGATCAGGGGCAAGTCGCTCGTGAAGTGTCGCGAGGCTTTCTTCGAACCATTTTCGGCGCTGGCGTATGTTTGCCGTTCCTGGATAGTTGGAACCGTCCGCAAACCATAGGGAAATATCGCGGCTGCCCAGTTGCTTGGCGAAGTCGGCGCTTTCCAGAAGGTGAGCCATCGCAGCGGTTCGCGCGGCGGGATCCGGGCTGCCCACAGAGCCATACTTGTAGAGTTGGTCCTGAAAAACGTTTGGGTTGATGGAACCTGGCCGCACGCGAAACTTCTCGGCCAGTATCTGGATATTTGCTACACCCGCCAGCCCGTCTGGCAAGTCCCACAAAACGTGCAAGGCGATCGTAGGACAAACGCCCGTCAGGCGGTGAACTTCCCCCGCATCGCTGAATTTTTCTTCGATGGTCGCAGCTGCGGCCGGCTGCAGAAATTTGCCGAATCGCGTTCCGGTATTCGCGAAGCCCCAGGAAGGCAATTCAATCTGGAAAGAGTCCAACGCGAGTGCGATGCGCTCCTCTGATTTCGCACGTTGCGTCATCCTTGTCGGTCTCCAGGGAGCAGTTGGCTAACCATCCATCGCGCATGCTATTCCCTTTTTAGAGCGAAGTCCATTTGTGTGCGTCAGAACCGTTGCTAGACGCTTGAATGGCCAGCGGGTGGCCGCGATGAGCTGAATCGCTGCACGAAGTCTTTCTCTTGTAGTATCTTGAGAAGTAGGTGGGGCCCGTAGCTCAGCGGTTAGAGCAGCGGACTCATAATCTGCACGAGCGTCTCCTGCGCTGTCGCGCACTCACACGCACTCGCATGCTATCTGGCTCTCTGTAAGAAACTTAGCTAAAGCTTCGTAGCAGCATCAACGCGCATTGACACGCACCCACATCGAATTCAAACTGACACCAAAACTGACACCAGCAACGAGGGATGTCGCGCCGATTCACCTGGGACTCGAAGCGATAAAATCGACCATGGGACGAGAGGAATCGTCTATTTTCTGGCCGCCACGCCGGCAATGACGAACTGTTTTTCGATGTGACAGGCCTTCAGGGGGACAAGCTCAGCGTAGGAATCCCTGGAGATGTGTTTGACATTCGGCGCAAGAATGATTGACTGGCGGACGCGTGCTGTGTAACATGGCCATGTTATATACCGCGGCCATGTTACGTACCTTGGCCTTGGTACAGAGCGAGCTATGCCATCCGACATTTATGAGCGGGCCGACCCGCCAGAGAGAGAATTCGAATCTCTCCTCGCGGACCTTTTTCGCCTAGCAGGTTGGCGTGTGCGTGAACAATATCCCTCTGACAGTGGGGCAGACCTCATTGTAGATTCGAATGCGAAGAGATATATCGTACAGCTCAAGCGGTCGCCTGAAGCCCGCCGTGACCGACTCGTTCCCCTTATTTCCCAAGCCATTCTCGAAGCCAAAGCAGCCGCTCGACATTTCTCGCAATCCGCAATTCCCGTCGCCGTTGTGGCTTCCCGACAAATCCCCGACTCGGTGGCCAAGCAGGTTAAGCAATTCGTTCTGAATCACGCCCCGGATGTTGGCGTTGGACTCATCGACGCGGAAGGCTTTCGAGCCTTTCACGGGTTTGGGTTAGAAAAATTCAATTCTGAGCGGTCGGCCCCATCACAGCTCGGATTGCCGGTCCAGAGTGAATCACCCTCGTACCTGTTCTCGGACTTAAATCAATGGATGCTCAAGATTCTGCTAGGGGGAAGCATCTCAGAGTCTTTGCTGTCAGTCCCTCGTGGACAGTATCCAAGCGGAAGACAGCTTGCGCGCGCCGCAGGGGTTTCCGTAATGAGTGCATCCCGCTTGATGCGGCAGCTATCGAGTCAGGGATTTCTCGATGAGCGGAAAGGCTCGTTGCGTCTCGTCCGAATTGACGAACTCATGCGACGATGGCAAGCCGCGAATCTCAGAAGTGCGCGTGAGATTCCGGTACGCTGGATCATCCCCGGTGGCAAGGACCAGCTTCTGTCTGCCGTTCACTCTTACAGCTCCCGACAGGACGCGAAGGCTTCGCGCTCTCGAAAGCCGCAGGCTGGCCGACTTGCCCAATCCTCTCCTCGAATCTGTATTGGTCTATTTGCGGCGGCAGATTTGCTCGGGTTCAAATTCGTCCACGGAGTCCCACCCCATCTCTACCTCGAAAGACTCGATGTAGACGCCCTAAAGAAACTCGGACTATCGGTCGAGAACCCAGAAGGTCGTCCCGATGTATATATTCGAATCCCCGAGAACAAGGAGGCCGTTTTTCGACCGGTGGTCCGACATCAAGGTGTTCCCGTGGCGGACATTCTTCAGGTATGGCTCGATGTATCAAATCATCCGGCGAGAGGAAAAGAGCAAGCGGACCAAATCTGGAAACGCGTCTTGGCTCCTTCTATTCGGAAGGAGCACGGATGAACGAGCACTCCGACAACGAGCAATTCGCTCGCTTGATTGTTGCCCTCGAACCCTGGCTGACTCAAGTGGTGGTCATTGGTGGATGGGCTCATAGGCTGTATCGGCTCCATCCTAGCGCACAACGCATTGAGTATTTGCCTTTAACGACTTTGGACGCCGACATTGCTGTCCCGCCTCGGTTGAAGGTCATGGACAGAGACGTGCGGGAGCGCCTGACCGCCCAGGGATTCGACGAGGAACGATTGGGGAGCGACCAGCCCCCTGCAACACACTACCGCTTAGGGGATGCAAAGACTGGCTTCTACGCTGAGTTTTTGACTCCCTTATTTGGCCCTGAACACGGAAGGGATGGAAAACCAAAAGCAACGCGGCGCATTGCGGGGGTTGTTTCTCAACAGCTCCGCTACCTTGAAGTCTTACTGCTTGCTCCTTGGACTGTAAGTCTCAGCCACTCGCACGGATTCCCATTCGAAGATCCAAGGGACGTGCGAATTGCGAATCCCGCTAGCTTTCTTGCTCATAAGGTATTGATTCACAATAAGCGGACGCGCACAAAATTCGCAAAGGACGTTCTCTACATCCATGACACGCTCGAAATATTTGGGGCGCGGCTCGATGATTTGAAGGGGGAGTGGAGAACTGAACTAAAGCCGAGAATTCACCACAATGCCGTGAGAAAAACTCAGCGCGCCGCCGCGGACCTCTTTGGTGAACTAAACGACGCGATTCGTGATGCCGCCCAGATGACAGGCGCTAGAAAGCTTTCGGCAGCGGCGATGCGGGAACGTTGCAGTTTCGGCCTCGCCCGGGTTTTCAGTTGAGTCTCAGGATGCCTTCAATTGGAGGTCCTTCCGGCATCTGGGCTACCTCGCACAATGGTGATGAGTCATAGCTAAATTCCTCTTGATAGGCAGCTTACATCACATGTAGATTCGTGTTTGTATCATTGGAACTACACTCAACCGTATTCCCATCTAACCCCAAAGCACACTCTCGCCGCAGTCGAGCGCCTTACCGCAGCCGACTCAACGAATTCAACTGGCACTACAACTAGCACTAGCACATCTGAGCAAAATCAAACGGAACTGGGACGTGTCCAATAAACCCTTTCACGGTAAGATGTTGCAGTAGGCGTGGGGCCCGTAGCTCAGCGGTTAGAGCAGCGGACTCATAATCCGTTGGTCCCAGGTTCAAATCCTGGCGGGCCCACCAAAAAATCCAAGTTCTGCCATGGCAGCAAATGCGTTTCCCCGCTTTTTTTGGCATTTTCTTCACATTCAAGCGTTTGAGGAGCAAGGCTGTCCCAAAATACTCTTAAGAGAGTGGCTGAGAGACTCTCGTGAGAACGGCAACGAGATT
>CAVSSD010000036.1:0-210137 GCA_963730495.1 uncultured Acidobacteriota bacterium | reverse complement strand
TGGCCGGCCTGGTGATCGCCGCCGCCCGGACGGGGTACGCCGCGTTCAGCAATACAACTAGATCTGGCCGATGGACCAACGCCGGCACGAACGAATTGATGGGGGCTATCGGAGCAGGCAAGAACAGGTCAGCTGCGGCGGACCTGCAGCGTGGTGTATCAGCGCCCGCCGGGCGTCCCTCTGCATATGTAAGGGGGCACCGAGCGCTAGGCCCGGTGCCCGGTACGGCGGCACCGCGAGCCGGACTGCACCCGGTTCAAGAGGAGATCATCATGAACGTACCTACCGCCCCCGCCCCTGCTCCGGTCCAGGGGTCGAGCCTGGCCCCGTACACCGCGGCCAACGGCAACAAGGTCCTGCCGGGCTGTTACGGCGTCAGTCACGGCTCGGGCCTGACCGGCGAGCTCATCAGGCACGCGACCGAATCGTGGGCCGGGCACGCCTTCGTCTACATCGGCAACGGACAGATCATTGAGGCAGCGCCGCCGGTCGCCAAGGTTTCCTCAGCCGCGTCCCATCCCGATGCGGTATGGAATGTGCGCTACCCGCTGACCGGCGATCAGCGGGACATGATCTGCGCCCGGGCGCACGCCTTGGTGGGCTGCCCGTACGACTACCCGGCGTACGTCGGCTTCGCGCTGGAAGTGCTGAAGCTGCGCTCCGGCAGCCAACTCGACCCAGTCTTCAGGGAAGACCACTGGCGGGTGTGCTCGGCGCTGGTCGCGGACTGCTACGCATACGCGGGTGCGGACCTCACAGAAGGCCTGAAGTACCCCAACCTGATCAGCCCGGCCGACCTGTACGACATGATCGCGCACGAGGCCTGACGCGCGCTCGCAGAGCGACGGCGCGACCGGGCTTGCTCATCGTGCCATGCAAGCAGTACCGCGTCACGACACAGTTGCGAGCCCTCGGATCAGCCCCGGCGAGTTCCCGGACCGGTTGCAGTGAGCCGGCCCGGCAAACGGCGAGGGCCCTGCAATGACGGGATCAGGCGGCCATACGACCGGGCCGTTCGGCACCACATCACCGCGGCGCGCAGTCATGCGCAGCGGGCCAGGTAGCGTACGCCAGCAGTTGCGGTCCGACCGACACGGCCCCTTCCGACCGTTACCCATGCCATACCAGTCTTGCTAGGGCCTTCCGCGCGGCCGTTGTTGGTCACCGCCACCGGGCGTGCGTCGCCTCTAGAAACTAACGTGGTACGTCACATGACCGGCCCATCCTCGGCTCCTGATGCCCCTGCCCAGGCATGCTGGCCCGCACGGGGCGATTACCAACGCCCATGCCGACCCAACTCTCCGGTCGGACCGCATAACTCGCGGCAGATTTGTGCGTGGCTGGCGGGAGGATGTACTCAGTAGGGGCGTGCGGCTGATCGTGCTGCTCCCGGCTGCCGTGCTCGTCGAGGTGCAAGGAGGTTCCGATGACCGATAGCGAGTTCCCGGCTCCGAAGAGCGGGTTCGTGGTCACTCATTTCCTGGTGGTCTCTGACCAGGACCGGTCCCGTGAGTTCTACCGGTCGGTGTTCGGGGCGACAGTGGTGTTGGAACGCGACCCGGTCATCTTGAAGGTAGCCAACAGCTGGCTGATCCTTAATGTGGGCGGCGGCCCGACCGATGACAAGCCCACGGTGACGCTCGCGCCGCCAGCTGACCCCGATCACACCAGTGCGTTCCTGAACATCAGGGTCGCAGACATCGCAGCCGCCTACGCGGAGTGGTCGGCGAAGGGGGCCGAGTTCCTGACCGAGCCCAAGGATCATGCCTACGAGATCCGTGCTTATATCCGTGACCCCGATGGTCACCTGATCGAAGTCGGCCAGTCAAAGGCACGGCCGGACGCACCGTAGATCGGCCTGCCGACGCCCGCAGTCGGCATGCCCAGACCGCATCTGCTTAGACTCGTCGGAAGATCCACGCGATACGCGGCATGTGAGTGTGTTAGTTGCCTTTACGTGTCAGGCAGTTCGGATGGGACCGGTAGTCCTGCCGCCGTGAGAAACCTGGACACCTTGATTTCGACGAAGATGTCGGCGTCGTCGAGATCGCCGGCATCGGTTCCGGCGCTGGCGTGATCATGGATCTGCTGCTCTGGGATGTCGCCGGCCAGGAAGGAAGCGATCAGGTCCCGCAGTTCCGCCTCGTCGCTCCTGCCTTGCTGCCGCGCCAGCCAGAAAGCCAGCCCTTCAGCTTCGCGGAGCACGTCGGCAGGTGCCGAGGCCGACTCGTCACCGAAATACACCCGGGGTGTGCGGCCGAGGTAGGCGATGCCGGATCCGGGTCCGCCCGGCTTATACCGGACCGTGGCGATGTCGCTGTCGTGTACGTAGACGCTAAGCCAAGGCGCTGCGATGTCTGGCCATTGATCTGAGTCCGGGTCGAATCCACGCCAGGTACTGCCATCGAAGACGTACCCGCCGAAGAAGCCCACCGGGTGCCCGCCTTCCGGAGCCGCTCTGAAGTGCCCGGCCAGTACCTACGGCAGCATACAAACTACGCGGCACGAGAATACGGGCTACGGCCCCGGCCAGGTACCTGCATAGCGAGCTGATCAGCTCACCAGGAAATGAGTAGGCGTACTCATGTCCCGCGCGGGCGCGGCGCGGAGGATCAAGCACATGAGCACTCCGCTACGGCCCCGCACTACCACGGCCTTCTTCACGCAGTCGGTGATCTCGTTCGCTGTCTCCCTGGCGGTCACGATCACCGGCATCGGCTACCTGCACGACTCACGATGGATCCGCGGGTTCCTCGCGCTCGGCCTGCTCTACGTCGTCACCTCGTCGTTCACGCTGGCCAAATGCGTCCGCGACCGCCAGGAAGAAACCGCCCTCGTCAGCCGGGTCGACCAGGCCAGGCTGGACAAGCTGCTGACCGAGCAAGACCTCCTCCGCGTAGAGGACCACTGACGGCCACCTACCACCCGAGCCGGCATACCCGCCATGCGGCAGTTGAGGACGTATACCTCAAGCGCGGCGATGTATAAATATACGGCTCGGCTGACCGTCCATTGGGCGATACCGGGACTGCTGAGAGCGGCCAGCGACACGAAAAGATCCACGGATAACCGCGCGCCGACCCGCCGTTAACTGGAGTCCGAATCTGGGTGTCTTCGCTGTAAGGGCCGCGGGTGTTTTGTGTGCATTTCCTGCGCGGTGGACGCGTTACCTGGACAGTGTCTCCGCCGCACGCCTGGCACAAATCCCCTTGTCGCCGCCGTTTTTAGAACTAAGCGGCTATGGCTTGAACGCTGTTCAGCGACATGTCAACGCCGCAGACGTCCTGGTCAGGCGCGGCGTGGACAGGGACGGCTCCAGATAACCGCCGTTCTGCGCGGCCGGAGCCACCTTGGCGCTCGTTGGCTTGGGAGCGCAGATCAGGTCGATCGGGCGCGCCGTCATTTTCCGTTGGGCCTTGGTGAGGACCGGCCGTTGTGCGTGATCCTGGTTGCGTCTATCCCGGTTGTCCCGGTTCCATGCCTGAGGGGTGGCCGTGTCAGGGGGGTATGGCACAGTGGCGTTCTTTTCCGGCGGAGGGTGGGCTGGGGAGGGTCTGGTCACCGCTGCCCGGGCTATCACGGAGGTACCGCGGTGGCCGGGGCTGGGTGGTCCAGATCCGGGCGGCCAGCCCGAGCGAGGCCAGCCCGAGCAGGAACATCAGGGTGATCACCGGCCATTGCCATGCCCCGGGCAGGTACAACGCGAGGAACCAGACCCGTGCGTGCCCGCCGGAGAGTTTTATCAGCAGCGGCATCAGTGCTTGGGGGAATAGGGCGATGCAGCCGGTGAACAGGCTGCACCACAGCAGGCGCCGGCGGTACCTGGGCATCGAGGTGATGAGGGAAGGCCTGTTGGCTGGCGTGGCGGGCCGTCCGGTTCCGGTCCGCAGCAGGGACAACAGCTCGGGCCCGCGCCGGGTAAGGCGCCGCTGGGCCGCGCGGCCGAGCAGCGCATAGGCCAGCACGCCGGTGATGACGCCCACCGCGAGGGCTGCCCAGCGAAGTGCCGGACTGCCGGTCAGTTCGCCGGCCAGCACGGTTCCCGCTGCGGGCGCCGCTGTGGCCAGCGCCAGGAACAGCATCACCAGGGCGGGCCCGAGCGCATCGGTGTCCCCCAGCGGTGCGTTGTTGCGGTCTCGTGGGCCGGGGCCGGGGGCTGGCAGGGCGATGGCCACGGCCGGCAGCAGCCCGGCCCCGCCGCCGAGCAGCGCGAACGTCGCGGCCAGCGCCCCTGGCCACAGGTCCGGGCGGCCGCTGACCGCCATGCCCGCTGCGGTGAGGACCAGGGTGATCGGCGCGAACAATGTCAGCCAGGCGAGCTGCCGGCCGCGGACATCGGCACGCTCCCTGCCGGGCACCAGCAGCGTCAGCCACAGCGCGGTGCCGTCTTGGCCGTAGAGGTTCGCTGAGGTGACCGCGGCCATCAGGGCGGTGAGCGCGCCGGCGAACGGCAGGATTGTCGTCGAGCCGAGCGCGGCAGGCGCCAGGCAGGTCAGCACGGCGAAGGCGGGCGGGACGGCCAGGCTGGTCAGCCGCTGCGGGTCTCGCCGCCAGGTGCGCAGCTCCTTGACGAATACCGCTGCGGTGGCCCCGGCGGGCATCCAGCGCCGCGGTGCTGCGCGCCCGGCCGGGCTGCCGCGGACCGCCGGCCGGGGCCACCGCGGCGGGCCAAGCGATCGTTCCCACGTCAGCCACGACAGCAGCAGCACCACGATGAGCCCGAGCAGCGGTGCCGCGGTCATCAGCCAGTCCGACCGCGACGAGGCCTCGACCGCGAGCACCGCCCAGCTGGACGGCAGCGCGCGCACGGCGGCGGAGAACCCGGCCGGGAATCCGGTGTCCACCAGGGGGTGCAGCGCCGCGAGAACGATCCAGCCGGAGGAACCGGCGGCCAGCATCACGGCGCTGAGCAGGGCGCTGAACACGGCGCCAGCGCGGGACCGGGACAGCGCGCCGAACAACGAGCCGGTAACCCGGGACAGCAGCACGATCAGGATGAGTTGCAGCACGACTGCGGGCACGGCGATGAGGGCCGGGACCATGCCGAGCCGGATCCCGAAAACGACCAGGGCGGTGAACGCGATGAAGGTGACCGGGGCGGTCACCCCGGCGAATGCCGCGCCGAGCAGGCCGAGTGCCAGCCTGCGGCGCGGGACCGGGAGCAGCTGGAACTGCTCGGCGCGCAGCACCGGCTGGCCGGCGTAGGCCGGCCCCAGCACCCAGCCCAAAGTCCACACCGCGAACAGCACGGCGAGCAGGTCCGCGACCGTGCCCGGCGACCTGGCCCGCAGCGTCGCCGCGCCGATCGTGCCAGCCGCCAGCGCCAGCCCAGCTGCCGCGCCGCCGAGGACCCAGCCCGACCGGGGCCCACTGGCCTCACGCCGCAGCATGGTGAGCTTCATCAAGATCAGCGGGCCAGCCACGACAGTGCCTCCCCGGTTCCGGCACCGGCGCCGGCCAGCTCGATGAATGCCTCCTCCAGCGATCTGCCGCACCGCACCTGCTCCAGCGGTCCCTGAGCGATGACTCTGCCCGCGGCCATCACGGCCACGGTGTCGCACAGCTGTTCCACCAGCGCCATCGCATGACTGGACAGCAGCACACCACCGCCCGAGGCGGCGAAGCGCCGCAGAACCCGCGTCAGCACCGCGGCGGCCACCGGGTCGACCCCCTCGAACGGCTCATCCAGCACCAGCAGTTCCGGCCGATGCAGCAGCGCCGTAGCCAAGCCGATCTTCTTCCGCATCCCCGCTGAGTAGTCGATGATGAGCGTCCGCTCGACCTCCCTGGTCAGCCCGAGCACCGTCAGCAGCTCGTCAGCCCGGCCGGTGACCAGGTTTTTGCCCAGCCCCCGGAGCTGGCCCAGGTAGCTGAGCAACTCCCGGCCGGTGAGCTGCTCGGGCATCGCCAGGCCGTCCGGCAACACGCCCATCAGCTCCCGGGCCCGCTCCGGCTCTGCCCAGACGTCGATCCCGGACACCCGCGACGTCCCCCGGTCAGGGCGCAGCAGCCCGACCGCCATGGACAGCAAGGTGGACTTTCCCGCCCCGTTAGGCCCGACAAGCCCGCACAACGAGCCGGGCGCCACGCTTCCCGTGTGAAGCTGTGGATAATTTCCCGCAGCGCATCGTCCGAGAATTCAATCTGCTCTCCCACCTTCAACCCGTGCTCCTGGGCTTGCTTGGGGATCAGATATTTGTGCGCGATATGAACCTTCTCTTCGCCCGTGTATCCGGCCAGTTCGATAATCTCCATGCGGTCGCGCAAGGGTTCTGGTATTGGATCCATCCAGTTCGCCGTGGCGATGAACAGCACTTTCGACAAATCGAACGGCACGTCCAGGTAGTGATCGCGGAACGCATTGTTCTGCTCCGGATCGAGCACTTCCATCAACGCCGACGACGGGTCGCCGCGGAAATCGCGTCCCAGTTTGTCGACTTCGTCGAGCATCATCACTGGATCGTTCGACTCCGCACGCTTCAGCCCTTGAATGATCTGCCCCGGCAGCGCACCGATGTATGTGCGGCGATGCCCGCGAATTTCCGCTTCATCGTGCATGCCGCCAAGAGCGATGCGCACGAATTTGCGGCCCAGCGACCGTGCGATGGATTTTCCCAGCGAAGTTTTGCCCACGCCAGGAGGCCCAACGAAGCACAGAATCGGCCCCTTCATCCCCGGCTGCAGTTTCTTCACCGCCAGGTAATCCAGAATCCGTTCCTTGACCTTCGCGAGGTCATAGTGGTCTTCGTCGAGAATCTGCTTCCCTTTGGCGATGTCGATCTCGCTCACACCGGAAGATTTCGCCCACGGCAAAGAAGTCATCCATTCCAGGTACGTGCGCGAAACCATGTACTCTGCCGAAGCTGGCGTCATCTTCGCCAGACGCTTCAACTCGCGGTCGCACTCTTTCTTCGCTTCCGCGGTCATCCCCGCCTCATCGACTTTCTTCCGCAGTTCGTCCATCTCCTGCGAAGAATCGTCGGATTCGCCGAGTTCCTTCTGAATAGCCTTCATCTGCTCGCGCAGCAAATACTCACGCTGGTTCTGGCCCACCTGCTCCTGCACCTGTTCGTGAATTTTTGAGCGTAGCTCCAACACTTCCAGCTCTTTCGAGAGTTCGCGGATCAACATCTCGAGCCGCTTCCGCACGCTCGGTGTTTCGATCAGCTCCTGGCGTAGCAGTGTCGAAAGTGACGGCAAGGTCCCGGCGATAAAGTCCGCCAGGCGTCCTGGATCATCGATGTTCAATGCCACGGATTGCAAATCGTCCGAAAGTTGCGGTGAGTGGCTCACAACGTCGCGAAACAGGTCCTGAGCGTTGCGCTGCAAGGCCTCTAGCTCCGCATCCACATCCCCGGTAATTTCGGGCTGCGCTTCCACCCGCGCCCGCAGAAACGGCCGCAGGCCGATCAATTCCAGCACATTAACGCGCTGCAGGCCCTCTAGGAAGATGACCACGTTCCCGTTAGGCATTTTGACCGTCTTATGAACCTTCGCCAGCGTACCGACCTTGTGCAGGTCTGCAGCGGCAGGGTCTTCAATCCGGGGGTCCAGCTGCGCCACAACCCCCAACAATTTCTCCTCGCCTTCCAGCGAGTTAACTAGGGCCAGAGAACTCTCCCGGCCTACCGTCAAAGGCAGTACAGCCCCGGGAAACAAGACCGTATCCCGAACTGGCAGGATCGCGAGTATTTCTGGCACCGTATACTTTTTCTCAGCCATAGTGAGTGTCCCCTAAATCCGGGCGCAGGGAAGAATGTCCCGCGCTTAAAAAGGTTAGATGCTGGTCAAAGCTAAAAGGTGCGACGAGATGCGAATACAAGTAGCATGAAATCTTAGCATGACATGCTCATGTTCTAGCATTCTTCGCGTTTTCTCGCCATTCTCAGCATAAATCTATTTTTATCATATACATGCAAAGAAGTCTCGCACTTCGATTAGCTCTTAGCCGTTGCATGGGTCACAGGCCTGAGATTCTTCTACATCAAGCCTTGGACCTCTTCAATACGAACTTTTTCCGCACCAATTCCTCAGCTTCCGGCTTGCTTCTGACCTGCCCCTCGAGCTGCGCATCTTCCACGGCCCTCAGTATTTCGCTAAATAGTGGTCCAGGGATATAGCCCATTTCGCTCAAATCAGTACCCGTTAGGACACGCTGTGGACGAACCTCCTCCGCAGGCGTTTCTGCGAGAAATTCCTGCACAAAGCCATATGAATCCAACTTACGGTGGCTCGAAAGACAATCCAGCCGGTGCAGTTCCAGATGCTCTTCAAAATGGGGCAGCCGCACAAATCGCTTCAGTGTCGAGGTCCTCATGCGCCCCACTTCCATGAATCGCATGTGGTTGGCAACGAGCGCGACGATCTGCTCGGTCTCTTCGTTCGAAAACCGGTACCTCCGGCAAATCACTTCCGCCATTCGAACGCCTACATCGACGTGATGATCAAACCGAATGCGATCGCCGGTCTGCGAAGCGGGCTTAAAGGTCGGAGGTTTGCCAACATCATGCAACAGCACGCCCCAGGCAAGCGTCGGCGAAGTTCCTGCGGGTAGTTCCTCAATCATCAGCAGGGTGTGAGTCCATACGTCGCCTTCGGGATGAAACTGCGGAGGCTGGGGGATTCCTTTCATCGCTGCAATCTCTGGAAGCACGATTGACAGCAACCAGGATTTTTCCAGCAGTTCGAATCCGGTCCGCGCCGAGCCTTCCGTCAAAAGTTTCGTGAGTTCCTCGCGAATCCGCTCCGCCGAAACATCCGTAACCGCGCCGGCATGCCGTCGAATCGCCGCAAACGTCGCATGCTCAATCTCGAAACCAAAGCGCGCCGCAAATCGGATGGCACGCATCATGCGCAGTTTGTCTTCCGAAAAACGCCTGTCCGGTTCGCCGATCGCGCGAATCACTCCAGCCTTCAAATCCGCTTGGCCATCGACAAAATCAAGAACTTCGCCCGTGTCATGCCGCATCAGCAAACCGTTAATCGTGAAATCGCGGCGCTGCACGTCCTCTTCTGGCGTTTTGGAATAAACGACGCGGTCCGGATGCCGCCCATCGGAGTAGCCTACGTCGGAACGAAACGTCGCGACTTCCACCTTCAACCCATCGCGAGGTACAAGCACCACGCCAAATTGCGCGCCCACCGCGATGCTCTCCGGAAACAATTCCATGACGCGCTCAGGCGTCGCATCGGTCGTGACGTCATAGTCGGCAGGCTGACGGCCGAGCAACAAATCGCGCACACACCCGCCCACAAGTAGCGCTTGATGCCCATTACGCTGCAACTCATCACAAATCGAATTAGCAAGCTCGCGAGGCGTCACAACGCGATTATGCGACTTTCGGCACGCCAACGCGAATCCGGTAGAAGCGGTACGGAGGGCGGCAGTTCTGCTGCCGCTTTTCTTATTGATCTGCCCAACCGACTTTGGCGAGATTCCTGTTTACGCGAAGAACCTATTTAGTGCGAATCACCAGGCAGGTTATATCATCGGACTGCCGCGTCAAGCCCACGAAGTCATCCACGCGCCTCATCAAAAATTGCAATGATTCCGCGGCGCCCCAATCAGGCAGCGCGCGGATGGCCTCGATCCAGCGGGCATTGCCGAACTCCCGGCCTTTTTCGTCGAACGCTTCGACGACCCCGTCCGTGTAAAAAATCAACGCATCGCCTGATTTTAGTTCGATGGCGGCTGTATCGTAAACGGCACCGCCGTCGATCCCGAGCGGCAAACCTCCAACCTCCAATTTTTCGGTCTCTCCCCCGGCGCGGCGCAATATCGGCGGATTGTGGCCGGCGTTCACGTAGACAAGACGCCGTGTCGCGGGATCGTATTCGCCGATCACCGCTGTCGTAAACCGCCGCCCATCCAGGCTGTGCGCGGAAGCGTACCGATTTAGCCGCAAGACAAGCTTGTCTAGCGGAACTCCCTCTCCAGCGATCGTGCGCAAGCTGGCTTGCAGCGTTGCCATCAGCAGCGCAGCGGGAATACTCTTTCCCGCAACATCCGCGATCACCAGCATCAGCTTTCCATTTTCCGAAGCGCTAAGCGTGGGATAAAACGCGTCATAGTAATCGCCCGCAACGGAATTCTGCGGTCGCGAAGCAAACGCGATCTCCGCGCCAGCCACTTGCGGCGGATGAGATGGAACAAGCCACGTTTGAATTTCCCGCGCGATTTCCAGATCGCGTTTCATCGTCACTTTGTCCGCGAGTTCCAACGCAAGCAACAGAAGAAGCAGCATCACAGTGATAAAAGTGAAATTGAAATCACCTTTCACATCGTTGCTGAACTCAAAATGGAAGCCCGATACCACCAGCAGCACGCAGGCGAGAATCAGAAGCACCCGTCGCGCCGGGGTCAGCTTCATCACCAGCGACCAGAACAAAGTCTTGGCAATGCGAAAGAATCGAGGCCGCCCTCGACGGTTCACCATGTCTTCGGCGACGGCGTCCGTCATGTAGAACCCATAGCTGGAGCGCGCGTCTGCCGAGAACTGCGACCACAATTCGTCAATCCGGCGGCCTTCGCTGATGCGTTGCCAGAATCCAGAAAGTTTGCCGCTACCGACGCGATCTCCGGTTCCGGAAGGAGGTGTTACGGGGCTCATTCGAGAAGTATAGGGCATCCACTCCGATTCGTCGTGACTGCCATCACGACTCGCTCGACTTCTTGAGGTTTGCCCTTGCTAAGGTAGACAGTCTCGGTTCGTCGCGCTCGTTCTTGGAGCCGTCAGCGCGAAGCGAGCCGCCAAATTGGACTTTTCCAAAGCCAAAGCGGTCGCGCAACTTGTCGGTGGCGCGAGTCAATTTTTCGAGCCGTTCGCGCCGCTCCGCATCCAGCAGATCGAGTTGCTCGCCGCCGTGCGTGAGACCGCCGAGGCTCACGCCAAGCAAGCGAATCTTGCGTTTCATGTCGCGGTGCTCAGCAAAAAGTTTTTGAAACACGCGAAAAATATCAGCGTCCAGTTTCGTGGGCTCGGAAAGAGTTTTCGCGCGGGTGTGCGTGTCAAATCCGGCGTAGCGGATCGTCAAAGTGAGTGTGCGCGTTGCTAATCCAGCTTCGCGCAAACGTTTGCATGCCTTTTGCGAGAGATGGCTGAGCAAGGAGTGCAGGGCCTCCGTATCGTTCGTATCCTCGCCAAACGTGTGATTGTGCGAAATGGACTTTGGCTCCGCATCGATGACGAATTCGTAGGAATCGCCGCCTCGCGCTTTGCGATAGAGTGCATCGCCCCACTGGCCAAAAATCTTTTCGAGCTTTTCCGGGGCGACCGCGGCGAGCTGCTCCACAGTTTCGATGCCAAGCGCACGCAGCGCCCGTTCAGTGACTTCGCCGATGCCCGGAATTTTTCGCACAGGGAGCGGCGCAAGAAATAGCGCTTCCTGGCCGGGTGCGACCCACACGAGCCCGCGTGGTTTGGCTTGGTCCGAAGCTACCTTGGCCACGAGTCGCGTTGTCGCGAGCCCAGCAGAACAAGGAAGATCCGTCGTGCGCGTGATGGTCCGGAGGAGTTTGTCTGCAGCAGCAAGCGGCGGCCCATGCAGCCGCTCTGTGCCCGAGAGATCTAGATACGCTTCATCAATTGAAACCATTTCAACGATTGGGGAAAACTTCGCGAGAATCGTTGCGACCCGGTCGCTCCACTCGCCATATTTCTCATGATGGCCATCAAGAAACACTGCTTGCGGACAGAGCTTTCCGGCCGTTCGCAACGGCATCGCGGAATGCACGCCAAACTTGCGCGCCTCGTAGCTTGCCGCTGTAACGACGCCGCGTTGATCCGGTCGCCCACCAACCACAACTGGTTTGCCGCGAAGTTCCGGTCGCTCCAGCAACTCCACCGAAACAAAAAATGCGTCCATGTCCACGTGTAAAATCGAAGCGACCGCATCCGCCGCCCGTTCCTCCACCGGCCCATGCTTCGCCCGAAATCGTGCCATCTCCGGCATGTCGCTAGCCTACTCCCGATTCAATCTTCGCCACAACTTCGCCATCGCTTAAATCCGCTCGGCGGCAATGACGCGGTCGATCCCTGCCAAATCCTTGGTTACGCTAACGTTTGTCCAGTTGGGCAAATCAAGAAGCGGTTGCACGGCAGGGAGACTATTGTGGCCGAGCTCAAGGACAAGAATTCCGCTGGGCTTCAAATGTCTCGCGGCCTGCGCAATCAGTTCGGCGTAGAGTTCGTAACCTTCTTCGCCACCGTAGAGCGCAATCTCCGGTTCGTGATCGCGGACTTCGCGCATTAGAGAATCTTTTTCGTTGCGACCCACATACGGCGGATTGCTGACAATCAGATCGAACGGCCGCGAATGCGTTGCGTCTGGCGTTGAAGTATTCCCGAGTAGGGGCACGGCATGTCGTGCCCGTCCTGCTAGGTAATCGAGCAGATCTGATTCGATAAATTGAATGCTATCGCTGAATGCGTGGGCCGCGTTGCGACGAGCCACGGCAAGAGCCGCGGCGGAAATATCGGTCGCTATAATTCGTGCGCCCGGAAGTTCCTTCGCGAGCGCGATAGCTATGCAACCGGAACCCGTACCGACGTCGATGATGTTTAGTCCATCGCCAGTCAGAGTTGGTTTGCGGCCCGCGCGGATTTCTCTCACCGCAAGGCGATCCAGGGCAACTTCAATGACGTGCTCAGTCTCGGGGCGGGGAATCAGGACATCGGGCGTAACTTCAAATTCCATGCCCCAGAATTCTTGTTTGCCGGTGATGTACTGCGTGGGCTCGCCTTCGGCGCGCCTACGAATTAGCGAAAGAAATCGATGAGCGTCGTTGCCGGGGATCACTTCTTCGGGATGTGCATAAAGCCACGCGCGGTCACGGCCGAGCACGTGCAGTAGCAGCAATTCTGCCGCGAGCGTGTACGAGGGGACATTTGCGTCGCGAAGTTCGGCGATGCCTCGCTTGAGCGCCGTGCGAACGTCGACGTGTTCCGGGTCCGCGATCACCGCCGCACCCGGCATGAAGACAACAATGAAATTAACGCAGAGGGCCCAGAGACACAGAGGCCACGGAGAAGAAAAAAAGGACGGAATGAGAAAGAGTTTTGCATTGCCGAAGAGTCCGCCAGTTAATGCGTGCTTACGCGGCGCCTAGCTCTTGTTCGAGGCGTTCGGCTTCATAATGGCTTACGAGGCCGTCGACTAACGCGCCGAGTTTGCCTTCCATCACGTCCGTCAACTGGTGGAGCGTCAAACCGATGCGGTGATCCGTTACGCGGTTTTGCGGGAAGTTGTAAGTGCGGATTTTTTCGGAACGGTCGCCGGTCCCGATTTGGCCTCGGCGTTCGGCGCCAATGGCTGCTTGTTGCTTTTCAAGTTCCATTTCATACAAGCGCGTTCGCAAAACACGCATAGCCTTCGCTCGATTTTTAATCTGCGATTTTTCGTCCTGCTGTGAAACGACCAGGCCACTGGGAATGTGCGTGATGCGCACCGCGGAGTACGTGGTGTTCACGGATTGTCCGCCGGGGCCGGAAGAGCAAAACGTGTCTATGCGCAAATCCTTGGCTTCGATCTTGATGTCGATTTCATCAGCTTCGGGAAGGACGGCGACCGTTGCCGCCGATGTGTGAATGCGGCCTTGCGTTTCCGTGGCCGGAACGCGCTGGACGCGATGCACGCCGCTTTCGTATTTCAGCTTGGAATAAACTTTGTGGCCCTGAATCGCGGCGACGATTTCCTTGAGGCCGCCGAGATTGGAGGGCGAGCTTTCGAGGACTTCCACTTTCCAGCCGAGAGTTTCCGCGTAACGCGAATACATGCGGAAGAGTTCGCCGGCGAAGAGCGCCGCTTCGTCGCCGCCTGTCCCGGCGCGGATTTCTACGATAACGCTCTTCTCGTCGTTCGGATCTTTCGGGAGAAGGAGCAGTTTTAATTCGCGCTCGACAATTTCTTTGCGCGTGATGAGCTGCTTTTCTTCGTCGAGCGCCATTTGCTTCATCTCGGCGTCTTCGTTTTCGACAACCATCTGGTGCGCGCCAGCGAGATCTTTTTCAAGTTGTTTGAACTCGCGATGCTTAGCGACGATTTCTTCCAGCTCGGCATGCTGCTTAGCGATCTTCTGGAAGCGGGCGGAGTCCGACGCGACTTCCGCAGTCGAAAGCTGCTGAGTCAACTCGTCGTAGCGAGTGCCCAGCTGGTCCAATTTGTCTGACAACGTCATTACGGCCATGGTGAATCCTCAAGAAAAAGTGAGTAGTGAGCGGTGAATAGTCAGTAGCGAAGAAACAACAACGAGCTCGCGACTGGAGCGAGCGAGACGGGATCGGCTAATAGAAAGCGGCGTACATCGATTTGCTCTTCACTAATAATACCGCCGAAATCAGGAACAGGCAATTGGATGCTCGCCGGCGTTGCCGCGATGCGAGGCGATATACTACGATGCCGTTGACGCAGGGCGGTTCGCCTCGGCCCTTCGAATTCCGTCAGGGTGAAAAGGCGAATCTTACAACTGTGTTGCGGAACGTTGAACTGGCTCGCAGGATTGACGCAGGATAGCAGCGGGAAGAACGAATGAGCGAAGCGGTGCGACCGATTTTACAGGATAAACTTGACGAGCGGAAAAGTGTGTCAGAAAGCGACGCTGGATTCCTTTGGGATTTCTGGTATCCGGCTTTGCGAAGCACGGAAGTTACCGGCAACCAATTGAAGACGGCGATGTTGCTGGAGGTGCCGCTGGTGTTGGGGCGCACGGCCGGGGGCAAAGCGTTTGCAATGCGCGATTCCTGTCCGCACCGCGGGATTCCGCTTTCTTATGGGCGATTTGATGGGAAAAACGTGGAGTGCAGTTATCACGGATGGAAGTTTGAGGCGTGCAGCGGGCAGTGCGTCGAGATTCCCTCGCTGACTAGTCAGGACAAATTGAAAGTGGAGCGGATCTTTGCGGGGCATTATCCCTGCGAGGAGCGGAACGGATATTTTTGGGTTTACATGAGTTCGGGTGCGCGGGTCGCGGCGGCGACGCGTGGAGAGGCGAACCGAGGAGAAGAGGGAGGGGCAAGCTCCTGTCCGACAGGTGCGGCTTTGGGGATTGCGGCGGCGCCCAGACTGGCTACATTCAGCGAGAAATTTCGGATCACGCATTTGGCTTGCGAGCTGCCGTCGCATGTGGACCAGGGGATTATTGGCTTGATGGATCCGGCGCACGGGCCGTTTGTGCATCAATCGTGGTACTGGCGCAGTCGGCATAGCATTCACGAGAAAGAAAAAAAGTTTGAGCCGATTCCGAATGGATTTCGCATGAGTCCGCACACGCCGAGCTCGAACAGCGCGCCATACCGGATGCTGAAGAAATATACGGGCGAGCCGGTGACGACGACGATCGATTTTGTTCTGCCGAATATCCGGACGGAAGAGATACGCAGCGGGAAGCTGTGGTTTTCGAGCCGGGCGACGGTGACGCCCGTGCGGCGCGATCTGTGCCGGATTGATTTTGTGGCGGCTTGGAATTTGCTGCTGCCAGTCTGGATTTTCCGGATATTTGCGCAGAAATTTTTGCGGCAGGACCAGGAGACGATGATTTTGCAAGCCGAAGGGTTGAAGCACAACCCGCGACTGATGTTGATTGACGATGCGGACCGGCCGGCGAAGTGGTATTTCGGGTTGAAGGCGGGATTGCTGGAGTCGCGACGAACGGGCGCAGCGATGGTTCACCCCATGCCTGGACAAGTGACCCTGCACTGGCGGTCGTGAGGACGGAGCACAGGCAAGAGTGGCTGTCTTACTCTGGCGGTGACGCTGCAGTGGTGATCTTGACGAGCCGGCTGAATTTCTAGTTAACAATAAGCTCCCCACACCCGTTTTCGTGATTATGGATTTCACGAACCCGGTAATCCGAGGAATGTCGGGATTCCACTGTCATCTCTGGAATCACGAAGACAAAGGAATGATGGCCAAAATTCTGTTTGAATGAGCGGGAAGACATTTCTGCTCGACACACCGTGCGCCGCAAGATGCGTCCTGCTAACCGCGCTTGTCTGGAGTGATGTGGCCAATTTGCTAGTGGGTACCAAAGCCCGAAGTCGATCCGCATGGAGGGCGAATTGGAGTGGCCGGAGCGACGCTGGTTGCAAGAGAAAGAAGAATCGATTAGGACCAAGAAGCAAGCCTTATACAAGTGAGGGTCGATCACCAAGGGTTTAAGGGAATGGTTACGACGAGTCTAAAAACCTATCAGGGATGCAAAGCTACAGCCGATTTGCGCAGCGTTCGCGCTACTGCTCACCCATTGAGTTTTCACTGATCCTCAACGTCGTCGAAATGGGGCAATCCATTGAGCATCGAGGCCGAGCCGCTTGGGCAGCCAAGGACCAACTTCTGTTACGAGTCGACGCGCCATCCGCCAACGAAAACCTGGCAAATCGAGGTGGATTCTCAGAGTTGGTATGTACTTTACGTATCGAGATAAGGGCGGCGCTGTCCCGCCCCAAATCGAAAGCAGCCTCGCGCCGCCGCGGATAAGCGTCTCCATCAGATAACCTCGGAGCACAACGGACAGCGAATCTCGGGGAAAATTTCTGTCGTTACTCAACTGTAGCAACAATACCCCTGCTCCAGACCTGTACACTCCTCCTATGATCCCTAGCCATTCACCGTTTCGATGCCTGAGTCCGACCGCAAGGACTTTATCCGCGGTAGCCACCATGTCCAATAGTCTCTCAATGGACCCCGATTGACTCGGTATCCTGCACCTCGACTTTAAGTACACGGCTGCTGCACGAAGTTCATCCAGTGAGAGACATTCCTGATAGATATGCCCTGCCGCTTCAAAACGCCGGCGATAGTAACGGAAATTGTGCCGCGTCGTACTTCCAAAACCCTGAAGCAGCCGCTCGTACGTATCCGGCAATTCCAAACTGGAGTGATCCTTGACCCGCGAAAAATGAACATCCAGGTCTCTGGAAGCAATGAGTTTGCGGATGGCGGCCAATTCCGGGGAACCGCGTAGAATTCTTAGGCGGATACCCCGTGTTCCCGGACGCTCAAGCAACTTCCCCATCGCGATGCGGAACGCGTTTTCCTGATGAACGGAATCTCCAAAGGATACGCCACCCCAGCTCAAGTCCGAATACACGACGCCCAGGTTATATCCGAGTACGATTTTTTCCTTGGCGTACACGATCCCGGCGAGTTCAGTCCGGTCATACACAGTGACTACCCTGGGTTCCCACCCATTGGACAGAGAACTGAGGTAGAACTCCGGGTCGAACAGGATGTCATGCTGCGTTTTGGAAAGCCTGACAAGAGGTCTCAGTTTTCGAATTTCGTCAGGAGAAGACAATACGGCACACGAATAATGCCCGTTTTCGACTTGGACCTTTTGTTCCAATATTGTTTCGATAACGGCTTATTCGTTGTGTGAGACTAGAAAAGCCCCTATCTACCTGTCTACGCTATTATCGCTAAACGTACCACGAAGTGCGCGCGCACACAAAGCTACTGATTTTGGAATTCTGAATGAGGGAAGTGGACCGAACGTCTGCCCGTTCGGTTTGAGTGGCTGGCTGCCGCCTGAAGGACTCTACGCGGACAGAATCTAAAGTTTAGACTTCATCAGTTAGACTTTGCGCTGAGTGGTGGCGCTGGAAGCGCGAAAGCGGGATTCCAAGGGGTAAGAGGCTTGCGCTTCGAGATCATAGCTCAGCGTCCGGTGTCTGCGCAGACTCGAATACTCTCGAACGTGTTGTAACTCGATCCAGGAAGCCGCGGTACGATAGCTAGGCGCGCTCTAAAGTTGGGACTAGTTCCCGCTCCCTACGCGGATGCGGTTTGGAACCGGGGCGACGTGGACCCAAGGGTTGTAATGCATCTTGGTGATCCGAACGCTCTGATGGCCGAGCAATATCGAAAGGCGCTCGATCGGCACGCCAGCGAGCAGCAATTCCACGGCGAACGTGGTTACGATAACTTGAATATGCGCCAGCGGGTTAGAGGCGCTTTTGCACGCCGATCGAATACGTAGCGCTGCGCAGTTCACCAAACATCGGTTTGTGGAATGGATTTGCTATTCTCAACTAATGCCAGCGTCATTCGAATCCGCCCTCCTCTCTGTGTGGCAACAATCTCTGATCGACAAAAAGAAAAACGTCGAGATTGGCTACGAAACCCATCCCGTCCGCCAAACTTCCAAGAGCAAACTAAAGCAGATTGATTTTCGCTTTGAAGCCCGAGAATTGCGCGGACTCGAACAGAATCCGAACACCAAATCAAGGTGGGCAAGGCTGGCGCGTGAAGAGAAACGGGTTATGCAATTTCTCGAACGCGGCAGATATATCGCCGTCGTTGTGGACGGAAAGGTTCACCTATATAAGCCGGCGTGATAATCTCGGTTGATGAAACGGAAAGCGAGAAAGCGCAAACCGAGTATTCGATTCAAAAGCACTTCTCGCGATGCGACTGTATCAGCCATACGGCACGCTGGAACATCGTTTCTATCAAAACTACGGTGGCAATCGCGCTGATCATTTATGGTGTCATTCAATACTGCTATCGACTCGGCGTGCGAGATGCTCAATCAGGATTGGCACGCAAGTTCTCACGAGTTGGTATGAGCGCGACGCTTCTCTCTTTTGTTACGGGCTTCATTGGTGTCCTCCGCGAGCCACAGCAGACCTATGGGGTAGCGGCTTTACTTCTAAGACGGAAAATCCGGATGAGTGGTTTATGTCTGCTTCTGATTCTCTGCGGATTCACCGTTTCTGCGGAGGCACGGCCCAAAACCCTGCACGTGGGGCCCAGCAGCCGCTACGCAACACCTTGCGCCGCAATTCTAAAGGCCAGTCGTGGCGACACGATTGAAATCGACACGACCGGAAAGTATGACGGAGATGTTTGCGGTTGGTCCACCAACAATCTAACGATCCGAGGTGTAGGGCCGGGCCGCGCCATCATCAAAGCGGCGGGCAAAAATTGGGAAGGCAAAGGGATTTGGGTGATCGCCGGGAACGATACCACGGTCGAAAACATCGAGTTTGCCGATGCAATTGCATCCGATGGGAACGGAGCCGGCATTCGGCAAGAGGGCACCAACCTTATAATTCGCAATTGCTACTTTCACGACAATCAGGAGGGCATTCTCGCAGGCAACGACCCAAAGAGCACCGTTTTGGTGGAGTTCTCAGAGTTCGCGCGGAATGGCACTGACGACGGTTCCTCGCACAACATCTACGTAAATCATGTCGCGAAATTGATCTTTCGTTACAACTATTCGCACGAATCGATCGTGGGCCACTTGCTCAAGTCCCGAGCGGCGGAGAATGTGATCGCCTATAACCGTCTGACCGACGAGCCAACCGGCACCGGAAGCTACGAACTTGATCTGCCAAACGGTGGGAATTCCCTTATCATCGGCAACCTAATTGAGCAAGGACCCAAGACGGAGAACAACACAATTCTCGCGTATCTGGAAGAAGGCGTCGACCGGCGCAATCTCGATCACCAGCTCTTCGTCATCAACAACACATTTGTTAACGACTGTCCTCTAGGCGACAACATTTTCGTATTCATCGGCAAGGATGACTTAAAACCGGCCCTCATCGAGAACAATATCTTAACCGGGCCGGGGGTTGTGACGAATCAACGCGGGGCCTTACTAAAGAAAAATTTCATCGGCAACCCGCAGTTCGTCGATGCCAATGCCTTCGATTTTCACCTCCTCAATGGCTCCCCCGCCGTTGACGCCGGCTCGGATACCGTAACGGCCGATGGCCTATTGCTGACGCCGCAATTCCAGTACGTTCATCCCGCGTGTGCAGAGGGAAGAAGCTCGGTTGGGAAGATCGACATTGGGGCATACGAACGAGGCGGCCGAACCGCAGCGCCGCCGCCCCATACACCGAGTCGTTGCAGCATCGAACCCCGCGGCGTCGATTGATTTGCGGGTAGAAGTAATCCGAGAATGCCAGTCTACTCCGAGGGGCGCCAGCGCTTAAGAGCGCTCGCTTTCGGAGGCAATCCAGAAAATCTAGAGCTTAGACATGAAGAGGCTCGTCGCTCGGGCAGCCGCCCAGACCAAACGAGAGAATAGCTACTATTGACTTACGGGGCCCGATGCGTGATCCGCACCATTGCACAGGGTAATCGGAAATCAAACTGTTTTTGAGATTAAGGCCCAGAATCTCGAAAGCAAGTGTGGGTATGGTCGAGCCGCGAACTCAATTTACCGGCCTTCCAGGAACTTAGGTTCCGTTCGAACGAAGGCTTTCCTGCAGCGCGACGTGATTCAAGAATTCTTTCAATACTTCGGCCGCTCGCTGTGGAACCGGTGGGTCCTCCGTAGCGACCGCTGTAGCGATAGCAATGGCAGCAGCTCCGTGATGACTCCCTAAGAAACGCGCCTTGGCGAGAAGGTACTTCGCGAGAAATTCGTCGCTCGTAAACCTTCCCTCGATCCAATACCAGCTCCACACCACTAAGAACGGTTGCCCGGAACGAATAAATGTCTCGTGCACGTAAAAGGATTGTCCCCAAGAGTCACAGCGGCTTCCTCTTCCCGTACGCCACCAGAACTGTTTGCCAAATAAGGTATTCGCTAAACTCACCACCTTCGCGTCTAATCGGCCCGGGGCATAGTAGGCTGCAAACAACTTCACGGCCTGCCCCTGCTGCGATTCGTAAGAACGCCCTTCGAGCAGAACAGGCACTTTGGAAAGATCAAGCATCTTCACCGCGAACCATGCCGAGAAGTCTTGCAATTTCGGTATAAGGCTTTCTCCGATTGGCACCGCGAACATCAGAAAGGCCAAGGGCATCAACAGGGCACGCGCTACAACGGTTCCTAGTACGCCCCAAATCGACACGATGGTCATGGCTACGAGGCAGAGCTGTTGAAGAACGCCGGTCGCGGTCAATTGTCCGAGCAGCCAGCCAAAAGCAAACAGGGTTGCAAGTGGCAGGGCCCAGAAGCTCGGAGCGGGCTTCAGCAACGCAACACGGTTTCGGCGTCCCCAGGCCAGATATTAGGATTACGAGCAGACCGAACGGGCAGGAATCTAGCTTTCGGCTTACTCCAACTGGTCTAGAAGTTCCAGAACTTCCTAATCCTCCTTCGTTGGCGCGCTCGATTGATTCGTGAGCGATTTAAGAACGGACAAGCCAAGCTCGGGAAAACAGTTGCGCACTTCAAGTTCCGAACCTTTTCTTATCCGTCTAAGCTTAGGCAAACAAAGGATCTATTTTGGATGGCCTGGATAAACTATGGTACTCGGATTGCGATGAATCAGGTCGTCGGAAATGAGTATTACCGCGCGGGGGTGCGCCTGTGAAGATTTTGCGTTTGTTTCTGATCGTGATTGTATTTGGACTGTCGTGCTCCGCCGCAATGGCGGACGGCATCGACCCGGCACTTGGCGTCAAAGGTGACGGAGACCAAAGCCCATGGACGGGTAGTCTGGCCGTTGTGATGGAGCCGACGGTGCCGGGCGTAAGCTGCTCGAACCAGGTTTGCGATTTCGCTTCTGTGACTTTTGATTCCACCGTGGACATCACGGACATGGATTATTTGTTTAGTGAATCTCAAAGCACAGGCTTCTCGGTGATCGATGGCAGCGTTTTCGGGGTGCTAACCGTTGTCTCTGGTGTTGACACCGCAACCCCCGAAGCGATCCTGTCGGGTGGAATTATTTGTGCGATCAGCGACGATTCCTGCGCCAGCGGTGTGACCAATTTCTTTCTTGTAGCAGACGGGGTGGCGCAGGGGTCCGCTGTCACCTTCACTTCCAACGTCCCGCTATCAGTCCCTGAGCCGGCGACACTGATTCTCATGGCGTCTGGGCTCGGGGTGATTTACTTGCGCCGCCGTGGACTAAAGACAACAACGCTCGCCTAATTCGAGTGGTTGAACTCCTTTATAAGGCTTTCAAAGCCAGGGTCTTTCTGAAGACTTTCCAGATCGGGCTCTGCCAGAGCAATGGGTGTCGGCTGGCCCTTTTGAAATGCCTCGCGCAAGGCTCCTAGAGCCTTGACCTTGTCGCCGGATAGGGCGAATGCCTGGGCCTGGTAATAGATCAAATCCACATTGTTGGAATCAAGCTCACGGGCTTCCCTGATGAACTTAAGAGCCTGCTGGGCGTCTCCCTTTTTGCCATACCAAAGCCCTAGCCTGCCCTTGGTGGTAGCGTCGCGCGGGTTTACGCGAAGATCCTTATAGGCAAGCGAAATGGCTTGTTCAAACGTTGCCTGCGCGCGATCTTTCTGCCCGACCAACTCATAGGCCTCCGCAAGATTCCCCACGAACATATCGGAAGTCGGTACCAGCTGAACGGCTTTTTCGTAGGCGGATATAGCTTTGTCGTAGTCCTTTACGTAGAAATAGGCGATGCCGAGATTGCTATAAGCCTGTCCGTCGGCGCTAAATTGTAGGGACTTTTGCAGGGGCTCGAGCGCTTCTCGAAATTTTCCACTAGCCACGAGGACAGCGCCCAGGTTGTTGTATGCGTAAGGATTGTTTGGATCGAGTTCAATTACGCGCCTGTAAGAATCAGCAGCCTTTCCGTAATTCGCCAACTGATAATACGCGTTTCCCAAAACGTTGTGATTGACCCAATAATAAGGATTCAGTTCAACAGCCTTCTGATATGCACTGATTGCCTCATCGCTGCGTCCGCTGGCCAAGTAGGCTGTGGCTAGACGACGGTAGGCCTCATCGGAATTGGGAGCGAGTTCCAGTGCCCGTTTCAATTCGACTATGGCTTCCGCAGTCCGGCCCGAAGACCTATAAACATTTCCAAGGGCCAAGTGAATTTCGGGCTGATCTTCGCCCAAGGTTCGCGCCTGCTGGGCGGCACCTAAGGCCTTTGCCGACCAGGAACTGTCTTTTGTCTCACGATACATGATCAAGCTGGCATCGGCGACACCTGCGTAGGCTAGGGCAAAGCCGGAGTCCTTTTGCAAAGCCTGCTCGAAGAAGCTGATCGCTGACCGCACGTTTTTGAGATCCTGCTGGCCGCGCAAGGCGTTTCGGCCCTTGAGATAGAATTCGTAGGCTTCGATGTTTTGCGTAGGGTGCGCACTGGCACGGGCCTGTTCCGCATTGCTCGGCTTGAGGGCGAGAGCGTCGACTAGCGGGGCGTAAATCTGGTCCTCGATGGTCAGCAGATCGCCAGTAACTCCTGGGAACTCTTGACTCCAAACCAAACGGTTTTCAGCCACATTCTCTAGGTTGACTGTGACCCGAAGATTATCCCCAGCCCCTTGCACCGTTCCATGCACAATTAGGTTTACGCCTAATTGTTTCGCCACTTCCGAGAGGGGAGTTTTCGGATCGGTCTTGGCAGCTGCCGTCTGAGAGGCCAGGTGCACATCTTTCACTTGGAAAAGCTTAGCCGACAAGGCTTCGCCCAATCCTTCGGCCACATAGCCGAGTGACGGTTGGTCGCCCAGCACACGGAACGGCAGGACCGCCACAAACTTTGTCTGGGCGGGTGAGGGGAGCCCATTTGGGCCTGCCGTGGAAGTCGCAATGCTGGGAGCTGCAAATACCCAGTGTCTAATCTTGGGAATAGTAAAGCAGATGCCGACGAGTAGAAGCACTGCCACTCCTGCGGCGTACCACCAGCGTCTTTCGACAGCGCGGGGAGCGGTCGGCGCCGTTCGCGCGGGAAGCTGCGAAGGGCCGCGAGCAGCCTCCAGATCGGTTAGAATTTCTTTGGCACTCTGGTAGCGATGAGCAGCGTCTTTTTCGAGGCAATGCATGATAATCCGCGCCACATACTCCGGCAGGGCTGGATTAGCTAGCTTTACATCCTTGGGCGTCTCCTGAACCCGCTGATACATCAACTGCCAGGTTGATCCGCCAGAAAAAGGAACGTCCCCACTCACCATTTCGTAGAACACCAGCCCAAAAGCGTAAAGGTCCGCCCGGCTGTCCACTGGTTTTCCCTCTACCTGCTCCGGCGACATGTAGCGCGGTGTGCCCACCAACGCTCCTGTCCGAGTCATGCCCATCTTCGCCGTTTCCAGCGATGTGGCTAGGCCGAAGTCGGACACATACGCATGGTCATCCCTCCCAACCAATACATTCTGCGGCTTGAAGTCGCGATGGACCACCCCTTCAGAATGAGCGGCATCCAGTGCTTCGCACAGCTGCTTAGCGATCTTAAGAGATCGCTCGAGAGAAAACGGCCTTTCTTCTTCCATCAACTGGTGTAAGTCCTTGCCTTCGATGAAGGCCATGATGATGTACTTCACCCCTTCGTCCTCGCCGAGGTCGTGGATACGCAAAATGTTTCTGTGGGATATTTTGCTGGCGAGCAGCAATTCCTGTTTAAATCGCTCGATTAAAAGGGGATCGCGGACCAGTTCTGGTTGCAAGGTCTTGAGAGCCACCGTACGCGACAGCTCCTTATCAAACGCTTTATAGACCTTACCCATCCCTCCCGCGCCGAGCAGCTTTTCGATGCGGAACCTCGGGCCGAACTCCATGCCTGGCTCGAAACCGCCTGAAAACCCCGACCTGCCGCTTGTCTTTGACCTCGCGCGGGAACCGGAAACTACCCCTGCCGGTGGAGTTTCGTTGGCATCGAAGAGCGTGCCCGGATCGGAACTCTCAGCCGCACGGTCGTCTTCAGGAGTATGACCGGAAGGCGTTTTGCTAATTACATAAACCCTTTGCTCCTCCTTTTTCTGGGAATTTGCGGAAGGGGCCGGGCTATCTATCGTGCGGTCATCTCCCGGAACCCGTCGAAACGCCGGTGGGCTGCCCGGAGGTGGCTCCGCCTTAGGCTTTCCACTCGACGGCGTGCCCGGGTCTCGACTCTCCGCTGTTCCACCGGCCTTAGGGACCTGCAGGACTGCTCCGCAGTGACGGCAGCGGACGGCGAGGGCAGGGTTTTCGGCTTTGCAAGAAGGACAACACATGATCGACGATCGGCTAGACGTAAGCTATCCCGAAGATTATCCTGCACGTCTTAGGTCAGCAAGCAATATCTCTGCAATGGGCCTCCAAACTAGCAGCACAAGATGTGACTTCCAGTCGCTTGAGAAATGCATTCGCGGTAGGACATGTCATCTAACTCACAATACTTCTCAAGAACTTAAAGAGCGGTGTTTATGACCAATAAGCTTCTTCGCCTCCGACTCGCGCCGAGCCTTGACCTCAGCTTGAGGGCTGGGACAGAGATGCCCACCTATTGACGGTTCGGGACATTCAAAGGACACGAATCGCTCTCACCGTCTTTGACCCGCCGGACGGTGTTAAAATTCTCCTGATTCCTGCCCTGCATCAGCCATCTCGCGTGGAAATGTCTCGGATGGAGTCTGGTCCACTTGGGCTGCGACCTGGGCCGATGGGCTTAGGAGCGATCTTCGCGGCTCGCGAGTTCTTTCGGGAAGGAGTTGATGGTGAGAACATTGGGAACAGTCGGTCCATCCCACCGCTGGTCCGCGCTTTTGTGTATTTCCAAGCCCGGAGTGATTTTGTCCCTTGCGGCAGGCGTTTTCTTTGCGGGCGCTTGTGGGAAGAATCCCCACGTGAGTGCCGAAGAGCACTTTGTCCGCGCGCGAAAGTGGTAACTTGATCAGATCAATTCGTATGAGCGGGTCGAGACCTTTCCTTAGTGGTGACTGGGCATCGCGGTTGCCTTTCCTGTGTGACCGACTCTAACCGGCAGGCACGTTAATGCGTGGAGATGAACGAAATGAAATCGTGGCCCAGCGGAGTTGTGCGTCGCGCGACCATTCCGGTTGCGGTCACTATTCCGTGGATACCGCTGTTCAAGAGCCCGCGTTGCTCCAAACCTGAAATGATCACATCGTAAAATCCGTGCCTGCCGATGAGTTCCGGCATTGCTGTTTCGAGCGCCTGTGCTGCAGATCCCGAAGACCAATTTGGGCTCGGAAACTGGACGCCATGACTAGTCGCCCAGGCCATCGGATTAGGTCAGAAGCTGCAGGTGCCACGGCGTTAGAGCATCGACATAGTCCAAAAAAATCTGTCTAATCGTTTCGTCGGGGGACCCAGGCAAGACAAAGTTCAACCATGCGGTGTAAGCGGCGACAGAAAACAAAACGACTTGTTTTCTGGAGAGTACGCAAACAACCGCCCATAACGCGATTTTTTCAGAAAGCCAGAGACTGTCTGTTACCAAATGAGTGAACAAACTAGGAAAATTCATATTTTCTATTGATGGAGGTCGCGACGGGATTCGAGGGACCCGTTTTTGTTTGTCGTCACGGGTCTCGACGAATAGGCTGGTGAAGCCAGCGGAGAAAAGAGCTTTTCATCTTCGGCAACGCCATAGCGTGGATCATGGAACTCCAATCGCGTTTAAAGTCAAACCACCAACTGCGCGGCAATAGCAGAACCGAATAGGCTCGATTGTCCAATTTTTCGAAGAACTGCAAAGGACACGCGCCGCCATTTTGCCAAAGAAATCGAGGGCAAGAAACGATTTATCCAGAGGAGGCTCCCCCATTTCCACGAAAGAAGAAGCGCGCGAATTGACGTTAGACGAGAATTGACGGGAACTTGGTTCATGGCTTCAAGTGTGAGTGCGCGTTTCTTCGCAGAGGGAATTCGGCTGCTGTGCGCCGTTGATGACGGTGCGTTCTCAGCTCTCGAGCCTACGAAAGAAAGCGGAGGAGCACTTAAAACTGTCACCGCATTCGGCTTCCTTTCTGTAATGAGGGGATCAGTAGGGACAGAAGAAGCTGCGATCAAGTCCAACGGGCGCTCTTTGTGTTTTTGTTCCGCCGCAAGCGGTACAAGATTCAAATTTTTCAAGAAAACGGATACGTTTGAACTCTCCGTGGGAGTCGAAATCGCTTCACACTCCCGAACTGCTATAGGTGTATTGATTCCTGCGTTGTATGGGGGGCACTCAACTGCAAAAAATACCGGTAATTCAGCGGGTGAGGCGGCACACGACAGTTCAGGCAAATTTGCTTCTTCCGCTGCAAGCGGACGCGCCGAGCCATTTACAATAATTGATCGCATGGCGTCCGTCGCATCAGGGCCAAAGACCAGGTTCACTTGGACGGTGTCGGCGGCCGGCCGTTGAGCGACGTACACCTCGTTCCTTCCAAGTTCGGAAGCCGCTTCTTCCACGACAGCGAGATCAATCAGAAGCTTTTGTCCTTTGCAGCCAATTGTCAGGCAGGCGTCGCAAAACAGATTGATCAGGCGCGGAACACCTTCCGTTCGCCGAAAAATCTCCTCGAGTACCGGCGTTGGGAAAGGAGAAGTGGGCCCTCGGAATCCTGCAACATGAAGCCTTTCGGCAACGTACGCCTCGAATTCCTGGAAAGCGAGGGGTCGGAGAGAACAAGTGCTGGCGATTCTCTGCCGGAGGCCCCGCGACTCCGGCCGGCTTAGCAACGTAAGCAGTTCTGGCTGGCCACAGAGAACAATTTGCAACAATTTCTCTTTGTATGTGTCGGCGTTGCTCAACAATCGAATTTCTTCGAGAAGTTCGTCGGTAAGGAGGTGGGCCTCGTCAATCAGGAGAAGCGAGGTCCCGCCAAGAGTGTGTCTTTCAAGCAGCATCTTGTGAAGGGCCGCTAGTCTCGCCGGTTTGCTTGTCGCCATGCACGGAATAGCAAATTCCGCGAGGGTCATTTCCAGAAACTCTTCCCGGCTGAGCGTTGGGTTGAAAACGAATGCCGTGGAGATTGGCTGACGGGTTTTAGCTTGATCTGAAAGTATATGCAGAGTTGCGTGAACGACCATGGTCTTACCCGTTCCGCACGGCCCAGTAACCAATACAAGACCTTTGCGGCGGTTGACCGCTTCGACGAGAGTGGTTAACGCAGCCGCATGGGGCTCGGCGAGGTGAAAAAACCTAGGATCGGATGTGAGCCGAAAAGGTTCCTCTCGCAGTCCAAAGAAGGTTTCATACATGGCTGTTCCGCAACGGTTCCAAGTGTCGCGGGGTTCGACACCAATTTAGAGAACGCAATAGAGCGAAAAACCCCGGAAATCCCAAATTTCCGCCTGTCGATTTTGCCCATTCATTTCCGTCGGATAGCACATGTTAAATAGGTGAAAGAAGAACAGTCTGTTCACTTTTGTACACACGCCCTTAGTCGCATGAAACTTTTGGGATTAAGTGCAAGGGTGCTTTTGAGGCTGACTCCACTTCTTCGGTCCCCGAACCCGCCACACAATGCCTGTAGCCAGGCTGCTAGCCGGTTTCCGACCTCTTCGTCAGGACTCGACAGATTATTACCGGGAAGAGGCGCAGTTGACGACAACGATAGGCGAATCAGAAATGATGACTTGACGTGGACGCAACGCCAACGTTGTGTATACCTGCCGCCAGCGAGAATCCTGTCCCCACCGACTGCGGCAACCACCATATCCGGCGCAACAAAGGGTGCCTGCTCGTTATCATGCGGTGCCCAATGTAGTCCATCGCTAGCGAGCTGACCTGCGTGGCCGCATACATTGCGCCGGAATGCGCAAACGGCCGCAGTACCGGATTCTCCTCGGTGCCATATCCCCCCGTGATCGCGCGCCGCGTGGACCAGGCGTCAAAGGCCGCGGCGCCGGAAGATGCGAACGTCAGCGTATACCAGATCTTCTTCCGCCGGGGTGTTTTGTAGCTGTCAGTATTTGCGGGTTTCAGTGCCGGCGGCGAATTGCCCGGCACAATCGGTGCCGCCGGCGAATCGGGCTCCATCGCGCGAATTGGGAGCGGTTGAGCGATCATGCCGAGAAGAGAGGTCGGAACTAGGCTGTCTGCGATTTCCGCGTCGGTCTTTATCTTAGGATGGGGAACCGACGGGAGTGCGCTCGAAGAGGAAAAGTCTTTCGCCGAAGCAGTGGAGACGCTCACCGGACGCTCCGCCTCGGCTTTCTCCACGACCCCAGTCTGAGGACGGGAGAAAAGAACAAAAACCAGGGCCAACAGCATCATTCACCTCGGTGTCGTGAAAGTTGCAAGTTGAACTTAATTCGGCTTTGCCTGCAGCGGCGCATTAGGATTTGCGGCGAACGACCAGCGGAAAAATCGATGGTCGCATCCTGCGCAACGGAACGGCCTCACGAAAATCATGCCCAGAATTCTTCTTTCAATGAACCCCGTTCGTCTTGAACGAAAGATTCGATTGTTGAAGCACAGCGGACAACTGATCATCGCGATTCTCCTGATGCAATTCCCTAATCTCCACGCAAACTTATGGCACGGGAACTCCTGTGTCTGTCACTTTTCGAACACCCGGAACCCATTGCCTCGATTTCACCTAGCAACTCTGAGGCTTTGCTTTCCCGCTAACAACAGGACGAGATAACCCTCGCGATTCGCGCTAGATCGAAACTTGCACGGGGAGGGCACACATCCGTCGCAGAATTGGAGCTAGGCAATGCAAGAAACTGTTGCGAAACCGCCTAGACCCTGCAATCGACCCTGGCAGCAGTGGCTAAGTCTCGGTAAGTCGTGCCAGCTTATTCCAGCCGTCCGAAGGGAGGACTGCCAGCGGGAGCGGCCTCAACCACTGTGCAATATCGCACAGACCGCTCTCGACGTAATCGTTATAAAGAAAACGACCCGGAAACGGCACCTATGCGACATCCGTATTTTATTTTAGTACTCTCTCCAGGCCACCAAGCTCGCTGGCCTAACAGACGACTGCAAGCGATCCTGGCGTTCGTCTTTGTCACTGCTAGATTGCTGGCCACGAGCGGATGCGGAGGGGGCAGTGCATCGAATGGCGCGACAGATCCGCCGAGCTTGTCATCGCTGGCAATCACGCCAGCGAATCCTTCGATTGGCGCCGGGCAGAACCAGCAATTCATGGCAGAAGGATCGTTCAGCGATGGAACTAAACAAAACCTCACCAGTTCCGTGATCTGGATGTCCTCGAACACCAACGTGGCTACTATCAACGCGTCGGGAATGTCCACCGGTGCCACGCAGGGGAACAGCAACATCGGAGCCTCTTCGGGGTCCATTAATTCTTCTACTGCTCTCACGGTGGGACCGCCCACTGTGATTTCGATCACACTGGCGCCTTCGAGTGCGCAATTGGTTCTCGGAGCGCCGGTACAGTTCACGGCCACAGGGACGCTCAGCGGCGGAGGTACCGAAGATCTTACGGACTCGGTACAGTGGTCGTCGTCGAACACTGCTTTGGCAACCGTGAACGCAACCGGCCTGGTGAGTGGAATTGCCGCGGGAACGCTAGTGATCACGGCTGCATCTGGTCCAACAGCTGCTTCTGCGACAGTCACAGTTGCGGTGAGCACGGGTTTGCCGACGGGGATCGGATGGCACGAACTGCCTTCGAACACCTTGCTGCAAGCAAGCAGCGCTTGTCCACCGAACAACTTCGGCGGCGATCCGTTCTTGTTCGCGGAGTCCTGCAGAAACGTTATCCGCTCCTGGAGCGGGGCCATCGCCGATACCACCGCCAACCGCTTGCTTATCTGGGGCGGCGGCGCAAACAATTACTACGGAAACGAGATTTATTCCCTGAATCTCACGGCCATTCCCATCACGCTGACGCGCGTCAAGGATCCGACTGTTCCCACCAACTTCAGCAATTCCGCAAACTGCGTTGAGAGCATCCCTCCCGGCACTTCCGACGTCGCTCCCAATTCGCGCGCAAGCTACGGCGGCATGGCGTTTCTACCGGGTCCGGATGTGATGTACATCCTGAATGGCTCGCTTGCCTGTCTGCAGGGCAATGGAAGCATTGCCACCTGGACTATCCCGCTCACCAATCTTTCCAATACCAGCTCTTGGATGCACGAGGATCCTACGTTGACGGGACCCGAGCCGGGCATCTTCCTTGGTCGCGGAGGATCCTCCTACGGTAACATCGCCGCCTACGATCCTAACAGCGCACTGGTCTTCGTCAGCGACGGTTCCTCGATCTTCACTTATAACTATGCGACAAATACCTACACACGCATCAGCGCGGTTGAGGGGTTTCTGACCGACGTTTACATGAGCGGGGCCATTGACCCGACTCGCAAGCTTTTCGTACTCGCAGGCGGGTGCATGGGAGGGGCTTGCACTTCTAACAGTAGCGTCTTCGTCGCCGACATCAGTAATCCCGCTTCGACGACGCAACAAAATTGGACGGCAGCGACGATGGCCGATCCCGTATGTGCTGAATTTTTGGGTGGAGGGATGAATTCGATAGGCGCTGGAAATCCTGGCATTGCTTTCGATACTGTGGCCAACGACTTCGTGGCATGGCCGAATCAAGGCAATAGCATTTACATCTTGACTCCCGATCCAGTCAATCAGCGGCTGACCTGTCAGAAGTCGACCTTCGCTGGCGGGCCGCCAAACTCGTCCCATACCGGTCTGCCCAATTCCACCAACGGCACCTTCGGCCGTTTTCAATATTTCCCCGGGCCGGACGTCTTCGTGATCGTCAACGACTGGAATATCCCCACGTATGTCCTTCGGCTACGATAAGAAGAAGGAGTCGCTCAAAGTATACCCATGCCGAGAAAACTTCGATCCATGAGTGGCAGGCGTGTTACACGAAAAGATTCGTCGGCCAGAGCTCGAACAATTTCCTGTTCAATACGATACAGACCGCCCCTTAACAATTGGTATAAGATCACGCTCCAGAAAGCGAAATGTAAATGTACCCTCCTGTCGATATTTTCAAAGTCGATCCGCGCGGCCTGCTGCTTTGGTGCGAGGCCAGAGAAGACTTGATAGCCGCCGAAGCTAGCGTCCGACGACTCATTATGTCTTCGCCAGCTGACTATATCATTCTCGATCAGACCAGCGGGCATAGGTTCCTCACTCACCCTAATGGCACTGCAAAAACCATCTCAGTTCGAGTAGCGTGAATTGACAGTTACCGTACGAGTATTGATTGCAGCGTGGAAAAGCTTGTCGGGTGAAGGCCCTTAAGGTAGTGATTAACTCGATCTAAGCGCTGTCGTGACGGAATGAGAGCGTCATTTGGAGGCTATCGACGGTCTTCTGAATCCCAGCCAATTTTAAACCCGTCGTGTTGCCCCTGTAACACGTTTAGCGAATATTAGACATTCATTCGGCTCCCCCCTGCCGCGAAGATCCCACATCGAGAGGTCGTCCCATGATCGCTATTTTGACTGATGTCACTGCCTCGCGAGACTTTGCTTTGTCATTGGAGTGCGCACTGATCGTATTGAGCAGGTGCATCGTGGCCATAAACAGATTGGAGGCCAGAACTGTCGAAGAGCGCACAGCGCGGAGCGAGGCTGCTGACACGCTAGCCAGTCTTCGCATTGAAATTCAGCGAAGGCTATCGGAACAAATGGACCAGGAGCGCCAATTCTTCAAACTTTCCATGGAATTGATTTAAGGACCGGACCAGCCTAACAAGCGGCGCCGAAATCGCTCGAAATCATGCCACGGCGATTTTTTGCCGTCTAGGGACGGCTCGCATACAAGTTGCGCGTGAAACCTTTAGCAGCTTCGAGCAACGAGGGCGGCCCGGTCGCCTGGCTCCTCATACGAGAACACGACCTCGCCTTTGTTATTGAGGTAGAAAGCACGATCCGTGTCAACGTCACCCATACCCCAGTGTATTTCTATTCCGGCGGGACCATCGATGAGTATTTCCGTCCCAAGAAGGTAACCGGCACAACTACCGACTGCCGCCTGAAATTGTCCATCTGTTATGACGTTGGCTGGCGAAATACCACAGGTAGCGGCAAGTCCGTCCGCAGAAGCTCGACCAGCAAATGCCGATGAGAAGAGAAGCAAAAAGAGAACTTTTTTCATGGAATCTCCACAGTTGGACAGGGCCGGGGGACCATAGAGCGAACGACGAGAACCTACTCCTTCAGTTGATATGTATAAATATAGTGAATAGACGGCTCTTTAATTCTCCGAAGCATGCCTTACTGTTCAGTTAGTTGGCCAGCACCATCCGTGCAACTTCCAGCTTTTGCAGATGCGATTCGCGGTCGGACGCCAAGATCGCCATCGTAAAAGAGTTGATAAAGAGGAACTTCCAAGGCCTGTACAAACTTTCCCATTAAGGAAGTGTCGTATATAGAACAGCATATAAATGGAATCGCCTTGTAGATTCGTTCCACTGGCCACGCTATTCTTGTTAAGACGGCCGAGGGAGAGTACTGTGCAGAATTTGCCAAGGAAGAAGATGTTGCCGTTTGCCTTAACGTTTTTATTCTCGATCCTTGGAGTCAAATCCAGTTCCGCACAGACGCCCGCAATCACGACGCAACCTGCTAATCAAACGGTAACGGCTGGTCAATCAGCTACCTTCACTGTGGTGGTCTCAAACGGCCCGTGCCGGAGCCTTTGGTATATTAACGGGGCGGGACATTACGGCGACATAGGTTCAACGATTTCTTATACGATTCCAAACACAACCTTAGCCATGAATGGTTGGATCGTTGCAGTCAATCTCTATGAATGCGGATCGACTGCAGCACATCTGGGCAACTCCCAGACCGCCATATTGACAGTGAACTCAGCGACGGCAGCACCGACCATCACAGGACAACCGACGAATCAAATTGTTACCGTTGGACAAACGGCAACGTTCAGCGTGGCGGCGACGGGAACGGCGCCGCTCAGCTACCAATGGCAGAAGAACGGCGCAAATATTAGCGGGGCTACGTTGGCCAGCTATACCACGCCCGCAACCGCGAGTACCGATAACGGCTCCGCGTATAAGGTGGTGGTGAGCAACTCCGCGGGGAGCGTAACGAGCAACGCGGCGTCCCTTACGGTGAACGCAGCGGGAGTCCCAGCTATTACTCAACAACCCCAATCACAAACAGTGCAGGCTGGTCAATCTGCTACCTTCACCGTCGCAGTCTCGAACGGCCCGTGCCGCAGCTTTTGGAATATTAACGGAGTAGGATCTTACGGCGCAGTGGCTTCAACGATCTCTTATACGATTCCCAATGCAACGTTAGCCATGAATGGTTGGAAAGTCTCTGTCAATCTCTATTCTTGTGGATCGACCGGAGCAAACTTGGGTAACTCCCAGACTGCCATATTGACAGTGAACTCAGCCACGGGAGCCCCGATGATCACGGCCCAACCAGTGAATCAGACGGTGACGGTAGGTCAGACCGCGACTTTCGCAGTCGTGGCTGCCGGTACGGCGCCGCTGAGCTATCAGTGGCAAAAGAATGGCGCAAATATCAGTGGCGCAACATTAGCCAGCTACACCACCCCAGCGACTGCGACCACAGACAGCGGCTCCATGTTCCAGGTGGTGATCAGTAATACGGCTGGCAGCGTTACGAGCAGCACCGCGACTCTTACGGTAAACCCCGCGGTGGTAGCACCCACGATCACGACGCAACCGCTGAATCAGACGGTGACCGCTGGCCAGACAGCGACTTTCTTGGTGGTGGCTGCTGGCACAGCCCCTTTGAGCTACCAGTGGCAGAAGAACGGATCCGCCATCAGCGGCGCCACCGCAGCCAGCTACACCACTCCGGATACGACCTCCCCGGACAACGGTGCCATCTTCCAGGCCACCGTTTCCAATTCCATCGGCAGCGTCACGAGCAATTCCGCCACCCTCACGGTGACTTCGGGTAGCGGCCCGACGATCACGCTGACCCTTGCCAATACGCACCAGACGATGTCGGGTTTTGGAGCCGCTGTTGCTTTCCAAGACGGCAATCCTTGGTCAACGTCGGAAACCGACATGCTCTATTGCCAGAGCCCGTTCAGTGGGCCTTCCTGCGCACAGAACGGTATTGGACTCTCACTCCTTCGCACCATGATCTACGAAGACGGTACTTATCCATTCGTGAGCCAAATGCAAGCCGCGAGAGCTCGTGGCGCAACAATTTGGCTTGCGCCTTGGACAGCGCCTGCGGCTTGGAAAACAAGCGGCAGCCTGAATCTAGGGTATCTTTGCGACGGGACGAGCGGTTGCGGCAATGTTAATCACTACCAGGACTGGGCGACTTATCTGTCGAACTACGTTTCGACTCTAGAAAATACTTACGGCATTCCAATCTACGCGCTATCGGTTCAGAATGAACCGGACTTTAGCAACGGAACGTATCGCGCGATGGTTTGGACTGCGGCCGAGTTTGACAACTTCATCAAGAACTATTTGGGGCCGACTGTAGCAGCGAACAATCCCGGCCTGAAAATCATCATGCCAGAAGAATCGCACTGGCAGATGGAGTTGGCCGCTACCTGTCAAAGCGACCCGAACTGTTCTAAGTACGTCAGCATCATCGCGGCACACGGCTTCTCGGAGGCGTATCCTTCTCCGCTCACGGTGAACGTCGGCCAGGAAGTTTGGGAGACGGAGGATTCCGATCTCGGGACGAACGACTCAAGCTGGTCGAACGGACTTGGGTGGGCGCAGCAGATTCACAAGTTTTTGGCCACTGCCAACGTCAACTCTTGGCACTATGGGTGGGGTGTTGACGAGGGTGATGGCACCGGACAAGGACTGATCACCGCAGGGACTGCTGAGAAGCGGATGTGGGCTCTCGGGAACTGGAGTAATTTCGTTAAGCCAGGATGGGTTCGCACGGACGTGAGTTGTTCTGGAAGCGCTTGCGCTGGATTCCTACTATCGGCTTTCAAGAATCCTGCCAACGGTGCCTTCGCCATCGTTGTGATCAACATGACGTCATCATCGCAGACGTTCACTTTCAACGGGGTACCTTCAGGCGTAGCTACGGTGACACCGTATGTGACGAGCGCGAGCCAGAACTTGGCTGCTGCGGCTCCAATTGGAGTCAATCTCGGCTCGTTCAGTGCAACGGTCGCAGGATCGAGCGTGACGTCATTCGTCGCTCCCTAGATGTTTCATTCGCCCGTGCACACAACACTCCTCTCAATTGCGTAGGTCAAACAGGGCAGCTCCGTATTCGCAATAAATTCTTAGTCTTGTTCGTACTAGAGCTACCCTGGTCTCCTTTTCTTGATGCGCCCGGCGAGCGCTAGCCTCCCGTGCTGACCCTCTGCCGGAGAACATCGACCCAATTCTTCGTCGCAATCCACCAATACTTTTTTGTGAGTTACGATCTGTGGAACTTTCGCGGCGAAGACGAAGCCGGGCGGAGACTTCATGTTCCATCCTTCGACAGTTGAGATAGCCGGAGTCCTGTAGAAGGTGTTGTCCAATTCCACGACATTGAATTGCGTGGCGTAGTAGCTGAGGAAGTCGCGGGGCTGCAGGACAGACAAAAGTGAGACACGGAAGACGGTCTAACCGGCACGAATGGAAGGGGTGAAGTCTTATGCCGTATATAGCAAGAAGTAAGAGAATGGATGGATAATTTATCCAAATATTTTTTAGACGTTGTTCAATTCGTGGGATGTTTGGGGTCTGACTTGGTGAGCATGGGTATTGCGAGAGGCCGGGACCAGAGCTCCCGACTCTAGAGGGCTCAGATGCGGCGGGGGGTGTTGGGGAAGTCGAGCCAGACTTTTACGCCGCAGAAGTGGGAGCCTTCGGTGCAGATGGGGGTGGTGATGTTGGCGCGGAGGTGGCAGGGGGGGCCGATGTGTTTGGCGAGTTGGGGATGGACTTGGCGGAGTTGGGCGACTTCGTCCATGCTGGCGGCGTAGATTTCTTCCTGGGCGTTGAAGCAGGTGCGCATGGTCCATTTGTGGAGAAGATGGAGGAGGGAGCCGGACTCGACGAGGCGGATGGATTTGGCGTTGGGGAGAAGGTAGAGAGCGATTTCGGGCTGGACGCCAGCATCGATGAGTTTATTTTTGGCGGACCATGCGTCTTGCATGGCGCGATCGTAGAGTTCTTTGGCGCGAGGATTTTGGTGGAGCAGGGCGGGAGTGATGTAGTCGGGGTCGCGGGTGTCGGCGAGGGTGAGGAGCGGACGTGAGCCGGGGACCATGCGATGGCGCTGGTCCTGGGAGTCGGCGGTGTGGCTGATTTTTTTGGCGAAGGTGTAATTGGCGTGCTGGAGTGCGCGCATCATGGGGGCGTGAACGCCGATGTCGAGGATTTCGAGGCGGTAGGGATTGCGGGCGGGGTTGAGAAGGCGGTCGATGGCTTCGGTGTCGGGGCACTGGCGTTCGGTTAGGCCGACTACGGCGCGGTAGGCTTCGGCCATGACGGTGGGGGCGTTGGGGGAGTAGTCGAGGAGTTTGGAAGTTTTTCCCTGGAGCTTGGCGTCGAATTCTTTGGCGAAGGCTTCGCCAGCCAATGTTTTGACTGTGTCGGCGCTCCACTCGGGGCGTTCTTCAAGAGGTTCGGTTCCGAAGCGCTCGAAAAATTGCGGATCGATTTTTTTTACCTCTTCGACCATGTCCTTGACCACGGCGCGAGATTCGCTGGGCGTGTCTGACGCGGCGCTCATGCGCCAGAGTCGATGGAGGACTATGCCGGAGATGGTGTGGACCATTGTGGTAAAAGCGGCGACGGGGAGGACGTAACGCGCGATTTCGATGGCGCGCTTTTCGGCAGCGCGCTCAATTTTTTGGATGTGCTTGGGGCTGGAATTCGGGCCAACATGCCAAATGTCGGCAAGGATCGCTCGAGCGTCGCTGATCAGGAGAGTAGAAAGTTGACGGTAGTAATCCCAGGCTTTGACGACGGCTTGTTCGTAGATTTCTTTGCAAGATTCGCTGAAGTATAGATCGACGGGGGGAACGTACGCCTGGACATGATCCATGCGAACGTAGCGCTGGCTTTGCTGCTCGGAATTGTAGAAGGGATGGGCGTGAAGGAAGCACCAGACGAATTGGCGGCTGACGTTTTCTAGGCCAAACTCGAAGGTGGCGTGCTGAAAGACGGTGTGGTGACCGCTGTTGAAGGTGGCTGCGCCGATGTTGAGGCGTTGCTTGTCGGTGATTTCTTCGGGAGTGATGAGATGGTCGGCGTAGCAGGTGCGGGCGGCGGCTATAGCCGAGTCAAATGGGTGAGCGAAGGAATTTCGGAGAGTGACGCGGGGGGCGGAGGTTTGCAGTTGCGCGTCGGAGGGGACGCCTTCGAACATGCGAGATTGAGTGGCCACGTTGGTGGTTCATTTTACACGGAAGTCGAAAGTTAAAAGTTGAAAGTTGGAAGGAAAGAAGTAGGAAAGAGAGAACGCAGAGACTCGCAGAGAAGAGGTAAAGAATAAGGGACAGACTTTGAGGTCTGCCCCTTTGAAGAGAATCGTTGAGATAAACCGCTCTGTTACTTTTTTGCGGCTGCGGTTTTTGAGGCTTCGACTTTTGCGGCGGCGTCGGCGTACTTTTTGGTGAAGCGTTCGACGCGGCCTGCGGTGTCAATCAGCTTTTGTTTGCCGGTGAAGAAAGGGTGGCAATTGGAGCAGATTTCGACTTTGAGCATGTCGCCTTTGATGGTCGAGCGCGTTGAGAAATTATGGCCGCAGGCGCAATGGACTGTTACGGCGTGATAATCGGGATGAATACCGGGTTTCATGAGGCTCCATTCGTTCGCGTCCGGTCTGCACGGCTGGCTTGTTCTCTTGGAGAAAGGCTGCACCCCTAAAGGGGTGCACCTACAGCCGCGTCGCTAGGTCGCGAGGAGCGTCTATTATAAGGGAAGTTGGCGGGTTTTCCAAATTTGGCCAGAATGTCGGTGAAAGGTTGAGTGAGGGAGGGGATTCCTCGGGAATTCATCCTCTGTAGAGTTGAAATTGGGATTCGGCTAGATTTTGGTTCAAGACGGATTGGGAAGGGGTGTCTATGAGCTGGTTTCGGGGTACGTGTTTGACTTTGGTAGCTACGGGAGCGGCGGTCGGGGTGTTCGGAGCGAGAGCGCCCAGCTCAAGGGAAGAAATCGACGCATTCAACAACCGATATGTGGAACTGCATTTGAAAATGGATACCGCGGGAATTTACGCCACGTGGGCAGACGATGGCGTGAGCTTGATGCCCGGGGAAGCGCCGTTGATCGGGAAAAAGGCGATTGTGGCATGGGTCGAAAATATTCTTTCACAGATGAAGGGGTATAAAGTCGTGAAGGAAGAGATTGATTTTCACGACATACAGATTTCAGGAGATTGGGCATCGGAATGGGCTACGGAACATCAGGTCGTGCAACCGCCGGATGGCAAGCAGGTCGTCGATTCGCGGGGAAAGATGGCGCTGGTGTTGCACAGAGAGGCGGACGGAGAGTGGAAGGTCAAACAGGAGATGTGGAACCAAGCGCCGAAGCAGTGAGCGAATCAAGAAATTGCCGACTGAGTTGGAAGAATGCGCCGTGCTTTTTTTCTCGAGATAAGGTTGTGTTTCAACCGATCTAAGTCTTAGAAAAGCGCCAGCGAGTGGCGGATTCAGCGAAGTTGGGAGCGTGCTCGTCCTGGCCGAAGGCGGTCTCGGGTTCGACGCGATAGACGTTGCCGCCGGAGGCGGTGAGCATGGGTTCGATGTCGCCGCCGTATTTTTTGTTGTAAACGGCTGCAAGGCTCTTCCAAACGGCAAGGTCTTTGATTTCTTGCGGGACGCCTTCAAGGATGACGGCTTCGTCGGCATGTTCGGTGCCGATCGAGCAGTAGGTGTGAGCAGCAATGTTTTTTGCTTTGCGAGTATTTGGGCCGGTGCTGAACCAGAACGCGTCTTCCCACCAGATTCCCCAGACCAGCATGAGATGAGGGCGGCCGTCGGGGCGCGTGGTGGCTATCCAATAATTGTGAGATTTTTCCAGGCGCTCGAGGGCCCAACTCCAAGGTTTTAGACCCTTGGACGGATCCTTTGGCATGTCGGCGAAATCTGGCCAGTAGGGACGACTTTGAGTGGGTTCGTTCATAAGTGACTCCGTACTCGGCTATTTTATCGGCGGAATTCTAACAGGATCGGAATCCCACGGGAAATGGGAAGGTACTGTGTGTGGTGACCATCTGCGACGCTCGCCAGCGTTTACTCTTGCAGGGGGGATTGGCTTCGCGTAGCTTCGCTGACATGCGCGTAGATGCGGTTGGAGAAATTCCAAAACGAGCTGGAGGGGCTGGCACAATGGCTGGAGATGGGGCCGCCAACCTTGCGATCAAGAGTTTTCTGGCGGCAATTGAAAGCGACGACTCGTTGTTTTGCGTTGCACAGCCGCTGACAGGACCTTCCGCGGAGGAATCGCCGAGCGGCCGAGTCTTTTCCGAAGACATTGTGCTGGAATTTCGTCAGGCTGAACTGAAGCGCCAAAAGAGTTTGCACTTTGTTTTGATAGAGAAATTGATCGAACTCTTGAAGGAAGCAGGGTCGAAGGAAACGCTTCAGGCGACACTTTGTCTGAAGTCTACAAGCACGCTGGGAAGCAGCTCGGGAAAGCAAGACAAGCCAAATCTGAAGGAGCTTGAATTGTGGATCAGGCTCGCAGCAAGGGGAGAATCCCCTGAACAGGCCGTGCTGCGCTGGGGCTTGGGGCTTGCGCACCTGCAGCAGGCGTTGCTTTTTAGTTCACGATTTCTGCGGCTGCATCTTGCGAAAACGGCAGTTGATCTTGAGGAGTGACTCGCTTGTTTCAGGTTGTAGCTGAGAAAGCCGACGCTCAGGAGACGAAGGCGCAGCCGATACGGTAGGCGCCTTGCGGCGTGCGCTGGAACCAGACGGGCTTCAGGTTGACGCGTACCGGAGGAAGAATCGGAACGTGCAGCACGGCAAGGATGCTTTCCGGGATTTCTTCCTGCGATTCCAGTTCTAGAGCAACACCACCGAAACCGAGATCCAATACGCGGGCGCGACGAATGCCTTGATCGCCGAGAACTGCGTAAGCGTTTGTGCCGGACATGGTGACACGTTCGGCCTTGCGCGGCACGGTATAGACACGCGCCTGCGGCGGTACGGCGAGAGCGTGGCTGCCTGAAATTTCCGAAGCAGTCGTAGAGGCTGCCGCGGAAATCGCGGTATCGGATTTTTCCGGGCTACGCTTGGATTCGAACGGAATAGGCTTCGGTGCGGAGGACTGGCGTTCGGAGGGAGCGGCCGCTGTGGGTTCCGGGGCGGAATCTGAAACTAACTCGGTGCGAGAGCTGCTAGCCGGACCCTTGCCGTGATTCGCGTGTTTCAAACGGTAGAGGCGCTCATCGGCAACGCGTATCAATTGTTCGGCTTGGTCGCCATCTTGCGGAAAAGTAGCGACGCCGTGATCCATGCTGACGCTCACGCCCATTTGCAAGTGCGCGATGGATTCTTCAAAAACGGTTCCGACGCGGCGGCTCAGAGCCAGGGCTTGGGCGGCATCGGTCTGCGGAAGCAGAAGGGCGAATTCGTCGCCGCCGATACGAAATGCAGAGTCCGAGGTACGCAGAGCTTTTTTCAGTGTGCTAGCAGCGGAGCGCAAAACTTCATCACCGCGTGGATGGCCGTGCTTGTCGTTGACTTCCTTGAAGCGATGTAAATCGAGAATGACGAGGCCGAGAGGCTGGCCATAACGGCGTGCGCGATTCAGTTCTTTTTCGAAGGCTTCGCTGAAGAGTCGACGATTGTAGAGGCCGGTAAGGGGATCGGTGACGGCATTCAGCTGCAGCTTCTTTAGCTCGTCGTATTCGATGAGGATGGGAACTCGGAAAAGTCCTGCAGAGGTAAGCACATCCATAAGAGCGGTTTTCAGGGAGATTTGCCGATCCATATGCTCGCTGAGTTCGCGACGAAGAGTGAGCATGTCATCCCAGAGTTGTACACACTGGGCTTCTTGAAGATCGAGGTGAGTTATGGTGCGGAAGTAGCGTTGGAGGAACTGGCCACGCGCAGGTGTATCCAGGCCTTCGAGCGTATCAGCTAGCAGCTCGAGATAAGAATCCTCAATCGGCAAACGCGGGGGCGCAGGGGCGCCGGGACTGGGCATATCCGGTGTACACCTGATCTAGCCTATCCCCGCGGGGTTTGGGGAAAGCACATTTGGCTTTCGCTTTCTATGAGGAGCAAGCTGGTGACCAATCGAAACCGGTCTGCAGCAGCTCCGGGGTTATTCGGACAAACTTCTATCCCTGGATAAGTCCTTTAGCAACTTAAGTATAGGGCCGAGTCTTTGAGAACGGATTAGGAACCGTTTAGATAAACGTAACGTTTTTACCCAAGTCAAAGGAAGCCGTCCACTAAAGCGGCATTACTTTACTCAAGTGGCTTAAGGAATTCCAGTCCAAAGAGGCGCATTTCGCCCGCGGAATCCTGGCGAAGGACTCTGGCGGTGATAGGGGGAGTCTCGCTGGGAACGACACCTGAGGAAGCGGAGGAAGGGGCAGGTATTGTGAGATGGACAATCTGGTCGGGGCGCAATATGTGGGTGGAGGCCACACAGGCGCCTGTGGAGCTGATGTTGAGTGTTTTTGTGAGCTCGATAAATTCTGCCCCGGACGTATCTGCCGCGCGGAGGAAGACGGGCATTTGTAGCCGAATGCGGGGGGACCGTCTTAGGTTAGAGGGATCCACGCGCTGAATATCCTTGAGAAGCCCAGTGTGTGCCATATCTCGCTTAGTACCAGGGAACTAGTACGGAATTGAGCATATCGAGTGCCACTTTTGCATGGGGAGGGCAGAAGAATAAGTTATTTACTATCATTTAGTTACAAGAAAGCGTCGACAAGCAATTTCTAGCTCATCCATTCTTGTTCATGCGCATTCCATTGGGTTTCCTCAAATGTGCAAATGGAACGCTTTTGCCATTGACAGTCCGAAAGTCCTCTGCGAGCATGGAAATTCGGCAAGGGAAAATTTTTTCCTACTGTAGTGGAGAATCGAACCCCCAAAATGCCTGGGATCATTGCCACATCTACGGTTAACGATCACCGGAAAGTCCTAGACTTGCCGTTCGGGTTCGTGAAAGCGCTGCTCGAAGCGGCCAAAATACCCATTTGGGTGGCGGAAAGAAGCGGAAGTGTACTCCTATCTAACGAAAACGCCCGGCGATATTTAGGGCCAGACAATGGCGGCCAGCCGAATGTGTTTCACGACCTTCTGAAAGTCGAGCCAAGCCAGATTAGCCAGAAGATTGAAGCCGGAGAGCATGAAGTAGAAATGGGAGTTGTACGCGGAGAGAAGAAGATTCGCGCGCGCATTCAGTGGATTGCCGAACCGGGATGTCTGATCGTTCAACTGGAGACGGAGCCTTCAGCCGAGGCCGCACCCGATTCAGCGACACAACTTACCGTCCAGGAATTGTTGCAGGAACGAGAGATTACTTACCGAAATTTGCTAGCGGCTTATTTGAAATTGCAGGAAGTGAACCGGCAGAAGACGGTGTTTCTTGCGTCAGCAGCCCATGAATTAAAGACGCCACTTGCTGTGATCAAGGGCTACTACGACCTGATGCTGACGGGCTCGCTGGGACGGTTGACAGATAAACAGCGGGACATTCTGGAAGAATCGAAAGACAGTTGCGAGCGGCTGGTGCGGCTTGTTTCCATGTTCCTGAACTATTCCGCTTTGGAGAGCGGAAAACTGGTGCTGCAGCTTCGAGAGAATGATCTTCGCGATTGTTTGGATGAACTGGCGAAGCGTTGGTCAGAAGCTTTCCAACGAAAAGGAGTGAAGCTGGACGCTAGCTTCGATCCATCGATTCCGACGTTCCGGTTCGATTATCAGAAAGTGCAGCAGGCCGCCGCAAACCTTTTGGATAATTCTCTGAAGCATACTCCAGCCGGAGGAAGCGTGACATTGAGAGCTGGCCCACATTTTTGGGAGCGCCGCGTGGCGGCGGTTTCGCCCGTGGAGGAACGGCGCCGATTTCGGCTGCCGAGGCCGAACAGCGTGGGAGTTTCCGTGGCGGACTCGGGGCCGGGAATCGCGGCAGAGCATCACCTGGAGATTTTCGAGGATTTTGTGCGGGTCGATCGCAATACTTCGGGAATGGGCTTGGGACTTGCGATTGCGAAGCGCTTGATTCAAGCGCACCGCGGAAAGATTTGGGTTGAAAGCGAACCGAAGACGGGAAGCAAATTCACATTTTTGTTGCCGATGGATCAAGGATAGCTTTTGAGAACTTGGGGCAGGGCAAAGGGAGAATTCGATGGCCGCTAAAGAAAAAATTCTAGTTGTCGATGACGAGCCAAGCATCCGGAAGTATTTGCAAACGTTGCTGGAAGTGGACGGATACGATGTGGAGACGGTCAGCTCGGGACGAGAAGCTATTGCTAAAGTGAACGGCGGAGAGCGGCCAGACTTCATTATTTTGGACGTTCTGATGCCCGAACTCAACGGGATTGAGACTTTGAAAGAGCTCATGCAGGCGGACCGCAGCCTGAATGTGATCATGCTGTCGTGTTCGAACGAAGTGGGGACGGTCGTGGAAGCCATCCGCATCGGAGCGCACGATTACCTGACCAAGCCGTTCGAAAAGACCGAGTTGGACGCGGCGATGTTGAAGTCTCGCCAGAAGAAGCAGCTCACAACCGAAAATCAGGCGCTGCGCGATTATTGCGACCAGGTAACAGAAGATTTGAGTTTTCTGGCGGCCAGCCCTCAGATGGTGCGCATACGCCAGCAGATATTGCAAATTGCTCCAGTGGATGTTCCGGTTTTTATTTGCGGTGAGAGTGGTGTAGGCAAAGAGGTTGTGGCGCGGATGATTCACTTGCGTTCGAAGCGGCGCAACCAACCATTCATAAAAGTGAATTGTGCAGCGCTACCCGGCGAACTCCTAGAATCGGAACTATTTGGCTTCGAGCAGGGCGCGTTCACGGGTGCGATACGGAGCAAGCCCGGAAAATTTGAAATGGCGAATAAGGGAACGATCTTCCTCGATGAAATCGCGGAGATGACCACGCCCTTGCAGGCCAAGCTGCTTCATGTGCTGCAAGATCATCAATATTCGCGGCTCGGTGGACGGCATCTGATCGACACAGATGTACGGGTGCTGGCGGCGACCAACGTTGACGTGCAAGAGGCTATGAAGACAGGCCGTTTCCGCGAAGACTTGTATTACCGGTTAAATGTTCTCTCGATTTTGGTCCCGCCATTGCGCGAGCGGCTCGTAGAGATTCCGCTGCTATTCCGACATTTTTTGGAGCAGTACAGCGAGAAATTCGGGAAGACGCCGTCTGGCCCATCGAAGCATTTGCTGGATGCGGCGGTGAATTACCCGTGGCCAGGCAATTTGCGAGAGTTGGAGAATTTCGTCAAGAGATACGTGATTCTCGAAGACGATGAAGGCAGCTTGCGGGAGCTGGTGGAGATGTCTTCCGCACGGCAACGAACTTCTCCGCGGGAAGAATCCGCTCCGCCGCGTGAGCAAGGGCTGAAGGCGCTTGTTCGCGGATTGAAAGACGAAGCCGAAATGGAAGCGATCGCGGATGCCCTGGAGAAAACACGGTGGTGCCGCAAGGATGCCGCGAAAATGCTAGGTATCAGCTACAAGGCGCTGCTATATAAAATGAGGCAGTTTAATTTGGATACGCCGCGCGCGCGGCGTACGGCTGGGACGCCAGCTCAGGTAGAAACGCCGGCAACAGTGGGGACCAGAAACGAATAGGACGATTGGGTCTCGCCTTTTCTAGCGATTCAGCAGCATACAGAACTGGCAAAGTTTGTTGATTTCTAGTAACTTCACAGGCCGACAGCGCGGTTCAACGCACGTCACCGCCGCAAATATTGGAGGTCGGGGGAATGACGGAACGCCGGACGACGCGTCGGTATGATTTATCCTTGCCAGTCATCATCCGAATACCCACCGAACGCCAAGTTGACTCCCAAGAAGGAAAGACTCGGGACATTTCAACACGAGGACTGTATTTCGTAATTGAGCAGGACCTTGAAGCAGGCTCGGAGTTGGATATTACACTTACGCTTCCCGCCGAAATTACGCATGGCACGGAAGTATTTGTACGCGCTCTGGGAAAAGTCATAAGGGTCGAGCGGCGCATGGAAGATGGAACGGCACGCATGGGCGTCGCCGCGGTCATAGAGCGTTACGACATTATTCAAGGAGAAGCGGCAAGAGCGTAGCGTGATCGGGTCTACGTCAATTTGCGTTTTCAACCCAGGTGAATTTGTTGGGCTCGGAACAGTGACTCACTGACTCTCGAGCGGGTAGGTACCTACTGTCGAAGCAGAATGGGCCTAATGAACGCCCAATGGCCTCGGATTGCACAAAAAGTGGAAATTAGTGAAAATTGTTATCGATGTTAAGGCATATTTTTTCTCTGTAAAGACGCGCGGGCTGATCGGGCCAGGGTCTCGTCAGCCAGGTCCGGGCGTTTCGAATTTTGTAAGTATCTGTGAATAAATAACTTACTTCTTCCCTCGAATTCCCGATCACGAAACGTAAAGTGGCCCATGCTGTGCATTTCCCAACCCAGGCAGTCCTTCATCGAATTTACTGCTTATGCTTTATGCTCTCTAAAAAGCCAGTTAGCCATCAGAGCGGCGAAGCGTCTCGCGAAATGCCGCCCGATCATCTTCTGTTTGGCTGCACATCGGCAATGGCCCTCGTGCGCAAGAAGGCAGAGAGAATCTGCGAAGCCAACGTGCCGGTTCTCTTGTGCGGTCCCACGGGAAGCGGCAAAGAGCTTGTGGCGCGCTGGGTTCACGCCCATTCCGAGTTCTGCGCTGGTCAATTCGTAAAGGTTAATTGCGCAGCGATTCCAGGAAATTTGCTTGAGAGTGAGCTGTTCGGATACGAGAAGGGCGCGTTTACCGGAGCAAATGTTTCTAAAGCGGGCCGCGTCGAAGTGGCCCACAAGGGCACGCTGTTTCTCGACGAAATTGCGGAGCTTGATTGGGCTCTGCAAAGCAAACTTCTACATTTTCTGCAGGACGGACGGTTTTGCCGCATTGGCGACGAGATGGAGAGGAGTGTGGAGACTCGCTTGATCTGCGCCTCGAACAGAAATCTGGAGCGAGAAATCAAAGCGCAAAACTTTCGATCAGACCTCTTCTATAGGATTAGCGTTGTGCAACTCACATTGCCAAGTCTCTCTGAACGCAGAGAAGACATCCCGTTGCTCGCGGACTATTTGAAGACCGCCTTCGAAAAAGAGTTCGCGATCCAGTCCAAGCCGCTGGCTGTTGAGATGATTAATTATTGGCAGTCGCTGAATTGGCCTGGAAATGTACGCGAGCTCTCGAATGAGATCGCGCGGCATGTGCTAATCGGCCCCGAAGCCACCGTCACGCAAAAGCGGTCGCAGCAGCGCTCTGCAACCGTAAACAATCACACAACAGGAAAGACAGCCGTCCAATTGAAGAATGTAGCCAAAGAGGCAATTCGGGAAATGGAGCGTAGCGTGATACTGGAGACCCTCCGAAACAATCAGTGGAACCGACGGAAGACAGCAGAAGTCTTGAAGATTAGCTATCGGGCGCTGATCTACAAGATTAGGGACGCTGGGTTGGTGCGGAATCCTGAGAGAGACGCACCGGGCAACTAAAAGCTCAAGCTATTGAATCTTATTTTATCTCGTTGAAGGACTCCAAGCAAGAACTTGTGGATCGAAAAGCGATTTTGGATTCCAGGCGTAGCTGTAGCCTCCCCTCTGATAAATCGCCACGCTTTGTCTGTGAAGGATATTGTTACCCCAAAAAGTGGCTCGATGAAATTCGCCCAATGGCTCTTCACGAGGAGGGGCTGCCAGATGTTGTCACCTCGTTCAGCAGCTGTGCCAACGCTCCCGCCTGCCCCTTACGGCTGTACTGCTCGACCAGGCTTCGTTCAGGCTGCGGGTGCGAGCGCGTCTCCGCAGCTCGCAAGAACTCCGGAAGCGCTCGATAGATGGCTTGCCAGTCCGCGGAGTCCACTATGGTAGCTCCGCCCGTCTGCTTCAGAAGAGCAGCGGTATCCCCACTGTGCGAAGTAATCGCGAGAATAGGTTTGGAAAGCCGGAGATACTCGAAGACTTTGGCCGGGATTTGGTGGTCGCAACACGCGGCCTGAAAGAGAAGGAGACCGTCGGCGTTCGCGGAATTCTGGAGCGCCTCGCGATAGGGGAGGGGTGGAAGAAAATGCACAAGATTTTCAATGCCTTCGGCTCGGATTATGGCTTCGTATGTCGACTCGTGTCCAGAAGCCCTCAGTTCTATTCGGACCCGCCCGGCATCGAGTTGCCCATCTTTTTGCAATTGAGAAACGGCGCGGAAGAAGGGCTTGGGGTCGCGTTCGACTGGATACAACAAACCCATGTGCACGAGGCGAACTGGCTGGTTGGGGACGGGAAGACTTGGGAGCAAATCCTGAAAATCCCGTTCGTCATAACCATTTAGAATCAGTGAACAGCGGCTGGGAGAAAGTTCGGGATAACGCTCGAGATACATTCGGACCGCGGAACTTGCGGTAAATATGAGACGCGCTGCGTCTTGAACAGTCTTTTGTTCAAGCCAGCGATAGACCCACCAAGTGGAGCGATCGCGAGGATAGTCGGGCTCCGTCATGGAGTCTCGAAAATCAGCGACCCAAGGTGTTCCGGTCAAGCGGTGCAAAATCCAACCGATCAGGACGGCGGAAGCGATCGGAAACGTGGTCAGGATTACATCATACTTCTCTCTTCGAATCGCCTGGTAGCCCGCGGGGATGGCTCCGAGACACCAACTTACCCATCGGTCGGGTAGCGCCATCGTCCGCAGGTAGCGACCCCGGAACGATAGATGCCGCTGAGTATCCAGAGCGAAGACGCGGTCGACGTGGACAGACGCTGGTATTTCGTTTAGCTGTGAAGGATTGGTTCGTTCGTAAGCGCGGGGATTCACAGATAAGACCCGAGGTTGCCAGCCCTCCTCCGGAAGATACCGGCAGAATTTCAACGAACGAAGGTAGCCGCTGCTTTCCGCCTGCGGAGGAAAGTGATAAGCGACGATAAGAACTTTCTTCATTTCTGCGGTTGAGCTGCTTACCCGGAGGCGGGAAGTTGATCCCGCAAGTAATCGCTGAATTCACCGCGACGGCGGATCAAGCAGTGAGAACCGTTGTGGACCCAAACTTCTGGGGGGGCCGGGTGGCTGAGGAAGCCAAGAGGGCTGGCTGAACGACCGTATGCACCAGACTGAAATACGCCCACGAGGTCTCCGATGTCTATCCGAGGCAATTTTGCGCCACGAGCCAACACGTCCAGAGGCGTGCAAAGCGGCCCCGCCACTTCGTAAGTTTCTTCCGCTGGATCGTTGAGTTTGTTGAGCACGGCGATGGGATAATTGCGCTTTATGGTTTGTCCCAAGTTGCCGGAGGCGGCTAGGTGGTGATGCATGCCACCGTCTAAAATGACAAAGTGTTTGCCTCGAGAGACTTTGACGTCATTCGCGCGGCAAACATATACGCCGGCCTCGCCAGTGAGATAGCGGCCCGGTTCGACCATGAACTGAGTGCCCGCAAAGAGAGGTTCGCCCGAAACGGTTTTGAAGAGAGAGTGGAGCGCGGGTTTAAGTTGCTTGGTATCGAGCGGTTCCTCGTGCGGAAAATAGGGAGTACCAAGGCCTCCGCCGAAGTCGAGCGTGTGCAGCGGACTCTTCAAGCGGGTGGCAACGCGGCGAGCGATTTCAAGCCCCTTGCGATACTGGGTGACGAGGATTTGAAAGTCTAAGATCTGCGTGCCGGTAAAGATGTGGACGCCGCGAAACTCTAAGTTTTTAAGAGATACCAACCCGTCCAACACCTCGTCTACACGTTCCTCGTCAATGCCGAAGGCAGCCGGGCGCCCACCCATGCGCATGGCACCTCCTTCGGCCTCGCCGGCCGGATTGACGCGCAGCGAAACCCGGGCCCGCAAACCCAGTTTTTGAGCGATGGCTGAAACACGTTCAGCCTCGCGCATCGACTCAAGGTGAATCTCTCCAATACCCTTTTCTAAAACGAGCTCAAGCTCGGGTTCTGTCTTTCCGGGGCCGGCGAAGACAATTTTTTCCGGCGCGCATCCGGCGTTTATGGCTTGACAAAATTCGCCGGCGGAGGCCACTTCAAGTCCTGCACCCTTCGCAAGAAAGTGTTTCAGGACGGTTTGGTTGGGATTTGCTTTTACCGAATAATAGATCGAGAACGGTGGTGGGAGCGCGTCGCGCAGGAGTCCCCACTTTTTGTCCATGACGCTGGGGTCGTAGACAAACAGCGGCGTCCCGTATTGGCGGGCCAATTCAGAAACCGGCACCCCGCCGACGGACAGCTCCCGGTCCGACAAGGGAAAGTAATCTTTTATCAAGGGAGCGACGTGGTCCATCCTCACAACCCTTCGCGACGTCGCAGAGCGGGATAGTCCACTTTGCCGCTAGAAGTTTTGGGAAGCTCTTCGAGCACTTCCAGAAACTTTGGAACCATGTATCTGGGCATCTTTTCCGAACAGATTGATAAAAGTTCCTGGGAGTCGACCGGTGCGCCGTCCTTTGCCACGACGAAGACTTTCACCACTTGTCCGAGAACGTCGTCGGGAATGCCGATGGCCGCTGCACCTCGAAGCTTGCCCGTTTGGAAGAGCACTTCTTCGATCTCGGTGGGGCTGATTCGGAAGCCAGACGATTTGATCATCGTGTCGCGCCGGCCAATAAAATAAAGGAAGCCATCGTCATCCGTCTTTACCAGATCGCCCGAATAGCAGACCCGCTCACAATCGCCCATTTCCGGCGGCAGAATTGGATTAGGGCGCAAAGCCCTCGCGGTGTCCTCGGGTCGGTTCCAATATCCAAGGGATACGGTCGGACCTCGATGAACGAGTTCACCGATTTCTCCGGGCCCGCAGGCCGTGCCATCTTCCTTAAGGACGAGAATTTCCGTATCAGGAATGGCCTTACCCATCGATGTAGGGCGCCGGTCGAGCTCTTCAGGAGGAAGATAGGTTGAGCGGAATGCTTCCGTGAGCCCATACATTAGGAAGACTTTTGTTGTTGGGAGCGACTGGCGCAAGACCTTCAGGACAGCTTGGGGCATCGCGCCGCCGGTATTCGTGATGTAGCGAAGTTCCGAAAGTGGCTGCTTTTGCAGAGTGGAGTTCGGCTGCGCGAGCAAACTCCAAAGTGTTGGCACACCTGCAAGGCCGGTGATGCGTTCCTTCAAGAGCATCTGGACAACTTCACGGGCAAAGACAAAGTTGATCAACACGATTGTCCCGCCCTGTTGAAACGCGGTCATCAGTTGGTTCATTCCGGCATCGAAACTGAACGGGAGCACGGCGAGAATCCGCTCCGTGTTGGTGATTCCCAGGTAGGTGGAAACAATCGTGCTACCAGCCATGACGTTGACATGGCTGAGCATCACACCTTTCGGTTTGCCCGTGGATCCCGAGGTGTACAGAATCGCCGCCAAGTCTTTACTGATGGATTTCTCGATCCGTTCAGAAGGACCGGCAAGCTCGTACAGGTCTTCCAGTCGCTGCGCTGGCAGCGTGGTTTGTGGCGTGCTCCCCTCGCCAGTTAAGACGACAAACTCGAGAGTGGGGATCTCGTGAAGAAGCGGGGCTAGCGTTGAAAGCTTAGCAGCGGTGGTGATCAGGCCTTTCATTCCACAATCCTTGGCGATGTGTCCAACCTGTTCAGGAAATAGTGTGGCGTTAATCGGTACAAAAACGCCACCGGCCTCTGAAACGCCGAATATAGAAACGACTTGAGCGACGGAGGGATCGAGGTAAATACCAATGCGGTCACCTCGAACCAAGCCGGCGCGTCGGAGTCCCTTGGCGAGTCCACTACAGCGTTTTGCCACGTCACGATAGCTTAGGCGCTGGTCCCCATGAACAAGCGCTTCCTTGTCCGGCGAATGGTGTGCGCTCGTGCGCAGCATGTGGTGAATCAAAAAATCCATTCAGTGTTGCCTCCTGTGGTTATCAATCGACAAATAGTCGCACTTATTGCCAAAGCTTCGGTTCAAAATCGTCAGGCCCCAATCTCGGCTTGATTTAAGGACCAGATCGGATTCCTTGCTATGAATTCTGACACTGCGCTTTGAGGTTTTGCATACGCGACGACTTGAGCGACCTCGGAACGCAGCCGGAAACGCATCTTCAAGAAGTCGGCAACTAATTCGTTGCCCTCGGATAGGAACGCTTCCATGGTCTGATGCGATCTCTGAAACTTCTCCACAATCGCGGCGAGCAAGGAAAAAGCGGTCTCGCGAAGTTCTGTTCCAAAAAGGTCCACAATCGTGACAACGTCATTAGTTGCGCGAAATACGGCGAACGCGATCAACTCGCCTTTGCGCCGAGCGGTCAAGATTTCATATTGCTGTAGCGGATTTGCCCGATAGCGCCAGTTTAGAAGGGCAGCACTACGACGGCCCCGAATCGTATTTGGTCCCTTTACCGCTTCATCGAGCTTTGAAAATTCCTCCCCAAACGCACCTTGATGATTGGACACCTCCACATTTTTCGCCTTTATTTTCGGAGCGGACAGCCGATGCAGGTGTAGGAGGAGGTTGCCGGCAGCTGCGGGTACAACCGAAGCGGCACCTAGCTTCTTCCGGAGCTGAGAATCCACACGCAGAGGCAAAGCGTAGCGGTGTACCTTGCAATTTGGCTGAATGCCCAGGCGGCGAAAGGTGGACATGCCCGCCTGATGAGGGGGGCAATCGTAACAAAAAGCCAATTCTCCGTTGTTCACTGGATTGAAGGTCGCACGTTGCAAAAGCACGGCAGGACCCAGGGTTCGGTGACTGGCAGATACCGCGAAATCCCCCACCTGGCCACACATTTGAACTTCGCCCCCGACCCACATCGAGCGCGGGAATACGGAGGTCACACCAATGACTTGCTCAGGAGAACCCTGAAGTGCAAACCAAGAAAACGCCGAGCCATCGGGATTGTCGAAATAGAGCCACTTGAAACGGCGCGCGTGGGGCAAAGATGGCAAGTTCGCTTGCAAGATCGTCAGGAACTCCTGGTTATCGGATTCTTGGTGAACGGGCCGAACAGAAATCGTCATGAGAGCCGTCAAGTGCTGGATTTGGTTTCGACAAACGCAGCGATTCGATCGATCGTCTGGAAATTCTCCGGAATGAGCTCGTCGTCGGCAACGTGGATGGAGAACTCCTGTTCCACAAAGGTCACGAGATCCAGTACGCCGAGAGAATCGAGCACGCCGCTTTCCAGCAAAGGATCGGAGTCTTTGACCTGTTGCTTGCGTGCCAGGGGGAATTTTTCCATTATGAATTTACGAATCTGTTCATTTATGTGATTTCCAGTCATGTTCATTTTTGTCCATTCAACTTTCTCGATCGCCATCTGTTAGAAACCAATTCGACGCTTCGTCCGCGGGGCGCTCTGCGTTGCTCGGGTCATAGACGACAACCGGCGCAGCCTCGCGCGGGTGAAACCCCCATCCCTTAAGTTGACTGGCCCAAGGAGTTGCGCCGAGCGCCGGGATGCTCAACGTAACCACGCCTCGATCGCGCGTCAACGAAACCACACGAGCCACCAAGGCCGTCCACATTGCAGTGTCACCGAAACCAAACAAATCCACAATCTTGGCGTCCTCGCTGGTATGCGAAAAAACAACGTAGCCCTTGAGTTCTCCGTGCTGACGCGCGACCAACAACTCGTGATGCACCAGAGGATGTTGCAAGTACCGCCAATTTAAATACGGAGCCGAACGTTCGAGACAGAGACCGTATCGCGAGCCAACGGAATGAGCCAGGTGCGTGAACTCTTCTTTGCAAAGGCCATCTAGCTCTGCGATCGTCCAGTCACCCTTGGGAAGAGATGCGAAGTCCCTCCACTCTAGCAATTCATTGACAGGCGCCGCCAGGATTCCAGCGAGCGCCGACGACCCTACCACGTTACCAATCTTGCGGTTTGCCCGCAGTGGTTTTGCCCAGCGCACGATCTGACCAGCAGGAGATATCTGCATGCGCCTGTAAATCGCCATCATGCGGTCGCTTGGAAAGTCATAAGCAACCGATAGAGGGGCAGAGAGAATCTCCTCAAGACAGGCCCGTTGCAATTGAAGCGCTAGGCCTAGACTCCGGTGATGCTGATCGATGCAAAAGTCTCCCAAGACGTATCCATGGCGAACGGATCCACCGACGAATAGCCTTCGAGGAAAAGCAGCCGCGGCACCAATTGCGCGTCCCGAGCTGCTTTCCGTTGCAACCAAGACGCGGGCCCGACCGTAAGGGCTCTGGAGATAAAGCCAGTCATATCTGGGGTCTCCAGCAGCGGAACCTAAGTTTTGGGCCAGCAAGTCAGTGAGAAGAGCGCGGTCTGCTTCCGGGTCTGCGGTACGGATGCGATCTGGCATACTCGAAGCTTGTATCACCCCTACCTGAGTGCCGGTTGAGCCGAACTAGAACAACTCATGACACTGCGGCGTAAATCTCTTCCGAGTTAGAGCCTAACAGCACGTCGGCTGCCATCGCGAGAACCTGGGAAAACTCGGAGGCGGCCCCGGCAGATGTGCATGTTGCGTTATGTGGACCCTCGGAAAAGAGTATCAGTAGCTCCGCTAAAGCTTTATAAGTCAGCAATTTAGGCTTGAAAATCGGTGATGAAAGACATGGAAGGCCGCGGGCGGAGATGTCAAGCACGGACGCCTGAAATTGAGAAAAGTATTTCAGTTGTAGGCACTCCCTTTCTCTCATTTGAGACGTTTGGAGGGGGAAGGACGGTGGTTCGAAGTGTCATCATCTGTTTAAGCTGTTAATTTTCAGTAAGATATAGTAATCGGCCTTTCGTTTGCAATGTCTAGGGCGTGTCGGAAATCGAAGTGCCCCAGGTTGAACTATTCACCTAGTGTTCGGCTTAGTTTTAACGAATTGGAGAGTTGATTCCTCTAGGTCATACGGTACGCACCCTTGCGACCTAGATGTGATTGTGCAGCACTCGGAAATACGCGGCGAGAGAAGCTACTCGGTTAGCTCAGAGAAGCAAGAGACCCCACAATGGTAAGACTAGGTGCACAAAGAATTCCGCAGAGCACGCTGCTGCTGTTGTTTCTGGATGCCGCGTCGGTCGCGGTTGGCCTTTTGGCGGCGATCAGCTTACGGCTGCGGGACCATTCGGCAATCGTTCATTACCTGAACGGACCGCACATCTTGCCCCGGTTTTCGCTAGTCATTTTAGTATTTGGGCTTGCTCTCTATTACAGCGATTTATACGACCGTAGCAACTTCGGCAGCGGACTTGAAGTATTCATGGGATTGCTGCAAGCGCTTGGAAGCGCCTGCCTCGTGCTAGCCATCGTCTACTATGTGGACGAAGACATTAGTCTGGGACGGGGAATCGCGGCGATGTCGGGCCCGGCTATTTTTGCGCTGATGCTAGGTTCTAGAGCGATATTGAGCAAAACAAGCTTGTTCTTGTATGGTCCGAAGCGAGTGCTCGTCGTAGGTACGGGATTAACAGGAATCTCTGCAGTGAAGGAAATCATCTCGCGACCGGAGCTCAACCTAAAGGTGGAAGGATTTCTGGATGAGCACGGAGAAAACATCGGTAAGTCGCTAGTGAATCCGGGGATTATCGGAGCCGTTGCACAAGTCGAATCGGTTGTGCGCGACCGTCGAATCGACAGCATCATTCTTTCGCTGAAGGAACGGCGGGGAAACATGCCCGTGTCGGAGCTTTTGGGCTTAAAGTTTAGCGGTGTGGAAGTGGAAGATGCACACAGTTTCATCGAGAAGGTAACGGGACGAATTCACCTTGAACAGATATCCCCAAGCTGGCTAATTTTGTCGGACGGATTTCGGAAATCCCAATTTCTATACGCGGTGAAGCGCACTTTCGATATTGTGATTGCATTTATCGCATTAGTTCTGACTTTGCCGTTGATGGTGCTGGTAGTCATTGCCATTTGGTTCGAAACGGGAAGCCCAGTGTTATTCCGGCAAGAGCGAACGGGTTTTAAGGGCCGTTCTTTCCGGATCATGAAATTCCGCTCGATGTGCCACAAAGCCGAAGAGGGTGGTCCGGTATGGGCTGCGAGTGACGACCACCGTATCACTCGGGTTGGGCGCTTCATTCGCAAATACCGGCTCGATGAGCTTCCTCAGATTATAAACGTGCTACGAGGAGAAATGAGCTTGGTGGGGCCGCGCCCGGAACGGCCGCATTTTTGCGAATTGCTCGAAGAAAAGATTGCATTTTTTCAACTACGACACACCGTGCGCCCTGGGATTACTGGTTGGGCGCAGATCAAATATCAATATGGAGCGAGCGTGGAGGAATCGAAGACCAAGCTGGAATACGACTTTTTTTACATCAAGCATATGTCGATCGTTCTGGATTTGGCGATACTCTTTGAGACTGCCAAAGTAATGATCTATGGACGCGGAGCGAAATGAGTGAATTCCAGCAAGGGCAGGATTCCAAGCTGGAAGTCGAAGGCAATGGAAGCTATGAAGAAGCGAACTATTAAGGACACATTGCTGATTTCCGCCTGGGTAGCGGCCTATGCAGGCGTGCTGTCCGCTTTTCGAATTGCCAAGCTTTTCGAGAGCGGGTTGTCCGGCAAGAAAGACGAGATACGAAACGGTCACGGCAAAGTGGGATCGAGTTGATTTGCCTTCACATGAAGAACCGCTTGAAAGTGACGTCGCAATGTGCACGCAGCGTGGCTAGTCGTAGACGAATGTTGGTTGTCAAACGCGCTAACACTTGTCTGGCCACGTCCCGGCACATGACCGAGCGGAATAATGGCCCGCTCTTCACACTTGCTTTTTGGGTTGTTTTGGGAAAAGGTTGTGCAACGGGTTCGAGGCTGGTTGCTCCATTATTTCCGATTCGCTTAGGAGGTGACCGGCGCTGGGATTTTTCTCACTGCTTGGAATGATGAATTAGGTATTGGAATTAAGAATTAAGTATAAGATAGCCAGCCGGAGGGAACTATCTTGACGCTAATAAACAGAGTCCCGTTGGTCAGTTGCGGGGACGGTCGCGGGATAAATCTTCTCCTGATAGCCGTGGTTGGCATTGTGCTGTCCGCGTTTTCGCCGAAGGCTTTTGCCCAGACACCCCCTACAGATGACTCTTCAAAGCCTGCGGCACAGTCCAAGGATAAAACGCCGACGCCTGGTGATGCAAAGCCGGCAACATCTGAAAACGCATCCCCAGTGGATCCCGACGCTTATCGTATCGGATTATCAGATCAGCTGATGATTTCCGTGTGGAAGGAACCGGAGCTTTCGATGACGGTGGTAGTGCGTCCTGACGGGATGATAACGCTGCCGCTCGTCAACGATGTTCACGTTTTGGGGATGAAACCGACGGAATTGCAACTAATGCTAACCGACAAGCTTAAGCCCTTCATAAGCGAGCCTCAGGTTACCGTAATCGTGCAGGGCATTCGCAGCCGGAGAGTCTACCTGGTTGGTAACGTAAGCAAGCAAGGAGCAGTTGCTCTGGACGGCGGAGAGACCATCTTACAAGTTTTGGCAGCTGCTGGAGGGCTCGGCCCGTTCGCGAAAGCCGATTCGATCTATATCTTGCGAACTGAAAATAACAAACAGATTCGTATTCCCTTTCAGTACAAGAAGGCTCTAAAAGGCAAGAACAAGGAGGACATTCTGCTCCAGCCCGGAGATGTGATTGTCGTGCCATAGTAGCTTCCTTGAGTCGATCGAGAAACGGAGAGGTAACGAAAATGGTTAGGGAAAGAAGCTGGCGAGTGGCAGAATTGCTGCTCGGCCTAGCACTGCTTGCCCCCCCGCTCGCGTACTCTCAGCAGCCGCCCGATTCAGGGTCGACGCAGGATCCAGGTTCGGGAAATCCTTCTGCACAGACACAAACTACAGGTACGGATTCCGGCATAAACCAGAGCGAACCCAATCCAGCGGCGACGACGCAGGGCTTATTCGCTCGGGCGCTTAACAGCGCAAGTCCGCTACCGGGAGATAAGGGTCCTCTGCAATGGGGCTGGTTTTCAGTGAGGTCAGCATCGTTCTTGGAGTATTTCAACGACGTTACGTTGGACAATCCCGGCATGCCGCCCGAGAGCGAGAACCTTAGTTCGAGTCAATTGTCGACCACGATTGTGGTTAGTCACGCGTTTGGAGCCTCCCGTCAAACCCAATTGACGATACAGTACGCGCCCAGCCTGTTCATTTCTGAAGGGCATCTCTATACCAATGCGCTAAATCAGAGTGCTGGACTCGATACAACAATCCGGTTGAGTCCTAGATGGAGCATGCAGATTTCGGACCGATTCAGCTATCTCGGTAATCAGCGGTATTTTTCGGGGCTGTCGCTCGGCGTCGACTACTCACTTGGAACAGTCGTGCAAAATACCTTTCTCAACGGTCCGGGAACAGTTATCTACAACTCGGCGGGAGCCACATTTTCATACCTTTGGAGCCCACTTACTACAGTCAGTTTTACGCCCAGTCTTGGCTATGAAAACTCCACCGGCGCAGTAGATAGTGGGCAAAACCTCAGCGCTTTATATGCGGGAGGACAACTCAATGTTACTCGCGCATTGACCGCCACGCAGACCGTCGGAATTAGTTACTTGGCTCAATACGCAGAATACACAAATACCTCCAGCACCGCGGGACCTCAGTCCAATGGTTTGCTGCAAGACTTGCTGATTAATTATGGCAAACAAATTGGGGCAAGCTGGCGGTTAAACTTGGGCTTAGGGTTTGCTAGCAGCACAAATGGCGACAGTCAAACAAGCCTAGCTGCGAGCGCAGGAATCTCCAAATCATTCAGACGAATGGATTTTGCGGTCCACTATTACCGTGGACACCAGTTCAATGGGTATATCACCTCCTCAACTACGGATCGCGTAGACTTCGTCAATACGATCCGGTGGACTCGACGTTTTATAACGAACACGTCAGCGGCATACTTTGAAACTCCCGGTACTGCCACGCCCGGACCATCCGGGTTTTACGCGACTGAGCAGTTGAGCTTCGGCCTCAGTCGCACTCTAAGTCTTACTAGCGGCATAGCCTTCGCCAAGCAAACTGGAGATGGAGTCTATCTGCAGAGTGGCCAAACTCGTATGGCCACTCTAGGGATCACGTGGGCCCTTCCAACTACGACGCAGTACTGAAACCATGCGGGCTTTGACAGTCCTTGAGCTGGTATGGGCTTTCACTTCAGTGTTTTGCCTCCTAATCTGGCCTAGATCCTTCCGAGGCGAAAACCCAAGCACCTGTAAGTTATTGTACAATATATAGTTTAGCGGAGTGCTTGGAGCTTTTCCTGCAAGCCGAGTGCTCAGGGGAAGAGCCAAATCTGCCAAGTGGAACTGTTTTTCCACTATTATAGGGAAGTCGACCGATGAGCGAGATCGGTTGTAGCTGGAAGGTATACAAACTATCTGTTTTTAACGGGATAGCCAGTTCCGTGCAGGACCGATTTTGGTAGACTGATTGCAGTAGGTATAGCTGGATACAATTTGTTGCACAGAGCGTTTCTGCGGCAGCTGGAGGAAGTCAAGTGAGCAAAGCCCAACCGGCTCTTCCGGGTTCCTTTGACGGCGGGGGAGTTCAGGAATTCCACCACTATCTAAATGTTGTTCGGCGACGGAAGGCCGTCGTGGTTTTGGTGACCATAGGATTTTTTTGCTGTGCTGCAGTGATCGCCCACCGTTTGCCTGACGTATTCCGTTCCCAGACAGTGATTCTAGTTGACGCCCAGCAGGTCCCCTCGAGTTACGTACAAAGCACGGTCAGCACAAGTCTTCAAGACAGACTTTCAACGATTCAACAGCAGGTGATGTCCCCGACTCGGCTGAAAAGCATGATCGAGAAAAATGGACTTTTCCCCGAGCTTCGAAGCAAGATCGGCGAGGACGAGCTCATTTTGAAAATTCAGAAATCGACGTCCGTTGATGTGGCGGGACACTTTAGTTCCTTCAGGATTGCCTATCAGGGTGACAGCCCGAAAGAAGTCTCCGATATCGCCAACGAACTCGCCGAAACCTTCATAACGGAAAATATGGCGGCAAGGCAGGAGCAGTTTTCCGGCACTGCGGAATTCCTTGACAACGAGCTGCAAGAAACAAAAAGCCAGTTAGAAGCCAAAGAGCAGCAGCTTCAGGGCATCAAGTCCAACAACGTCATGGATCTCCCCGAGTCGAAGCAATTTCACCTCGAAGCGCTGAACAACCTGCGGACGCAGCTGGCGGCGAGCGAAGATCGCGTTCGTCAAGCGAAGCAGGACAAGATCATGCTGGAGTCCATGATGAACACTACCGCGCCGACTGTCGAGGTGGACGGAGGCGGCGGCAATGCTGCGCACTCGTCGACTCAGATTGAAAAATTGGAGTCACACCTGGCGGAGTTGCGGGCACAGTATGGCCCAAACTTTCCCGACGTTCGTAAAGCTCAAGCGGATTTAGATCGATTGAAAAAGAAAGAATCCGCCAAAAAGACCCAAACGCCAGTCGTCGTTTCGGATGAGCCGATAGTTCAGACTGGAAGCCGGAGGAACCCGGTCCTTGAAGCGCAAATCCAGAAGTTAGATCAGGAAATTCAGGAGCAGACAAATCTTCAGGGCCCTCTGCAACAACAGATCGACTTTCATGTATCAAAGCTCGAGCGAGTGCCAATCTTTGAGCAGCAAATAGCGGGTCTGATGCGGGACTACGATTCCTTGCGATCTCACTACCAGAACCTCTTGGACAAGAAGCTATCAGCCCAGATGGCGAGCGAACTGGAATCTCGCCAAAAGGGTGAACGATTTGTGATTCTCGATCGTGCACCTATCCCGGATCGGCCTTCTGGACCGAATAGGGCGCTCATTGGATTTGCCGGCATGGTGCTGGGCCTAGTCGGAGGAGTTGGATTGGCGATCGCGATTGAAATGATGGATTTGTCGGTTCGAAGCGAACATGAAGCGACCGAGCTGCTGGGGATTCCAGTGCTGGCGGGAATTCCTCAGATGTACACGGCACTTGAGTTGCGTTCGCGGAGATTACGATTTGCATTGGCATTAATTCTCACGGCGTCCCTTTCCTGCGGGGTGGGTGTATTGATCTCCGTTGTGACACGAAAGATAGGCCTAATTTAATGTACCTAAAATATTACGGACTTCGTGAAGAGCCCTTTAGCCTGACCCCGGATCCTCGGTTTCTACATTTGGCCCAGCCATACCGAGTGGCGCTTGAGACGGTGGTTCAATCCATCATTCGGAGAAAGGGGTTTGTAGTTGTCAACGGTCCTATCGGGACGGGCAAAACCACACTGCTGCATGCAGCCATGCAGATACTTTCGCGTTTAAATAGCAACAACGCTCCGCTAGCGTCGGCGTTTGTCCTGAACCCTGTTCTGACCCGCGAGGAATTTCTTGAAACCTTGATAACGGAATTCGAAGTGACCTGTACGTCGACCAGCAAGCCTGCACGACTCACGGCACTTTACAACATGTTTTTAGAGAAACAAAAACAGGGCGGAACCTCTATTTTAATTGTCGATGAGGCTCACTTGATGACGATGGAACTGCTCGAGGAGATCCGCCTCCTGAGCAACGCTGATACCTATCGAGAGAAGCTTCTACAGGTGATCCTGTGCGGCCAGCCCGAGCTGACTCCCTTCTTGCAGCGGCCGGAACTAAGGGCTCTCCAGCAACGGATTACGCAATACTGTGCGCTACGGCCGCTAGGCCTGGCCGAAACTCACAGCTATGTGGCGGAGCGTCTTCAGGCCGCCGGATTGGCCGGGCCGTCACCATTCAGCGAGAAGTCGATCGAGCTGCTGCATCTGTATTCGCATGGGGTTCCCCGCCTGATTAATCAGATCTGTGACAGCGCACTCGTGATTGGATTTAATACCCAACAGAAAGTGGTTCAGCCGGATGCCATCGAGGAATCAGCGACGCAACTGCAGTTGACTGTCGAAGCGGTTGAAGAACGTCCGAAGACAGCCCACCGCGATGCCGATCTCGAGGTTGTCGAGTCGGCCTTGGACCTATTAATTGGAGCAATGAAACGGAAACGGACTTCCACTTGGGAGTAAAGAATGAGTAAGTTCTTCGACGAGACGCAGAAGGCACGGCAATGGGCTCCTCAAGTTCCCGAAAACGGGCGCCTAGATGTTGTGTCGGTGATCGACGCGATTAAGCAAAGCGAGCCAACTTCTGTAACTGGAGCCGGCTTTAACGAAGTCGGCACAGTGATGGTCACCGACAAGGCTGAGTCGGGGCCGGCAACTAAATTGGAGATCGAAGCTGAGAAGCCAGGCAAGGGGTTAATCAAGACTGGCCAGAGTGATCATCCCTTGCCCACTTCGGCGGTAGAGGCGTACGGATCGCTCCGGACCCGAGTCATGAAGCTCCAGGCATCGAAGGGCATTCGATCCCTGATGCTGACTAGCTCGGTTCCCTCCGAGGGGAAGACCCTTACATCTCTGAACCTCGCAGTATCGTGCGCAAAGCTTTACAATTTGCGCATTCTGCTGGTGGACGGAGATCTACGTTCGAGAGGGCTGAGCCGATTGCTGAAGGTTCCCGAGGGCCCTGGTTTGTCGGACCTTTTGGGGGGCAAGATTACCGCCGATAAGGCCATGTTGCCTACGGAACACGAAAATCTATTCGTCGTCGGAGCAGGATCGCTAAACGGCCAGCCATCCGAACTTTTTGCCGGGCACCTCTGGCCTGAATTCGTCGCTTGGGCAAGCCAAGGCTACGGCATCGTTATTGTGGATGCTCCGCCGATCCATTCTCTCTCGGACGCGGAATTGATCAGTGCCGGCTGCGATGGTGTTTTAATGGTTGTAAGAGCATTGTCAACGCCTCGCGAGATGGCCCAGAAATGTGTCAACCGGCTGGACAAACGAAAACTGATCGGCGTTGTGTTCAACGGCCTTCCGAGCAGCCCGGAAAGCGATTATGGCTATTATGGGGTTTCGAACTGAAACCAAACGGAATAGCACTTCAACTAGAGTGCGCTAAGTTTTTGAGTCTTAGGCAAGTCAAGGAAGTTCACCAGCGAGAAAAATGTAACAAAGGGGGAAGGAGGTTGCCGGAAGGGGTCATGTACGCAAATATTAAATTACAAATCTTTCGCAGAGGGATCCATCAGAACCAGTTGGCGAGGACGCTCGGCATGGATGAAACGATCTTAAGCAAAATCATTCGAGGATTCCGCGAGCCTTCGGAAGCGCAGCGCAAACAGCTGGCGATCTACCTCGATGCGAGCGAACAGTGGTTGTTCGAGAAGTCTGAGGTTTCGAGTTCATCTGGGATTCTCGCGAAAACGGAGTTGAAATCGGAGCCAGGTAATGACAGAGACTAAAGCCCAGTGCGAGATTCTAACTCCCCTCGAGAGGCTCCTGCAGGTGAAGTCGCTGGATACCGCCGATGAGAAACGATGGGATAGCTTTGTATTTGAGCATCCGCGTGCCAGCTTCTTTCATTTGGTGGGCTGGAAACGAATCATTGAGAAAACCTTCGGTCACAAAGCGCGGTACTTCTATTGCGAGCGTGACGGCAAAATCACCGGTATCGCTCCGATTTTCGAATGTTCCAACTGGTTTATTGGACGATGTTTCATTTCCATTCCGCTGGCCGCCTATGGGGGAATCGTCGCGGATGATCCCGAATCCGAAAAGGCACTCCTTGAGCACTCCAATGGGCTGGCGCAAGCGGCGTCGGTCGAATATCTCGAACTCCGTGTTCGCGACGGAGTGCTTTTTGACGGTTTCCATGCAAACCAGCTCTATGTAACTTTCCATGCCCCACTTTTTCCTGACGCCGCCTCGAATCTGAAGCGCCTGCCGAAAGATACTCGATACATGATTCGCAAGGCGGAAAAGGGAGGCTTACGCGCACAACGTGGCATGGAACAACTGGATGCATTTTACGAGCTTTTTGCGCAGAGTATGCACCGGCTGGGGACACCCGTTTTTCCCAGAGCGCTATTCCGAAATATCGTGGACGAATTCCCTGATTGCACGCAGCTCATGATTGTGTACGATGGGACGCGCGCCTGTAACCGGCGTACTCTCCTTCTTTTTCCGCGACACAATTCTTCCGTATTATGCCGGCGCAACACCAGAGGCCACGCGCTTGGCAGCCAATAACTTCATGTATTGGGAACTCATCAAGTGGGCCGGTGAGCAGGGTTATTGCACGTTTGATTTTGGCCGGAGCAAAAAAGGCACGGGAGCGTTTGCGTTCAAGTCTCAGTGGAACATGAATGTGGAACAACTTGACTACCAGGTTTTCCTGGTGAAGCGCAAGACAGTTCCGAATTTTTCTCCGCTGAACCCGAAATTCGAGATGGCTATTCGTCTTTGGCAAAATCTGCCTCTCTCGGTGACCAAGTGGCTTGGGCCCTCGGCCGTCCGGTTGTTCCCATGAAGATCTTATTTCTTGTGCACCGCATTCCTTACCCGCCTGATAAGGGTGAGAAAATACGTGCTTTTCACGAGTTAAAGTTTCTGGGAGCACGTCACACGATAGACCTGTATTGTTTCGCGGATTCCGAAGCAGAAGCCGGTCAGCAAACAGCGCTGAGAGGCTATTGCCGGCGCATCTATGTGGAGACGCGTTCTCGAACGAAGAAAGTGACAGGGGCGGCGCGGAGCTTCTTGAGAGGGGAACCGCTGTCGTGTGGTTTTTTTTTCTCGCACAAGTTCCAAACCGAAGTACTTCGCGCCCTCGCCACAGAAAGCTACGATGTAATCTTTGTTTATTGCTCGTCCATGGCACAGTACGTTCCCTGGCCCGTGGGCACGCCGGTAGTGATGGACTTTGTTGACATTGATTCCGCGAAATGGAGCCAGTACGCGAAGAGATCACGGCCGCCTCTATCGTGGGTTTATAGCCGCGAAGCAAGGACGCTCGCGGCGTACGAAGAAAGATGGGCGCGTGCGAGTTCCTCAACGATAGTCACTACCCGGCAGGAGGCCGCGCTATTGCGCGGAGAAGGAATACCACCAGTTGAAGTTGTGGGCAACGGTGTGGAGATTCCCGCCGCGCAAGATGTCAAACTACCTGAATCCATTCGAGCCCTGCAGCCTTTCGCTCTTTTTGTGGGCACGATGGACTATCTTCCAAATATCGACGCGGTAGAGTATTTCGCGGAGGAGATACTACCTCGAATTCGCGAGCATCGTCCGGAACTGAGTTTTTTGATCGTTGGACGCAATCCCACCAACCGAGTACGTAAACTGGGAAAAAAGCCAGGAGTCGTTGTGACGGGCACCGTGCCTGATGTCGAGGTGTATTTGGCCAGCTGTGCTGCCGTTGTCGCACCATTTCGTATTGCTCAGGGTATCCAGAACAAGATGCTGGAAGCACTGGCTGCATGTAAACCAATCGTTTCGACTCCAGGACCTGCGGCGGCTATTGGTGCAAAACACGGAGAGACGTTGTTGATCGCCGAGACAGCAAAAGACTTCACAGCAGCGGTCGTGGCTCTTCTTGACGACCCGGCACTGTGTTGCCGGTTCAGCAACGGCGTCGAGTTTGTCCGCAAGAACTTTAGCTGGCATGAGAACCTGAATCACTTGGAGCAACTTCTACTGCAGGCAGCGGGTTCCTGCTTGGCAACGACCAGGTAGAGCGCCAACATGTCCAGACTAACAGCCACCTCACACGAAATCTCTTCAGTGAACAGCGCACCCGCATGCTCTGTTGAACCGCCGGAATTGGGTAAGCCCGTAGAACTGCCTGATGAAGATTCTCGGGGGGCATCGAGCCGGCGAGTCGGCGGGCAATTTGGCCAACCGCGGCTGCGAGTTTTGCATGTGATAGATCGCATGCGAATGGGTGGCACAGAAGTCGGGATCTTGAAAGTTATAAAAGGTCTGGGTCACGAGTGCTTCGAACATCGCATCTGCACCATTCGTGGATACGACGAGAATTTTTCGAGAACTGGAGGTTTCGAGGGCCAGCTATATGTGGCTGGCCGATTGAATTCAGGTTTTCAATTTCTCCTGGGTCGTCTGGCGCGAATCATGCGCGAGTTTCGTCCAGATATCGTGCATTCGCGGAACTGGGGCGCTATCGAAGCCATGCCAGCGGCACGCATGTCAGGGGTCCCCGTAAAGATTCACAGTGAGCACGGCTACGAGGTTGACATGCTGGAGGGTCTTCCCAAGAGGCGCCGGCTTTTGCGACGCTGCGCTTACGCCGCCGCGGACTCAATTTTCACCGTCACAGAAGAACTGCGGACCTACCATGCCCGCCAAGCCTGGCTTCCTGTCGAACGAATTCGGGTACTTTCGAATGGGGTTGATACCTCCCGCTTCGTCCGACGTCCCAGGGAGTGCGAAGAGACTCGCCAACGGCTCGGTTTGAGTGTCAAAAGCGTGGTCATCGGGTCAATCGGCCGCTTGGTGCCCATAAAAGACCACACTACGCTTCTAAGTGCGGCGGACCTCTTGATCGAACGAGGAATACCCGTTCAGGTTCTTTTGGTTGGCTCAGGACCAGAACTTGCGAAACATCAGGAATTCGTTGCCGCATCGCCACGGCTCTCTGGACGAGTGGTGTTCGCAGGAGTGTCCTCGGACGTCACACCATTGCTAAACGCCATGGATATATTCGTACTTCCATCGCTCAGCGAGGGCATGTCGAACACCCTCTTGGAAGCCATGGCGTCCAGCTTACCGGTGGCCGCGACACGAGTCGGCGGCAATCCGGAAGTGGTCGAAGACGGACATTCGGGATGGCTTTTCAAGCCCGGAGACGTGATGGGCTTGGCGGCGATTCTCGAACGGATCGGCCGCGATGCAAACGGTCGTCAGAAGATCGGCCAAGCGGCGCGGCAGCGAGTGGTAGAACATTTTAGCCTGCAAGGCATGATCGACAGCTACCGCAATCTCTACGTCGAACTTGCCAGGAAGCGCGGAGTTCCAGCCGCGCGCCAGGAATAAGCCTTATGTGCGGACTTACCGGCATATTTGAATACCAGCGACAGACGGAAATCGCGCAGGAGCTGGTCCACCGCATGAACGAAACCATCGTTCACCGCGGACCGGATGACGAAGGCATTTTTGTTGGCCCGGGAATCGGACTCGGTTTCCGACGCCTCAGCATCATCGACCTTTCCGGCGGCCACCAACCGATATCGAACGAAGACGGCAGCATCTGGGTGATGCTGAATGGAGAAATCTATAACTATCCCGAGCTGCGCAAAGAGATGCTGGAGAAGGGGCATACCCTCACCACTCGCTCGGATACAGAGACTATTGTGCATCTGTACGAGGAGTATGGAGAGGATTGCTTTGCCAGGTTGCGAGGAATGTTCGCCGTCGTCCTATGGGATTCCAATCAACGGAAACTCTTGATGGCGCGCGATCGCCTGGGCAAAAAGCCGCTGTTTTATTCGGCTGATGCCAAGCGCGTCCTCTTCGGATCTGAGCTGAAGTGTCTTTTGGCTGGCGATAACCTCCCTCGCGACATGGATCCGCAGGCCCTCTACGATTACTTTTCGTTTGGATATATCCCCGCGCCAAAAACCATCTACCGCAGCGTACGAAAAGTTCTCCCCGGTCACTACATCGTAGTGTCGGGTGATGGCTCCCTTCGGGAACAATCCTATTGGAAACTGTCTTTTGGAGAGACCGAAGAACACAGCGAAGCGGATTGGTGCGAACGCTTGCGCCACGAACTCTGCGAAGCCACCCGCATACGCCTGATGAGCGATGTGCCTCTAGGTGCTTTTCTCAGCGGCGGCTTAGACTCATCCGCGGTGGTGGCTACGATGGCGCGGCTCATGAATCAGCCGGTCACCACCTGTTCGATCGGTTTTGATGTTCCCGAGTTCGACGAATCCAAGTATGCGCGGCAGGTTGCCGAACAATTCCATACGCATCATCACGAACAGGTCGTCCAACCGGACGCATTGGCGATTGTCGACAAATTAGCGTGGCACTACGACGAGCCGTTTGCGGATTCCTCCGCCATTCCAACGTATTACGTCTCCGGTATCGCCCGGAAATACGTAACAGTTGCCCTCGGAGGAGACGGCGGCGACGAAAGTTTTGCGGGATACCGACGATATCATTTTGACGTGATGGAAAATCGCGTGCGCGCACGCGTGCCCGCGGGTATCCGCTCGAGCGTCTTCGGGCCCCTCGGACGTTGTTATCCAGCGTTGGCTTGGGCGCCTCGGATATTCCGTGCCAAGGCCACATTTCAGAGTCTCTCTCGTAATCCTCTGGAAGGCTATTTCAATTCGATCTCCATTTTTCGTCCCGGAGAAAAATCCAAGCTCTTCCAGAAAGATTTCCAAAATCAACTGGCAGGCTATGATTCGATAGACGTCCTCCGCCATCATTATGATCGCGCTGATACGGAAGATCCCCTCTCGCGCATTCAGTATGTTGACATCAAGACGTACCTGCCTGACGACATCTTGACGAAAGTAGACCGCGCCAGCATGGCCGTTTCGCTCGAAGTGCGCGCCCCGCTGCTCGATCATCGATTGATGGAGATGGTGGCGCGAATGCCCTCTTCCTTGAAACTACGAGGCAGAGAAGGGAAATACATCTTCAAGAAGGCCATGGAGCCGACACTCCCGCATGACATTCTCTACCGCAGTAAGCAGGGATTTGCGGTTCCCCTAGCGCATTGGTTTCGGGACGAATTGAAGGACATGGCGCACGAGGCTATCTTTGGCGTCAACGATGGAATCCTCGACCCGAAATATCTTGAAAAGATTTGGACCGACCATCAGCGTGGAACATTTGATCGCTCCGCCTATCTATGGTCCGCACTCATGTTCCGCAAATGGCAAAAAGGCTTCGCAGCGGGAGCAATCGGATGAGCGGGATTTGCGGTCTCTGCCAGCCTGGTGTCGAAGTTCTGCAAGCAAATCTCGACGAGATGCTGGCAGCACTCTGTTTGCCAGAAGAATCGGGCTGCGAAAGTTTAGTAGGAAATTCCATCGCGCTTGGAGTAAGCCGCCGCTGGCCTATGCAACAAACGGGCAAGGTTCATGGCATAAGAATCGCGCTGGACGCCGATCTTCATAATTCCGAGGAAATCTCAGCGCTTCTCGAAGAAGAAGGACTCTTCTCTAGCCAAATGTCTTTTGCTGAATCTGTCGCCAATTTGTACATCCTTCGCGGGCCGAGCTTTGTCGAACACTTGCAAGGCGCTTTCGCGATCGCGATCTGGGACGAAACGCAGCAGCAGCTCGTGCTCGCCGTTGATCGTTTCGGATTCAAGACCCTTTATTGGAAACGTGAAAACGAGCGCTTGCTCTTTGCGTCGCGAGCTGGCGCCGTGCGAGCCGGATTGGAATCCCAGGCCGAGATCAATCCCGCAGCCATCATGCAATTCCTGCTATTTAGCGTTGTCCCTGCCCCACTTTCCATTTTCCGAGGGATAGAGAGGCTCAGCCCTGGCTTCATTTTGACTTTCCGGCATGGTGCGGTCAAAACCAAGCGCTATTGGGATCTTGCCTACCGCGAGGACGCGGGCCATGACGAGCAATATTGGTCGCGCGAACTGCGCGAAGAAATGCGCGGCGCAGTTCATCGTCACCTGAGCGGCTGTGCGCTCGAAAAAACAGGATCCTATCTGAGCGGAGGTACGGACAGCAGCAGCGTGACGGCGTTCATGTCCGAGCGCGTCAAGCCCGCCAAAACATTTTCCATTTCCTTCCCAGTCCAAGGCTACAACGAAATCGAATATGCACGCACGATCGCGAAGCGATTTCAGACTGACCATTTTGAGCGATGTCTGAGCCCCGAAGACGCCGCCACTGCCATCCCCAAGCTCATGCGCTATTACGATGAGCCATTTGCTAACTCCTCCGCGATTGCCTCCTATCATTGCGCGCTTCTCGCTCGTGAAAATGGAATGGATACATTGTTCGCCGGCGACGGAGGTGACGAAATATTTGGTGGAAACGCCAGATACGCCACCGACAAGAGGTTTGCACTGTACCACTCCGTTCCGGGGTGGATGCGAGCGGCCCTGATTGAGCCATTAGCGAGTCTGCTGCCGGACACCGATGGAAAGCTGAGCCTGCCGCGCCGCTACATCCGGCGCGCAAAAATCGCCAACCCGCGCCGTATTCTTTCCTACAATTTTTTTCTGAACATGAGCGCCCAGGAAATTTTCGAGCCAGACTTCGTACAGCAGTCTTCCGAATCCGATTTCCTGTCCATCGCAGAAGAACATTTTCGGACCGCCGACGCCTCGAGTGAATTGAATCGGCTGCTGTACATGGATGTGAAGATGACACTGGCCGACAACGACTTGCGAAAAGTAAGCGGGACCGCAGAGATGGCCGGAATTCGGGTTCGCTATCCCCTTCTGGATACGCGGCTCGTCGAATTCTCAGGCCGGATTCCAACGAACCTCAAGCTGAAGGGTATGGAGAAGCGCTACATTTTCAAGCAAGCGATGAAAGGGATTCTTCCGGACCAAGTTCTCTACAAAACGAAGCACGGATTTGGAGTTCCACTGGGGGAATGGTTCTTGCACGATGCCCAATTGAAGACTCTCGTCCAGGACGTATTGGGTGACCCCCGAACGCAACAACGCGGCTATTTCCGCAGGGATTTCCTGGACAAGTTAATCGGTTTGCATAGGCAGGGGAACGCTGGCTTTTACGGCGAAATCGTCTGGTATCTGGTAGCTTTGGAATTATGGCATCGCGAACACCTGAAAACGGCCCGAGAGGTTTCGATTGCCAGTTGAGAAAACAACAACGGGACCCTTGTTGGTCCCCCGGAGCGGGATCAGCGAAGAGGTGAGTTCCCGGCCCAAATGGCGGGATGCGGTCGCTGCCGGTCTTTTTCACACCGGGGCCCTGCGCATGCTCCAAGCGGTGGCTCGCAAATATGAATTCAAAGAAAGCAACCGCGGCGAGCTGTTGCCTTCTCGCAGAGCCGATCATCCGAAGTTTCTAATTTTGTGTTACCACCGAATTGGGACGAACGGCATCCCGCTGTTCAGTGAGCTTCGACCGGCCACCTTCGAAGCACAAATGCAATATATCCGGCGGCGGTATCGAGTTCTCTCCCTCGATGAAATTTGCGACGAGATGGAGAAACCCGCCCGCAAAGAGGACGCCGTCGCAATTACTTTTGACGATGGATACCGAGACTTGCATACTCACGCGCTGCCCGTCCTGCGGAAATATCACATTCCCGCGACGATTTTTCTTCCAGTGGCTTCTATTGAGACAGGCCAGGTTCCTTGGTATGACCGGATTTTCCTGGCTCTGCAAGTTTTTCCCAAGGACGAATGCGAAATTATTCTCGATCGTCAGTGGAAGTTCCGGCTTGGTTCTTTTCATAAACGCCTTGAGGCTGCTGCGGAAATCATTCAATATTTGCGTACTCTTCCCGACGATCGCCGCAAGGAATATTGCTCAGCGTTGGAAGAACAAATCAGTTTGCCGCAGGACGAACTTAGAGATCGGATGCTGACCTGGGAGCAGATTCGGAGCATGTCCCGCGAAGGGATAACTTTCGGATCGCATACCATGACACATCCCGCGGTCAGCCAACTGGCTGAGTCTCGATTGGAAAGTGAATTGGGTGGGTCGAAGCGAGCTTTGGAACACCGCATCGGCAGTCCAGTCGTGCATTTCGCGTATCCCTTTGGCAAGCCGGCGGACTGCGGGACAGCCGCGCCTCCGTTTCTAGTGCGCAACGGCTACCGTTCAGCGGCGACGACCGTCGAGGGAGTCAATAAGCCTGGAGATAATCGCTTTGAGTTGCGGCGCTCGCAAATCGGGAACGAACGTTCGCTCCCGATGTTCGCATTCAAGTTGAACCGGCTGTTCCTTTCCTCGCAAGCCCAAGATTCTGCAGTAATCTACAATGGCGTAGTCCCTGATCTGGGTGAGCAGCTCACTAAGACAGAGGGCCAGCGGCCTAGAGCGACCAATGCGTGACGTTCTCGTATTAGCAATAATCCTCGGCTCGATACCGATCTGCTTCATGAGGCCTTTTTTTGGTGCAATGATGTGGGTTTGGGTGGCGTATTTTAATCCTCACCGATTCACCTTTGGAATGGCTTACAACTTTCCCGTTTCCACGGTTATTGCTATCCCCACGCTTCTCGGGATTCTTTTCTTTCGCAAGGTGAATCGCGGAATTTTCGTGCGTGAGACCGTGATGCTGCTTGTTTTCTGGGCCTGGATTATCATCACTTATATCAATGCCACGCAGGTCCCGCTTTTTGCCGACCACGTAGAAGACGCGCAGCTTCAATTGGTTCGGGTATGCAAAGTCCTCCTAATGACCATTGTGCTCATTCTAGTGGTCACGTCGAAGAAGCAGTTGGATACCCTTTTCCTGGTAACGGCGTTCAGTTTTGGCGCCTTGGCGATCAAAGGATCGTTATTTGGGTACTCCACCGCTGGAGGGTTTCGCGTTTATGGACCTCCGGATTCCTTTGTATACGACAACAACGATTTAGGACTCGCGCTAAATATGACATTACCAGTGATGTACTTCATGACTCGCGAGGTGGAGTCGCCGCGTGTACGCAAATTGCTCTGGGTATCGTTTTACTGCAGCATTCTTGCCATTATTCTGACTTATTCGCGGGGCGCTCTATTGGGTCTGTCAGTCGTCCTGGGAGCAATTGCTCTGAAGTCAAAACACAAGCTGCTCGCCGGCGCGCTTCTAGCCGTTTTTGCAGTCCTCATCCTAACTTTCGCGCCCGCCGCATGGATGAATCGCATGGGCAACTTCGCGCACGGGGAGCTCGATGAATCGGCGGAGGGCCGGCTTCATGCCTGGGAATTTGCCTGGGTTTTTGCCTCGCAATATCCAATTATGGGTGGAGGATTTGAAACCTTCACACCGCAGTTAGAGGCGCGCTTCACACCCCAGTACACGTTCGCGGGTCCGCACAGCATCTATTTTCAAACCCTCGGTGAACAAGGATTTGTTGGGCTGGCAATTTTTTTGCTCGTTCTGGGAGGCACATTCTTTGGGTTATGGAGCATGCGCAGACGCGTTCGCGGTCAACCAGCCTTTACTTGGATCGTCAACTATTCAAACATGCTGGAAATCTGTCTACTGGGCTATGTCGTCAGCGGAGCGTTTCTGCCGAGAGCTTACTTTGATCTCTGGTTTCAGTTGGTGGCATCCGCAGCGCTCCTGAAAATTCTGTATAGACAGGAGAGGTCCGTCTTGGTGACGGAACAAGTGGAAAGGCCTGCCGAAGTGGATTTGGTCGAGGCACCCGTTGGGTAAGCGAAGTTGCCTATTCGCATCCGCAGGGATTGCCGCCGTTAGTCGAAGTTAGATGCAACCAGATGGAGTATTGAAATGGGAATGATAGGTTCCAGAATCCAAAGTCCTCGCTACTGCAAAACCAGGATCCTGCTCGTTTCATTGTGTCTGTTCTTCACTCCAGGTCTCATTTTCGGCCAGACCTGGAAGTGGACGACCGAGACGGTAGACAACTATGGAGTTCAGAATTCCATCGCTATAGATAAAGACCAGAACCTGCATATTAGCTATTTTTCCGGAGGTGTGAAGTACGCCTTTCGTCAGGCGAATTCTTCCAAGTGGTTTACGATGCAGTTGGCGCAAGGCAGTGGCTATGCGGAAGTACCCACCAGAGTGGCGCTTGATCCCTCGGGGAATCCGCATATCTGCTTCACGCCCGGTGTATTTAAGTACGCATCATTCGAGAATCATGGGTGGAGCATTCAACAGATCGACCCGCAGTCTGGATTGATTGAATACACGTGCTCTGTGGCTATCGCTGCGGACGGCACGCCCCATGTTCTTTGGTATCAATACGGGGGACCGCAGGGTGGCTATTTTCTTCACCTCAAATACGCTGTTTTGGAAAAGGGGGCATGGCTGGCTCGTACCGTTGATTACGAGGGGCAGACAGGCAAGTGGAATTGCATGGTGCTCGACGCTCAGGGAAATCCACATGTTACCTACGACTCGTTCTTAAAAGGTGAGATCAAGTATGCATATTGGGACGGCAAAGACTGGCAGCGAACGGTTGTCGATTCTCCCGACATAAGTCCTAATGGAGCTGCCGGAGGAATGGGCAATTCACTTCTATTGAACCGCGATGGAAAAGCGCAGATCAGTTATGAAAATGGAGAAGCGGTTAAGTATGCCTGGGAGAAAGATGGCACCTGGAAGCTGGACATGATCGACCATTTGTCCGTGGACGGTGGCTGGTCTGGATACCGGACTCGTCAGGCGTTGGATCCACAGGGGAATCCCCATGTCGTTTACGAAGATGGCGGAGCCGTGAAACTTGCCTCCTGGGACGGAACTGATTGGAAAATTCGAATAGTCTCGGTCGCGGGCACCCACGCGCACCGTTATGAGGATATTGCCTTCGACAACCGTGGGAACATTTACATTGTCTATCAGGATGGAATTGATGGTTCCCTGAAGGTTGCGGTTGGAGTTCCGCAAGGACAGGCACGGAGTACATCGACCGAAAAGAAATAGAAAAAGTGACTGCATTACTCCAGATTTTAGATCATCGGCGAGAAGCTGCAGGACGGAATCTACCGGGCTGTGATAGACGAAAAAAAGGACCGTGACGGTCAGGGTAATGCGTGGATTCAAGCGTCAGCACAGAGTTCTGTCCTTGGACAAGGGATTTAGATTAGATGACGATCACAACTTCATCTCCCGGCTTAGAAGGCTCGAAAGCTTTCAACGAACCCGAAGATGGCGCAACGATTGGCGTCCGCAGCGATAGCAATGCGGCTTTGGCGGAACTGAAGATCCTTCATATCTTCGATCACAGCCTCCCTCTTCATAGCGGATATACGTTCCGAACATGGAGCATTCTAGAAGACCAAAAGCGAAGAGGATGGGCGCCAGTCGCCTTGACGTCCTCTAAGCACGAAGCGAGTTGGAAGGGAACAGCTCCGCAAATGGAGGAGATCGCAGGGTTTCGGTTTTACCGCACCGGGCGTTTGCGTTCCTTATCGGCTCCACTTGCCGTTGAATTCCAGCTGATAAGAGCGCTGGCCAAGCGAATTGAAGAGGTCGCGAAGATCGAGAAGCCGGCCTTGCTTCACGCGCACTCACCAGTGCTGAACGTGCTTGCGGCTCTTTGGGCTGGGCGAAAACTAGGGATTCCCGTGGTCTACGAAATTCGCGCCTTCTGGGAGGACGCGGCCGTGGATCACGGAACGTACGCTTCCACCTCATGGAAATACAGGATGGTGCGGTCGATGGAAACCTGGGCTTGCCGGAAAGCAGTGCAAGTTGCCGTGCTCTGCAATGGAATCAAAAACGACCTGGTCAGTAGAGGAATCCCTTCAGAGAAGCTCACGGTTGTGTATAACGGGATCAATCCACAGGACTTTCTCGTCTTGGGGTACGACGAAGAATTTGCAAAAAGGCTGAAAACCAGCGGGAAGAAGGTACTCGGGTTTGTGGGTTCCTTTTACAGGTACGAAGGACTCGATCTTCTCGTGAAGGCGTTTGCGAAATTGTGTGAGACCCGGGACGACCTTGTTCTTCTGCTCGTTGGTGGCGGCGAAACGGAGAAAGAACTAAGGGAGCAGGCAGACAAGCTGTCGTTGCAAGGCAAAGTAATCATTCCCGGGAGATTCCCTCACGAAGAAGTTCCGCGCATCTATTCCGTGATCGATATCCTTGTGTATCCCCGCTATTCCATGCGGCTCACCGAATTGGTGACCCCGCTGAAACCTCTCGAGGCAATGGCTATGGGCAAGCCTTTGGTCGCCAGCGACATCGGCGGCCATCGAGAGTTGATCCGGAACGAGTTTACTGGCCTTCTGTTTAAACCCGGAGACGTTTCCGCTCTCGCGGCGGCACTTCTGCGGTTGCTGGACGACGGCGGCCTGCGCGCAAAGATCGCGGCCCAGGCAAACGAATGGGTTCGCCAGAATCATACCTGGTCGAAAACCACGGCGATCTATTCCACTATTTATGAAAAGGCGCTGGGCAAATCATAGGGGTCGACGAAAGGAACTTCCCCACGGATTTGAAACAGAATGACGCGGGAGACGACGATTCGGACTTATTGAGCCTCGCCAAATATAGAGTCGTGCTAATCGCGGAGAAAAGCGGCAGCAGGTCTGCCGCATTCCAAATCGCTGGAATATTCTTACACGGTGGCACCCTGAGGAACTCGAGAGGCCAAATACTGCTCGACTTCACTGGCCACTTCGTTCCATCCGCGAGATCGGCCGTGCAGAGCTAGCGCCGTTCGGTCCCATGCCTTGGCAAGGGCAGACTCGAGCGCGGCAGCAACACTATCGCTGTTTTGCTCGGCAAGCAGCCCCAGTTCGGGGGAGAGAATGATTTCAGGGACGCCTCCCACGCGGGTTGCGACGACCGGGGTCCCACAGGCAATCGATTCCATGAGCACATTGGGCCAGCCCTCGCGCGAACAGACCAGGCAGCTCGCATCCGCAGCGCTGTACCACAAGGCAAGCTCTTGATTTGGCTTCGCGCCCACGAGCATCACGTGCTGTTCCAGGCCCAATTCGTCGATCGATTGCTGCAAGGAATGCCGCAGAGGGCCGTCGCCTATGAGGAAGAGCTTCGCGTTCGGGAGCTGCCTAGCATTTTGGCGAAGGCCGAAATCAACAGGGCGTGGTTTTTTCCCTCCGTCAAGGAGGCCACGGATACAACGATTTTTTCATCCATCGAGAGTCCAAGACTTTGTCGTGCTTTCGCTTGAGGAATCTGATGGAACCGATTGGTATCGACGCCGTTGGGAATCACGGAAATTTTCCCGGAAGGCAGACCCAGATTGATCATGGCATTCTTCAGGGAACTCGAGACGGCGATGATTCCGGCGGCTTTGCGCAGGGTCCAGACAATCAAGGGACGAATGGCAGGAAAGGATGGAAAAACGTTGATGTCCGTCCCTCGCGCGGAGACCACCAGCGGCAAACTGAGTACCTTGCCGAGCAGAACCCCCGCGAAACCGTCGGGATAGACATAGTGGGCATCGATACAATCGAACCGAAACTGGCGATGCAGTCGGCGAACGAGCAAAAGAGAACCCACGAACATGAGAAAGCCGTGCAGCGGCATTAGTAATCCAGGGAGCAGAGGGTAGCGCGGATGGTGTACGCTAAGATTTTCGATTTTTTCCTCTCGGGGTAGCAGGCCATACTTTTCCCAACGGCTTGATGTGATCCAGGACGGAAAGTACGGTACGGGAGCGACTACCTGGACAAAAACTCCCGGCCGCTGCGCTAAATGCAAAATGCGCTGCAAAATGAAGATGCCAAAATCAGGCCGCTTAGAATTAGGAAACAAGGACGTGAAAACCAGAATCCTCATGAGGTCCGCTATAATAGTCTGAAAGCAGCGACAGCAAAATCGAAAGTGCAGCCTATGATCACTTTGCCGGCGGATTTTTCGCATAGGGAATCTTCGCCGAGTGTGGAAAATGAAGAACGCTCTGACAATCGATCTCGAAGACTACTATCAAGTTAGCGCCTTTGCTGAGACCTTCCTTGTGGATCAATGGGATAACTATCCCAGCCGGGTCGAACAGAGTACGGCAAAGCTGCTTTCGATTCTGGAGGAAGAAAATGCGCGCGCGACGTTTTTCACACTGGGATGGGTTGCCAGGAAGTTCCCCAAGCTCATCAGGGAAATTGCCGACAGGCACCACGAAATCGCCTGTCACAGCAACGTCCACCGCTATGTTTATTCCATGACCCCGGACGAATTTCGCGAGGACACCCTTCAAGCTAAATCATTGTTGGAGGACATCATTGGTACGCCGGTGTTCGGCTATCGGGCGCCAAGTTTCTCCATCACGCCCGATTCCCTGTGGGCTTATGAAATCCTGACTGAGCTGGGTTTCCGTTACGATTCCAGCGTCTTCCCAATAAAACATCCAAATTACGGCTGGCCTAAGGCGCCGCGTTTTCCCTTTACTATCAGGACCAACAAGGGATCGATTATCGAATTTCCGATGCCGACCATACAGTTGGCGGGCGCGCGGGCTCCCATCGGAGGGGGTGCCTATCTCAGGTTGCTCCCCTACTGGTTTACGAGGTGGGGAATTCGTTACATCAATAGAGATGAAGAACAGGCCGCTTGCGTCTACCTGCACCCCTGGGAGCTGGATTCGGAACAGCCCCGGATGCAGGGCAGTGCGTCGGCGCGTCTACGCCATTATTTCGGACTAAAGGGAGCTGAATCGAAGTTTCGGCGTGTGCTTGTTGATTTTGAGTTGCAACCCCTGATCTCGTTCATTGAAGAGCTACCATTGGATTCTTCTGAAGTGCCTTCTAATGCGGTTACAGGATCTGCCAAGACGATTCCCGAGGTAGCTCTAGGAGACCTAGGCGTCTATCTCGGCGAACAGCGGTAATGTAAGCAGCCGACATAGGAGATTGACATTAGGCCATCAGGGACACTTCCTGACTTGCCAGACGCGAGCCCGTTTCGTTTCACGGACTCAATTCTGGAAGGTTCTTAGGAGTTTGCGTGCCCTGTTGAACCGTCCTGTTTTTTCGTAAACCCTGATTCTAAATGACTTAATTTCTCTGCAAACTCAACAGTTGTATTTGAGCCCACCAGAGAGGATTGGCTGTTGCAGAGGGGCGGGATTCGGCCAATCGGGCGTAACGGTGCGAATCGGCGGGAGCGAAACACACACTCATTTAGCCGGTTTGTCTATTTTTCTGGTTACGTCGGAGACCATCGAGGCACGTAGTGCTGCGTCTCGCAGAGTGTTTGCAATGCTGGCTACTTCAGGGGACTCTCCTGTGTGCGAAGATTAGCCTTTGGATTGCGGCTAAACGCGCGAGCCACAGCTGTCAAGACCCGTCGCAAGATCAGCGACGCAGCGAGCAAACTCCCACCAAGCAATACCAACGTTCCAGGTTCAGATGCTGAGAATTGGGCGATCATGGCCAAACTAAGGGCATCTGACTATCCAAACTAGGTGTAAAACAACTCCTTTGTTTTCAATCAGAGAAGCACTGAGCTTCCTGCAGCTTCGCTTAGGCGAGGAAGGCCGAAGGACAATTGCTGCATTCTTTTTCCTACGGCGTGGCCACCCCTCTGAGAATCCAATGAAGAGATTAAACGAATGGAAAGCATCCATCGTTCAGATGCGGGCAGCATTTCTGCCCCTGAAAAATCATCCCATTTATGCCCGTTAAACGTTCAATCGAGTACCGAGCACCCTATTTGTAAGGATGATTTCTTGCCCACGCAGCGAAATAAACATCATTCGGATTCGGGCTATAGGCTATAGCTGTATTTCACCGGATGCCCGACCGGACAGCCTGCGACCTGCTCCAGCACACCTGCACCAATTTGCGTCCTCTGAACAGTAGCGAGTGCCCTCTGACTCTCCTAGCCTAGCAACGCGGCGAAAAATGCCTTGCTGCCCCTTTCGGTGTCTCGCCAGCTGTTGAAAGGACTGACCTGAGGAGATCGATGAGAGACTTCCGGATATTAAGAGGAGCAGTAGATTTCAGAGCTAATCAAGTATTCATGCTGGTCGGATTTGTTAGTCTAGCGCTATTCCACACCGGATGCGCAGGCGTGATCAGCGCAAGCAAGAGTGCTCCCCAAAGCGGGAATTCGACGTCGCCAGTCGTAGCGGTGACCGCGCCATCGAGCGGCGCAATCGAATCGGGCAGCGTGACAATTTCCGCTACCGTTACTGACACCGTAAGCGTAGCAAGCGTGCAGTTTCAGCTCGACGGCACCAACGTAGGAAGTCCCCTGACGGCGTCTCCTTACAAGTACGTCTGGGATACCACGAAGTCCACGAACGGCACACACAGCCTGCGTGCCAGCGCGACGAGTGCGAACGGAAATGTCGGAACCAGTCCGGCCATTTCTTTGACCGTTCAGAATTCGACCAACCCTGCTTCCCCTGCCGTTTCGATCACTTCACCGACTAACGGTGCGAAGGTTTCGGGCGCAGTTACAGTTTCTGCGAGCGCCAGCGATAAGGTGGGCGTGGCGAGCGTGCAGTTTCGCGTGGACGGAAACAATGTGGGCTCGCCAGATATATCGGCGCCCTACACTTATGCCTTGAATACCAAAACGCTGGCCAACGGCAATCACACATTGACAGCCGTGGCGACAGACATGTCGAACAATGAGGGTACAAGTGCGGCGGTATCGATTACAGTGAGCAATTCTGCGCCTATCAACGGGCCAGCGGTGGCAATCACGTCACCGCTCGCAGGCACCATGGTATCAGGGACGATTACCGTGACTGCGACGGCTTCCGACAGCAGCGGCGTCGCCAATGTGCAGTTCGAGCTCGACGGCTCAAAGCTGGGTAGTGCTGATACGACGTCGCCGTATTCGCAGTCTTGGAACACGACGACGGTAGTAGACGGTCCGCACACGCTGACGGCGGTGGCCAGCCCGAATAGCACCTCGCAACAAGCAACGAGCGCCAGTGCAGTGGTGGTGGTTAATAACTCAGGGTCCGGATCTGCTCTCAGCACGGCTCCTGGCTGGCACGTGATTCCCTCGACGGCTCTTTGTGGAGGAGGAGCGCAGAATAACGCTCCCTATTCAGACCCGGACAATTTCCCCAATAACTTGAACGCCTCCTATACGAGTTATGGATTCGGATTCACAACGCAGTGCTACAACATTCTGGAAGACTCAAACAGCGCGGCGTACGATACGGCTCGTCACCGGATGATTCTGTATGGGGGTGGCCACGAGCACTATTGGGGCAATGATGTGTTCTCGCTGGAGATGTCCCTTGTTAACACATCCGCACCGACGCCGATGTTTCACTTGGACCATTCCGCCAATCCAGTTACGTGCCCTTCGACAGGCTTGATAAACATCATCGTTACGGAAGGAAACGGAGCGATCTGCGGATACGATAGTGCGGGCGCTCTTACAACAGTTCTCAGCTTGCCAGCATGTGACTATACCGCAGGGTGCACGCCGACGGAGACTACGACGCCTGCTTCGGTCCATACGTATAACACAACCGTATATATTCCTGGGTATGACCAGATGACGGTTTTTGGTGGAGCAACATCGCCGAACGGCAATGCGGGAAAGAACGCTTGGCTACTGTCGATGAGTTCAGTGCTCTATACCTGCGCTCCAAATACCACAACGAATCAACAGGGATGCGATCCGACTTGGACTCCGATAGGCAATCCTGCGGGCAACGATGCCTACATGAATACGGATGGCGTGGGTAGCATGGCAGCGTATGATGCCAATACGCAGGGCGTGTGGACCCAGAATCAGAGCGGGCTTGAGTGGTTCAATCCAGCCAATAACACTTTAACCGTAGAGACGAGCAATGGGATCGGCTATCACTCGACAGCGGTTGTGGACCCTGTCGATCAATACCTCATCCTTGTTGGTCCACAGTCGTCGAGCCCGCAAGAGGGCATTCTGTATATCAGTATTGCATGCACCAATCCGCCCGCTTGCACCGGCAACAATTTTACGATCAATCAGCCGGGAACCATTGGGTGCACGAATCTAATCGGGGGTTCCAATACTAATCCTCAGTACATGGGTGCATTCTGGGACCCGGTCGGAAAGCGCGTAGCCATCTACCCGAATGCTGGTAATACGATTTGGTACATTGACCCCACGACGTGGACCTGCAGTTCGGAGACTTACGGGACGACGCAGGGCACCGACTATCCGCAAAACACTCCTTTGCCTAGCGGAGATGCGGGCACCTATGGACATTTTGGTTACGATCCTGTGCTGGACGTGGCAATTCTCTGCAACGACCCGAACAACAATTGCTGGTATCTGCGCTTTAACCGCTGATGCGTCCGGCTTATTTAGCATCGATTGACGGACGCGCATAGTTCCCATCTGATAAAAGCTGGCCCAAAACTGTCCCTAAGGTCAGTTTTCAATCACAGGCAGACTTTCTACGCTGTACGTGGGGCGGTAAGACAGTTCCGAAGGACGGTTTGCTGTGTACCGGCAGCTGTTAACACCTACTTCCGTAACGGCAAGGACTTTGCTCATGACTCGACGTGGCTTGCTAGCACAAGTGACAAATACAATGGCTCGCAGGCGATGGCTGTTGGTTCTGCCATTGGCGATGCTCAGCTCCGGTTGCACTGGAATCAGCAATTCTTCCAACAAACAAGGAACGGGAGATACCACGCCTCCGACCGTTTCCATCACGTCGCCGGCCACCGGAGCTATTGTTTCGGGATCAATTACCGTCACGGCTACTGCCTCTGACAACGTCGGCGTCGCAAGCGTTCAGTTTCTGGTGGATAGCTCGAATTTTGGGGCGGCGGCTCCGACTGCGCCGTATTCGGCGTCCTTGAATACGACGACACTGGCCAACGGCAAGCACACGCTGACAGCAGTGGCGACGGATACCTCGAACAACAAGACCACCAGTGCCGCCGTATCAATTACCGTGAACAATTCGACCCAGCAAGGTGTGACCGTGTCCATCACATCGCCTTCGTCAGGCGCTACGGTCTCGGGCACGATCTCCGTGACAGCGAGCGCAAGCGCAACTGCGGGGATAGCATCGGTGCAGTTTCTGCTCGACGGCGCGAATTTGGGATCCGCGGATACCTCGAGTCCCTACACTGTGTCGTGGGATACGACTAAGGCGAGCAACGGCGGGCATGTGCTGGCGGCAAAAGCCACGGACAAATCAGGAAATACTGCGACGTCGAGCAATGTAAACGTGACGGTATCGCAAGCAGGACCACCGCCCCCGCCGCCAGCAGGAGACGACGTCACGATATCGGATGCGTCTGGTTCGGGCCAAACAAACCGCTCCATTTCGATCTCGCGGGCGTTCGTGCAGGGAGAAATTGCGGATTTCGCGCAGGCTTCGGTTGGGGGAACGGCCGTACTAACTCAGTGCGACGAAAAGAACCGCTGGCCAGACGGTTCGTTGAAGTTCGCGATCGTCAGCTTTGTGATTCCTAGCATCCCGGCCAATGGTTCCGTAATTGTTTCCTTTTCGAATCAGACTTCTGGGAATAACACAGGGTTTCTGGCTCAGTCCGACATGTTGGCGGGAACCTACAATTTCGATGGCAAGATACAGCTGACAGGTGCGGCGAGCCACAGTATCAGTGCGCGAGCTATTCTGACTGCGGCTGGTTCGTGCCAAGACCCGGGAAGCGACCCAGATGGAGGCAAGTTCGAATGCTCCTATTGGTTGAAGGGTCCGATCGTGACGGCAGTCATTCTGGAAGACCGCGCGGCTCGCAGCTTCGACGTAAATACGGACGGTGGAACGGGGAATCCGCTGCATCCCATATTCGAAGCGTGGTTTTATCCGCAAGGCGGGTTGGTGCAACTAGGATATACACTCGAAAACTCGTGGGCGTCGACAACTCCTTCGGACTCAGCGCGAGATCAGACCTACAGCGTCGTTCTGACAGGAGGAACCTCGGGTCCCGTTACGGAATTCACAAATGGCTTGTTTACGCAAATCACGCGTTCGCGCTGGCATAGGACCTTCTGCATCAACGGCGCCGGAGCGGGTAGTGCCTATACGTGTGGGCCGGCGGTGCATATCAATCAAAATTGGGCCTACCTGTCGCAGACAAAGTTCACTCCGCACTGGGATCCAAACCTGACCATCGCCGCGAGCAAGATCTCGAGCGAAGTAGCATCATTCGCCTCGACCAATCAGGCTCTCGGTGGCAACGCGAATGGTGTTGGGTTCTATCCCGGTCCAAATCAAGGCGGAATGAATGCTACAGGGGCTGCGGAATACCACGGACCATTAACGACGTGGGACATCATTACTCTAATGTCGCAAGACCCGACGATGCTTCCGGTTACATTGGGTAATGCTGATCTTGGAAATGCGCTGCCTTATTTCTACCGGGAGGCCGATTCCGATGCGGGGCACGGACAAACGTTCGATAACTCAGGGATCGCAGGAAACGTCCAGACGGAAGGCCGGATAGTTTCGATTAATGCGCGAACCCAACTCAGTCTTCTCGATGCGACAGCCCAGAACTGCAACAATAATTACGCGGCAGATTGGATCAATTTTGGCACAGGCGGCCAAGATGCCGGTGTTTGGGGCATCGGCGAACTGGATACTTCTCACTGGCCGAACCTAGCCTATGCCTCTTATCTGATGACCGGGCAGTATGCCTACTATGAAGAACAGCTGATGCAGTCGGCTTACGCCCTTGCCGCCTCACCCGGTTCTCGCGCTTGTTCGCAGCCAACAGCGAACAGCTCGTTGAGGATGGGGGCTGCAGGCTATTGGTATGTGGATCAAGAGCGAGGAACGGATTGGATGGCGCGAGAGAACTTTCTCGGCGCGTTCATCGCAGTAGATGGATCACCAGAGAAGGCATATCTAGAGGACAAACTCCGGGCGAACATTGCGGTTTGGGAGGGCGTCCACCAAATCGCGAATGATCTTGGGAGCTCCTACAGTACGGCTTGGAGCTATGGGAACACAGCCCGCATCTTGAATCCATCCGCTGCAGGAACTCCGCTTGGAGCCTGGACGCATGGTCCAGCCATCGGCACGAACGGGTACGCTGCGGACTATCCTTTCTGTCTCGGGAATACATCGAGTCCGTGCCCAAGCCCCCAGTTTGCTAACGCACCACAGGACGGCAACTCGAATTTCCAGAATGCATACTCCGCGGTGATGATTGGATGGATCAACGACCTTGGGTACTGCCCAGGGAACTGCACAATTCTGGGCTATGTCGCAAATCATTTCATCAATGAAGCCCTTAATCCGGTATCGAATATCTACCACCTCGCGGACTATGTATTTCCGACGCTCGATGCAAGTGGAAATGAAATCACCTCTTGGACGGAAGATCAAACCTTCTACGTGCCGCAGGGGCAAACTTCATCTTGGCCGCCTTGCGGACAGCAAAACGTAGACGAGTGGTACACAGGTGAAAATATGGCGGCCATGTCTTATTTTTACACCATGACCACCTCACAGGGAGGCTATAGCGGCGCGACGGCCTATAACACTCTCAGAACGGCTCAGGATGCGTTGGGCTGCGTGAATAACACGCGGGGTGCTGATTTCCCGACGGGCAGCCCCAAGTGGGATATCACTCCGAGGGCCACGACTCCGACTCCAGCACCGTGATATAGCGCATTCGTCTTCTGGTGAGTTCTCGGATGGGCAGGGACGGCTTACCGCTCGCGGTCCCTGGTACGATTCGACTGCAGTTGGTGGTGCCCGCGGCACTGCCCCATTTGGATACCTCCACGTCGGGGCGAACACAGTTCGACGAAGTTCGATTTAAATCCTTATAAAAGCATGAAACAATATGGTGCTAGTGCGAGAGGCGAGTATGCGGGATTCTTTCCGCGAAGTTACAGGTCGACGGAGATGGTTCATTCGTGCAGGATTTTCTTCGCTTGCTGCGTTAATTCTCGTCCCATTCCATGCCATGAGGAACTTGCCGGATAGTCTGCCTCAGACGCCTGGCTGGTATTCGGTGCCCGATTCCGTGCCAGAGAGTGTGTGTCCCGCCGCGACACAACAATACGATTTTCGAGGTAACTGCAGATACGTGATTGCTGCTTGGAATGGTGGCATTGCGGACACGAAGATGAACCGCCTGATCATCTGGGGTGGGGGCCATGCGGATTACGCGGGCAACGAGATCTATTCGTTTGACTTGAATCCCCTGCGAATCGAACGGCTCAATGATCCGAGTCCGGTCAATACCTCCGGCAAGTGCGTCGAGACATTGTCCGACGGTAAGCCGAATTCCAGACATACGTATGCTGGGCTGGCATATATTGTTCACGCAAACCGAATGTTCAGCTTTGGAGGCAGCTTGAATCAGTGCGGTTTCTTTAGCAATGCGACCTGGACGCTCGATCTCGCAACGCTGGAGTGGAAGAATATGAAACCCGAAGGAGGAACACCGACTGCGGCGTCTGGGGCAATCGCGCAATACGATCCGAATTCGAAGACCGTGTTCCTGCACGATACAGCGGATCTTTGGCAATACGACTATGACAAGAATCGCTACAAAAAGGCTGGGGGCAACCAAGCCATCAATTATCATATGAACGGAGTAATTGACTCCAAACGCAAAATTTTTCTAACATTCGGGGCGGCGGGCTCGCCCGGAGGGGGTCTAAAGGCCATTTCAATCGGGCCCGGAAGCGACTATGCTTTGCGCGACTGGACCAGTTCGGCTTCGAGCACTTGTGGGCCCTTGCTAGGTGCTTCTTATCCAGGACTCGCCTATGACCCGGTTATCGATCGAATCGTCGGCTGGCCGAACTTCGGCGATACTGTCTACTTATTCGATCCGGACACAAAGTCGTGTGTGGCACAGACGTTTCCTGGTGGGCCACCTGATTCGTCCCACCAAGGATCTCCCCACACGTCGAACGGGACGTTCGGCCGTCTGCAGTACTTTCCGGACAGAGATGTTTTCGTCCTGGTGAATCAAGCGAGCAGCAATACGTTCATTTTGCGGCTCGGTACTCCAAGAAAGAAAGAGGTGCATCAATGACTTGTGCATCTCTCGGTTTTCTCGAACGATTCTCATGATGGGGCAATTTTGGCAGAGTGTAGGGGCTGCGACGATTGTCACCGTCAGCTTGGGCGGCGTCTCGACAGGCCAAGCGCAGCCTATCTGGACCTCGAATTCTTCAGAAAAGCTTTCCGCCTCGGATGAGGTACGAATCACCGATATTTCGCGTGCAGTACAGACAAATCGGCCGATTTCGATTGCACGGCCGTTCGTACAAGGGGAAATTCATGATTTTGCGCAGGCCGCGATCAATGGCGCGCTATTGCCTACGCAGTGCGACGTCAAGAACCGTTGGCCGGATGGATCATTGAAGTTCGCAATTGTCAGCTTCATTGTTCCGAGCATCCCTCCTAAGGGCTCGGTGACTGTGACTTTCTCCAACCAACCTTCGGGAAATAACGAAGGCTTTCTGGCCAAAGCCGACATGTTGTCGCCCGGCTACAATTTCGACGGTCAAATTCAGTTGATGGGGACGGCAAGCCGCCGCATCAGCGCACGATCGATCTTGAGTGCAGCAGATTCCTGCAGCGATCCAGGAAACGATGTCGATGGGGGCCGCTATCTCTGCACGTATTGGCTGAGAGGACCGATCGTGACTGCAGTGATTCTAGAGGACCGAACTACCGATCGCAGTTTTGATGTGAATACCGATGGGTTACCGGGAAACCCTCTCCATCCGATCTTTGAGGCGTGGTTTTATCCGCAGGATAGTGCAGTTGAGCTGGGCTACACATTGGAAGACGCCTGGGCTTCTACGAATCCGGTCAAATCGGCGCGCGACCAAACGTACAGTTTGATACTAACCGGCGGGAACGAGAACGCCGTCACCGAGTATGCAAACGGGACATTCACGCAGATCACTCGGTCACGCTGGCACAAATCATTCTGGTTGAACCGGCCAGACAGGTTGAAGGAAGTCGAGGTCGATTACAATTGGCCATACCTCGCGCAGACGAAATTCTTACCTCATTGGGATACGACTCTGAAGATTGCCTCCTCCCTCATTGCAGCAAAAACGAGAGCATTTGCAGACGCGAGCCGAACCTTGGAGGGATGCTCCAACTGCTATTCGGGGGGAGGCGGAATCGGGAATTTCCAGAAGGGATTGAATTCAACCGGCGCGGCAGACTGGCACGGGCCCCTGGCGACTTGGGATATCATTTATCTCATAAGCCAGAACCCCGGCATGTATGGCGTGATGATTGGCAATGCCGATCTAGGCGGAAGAATTCCCTACTTCTATCGCGAGGCAGACACAAACGCGGGACAGGGTCAGCACTTTGGCGCTCCTTCCGGTGGGAATGTCCAAACATTCGGCAGAGTGGTATCGATCAACGCACGCACCCAGGTCAGCCTGGTTGACACAACAACACAGGGCTGCAATACGAATTACGCGGCCGACTGGATCCACTTTGGAGGCTCCGGCGAAGACACTGGAGGCTGGGACACGGATACTTCGCACTGGCCGAATCTGGCGTATGCGAGCTACTTAAGCACTGGACGCTACGCTTACTACGAAGAACAGATCATGCAGTCCGCCTATGCCGTTGCTGCTAGTCCGGGCACCAGGGGCTGCGTGCAAGCCAATCTGGGATCCTTGCGGCAAGGCTCCGCCGGGTATTGGTACGTTGATCAAGAACGTGGCACGGACTGGATGGCGAGAGAAAATGCTATAGGTGCGTTCATTGCAATGGACAGATCACCCGAACAAAGCTATTTCAAAGACAAACTCTTGGCGAATCTGGCGGTCTGGGAGGGATGTCACAACATCAAGAATGATATACCAGGAAACTACTCGACAGCATGGAGTTATGGAGCCACTGTCCGGAGGCCAAGTTATCCATTGTGTGCCGGGACGACGCTGGGATCCTGGACGCAAGGGGTGAACGGTACAGGCGGGTACCAGACAAACGCTCCCCTTAACCAGGCGGGCGTTAACGCCCCATCTTCGGCAAACGCAAATTTCCAGAACGCGTATTCAAGTGTAATGATTGGATGGATCGACGACTTTGGGTTCTGCCCGCACACGAATGGAGTGTGCCAGATGCTTAACTATGTGGCGAATCGGTATTTGAATATGGCGCTGAATCCGGCGGCAAACATATACAACCTGTCTGACTATGTTTATCCTACGCTCGACTCTAATGGAAAACAGATCGCATCTTGGGCTGCGAACCAAGCTCTTTATGCGTCACAACCGACTAACTGGCCAGCGTGCGGCAGCCAAAATCCGGACGAATGGTATTTGGCGGAAGCCATCGCGTCCATGTCGTACTTTTATACGCTAACGAGTTTGGATGGGGGATACAGCGGACGTGCGGCATACGAGAAAATTCGCTCTTCAGTGAAATGCTTGAGCGGCTTCCCCGGTACCGACTTTGCGTCGGGAAGCCCAAAGTGGGACATCACTCCGCGGTAGCGGTTCTTCATCGTTTACTAGTAAGAAGAATTATCCGTCTGAACCCTAATGGCCACGCATGGTGTTAAGCCGTAGATGCTGTGCTAGGGTGCTTGAGCTCGCTGGAAAATAAGCCTAGAACTCGCTCTTGTCGCGGTCAACTCGCCTCTAAATGTCCAGTAGCGGTCCTTCTCGTCATGCCGAGCCTACCGTTCGCGAAACCAGCTTCTTGAAGGCAGACACGCGACTGGAGCATGAGTTTTCTGGTAGAATCCCGAGCAGTCCCCCAGCCAGGAATTGGTACTATCCGATTCGCATCTTGAATCGCTCATGGAAGAGAGCAAACGATGGACAGGGAATGGGTGTGTGCCTGTGAGGACTGCAAGAGAATTTTACCTCGAGTACTTCAGCTTTTTGAAAAACTTCCATCTTATTTCCGCCAAAGTATTCTCTTTTTATCGTGTGCGCTGGTGGTGTTTCTATCTGGTTCTTCCCTGTCGGCTCAGACTACGGGGCTACCGAGTGGTATAGGTTGGAGTACGCTCCCGGCGAGCACGTCACTACAGGCTAGCGGAGCTTGCCCGGCCAATGGCTTTGGCGGGGACTCTTTTCCTTTCACCAATTATTGTCGAAATGTCATCCGGTCCTGGAGCGGCGGCGTTGCAGATACGGTAGGGAATCGACTGATCATTTGGGGCGGTGGGTCCGGCAATTACTATGGAAATGAAATCTATTCGCTGAATCTGAAGGCTAACCCGGTTACGCTGACCCGAGTGAAAGACCCAACCGTTCCGACGAACTACGCAAATCGGAGCAGCTGTATCGATGGCATCCCACCCACCAATACAACTTTTGCGCCTAACTCTCGAGCTACTTATGGCGGGTTGGCTCTCATCACCAACGCCGACACGCTCTTCTCTACGGGTGGAGCGCTTGCTTGCGTTTTTGCATCTCCAACGCAAAACACCTGGACAATCTCGTTGAGCAATCTCTCGAATGCGACATCCTGGAAAGATCAGGGGCTTGGGTTGAGTGGACCGCTCCCGGGAAGCAGCGGAGGGGAGGGTTATGGAAATGTGGCTGCGTACGACCCTAATACCGGGCTGGTCTTCGTCAGTGACACGGCGGCGCTCTACACGTATAACCTACAGACCAACAGCTACGCGCGAATTACGCCGGTGTCCGGATTTACGACCGGCATTTATCTAAGTGGCGCGATCGACCCGACGCGGAAATTGTTTGTTCTGTTGGGAGCATGCACCGGTGGCACGTGCACTCCGGGCGCAGGCGTTTTCGTTGCGGACATTTCCAATCCGAGCTCGACGACACAGCAAAATTGGACAGCCGCCACCCTGGCGGATGCGAACTGCTCCGAGTTTCTGAGCGGAGGCGTAAGTCCGATCAATTCAGGCAGCCCTGGCTTCACGTTCGACAGCGTTGCCAACGACTTTGTGGGATGGCCGAACCAGGGAAACAGCGTCTACATCCTGACCCCGGATCCGGTTAACAAGCGCCTCACCTGCCAGAAAGAGACTTTTGCGAACGGACCGCCCAATTCGGCACAAGGCGGAGCGGGAGCCAACACAAGCAACGGCACATACGGTCGCTTTCAGTACTTTCCTGGGATCGACGTTTTCGCCCTCATTAATGACTGGAACATTCCAGCTTATATCCTTCGGCTCCGCGCGGCACCGTCGGACCCTCCAGTTTCGCTTTCTCCGAGCAGTCTGACGTTCAGCGGTCAGGTGCTCAGCACGACGAGCGTCGCCAAGACAATCACGTTGACAAACACCGGAACCGCATCCCTGAGTGTCAGCAGCATCACTCCAACAGGCAATTATGCAGAAACAAATAATTGTATTTCTAGTTCTCCCCTCGCGCCTTCTGCCAGCTGTACGATTTCTGTTACTTTCACTCCCTTAGCGCTGGGAACGTTGTCGGGCACCCTCACGATCACAGATGGCGGTTCTGGTAATCAGCAGGTCGTCATCCTGCAGGGACAGGAATTTCTGCCCCTGTACCCGTCGCGAGCGTCTCGCCTTCTAGCCTAAGTTTCGGGAACCAGGTTGCCGGGACGAGTAGCTCGTCGATGATGGTGACACTTGGAGATACAGGGACGGCTGCTTTAACCATCAGCGGAATCACAGTGTCCGGAGATTTCTCGCAGGGAAATAATTGCGGTAAGGGTCTGGTTGCGGGAGGGCAATGTAGCGTTGCCGTGACTTTTACGCCTTCGACTAGCGGAACGCGAACAGGCACGCTCACGATTCAGGACAATGCGGGTTCGGATAAGCAAACGGTCAGCCTAACTGGTGTCGGGGTCCAGCCTACGCTAACTTCGATCAGCGTTACCCCTTCGAATGCAACAGTGGTCCTTGGAACGCCACAGCAGTTCGTAGCGACGGGCACGTTCAGCAATAACAGCTCACAAAACCTCACGAACACGGCCACTTGGTCTTCCTCAAGTACGAATGTGGCGACCGTAAGCACAACCGGCCTGGTGAGTGGAGTAACACCTGGAAGCATCAAGTTAACGGCTCAATCTGGCTCCGTGGTCGGTTCAGTAACAGTTTCGATCACAGGAAGTTCATCCGGTCTGCCGACTGCAATTGGATGGACGGCCCTTCCGGCCTCAACGTCACTTCAGGGCAGCGGCGCATGCCCACAGAACAACTTTGGTGGAGATGCATTTCTCTTCTCCGAGTTCTGCGCAAACGTTATTCGAGCTTGGAGCGGCGCTATTGCTGATACCACCGCCAACCGGCTTATCATCTGGGGTGGAGGCCACAACAATTACTATGGTAACGAGATCTATTCTCTGAATCTGACTGCAAATCCAGTCACTCTGACACGCGTAAAAGATCCAACCGTTCCGACGAACTACGCCAATAGCGGAAACTGCATCGACGGAATCCCGCCGGGTAGTCCCAACTTTGCTCCCAACTCACGGGAAAGCTATGGCGGGTTGGCTTTTATACCTGGGCCCTACGAGATGTTCATTGAAGGGGGCTCGGTTGCGTGCCTGGAGGGCGACCAGAGTCAAAACACGTGGAATATTCCGTTGCGCAATCTATCCAATGCCAGTTCGTGGGTTCACATGAATCCGACCTTGGCCGGGCCGCTGCCGGGCAGCGACGGAGGGTTTACATATGGAAACGTCGCCGCATATGATCCGAACAGCCATCTCGTCTTCCTCAGTGACTCCGCTTCTCTGTATTCCTATAATTACCAGACCAATGCATACGCTCTCGTAAGTCCTGCCGAATATTTCGTGACCAGCATCTACCTGAGCGGTGCAATTGATCCCACTCGCAAACTGTTCGTTCTTGTGGGAAATTGTCCTGGTGGAACTTGTGGTCCGGGCGACGGCGTGTTTGTCGCGGACATTAGCAACCCCACATCGACGACACAACAAAACTGGACGGCAGCGACGATGGCCAATCCTACATGCGCTGAGTTTCTAAGTGGAGGAGTGAATCCCATTGGCGCTGGGAATCCCGGCATTACGTTCGACAGCGTGGCCAACGACTTTGTGGCCTGGCCGAATCAGGGCAACAGCGTGTATATCCTGACTCCCGATACGACTAGTCAGCAACTTACCTGTCAGAAGATGACCTTCGCTGGCGGACCGCCGAATTCCTCTCATGCGAACGATGAATCCAATACGACCTATGGAACGTACGGGCGCTTGCAGTATTTCCCTGCGTTAGATGTCTTCGTACTGGTCAACGACTGGAATATTCCGGCCTATATCCTGAGGCTGCGCTAGCTTGATCGAACGGCATCGTCGCTTGCGGTGTTAGCTCTTTTAAACCGTTTCACTCCGATACGCTGTGAGCGAAGTCGACTCAAATTGCGCGCCATTTAGTTTCCCCTTTTCACACAGACGACGGTAAAGTCAAAGGAGTCAAGGAGTTTGCGCGGTAGCGATATGGGAGTTTGCCAACCCTGGGGAGTCCCCCAACAGGCTTCTTCCTCAAACCATTTCAGCCGTCCCCTAGGAACGAGTTTTCATCAATTGTGAAAGAAATGGGAAAGGTCAGACACGAAGACTGAAGTCAACGAGTGTTGCAATAGCCGTACGTGGCCCTATACAGAAAGGAGTTTGGAATTAAAGTAAGTATTTACTATAACTTACGGTACTTATGTTAAGTCCTAAGTGATCCACACAAGAAATCCACGCTGCCCCTCGGTTGGGCGAGGAGAGTGCACTTAACGTTTGACAAGTGGTGTGCGCCCATTCAAGAAATTGCCGCTTTTTTCTCCCTTCGGGCGCCCGCTTAGAAGTGTTCGGCATTTCCAGCAATTTAGAACGCTCTCGGAGGAGAAACGTGCCCGGAAAATCGCGCTCGTGTTTGAATGCCCTGATTATATTGCTGGCCGTACTATTTCCAGCCGCCGCCGCAGGGCAAGTCAACGTCGTGACAGAGCGTTACGACAATTCAAGGACGGGCGCGAATCTAGCCGAAACCGTACTTAATACTTCAAACGTTAATGTAACCCAGTTCGGTAAGTTGTATTCGTATGGCGTCGACGGTTCCGTCTATGCCCAGCCGCTCTACGTTCCGAACGTTCCCGTAGCGGGTCAAGGTACACACAATGTTCTTTATGTTGTCACCATGAATGACGTTCTCTATGCTTTTGACGCGGACAGCAACTCCGTGAACGGCGGAGTGCTTTGGAGCGTGGATTTCCGTAATTCGGCCGCCGGTGTCACCCCAATTCCAATCACGAATATTGTCGGGCACAACAACGGAAATATCGTCGGCAACGTGGGAATTGAAAGTACGCCAGTCATAGACCTGAGTTCGAACACCCTGTACCTGGTTGCACGCACGATGGAAGTCTCTGGCTCGACGACGAATTACGTCGCCCGCCTGCACGCCATCGACATCACGAGTGGGGATGAAAAATTCGGTGGGCCGGTTATCATCGATGCCAGCGTCCCCCTTACTTTTAACACCCTCCATCAAAATCAAAGATCAAGTCTGGGTTTGGTTAATGGCATGGTGTTGTTCTCATGGGCATCGCACGAGGATTTGAATGTCTGGTACGGTTGGATAATGGCTTATGACGCGCAGACATTGAAGCAGTTAAGCGCGTTTTGCACCACACCGGGTGACTCCGAAGGCGGAGTCTGGATGTCGGGTCGAGCACCCGTGATCGATAGCAACAATAATGTGTATTACGCCTCAGCTAATGGAGGCTGGGATGGCGTATCGAATTTTGGCGATTCTGTTCTGAAATTCACTACTACGGGCAGCGCTCTATCTTTGGCTGACTACTTTACTCCAGACGATTATGCTGCGCTTGCGAGCAACGATTTAGATCTGGGGTCCTCAGGTCCCATGTTGATCCCGGGAACGAGCCTCCTTATCCACGGCGGCAAGACATCGATATTCTACTTAATGAGTCTCTCGAACCTTGGTCACGAGCAATCAGGCAACAATCAAATTGTTCAGAATTTTTCGACGGGCGGAGACACGGGGGGTGACAACGAAATCCATGGAGGCCCAGTGTTCTGGAACCGAACTAGCGGCGCCGGTCCAACCATGTACGTTTGGCCAAACTTTATGCCGCTGCAGGCCTATCAGTTTAACGGATCTACTTTCAATACGACTCCTATCTCTCAAAGCTCGATTGTCGCCCCGGAAGGGGATTCCGGGGGTGTGCTGACACTTTCGGCGAACGGCAGCATGGCCGGAACAGGCATTCTCTGGTCATCCATACCCCTCGATCAGGATGCGGACACCGGAACTGTCGAGGGCGTCCTGCGCGCCTTCGATGCCAACAACCTCACGACTGAATTGTGGGATTCAACGATGAATTTGGCGCGTGACGACATAGGCATCTGGCCTAAATACAGCCCGCCTACGGTCGCCAATGGCAAAGTGTATATGGCTTCGTTCTCTAATCTGCTAAACGTTTACGGTCTGCTACCGCCGGATTTCAGCCTTAACGTAACTCCCTCAGCTCAACTAGTGACTCCTGGCGGGAATACAACGTATACGATCTCAACGGTGGCACAGTTGGGGTTTTCGGGGACGGTAGAGTTGACTGTGAGCGGCTTGCCCGCGGGTGCGACGGCGTCTTTCTCTTCTTCTTCAATTGGGACGCCAGGTTCGACCACATTGAACCTCACGACTGTGGCGACCACCCCAATCGGTTCATCGACCTTGACCATTACCGGGACGAGTGGGAACTTAATTCACAGCGCGACCACCATACTCACCGTTGGAACGGCGGGCTCGACGATCCCGCAGAGCGGCTGGAGCCTGCTGTATGTGGACAGCCAGGAGACGTCTTGTGGGTACAACTATGGTGGTGTGAATAGTTTCGATGGAAATCCGTCAACATTCTGGCACACGGAATGGTGTCCGACCGTTGCGGGGCTGCCGCACGAGATCGAGATCAATTTGGGAGCTAGCTACAACATCAGCGGGTTCACGTATTTGCCGCGGCAAGATGGTTGTTCCCACGGGTGGATATCGCAATACCAGTTCTACGTGAGCACGGATGGAGTGAATTGGGGGAATCCGGCGGCCAGCGGGACGTTCAATTACGGGACGGCGGTGACCGGATGTCAGGGGGCTTCGGTAGTGCCTGCGATACAAGTGCTGTTCCCCAGCACCAACGGACAATATATACAATTGAGGGCACTGAGCGAAGTAAATGGCTACACCTACACTTCGGCTGCTGAAATTAACGTCCTAGCGATCACGGACTCGACTCCGACGCTATCCTCTCTGGCAGTGACCCCGGCGAGTGTGGTTGGGGGTAACCCGTCGCAAGGAACCGTAACGCTAGGGGCCGCAGCGCCGTCGACAGGCGTAATGGTTAACCTTTCCAGTAGCAACACGACAGCAGCTACGGTGCCAGCGAGTGTGAGCATCGCATCGGGAACCAGAAGTGCGACCTTCCCGATCGGCACGACTTCCGTGACCACGTCCACATCCTCCATAATCTCCGCGAGTTATGCGGGGGTAACTGACACCGCACGGCTCTCGGTGGCTACGGTTTCGGTACTCAGTTCCTTGACACTGAACCCGGCCAGTGTGGTTGGGGGCAACACGTCGCTGGGAACTGTGACGCTGAATGCTGCCGCACCGCCATCGGGTGCAGTGGTTAGTCTATCCAGCAGCAACACGGCAGCAGCGACAGTGCCAGTCAGCGTGACCATTCCCTCGGGGGCCATCAGTACGACCTTCACGGTGACCACTAGTTCCCTGGCCACGTCCACGTCCTCCACAATTTCCGCAAGCTATGCCGGGGAGACGGAAACAGCCATACTCAGCGTTCAGGCTGCCAGCAGCGTGACGACACTTAGTTCATTGACACTGAATCCGACCAACTTGGTAGGGGGCAACACGTCTCAAGGCACTGTGACGCTGAGCGCTGCGGCGCCGTCACCCGGTGTGGTGGTTACTCTCTCTAGCAGCAACACAGCCGCAGCCACTGTTCCAGCCAGCGTGAGCATCGCCTCGGGAGCCAGTAGTGCAACCTTCACGGTGGGCACCAGTTCCGTGAGCACGTCCTCATCCTCGACAATCTCCGCAAGCTATGCCGGGGTGACGGACACCGCCGTACTCAACGTTCAGCCAACTCCTACGTTAATTCCGCAAACCGGCTGGAGTTTATTGTCTGTGGACAGCCAAGAAACCTCTTGCGGGTACAACGATGGAGCTGTGAATAGTTTCGATGGAAATCCGTCGACATTCTGGCACACGGAGTGGTGCCCGATCGTTGCTGCCCTCCCGCACCACATTCAGATCAACTTGGGGGCTAGCTATAACATCAGTGGGTTCACCTATCTGCCGCGCCAGGACGGCTGCTCCCACGGCTGGATATCCCAGTACCAGTTCTATGTGAGCACGGATGGAGTGAATTGGGGGAATCCGGTGGCGAGCGGGACGTTCAACTATGGGACGGCTACGACAGGATGTCCGGGAGCTTCGGTGGTTCCTGCGATACAAGTGCTGTTTCCGAGTACGAGCGGGCAATACATTCAGCTGGTAGGTCTGAGCGAGATCAGCGGTAACCCTTATACTTCGGCGGCGGAAATCAACGTCCTTGCACTCACCAACACTACGGCAATGCTGTCCTCTCTCACACTGAACCCGACCAGTGTGGTAGGGGGCAACAATTCCCAGGGGACGGTGACGCTAAGTGCTGCGGCGCCATCCGCGGGTGCGGTGGTTACCCTTTCTAGCAGCAACACAACAGCAGCGACTGTGCCAGCCAGCGTGAGCATCCCTTCGGGAGCTAGCAGCGCGACCTTCACGGTGAGCACCAGTTCCGTGAACACGTCCGCATCCTCCACAATCTCCGGAAGTTATGCCGGGGTGACGGCGCAGGCCACGCTCACGGTATCCTCGGCTGCGGTACTCAGTTCCTTGACACTGAACCCGACCAGCGTGGGAGGGGGTAAGACGTCGCAAGGGACCGTGACACTGAGTGCTGCGGCGCCGTCACCCGGTGTGGTGGTTACTCTCTCTAGCAGCAACACGGCCGCAGCCACTGTGCCAGCCAGCGTGAGCATCGCCTCGGGGGCCATCAGTTCGACCTTTACGGTGAACACCAGTTCCGTGAGCACGTCCACATCCTCGACAATCTCCGCGAGCTATGCCGGGGTGACGGACACCGCCGTACTCAACGTTCAGCCAACTCCTACCTTAATTCCGCAAACCGGCTGGAGCTTATTGTCTGTGGACAGTCAGCAGACCAGTTGTGGGGACAGCTATCCCGCTGTGAATAGTTTCGATGGAAAGGCGTCGACATTCTGGCACACGGAGTGGTGCCCGACCGTTGCTGCCCTCCCGCACGACATCCAGATCAACTTGGGGGCTAGCTATAACATCGGTGGGTTCACCTATCTACCGCGGCAGGACAGCTGCTCCAACGGCTGGATATCGCAATACCAGTTCTACGTGAGCACGGATGGAGTGAATTGGGGGAATCCGGTAGCGAGCGGGACGTTCAACTATGGGACGGCTACAATAGGATGTCCGGGAGCTTCGGTGGTTCCCGCGATACAAGTCCTGTTTCCGAGCACAAGTGGGCAATACATTCAGTTGCGCGCTCTGAGCGAGGTCAACGGTAATACTTACACTTCGGCGGCGGAAATCAACGTCCTGGAGTAGTTAAGACTTCGAAGCCCGTTGAGGAAGCGCAGTCTTGCCGTGCAAAACTCGCCTCGAGGGCATTGTCAGTCGGCTTTTCGTTTCGTCGGCTAGGCACTTCTTATTGCCAACACGGTGTGAGAATCTTCCTCACAGACCTTGAATCCATGCGCTGACAGTATCTGATCGAAGCCACATTCGTCTCTGCTATGCCCGTGGAATTCGATGGCGATGGCCCCCACCCTTCCAAGCCAGCCGAGATCGTTTCTGAACAATTCCACTTCCGCGCCCTCGATGTCGACTTTCAGCAGGTCCACCCGTTGGAATTGGGAGGAGGCCAGAATTTCCTCTATTGTGATGCCTTGGACCTGGCCGCCTGTATCCTGAGGAGAAGGCTGCTCCGACAAGCGAAACCCGTTGAATGCATCGGGTAACCAACGCGGATCGACCGTTAACGCCTTTCGAACGCTCCAGACGGCGGCTTGCATCGGAACGCAACGTTCTTGTTTGATCAGATTCCTCAGATTGACCTTCAACAATTCAAAATTGTCGTGATTGGGTTCGATTGCGAAGATTCGAGCCGAGGGATAGGCGCTGGCCAGGTAAAGAGAGGACAATCCGATGTTTGCTCCTAAGTCAACGATGGTCGAGCATTGTGGAAGATGCCTGAGCACAGTTCTGTACACCTGTTGTTCGAAGACATCGCCGAAGGTGTAAAGGTCAGATGATACCTCGCGGAGAACGACCTCCCCTCGAATCGGAGATTTAAGCTTGAGTTTTAGCTTTCGCCTGGGGTCCGATCGTCCTTGAGCCTCACGGAGATAGTAACTCCGGTAACGAAGGATGGACGCCAAGCTCATGGAGGGTCGCCATTTCTGAAAGAAGGAAATAGTCCAGGAGTTCAAAGCTCTAACCTATATAGATATGCGCCTTGCGAATAGTCGACTACGCTCTCGCTTAAATTCATACACAAACTGGGCCTACGAAGTCCCAATTCCCAGCCAGCGCGCGCAAACCATCAGCTAGATCGAGAAGCCTAGCAAGCCGAATACGTAATGACAAGCGAAAGACGATTCGGGTTGTCGGATCTGAGAAGGTCCAGTATCGATTCCCCCTTTTTCGCGAACCGCCCGCCTCGTCCTGGAGACTTTAGCGGTGCAACTAGTGGCTCGCGACTGCCGCTTCACGGGAGGCGGAACAGCAGATCGGCAATCTCGGCCTTCAGACCTCGGCTGGAATGCAGATCCCAACTCAAGGCATGGATTGACCAGGAGGCCTCTTCTGTTCGGTTTGCCAAGGATCATCGATGGGACTTCGGAGAAAGAATAGGTTTCAATGCAAGGTCTTTCCTGAGTTCCCTCTGATAAGATATTGTTCCTGTGGCTGACTGGAGACTAGTAATGATTCCCAGAAGAGACACGCAGTCTCGAATGAAACTTCATTTAATAGGTTGCGCTCTGTTGCTCGTCCCAGCTATCGCAGTTTCGGTTACAGATTTGTCCTTCAAACTCGACGAGTACATGAATTACCAGGTAAAAGCGAGCGGTTTCCGTGGCACCACGCTGGTGGCCCGAAGCGGAAAGATACTACTGGTCAAGGGATACGGCTTAGCGAACATCGAGCTTAATGTTAAGAACGAATCCAAGTCTAAGTTCCGCCTTGGTTCAATGACTCAGCAGTTCACTGCGATGGCAATCCTCGAACTCCAGGAACAGGGAAAACTGAACATTCAAGACTCGGTTTGCAAGTACATCCAGAATTGTCCGAATGACTGGCAGGCAATCAAGATCGTGAACCTTCTAACGCACACGTCGGGCATTTCGAGCTTCACGGAGTTCCCTGATTATGAGAGCACGAGCACTCTACCCACCAGCGTCCCGGAGCTTCTTGTCCACTTCAGGAGCAAGCCCACTGAGTTCAAACCAGGCGAAAAACTCAAGTACAGCAACTCGGGATATCAGATATTGGGTGCCGTCATCGAAAATGTCTCCGGTACGTCGTACGCCAATTACCTTGCGGAACGCATTTTCGCGCCGCTCGAAATGCACGACACGGGCTATGATGATCCCGGTAGGATCTTATTAGATCGCGCGTCTGGTTATAGGCAGAAGGGAGAAAGTCGCGACTTGTTGAACGCCACGTACCTGGATATGTCGATTCCCTTCAGTGCCGGCGGCCTTTATTCAACAGTTGAAGACTTATACCGTTGGGATAGTGCCCTCTATACGGAAAAACTCATCTCCAGCCAGTCCTTGAACAAAATGTTCACACCCTATAGGGATGGCTATGGTTTTGGCTGGAAGATTTTGATGGAATTTCAGCGGAGGGTAGCGATGTGGGGGGGTAGAATAAATGGATTCTCAGCATCAATTCGACGCTATCCAGATGATAATGCGTGTGTTATCGTTTTGAGTAATTTTGAAAATACCGATGCCGAAAAAATAAGCCATGACTTAGGTGGGATTTTGTTTGATCGTCGCTATGGGTGGCCAATGGGCGGTAATACCACGCAATGAGCTCTCTCCGCAAAGAGCCAGTCCCGCGGGCGCACGGTGCAATTTGCCGGGGTTATTGGTCCTAGGTTTTATTCTAGATGGCTAACCTGAATCAACCTCTTTTCCCAACCATCGGTGTCATCGCTCAGGTTCACGACACCTGGGGAACTCGCTGGCAGGCGCGCCATCAGGTACTCTTGCGACTTGCGAAATATTTTCATGTTGTATGGATGAATCCAGCGCGCAATTGGCGCGAAACATTCACACCCCGACAGCCTACCGAACTGCTTTCAAATGATTTGACTAACATCCCCGGCTTCAGCGTTTACAACCCTGAGAGCTGGCTTCCCGAAGTCTACCGTCCAGTCTGGCTAAAAAGGGCCATTCTGCGACAGCAAGTTCTGCGGGCGAGGCAACGCCTCAAACTTAAAGGATGTCAAAAAATAATACTCTCGACTTGGCGGCCACGTCTGGACCCTGAGTTGGATTCTGTGCCGTTTGATCTCAGGTGCTATCACGTGGACGACGAATATTCCTTCTCTCCGATCGAAATGCCCATAAGTTCCGAAGAGATGCAGATTCTCAAGAAAGCAAACCAGGTTTTTGTCACTTCAAGAGCTCTGCTAGTTAAAAAGGGATGGGTTAATGCAAACACCAGTTTTGTCTCGAACGGTGTTGATTATAAGACTTTCTCGGCAGTTACGGACGAGCCTGCAGATTTGGCCGTTTTGCCTCACCCCCGAATTGGCTATGCCGGCTTTTTGAAGGATCAGCTCGACTGGGATCTTCTCCGGGAACTGTCCGTACGCCATCCTGATTGGCACTTCGTGTTTCTAGGTCCGTTGAGCCCTCACCTTAGGACACTCGGCACAGTGGACGCGCTGCGTAAACGAGGCAACGTGCATTTTCTTGATGCTAAACCGACACATCAAGTGCCCGGTTACCTTCAACATTTCGATGTTTGTATCATGCCGTACCTTGAAAATGACTATACGAAATATATCTACCCTTTAAAGCTACACGAGTATCTCGCAAGCGGGCGTCCCACAGTAGGAACGCCAATTAACTCACTGAAAGAGTTCAGCTCGGTTGTAAAGCTTGCACGCTCGACCGATGAATGGTCCGCCGCCTTGGCATATGCTTTAAGCCCTGCAGCTAACTCGCCTGACGCGCGTTTGGCGAGACAAGCTGTGGCTAAGTGTCATGATTGGGAATTGCAGGTGAGAAGCATTGCCAAGACCCTGGCAGAGCGGGTTGCTCCAGAACTCGTTGCGGCGCTTCCGAGACCTTACGCGGCTTCCGACGGGGAGCCGCTGGAATCAAGCAAGAGTCACGTCACGGAAAAAACTAGTGCGGACGCTGGCACCCCGATAGGTCCGGTGTTGCTAGTAAGCCCATGGTACAGGCCAGCTGTGGGGGGTGTTGCGGAAGTTGCCGAGCGATTGCAACGGACTTTCGCCCGAGGTGGAGTTGAGACTCATCTTCTGGTTGCCACTGATGGAAAGGGGGGGCTTCGGCTAGACCCGGCAGCGCCGAACCTTTGGCGTTGGCGCGCAGCTTCTTCGGTATTTGATCGTCTAAGCCTTAAGAACTTTTTGGGTACACTGGCAAGGGGCCCTGCGAATTGCTGGCGATTGAACGGATTCATCCGACGCCACAAAATCGAAACAATCGTCTTAATCTATCCGATCGGTTACTCCTGGCCATTTCTTCTCTTACGCCGCGTGAACAAAATACGCATCATTGCTTCACTGCACGGCAATGACGTTACGAAATTCGAGACTTATCAAGCTCCGTTGCGCTGGCTAATCCGCCAAGTACTCCTCAGTTCTGATGCGATCATCGCTTGTGCAAAACATCTTGAGACGAAAGCTCAAGAAATATGTTCCGAATCGAAATTGAAAATACATTTGATCCCGAATTGCGTGGATGGCGCCCATTTTGTGCCGCCGCCGCCAAACTATATACGTTCCGACCTTCGACCAACTTTTATCCACGTTTCTAATTTTGCTTCGAAGAAACGCACCATCGACATTATTGAGGCATTTGGCGACCACCGTATCTCTGGAACACGATTGATTATGGTTGGTGATGGCGTCGATCGTATTGCAGCGATGGACCGTTCGACGAGCCTCGGAATTTCTGATCGCGTTCAGTTCGTCGGTATGCAGAAAGACATTCGCCCTTTTCTCTGGGAAGCAGATGCGTTTGTCCTTGCTTCTGACGACGAGGGAGCGCCATTGGTGCTCCTGGAAGCAATGGCCTGTGGGCTGCCTTGGGTTTCGACCGCGTGGGGTCCGGCCGCGATGTTGCCTCCGGGAGAATGCGGATTGGTCGTACCTCCGCGGTCTCCTAATCTCTTGGCTGACGCGGTTGTGGAGCTAATCAAGGACCCCGAGCGTCGGCAAGCTATGGGACGACGAGCGAGATACAGATCGGAAACCGATTTTCGAGAAGAGACATATGTCGAGAGACACCTCAATCTTATCCGATCGATAGGATCACTGTCGGCTGCATCCGGCAGCGCCGAAATGAATCCCGAGGAAAAACTGGACGTGCCCGGTTCGCACGATTAGTCCGAGAAGTACGTGCGCTGGAGCCGAGCGGTCTAAAGTGTCAGCCAAACAATTGTTTGTGTTTCTATGATCTGCTGGTGTCGTTACAGTGGCGTGTATGGGCGATGAACGAACAATCTAGCTTCTCGGCCAGCGAGGATTAACGAAGACGATGTCGAGACTGAAGCAACTCGCAAAGAGTATCGCCGGCAATTGGATTGCCTTTGCTGTGTCGGTTTGCGTGGCATTTTTTTTATCTCCGTTTATTGTCCATCATCTCGGCAACACGGCGTACGGAGTGTGGACGCTTGTTGTCTCGATGATTTCGTTTATGTCGCTCCTCGACCTGGGTTTGCGAGGAGCCGTCACGCGATTTGTTGCCAGGGATCACGCGTTGGGCAATCACCTCGAATCGAGCCGAGCTGTTTCTGCCGCGTTTTGGCTGCGGATTTGGATCTCGCTGCTTGTTATCACGGCTAGCATAATCATGGCTATCGCTTCCACTACAATCTTTCGCATTCCAGCCGAGTTCCGTTTTCCGACGCGTTGCGCAATCATACTGACGGGAACGAGTCTGGCCCTCACGCTTTCGTTCGGTGTGTTCGGCGGAGTTCTGGTGGCTCTGCATCGTTTTGCGCTTGTTAGCAGCGTCACCGTTGTACAGACGTTGCTGCGGGCGGCAGGAGTGATATGGCTTCTGAAGTCAGGCCGCGGCATCCTGGGGCTTGCTATCTGGGAATTCGTGGTAACCCTCCTTGCAAACATTGTTCTGGTCGTGCTCTGCTTTCGAGTCTATCCAGAACTCCGCATTTCCTTACGGCGCCCAGATACAGCCATCCTTCGCCAGTTTTTGAGTTACAGTTCCTATGTTTTCTTAATTCATTGCTCTACGCAGTTAATTTACTATACAGATAATCTAGTCGTTGGTTTTTTCATTTCCGCTAGTGCTGTGACTTTCTACGCCATTGGGGGTAGCCTGATCGAGTATTTGCGTCAGGTGGTTTCTTCTGTGACCACAGTTTTCATGCCATTGGCCAGCAGTTTTGAGGCTCGCGGTGAGCACGACCAGTTGCGACGTCTATTGATCCAAGGAACGAGGGGATCGATATTGGTAGCCTCGCCGATCGCAACTGCGCTCTATTTCCGTGGTCACACTTTCATTCAATTATGGATGGGTGCGCAGTACGAATATACCTCCGGCCGAGTGCTTCAGATCCTCTTGCTTGCTCAAGTTTTTAGTATTGCGAATTTCACAGCCGGGAATATCGCTTATGGGCTGGCTAAACATCGGGCTTTTGCAATTAGCACCCTCGGGGAATCCATCGGGAATTTAGTGCTCAGCGTTATTCTCGTAAGACAGATTGGAATTAACGGCGTGGCCTGGGGAACGGTGATTCCCAGCCTCTTAGTTCAACTGATCTTCTGGCCACGCTACATCTGCAAGATTCTGGAAATCCCCGTCCGAATCTATCTTTGGCAGAGCTGGATTCGCCCTGGGCTGGCCCTGATTCCTTTCGGTCTCGCCTGCTTTCTCTCAAATCGCTATTTGGTAGCCACTCATTTATTTCAGTTCTTCTTGCAGATCGCGGCGATCCTACCGGTATTTTTGGCAAGTGTTGTCTTATGTTTTTGGAAGGAATTCGTTTGGCAAGCGCGGGGAAGACTGGGCTTTCTGTCAAAGAACATACAACCAGGCCGCGAGGCGTAGAAGCGAACTGATAAATTGCCTTAGTTTTCGGCAACGGATGACTATAATGCGACGCAAAATAATCTTATTGTATTTGTTGGGCAGAGCGTCGGCCATCCGCCAGCGTGTGTAAAAGATTGCCATCATCGGAAATAGCAGAGTACTAAAAGATGTGGATATGGAGTTCATGATGCCAAGGCGTAGTTATCTCATTGAAAATACAAGTGTTTATGCAGGAGCGAGAGAGCAACATTGGAGGGCAAACTGCTGGGTAATCTGGTGATAAGGCTCGCGATTTCCTGGATGCCAGGTTTACTGGTCTGGCCGGCGCAGAGTAGTCCGCAATGATGGGTAGGAAATCGAAGCCTCATCGGCTTCGGGAGCCCCAATCCTTTTCGTTTCTGGAGCATAAAGAATGCGCGTGCTAGTTACCGGGCACCACGGTTATATCGGCGCTGTACTTGTGAGGATGCTGGCTGCGGCGGGACACGAAGTCGTGGGCTTAGATAGCGATCTCTTCGCACAGAATCGATTTGTCGGTAAGGTTGTCGAAACCACCAGCATTCATCAAGATCTGCGTGACGTCGAATGGGATGTTTTCAAGGGAATGGATGCCGTTCTACATCTCGCAGCGCTTTCGAACGATCCTCTCGGTGACTTGAACCCCGAACTTACCTACCAAATTAATTACCATGCCTCGATGCGCCTCGCTCACATGGCGAAGCAAGCCGGTGTCAGGCGCTTTCTCTTTTCCTCCTCGTGCAGCATGTATGGTGCCGCTGGACAGGAGATGTTGGACGAAGGTGCCCCGTTTAACCCCGTAACTCCCTATGCCGAATCCAAAGTGCTAGTAGAAAAGCATTTAACGAGCCTTGCGGATCAGAACTTCAGCCCAGTATTCTTGAGAAACACAACGGCCTACGGCGTCTCACCGTTCATGCGCTTTGACATCGTTCTCAACAATTTGGTGGCCTGGGCCCACACAACGGGGAGGGTGCAAATCCAATCGGATGGCACGCCATGGCGTCCGCTGATTCACGTGGAAGACATTTGTAGAGCGTTCCTAGCGGCTCTTGAAGCCCCGCGCGAAGCGATTCACAATCAGGCTTTCAATGTAGGCCTCACAGAGGAAAACTATCAAGTGCGGGATCTGGCGCAAATTGTGCAGGAGACCGTTCCAGGATGTACCATCGAGTACTCGGCGAACGGTGGGCCCGACCCGAGATCCTATCGCGTGAATTTCAGCAAAATCAAGAACATGCTGTCCGGATTTCAGCCGAAGTGGAACGTTCGCCGCGGAGCGCAAGAATTATACGACGCGTGCCTTGAAGCCAAGCTAACCCTGGAAGATTTCGAGGGGCCACGGTTCAAACGCATCACGCACATTCGGAAGCTGCTCGCGGACGGCCGGCTGGATTCGCGGCTGCGATGGGCGAGCGCAGGACCGGTACCAGTGTCGGCGGCTTCGGCGATTTGACCCGCATGTTCATCGAGCCGGGAGCGCAAGAGCAGTGATCTTCAAGCCGGCGAATTTGCGCGGAGCGTATGTTATCGAACCAGAACGAAGGGTCGACTTTCGGGGCTACTTCGCGCGTACGTTTTGCGAGAAGGAATTCGCTGCTCTTGGCCTGGAAACGCGCATCGCGCAATGCAGCGTTTCTTTTAGTCAACGAAAAGGCACGCTGCGGGGAATGCATTATCAGTTGGCGCCATTCGAGGAGGTTAAAGTGGTGCGGTGCCTCCGCGGCGCTATATTTGATGTAATTATCGATTTAAGGCCGGAGTCATCGACCTTCAAGAGGTATTTTGCGGCCGAACTAAATGACCGGAATGGCAATGCGTTATATGTCCCGATCGGATTTGCACATGGCTTTCAGACGCTGACGGATAACACAGAAGTGTTCTACCAAATGTCGCAATATTATTCCGAGAGTCATGCGCGCGGAGTCCGGTGGAACGATCCAACGTTCGCCATAGCTTGGCCGAAAGACAAGCGAACGATCTTAAAGCGGGACCAGGACTACCCCGATTTTGTTGAATAAGAACAGATGGCAACAGGCGTGACAATCTCCTCGACACAAGCCGTTCCGACTTCTGCAGATTTCGGACACTGGATCCATTCGTTTGTCTCGGAACTTTACCCCATCTGCCGCAGTATCACCGGGAATGGGCTTCGTGAGACCCTTCGGCGAATCGGGGAAAGAATTCCTCTTCGGGTCTACGAGATAGCAAGCGGTACCCAGGCGTTTGATTGGGCAGTCCCGCGCGAATGGAACATCCGAGAAGCCTATATAAAAAATTCTCGCGGAGAGCGGATTATCGATTTTCGGGACTCGAATCTGCACGTTGTAAACTACAGCATTCCGATTCACAAGAAGATTTCGCTTTCCGAACTGAGGGACCATCTGCATACCTTGCCGGAGCATCCTGACTGGATTCCTTATCGCACCTCTTATTACCGGGAGGATTGGGGCTTTTGTTTGAGCCAACGGCAATTGGATTCTCTCCGCGAGGAGGAATACGAGGCGGTGATTGAGTCGTCCTTGGAAGACGGTCATCTCACTTATGGCGAGTATATTTTGCCGGGAGAGACGTCCGACGAGATTTTGATTTCGACGCACTGCTGTCATCCGTCGCTCTGCAATGACAATCTTTCCGGCGTCGCGGTAGCGACGTTTCTGGGGCAGGCGTTAAGCGCGAGGCCGCGCCGCTACACTTACCGGTTTCTCTTCATCCCCGGGACAATCGGTTCGATTACTTGGCTAAGCAGAAACGAGGATGTAGTGCCACGCATCAAGCATGGTCTGGTGCTCGCGTGTGTCGGAGACCGCGGAGCGTTTTCGTACAAGAAAACACGCTGCGGAAAAGCCGAAATTGATGGCGCAGTGTTGCACTTGCTCAGTCACTTCGGAAATCCTTACAACGTTCGAGATTTTTCGCCATACGGTTACGACGAACGTCAATACTGTTCTCCGGGCTTCAACCTGCCGGTGGGATGTTTGAATCGAACGCAGCATGGAAAATTTCCGGAATATCACACGTCGGCGGACAATCTGGATTTCATTACGCCAGAGGCTTTGGAGGGTACTTACAACTTCTGCCTCGAAATCTTCGAACTACTGGAACAGAATCGAAAATATCGAAACCTGAATCCGAAGTGTGAACCGCAACTCGGAAGGCGAGGTCTTTATCAGGGAAATGGGCGGTTTTCCTGATTCCGGGACACGCGAGTTGGCGATGCTGTGGGTCCTGAATCTTTCAGATGGCGAGAATTCCTTATTGGACATCGCCGAGCGGTCGGGATTGAAGTTTGCCGCGATTTCCCAGGCAGCTGCCGTTTTACTGCAACATGGGCTTCTTAGTCCTAACGAGTAGGAGGATAAGTTAAATGAACACAGTTTTTTTTGACCCTAAGGTTTCCGACGATCGTCGACGACAAATGGTGTATGAAGGGCAACTAGTCGTCTGCAGCCCGACTGCTGGTTCACTTGCTCTTTGCGAGTTCGCACGCGAGATGTCGGAGAAGGCATTCGCTCCGCTCGATCCCCGCGAAGCGCAGCACAGCCTGCCGGTGGAGCGGTTTGCCGCCATCCTCGCGGAGTTGAAGCCAAAATTTATTCATCATCCTCGCAGCAAGCAGCTTATCCAGCAATTGCTGGCGGAGCTTGGCTGCGACCTGGAGAAAACTCATTTTGACGTGCCTCGGCTTCGCACATCCACTCATGGTGGGTATCTGGATTCCGGAATTTCGTATGCGTTCCACCCTCATCGCGATACCTGGTATTCCGCGCCATTCTGCCAAATCAATTGGTGGCTTCCGGTATACGAGATTCAGCCGGAAAACGTAATGGCTTTCCATCCGCGCTACTTGGACGCAGCCGGTCAAGAATGGATCGCGCGACTATAACTATCAGGAATGGAATCGCACGAGCCGGCAAATCGCCGCACAGCAAATTGGGGTTGACACGCGAAAGCAGCCGAAGCCCGAAGAACCGATGGAACTGGATCCGCAAATTCGAGTTGTGGGCCCGGTGGGGAGCATCCTGCTTTTTTCGGCGGCGCAGATGCACTCGACTGTCCCGAATACTTCGGGACGCACGAGATTCAGCATCGATTTCCGGACGGTTCATGCTCGATGACGCGGTGGCACGCCGCGGGGCTCACAACATCGACTCGGAATGTACCGGCACTTGCATGGGCGACTACCTGCGCGGCACCGATTTGGCCCACGTGCCGGAGGAAATCATCGCGATGTACGACACTCCGCCGCACCAGGCAAGGACCGCATCGGTGCCAGAGCCAGCGGGAGCAAAGACGTGAAGGGGTATATTTCCAGCAATGCCTGAATCGGTTTGCCAGACAACGAAGTTCGATAAATCCGAATCGCTGCAGGAGCGAGCCCGTGCCCTGATTCCGGGAGGAGCGCACGTGTATGCGAAGGGCGAAGATCAATTTCCCTTGCATGCGCCGGGATTTATCGAGCGCGGCCAGGGATGCCACGTCTGGGATGCCGATGGAAACGAGTTTATTGAATATGGGATGGGCTTGCGCGCGGTGAGCCTCGGGCACGGTTATCAATCGGTCGTCGAAGCGGCTCACCGTCAAGCTTTGTTGGGACTGAATTTCACTCGGCCCAAGCTCCATCGAAATCGAATGCGCCGAGATGGTCGCAGGTTTCATTCCTTCGGCGGAAATGGTCAAGTTTTCGAAAAACGGCTCGGACGTTACCACCGCCGCCGTCAAGCTCGCGCGCGCCTTTACGGGACGAGACATGGTGGCCGTCTGCGGCGATCAGCCTTTTTTCTCCGTGGATGACTGGTTTATCGGCAGCACGCCGACTCTCCGCGGGCATTCCCAAGGTCACGCAAGATCTTACGGTAAAGTTCCGGTACAACGATCTCGCGAGTTTAGAGGCTCTGTTCCGACCAGTATCCGGGGAAAATTCCTGCGTGATTCTGGAGGCAGAAACGACCGTTGACCGCCGGCACCAGGGTTCCTGCAGGGTTGCAGGAGCTGATACCGGAAAAACGGGGCCATCTTTATCCTGGATGAAATGATTACCGGCTTTCGCTGGCACCTGGGAGGAGCTCAGAGTCTTTACGGGTTGAGGCCAGATCTCTCTACTTTCGGAAAAGCCATTGCCAACGGGTTCTCTCTCTCCGCCCTTGTGGGACGCCGGAGCTGATGGATCTGGGAGGCTTGTCGCACGCCAAAGAACGAGTGTTCCTGCTATCAACGACTCATGGCGCCGAAACGCATTCGTTGGCCGCGGCCATCGAAACGATGCGGATCTACGAGCGCGAAAACGTGATTGAGTATCTCCACCGCCAAGGTGAGCGGTTGCGCAAGGCATCGACCGGGCCATCGCAAGCCATCACCTTGAGGGTTACTTTGCCGTACTCGGTAAGGAGCCCAATCTGGTCTATGCCACGCGTGATGCAAACAAGAATCCTTCGCAGCCCTTCCGAACGCTATTCCTGCAGGAAACCATTAAGCGAGGCTTGCTGATGCCTTCGCTAGTCGTCAGTTTTTCGCATTCGGATGCAGATATTGACCGCACCGTCGCAGGCATTGATGAAGCGCTTGGGGTATACAGAAAAGCACTCGAAGACGGAGTCGAGAAGTATCTCGTTGGCCGTCCTGTGAAACCGGTCTTCCGTGATATAACGCTGAATAGGCAAAGCGCAGAATGGCTTCCATCGAACACACACAGCTCACCGGCAATCGCCACATCGTCCGAGTCGACCAGGACAACAATCGGGTGACGAGCAGGCCTCGCCGGTTTCCATCCCGTTGCCGCTTTTGCGGCACACCGCTGTACGACATACGTTTGTCGATCTGGGCATGTCTCCTTTGTGCGAGAGCTACCTGACGGCCCGGCAGCTGAATGAGATGGAGCCGTTTTATCCACTGCATGTTCTCGTCTGCGAAAAATGTTTCCTGGTGCAGCTTCAGGAATATGTGAGCGTGGAGTCCATCTTTAGCGAGTACGCCTATTTTTCATCCTTTTCGGAGAGCTGGCTTGCTCACGCAAAAGCATATACGGAAAAAATGATCGAGCGTTTTGCGCTCGGGCCGAAGAGCCAGGTGGTTGAGCTTGCCAGCAACGACGGCTATCTTTTGCAGTATTTCGTCGCGGCAGGCATACCGGCTTTGGGAATTGAGCCCGCCGCCAATGTAGCGGCCGCCGCCGTCAAGAAAGTCGTGCCCACGCTCGTGAAGTTTTTCAATCGAGAGAGTCGCGGAAGAACTTGCCGCGCAAGGAATAAAAGCCGATCTCTTGCTCGGCAATAACGTCCTGGCGCAAGTCCCTGATCTGAATAGCTTCGTCGCCGGCATGAAGATTCTGCTGCAGCCCAGCGGCATCATCACTATGGAGTTTCCGCACCTTGTTAAGCTGATGGAGCAGGTTCAGTTCGACACAATTTATCACGAACATTTTTCGTATTTTTCTCTGCTGGCCGTGGAAAAGATACTTTCCGCGCATCAGCTATCGCTATTCGATGTCGATGAGCTTTCCACGCATGGCGGTTCACTGCGCATCTACGCCTGCCATAAGGAAGATCGCTCCAAGGGCTTGAACGCGAGGGTGCTTTCCGTGCGTGCGGCCGAAGAAGAGGTCGGTCTCTCAAGACTCGAGAGCTACTCCTCTTTTGCACGGCGTACCAAAGAGACAAAGTACGCTTTGCTTGAATTTTTGATTCAGGCTCATGCGAACGGAAAACAAGTGGCAGGTTACGGCGCACCCGGCAAGGGCAATACGATGTTGAATTATTGCGGTATTCGCTCGGACCTGGTGGCCTACACAGTCGACCGCAACCCATATAAACAAGGAAAATATCTTCCCGGGAGCCACATCCCTATTTATTCGCCAGAGCACATACGAGAGACCAGGCCCGATTATATCTTGATCTTGCCTTGGAATTTGAAGGGCGAAATCATGCAGCAGCTCGCTTATGTTCGTGAGTGGGGCGGAAAATTTGTCGTGCCGATTCCAAGCGTAGAAGTGTATGCATAGTCCTTAAGACGCACTTATGTTATGACCATAGAAAATTCATGTCCAGTGTGCAAGTCCAGCCAATGGGCTGATATTCTCGAGAATCGAGGAGCCGTTGTCCATATTGGTCGTCTGTTTAAGACAGAGTTGGATGCGCGGAACGCTCCCCGTGGAGATATTCTGCTCGCCCTCTGTCAGGAATGCGGCTATATCGGTAATCGCGCTTACGTCCCGTTCGAGGATGCGTTTGCGCCGGGCTATGAGGCCTCTTTACATCACTCTGGAGTTTACTTGCAATTTTTGTATGATCTGGCTGACGATCTAATCGCTCGCCACCAACTGAAGAGTAAAACGGTTCTTGAAGTGGCCTGTGGACCTGGTTTTTTCCTCCGTTTGATGCTCGAACGGGGCTGCGGAGCCGGTATTGGCGTGGACCCAAGTCTTGAGCACGCAGGGGATGATGTCGAAGGCACTAAACCGATAACCTGGATACGCGATTTCTACGGAGAACGCTATGCGCACCTGCCAGTGGATATGGTGATTTGTCGGCAGGCTTTGCATACTCTGCCGGACCCCCGCACCTTTGTTGAATCTGTGTACCACGCCGTCAGAGAACAGACCTGCCGTACGAATCTATTTCGAAGTCGTAAATGCCAATAGTCTTTTTCATAACGAAGTTGTATGGCAGTTAATATATGAATATCGATCCTATTTCACGGAGAACTCGCTAGCGAGGTTGTTCCGCGAATGTGGTTTGCAAGTTCTGCGGGCAGGACCTTGCTATGCCGATGGGCAATATTTGAGTATAGAGGGCGCGCCTAATTCCAACGGTGTGGCTAGGCATCCGGTCTCCACTCGCATCAGAGGTCGAGAGGTTCTCGCGAAAATGCACCGCTTCGCGCATACCTTTCATAGCAAGGTCTCGCTTTGGCGGAATCGTCTTCAGGAACTTCGTCGTGCAGGGCGGAAGGTAGCAGTGTGGGGTGCAGCTGGCAGAGGAATTACTTTTCTGAACTTGGCCGATCCCGATGGTGAAATCCATCATATTGTGGAAATCAATCCCGCACGACAGGGAAGGTACATCCCTGGGACGGGCGCTCTGGTTGTGGCACCCGAATCCTTAGTCGAGTATCGGCCGGACGTAATCATCCTGACAAATGCGACCTACGAGAATGAAATCAAGCAGCAAGTAAATCACCTGGGACTCGATTGTGAATTTCTGCTTGCCTAACATGTTCGCAATTTTGCGCTATCGATGCGATGGCCTTCTCGGAGGTGCCTGGGCCGAACTTTGCACTCTTTCACAATGGCGTAGCATAGGACTTTGTTTGCACCATGAAGCAGTGCAGACTCAGGAGTTCTTGTTGGATATTAGCTATCGAGCGATGCGGTTTGTATATTAGATTGTTGATAGCAATCAAATCGCTGCGGCTGATTCGTCCACGGGCGTGGCTAAGAAGGCTCGCCCAAGGGTTAGTTCGAGAATACCGCCCCGCACTTCCTTTTTTGACCAGTTCAACTTGAAAAAGGGCGGCTAGGAAGCAGGTGAAACAGATGGGGATTCATTCTAGTGCAGCGGTCGTCTCGTAAAAGGAGATACTGTTATGAAGGTAGTGCTCTTTTGTGGCGGCCTAGGACTGCGGCTGAGAGACTACGCGGATCACATCCCCAAGCCAATGGTCCCGATTGGCTACCGCCCCGTTCTCTGGCATGTGATGAAGTACTACGCACACTTTGGGCACCGGGATTTTGTGCTGTGTCTTGGATACCGCGGCGATCTCATCAAGCAGTACTTCCTCAATTACAACGAGTGTCTGTCAAACGACTTCGTGTTATCCCAAGGGGGAAAGGATATGCAACTCGCAAATCGCGACATCCATGATTGGAAGATCACGTTTGCGGATACGGGCGTCAATTCCAACATTGGGCAGCGATTGCGGGCGGTGGAAAAGTATGTAGGAGATGAGGAGCTGTTCTTGGCAAACTACTGCGACGGCTTGACCGACCTTCATTTTCCGGCTTACCTGGACTTTGCGCGCAAACAAGACACGGTTGCCACTTTCGCCAGCGTGAGGCCGAATCTAAGCTATCACGTCGTGCGAACCGCGCCAGGCGGCTTGGTTAGCGATATCAAGGAACTCACCCGGTCTGACATCCGGATCAACGGAGGACTCTTCGTCCTCAAGAGGGACATTTTTGAATATCTCGGCCCTGGAGAGGAACTCGTTGCACAGCCTTTTCAGCGCCTGATTCAGAAACGGCAGCTATCTGCCTACGAATACGACGGATACTTCGGCGCAATGGATACATTTAAGGATAAGCAGCAACTGGATGATCTCTACGAGCGCGGGGATGCGCCTTGGGAAGTATGGAAAAAGAAGAATGGAGAATCGGCAGAGCGCGGCGATCAAAATGACGAGGCCGGCGTCAACAAGACCTTGCGCGTGCCCCTGAGCGATCGCCATGCTTAGGTTCCGTCTCGGCGACAAACAACAGCCGTTGCGGCGAGTGCTCTGCTTGGGAGCCCATTGTGACGACATTGAAATCGGCTGCGGCGGCACGCTTCTTCGCTTGCTCGACCAAGATCCTGGTTTGGAATTCTATTGGATGGTCTTCAGTTCCACCCCGCAGCGGAAGAGAGAAGCAAGAAAATCGGCGCAGCTTTTCCTTGAAAAAACTGCTGCCTCTCGCGTCGTCATCAAGGGCTTTCGCGATGGCTACTTCCCGTTTCAGGGTACTCAGATAAAAGATTCCTTCGAACAGTTGAAAAAGTCGTTTGTTCCAGATCTAATCTTTACTCACTTCCGTGACGACTTGCACCAGGACCATCGCTTGATCTGTGATCTTACATGGAACACCTTTCGGAACCACTTGATTTTAGAATATGAAATTCCCAAGTACGATGGTGATTTGGGCGCGCCCAATGTTTTTGTGGGACTTCCAGAATCGCTGTGCAAGCAGAAGATTCACTATGTGATGCGATGCTTTAAATCGCAAGAACGTAAACAATGGTTTACGGAAGGCACTTTCCGCGCCACGCTGCGCCTGCGCGGCATCGAGTCTAACGCTCCGGAGAAAAATGCCGAAGGATTTTATTGTCGCAAGGTGGCTCTCTAGTTGCCCGAGACACTTGCAAGGAGCCTTAAACCTGAGCGTGTTTCGATGAACGCACCGACCGGAAAATCTCCTCGAGTCAGCATTGGTGTAGCCGTTTACAACGGTGAACGCTTCTTGCCTAAGACGCTCGATTCGCTGCTTGCCCAAACATTCACGGAATTTGAGATCATCATTTGTGATAATTGCTCAACTGACGGGACAAAACAGATTTGTCTCTCTTATGCGGCATCCGACGACCGGATTCAATATCATCGCAATGAGACAAATATTGGGGCTCCCAGGAACTTCAATCTTGCCGCTACTCTCTCTCGCGGTGAATATTTCAAATGGTCTGGCGCAGACGATCTTTGTGCCCCAACGATGATCGAGCGCTGCATGGAAGTCCTCAACAAGAGGTCCGATGTCGTTCTCTGTTATCCAAAAACTCGGTTAATTGATGACCATGACATGCCTATCCAGGACTATGAAGATAGGTTGGACCTTCAACTTGCATCGCCTAGCTGGCGTCTTGCCTGCCTGCTCTGGAACATTCGGATGTGCAATGCCGTCTTTGGATTAATTCGTTCTAGCGTCTTGAAGCGCACACATCTTTACGGGACCTACTCGAATTCAGACGTTGTATTTCTCGCGGAACTTGCTCTTCACGGACTTTTTGTGGAACTGGCCGAGCCTCTCTTTTACCGCAGAACATTTGAGCTGTCGTCTGTCAAATATCCGTCTCTTCACGAGCGGATGGTCATGTTTGAGCCGAATGGAGTGGGGGAGCTGGCGTTTCCCAATTGGAGACTGTTTCTTGGTTTTTTGTCTGCGATCCATCGAGCGCCTATAAATTGGTTCGATAGCCTGCGCTGCTATGCTCGGATGCACATCTGTTTGAGACGATGGAGGGCGGGTCTCCGTGAAGATCTGGTCGTAGCTTTTCAGTATTTCATACGTTCACGTTTTCGTTTCCACGCGTAGCTCTTACAGACGACAAAGTTCATTATGACACTTCCGAATGTCTCGGTTCTCATGGCCACCTATAATCGCGCGAGGTTTATCGCCGAGTCCCTTGAGAGTGTATTTGCCCAAACACACCCTCCGAGCCAAATCATTGTCATCAACGATGGATCGACCGATAACACGAGAGCCGCACTTGAACCATTCATGCAGCGTATTGAATATTTGGAATTGGAAAATCGTGGCAAAGCATCGGCGTTGAATCTTGGCATGCCTAGAGTGACCGGCGACTACGTTTGGATCATGGACGACGATGACGTTGCTGTGAGTGATGCTCTTGAGCGCCACCTTGCCGTCCTGGAGAGCCGCCCGGAAGTGGGCTGGACCTACAGTAATTTTATCGAATCGACTACAGACCGAGAAACTGCACGTATTGTCCCGCAGAGAGAGAAAACACTGCCCGAATTTCCCGAAGAAGAGTTTCTGGTACGCTTGATGGAACAGTGCTTTCTAATCCATCCCACAATTCTTGTGCGCGCCTCGTGCTATCGAGAGGTTGGATCATTCGATCCTGATCTAATCCGTTGCCAGGACTACGAAATGGCGGTGCGACTAGCTCGCCGATTCCCTTGTGTCAGGATTTCCGGTCCGACAATCTGCTACCGAATGCATGGAGGGACGCGCGGAAGCGCTCGGGACACGTTCAAAGCCGGCGCAGATTCCGGAAAAATGGCTAGAGTACATGCAGACGTTCATGCGGAAACTTCGCGAGGAAATGCCACTGAGTGAATACCTTCCCGGGCACCCAACTCCTGATTGCACAATCTCGGATTTGCGCTACGCTTATCTACGACGCATGGCCATAATGGCAAGAAAGCGTCTTTACAATGAGATGATTGAAGATTTGCGATCGGCGACGCAAGTGAATCCGACCGATTTCTCTACCCTTACCCCGGTAGAACGAAAGCTGCTTCGCGACCTCTTCAATTTTATAAATGACCCACTTTTTTTTCAGAGGGATGTGCTTCTGCGTATTCGATCGGCTTGCACCGGGCCAGCAGGCTTTGCCGTCCGGGGCGAGCTTATTCGCTGTCTTTATTGGGACACAATGAATGCTTTGCGAGGAGCAGATCTTGCTCGAGCGTTCGGCGCAGCGTCTTCCGCGATGTACTTATCCGGATTAGGCGTTTTACGGTCATTTTTTCGCGATCGAAATACTCGGCCGGGAGAGCGCGACCCGGTCTTGTTATGATGGATTCGGCTTTTGGGAATTGAGCATTAACTCCGATTATGCGATGCAATTAAGCGTGATCATTTGTACTTGGAACCGGGCGGAACTTCTCCGCGAAGCTCTGAATAGCTTGGGGAAAACTGAACTTCCGCAGGGTATAGATTGGGAAGTCCTCATCGTTGATAACAATTCCACCGATGAAACTTCAGAGGTATGTAAAGAGTTTGTCGGACAGAATCCCAGCCGCTACCGCTACATCATCGAGAAAAGGCAGGGCAAGTCCTTCGCATTAAACACCGGGATCGAAAACGCAAAGGGTAAAATCCTTTCCTTCACCGATGACGACGTGACGGTGGATTCTGTCTGGCTAGCCGAAACGATCCGCATGTTTGAATCAACTCCGTGCGCTGGCGTCAGCGGCAAGATCGTACCTGTTTGGAATTCCCCAAAGCCAGCTTGGCTGACGACCGACGGTCCCTACAGGCTTCTGCCCGCCATAGTAAGCTTCGATCTCGGTGAACACCCTTGCGAAATGAAAACTCCTGCGCTGGGCGCAAACCTTTCCTTTAAGAAAGAAGTTTTCGAAAAATACGGACCATTTCGCACTGATTTGGGACCAACCACCGGAAGCGAGATTCGAGGCGAGGATAATGAGCTCTGCTGGCGCTTGATGCGCGCTGGCGAACGACTTATTTATGCACCCAAAGCAATTGTTTTTCATCCAGTCGATATGCGAAGGATTGACAAGCGTTACTTTCAGGCTTGGTATTCCGGAATGGGGCAGTCGCGGCCACGTATTGAGCGACCACCGGAGGAGGCCGTGCGATACTTCGGGCTTCCGAGATATATGTTCCGATGGTACGTCCGAGATTTTGTTCTGTGGGTGACCAGCCTCACGCCGAAGCGGAGATTTTATTACAAACTTCAGTTTTGCGCTACGAAGGGACAACTCATGGAAGAAAGAAGAATGTGGCGTGGCCGAAACGAGCGATCTCGAGGAAGTAGGAAGTAGAGCCTAACTAAGGCGCACAAAGTGGCTGCGCTGAAACGCATTGCTAGTTCTTTTCGTTCTTGCTTTGGGCCTCTCCGGTTTTTCCTGAAGTGCGTTCATTATTGAAGATATTCCTAAATTCAGCGATTTCTCCAAGGGTTTGGTAGACTTGCAATCTACGATAAAAGCGCCGTTTTTGCTCGAAACTCGTGTTCCACTGCCATACGCACGTCAGAATCTTTCGCAGCATGTACCGAGGGACACCAAAGTAGCTAGTCTTTATGGCAGATGGCCTAGAGGTTCGTACAAGCATTCGGCCATAATCGAAATACCACGATTCAAAATATCGCTTCTTCGCTCGGTCCTCCGGCACGGGGTGATATACCACTGCTCCAGGAACGTAAATCAGTTTTTCGCCGCGGCTCATAAGACGCCGGCAATATTCAGAATCCTCGCCTCGGAATGTGGTTCCCGCAACTGGACCCAAATCGGTTCGGAAAAGCCCGTACCTGGCAAACACATCTTTCCGAAGCGCCAAATTTGCACCGTAGGGCGGATTGTCGATTTGACAAGCCACATTTTGATCTCCTAAATCGTATTCCACGATCGCCAACATCAAGCGGTACGGTCCCTCAACGTTGAACCAAGCAGGTTTCGGCGAGTTCCAAACCGGTACTATTTTCCCCGCTACACCAATACACTCGATGGCGTCGAAAGCAGTTAACACAGCGAATAACCAATTCGGCTCGACCAACACGTCATCGTCAGTAAATGCAAGAATGTCTCCTCTGGCGTTCTCAATAGCTGTGTTTAGAGCGAATGATTTCCCCTGTCTTTTCTCGCGCAGGTAGCGACATCGCTCGGAGTTCCTTTGCATGAAGGATTGACAAACAGTAGAAGTCGCATCCGTGGAGTTGTTGTCCACAATTAGAATTTCCCAATCCGTTCCACTAGGGATCCGACAGTTCTCGATGCTCTCGAGTGTCTTCTGTAGGCTTTCTGCTCTATTCCACGTACAAATCACAACGCTTAAGCGCATAGAACGTGGCGGTGCCCCGCTTCCTTAAAGTTGCCTACATCACTTTAAATGCCAAGACTGTTCGTGCACAAAGAATCCAAGCGAGGGAGCTTTGCCGGTTCCGTAAAAGTCAGTGCCCACGATTTTCAGCCGGCAAGCATCCTCGACGTAATCTACACACTTGTCATCGATTACGAGCGCAGCCTCGATGCGATACTCCGCCGGTGTCAAAGGAAGATTGGGAATCTCGCACACTATTTCCTGTTGGCCTGATCGTTCACCCCAGTTTCGGTTTCGCTCATAGCTGCTTCTCGCGGCGAAGACTACTTGGCCGTACAGATCGACGAAATTCACTCGTATGTCAAAGTTCGATGAAGGTTCTTGAAGACGAAATTGCACATGCACTCGAATTGAACTGCCAACCCCGATTTCTCCTTCCAAGGGTTTTCCGTCCCCGTTATTAAGCTCAAGCTTATACAACCAAGGGCGGTATTGGGCGAGTCTTCCACGGGCGTTCCATAAGTCGGCCACATGCAGGACATTCTTTTTTTCCTCACCCGTGACTAGACCCACATAGTGATTTACCGCACTCTTCGCGTCGCCTTGAAATGAAATCCCCCCTTGCTGCAAGACAATTCCTTTCTCGCAAAGGTTGAGCACAGCGGTTATGTTATGAGAAACAAATAGGATGGTTCTGCCGCTGCTTCCAAACTGTCCCATCTTGCCGAGACACTTTTTTTGAAAGGCCATGTCCCCTACAGCGAGAACCTCGTCCACGATCAAAATCTCCGGATCTAGGTGAGCTGCTACAGCAAAACCCAGCCGCACATACATGCCACTCGAATAGTGCTTTACCGGCGTATCCAAAAATTTGTCCAACTCAGAGAAAGCAACGATTTCGTCAAACTTGGACAGGACTTCTGCCTTTGTCATTCCCAACATGACGCCATTCAGAAAAATGTTTTCCCGACCGGTTAAATCGGGATGAAATCCGGTACCTACCTCCAGCAAGCTGGCCACTCGACCTTGCAGGCGCACGAAGCCCTCCGTGGGATCCGTGATTCGGGAGAGAATCTTCAGCAACGTACTCTTGCCCGCTCCGTTTACGCCAATGATTCCAACGACATCACCTGGCTCGATACTGAAGTTCAAATCTCGAAGAGCCCACATCCATTTCGATCCAGAGGCATCGAGGCTGGCAGAGGTTCCACGACGTAGCGTCCGCCAAGAGGCACGCAAGTTCTGCATCAACACCTCGCGTAAGCTATCCTCACTAGGCCGTGAAGCGCCAAGCTCATATTTTTTTGAGAGTTGATGGGCTTCGATGACGGGGGCCATTCAGATTATGTCCGCGAAGCGCCTTTCCATGCGCCGAAAAATAAACAATCCCGCCAAGAAAAGAATAACACTCGTGGCAAGCGAGGCCAAAACCAGTCCCCAATCGGTCGAGCCGCCCAGCAGTGAATGCCGGAATCCCACGATCATACCTGACATGGGATTCAAGCCTAGTAGAAGCTGATAACGATCCGGAATATATTGCAGAGGATAAATGACTGGACTTATAAACAGTCCCATCTGAATGAAGAAGGGAACAGCGTATTTGACATCTCGGAAGCTGACGTTGAGAGCAGATAAGATGAGGCCCGCTCCGCTTGCCGCAAGCAGAGTGCCAAGCACATAAATGGGAATCAGAAGGACGGACGGTGCGAAGGGCCAGCGATAGTAGATCATCATCCCAAACACCAGAAGCAAGCCAATTAGGAGGTCTAAGCCTAGAGCGCCGATGCTTGCCAATGGGATGAAGATGCGAGGGAAATAGACCTTGGATACCAGTACTTGGTTACCTACTAGGCTATTACTTGACATAGAAACGGAATTTGCGAAAAACGTCCAGAGTACGAGGCCCGAAAAGGCGAAGAGCGGATATGGCGGGCCATCCGTCTGTATTCCGGCCAACCGATTAAAAAAAAGTGTGAAGACCAGCATAGCCGTGAGCGGTTGAAAAACTGCCCAAAGACCGCCGAGGATTGTCTGTTTGTAACGGATTTTAATATCGCGCCAGACGAGAAACCGAAATAGTTCCCTACTCTCATAGATTTCGCGCACATTTATTGGCTGCCACCCCAAACGGGGCCTTAAGATCAATTCTGCTGAGGATTTCATCCGTATTCTCAGGCTACAAGATATTGATGGCCGCCACAAGTTTTGATTCTTTTCTCGTTAGCCCACAGTGTCCGGTTTATTAGCTCGTGAAATGGCAGCTTTTGGACTATGAGTGAGGAGCCGCGGTCTCGTTTCGTGGTTGTCGACACTCTGAGCACCAGGAAGGCTATAGATCACCAAGCGTAGATCGAAAGACAAATTCGAACTGGGACATAACGGAGAGTCGGTATTTCGCAACTTGCTGCTTCATTGTTTGCCTGACTACTGACTGGTTGGCCTGCAAGCTTCGGAAGCAACTGATCAACGGCGGCAATTCAATTCGTCGGATGTTCAAAAGGTATTCAGTCATTTCCATGTCTTCCATCAGCCTGTCGACCTTGTTTGCAGGCGAAATGGCAATTATCGGAGTATTTACGAGCGAAGCAAGAATAACGCCGTGAAGCCGAGACGTAACTACAATTTCGAACCGTGAAACTAAGGCCAAACACTCTGCCACAGTCTGCAGCTTTACGTCGCTTAGCCGTGCATGTAAGTGAGAGGGGAGCTTTTCGAGGACCAAGGCCTTGAGTTCTTCTATTGCGAGACGGTCCATGCGGAATTGTGTCGGAAAGAGCACGATATCGTATCCTTCTTGCAAGAGCCAGGACATGAAAGACGAGAGGCTGTTCAGATAGTTATGATAAGCGGAAACGTCTTTGACAGGCCAGAAGCGGGGATCGCAATATGCCATTGGACTGATCCCCACGAGTTTTGGTTCGCGGCGATCGGCTACGATCCCGTTGTAACTACCAAGATTCAGAGCAAAAGCCAGGTCAGGAAATAAGTGCTTGTCCCCGCCGACTCCAAGTGTTTCTGCTTTCTGTTTAGACTCGACGTCGCGAAACGAGCGATAGGCCGCCAGAGAGAGGGTAGTTCTGAAGAAGAATTTGGCTAGTCGAGTATTAATTTCCTCCACGCCGACGCTTAGACAAACCAACGGGGTTCTGGCCAGCCGGGCGAGAATGGCCCACCGAAAATAGGAATAAAGATCTCCCCATTTGCCTCCCCATACCTCATCGAATACGCCACCCAATCCAATTGCAAGCAGCCGGAATTTTCTTGCAAATCGATACGCCTCGAAACAGAATGCCAATTCCTCCCGCCCTTTTTTCAGTGTTGACCAAACAGTGCTCGCCCTTTGCCACAAATCCGCGAGCAGTGGCGTTCTTTTAGCCCAATCACGAACCGCATGGGACTTGGCCGCGTATTCAACCTTCCTCTTTTCAGCGGGTGCCGGCGATCCGGTCTTCCAAGGCGACGGAACGTCACGATTAAGGGGGAATGCATGAAGCGGGCCGCCATTGGGCCGCTCATTGGGATCAATACAGCAACCATAGAATTCGGCGTCTGGGAAACGGCTGCTCAAGTATTCCATGAGTGTCTGTTGCAGCGCTGCATTCCCGAGGTTTCCAAAACTGAAGGGTCCCAGTAGACCTATTTTGTCCCTACGAGAATTTGTATTCAACAATGACCCCTTTGGCTAGATCGCCTATTATAAGGCCAAGGCAGTTCGCTAGGAATGGCAGCCATTCTTAAGCGCCGAGAGCACTCCCTCCTGTAGTGCTGCACGCTAAGGATATGCCGAAGAGAGCCTCCTGTTGGATAAGACCATTCAAGCGAGCCTGCCAGCCGTCGGAAGCCCCTCGCGGCTCGCCTTGCACCGCCTAGGTTTACCCGAGAGATTAGAGGATTACCTGCCTTGCTAGGGAAAAATGCTATCCAATATTGCCATTTCAATTCCCTCACTTATTACTCTGACTCCACATCTAGGATCGCAAGTCTAAGAGAATAAAGGCTCTTTGTCGGTCCCTGATTTGGAACACAATCTGTGTAGATGGACTTGCTCGCAAGGACGTCGTTGGAAGGCTTTTTCTCTACCTGTCTTCAGAACGAGCTCGCGATTGTCTGTTCAAGGGAATAGTTCCCCGGGGGGGGATAAGCAAAAAGGTAATTAGCTCGGAGATTGACCCGTTCCAACGTCAAAGTAAACTACCACGCCGGTCTTCTGATTCTGCGCCTCTTGTCGCTACTGAGCGGAGCCGTTTAATCATCGGAGGGCAAATTGAATAGAAGATATCTTGTTGGCATTTTTCTTGTATCGGTCGCAACGCTTCTGCTTGAGCTCGCCCTGACGCGCACCCTAGCAGTCGCCTTGTGGTATCACTTCAGCTTCTTAGTGATTTCGACCGCCTTACTCGGCTTTGGAGTTTCCGGCGTAACCCTGTCGATGTGGACCGGCCTGCGCGAAAACGCGCAACTCGACAAGACACTTTCAGTTCTCTCACTCGGGTTCGGCGGAACTACGATCCTTAGCTACTGGGTGATGCAGCGAATTCCGTTTGATCCTTTCGGACAGGTTTTCCATTGGTCGCAGTTTCTTTTCATGCCGCTGTACTACGTGAATCTCGTGATTCCCTTCTTTTTTTTCGGGTCTCGTTATTGCCTTACTTTTCTCGCGCTGCTCAAAGGAAGTCAACCGTTTGTATGCTGCCGACCTTGTTGGGGCTGGAATTGGGTGTTCGGCGGTCGCGATAGTGATGCCCCTGTTTGGGGGTTCTGGTTCGGTTTTAATTGCCGCGTTGTTGGCGTTCCTAGCCGCGACGGTGTTTGGCTGGTCACGAGTGCGTCGGTTGGCCCTGGCTTGCGCGGTGCTGGCGTTTTGCATGCTTCCGATCGCCTTTTGGGGCGATCACTTGATCCCCATATCCGTCATCGCAGCAAAGCGACACGCCCTGCAGCCAGCCAACGCCGAGCCGATTTACACGGCCTGGAACGCTCTCTCGAAGGTCGATGTGTTCAAACTACCCGCCGCGCCCGAACTAGGAAGGCCAAAACCGGGACTTAGTATCATCGTGGATGGCGGGTTTGCGGGAACCGAAGTTCCTGATTTAAGCGGCGGCATAGTGAGCTATCTTGCTCACACCGATGACTTCCGCAACGCGGGATTGGTGTATGCGGGTAAATCACATCCAAAAGTTCTCATCATGGGGTCGGGAGCCGGGCGGGAAGTTCTGGAAGCCTTGAACTTTGGGGCATCTTCGATCACTGCCGTCGAAATCAATCCGGTAATTAACAAGATTGTTAAACAATCCTTGAAGCCGTACTGGGGTGGGCTTTTTGAACAACCAGAAGTTCAATTGGTCACCGAAGACGCACGAAGTTTCGTGCGCCGATCGCACGAAACCTACGACGCCATCATCTCCGTACAAACTATGAGCGATGCCGCTCTTCTGTCAGGGGCCATGAACCTTTCTGAGACTTATATCCTCACGCGCGAAGCTTTCGCGGATTACTACGACCACCTCGCACCGGACGGTGTGCTGATGATGACGCGGCCGAAATATCAAATACCCAAGCTGATCACCACAGCGCGCGAGATGTTTGAGGAACATGGCCTCACAGATATTGCTTACCACCTATTTGCAGCTCGGGGAGCGGTACTTCCTTATGGACACGCTCGCTTTCTCAATTGCTTTCTGATGAAGAAGTCCGCATGGACTCCCGAGCAAATCGCATGGATGGCAAAGCACCTGGGGATCGGCGATCCGCAGCGACCTGGCGAAGAAAGCCCGGAGCTCTTTTTCTCACCGTACGAAGCCGCTCCGCAGAAGACATTCTTCAATAGGCGGCTCCATGAGTTTGCGGAATCGTCGGATCTCCAGGCTATTTATCGCGGGACGAGCGAGGCGTTGAGCCCAGCCAGCGACGATCAACCATTTTTCAATCAGCGGCAGCGGTGGAGGACGTTGCGTCCGCATATTCTTCTCGACGTACTTTTTCCGGCAAAGGGCAATAGCGGTGATTACCAGCCGATTGCCGAAGTCTACCTGCTCATACTCTTCGCTCAATCCGTCGTGATCGGCGCGATTTTTATCCTGCTGCCGCTGATCCGCTCTTCGCGTTCAGTTCTTCGGGTGCCAGGCCGCTGGTCCTTCCTCCTTTACTTTGCGGCTCTTGGACTGGGCTTCATCATGGTTGAAATGGTGCTGCTACAGCGCTTCACTCTTTTTCTCGGCCAACCCACTTATACGCTTGCCGTTGTCCTATCGGGGTTGTTGATCTCGACAGGAATTGGTTCCTATGTCTCGGGTGGGTTGCAATCCAGTTCGAAATGGTCCTTTGTTCCCATCGTGGCTGTGATCGTCGGCGTCCTCGGATTCATGGCGCTGTTAACGCCCTATGTGTTGACGGCAGCACTCGGTCTCGGACTGGCATGGCGAGTTCTGATTTCACTCTTGCTAATCGCGCCCTTGGGATTCGTCCTTGGGATGCCGTTTCCGAAAGGATTGAAAGCCGTCGGAGTTGCGGCGCCAGAACTCGTACCTTGGGCTTGGGGCGTTAACGGTTTTTTTACGGTAATTGGCTCTGTCGCTGCGGTAATTCTTGGAATGGCGTTCGGCTTCCGGTTTGTGCTCGGTGTTGCTGCGTTTTGTTACCTTTTGGGGCTGGCGGCCATCATTTTGTCGAGGGATGTTGTTACGCTAGCACGAACGGATCTTGCTCATAAGCTGCCAGAATTTAACTTCTCCCAAGCCGGATTGCATCACTTAGGAAACAAAATTCAATAGACTCTGTGAGTCGTTGTCCCCGCCTTTGCGCGATCCAAAGGCAGTGTCGCCAGGCGTCTCGTATCTGAAACTGCTCCGAGGTTAAGGTGGCCCTGCCGTATCGTGGTTACGAACATCCAAAAGGTCATCCCGAGATCCGTTTGCCTGCATTGCTCCCAGAGCCGCGTAATCTGAGAGCAATTCTGGAAATAAGGATGACCAAACAAATTACCAAAGCCCAGGGCAACCAACGCCAGAAGACCTTAAGCAGGCTATTGTTCGGCCGGTTGCCCACAGATGGATGATCTGCATCCTTCGGATCAAAGGCGTCTTCGAAGATCACCTTGGAGTCCTGGGTCACCTTCACGTAATCCACCAGTGTGACCCAAGGCAAACTCCTATCGTTCACCGGTCCTCCAAATTTTCCTACGAAATTGTTGATTTTGACGTACATCGGGGCGTCCGGCACATATTTCTGAGCTATCGTGCAGGTGGTCGCTCCGTCAATTCTAAAGACGAGTAAACCGGCGGACCACAATAACTGGTAGACGTGGAAATTCTTGCTGGTGTCCGTGGCAGGGGCATGGCATCCGTCATTGTGGCTGAAGTTTTCTACATGGATCTGTTGGTTGACGTGCGAAAAATCACTCTGCAATATCTCGGCAATGTCGATCTCCTGCCCATTGCAGTTGTCATCTGTACCGGTCGGATCACTGCTCTGGCACGAGGCATCTGCCATCCATACGACCGGCCAGGCCCCAGTGCTCATTCCGCCGCCGAACTTCGCGCGGAATTCAACCGTGCCATATAGAAAGTGAAAGTTCCGCATCGACACCCAGCCGGATGTGTAGCGATAGGCCGCCAACGAAAGGTCGAAACTGCTGCAAGTCGCGAGCTCGCGTTTTGTGGTGATTACAAGATTTCCGCCTAGAACGGTCACATTGTTTGGTCTGAAGCACTGCAGGTTGCTGTCCGGCGCCGAAGCCCGGTTGAAGGCAATCCACTGAGTATTGAGACCGGTTTGAGCATGTGCTGACCACGGGAACCACAACATCGCAATCAGCCATAAATTTCTCATTAGAATGAACTCTTGAGCGGAATCGGCGCTGGAACAGCAGCAAGCTCCGAAGTGGAAATGGCCAGGGTGAATGCGGCGATTGGCAGCATGGCGAAACCTGCTTGCTTATGGCTGCCGTTCAGTGATTGAAATGCACTTTCTCGGCAGCGGAATGCGGAATCAGAGTTTCATCTCGAGGACCAATTCGCTCTTGACCGGGTTCCAGCGCTGACTTTCCGGGATCGTACAGAGTGTCACCCGATAGAAACGTACGGTCGTAGCCTTCCTTAGGTGCGGATCTTCTTGAACATAAAGCTTCCAGAGAGCCTTCAAGCGATCAGCAGATTCGCCGGGCCTCCGTATCTGAAGGAGAAGTTCAAGCAAGCTGCGAAATCGCTGACCCGAAAATTTTCCTTCGAGATCAGCTGCGCTGGAACGAATCACTTCGCCTGTTGGGTCGAGCGCCTCCACTTGCAAAGAATCGATCTGGTCTCTCTGAATAAAGTCAAACAATGGGTAACACGCAAAGGGCCAGCCGCTCATAATCCTGCGTCCACCCGCATAGACATTTCCTGCCAGCAGTAAAATACCAACAATTACGACTGATGTGTATCCCCTTGCGCTGCTGTCGCTCCTATAAGCAATCTGGGACGTTCTCTGTGGGAGGCTCCAGGTTCGCGAGTCCGCAATTCGGCGGTATAACTTGGTTCCGACGGCTTCGATAGGAGCCCAATGCAGAAGGGGCACTATCGGCCAGAGCAACGGCAAACGGGCTGCCAGGGTACGATATGCCGCAAAACCAACCCAAGTTTGGGCGCCACTCACGGCGCGCATATCTTTTCGCGCGGCTCGATGATCAAGCTGGAAGATCGGTACACGTACTGTCTCTGCCTCATTGAGCACACTGACCAAGGTGATGCGGTCTAAGATGTCGAGCACCGCCATTGCGGCAACCGTTCGTCGGCAGAAGCGGCAATTCTCATCATAATAGACTGTCAATTTGTTGGGGAACAGCCTGCAACCCAATTTCTCTAACCAGGAGGCGACATCAAATAGAGCGATATAACATATCAAGAGGTCATAAAAAAAGATGCGCATGAATAGAGCACTGGCTGAGTGAAACACCACGCCGCCGGCAGCGGCCAATGCCCGAAGCCGCGGAAAGAGAACAAGGAAGATGAATGAAGTCTCAAATGTGATGGTGAACAGACCGCTGCTCTTGTACAACCAAGGGTGCCCGTCCAGTCGAAAAAAAGGTGTCCAGCCGTTGAATTCCATCCACTTGGAATACATTTGGAACTTAATATTGTCCGATAGGGCCCAATCGAATCCGCAAGTCCAAACTTTCCAAAATCCTGGGAAAAAATAAATGATTCCCAGCAGCAGGCAAGCAAAACGCAAGGGAATAGAGTACACGATCGATACTGGAGGCCGTGCCGGGAGTTCTCCCCTATCCGCTTGCCGGATAGCCGTGAGAATCGCGTCTAAAGATAGAGAATCGCCGGATCGGCTAACCGCTAGAATAGCCAGGAACCAAACCAAATGGTGATCGTGGCTAACCTTTCCATAGAATTGAGTAATCCCAAGTACGTATAGCGAAAATACTAGAGCTAGCAGCATGGAGGTGCGCGTAAACAGTCCAACCATGCCCGTGATGCATACGACGACAAGCAAAATCTCCGTGACGATCGTCAGAGACTTGAAGATCGGGAGGTGTGGCAATAGCCATTTCATGCCAAAGGGCGCAAACTGCAAACCGCGAGGGAGATTGCTGAACCATATTGTTGTGGACGGATCTAGATCCAGCAAAAGGGTTACCATAACCGCTATCCGGAAGATGGCTAGGTTCAGAGCTGATGTGGGTGCGGTGAAAAAGTCAACAAAGATGCTCCGCATATAATCGTGGGAAATCGCGGCAGCAATGAGCAGATGAGTGCCGATACAGAGCACGATCAGATGAGAAAAAAGCAGATGAGACCGTGTCAGATAGTAAGAAAGCGGCGTATTGTCAGTATTGTGAATCAGCCCATTCAGAACCGGCAGTGATTGTCCTAAGTAGATTGCAGTGATAACGCGATCCAGGAAGCGAGTGTAAAAAATGAAAGCTGCGATGAGGAACAGAAACAATGAAGCAAGTGTGAGGAGAGCCCATCGACTGGCTCCTGTTGATTTTCCCTTTGCCATAGTGCACGAAAAAAACACTCGTGTTCTTAGTTGCAGATCATAGCGATTTTGTCCTCTAGAAGTGCAACATATACCGTCTGTGATCGCCAGGTAGTTAATCCCTGCTACAAATGGACGCTGGGGCTAAAGTATTTGGGCGAAACTGACGGTGGGAGTTCGTGCCTCGGCCCGGTGATAAGAAATGGCGGCTAGAAGTAAACGTATGCGTAGGCCCGTCAGTATGGCCCAACAGTTCCCATCCCCCGGTTTGCATTCCCAGTGTTTTTGCCTAGGTCTGGGTACGGATGAAAGGCATTTTTGTTCCAATCGACCGTGCGGCGAGCGCACGATCCCTAAGCCGCTACTGACCAACAAAGGTCGTGACGGAACAGAAGCAGGGTACAACTGAAACTTGCACTTGTTGAACTGACGGAGGCTTACTGGGTAAGAGTGAGCCTCCCGTTGAAAACTCTGGGAGTGACGGCGGTCGCCATGAACCCGTTGCATCGAAGCGTAACTTTGGCCGTTCCCTCCGCCCTGGTTAATTCCCAACCACCTGGCTAGTGTTCGCAACGTTTGGTAACCCGTGATATTTGCGTTGAGCCCGGTACCCAGCTGCAGGACATACAACATAGTTAGTGTTAAGTCCGTGTTCTGGAATCTCCGGGCTCCCGCCGTTGTGTTCAATTGTTGCCGACAAACGTTACGATGCAATCGGCGCAGAGCGTATAGGTGAAAGAATTGCCCGTCACGGCGATCGGTGTTTGCGCGGTGATTTTGTTCAAACCGCCATCGGACAGGTAAGGAGTGACTGAACTTACCGACGCTCCGTTCAAAGTGACTGTAAACAGTTGCGGCGTCCCGGCTTGTGCTTGAGCAACAATAACGATTTTATTCTGTCCGTTATCTGGACCGGTAAATGCGTCAACACACACTCCGTTCCCTGAAGTGCAGCGACCACTTGAATTTATCGCCGAGATGCGAATCATGCCGGGACGGACAAAGGATGAGTACTGCCCGAAATAGTAATAGCGGTCAGGAATAGTGGTCCTCCCACTACAATCATTCAAGAGGCCTTGACCAGTTCCGTCACAGTCATCCACGCCCCACCAGTAATGCCAAGCGTTGTAGCCTACGGCTAGGTAGTTGTGAACGGTGAGACTCCAACTAAGCGCGTCTGAAAGACCATCGCTGTCTGTACTTAGATTGCTATCTTCCGTTTCCCAGACATGCTGGTTGGCATTCACCGTAACCGAGGGTGTGCCAGGTGTGGTCTGGTTGTAGCCATGATTTCCCCAAATGCTGATGCAGTTGTTCGATTTCGAGTCGGCATTTGAAGCAGCAGCTAAATCAAATGCTCCTCCCTGAGATTGTTCCGGCGTCATGATCTTAACATTTCCCAGACCCGCCGCCTGCATTGCCGGACACAGATAAGAGCCAATAAAAGAGTCAAATGCAGCAGATGAATACTGCATTGATTCATAAGATGTACTCAAATCTGGTTCGTTTTGTACCGAGAGCGCGTAAATCGGAATAGCTGCTTGACCGGAAGCAACGCCATTGGGGGTCTGCATCTTGAGAATGTAGTTTGCCAATTGGTTGGCCCAAGCTTGATATTCACCTGCGAGCAAACTGCCGCCGTTGTCGATGCTCCCATTAGACTTCATAGAGGCAGGAGCGCTCCAAGGCGTACCCCATATCCGCGCGCCGTTGTTGTAGGCGCAGTTGATGTCCGCCATGTACGGGTAAGAACCGCTCTCTTCAATCTTGAATCGTAGAAGCGACAAGCCAATGCCGGAAGCTCGGCTATAGAGCAGATTACATTCTTGCGTAGTCCAAACATTTCCACCAAAAAACGCCGTTGCCACGCCAAATCCATCGATCGTTTGATAGGTAGTCGTAGCATCGATTGCTAGTGTGAGTCCGCCACCACTTCCGCCATTCACCGTCAGGGTCGCGGCGCTGCTGGTAACGCTCCCAGCGGCATTGCTCACCACCACCTTAAACGTGGAGCCGTTATCGGAACTCGCGGTTGTGGGCGTGGTGTAGCTGGCTGACGTTGCGCCACTGATGTTGGCGCCATTCTTCTGCCACTGATAGCTCAGCGGTGCTGTGCCACTCGCCACAACAGCAAATCTAGCTGTCTGGCCAGCGGTCACCGTCTGATTCGCGGGCTGTGTCGTGATCGTCGGAGTTCCTGTTGCGGCTGAGTTCACGGTCAATATAGCGGTTTGGGAATTACCCAAGTTCGTGTTGGCGGACCCGCAGTCATAGAGATTGACTACGACAGTCCAGCCGTTCATGGCTAAGGTTGTGTTTGCGACCGTGTACGATATGGTTGAAGCGATGGGACCGTAATATCCCACTCCGTTGATATACCAGTAGCTGCGGCACGGGCCATTGGAAACCACGGCAGTGAACGTAGCCGACTGCCCTACTTGCACCGTTTGTGATTGAGGTTCTCGGGTAATCGCCGGGGCTCCCCCGGAATTGACCGTCAGAGTCGCGGCCCCGCTCTCTACACTGCCCGCCGAGTTGCTCACCACTACTTGGAACTTAGAGCCGTTATCAGTGCTTGTGGTTGTGGGTGTCGTGTAGCTAGATGATGTTGCGCCACTGATGTTCCCCCCGTTCTTCTGCCACTGATAACTGATCGGTGTCGTACCGGCGGCTGCAAAACTAAAAGTCGCTGTCTGCCCCACTGTTACTATCTGATTCGCAGGCTGCGTCGTGATCGTCGGAGCCGCTTTAGCTATCTGTTGCGATGAGGCTGAGGCTGGGGTCACTGTTAGTATGCCGGTTCGGGAATTACCCAGGTTCGCACCGGTGGAACCGCAATCGTAAAGATTGACAGCGACAGTCCAGCCGTTCATCGCCAAAGTTGTATTTGGAATCGTGTATGAAATAGTGGAAGAAAAAGAACCGTAATATCCTTGCCCGTTAATATACCAGAGGCTACGGCACGGTCCGTTTGAAACGACGGCAGTGAACGTAGCAGACTGACCAACTGTCACCGTTTGACTGGCAGGCTGAGTCGTGATCGCGGGCGTTTGGGCGGAAACTGATTTAGCTCCAAGGACCGAGGATAAAAATAGCAAGGCAAATGACAAATACTTCTTTTCTGGCCAACTGTGCACAGTGCTCTCCCATTGTTCTTATTTGATTTGTTAAACCGCAGTCGGGGGGGGACCTTGGCCTACTTCAACTGGCGAGTTCGCTGGGGAGAACCGGCTATTTGCGTTGCGTTGCTCTTAGCTAGAATGGCCGAATCATTATTCGAATCTATCAGGCTATTCCACTGTTACTATTTTACTGAACTCGTACATACGTCCTGACCGTAACCGAGCGTTCACCACGGTGCCCGACTTGTTAGAGGGCGAGAAGTTGTGGGTGGCTTAAGACAAAAACCCGGATTCTGAAGACATCGGACAGGCCTGACATTTTAACAGAAAAGAATGCGCAGGCAATTACTAAGATCCTCCTTTCTCGAACATAGTCGGCAGTTTTTGGTGATTTGGCCCGGAGTTCATTCCTAAAGTCGGTTTTACTCGCTTCCGTTAAAAAGGCATATGGAAACTCGTTGAATCCCGTCATTGTGTTCAATTGTTGCCGACAAACGTTACGATGCAATCGGCACAGAGCGTATAGGTGAAAGAATTGCCCGTCACGGCGATCGGTGTTTGCGCGGTGATTTTGTTCAAACCGCCATCGGACAGGTAAGGAGTGACTGAACTTACCGACGCTCCGTTCAAAGTGACTGTAAACAGTTGCGGCGTCCCGGCTTGTGCTTGAGCAACAATAACGATTTTATTCTGTCCGTTATCTGGACCGGTAAATGCGTCAACACACACTCCGTTCCCTGAAGTGCAGCGACCACTTGAATTTATCGCCGAGATGCGAATCATGCCGGGACGGACAAAGGATGAGTACTGCCCGAAATAGTAATAGCGGTCAGGAATAGTGGTCCTCCCACTACAATCATTCAAGAGGCCTTGACCAGTTCCGTCACAGTCATCCACGCCCCACCAGTAATGCCAAGCGTTGTAGCCTACGGCTAGGTAGTTGTGAACGGTGAGACTCCAACTAAGCGCGTCTGAAAGACCATCGCTGTCTGTACTTAGATTGCTATCTTCCGTTTCCCAGACATGCTGGTTGGCATTCACCGTAACCGAGGGTGTGCCAGGTGTGGTCTGGTTGTAGCCATGATTTCCCCAAATGCTGATGCAGTTGTTCGATTTCGAGTCGGCATTTGAAGCAGCAGCTAAATCAAATGCTCCTCCCTGAGATTGTTCCGGCGTCATGATCTTAACATTTCCCAGACCCGCCGCCTGCATTGCCGGACACAGATAAGAGCCAATAAAAGAGTCAAATGCAGCAGATGAATACTGCATTGATTCATAAGATGTACTCAAATCTGGTTCGTTTTGTACCGAGAGCGCGTAAATCGGAATAGCTGCTTGACCGGAAGCAACGCCATTGGGGGTCTGCATCTTGAGAATGTAGTTTGCCAATTGGTTGGCCCAAGCTTGATATTCACCTGCGAGCAAACTGCCGCCGTTGTCGATGCTCCCATTAGACTTCATAGAGGCAGGAGCGCTCCAAGGCGTACCCCATATCCGCGCGCCGTTGTTGTAGGCGCAGTTGATGTCCGCCATGTACGGGTAAGAACCGCTCTCTTCAATCTTGAATCGTAGAAGCGACAAGCCAATGCCGGAAGCTCGGCTATAGAGCAGATTACATTCTTGCGTAGTCCAAACATTTCCACCAAAAAACGCCGCTGCCACGCCAAATCCATCGATCGTTTGATAGGTAGTCGTAGCATCGATTGCTAGTGTGAGTCCGCCACTTCCGCCATTCACCGTCAGGGTCGCGGCGCTGCTGGTAACGCTCCCAGCGGCATTGCTCACCACCACCTTAAACGTGGAGCCGTTATCGGTACTCGCGGTTGCCGGCGTGGTGTAGTTGGCTGACGTTGCACCACTGATGTTGGCGCCATTCTTTTGCCACTGATAGCTCAGCGGCGCCGTCCCAGCAGCCACCGCTGAGAAAGTCGCTGTCTGGCCAGCGGTCACCGTCTGATTCGCGGGCTGCGTCGTGATCGTGGGTGCCACGGTCGCAGGGTTTACCGTAAGAGTCGCGGCGCTGCTCGTAACGCTCCCAGCCGTATTGCTCACAACTACCTGGAACGTAGAGCCGCTGTCTGTAGTCGTGGTTGCTGGAGTGGTGTAGCTGGCCAATGTTGCGCCACTGATGTTCGCGCCATTCTTTTGCCACTGATAGCTCAGCGGCGCCGTACCGGCAGCCACGACTGCGAAAGTCGCGGTCTGGCCTACCGTCACCGTCTGATTCACTGGTTGGGTCGTGATTGTGGGCACCACCACTGCGGGGTTTACCGTAAGAGTCGCGGCGCTGCTGGTAACGCTCCCAGCGGCATTGCTCACCACCACCTTAAACGTGGAGCCGTTATCGGAACTCGCGGTTGTGGGCGTGGTGTAGCTGGCTGACGTTGCGCCACTGATGTTCGCGCCATTCTTCTGCCACTGATAGCTCAGCGGTGCTGTGCCACTCGCCACAACAGCAAATGTAGCTGTCTGGCCCACCGTCACCGTCTGATTCACCGGCTGCGTAGTGATCGTGGGCGCCACGGTCGCGGGGTTTACCGTAAGAGTCGCGGCGCTGCTGGTAACGCTCCCAGCCGTATTGCTCACAACTACCTGGAACGTAGAGCCGTTGTCTGTGGTCGCGGTGGCTGGCGTGGTGTAGCTGGCTAACGTTGCACCACTGATATTTGCGCCATTCTTCTGCCACTGATAGCTCAGCGGTGCCGTCCCAGCAGCCACCACCGAGAAAGTCGCTGTCTGGCCAGCGGTCACTGTCTGATTCGCCGGCTGCGTCGTGATCGTGGGTGCCACGGTCGCGGGGTTTACCGTAAGAGTCGCGGCGCTGCTGGTAACGCTCCCAGCGGCATTGCTCACCACCACCTTAAACGTGGAGCCGTTATCGGAACTCGCGGTTGTGGGCGTGGTGTAGCTGGCTGACGTTGCGCCACTGATGTTTGCGCCATTCTTCTGCCACTGATAGCTCAGCGGTGCTGTGCCAGCTCGCCACAACAGCAAATGTCGCTGTCTGGCCCGCCGTCACCGTCTGATTCGCCGGCTGCGTAGTGATCGTGGGCGCCACGGTCGCGGGGTTTACCGTAAGAGTCGCGGCGCTGCTGGTAACGCTCCCAGCCGTATTGCTCACCACTACCTGGAACGTAGAGCCGTTGTCTGTGGTCGCGGTCGCTGGCGTGGTGTAGCTGGCTAACGTTGCACCACTGATATTTGCGCCATTCTTCTGCCACTGATAGCTCAGCGGTGCCGTCCCAGCAGCCACCACCGAGAAAATCGCTGTCTGGCCAGCGGTCACTGTCTGATTCGCCGGCTGCGTCGTGATCGTGGGTGCCACGGTCGCGGGGTTTACCGTAAGAGTCGCGGCGCTGCTGGTAGCGCTCCCAGCCGTATTGCTCACAACTACCTGGAACGTAGAGCCGCTGTCTGTGGTCGTGGTTGCTGGAGTGGTGTAGCTGGCCAACGTTGCACCACTGATGTTGGCGCCATTCTTCTGCCACTGATAGCTCAGCGGTGCTGTGCCACTCGCCACAACAGCAAATGTAGCTGTCTGGCCAGCGGTCACTGTCTTATTCGTCGGTTGGGACGTAATCGTAGGGGCCACCGCAGCTGAAGTCACTGAGAGTGTGGCAACGCTGCTGGTGATACTTCCCTTGGAATTGCTGACGACAACTTGAAAGGTACTCCCGTTGTCCGTGGACGCGGTGGCTGGCGTGGTATAGCTGGCTAACGTTGCACCACTAATGTTGGCGCCATTCTTTTGCCACTGATAACTCAGCGGCGCCGTACCGGCAGCCACGACTGCGAAAGTCGCGGTCTGGCCTACCGTCACCGTCTGATTCACCGGCGGCGTCGTGATTGTGGGCACCACCACTGCGGGGTTTACCGTAAGACTCGCGGCGCTGCTCGTAACGCTCCCAGCCGTATTGCTCACAACTACCTGGAACGTAGAGCCGCTGTCTGTGGTCGCGGTTGCTGGCGTGGTGTAGCTGGCCAACGTTGCACCACTGATATTTGCGCCATTCTTCTGCCACTGATAGCTCAGCGGCGCCGTACCAGCAGCCACCACCGAGAAAGTCGCTGTCTGGCCAGCGGTCACTGCCTGATTCAGCGGTGGCGTCGTGATCGTGGGTGCCACGGTCGCAGGGTTTACCGTAAGAGTCGCGGTGCTGCTCGTTACGCTTCCAGCCGTATTGCTCACAACTACCTGGAACGTAGAGCCGCTGTCTGTGGTCGCGGTTGCTGGCGTGGTGTAGCTGGCTAACGTTGCGCCACTGATATTTGCGCCATTCTTTTGCCACTGATAGCTCAGCGGTGCTGTGCCACTCGCCACAACAGCAAATGTAGCTGTCTGGCCCCCCGTCACCGTCTGATTCACCGGCTGCGTAGTGATCGTGGGCGCCACGGTCGCGGGGTTTACCGTAAGAGTCGCGGCGCTGCTCGTAGCGCTCCCAGCCGTATTGCTCACAACTACCTGGAACGTAGAGCCGCTGTCTGTGGTCGCGGTTGCAGGCGTGGTGTAATTGGCTGACGTTGCACCACTGATGCTGGCGCCATTCTTTTGCCACTGATAGCTCAGCGGTGCCGTACCAGCAGCCACCACCGAAAAAGTCGCTGTCTGGCCAGCGGTCACTGCTTTATTCGCCGGTTGCGTCGTAATCGTGGGGGCCACCGCAGCTGAAGTTACTGAGAGCATGGCAGCGCTACTTGTGATGCTTCCCTTGGGATTGCTGACGACAACTTGAAAGGTACTTCCGTTGTCCGTACTCGTAGTTGCGGGCGTGGTGTAGCCGGCTGACGTCGCGCCACTAATGTTCGCGCCATTCTTCTGCCACTGATAGCCCAACGGCCCCGTCCCACCAGCCACCACCGAGAAAGTCGCCGTCTGCCCCGCCAGCACACCCTCACTCGCCGGTTCCGTCGTAATCGTGGGCGCCACCACGGCGGCGTTCACCGTCAGCGTCGCCACACCGCTGGTTACACTCCCCACCGAGTTGCTAACCACCACCTGGAACGTCGAACCGCTGTCCGTGGTCGCGGTAGGCGTTGTGGTATAGCTGGCCGATCCTGCCCCACTGATGTTTGCACCATTCTTCTGCCACTGATAGCTCAGAGGGGCCGTGCCACCCGTCGTTACGTAGAAGGTCGCTGTCTGACCGGCTGTAACAGTTTGGCTTGCGGGCTGTGACAAGATGGAAGGGGCCAGAGGGTCGGAATTGGAACTCTCAGCCGTCTTGGACGCGACGACACCAGCGCAGCCGGATACCAAAGAGCCAACGGTCGCCACAGCCAGTGCAACAGCCAGATTGCAAGCCCGTCCTCTTACCAAGTGTACCCCCGTGAGCTACATAGCAAGAATCCAAGAGTTGGCGCGCGCGAACCCTTGAAGAATCTGATTAAAACTCTTCCGTATGACAACAGAGGCCTTTTGAAACCTACGACTGCTCCGCCGCCTGGACTTCCATTCCCTCTATTAGTGAACCGCAATTGACCCAAATCTTCTACTGCGCGAAGGTACAGTAAAAGAACAGTGTGTAAGCTGGCACAGGGTACAGCAATTCTCTGGAAACTATCTCATAAGCGCTTTTAACAAACTCAGCGTCGTTGGTTTGAGGTCATACACTACTACCAGTACTTAGTAATTCCCGTTATCAAGCCGATTAGGCCATTCCTTCTTGTTGCCGCATATGCTATTAAGTTGAGCGAGTGCGACCGGCAACCTCCGCCCGCTTGCCAGATTCAACTCACCCGAATGAATAGACTCAAGGAAAGTCCCAACCTGGACCTGTTGCGTGCCACTGCGGTGCTTTTTGTCGTTGTTTTTCATCTCTTGCTCTTTTTTCAAAAGACGGTCCTCGGTCCTTTTAATTTACGTTCTATCGGGCACTGGGGAGTTCTGCTGTTTTTCGTGCATACGAGCCTAGTCCTAATGTTTTCTTTGGAGCGTAGCGGCGCCGGCAAGCGGTTAAATACGCTTTTCCTCGGGTTCTATGGCCGACGCTGCTTTCGTGTATTTCCTCTAAGCATCCTTATCGTCTCAGTGGTTTATGCGCTACATTTGCCCGTGGGACATCTAAACGGAGGCATCTTTATAGCCTTGCATCTGAATCGGTTCGAACTGGTCTCGAACCTGTTGCTTGTCCAGAATCTAACACATTCCGATTCAATCATCGCCCCGCTCTGGAGTTTGCCTTTCGAGATGCAGATGTATTTGGTCCTGCCGGCGCTCTTCTTAATCGCAAAGTGGAGCCGCTCTGTTCTCCCGGTTCTTGGCATCTGGGGAATGTCCGTTGCGCTCGTACTCGGATCACGCCACATTTACCGGTATCACTTGGCCGATCTGGTGGTATACGTCCCGTGCTTTGTCGCCGGTATTGTAGCCTACAAGTTGGCGGAATCGCGCACTGGGAACTGGCTTTTTGTCGGCAATCCGATCACTATTGCAGCGATTACGACATTTTTTCTTCGCGGACCGAGTCCTGAGAGAGGGTGGATTTGCTGCCTGCTGGTAGGGCTTATCCTCCCTCAATTCCGCGAGATGCCCGAAAATTGGCTGCGAAAGTGCTGCCAGTACGTAGCGCGATATTCTTACGGAATCTATCTCACTCACTTTATCTGCATCTGGCTCGCCTTCGTCGGATTAGCTGCTATGCCGGTAGCTGTCCGATGGGCCGCATTTCTTGCGACGCTCTTCGCATTCCCTGTGTTGCTTTACCACACGATCGAAGCGCCGATGATTCGGCTAGGCAACCGGCTAATTGGTCGCCGGGCGCAGCGGGAAACGTCGTCCGTGACTTCGGATTCGACAGGCGCGAAACCAGTTCTCGTAAAATTATGATTTCTGCTCAGTGTCTTATCATCCGTCGCTGGTTGATACGTGTTTTTTAGCGTCAGCTTGCCCTGAGCAAGGCAATCGAACTCCTGGCGTCTACGCGTGGCCCTATCGTCGCCTCCTTCCGCGCGACGACGGACTGCCGGAAGAATCCCACCGTGACGCGCCACCATACAGTGATTGGGCGAATGCTCCTTGCCGAAGGCGCGCCAGATTTCATGCAGCGACTGTCCCGCCTTCCATCGGTGCCGCAGCTCGCTCTTCTGCACCGTAGAAAGAACGAACGGGCGCACACCAGCTCATAGAAGTTGCTCAGAATGCCCGTAATTCACTGCAAATAGCTTCGATCCGCTCCCACACGCTTTTTTATGTGATCTACGCTTGAACGCAGGAACGGAGACTTACTTAACGGATTCTCTGAAAACGATGGCGGGCTCAACCTTGAACCAACAGAAGGAAAAACAAATTCTCCTCACTGGGGTGCTTCTTGCTCTTGCGATCGAACTTCGACAACTGCTCATCGAAAGCGGTGAACGGGAATTGGCTCGAACCGCGCCCGAATTGATGTTTCTCGACCACTGCCGCTGCAGGGAAGACTCTTGCGCAACGTTCTCCCTCCACTCACGCCTTCGACTTGCTCCGCTTAATAGCTCCCTTGAAGCAGTCTCCGACAGATCGTCATATTAATATTGCATAGCAACAGAATGGAACGGAAGCGGTGCTGGAAGAACTAGAAGAATTGACTGGGCTGAAGTTGTCGGCCGTGCGCGTTGAATCCAATCGTTATGATCGTATGCACTCTGAACGTCGTGCATGCTAAGCGTCAGCGACGAACCACCGATTCACTAACTCCAGCATCTCCACGGGAATTGTTTCCTGCTGAAAATTTTGGCCTTCGAAACGACCGCAAAACGCAACCTTTTTAGTAACACCGGCGACGTTCTCATCTTCGAATCTCATGATAGTGATATCGTTTCCGCCAGATTTGCGTCGAACTACATCCCTTAGTTTAAAATCGGTGTTCACGGAGCCCCTGGGCAGACTAACGATCTACTCTAAGGATGCGAATCCTATCACAGCGGCGTGTGGGGATGAGCAGCGGAGCCAGTTTAATACCGCGACCGATATCCCTCCCTCACCGCGGTGAATTTCACGCCCACGCCACGACCCAGATCGTCGTGCCGCACTCACGCGACGGTCCTAACCGGTGCGGGCCATTCCAATCCCAGCGAGAAAGCATTTCTATCGCCGTAAGAAAAGGAACACTCTTGAAGAGTCTAGATATTGGCTTGATACGAGTGCTTGTTTCTTGATTGGAGGCGTGACAGTATCTATTGCTTGTTCCGAAGGCGGCCTCCCAGGGTTGCTATGCATAAAACCAGGTATCCCGAACGGCGGCGCACGCTGCGCGTTTCACTACGAATTCCTCTGACGGTCCAATGCCGTCTTCCCGAGGGCGAATCAATTGATGTAAAGGGCTCCACATCCGTGGTGAGCGCCCACGGCGCTCTTTTGGTTATGGATACGCCGTTGATCCCTGGTCAGCGCGTCCGGCTGATCAATAACAGGACTGCCGAGGTGGTCGACTGTCATGTCACTTCGCTGCGGGAAAAGGGGGCACGAAGCTTCGTTGGGATTACGTTCACTGCCCGCAATGTTGATTTTTGGCACATCGTATTTCCCAAATCCGGCACACGTCACGCGTTCCGTTCCCCGCAGACCGGATCGCTGGAGAGATGAGACTTAAGCTAACGAAAACCTTACAGCAAAGGCCTCCTTGATTATTCCCAGCGCCTACCGCCGAAAATCATTCCCTTTGGTTCGCTCTCTCCAGCTGGCTATTGAATACTTCCCGCGCAACGAAACCTTCAAACAACTTCTCTAAGGAAGACGGGCGGCGAGGTTTGAGGCAACGCCTGGAGCCCCGCGTTCGGATAGCACGAAACAAACTCGCTCGAGAGCTGGCTCAAAGTCCGGATGTGATCCGTCATGAACTCCGACCGCGTCGCACAATTCAAGCCAAACGCCAAGAAATGCGCGTCCGCCACCAGCCCGTACTCTGCCAAAACGGTAGTCTTGAATAGGCGCTCGCTACCCGCCAGAACTGTTCGTCGCTACAATGCCCGACCCTGTCTCAGGGTACTTCCGATGAATATCCAGCACCACACCCGGCCGCGTTCGCACAAGGTTTTCGTTGCAACCCTCCATCGCAGCTCCGCGGAAATCCTCCGCCGTCAGGCTCCGCTGCTGCAGTATCGTCCTCATAGCTCCGTCGAGCACAAGTATCCGTTCCGAGAGCAACTCTCACAGAGCCTTGGCGGATTCATTCAAATTACGCATGTGCGGGAAAACAACAACTCCTTACCAGACTTCTGGTTGAAGGGGGGATACCCGCAGAGAACGCCACGATTGGGATACTCTTCCAGTTTACGCAGCCTTACTCCCAGAATCGAACGACACGGCAACTAGTGCTTTTTTGGCGCGAACGGTCATTCCTGCATCCCGAATCGCCTGAACTCAAATGCTATACTGCGGGCTTCTGACAGAATTACCCAACTTATGAGCAGCCGATTGAAAATCATCAACATAGTTGGGGCCCGCCCTAATCTTCCAAAGATCGCGCCTCTCATGCGCGAAATGCAGCGCCACCCGGAGATCGAGCCCATCCTCGTCCATACTGGCCAGCACTACGACGCAGCTCTCTCTGACATTTTCTTTCGCCAGATGGGCATTCCCACGCCCCATGTGAATCTCGAAGTCGGTTCCGGTTCCCACGCCGTTCAGACTGCCGAGGTTCTGAAGCGTATCGAGCCCGTCTTGCTGGATCACCAGCCCGATCTAGTCCTTGTAGTCGGCGACGTCAATTCCACCATTGCCGTTTCGCTAGCCGCGGTGAAACTCGGCATTTCCGTCGCCCACGTCGAAGCCGGCCTCCGCAGTTTCGATCGCGCTATGCCCGAAGAAATCAATCGCATCCTGACAGATGCTCTCGCTGACTATCTTTTTGTCACCGAAGAAGACGCCATCCAGCATCTGCTTAAAGAAGGCCGTCCCCGCGAGTCCATCTATCTCGTCGGCAATGTCATGATCGATTCTCTCCGTCATTTTCTACCTATCGCCCAGAAGTCTCCCATTGGCGATGATCTCGGATTAAAAAAAGGCGACGACTGGAATCGCTTCGGCGTCCTCACCCTTCATCGCCCTTCAAACGTCGACTCCACCGAAAAACTTGCCGAACTCCTCGGCGCCATCGATGCCATCGCTGCCCAGATTCCTGTGATTTTTCCCGTTCATCCGCGTACGCAGCAACGCCTCACGCAGGCTGGCATCAAGACCCATCCTCAATTAAAACTGATCCCTTCCGTCGGCTACCTCGATTTTCTCTGTCTCCTCAGCAAGTCCACATTGGTCCTCACCGATTCCGGCGGCATTCAAGAGGAAACTACCGCCCTCGGCGTTCCGTGCCTTACTCTCCGCGAAAACACCGAGCGCCCCATCACGATTTCAGAAGGCACAAATCAGCTCATCGGAACCGACCCCGCGAAAATTCTCGCTGCCGCGCAAGAAGTTCTTTCCGGAAAAGGCAAGCCCGGCCGCATCCCCCCGTTCTGGGACGGCCACGCCGCCGAACGCATTGTCGAGGTTTTGCTCCAAAAATCGCCCTTCGGACCCCATCGAAAAAGCACCCTACCAGTCACGTAACAGTTCGAGAACAGACTCTTCCAAGAGACTTGCCCCTAAGGACAGTTTTCACTACGCTGGCATACAGTGGCTACCAAACGTACCAGTTCAAAACTGTCAGTTTGCATCCTCTCGCCGCACCCTCTTGTGCTGAGCGAGTTCGAACGCGTTTTGTCCAAAGCTCAAGTTAAGGTGGTCGTCAAGCAGCTCGAATCCACCCTCGCGCCAGACATGCGCAATCTCGAGCCGCCCGTCGCGCAGGTATATGTCATTGACGGCCACGCCGCGCGCCCCGCTACTGGAGCTCTTCTTTCTAATCTGATGGAACGTCACCCCGAAGCTCGCCTCATTGTCGTCGGAGAGCAGCACACCGACGCCAACAGCTATCAGCTCTTGCGTCTCGGAGTTAAAGGTCTTCTAACCTATACGGAAGCCCGCGAACAGTTGGTTCGTGCGCTGCCGCTCGTAGCCAGCGGTGGTTTCTGGGTTCCGCGATCCGTTCTCTCTGGATTCGTCGATTCCATCCTCACGAATCAAGGCCGCCGCCTAAAAACCGATTCCGTCACTAATCTCAGCCGCCGCGAGCAAGAGGTCCTAGACTCTCTCCTCGAGAATCTTTCCAACAAAGAAATCGCCAGCAAACTCAACATCGCCGAGCGCACGGTAAAATTTCACGTCTCCAATCTACTCAGCAAATTCGGAGTCCGCCGCCGAGCCGATCTGATTCTCCTCACCTTCCAGCGCCGCATGTCAGCTCCTTGATCGTTTTTGTCGCTCCTAATGCAGTTAAGCGGACTTTGTAGGGGAGGGGCTTGTTTACACCGAGCTTCGAAGTGCCCCTCCCTCTTCTAGCTGACAACCCTCTTCTATCCTGCTACTTTTAATAACTACATAAACGCAAACCAATTTTCCCCAGGAAGGCGAGGTCATGCCCTTGAACGTTCTCGTTACCGGAGCAGCAGGCTACATTGGCAGCATCTGCGCGGAAGTTCTACTCGCCCGCGGCTACCAAGTCATCGCGCTCGATAATCTTCAAGAGGGCCACGCCGCAGCCGTCCCTCCCAAAGCGATTTTCTGTCGAGCCGATCTCGGTGTCCGCACGCAAATAGAAGAAGTCTTCTCCAAACACAAAATTGACGCCGTCATGCACTTCGCCGGCGAGGCTCTCGTCGCCAAGTCTGTCCGCGAACCAAGCACTTTCTACGTCGCCAATATCGCCTCCGGCGTCAATCTTCTCGACGCCATGACCCGCCACAGCGTGAAAAAACTAATCTTTTCTTCCACAGCGGCCACCTACGGCGAACCTCACACTGTTCCCATCCCCGAAGATCATTCCAAGAATCCCATCAATCCCTACGGCAAATCCAAACTCCGCTTCGAAGAAATCCTCTCCGACTATCGCGCCTACACCGGACTCCATTACGCCACGCTTCGCTATTTCAACGCCGCCGGCGCCTCCGCCGAACGCGGCGAAAGCCACCGCGTCGAAACCCATCTCATTCCCAAAGTTCTCGACGCCGCCCTCGGCCTCGTTCTGCAACTCGAAGTCTTCGGCTCGGACTATCCCACGCCCGATGGCACCTGCGTCCGCGATTACATCCACGTCCTCGACATCGCCGACTCCCACGTCCGCGCGCTCGAAGCGATCGAAACCGTCTCCGGCGAAGCCTTCAACGTCGGTAACAGCCGCGGCTTCTCCATCCTCGAAGTCCTCGACGCCGCCGAAAAAATCACCGGCCGCAAAGTTTCTCGAAAAATGTCGCCTCGCCGCCCCGGCGATCCCGCTGTCCTGGTGGCCAGCAAAGAAAAACTTCACCGCGCTCTTGGCTGGGAAGCCCAACATTCCTCCCTCGAAGAAATCATCACCTCCGCCTGGTCGTGGAAACAAAAACACCCCCACGGCTACGCCGAAGCCGCCTCACGAATCTGAAATCCGAGCCTAGCTGCAAAATAATTTGTGTTTAATTCGATTCGGTTTTTCTGCGGACTACCGGCTATTGCCTTCCGATGAAGAACACATCCTGTAGGGCTTTTGGACTACTCACTACCCACTATTCACCACTCGCTCTTTCAATCCGCAATCTTAAACCAAAAAATACACCACAAAGCCTTCACGCCATCCTTCCACGTGATCTTTTTTCCTTCTTCATACGTGCGGCCCGCATAGCTGATCGGTACTTCATAAATCCGCCATTTGCCTCTGGCCACTTTTGCCGTAATCTCCGGCTCAAACCCAAACCGGTTTGACGTCAGCTTGATCCCCTGCAGCACTTCTTTACGGAATACTTTGTAGCAAGTCTCCATATCGGTCAGCTTCAAATTCGTCATCACATCGGAGAGCAGCGTGAGCGTCCTGTTCGCTACGTAGTGCCAAAAATAGTGCACTCGCTGCGGCCCAGAAAGAAATCTCGATCCAAACACCACATCCGCACGCCCATCAATAATCGGTCCGAGCAATACCGGATAGTCCTTCGGGTCATATTCCAAATCCGCATCCTGCACCAGCACGATGTCGCCCGCAGTCTCCGCAAAGCCCCGCCGCAAAGCTGCGCCTTTACCCTGGTTATGCGGCTGGAAGAAGATCCGCAAATTCCGTACATCCACCGGATCCCCGCCGTCATGAGCCGGCGCCCACGTCTCGCCTATGGTCTGAGCCTGCATCATGGCTTCCAGGTATTGACGCGTTCCATCCGTCGAACAGTCGTCCACGATCACGATTTCCATCCGCATCTCTGTTTCCAGGACGCGCCGCAAGATCTCTTCCAGCGTAGCCTTTTCGTTGTAAACGGGAATCACAACCGATAGCTTCGGGTTATCCAGCGCAGAGGGGTGACGCCGCAGGGCACACATTTTCAGGAGAGGATTGTAACGGCCCGACATGCGGCGAGTAAAGGCAGCCCTACCCACTCTCCAACACCACTTCTGCTTTCGGTCACTTCTCCTTTTCTCTCAACCGTCTTTCCGTCAGCCATCGAAGCGGTTATCCTATTCTCCGTCCACGAGACCCGCATGAAAGGGAGAGATATCTTACAGCCCTCCTCCTTTGTGCAAGCGGCGTCCTCCGTGAACTCTCTGTAAATGTTTTCTTAAAGAGTCTGCTCAGCGCAATGACCACCTTCTTCATCCAACAATTCGGCTGCCGCGCCACCCAAGCCGACGGCGCCGCCCTCGAGCGCCAACTCCTAGACCGCGGCTGCATCCAATCCCCTGACCCCGCCTCCGCCGCCATAGTCGTGCTCAATACCTGCACAGTCACCGCCGCCGCCGACGCCCAAGCCCGCGACGCCATCCGCAAACTCCACGCCCAAAATCCCCAAGCCCGCCTAATCGTCACCGGCTGCTACGCCCAACGCGCCCCCGAAGAACTAGCCTCGTTACCCGGCGTCACCCACGTAGTAGGCAATTCCCACAAACCCCAAATCCCCAACCTAATAACGCAAATCGCCCCGGTTGCACTTACTCGCACAACGGAAGAGCGATCTGTCGAGAAAACTGTTATTCCGAGCGAAGCGAAGAATCCGCTTTTTCCTCCAGCCTCGTCGGATGCCCCGTTCGACTCTGTACGGCCGGGGCTTGCCTCGCCCTCCGCGCACCAACTCGCCAAGACTCTTAATCTCGGCGTGCCGTCTCCCCCAGCCCAAATCCTAACCGGCGACATCTTCGCCCACCCCGAATTCCTCTCCGCCCCCATCCAAGGGGGCGAGTCCCACCACACCCGCCCCATCCTAAAAATCCAAGACGGCTGCAACAACCGCTGCTCCTTCTGCGTCATCCCCTACGTCCGCGGCAAATCCCGCAGCCTGCCCCCAAGCGAAGTCATCCACGAGATCCAAAAGTTCACAGCAGAACATCCACTCCCGCCCCAGAATCCGAAAGTGGGACAGACCTTCCTGTCTGTCTCCTCCTCGACCCAGCCCGTCCGCGAAATCCCAGTAACACTGGCCCTCCTGTCTGTGCCTCTCTCCTCCTTTACTTCCTCTATTTCCCGTACCTCCTTTGCTTCCTCCCATTCCCCCGCCCGAGAAATCGTCCTAAGTGGCATCAACCTCGGCACCTACGGCCGCGACCTCAACCCGCGCGTAGAATTCATCGATCTCCTGCGCCGCATCCTGAACGAAACCCAAATCGAACGCCTTCGCATCAGCTCCATCGAGCCCCAAGACGTCACACAAGATCTAATCGACCTCTTCGCCAGCACCAATCGCATCGCCCAACACTTCCACATCCCCCTCCAATCCGCCTCCGACCCCATCCTAGCCGCCATGCACCGCTGGTACCGCTCCGAACACTACGCCCGCCGCGTCCAACTAATCCACGACCGCCTACCCAACGCCGCCCTAGGAGCCGACGTAATCGCCGGCTTCCCCGGCGAAACCGAATCCGACCACGCCGCCACCCTAGCCTTCATCGACCGCCATCCCTTCACCTACCTCCACGTCTTCTCCTATTCCCCCCGCCCCGGCACCAAAGCTGCCCAGTCGCCCGATCAAGTCCCCAGCCACACAATTAAGCGCCGAGCCCGCGAACTCCGCGCCCTAGCCGACCAAAAATCCGCCGCCTCCCGCCGCACACAAATCGGACGCACTCTCCGAGTCCTAACTCTCCACCGCGACAACCATTCCATCAACGAACAAACAGGCGCGGCATACACCCCCGCCCTCTCCTCGAATTACCAACGCATCCAAGTCCCAGGAATCCACCCGTCAAATCAATGGCAAGATGTTCTGATCACTACCGAAGAAGGGAACTACTTAAGAGGCGAGCCCGCATCAACTCTCGACGAATTCTCCGTGCCCCCTTTGTTCTCTGCGTCCTCTGTGTAAATGTTTTTTCTTTCGCATTTCGATTTTCGAATTTCTTCCTCTATCCTTCAAATATCACCTGCGCCAAAGCCTGCGCCTCCGTATGCGTAATACTTAAAGCAATCCTCTTCACTCCCAACTTCTCTGCAATCTCCTTCGCCTCTCCATCCAACCGAATCGTCGGTCGCCCCCCCAATTCCCGCACCACTTCAAAATCCACCCACCGCACCCCGCGCCTCCACCCGGTCCCCAAAGCCTTCATAGCCGCTTCCTTCGCAGCAAACCGCCCCGCATACCGCTCATACTTATTCTTAAACCGCTCGCAATACTCCCGCTCCCCCGCAGTATACACCCGCCGCAAAAACGGCTCACCATGCCGCTCAATTGCCCTCTGAATCCGATCAACCTCCGCCAAATCCACTCCCATCCCAACGATCACGTCATCTCTCCATGTAGGGGCGCACTTCAGCGCGTCCCCTCTTCGTTATCTCTCGTAGGCCCACGATACATCGTGCCCCTTTCGTTTTTCTTACTCCGATCCTGCGCACTCAACCGCCCCTCGCTCCGCTATTCCTCCCGCAGCGCCACCATCGGATCCACTCGTGTCGCTCTCCATGCCGGAATGACGGTCGCGGCAAACGCTACCGCCGCCAACAGCGCCGGCACCGTCCCGAAGGTGAGCGCGTCTGTCGTGCTTACCCCAAATAGCAAGCTGGTCATAACGCGAGTTAACGCGACCGCGCCCACGAGCCCCACCACAATCCCAACACCCGCCAAAGCCATTCCCTGCTGCACCACAAGCCGAATAATGTTCCCCGACCGTGCCCCCAGTGCCACCAGCACCCCGATATCGCGCGTACTCTGCGTCACCAGATGCGACATCACACCATAGAGACCGATGGCAGCCAACAACAACGCGAACACCGCAAACGCTCCCAGCATCGTCGTCGAAAAGCGTTGCCGCGCCAACGAATCGTACAAGCGGTCCTGCATCGTCCGGATTCCGTAAACCACCACGTCCGGATCGACTGCATGGATTTCGCTCACCACTGCTGACGCTAGCCCTGCCCCATCCGATGAAGTGCGCACAGCCAGAAACATCCTGTTGCTGGGCCACTGATGATGCGGAAAATACGCCACGATCTTGCCGTCTGTCTCCAGCCCGTATTGTTTGACTGTTCCCACCACGCCCACGATGGTCATGGGATTCTTGGGGTTCCACCACAAGTGCTTTCCGATCGGATCGCTGTCCGGCCAGAAGCGCTGCGCGAATTTCTCGTCGATAATGGCTACGATCGGCTTGTCCGCCGAATCGTCTTCGGAGAAAAATCGGCCCTTGCGCAGTGGAATCTCCATTGTCCGAAAGTAGTCCGTGCCTGCGCCACGAAGATCTGCTTGCAATTCCTGCCCCGGTGGTGGCGCATAACCCTCCACGTTGATTTGTCCCCAACCAACCTCGCCCGTCAGCGGCAGTGTCGAAACCACGCCTTCCGCCACCACGCCTGGCAGGTGTGCTATGCGGCTCTCGATCTCCTTGTAGAAATTGATGGTTGGTTTATCGTCTTTATCGTTCTGGTATTTTTTGCCTGAGGCCGCCACCTCCATCGTCAGAACATGATCAGTGGTGAACCCCGGCGCAACGTTCTGCAACCGCACGAAACTCCGTATCAACAGCCCCGCTCCTATCAAAAGCATGAGCGAGAGCGTCAGCTCAGAAACGACCAGCAAGCCACGCAAGCTTCCCCTCTTTAAATACAACCCACCATCGCTCTGTCCGCTCCGCCCGCCAGCCTTAAGCGAAGTGTTCAGATCCACTTTGATGGCCCGCCACACTGGCGCCACGCCAAACAGAATGCCAGTCGCCAGCGAAACGCCAAGCGTGAAAACCAAAACACCACTATTGATAGCGATGTCCTCCAATCGGGGAATATTCCCGGGATTCATCGTGCGCACCACGTAAATACTCAGTTGCGCCACCAAGAGCCCGGCCGCACCGCCAAGAAGTCCAAGAAGAACGCTCTCCGTGAATAGCTGCCGTGCTATCCGTTGCCACCCGGCTCCCAATGCAGTGCGGATGGCCACTTCTTTTTCTCGCCCTGCGGCACGTGTCAGCAGCAGGTTCGCAACGTTAGCGCAAGCGATCAGCAACACCAGCCCCACCGACCCGAGCAGCACCAGCAGCGCCCGGCGAACATCTCCAACCACCTGTTCCTGCAGCCCCACCACGTGCATGCCAAAACTGGCGCCGCGCTTGTCCTTCTCGCGAATCCGGCTGGCGATCACGTCAATGTCTGCCTGCGCCTGCTTCACCGAAACGCCCGGCTTCAGCCGCACCATGATGTTGTAGTTTTCGTCGCCCCTGTTTTTCGCCGCATCGGCTCCCAGCGGCAGCGGCGCAAAAATATCCATCTTGTCCATCGGCGTTTCCGACGGCATCACCTCGTCCGTAAGCGCAAAACTAGGCTGCAGTATGCCCGCTACGACGAACGGGTTACCGTTCAGCACGATGGTCTTTCCCACGATTCCCGGGTCTGCATTAAACAGACGTTTCCAGATTCGCTCGCTTAGAATTGCCACATCCGCCTTGCCTGGCTTGTCGTCCTCCGGCAGCAGCAAACGGCCCAGTAGAGGCTTTGCCCCCAGCATCTCCAGCAGGCTGGACTGCGTACGCGCTCCAAAAATCCGCTCCGGCTGCTCGCGGCCCGTCAACACAAAGGTCCGGCCCTGCGCCAGCGCCATCTCCTCGAACGAGTGGTTCTCGTTCCGGACATCGATGTATTCACCCGGCGATGGCCAGTCGCGCAGAATCCCGATTGCCGGAGAATGCAGCCACACCGCAGCCAACCGCTCCGGCTGCGGATAAGGCAGCGGACGCAACAGCAGCGCGTCCACGACGCTGAAGATCGCCGAATTAGCCCCAATTCCAATCGCCAACGAAGCCACGATCACCGCCGTCATCAGGAAGTTCTTACGAAGCATCCGCAAAGCGTACTGAAGGTCTTTCAGAAATGTCTGCATCGCTCCTCCGTCGTGAACACTCGCCCCAAAAACGCCTCTCCATCCCGCTCAATCGCCGGCCGTATCCGTCCCAACTCCTCCAAATCCACTCCCATCCCAACGATCACGCCATCTCCCATGTAGGGGCGCGCTTCAGCGCGTCTCTTCTTCATTGTCTCTTGTAGGGGCACGATACATCGTGCCCTCTTTCTTTCTCTCCCAACTCAGCCGGCACATGATCCAATAGTCTCCGCAGTGGCGGGTCTTTAGACCCGTGCCGTTCTTCTCCCCAATCTGCTACGACATCCAAATGATCGGTTTATCCGCCACTTCCCACTTGCCTCGTCTCTTTTTCAGAATGTAACGCCAACCCGTCCCGCACAACCCGCCACAATAAAATCGCACGGAAACCATAGCCTCATCCGGGCTTGAATCAAATCCTACGCGCGAAAACGAAATAATCCCGCTCGCACCAGGAAACAATTTCTCAAAGGACGGCGGCCCATCTTTTTCAATGGGCCAATCTTTGAAGTGTATCTTCTCAGGCGCAACGAAGTTCCGTGGCAAGTCCGCCTGAAACGTCCCGGAGAGATGGCCGGTGCTGCAGGTCTTTTCGAGAAAATCCTTAACTGTCTCGGTCGCCGCCGAACCACTTATCCAGCCGCGAGCCAGGAATCGATAGGTTTTGTCGATCAAAGTGTCATAGAGCGGTGGGTCGTCAAACTTCCAATGCTCTCGCTCGCGAACCTCTTTCTTACAATCCTCCGTATCTATCCCAGCCCTACCATCGCTGAGCAACTCATCACTAAGAACCAGCCGCGTCACATGCCCCGGTCCATCGTCCGGCGTAGTCATGTCGCGAACCACCGCCGCATAAACTTCATCCTGAGCCGCCGCAACGGCCATTTCGTCTAAATTATGTTTTGGCCTCGGCGCATAAAACCGCCCAACAATCGCAATGGCAATCGCGATGCAAGCTAGTCCGGCAATCGGCAAACGATGGCGACTTGTTTTCAGAAGGCCCCCACGTGTCATTGCGAGCGTAGCGAGGAATCTGCTGTTTCTTTCTTCTTCTTCTCTGCGATCTCTGTGCCCTCTGCGTAAATCTTTTTCCCGCTTTTCTTCTCACGCCATCGTTCCGATTATACTGATCCAATCGTGCCCGCAACCAAAACATCACCCAAGCGACCCGTCCGCAAATCTCGTGTTCCATCCACGCCTGCAACCAACTGGGCGACTCGCACCTCCGGCAAACTAAAACTCCTTCAAGTCCCCGCCCTAACCAAACTCCCCTGGCTAATCCACGCCTTCTCCACCGAGCCCGGCGGCACCACCACCCTCGAATCCGAAAAGGTCCTCAACCTAGGCTTCATCGACTGGGACACCCGCGAAAATGTCCTAGAAAACCGCCGCCGCTTTCAAACCGCCGCAGGCGCCAAAGATTTCCCGCTCATCACGTTAAAGCAAATCCACTCCGACGTAATCCACGTCTTCGACTCTACTCCTAGCGAGCCCTGCAAGGGCGACGCCTCCATCACCAACCGCCCCGGCCTCCTCCTAGCCATCCAAACAGCCGACTGCGTCCCCATCCTCCTTGTCGACCCCAAAAAACGCGCCACAGCCGCCATTCACGCCGGCTGGCGCGGCACCCTGGCCCGCATCGCCGCCAAAACCATAGGCAAAATGCAAATGCACTTCGGCACCAACCCGCGCGACCTCCTAGCTGCCATCGGCCCCAGCATCGGCCCCTGCTGCTACGAAGTCGGCACCGAAGTCGCCACTCAATTCCTCTCCCAATTCGCCGACGCCCCCGCCTACTTCGACGAATTTCGCACCGGCGACGAGCCCAACCCCATCCAGTGGCTCAACATGATGCCCCCCGGTCACCAACCTCCTCCCAAAGGCGTCCTCCTCGACCTCCGCAAAGCCAACCGCTCCCAACTCCAAGCCGCCGGCCTCCCCCCACAAAACATCCACACTATCGACCTCTGCACCGCTTGCCACCCCAACCTCCTCTTCTCCTACCGCAAACAAGGCCCCCTATCCGGCCGCCTAATGTCCATCATCGCCCTCCGCCCTAATCTACGCTCCACGGAACCCTTCTAGCCCGTAGGGGACGGGCTCGCCCGGCCCGCACTTTCCCATTTTGGTCCTTGACAATTAGTTACTCGAGGTGTATAGGTAACATTAGCTAACATTGCGATTCTTTTCGCCCCGCCAGCATTGCGCTGGCATTTTTGCTTTTAGGTCTTTGTGACTCTGGGGCGGTGCGCCAAAACCGTTCCATCTTTTTCCACAGCCGCAAGGCGCGCAAAAAGCAGGATCGCCCGCAACTCCATTTCTTTCATGCCTTTACTTCATGACTTGCGTACACCCCGGGGTGGGGAGATCGACAACTGGCACTGACGGCACAACGCGCCCCAGAGCACTCTCTACCCGGCGACTGGCGCCGCCGCCGACCCGGCATTCTCAATCTGCGTCAATGCCAACTGCCCGCAAGCCGCCATCACGTCACGTCCGCGCGAATACCGCGTAAACACCGGCACGCCCCGGTCCAGCAAAATCTTATGAAAGGCGGCCACCCTCCCTTGATCCGGCTCTGCAAACGGCAGAGCTCCCGGATTCCACGGAATCAAATTCACCTTCACGCGTCCCAAATCCGTCATCATTTTCGCCACGCGCCGCGCATCGTCCGGAGAATCATTCACTCCGCCCAGCAGCACATATTCAAATGTCACGTACTCGCGGGTACCTCTCGGAAACTTCTTGCACGCCTCCAGCAAAACGCGCAGCGGATATTTCCTGTTGATCGGCATCAACACATCACGCTGCTCATCATTCGACGCATTCAACGAAATCGCCAGCTTCGGCCGCAGAGTTTCCCTCGCCAGCCGCTCAATTCCTGGCACAATCCCGCTAGTCGAGAGTGTCGCGTGCCTCGGCGCAATTCCCATTCCCGAGTTGTCCAGCAAGATGCGCAAGGCCGCCATCACCGGTTCATAATTCAGCAGCGGCTCCCCTTGCCCCATCAACACAATATTCGTTCGCGGCGCCAACTTCTCTTTATGCTCCTCCAGCGGCAACAGCACCTGCGCCAAAATCTCCCCTGCTGTCAAATTCCGAATCAACCCCAGCTGCGCCGTCATGCAAAACTGGCAATCCACCGCGCATCCCGCCTGCGTAGAAACACAAATCGTCTGTCTACCGTCGCTAGGCATGAACACCGCCTCGACAGACGCCGCCCGCAGGGGCTTTCTCTTCTCTACGGCCTCTGCGTTCTCTGCGTTAAAATCCCCATTCCCGACCTTCGCGGCCTCAGCCAACGAGAACAAATACCGCACCGATCCATCCGTCGAAGTGAACCTCTGTTTCACCACAGGCAAAGAAATGGTCGCTTCCTTCGCAAGCTTCTCGCGCAGCGCAGCCGGCAAATTCGTCATCGACGCCAAATCCAGTTTTCTCTCCGCATACAGCGCATGATAAATCTGTCCGCCCCGATACGCAGGCTCGCCCACCGCCACGCACATCGCGCGCAACTCGTCTTTCGATTTTCCAAGCAATTCCATCAAGTATTCCCGCAGACGCAGTCTTCGCGCCGTTCCACCGCGAATCACCCTACAGAATATCGTGTTTCGCTCACAAATTTCTTCTTTGCCCATTCATCCGCGTCTTTTCGGCGGTATAATTTTCTTGCCATGCAAAAACAACTCGCCGTCGAGCAACTCGCCATCGCCGACTGGGTCAAAGGCCTTGCCGCCATTCCGGAGCGCGCCTTCACTCTCGAAACCGTCCAAGACTACATCATCCAACACGCTGTCCGCCCCGAAACAATCGATAAATATCTCTTCTTCTCCAAAGGGAATTACACGCGCAATCTCATTTTCAAAAACGCTCTCTTCGAGTGCATGACCATCTGCTGGGAAATCGGCCAGCACAGTCGCATCCACAATCATCGCGATCAAAACTGCTGGATGTCTGCCCCCATCGGCCGTTTGAAAATCCAGAATTTCCGCGTCGATGAAAAAGACGCGAGCTGCGGCACCTGTAAAATCATTCCGACCGAAATCTACGAAATGGACGCCGCGCATCCCGTCCACGTGAATCCTCTCGAACCTGTCCACCAGGTCCTGAATCTACCGGAATTCAATCAGCGCGCCGTCAGCATCCACGTCTATTCCAAACCCTTCGACACCTGCGAAGTCTACGCAAAAGAAAAGGGCACCTACGGCGACGTCCCTCTCCACTACACCAGCGAATACGGCAAGCTCCATCCCGACGAAAAGCTCCTCTGATCGCCTTTGCGGATTTTCGGTTGGCCTGCTTACCTCCGTGGGAGAAATGTCCGGACGATTCGTCTGCCGTGGAAATACTCGAGCAGCTTTCGGAAGGTAATGATCAGCAGAAGCATCCCAGCTGTGGTCCATAGATCGCCCTGGTAGGGAAGGCGTCCGTCCGCCGTTCTGCCCGGCTGCGTTACTCCTGCCGCCATGAGAACGTAAAGAATCATTTCGATCAGAAAGAGCCCTTCGAAGAACAAACTGAGAACACCGAGCACGGTAAACCCTGCGTACATATAGCCCCCACCGGGTACCCAAAGCGTCCATTTGAGCAATGTTTTTTCGTCCTTGAAAGGCAGTCCGCAGCCATGGCACAGATAATTTCTTTGCATAAGCGCCGCCCGGCAGTCCGGGCACAAAGAAACGATACCTTGCGCTGCTGTCGCTTCCGCGCGGCTTGCAGGCATCATGGCCTCCAGGATAACTTTCACTTTTTTCGCGTCTTTGCCAGGGATTCTCCAATATCGCGCTTTCTCTCCGTTCGCGTATTTCAGATCCAGTACTCGGCTGAGCCACCCTTTCACTCGGGCCTCCGACAAATCTCCCCAGCGGACGCTCTTCAGAACGCGTCGCCATTTTCCTCTGGAGGTGACACCCAGATGGATGATTCGTAGATTTGTCAGTACCAGCGTGGTTGCCGAGGCGCTGTAAGCGTACACACCCAGAAAAAATTGCTCTAGCGGCGTCACTGGCGCCTGGCAATTTTTCACGATATAGAAAATTGTTTCGTTTGGCTCCTGAAGAGACGGAAGCACATCTCTCCACTTTTCGAGCAGCGCCTCCGCCTTTTTGCGGCTGCCATCCGTCTGCCGTCCCTTGGCATCCGTGAAAAGGACGTCCTCGCGAATCGAAAGGCCGTTGCTCGAAACCAATCGGGGAACTTGGTCGCTGTAGATCGGCAAGCTGGGGTTAGCCATGGCCGCCTCCGTTTTGTATTTCCCTGAATGAACAGGACTTTACTGACCGTGCAGAGTTGGGTCAAGCATTACAACTCAAGTATGTGGCCCACTGGAAGCCTCGTGGCAATCGCCAAACCCCTGTGTCACAATTGAAAGATGCCCACCGCCACGGAAGTCCGTGACATCCAAAAGCACGTCCTCGGCAATGGCCTGGTCGTCATCACCGAGACGATGACCCACGTCCGTTCCGTCTCCGTCGGTGTCTGGATCCGCAACGGCTCGCGCCGTGAAATTTCCGAAGAAAACGGCCTCGCGCATTTCATCGAGCACATGGTCTTCAAAGGTACGGAGCGCCGCTCCGCCGAAGCCATTGCCCGAGAAATGGATTCCGTCGGAGGCATGCTCGACGCGTTCACCTCGAAAGAACAAATTTGCTTCAACGCCAAAGTTCTCGACGAGCATCTCCCCATCGCCTTTGACGTGATCGCCGATCTCGTACTGCGTCCCAAGTTCGATTCCGAAGACGTAAAAAAAGAGCGCCAGGTCGTCCTCGAAGAAATCAAGATGGACCTGGATAATCCCGAGTATCAACTCCACGACATTTTCACGCGCGGCTTTTGGCCCGAGCATCCGCTTGGTCGCCCGATTCTAGGAACTTCAGAAACCGTCCGCAGCTTCAATCGCGAACACCTGATCGATCGTTTCCGCGACTGGTTTGCTCCCGATCGTCTGGTTATCACCGCCGCAGGAAATGTCACTCACGAAAAAGTTTTGGATCTCGTGCAGCGCGAGTTCGGCGATCTTCGTCCAGCGCGCATGCTCGAAGATCACATCGCTCCTTCGACGCAAGCGCCCATCCATCTCGAAACCAAGCGCGACCTCGAACAAGTCCATCTCTGCATCGGCGTACCATCGCTTGCCGCTAGGCCACGAAGCGCGCTTCGCCGCCGCGGTCCTCAATAATCTTCTCGGAGGCGGCATGTCCTCGCGCCTCTTTCAAAACATCCGCGAAAAAGAAGGCCTCGCCTACGCCGTCTTCAGCGAGCTCACTCCCTACTCCGACGCCGGCATGTTCACTGTCTACGCTGGCACCGCCAAAGAAACCGTCGGCCAGGTCATCGATCTCACCATCAAAGAATTTCGCGCCATGAAAGAATCACCGGTAAGCGAAGAAGAACTCACTCGCGCCAAAAATCATCTCAAGGGTTCGCTGATGCTCTCGCTCGAATCCACCACATCGCGCATGTCGAATCTAGCCCGCCAGGAACTCTACTTCGGCCGCTTCTATTCCCTCGACGAAATCCTTGCCTCCATCGAAACCGTCACTCTCGCCGAAGTCCAATCCCTGGCTCACGCCTTCTTCCGCCCCGACCAAATCGCCGTTACCGTCCTAGGCCCCCTAAACGGCTTCACCCTCGACCGTTCCCGCCTCAGCCTGTTGAGCGGCCCGCTGGTTCAGGCGAATTTCGATCTTTCCAAGAAAGCGCTGGCGTCGATTGCACATTGACGAGCCGCCGCAGCTCTGCCATCATTCTGAAAATTCGTTTGTGGGCTTGGCCGCCGCGCGGCAATGTAGCGCCGGGCTTTAGCCCGGCATCTTTTCCTGGCGGTAACGAGGAGCAACCGATCGGCTTGCGGGTTTCCATTCTGGCGTCAGGCAGCTCGGGCAACATCACCCTGCTCGAGACGCAGCGCACCCGACTCCTCGTGGATTGCGGCCTCGGCAAACGCGAAACTCTAGCCCGTCTCGCCGCCATCGAACTAAACATCGACCGCATCGACGGCATCCTTATCTCCCACGAACATAGCGACCACTGCAACGGCCTGCCGCAAATGCTCGGCCTCTGGAAAGCGCCGCTGTACGTAACGGAACAGACCATGGACGCGCTGCACCGCGCCCTGCCCGACCGGCTCGCGAAGCGTTTAAATGGAGTGGAAACCATTCAAGCTGGCCAGCACTTTACGATTGGCGATATCGATGTCCACGCGTTTCAGATTCCCCACGATGCTGCCGACCCCATCGGCTTCACGTTTCGCACCAACGGCACCAAGATGGCGATCGTTACCGATCTTGGCTACATGCCCGAACTTGTGAAAGTTCATCTGCGCGACGCCGATTGTTTGCTGCTCGAATCGAATCATGATTTGGACATGCTGAAAGTCGGGCCGTATCCGTGGGTCGTCAAGCAGCGCGTCCTCAGCCGCACCGGGCATCTCTCGAATCACGCCGTCAGCGAATATCTTTGCGATCCGGAAGGTTTTGACGCGCGCGCGCGCTATCTCGTCCTCGCGCATCTTTCGCAGGAAAATAACAATCCCGATCTCGCGCGCCTTTCCGCGGAAGAAGCTCTCAATCGCCGCCCCGCCGAATGCGCGTTTCACGGCGAGCTGATGATCGCCACGCAAGACCGTCCTCTCAAGCCGCTCGAGCTTTAACGCGCAAAATAAATCAACGCACAAACTTGTCATTCCGAGCGCAGCGAGGAATCTGCTTTCTTGGGCAAGTTGAGGCATTGCCTTTGTGGCACAGGCAATCCTGCCTGTGCGGTTCTTGGAGTTTTCATGCTGAAGAGCAAGAGCACAGCCAGGATTGGCTGTGCCACTCACTAAGCCAGCCGCCGCCAGAATTTCCACTCGCTTTTTCCCGGCGCTCTCATCTACACTATTTTTGTTCTTGGTAGAGGTGCGGAGGCCATGAGTAGCCCGGCGAGCAATTCCGATCAGCTTCGGAGCGCCAGGCAAAAGGGGCCAGGTTGTTGTACTCCGCCGAAATCGCAGCGGTAGCTGTTGCCGCTGCGGTTGGGGAACAGGTCTAAGGCCTGTCCACTGTCATCCGTTTAGATGGCGGCATTGCCGCCAGTGCTAAATCCGGATGGAGCGCTATCGAGAGGCAGCAGCCTCGAGTATTTCTTCGCGGTTCCTTCCTTTCGTTTCGCTCCCTCCAGAAATAATCGGTCTGCATGAATCTTTTTGAACTTACGCGCGCGCTCGTCGATATCGAATCGACGACCAATCGCGAGCAGAACGTGGCGGACTTTTTGTTCGCGCAACTGTCGTTCCTCGCCTCGCGCACGTCCGGCCGCCTTGAACGCATCGCGGTCGAGCCGAATCGCGACAACATATTTGCGTGCTGGGGCGAACCTATCGTCACGCTTTCGACGCACATGGATACTGTCCCGCCGTTTTTTCCTTCGCTCGAAGACGCTGAATTCATTTGGGGACGCGGTTCGTGCGACGCAAAGGGAATCATCGCCGCGATGATCGCCGCCGCAGAAAAACTTCTCGACTCTGGCGCTAACAAATTTCGGACTTCTTTTTGTCGTCGGAGAAGAGCGCAACAGCGCGGGTGCGAAAGTCGCCGCTGCGAATCCGCGTGGCGCGAAATTTCTGATCAATGGCGAGCCCACGGAAAACCAGCTCGCTCTCGGAACAAAGGGAGTGCTGCGCTACGAAATCACCGCCCACGGAAAACTCGCGCACTCCGCTTACCCCGAGCTGGGCCACTCCGCGATTCATTCGCTGCTCGATACTTTGCGTGCCATCCGCTCCATCCCGCTGCCGGAAGATCCGCTGCTCGGCCGTAGCACGCTCAATATCGGCACCATCGCCGGCGGCCGCGCGCCGAATGTCGTTGCCGACCACGCGCAAGCCGAAATCATGTTTCGCACCGTCGGCGATCCTGCGGAAATTCGCCAGGCCGTTCTAGCAGCCGTTGCAGGACGCGCGGAAGCTCGCGAAGTTTTGCACACGCCTGCGCTGCGTCTTTCAGCTTTCGACGGACTTCCCACTACCGTCGTCGCCTTCGCCACGGATATTCCGACATTCAACGGCGCGTGGGGCCAGCCATTCCTGATTGGCCCAGGCAGCATTCATCTGGCGCATACCGCCGAAGAGCGCATCCCGAAAAAACAATTATCGGAAGCCGTCGATATCTACGCGCGCATGGTCAAGCAGCTTCTCGCTACAGGAGTCGCGCCATCATGAGCCAGGGCCTCGCCATCGTCGGCTACGGAAAAATGGGCAAGCTCATCGAGCGGCTCGCGCCGGAATATGGCTTCGAAGTGCGCGCGAAATTTTCTGGTGGCGACAACCCAGGTGGACAAGGCTTGTCGCACGAGACTCTGCGCGGCATCGATGTCGCCGTGGAATTCACCACGCCGGTAGCGGCTCCGGTAAATATCCGCCGGCTCGCTGCCCTCGGTGTCAACTCCGTCGTCGGCACGACTGGGTGGTTCGAGCAAATTGCTGTTGCGCGCGAAGCCGTTGCGCAAGCGAAGACGGGCCTCGTCTGGGCCGCGAATTTTTCTGTTGGCGTGAATCTTTTTTTGCGAACCGTCGCACAGGCCGCCGCGCTTTTCGCGAAACATCCCGAATACGAAGCCTGGGGCTGGGAAATCCATCACTCCGCAAAAAAAGATGCGCCCAGCGGCACGCTGAAAAAACTTGCCGAAGAAATGCACGCGGCGGGTTACGCGCAGCCAGTCAGCCTCAGCTCGAATCGCGCCGGTGCAATTCCTGGCACGCACGAAATCGGTTTCAACTCCGCCGCGGACACCATCACGCTGCGCCACACGGCGCACAGCCGCGAAGGTTTTGCTCGCGGCACTCTGCAAGCAGCTCGCTGGATTGCGGGCAAAAAAGGTTTCTACGAATTCAAGGAGATCCTCAGCGAATTGAGTTGAAGGATTTACGTAGCGCCGGCCTTTAGGCCGGCACATTCGGTGGCGGCGCACGGATGTCGCAACAAATTCAGTAGATGGCGGCCTAAAGGCCGCCGCTACATGAGGTTTTCGGCAGTACGACGTTTAGACAAAAGAAGGAGAAACACCATGTTTACCGGTACAGGCACTGCGCTCGTCACTCCATTTCGCCGCGATGGTTCGCTCGACGAACCCACGCTCCGCGCGCTGATCAAGCGCCAGATCGACGCGGGCATAGATTTTCTCGTCCCGTGCGGCACGACAGGCGAAAGCCCCACGCTCACGCACGAAGAGCACTTGCGCGTCGTCGAGATCGCCGTGGAGCTGGCGAAGGGACGCGTGCCCGTTCTTGCCGGCGCAGGCGGGTACAACACCGCCGAAGTCATCGCACTCGCTCGCGAACTTGCCGAAATCGGCGCTGACGGAATTCTTTCCGTCACGCCGTATTACAACAAGCCGACGCAGGAAGGCCTCTACCAGCATTACAAAGCGATTGCGGCCGCCACGACGCTGCCCATTGTTGTCTATAGCGTGCAAGGGCGCACGGGTGTGAACGTCGAGCCCGCAACGGTGCGGCGGCTCGCCGCGATTGAAAATATCGTTGGCATCAAGGAAGCTTCGGGAAACATTTCGCAGATGGCGGCAATTCTCAACGCCGTGCCGGACGATTTCAACGTGCTCAGCGGTGACGACGCCATCACTCTGCCGCTCATTGCTCTCGGCGGACGCGGCGTCATCTCCGTCGTCTCCAACGAAATTCCCGCGCGAGATGGCGCGGCTCACGCATCTCGCTCTCGAAGGCGATTTTCCGGCCGCGCGCGAAATTCATCGCCGCGTGCATCCGTTAATGGAAGTAAACTTTGTCGAGTCGAATCCCATCCCGGTGAAGGCGGCGATGGCGCAAATGGGTTTGCTGGAAGCGGTGTGGCGTTTGCCGCTCGTTGCGCCGAAAGCGGAGAACGAAGCGCGCATTCGCACCGTGCTGGAATCGCTCGAGTTGCTCGGCTCGGCTGGGTCCCCGCACGAGACCGCCGCGCAGTCGCTTGAGAGAGTGCATGCTGCCACAGCAAATTGAGCGATTGTTTGACGAGCCTCCGGCTCAATACAACGAAGAACACTTCCGGCTCTTCCGCGAATTCAAGGACGCCGTCAATCGCGGCGAAGTTCGCGCGGCGGAGCCGGATGCTGCCTCGCCGACAGGCTGGCGCGTCAACGCCTGGGTAAAAAAAGGAATCCTGCTCGGCTTTCGCATGGGCGCGATTGTGGACATGTCCGTCGACGCCGCGCGCCAGCCGTTCATTGATAAGTCCACGTATCCCGTGCGCGCGGTCACGGTTGGCGATGGAATTCGCATCGTGCCCGGCGGCTCCAGCATTCGCGATGGCTCGTACATTGGGCGCGGCGTTGTTTGCATGCCGCCGATGTTCGTCAACGTCGGCGCGTACGTCGGCGATGGCACGATGATCGATTCGCACGCGCTCGTCGGCAGTTGCGCGCAAATCGGCCGCAACTGCCACATTTCCGCTGGCTCGCAGATTGGCGGCGTGCTCGAACCGGTGGGGGCGATGCCGGTGATCATTGAAGACGAAGTGCTCGTAGGAGGGAATTGCGGCGTTTATGAAGGAACCGTTGTGAAGCATCGCGCGGTTCTCGGCACCGGCACGATTCTTAATCGCTCGATTCCGGTTTACGATCTCGTGCGCGACGAGGTGTACACCGCAAGTGAAAGTTCGGCTGGCGAGTCTTTGCCGCTCGTCATTCCCGCGGAAGCCATCGTCGTTCCCGGATCGCGCGCCGTCTCGCATCCCGTCGGCGCGAAACACGGCCTCAGCCTGCAATGCGCCGTCATCGTGAAATACCGCGACGCAAAAACCGACTCCGCGCATCCAGCTTGAAGATCTTCTGCGCTAACCTGCTAGCGCGAGAGAACTTGCTCAAAAAAATCTAGCGCGCGAGGATCGTTCGACTGGCCTAGCCAGAACATGGCTTGCTTGCGCACTTCGGGGTTGCGGTTCGTCTTTGCGACCTCGATGAGTTTTGGGACGCCTTCGTCTTTCGGCATTTGGCTAAGTGCGAAGACGGCTTTCTTTTTCACTTCCGTGTCGGGATCGTTTTCGATCGCGCCGGTGATGGCGCCCATGGCTTTTTGTCCGGCTTTTTGGGCCAGCCAGAAGAGCGCTTGGCCGCGCACGTGCGTGCTCTGGTCGTCTTTGGCCATGACGGATCATTTCGTTCAGCGCTTCCGGCTCGTGGCTTACGGAGAGCGCGAACGCGACTTGCGAGCGCACCTCAGGGCTGGGATCACTCTTCGCCATTTTTTGCAGCAGCAGCTCGCCGGCTTTTCCGCGCGCGGCTCCCAGCCAGAAGGAGGCGTGCTTGCGCAGTTGCTCGGGCTGATCGGCGGCAACGAATGATTCAAACGCGCGATCGGCGGCAGGAGTCGGCATGCAGCGCAATCGCGGATAGTGCGCCCTGGCCGATTTCGTGCTCGCCGTGGCCCTCGAACGTTGCTTTGTGCACGAAATCCGTGAGCAGAGCGACGCTCTCTGCGGGTTTCACGCCGGTCAGCCAGATAAACGGCAGCCCGCCTGCGTCCAGCGTGCAATTTTCCGAGGCTTCGCGAATGCGCATCACTTGTTTGCCTTCGAGGCGGAAGAGCACGACAAGCTGGCGCGAGCCTTCCAGTTGCACGGTTCCCGTCTGCGAGTCTTTTTGCGAATTCGTGGTCGTGAAGCCATTTTCTTTTTCGAGCCGGCACGTTCCGCAGCCGCCGTAGCTATCGTTGAAGTTTCCGCAGCAGACCGTGCGGTCGCCGGCAACTTCCGCGACGCTGTAGCCGACCCACTCCGGCTTATCCGCTTGCGCTTCGATGCCGCGCAAGAGTCTCCGCGAGAGAACCGTTCACCGCTCGCGTCTCAATTTTCGCGTTCACCACCTGCGGCGTTTCCGCCGACTGTCCCGCGTTCAATGTCCCGGCCGCGAAAAGTCGCCGCTGTCAGAATTGTTTGCCCGGCTAAAATCATTCGCCACGTCTTCATATCACCTCGCTCAGCTTCTTGCTCTTGCGACGTCGTTACCAGTCACCAGTCACTAGTCACCACTCACTCCCGACTCACTTCTGCAAAATCTCCATCAAATAATCGTTTCCTTCTTTCGAATTCATCAGCGCAAGTTTCGAAACCGCGATCTTCTTCAACTCCGGATCTTTTTCGCCTCGCGCGATCGTCACCAGCGCGTGCGCGTTGCCTTGAATGAAGAGCGCGTTGAGTACGGCTTCCTTGTTTTCGCGGTTGGTTTCCTTGGCGTAGATTGCGAGCAGAGCCTGCTTTGCCTCTTCCGAACCGACCAGTCCCAGATTGCGAATCGCCGTGCGGCGAATCTCCGGGTCCTTTTCGCTTTGCGCTGCTTCCGCCAGGAATTTTGCATCGCCGGAAAGGAAGAATGCCTGCAGGATGTCTTTTTTCACTTCGGGGGAAGTCTCGGCCGCATAGAGTTGGCGCAATTCTTCCGGAGCGTGCATGATGCCGAGCTGGCGGATCGCGTCAGCGCGCAGCGACGCATCTTTTTCGCTCTTGGCCGCTGCGAACAAATGTTCCTTGTCGCCGCCGATCATGTAGCTGCGAATAATGGCGCGTTTCACCGAGACGTCGCTCGTGGATGCATAAATTGTCGCAAGCGTTTGCCGCGACTCTTGTCCGCCGAACATTCCCAGATACTCGACGGCTTTGCGTTGCAGGTCCGGATTGCTTTGCCCCGCGGGCAATGCGAGCGAGAATCTCACGCGATTGCGGCGAGCCGTTCTGCGCCAGCACGAAGAGCGCCTTCGACTTTTCCTTTGGGTGTGCCCGGGCCGTTCAGCACTTTTTCCAGCAGCGGCATGGCCCGCTGGGGATCGCTGTTCATCATGCCGGTGATCGCCAGCATCTTCAGTTCTTCGTCGCGGCTGCGATTCAGGGTGCGCGGGCTGCCCGGTCGATTGCTGCACTTCGATCTCCAGCGCCTTCGCATCTTTTATCCAGCGGCTTTGCGCATATTTCTTCTCCAAGTCGGCAATCGTCGCCAGCGCGGAGTCTCTTTTTCCCAGTTTGTTTTCCGCGTAGGCCTTCCAATACATCGCCGCATCGGTCTGCGGCCCGTTCAACGAGGCAAGCTCGCTGAATTTCTCGGCGGCGCGGTCATAGCGGTCTTCGTCCAGAGCTTCGCGGCCTTCGCTGTAAAGTTCATCGAGCCGTTCGAGGCGCTCTTGCTCGCGATCGCGCTTCTCCTGTTCACGGTCGCGGGCTTCTTCTTCGCGGTCGCGTTTCTCCTGCTCCCGATCGCGCGCTTCCTGCTCGCGGTCTGCGCTGCTCTGTTCCTGCCAGGATTCCGTGGTCGCCGCAGCGCCGTGGGCTGCCGCGGGCTTTGCCATCCACGGCGCGATCAGCTAGTGCCGCCGCGATGTCCCAAATCTTCATGCTCTGCTTGTCCGTTGTCCCATGCTCATGCCTTGTTCCTCTCTCGTATTTTCGATTCCGTCGCCGCCGGCGTGGAATTCGGTGTGTTCTGCTTTTCTTGCAATTCCTTGCCGACCACTCGAACTTTGAACAAAATGCCGTGCGCTTCGATGCGCTTCTGCAGCGATTCCAGTTTCGCCGGAGTAATTTCCTGCGGGCTGTGCGCCACGTCCATCAACACGCGCTCCAGGTCATCCAGGACGTCGGCCAGCGCCGCATCGCCATTCTGCTGCGCCGTTTCGCGGTACAAGCGGTTGGCGTCCAGCAAATCTTCCGCTCGTTGCTGCTCCGCGGCGATATTGATTTGCTTTGGCCCCGACGCTGAAGGCGCCGCGTTCGCCAGTTCCATCAACACCATTTCTGATTTGCCCAGGTGGTCTCCCACCGCTACGACGAGCACGCGTTCGCGAACTTGCGCCACGCTGGCAGCCGGTGCTCCGGGGTCAGGTTTCTTTGTCCAACGCCCCGCGACGAACGCCGCAATCACCATCGCCGCCATTGCTCCGATGGCTACCCAGCGGCGCGGTTCGAGCCATGCGCGCCATCCGCGTCCGGCTCTTTCTGGCAGCCGGGGAGCAATCTGTTGCCACACGGCGCGGCCGTACTCCGGGCCTCGCTCGGGAACCGGCAAATTATCCAGCGCGCTCAGCACCGCTTCGATGCGATCAAGCTCTGTGCGGCAGGCGGTGCAGCTCGTCAAATGCTCGGCAATAGCTTCGCGTTGCGTAGGCTCCCCCTCTCGATAAGCAATCAGTTCTTCTTCTGTCAGGTGTTTCATAGTTCTGTTCCTCTGGGTTCCGGTGCTGCTCCTGCCGCTTTCGCTTGCAGCGCGCCTCGCGCTCCCACGTATGGTTCCAATGCTCGCCGCAATTTCTGCACCGAACGAAAAACCGTGTTCTTCGCCGCGCTCGTCGTCGATTTCAGCACGGCGGCGATCTCTTCGATCGCGCAGCCTTCCCAATGGCGCATGACGAATGCCGTTCGTTCCGAAGAGCTCAACTCCTTCAGCGCCTCTTCCATCTTTTTCCTCAGCTCGATGTTGCCCGCGAGACGGTCCGGAGTTGGCCTCTCGTCCGCAACCAGATCCAACGGATCCTGCTCTTGCTCTTCCGCCAGGGCGCTCGGTGTTTGCCGCCGCGAATCCTCGGTACGTTTTTGCCGCATCCGGTCAATCGCGTAATTTGCAGCGATGCGATAAGCCCAGGTACCGAAATTTGCGCGCGATCCGAATTGGCCAAGATTCTTGTACGCGCGCAAAAGAGCTTCTTGCACCACTTCCTCGGCGTCCTGCTCATTTCCCGTCATGCGATACGCCAGGCGAAAAAGCTGCTGGCTGTGGCGCTCGACCAGCACTCGGAAAGCATCGCGCTCGCCCGCGAGCGTGCGCTCCACGGCGATGGCATCGCTTTCTCGGGCCGCGTTCTGGAGTGCCTCGCGGTCTTGGGTGCTTCCAGCGCTTTCGTTCATCCGAATCATTAGACAGGAAACGAGCCTTGCGGTTAGGTCAGGATGTCCGAATTCGGACACTTCCGAGGCTACTTTATAAGGTGGGCCGTAAGTGCGGCAATATCATAGGGCTGGCCAGTGCCAGTCCATCCGGCAACTGTTTCGAAACCAAACAGTCCGCATACTGATGCGCGTGCCCTTGCCAAGGCACGCAGCGTGAATTCCCCGGATCTCAACCTCTTTCCTTCTTTGCTTCTTTACTTTCCTACTTCCTTGTTTTGCTCGTCCTCATTCATACCTCAGCGCCACCATCGGATCGACCCTCATCGCCCGCCGCGCCGGCAACCAACAGGCCGCGATCCCCACTAGGCCGAGCAACACCGTCACTCCGGCCATCGTGGCGGGGTCGCTCGCGCGCACGTTATAGAGCATGCTGGCCATAAACCTCGTGGCGACCAGCGCCATGCCGATTCCCGTCGCTGCTCCGGCGGCCACGAGCAACATTCCTTTTCGCACCACCAGCCGCAACACGTTGCTTCGCTCCGCGCCTAGTGCCATACGAATGCCGACTTCCTTCGTCCGCCGTGTCATTTCGTACGATAGCAAGCCATACAGCCCGATGCACGCGAGCAACAGTGCCACGGCGCCGAAGAAACTCGCGAGCCGCGCCATAGCGCGCTCCTGGAAAAGCGTCTGTTCCACTTGTTCGGTTTGCGTGCGCACCAGGAACACCGGCAGATTCTTGTCCGCACGCTGAACCACGTCGCGTACCAGCCCCAGCATCGCCATGGGGTTACCCGCGGTCCTCAGTTCGAAGTTCGCGCTATGCGCCACCATCGGCAAACACATCATGGGCGAGATGTGCTTCCTTAGATCGGCGTACTTGGTGTTGCCCATCACTCCCACAACCACGTAGCCAGGGTCCGGAACTGCCGGTGGCTCGTCGCTTTCGCGCTCGCCGATGTGTTTACCCAGGGGATTCTCATTGGAAAAGAAACGTCGTGCGAACTCTTCATTGATGATTACCGGGACCGCAGCCGCTTTAACCGCAAGGATTTCGCTGCCCGCCGCCACAGCGGTTTTTTCCGCCGCATTCGTCGCGGCGGCGGAAACAAAATCCTCCAGCAAGAAGGCCCTACCGGCCATCAGCGGAATATGCATTGTCGAAAAGAAATCCATTCCGACTTGCAGCTTCGCCGTACTCACGTTCGACTTGGGTGGCGCGCCATCCAAATGGACGTCGCCACCCGACCAGCTTTCACTCAGCAACGCGTCTTCCGAGTAGCTCGCGGAGATCACTCCGGGCAGCGCCGCGAACTGCTGCTGCAACTCCCGGTAGAGTTGTACGGTCCGCTCATCCTGGTAGCCCGCGATGGCCGGGTCGATCCCGAAGAGCAGGATGTTCCGCGTGTCGAAGCCCGGATTCAGCTCGTGAAGATTGTGGAGCGTTCGCACCAGTAATCCCGCGCCAGCCAGTACAACGATGGACAACGCGACCTGCGCCACCACGAGCGCGTCTCCCAGATGGAACCGCGCCCTGCGCGTTCGCCCCGGCAGGAACAGTTCGTTTTCCTTCAGACCTGCGTTCACATCCGCTCGAGAGGCGTTTCGCGCCGGGGCCAGCCCGAACACGATGCCCGTCGCAAACGTTACTGCTATCGTGAACGTCAGCACGCGCCAGTCCGGCGAAATGACGAACAGGAATTCCGAATCGAAGCCCCGCGAAATCAACTTCGTCACGATTCCTACAATCCATGTGGACGCCAGGACGCCGAGCGTTCCTCCTATTAGCGAGAGCAGCAGGCTCTCCGTCAGCAGTTGCCTTACGAGCCGCTTCCGCCCCGCGCCCAGCGCGAGCCGCACGGCCATTTCCTTTTGTCGCTTGGCCGAGCGCGCCAGCGTGAGCCCTGCAACATTGGCGCACGCGATGAACAAAACAAACCCGACCGCCGCCATCATCAAATACACCATCGGAGCGATCTCTCGGCTCTCTCCATCCAGGCCCTCCCGGGCCCACGCCAGCTTGATCGACGGATCATCCTCTGCTTTCAGCAATGGCTTGCTTCCAAGCAGAACTTCATTCCGGAAGAGAAGTGTTGCTTCCTCCTGGGCGTGTGCCAGTGAAACGCCGGGCTTCAACCTCGCCACAATGACCACCCACCATGTAGCGGGATCCAAGTAGCGGTTTTCCTGTTCCCAATGTTCCGACTTGATCCGATCCGTCAACACGAAGGGCAGAAAAAGGTCCTGCTTCTTTCCCGGCGTCAAGCTAGTGAATTCGGGACGCGTGACGCCGACGATCGTTACGGCCGTGTTGTTGAGCCGCACCGTGCGTCCAATTACGGAACGGTCGCCCCCAAACGCGCGCCGCCAGTAGCCGTAGCTCAAAACCATCGCCGGCGGGGCTGCCCGCGACTCGTCTTCCCGCTCCAGGGGGCGGCCAAGGGCCATGTGCAGGCCAAGCGTCGAGAAAAAATCCCCCGACACGATTTCACCGCTCACAATGCTTGCCGGGCCGTTCCCGTTCAAAACCATGTCCAGCGGCCCCGCAATTGCCGTTACTCCACTGAAGCTTGTTGCTCGCGCGCGCACCGTTTCATAGAAGGGCCCCGAGAGAACGCAGTCCACCTTTCTTGAGTCGCAATCGCCATACGCGCTATGCCCGTTGAATTGCGGCTCTTTGCGCGCCGTCCAGCGAAACATCACGAGTTCCTGTGGGGCGGACACCGGGAGGGCGTGAAGCAGTACGCCATCCACCAGGCTGAAAATGGCCGTGTTTGCGCCGATGCCCAGCGCTAGCGTCAGAATCGCCGTCACTGCGAATCCCGAGTTTCTGAGCAGCATGCGAAGCCCGTATCGCAAATCCTGGAAGAAATCCTCCAGCCAGCGCCAGCCCCAGGCGTCTCGTGCCAGCTCTTTTAAAAGTCCCACATTGCCGAATTCTCGGCGGGCTCCGGCCTGCGCTTCGTTCTGCGATGCTCCTCTTTCGATGCGTTCTGTTTCTGCCATTTGCAAATGGTGCTCGATCTCTTTTTCCAACTCGTCGCTTTGCTTGCGCCAGTTCCACCAGTGCTTCATGGCTAGCTCTCCTTCTTTGCCGGATTCAGCGTCCTGCCCATCGTTGCCTTTCGTCGTTACTTCATTGCGTCTCTACTTCGCTTTCCTCATCATTCATATCTCAGGGCCACCATCGGATCGACCTTCGTAGCCCGGCGCGCCGGAACGTAGCACGCAACAAATGCCACCATCACCAGGAAGCAAGGCGCGGAAACGAACGCGACCGGATCGTGCGGGCTCAGACCAAAGAGCATCCTCGACAAGACCCATGACACCGCCGCGCTTCCCGCGACGCCAATCAGCCCCCCGATCACTACGGGCCGCATCGCTTGCTGCAACACTTGCCTCATCACTTCGGCGGTGTTTGCGCCGAGTGCCATGCGAATGCCAATCTCGCGTACCGACCGGCTCACGTTGTACGACACCATGCCGTACACGCCAATCAACGCCAGTAAGAGCGCCAGCGCACCCAGCGCCGCCGAAAGCGCCGTCGCAATGCGCGATGGGGCCCGCCAAACATCGAGGTTGTCTTCAATCTTTTTCACGTCGACGGGCACTTCGGCATCGAGCGACTGCGCAGTCCCACGCAGGCCTGTGGCCAGGTCACCGTAACTTCCCGAGAAGCGCACCAGCACATACGAACGCAGACTGTCGCCCGGTGAACCTCCGGGAAAGTACAGATACATCGTGTCGGACTCGCCAAGATGCGATACTTGCGCGTCGCGTGCCACGCCGATCACCGCGTACTCGGGGCCGGGCAGCCCTCCAGTCAAGCGTGCGCGCAGCATCTTGCCGAGCGGCTCTTGACCCGGCCAGAGTTTCCGCGCGGTGGATTCGGTAACGATGATCGCGCTGCCATCCTTCCAGTCATCTGGTCCGAAGTTGCGGCCCCGCACGATCGGAATCCCCACCGCCGAAAAATATTCCGGCGAAACGTGGTTGTACTCGATGCCGACCGGTTCGGAGTGTCCCGCAACAAAAAACCTGTCTCCGCTGTGATCGGAACTCAGCGGTCCGCACTCCGCTTGCGCTACTTCGATCACGCCGGGAAGGGCCGCCACACGTTGGCGCAGCCGTCTCACGAATGCCGCGGCGCGGCTCTCGTTATAGTTCAGGCCGCGTAGATTAAAGTAAGTAGTCGCCAGCCCCTTCATTTCAAATCCAGGGTTGACGGTCTGCGCGTAGTACAGCCCGCGCAGCAGTAGCCCCGCCGCCAGCAGCAGAATCATGCACACCGCGACCTGCGCTGCCACAAATGCGTTGCGCAGGAATCGCCCGCTCTTTTTGCCCAACACCGTGTGCGTGCCGTCGCCTTTTAAAGCGGTGTTGAGGTCGAGCGAGGAAGCCCGCAACGCCGGCACTAACCCGAAGACGATGCCAGTCATCAGCGTGAGTCCCATCGCGAAGCCCAGCACACGAAAATCTGGCGCAACATTCAGCGCAAGTGTCGGAAAGCGACTTCGGCAGCTGCGACGTCACCAGCCGCAAGATGCCCGCGAACGACCAGAAGGCAAAGAGCGAGCCAAGGGTACCTCCGACCGCCGAGAGCAGAACGCTTTCCGTCAACAATTGCCGCACCAATCGCCAGCGGCTAGCGCCCATGGTTTGTCGCAGCGCGATTTCCTTGTGACGGGCCGAAGCACGCGCCAGCAAAAGACTGCTCACGTTGGCGCACGCAATCAGCAGCACAAGTCCAAACGCCGCCAGCACGATAGAAGCGGCAGGGATCAGATAGCTTCGTTCTTCGGGCCGGCCGAAGAACGCCGCTCGCGCAATGGCCAGCGTCGTCCGGCGCCCTGGATGTGACTCGTCGATTCGCGCGGCAATGACGCTGAGATCCGCGCGCAGCTGCTCCAGCGTTACTCCCGGGCGTAAACGCCCCAGCACCGCGAGCCAGCTCATATTGTTGTCGCCCAGGCGCTCGCGTCCCGCATCGAGAGTCTTCTGCATCGTCACCGGCGCCCAGAATGCACTCGCTACCGGCTCCGTCCCCGTAAAACCAGCCGGCATCACGCCAATCATTGTGCACGGCGTTTGATCCAAGATGATTTCCTTGCCCACTATGGATGGGTCGCTCGCAAAAGTTCCGCGCCACAGATCATCGCTGATCACCACGACGTTGTTCTGGCCCGGCGCTGCGCAGTCCGTGTCCACAAACGTGCGGCCTTTCGCGGCGTGCTCATTCAGCACGTCGAAATAATTGCAGGAGGTCAACGCTCCCATCAGCCCGCGCATCTGTGATCCGCCGAGCGTTGCCTCCAAAAATGGCTCAGTCGCCGCGAGCCCCGTAAACACGTGGTTGTGGTCTCGGTAATCCAGATATTCCGCATAGGAGAACATGCTTTGCTCTCCATGAACATTGCGGTTGATGTCCCCGTGAAAGACCTGGTCCACACTCAGCAGCTGTTCAGCTTGCGGAATTGGCAGCAAGCGTAGCGCAAGGCCGTTCAACACCGAAAAAATTCCGACGTTGATTCCCACTCCCAAGGCAATCGCCAGCACGGCTGCCAGCGCAAACGAAGGATTCTTTAGGAGCACGCGCAGCCCGTAACGCAAATCCTCAAAGAAATCCTCGAGCCAGCGCCAGCCCCAGGCGTCTCGCGCCAGCTCTCTTACCAGTCCCACATTGCCAAATTCGCGCCGGGCACTGGCCTGCGCTTCGTTCTGCGATGCTCCTCTCTCGACGCGTTCCGTTTCCGCCATTTGCAAATGGTGCTGGATCTCCTTTTCCAATTCGTCGCTTTGCTTGCGCCAGTTCCACCAGTGCTTCATGGCTGGTTCTCCTTCTTTGCCGGATTCAACACTCCCGCGATCGCGTCCGTGATCTGTTCCCATCGCGTGCGTTCTTGTGTTAGGCGCTTCCTACCTGCCGCCGTTAGCTTGTAGACCTTCACGTCCTGCTTGTTTTCCGAAACTTTCCATTCCGCGCCGATCCATTTTTTCTTTTCGAGCCGGTGCAGAGCCGGGTAGAGCGACCCGGCATCGACTTGCAGCAGCTCGCCCGAGTTCGCACGAATGGCCTGGGCGATTCCATAGCCGTGTCGCGGGCCCCACATCAGCGTTTGCAGGATCAACAGATCCAGCGTCCCTTGCAGAAGTTCCATCCGGTTTTGGTACGGCACGAATTTCTCCTCTGGCACTATGGCTATAGAGCGCCTATACCCTACCATATAGGCCGTCTATATCCTAGAAAGTTTGATCTCCATCCGATGCGGGCTCTGGCACCCGCTGTCTGCGGACTCTCAACGAGCGAGTTACGGTATGATGGAGATGGAGAAGCACGGCTATTGCGATTTCTGAAGCTGGTGCCACTGGATTTTCCTGATCGTGTCAGAATCGCTTCATGCCCAAGGAGATAGAGTTTGATTTCACGTTATACCCGCAAAGATATGGGCCAGGTTTGGAGCGATACGAATCGCTTCGCAAAGTGGCTCGACGTCGAACTGGCCGCCACCGAGACGCTTGCGGAAGCCGGCCTCGTGCCGAAAGATGCTGCTGCGATCATTCGCGAGCGCGCTAAAGTGGACGTTCCGCGTATTCACGAACTCGAAGCCCGCGTAAAGCACGACGTCATTGCGTTTACGATGAACGTGGGCGAATCCATTGGCGATCCCGCTGCGGCGCGCTGGCTGCACTATGGGCTAACCTCAAACGATATTGTCGACACGGCCCAGGCGCTGCAGATTCGCGATGCTTCCCACATCATCGAGCGAGATCTAGTTCTGTTTGGCGAGGTACTTGACCTGCGCGCACATCAGTTTCGCAATACGCCGCAAATCGGCCGCACTCACGGCGTGCACGCCGAGCCGATTACCTTTGGGCTAAAAATTGCGAACTGGTTTTCAGAAAACCAGCGCAACATCGGCCGGTTTCGCGCTGCGGCTGCGCAGATGGCGGTCGGGAAAATTTCCGGCGCTGTCGGCAACGCTTCGCATCTCGGCCCGGCAACGGAAGAGCGCATCTGTAAAAAGCTGGGGCTGAGCGTTGCGCCGGTCGCATCCCAAGTCATCCAGCGCGATCGCCACGCGCAGTATCTCAGCGCGCTCGCGTTGATTGCTGCGTCGTTGGAAACCATCGCGCTTGAGATTCGGCATTTGCAGCGCACAGAGGTACGCGAGGCAGAAGAGCCGTTCGGCGGAGAGCAGCGCGGCAGCTCGGCCATGCCTCATAAACGCAATCCAGTTACTTGCGAACAGATTTGTGGTTTGGCGCGGCTTGTGCGTTCGAACATGCTGGCGGCATTCGAAAACGTTGCACTGTGGCACGAGCGCGACATTTCTCACAGCTCCGTCGAACGCATCATCCTGCCGGATTCCACAATTCTAGTCGACTACATGCTCGCTAAAATGACCACGATCATCGCCGATATGCGCGTCTTTCCGGAGCGCATGTTGCGCAACCTCGAATCCACGCACGGCCTGGTGTATTCCGGCCAACTGCTCCAGGATTTAGTGGAGAAGGGCATGCCGCGCGACGATGCGTACAAGGCGGTGCAGGAAAACGCGATGGCAGCGTGGGAAACAGAATCGAGTTTCCAGGAGCGCGTGGCGAACGACGCGCGAATCACGAAGTTTCTGGACGCGAAGGCGCTTGCACACACATTTGATTTGCAGCGGCAGCTTCGCTACGTCGACGCCATCTTCGACCGGGTTTTCGGCGCGCATCCTGCCGGCGAAAAATCCGCCGCCAACAACGCTTAAGAATATGGAGTGCGGCAGCTCTGCTGCCGCTTTTTTTCTTTTTTTTCGACGTGAAATTTCGCGATTCAATTCGTAAAAAACGAAGAGCCCCGGGTAGCCCGGGGCTCTTTCGCCTCTTCTAATTTTCGCTTGCGCGGAAACTAGCTGCGGAGGCGGAAACTCTAAGGACGAAACTCGAACAGCGAGAATCGAAATTCGCAAACGAAAGCCCCAGGCAAAGGCCGAACTTCTATTCGACGCGCTGAACGTAGCGCGCTTCCGTCGTATCCACTTTCACTCTGTCGCCGGCATTGACGAACGGCGGCACTTGAATCACCAGCCCCGTTTCGAGCGTCGCGGGCTTCATCACCGCGCTAGCCGTGGCTTTTTGCAGCGTCGGCTCGGTCTCCAAAACTTTTAATTCCATCGTGTCCGGCAAATCAACGCCGATGGGCTTTTCCTCGTAAAATTCGATCTTCACGGTGGTGTTCGGAATGAGATAGTACACCGTTTCGCCGAGTTCCTCGCGGGTCATCTGCATCTGCTCGTAAGTTTGCGTGTTCATGAAGTGAAATTCGTCGCCCTCATTGTAGAGGTACTCGAACTCCACTTCGTCGAGAATCGCACGGTCGACAAATTCTTCGGCGCGGAACCGGTAGTCGATCATGATGCCCGTCCGAAGATTTTTCATGCGCGTTTGCATCGAGCCGCGCTTGTTGCCGGGCGTGCGGTGATCGACGCTGAAAACCGTAAAAAGCTGGCCCTCGTGCTGGACGACCATGCCGGGGCGGAGTTGTGTGGCTTTAACGCTGCTCATAAGCTCCCTGAACGATTGCAAATTTCGGAAATTCCTGCAGGCAGCCCGCTCTGCGATGCGGTGCACGCGGAATGACTCGAGGCACGCCGGGCAAAATGCCGCGCCCAACGCGAACAAACATTATAAAGGTGCGCATTCACGGCGGTCAATTGTCCTTCTTGGGTTCTTTGGCGCGTTGGTCGGCGGCTTCGGCCATGATTTTTTCGATTTCATCGGGATTGCGGGGGAGGCGCTCGCTCAGGAATTTGTAGCCGGTTTCGGTGATAAGGATGTCGTCTTCGATGCGCACGCCGAGATTTTCTTCGGGGATGTAGATGCCGGGCTCGACGGTGACGACCATTCCTGGCTGGAGCGGTTTACAATAGTCGCCGGGGTCGTGGACGTCGAGGCCGATGTCGTGGCCGAGGCCGTGAATGAAATACTGGCCCAGCGATTTGCCGCGAAGATCTTTGCCGCGCGAATTGATGTAATCGTAGGCAATTTTGTGGACGCTTTTTGACCCTCTTTGGCAGTAGTCCATACCCGGTTTGATGGCTGCGAGAGCGGCATTCTGGGCGCCAAGAACAATTTCATAAATCTCGCGCTGGCGGGGCGTAAATTTGCCGTTGGCGGGAAGCGTTCGCGTGATGTCGGCGGAGTAGCCGGCGTATTGCGCGCCGACGTCGAGGACCACGATGTCGCCGTCTTCGATCTTGCGAGCGAGCTTGTCGTAATGCAGAGCGGTGGAATTGGGGCCAGCGCCGACGATGGGAGCGTAGCCCTCTGCTTCCGAACCGCCCATGGCGTGAACTTCTATCATTTTGGCGGCGATCTCGTACTCGTGAAGACCAGGACGCATCATGCGCATGGCAGCGAGCTGCGCATCCACCGAAAGCTCAATGGCTTGAGAGAGGAACGCGATTTCGCCGGGCGATTTGATTTGTCGCAGGTCCTCGATGTTGAGCCGGATGTCTCTCAGCTTGGTTTGCGGAACAGAGGTGTGAATCCAATCCACAACCTCTTTTTCATGCGGATAGCCGCCATTTTCTTTTTCATACGGGAGGATGGTGTAGATGATTGGATAGAGTTTTGCGAGCTTTTCGAGAGTGGCGCGCATTTCTGGGAAGGGCAGAACCGAAGCGAAACCCGTTCGGGCCTGGATGCCAGGATCGGAGGGCGACATGCGAAGTCCGTTCCACTTTTCTTTTGCGAGATTCTTTGGCGGCAGAAAAAGCATTTCCTGCGGGCCATCCCATGTCATGCCCGAAACGGTGCCTCCGCCAGCACGCCCTGCGGGCAGGATAATGAGCCCGGCTGCTTCTTCGTTGTGACCAGTGAGGTAATAAAAGTTGTCTTCCTGCGCGAAAATGTAGGTTTGCGCGGATTCTTCGCGGCCGGTAAAGCCCCAGAGAAGGATCGGGGAATCGATCTGTGCGGCGAGTTTGGCGCGGCGCGCAGCGTAGACGCTGTTGGCTTCGCGCGCACGTCGTTCTTGGGAGTGGGCGGGAGGCGCGGCGCAGAAAAAGGTTGCGGCGATGATTGCGGAGAGGAGAGCGCACAGACAGAAAGAAAAGAAGGCACGGCCCTTCGAGCCTCTGGGTAAACGTGCCGTGCCCCTACGAGAAAGAGGGCGTCGGACGACAACAGACGATAAAAGACTCTCCAGACGACCACTCATCCACTCACCTCGAAACCTGTTCTTGAGCTGCACCCACAGGGCACAGGAAGGCCCGAAGGGGCCAGGGCCGGGAGATTGTAGCGGAAATAGGCGTGGGCCCGAAATGAGGGACCGGCGAAGACTGGCGTAGAAATAGAGACGGAGAAAAATACCCCCCCCCTGAATTTGCAAGCATATGAATCGAAAGGAGTTGCTGGAATGGCCTTTTCTATCCTTTTCAAAGCAAATGGGTTACTTGCTCTCGGTTTGCTCTCTTTCTGCTCTATGAGAGAGCAGCGGAGTGAGCGAGAGAAACATTGGCAGACAGGAGCGCAGGGAGTGCGAAAGATAGGAGACGAGCTTGGGGAGGGCGATGCGAGCGTAAAGCGTTGTCGGGCGGGGGCCAGATCTGCGGGCCGTGGGCTGAACATGGGGAATGGTAGCATCGAATATACTTACTGTCAAGTTATAGTACCTCAGTAGTATCGTTCGAATGAGACGCGGGGAAGTCGTGGCGTTAGAAGGAGTTGGCGGGGTTTTTGTAGTTTGGTGAGACGGGAAGGGAAGTGAGTAGTGGGTGGTGAGTAGATCCGGATTCGGCTGGAGAATTCATATCGCCCTTGCGGGGATGGATCTGGTGTACAATCCGCGGCAAGACCGTAGTTCAAACGCCTACCTAAAGAAAGAACGGAGATGACATGAACAGAAAGAGTTTTGTGCGTATTGGTGTGCTTTTGCTTCTCGCCGCCGGGATAGCCTCGGCAGCGGGGTACGACGGGTTCATCGGTACGTGGAAGATAAATGAAGGCAAGTCGAAGTTAACTGCCGGCACGACAAAGAATTCCACGGTTGTGTATACGAAGGACGGAGACAACGTAAAAGTGGCCATTGATGGAACGGACGCCAAGGGCCAGGCCTACCACAGCGACTGGACAGGGAAATTGGACGGAAAGGATTACGCTCTTACAGGTGATCCTGCGAACGATATGCGTTCGTACAAAGTCATCAACGATCACACGCTCTTGGCCACCAGCAAAAAGGGCGGCAAAGAGATCAATACTGCCCAGATCGTTTTGTCCGCCGATGGCAAGACGCGCACTGTCACGCTCAGCGGGACGGATGCTAGCGGCGCGAAGATCACGAGCACGCAGATTTACGACAAGCAATAGAGACACGATTGGAAGTTAGCGGCATGAATGACGGAGGCCCACCTTTTCAAAAAACTAAACCTGAAAAGGTGGGCCACCCTAGAAAAAGTCGAATTCAAAATCGCTCTCTGGAGCCGAGGGTGTCCCGCCCAAAGCTTCAATTCGGGGGAACCGGTTTCTCATTCAGAAGTTCGTGGGCCACTTGCGGGCGGCGTGAAAGACACGAAGGATTTCAACGGCATTTGCGCGGACTCGATAGGGAACGATGTAGGCTGTGTCGCCAACGACCAGCTCGCGCGTACCTGAAACTCGGCCGGGACGGCCCATGGCGGGATTTTTACCGAGCAGGTTTACCGCGCGCATGATTCTTTGTACCAGACGATCGGCCGCAGCTGGATTGTCTTCCGCGATGTAATCCGCTTCCTCTTCGAGATTGGCTAGCGCGACGCGCAGCCATCTAACGCGCACGGCGAGACCACTTCTTCGCCACGCGCTTTACTTCGCTCTCGGTGGCAAACGCACCTCGGTCTGCCTCGGCTAGCGCTTTGTGAATTTCTTCAATTTGCCAACTGTTCAGGGCAACGTAATCACGAATGGCTTCCGCGGCCAGAAAAGAACGTGACCTGCGCGTGGCTTTGGCGAGTTTGTCTAGCTTGCCAGTGAGCCAGCCATCCAGGCGGAGGGTAAGAATTTTCTGAGATGCCATCGGTGCCTCCCGACTACATTTGATTACATTGTATTCGTTTTGTATGTAGTTGGGAAGCCTTGGCGGCGCTGGCAACTGGGTGGAAGGTTGAATGTTCGGAAGAAAAAAGCAGATCCCTCGCTGCGCTCGGGATGACAATTTTTGTGGGGTGGGGGAAGTGGCGTGAGGAAGCGGCGAGTGGCAGGTGACGAGTGCCGAGTGGTGAGTCGCTAGGGTCGAGAGAGAAAGAGAAAGGATAACGCAGAGGCGCAGAGTGAACAGAGGTGCCGAGAGGAAGAGGGCACGATGTATCGTGCCCCTACGAGAGAAAGGCCGGAACGGGCTAGGAGATTTTTTTTGCTTCGAAGGTTTGGGAGGCGGCGTGGAGGGTTAGGCCGGTGATGGCGCCGCTTGCGTCTTTGTGGAAGGTGAAGGTGATGTCGCCGGAGAGGACGAAGAATTGGAGTGGGGATTCGGGGAGTAGTTCTAGCGGGTCGGGGCCGAAGGGCTCGGCTTCCACGAAAAGGCCGGTCGGTTTCGTGGTGACGGTTAGTTTGCCGACGCCGGGGATTTCGTAGATACCGGGATAAGTGGCGAAGGTGGCGGGATTGATTTTGATGAGCGTGTGTTCGATGGGCTTGTAATCGGGCCAGCCGTATTCCTTGGCTATCGAACGAAAGATTTCTTCTGTAAGTTCACCACCGCTGTCGGAGTTGGTCATGACGGCGAAGCCTTGGCCGGAGTCGGTATAGGTTTCGATGTTGCAGCGGAAGCCTTCGTTTGCGCCGCCGTGACCGAAATGCAGCTTTTCGCCGGGAGATTCGAGGCCGAAGCCGAGTCCCCATGTGCCGATTTGGTGAGTGAGCATCTGGCGCGCCATGTCTTGCGAAAGAATTTTCGCGGATTTTCCTGCGTATTCCCCTTGGACTTCCATGGCCATGCGAGCGAGGTCGGAGGGAGTGGTCCAGAGGCCCGCGGGAGCCATTTCCGGATAAGTGTGCGTGCCGCCTTTTACTGGATCACCATTCGGGCGATACGGAGTAGCGGCTTCTTGCGCACGATTTTTTGGAAGAGGTTGCTCGTAAGTGCTGTGAGTCATTCCCGCGGGTCCGAGGACGAGCTCGCGCATGATTTGCGGGAAGGGTTTTCCTGTGATGTCGGACATAAGTGTTTGCAGGATGACGAATCCACCGCCGGAATAGCGCCAGAGAGTGCCGGGGACAACGTCGACGCGGATGGGATCGGAGTTGGCGGGCTTTTCGCCGTTGAGGATTTGCACGGCGGTGGGAACGGGTTCATCGGAGGCGTAGCCGGCGAAACCGTGAACCGTGAGGCCGGCGCTGTGGCTGAGGATGCGGCGGACAGTAACTTTTTCTTTTACGGTGAAGTTGTTTTCGGGGACTTTCCAGGTACGGAGCTTGACGTTGACGTCTTCGTCGAGGCTGAGCTTACCGTCTTGCACGAGGCGGAGAGCGGCGAGGGCGGCGACGGGTTTGCTGATGGAGGCAGCCTGGAAAAGTGTGTCGGGCGTGACGGGTTTTTTGGAGGCGACGTCGGCGTAGCCGTAAGCCTTGGTCCAGATAATTTGGCCGTGGTCGAAGAAGGCAACGCTGACGCCGGGAACTTTGTAGTGCGCCATGCGGTCGGCAATGGTCATCGGTTGGGAAGGCCGGCCTGTAATGACGACGGCGGGGAGGAGTCCGTTTTCAATACGTGCGATGCGGGCGGCGAGAGTGGGATCGGGTGCTGGCGTATTCGACGATTGTTGTGCCGGAGAGAAGGCGCTGGAGAGATTGCTGGCGGAGAGTTTAGGGGAAAGCAGGTACGAGCTGCAGATGCCCACCGCGAGGAACGCGAATATGGCGGTCAGTAGGATTAGAGCTTTCGTGGTCGTTGATCTCGTCGGCGTTGATTTCATGGGGGATCTCATGGGCGGAAATCGTACCACTTTTGAGTGCGAGGGGATTCGTTTGGTTGGCTACGGTACTGAGAAAAAACGCGCCGTGTATGTGCTCGTTACTTGCAGAAGAAATCGATGAGAAGTTCAGAGATTCGAGCCGGTTCTTCGTGCTGGAGCCAGTGAGAAGCGTTGGCGAAAGTGTAGAGTTCGGCGGAATCGCAGTAGCGGAGACTGTCGTGGGCCATTTCGGAGAGGAGAAAGGCGTCGCGTTCGCCCCAAAGGATGCGGGTGGGGACGTGGACGGTCGTGTCAGGGAATTTGGAGTGATAGCGAAAGGCGGCGCGATACCAGTTGATCATGGCGGTGAGCGCGCCGGGTTGCGCCCATGCTGCGCGGTATTGGGAGAGATCTTCGTTTGAGAATGTGTTGGGGCGGCTGGAGCCCACGAGAGAGCGGACGCCGAGACGGAAGTTGAAGACGGAGAACGCTGCTTCCGGAAGAAAGGGAAGTTGGAAGAAAAACATGTACCAGCTGCGGCGAAGCTGGCGGCGATTTGTTTTCAGGTACCTGCGCATGACGCTCGGGTGAGGGACGTTGAGAATGACAAGCTTGGCGACGCGTTGCGTGTGGAGGAGGGCGACACTCCACGCGACGGCGGCGCCCCAATCGTGGCCGGCGAGGAAGAATTTTTGCGCGCCGAGCTGATCGGCGATGGCGAGAAAGTCGGAAGTGAGTTCGGAGAGCGCGTAGTTAGCGGCGCCGCGGGGCTTGCTGCTGGTGTTGTAGCCGCGCTGGTCGGGGACGATGACGCGGAAGCCGGCAGCGGCGAGAGGTTCGATTTGTTTGTGCCAGGAATACCAGAATTCAGGGAAGCCATGTAAGAGGATGACGACGGGGCCGTCTGGCGGGCCGGCGGCGACGGCGTGGAGATCGATTGAGCCGTTGCGAAAGGTCAAGTCTTCGAGAGCGACTGGCACGGTGCAGAGTTTACCTTGAAGTGCGGCGGAACTTGCATTGCGCAAGAGGGGGGTCCTTCCAGGATAAACAAGTCCCGCCCCTACAGAGTGTAGTTAGAGCTGGTTAGGTGATGGAAGTGGTTTCGAGGCCGTAGGTGGTGACGTAGGCGGCGGTCGTTGCGATTTCCGAGACGCGAGCTTCGGAATCGCCGTGCGCGACGGAAGTGTGCGGCTCAGCGGCGGATTCGGGAGGGAGAGCGCCGATGGCCAGATTGCGGCCGGCGTTCTTGGCCTTGTAGAGGGCGCGGTCCGCGAGGGCGAGGACCTCTTCGTAGTTAACGTCGACGGGCGAATTCATATTCCACGGGAACGCGGCCCAGCCAATCGAAACGGTGCGAGGTAAGGAAAGGCCTGCACCTTTTATCTTGAATGGTTCGCCGGCGACGGCGGAAAGCACGCGTGCGGCGAGCGTGGCGGCTTCCTTGCGTTCGCAAAAGCGGGAGACGACCAGGAATTCTTCTCCACCCCAGCGGACCAGAACATCCGAATAGCGAATAGCGGAGCTGATGCGGGCGGTCAAGTCGATGAGCATTTGGTCGCCGGCATCATGGCCGAAGCGATCGTTGATTTCTTTAAAGTGGTCGGCGTCGATGAGATAGAAAATGATGTCGCGATTACGACGGCTGCGCGTGGGGTCGGGCGCCGAGTAGGCACGAATGGCTTGGCTGACGTCGCTGGCGATGGTGGCCTGGAAAAAACGGCGGTTGCGCGCGGCTGTGAGCGGGTCGGTGAGAGACATTTCCTCAAGCTCTTTGTTGGCCTGGGCGAGGGCTTCGCTGCGTTCGGCGACGGCTTCCTCGAGGCGGCTGCGTTCGCTCTGCAGCTTGCGCGTCCGGTAATTCATCAGGGAGTAGAGGGCGAAAAGGCCGAGAAGAATAACGAAGCCGCGCGAGTACCACGTCTGCCACCACGCGGGTATTACCTTGAACGAAAATTGGGCGGGGAAACTGAGAGTGCCGCGCGCGGAGCGGCAAGAAACCGTGAAGCTGTAGCTGCCGGGCGGAAGAGCGGGATAACGCGCTTCGCGGCCAGAGGTTTCATTGGGTTCGGTTTCGAGGCCCGCCAGGCGATACGAGCAGCGGACATTTTCCGGGTCGCGAAAGGTAAGCGCCGCGAAATCCACGCGAAAGGTATTGTCGCTGCGCGAGGCTTCTGGATTTCGTTCGCCGATGCGATCGCGCGAGCCAAGGTGAGCGGAAGTAATCACGACGCGGGGCGGAAGCTCGACACGTTCATCGGCGGAAATAGGATTGTACCGCGCGAGGCCGCCGCTGGTACCGAAGAGCAGCGTGCCGTCCTCTTCCGCGAAAAAGCCGCTGTCGCTCAGGTCGTTCCAGATGAGGCCATCGGCCTGCGTGAAGCGAAGCGTGTGGCCATTACGCTGAAATTCCGTGAGGCCAAAAGCGCCGCCGGCCCAGACGTTGCCGTCGTGATCGGCTCCAATCATGTAAACGTCGAGGGAGGGAAGGCCGTCCGCCAAGCCATAGTGAGTGATTTGTGGTTTTCCGTCGACGAGGCGCAGGCAACTGAGGCCCAGAGCGTCGGAGTAACGAAACCAGACTTCATCGCGGTTGACGGCTGCGGCTTCCACAACTTCGTCCTGCAACAAGCCATTGGCAGTCGTGAAGTGCAGCCAATTCTTGCCGTCAAAACGAGAGATGCCGCTCCTGCCAACGGCCCACAGGACGCCGTCGGTGCTGGAAGTGAAGCGGCCGATGCCGTGGTTGATTTCCGGGGGCAATGGCACATCCACGAACTGAAAGGGCCGCTGCGATGGACGCATTGCTTTCACGTATTGAGCGTTGGCGATCCATATGCGGCCATCCGGGCCGACGTGAATGCCAGTAGGAACGGGATCGGGGGTTTTGATTTTTTCGGGCGTGAGTGATTCGGGGTCGAAACGCGTCAGTCCGCCTGGATAGCACAGAACCCAGACGGCGCCATCGGGCGCGAGGATCATTTCGCGGGCCAAGGAACCGTTCAGGCCATCTTTCGATTTCCAGATTCGCCAGTGAGCCGCCTGCGGATCCCACATGGCGACGCCATTGTTGGTGCCGAGCCACAATCGTTTATGTTTATCGCGAAGTTCGGACCAGACGACATTGTCGGGAAGACCTTCGCCCTGCGTCCAACTAGACCACGTTTTCCGGCCGATCCACCGCTGAATGCCGGCTCCGCCAAGGCCAATCCAATAAGCTCCCTCGCGATCTTCCGTGATGGCAAAAGTTGCGTTAACGGCCATGCCGCGGCTTTGATCAATGACCTCCCATTGACCGGAGATGCGCCGATAGAGGCCCGCAACCGTAGGGATCATGAGATTGCCGGAACGATCCAGGGCTGGCGAACCATAGTCGTTCGCCGGGGGAAGATCGGGAAGCTGAGAAATAAAGCGGCTCGCGCCAGGATTGAGGCGATAGAGATGCGCCGAAGTGCGAACCCAAAGAATTTTCTCAAAATCCTGAAGAATGCTGATTACAGGTTCGTGCGGGAGGCCGCTTTGCGGGGGGAACATGTGAACATGGTCCTGGGAATCCAGCCAGCCGACACGGTGACCGGAGGCGAACCAAATGCGCCCTTCGGAGGTAATGTTGACCGACTCCGCTTCCTGGCTCGGCAAGCCATCGGCAACAGACCAGAGGCGGAGATCGTTGGGGCGGGCCGGATCGACTCGCAGCAGGCCACTTTCGGTCGCGAGATAGACCGTGCCCCAAGGATCGAGGGCAAGTACAGAAGGCTGCCTGAAAAAATTGTAAATCTTGGGGAGGGGCAGTTGGTGGAGCGCGCCGCCTTCCATGTAAGAGATGCCGCGCGAGGTGACAACCCATATTCGTCCCGTGGGAGCCAGGACGAGCTGGTTCACGTTGGTGCTGGGAAGGCCCTGTTCGATGCCATAGCGCACGACGCGATTGCCATCGAAACGAAGAAGCCCGTCGGGAGTCCCGATCCAGATGAAGCCGTCCTGGTCTTGCAGAATGCAGGACGGGGTCAAAGAACTTAGGCCAAAGTTTTCGCCGACACGCTGAAAAACGTAATGCGGTTTGTGGGGAAGAGAAAGCACAGGCGTCTCGGTGGGCATTGCCTGAGCGGCAAGGGAACCGAGTACCAGGACTAGCGCGATAGTCAGGAAAAAGGCGGAGGAAGTTTTGCTCCGCATGAACACTCCAAGTGATGCAGCCCAAATAGTTTAGCGTGCGGAGAGGGGGGACGGTGGGGGATGGACCCAAAACGATAATGGCGGATTGTGGGGATTTATAAGCAGGTGCCAAATGATCCGCCAGCAATTGTCGCTAACTCTCCAATCACGCTTGCGAACTTCAACGACGCGCGGCGGCCGGCTACCTCGACATCACCTCAGAACCCCAAAATTCCTGAGATCGGATTTCAGCGGCACTTCCCTGAAGCCATCGCATAATGCGGTCCTTTTGCGCCGCTCAATCGCTGTCCTCAGACTCGCCATGCGATATGGTACCTGTTAGCGACGCAATCAGACAGCGCTTTGCTCATTGCTGACCGACTCCATGGGCAGAGCGCCCGGCGAGCGGAGAGTCCGAATATCACGCATCGGTGGTTGGCCGAAGAAGCGACTGTATTCGCGATTGAATTGGCTGGCGCTTTCATAGCCAACCTCAAAGGCCGCACTGGCGGCGTCCAGACCATCGATGAGCATGCGCCCGCGCGCTGCCTGCAACCTAAGCTGCTTCTGGTATTGAAGAGGACTCATGGCGGTCAGTGCACGAAAATGATGGTGCAACGTGGACAGGCCCATACCGGCGATTTGTGCGAGATCTTCTATCCGCAACGGCTTCGCGTAGTTTACCTTGATCCACGCAATTGCTTTTGCCGTTCTGTGGCTCTGATCTCCTAGCGTGGCAATCGCTCGAAGGCGAGCCCCCTCCGGTCCTCGGAGGATTCTGTAAATGATCTCCCTTTGAATCAGGTCACCCAGAAAGGTAATGTCCTGCGGCGTGCCCAGCAACTCCATGAGCCGGCAGCATGCGCTGAGAAATTCCGCTGTAGCTTCACCGGTCGTCATCGCCGGACTGTCAGCGCGCGGTTCACCCACCTGTAGCTCTTCTCGGCTGAGAAGCTCCCGAATCACGGGCATATCGAGTTTCAGCGACATCGCGAGACAGGGCACATTTTCACTGGCCTCGATTATCTGGCTAACGATTGGCAAATCAAGCGACGTCAGCAGGTATTGCCCCTCGCGATACATGAAGGCGGTTCGTCCAAGTTCTACCCGTTTTCGCCCTTGAACCATCAAAGTAACGGAAGGCTCGTAGGTCATCGAGCACGGAGCTGTTGGGGCGACCCGCCTATGAATCGTCAAGCCGAAAACGTCCGTTGCCCGATTCTCTTCGGAGCCCATAAACAAGGCAATCTTGCTAGCCAGTTCGGCTCGCAGTTCGCGCGCTCGGTTTGATGGCGGAGGGGCTTCTTTGCTGGTGTTTTTCATTACATTGGTCTCCCTGTCCCTTGCCTCAAGATAGCTTCTCGGCTCCGGATATACCAATAATTTCTCGCATAACCAGAGGAATGGGCAATAAATCGGAAGGATCGGGCTACCGCTCTCACGGCGTCTGATTCTAGTCTTGGGATGGCAGAAACGCTTCGGAAGGAGAACGATGCAAAAGCGCAAACTTGGAAAAAGTGATTTGGAAGTTTCGGCTCTGGGGCTGGGCTGCATGGGGCTGAGCTTCGGCTTCGGGCCCGCCGTGGACAAGAAGGACGGAATAGCGCTGATTCGATCGGCAGTCGAACGCGGCGTCACATTCTTCGATACTGCTGAGATCTACGGCCCGTTCACGAACGAAGACCTCGTCGGTGAAGCCCTCGCTCCTTTCCGCGCGCAAGTGGCGATCGCCACCAAGTTCGGATTCAAAATTGATCCGGCCACCGGCAAGATGGCCGGGCTGGATAGTCGGCCGGCGCACATTAAGGAAGTCGCCGAGGCCTCGCTGAAACGGCTCAAGACGGATGTCATCGATTTGCTTTATCAGCACCGCGTTGATCCCGAAGTGCCGATTGAAGACGTTGCGGGAGCGGTAAAAGAGCTGATCCAGCAGGGCAAGGTAAAACACTTTGGACTGTCGGAAGCGGGAGTCAAAACCATCCGTCGCGCGCACGCGGTTCAGCCTGTGACTGCACTCCAAAGCGAATATTCGCTGTGGTGGAGAGAACCTGAAGCGGAAGTAATACCGACACTGGAAGAACTCGGAATTGGGTTTGTGCCTTTCAGTCCGCTGGGGAAAGGCTTCCTTACCGGGAAGATCGACGAGAAGACCACGTTCGATAGTTCCGATTTCCGCAACATCGTACCGCGTTTTTCGCCCGAGGCGCGGAAAGCAAATCAGGCGGTAGTGGATCTGCTGGGCAGAATTGCGGAACAGAAGAAGGCGACGCCGGCGCAGATCGCGCTGGCTTGGCTGCTGGCGCAGAAGCCATGGATGGTTCCGATTCCCGGCACGACCAAAATTTCGCGCCTGGAGGAGAACCTTGGGGGAGCAAAGATCAAACTTACAGCAAACGATTTGACCGAAATCGACAATGCCGCATCCAAAATCAAGGTTGAGGGCGCGCGGTATCCGGAACACTTGCAGAAAATGGTTGGCCGCTGAGCGGCTTACCTTCAGACGAAATCTCGAACCGAACTGAGTGTCAAAAAACTAGGAGAATTTATGTACAAAGCAAAAGCGTATGCGGCTGCAAGTGCGACATCACCGGTTGCGTCGGCCCCGATCACACGGCGCGATCCGACGGAAAACGACGTACAGATCGAAATTCTGTTTTGCGGCATCTGCCACTCCGATCTGCACCAAGTCCGCAACGAGTGGAGCGGCGTGATGCCCACCGTCTACCCGTGCGTACCCGGACACGAAATCGTCGGCCGAGTCACGAAAGTTGGCTCCGCAGTCAAGAAGTTCAAGCAAGGTGATCTTGCCGCTGTCGGCTGCATGGTGGACTCGGATGGCACCTGTCCGGAGTGCCAAGCGGGCCTCGAGCAGTTCTGTCCGAATTTCACGCTAACTTACAACTTTCCCGATAAGCATCTGGGAGGCGTAACCTACGGCGGCTACTCCGAGGCTATCGTCGTCGATCAAAGGTTCGTCTTGCACGTCCCAGAAAATCTGAATCTCGCGGGCGCCGCTCCTCTGCTGTGCGCGGGAATCACAACGTACTCGCCGATGCATCATTGGGGCGTTTCGAAGGGCAAGAAGGTTGGCATCGTCGGGCTCGGAGGGCTAGGCCACATGGGCGTGAAGTTTGCACATGCGCTCGGAGCTCACGTTGCTGTGTTTACGACGTCGCCAAACAAAAAGGAGGATGCACTACGCCTGGGAGCTGACGAGGTCATCCTCTCCAAAAATGCGGACGAGATGCAGAAACATGCTGGCAGCTTCGACTTCATTCTCGACGCGGTCTCCGCCGATCACGACATAAACGCTTACCTCAATCTGCTGCGGCGTGATGGCCATATCGTTATGGTTGGCGCGCCCGAGAAGCCCCTTGCGGTGTCGGTCTTCAGCCTGATCATGGGTCGCCGCAGTATTTCAGGTTCGCCTATTGGTGGCATCGCCGAAACTCAGGAGATGCTGGATTTCTGCGGAAAGCACAATATCACCTCGGATGTTGAGGTAATCCCCATCCAGAAGGTGAATGAAGCCTACGAACGATTGTTGAAGTCCGATGTGAAGTATCGCTTCTCCATCGACATGGCTTCTCTGAAATCTGAGTAACCGAGAACGACACTGGGGAGCTAACAAAATAAGGCGCTCGCTATCGCGAGCACACTGAGTGCATGACCAATCTCTGAAAAGGAGACACATGCCAAAGCCGAATGATGCACTGAAAGACCGTCTCTCCCGGTACCGTGAAATTGACCTGAGTGTGACTGGAAGAAAGTCCGGACGGACAATCTCACAGCCGGTCTGGTTCGTATTGGACGATGACACGCTTTGCCTTCTGCCGGTGCGAGGCTCGGACACACAGTGGTATAAGAACCTGCTCGAACACCCATCCATTCGGATCGATGCGCATGGCGCAGGAGCTGATTTTCAGGGTGTTCCTGTTACGGATCAAAACAAGGTTTCGACTGTGGTTGAAAAATTCCGCGCCAAGTATGGAGCGGGCGATGTGAAGAAGTACTATTCCAAGTTGGACGTTGCCGTCCTCGCCCAGATGTAGTGCGCGCAATTATGACCGCAACGAACGTGGCGTACCTGTTCCTACGCTTTGCGGAGTAGAATCGAATTGAGAATTTCCCTTTGAAGGGAGTTGACTATGGTCAAGATTATCGTGAATGGAGTTCAGCGCGAAGTTCAGGCACCTGACGACACTCCGCTACTCTACGTCTTGCGTAACGATCTCCAACTCAGCGGGCCGCAATTTGGTTGTGGACTCGCACAGTGCGGAGCCTGCTCCGTCCTCATCGACGGCAAAGAAACTCGCTCCTGCGTCACCCCGATCTCCACCCTAAAGGCCAACCAGGAAATCACCACACTCGAGGGGCTGCCCGCGAGATGGGCAAAACAAAAGGGCCTGTCTGCGGATGAAGCGAAAGACACGCTTCACCCCGTCCAGCAAGCATGGATCGAGGAGCAAACGCCTCTCTGCGGATTCTGCCAAAGCGGAATGATGATCGTCGCAACCGAACTCCTCGAGAGCAACCCAAACCCAACCACAGCGCAAATCAAGGGAGCCTTCACGACATCAGGGCCGTCGCCCCATCTCTGCCGCTGCGGCAGCTATGCTGCAATTATCGAGGCCGTAAAACACGCCGCATCGCTTATGGGAAAGGGGAAGTAAGCCATGACTACTGCCGCTGAAAACACCGCTAAGGTTTATGAGGCTACTCTCTCCCGCCGCCAGTTCGTCAAAACTGGCGGCGCACTCGTTGTCGGCATTGCATTCGTCGGTCCTTCCATCCTCAGAGCTCAGGGTTTCCAGGCCCCGAAAGTCACCGGGGCTCCCTTCAAGAACTCTCTCGATCCGACTCAACTTAGTTCCTGGATCGAAATACATTCGGACAACACCGTCCTCATTCGCACCGGCAAAAGTGACTTCGGTCAGGGCTCCACATTCACGGCATATCGCCAGATTGTTGCTGACGAATTGAGCGTTTCCTTCGAATCCATCACCACCGTCGTCGCAGGGCACACTGATCAGACTCCCGATGGCAGCGGCGCCTTCGATTTTCTCGGCCGTGGCACTCCCAACATCCGCAAAGCCGCTGCCTACACTTATCAAGCGCTTCTCGATCTTGCTTCCGAACGCCTGAAAGTTTCCAAAGATCAGCTCACGGCAAAAGACGGCGTCTTTTCCGGCGGCGGCAAAACGATTTCTTACGGCGATCTCGTCAAAGATCAGCAACTCAAGCTCACCATTCCGGTCAGCGGAGATCTGACGGGCATTATGGGATTGACAGTCGAAGGCGATCCGCCGATGAAGCCAGTCAGCGCCTACACCGTCATCGGCAAATCGCACCCGAACTCCATAATCACTTCCAAAGTGAGCGGGAAAGAAACCTGGGCCACCGATATCCGCCTTCCCGGAATGTTACATGGACGCATGGTTCATCCCAAAACGCTGGGCTCCACGCTCGTCTCTGTGGGCCAGCTCGACAAATCCAAATTTCCCAATTCGCAAGTAGTTGTGAAAGGAAATCTCGTCGGAGTCGTCGCTCCTACGGAGTGGGAAGCTATTCAGGCCTCGCAGCAAGTCGCCGCCGCAACCAAATGGACAGAATGGAAAGGCCTGCCAGGCAACGAAAAGCTCTACGATTCTCTACGCAAAGAAGCCGATTGGACCACTGCGCAAGTTACAAAAGGCGACGCCAACAAAGGTGATGTACCAGCAGCGCTCGCTTCAGCTCAGAAAAAGCTTTCTGCCACATATCACTTTCCCTTCATGAAACATGCCCCCATCGGTCCCACTCTGGCCGTCGCAGACGTCAAGCCCGACGGCACAGTCCACATTCACACGCACAATCAAAATCCCCAGGCCTTGCGTGGCGAAATCGCCACGATGCTCGGCACCACTCCCGATCACATCATCGTTCACACGCATCCCGGAGCAGGGCACTACGGCCGCTCCAACGGCGGCAACTCTGGCGCGGAAGACGACGCCGTAATCCTGTCCCAGGCTGTTGGAAAACCTGTTCGCGTTCAGTGGATGCGTGCCGAAGATTTGCAGTGGTCCACTCAATCACCGGCTGCTTTCGCCGATGTCGAATTCGCTCTCGACGAAAAAGGAAGAATTGCCGGCTACCAAATCGACCACTACATGCCGGCCTTCCAGGATGATCGCCCCATCGGCGCTATCCTTGCTGGACTTCCGACCATGCCCGCGCCGGGAGGCGGCTCGGGATTCACCGGCTCTACGGCCAACTTCTTGTCCGATCCTTGGTCTTACGATCTCATTCCCAATGTCGCCGAACGCGGCCACGGCACGTTTCAGGTGGGACAAAAAGCTTCGCCGCTCGCTGTCGGCCTTCGCGATCACAGCATGCGCACGCCTGGCCAATACCAGCAAAACTATCCACGCGAACTCGCTTTCAGTGAAGCTGCAGCGCTCGCCGGCGCCGATGCGATTCAATTTCGAATTGACCACGCCAAAGAAGAACGCCTCATCAATGTTCTCAAGCAAGTTCGCGATGCTTCCGGATGGGACACGCGTCCTTCGCCTAATCCTGGCGCAAAATCCGCTGGCTCAACTCCCGTTCGCGGCCGCGGCGTCTCTGCAATGTTTCGCTCCGGCACCTACTGGGCCTGCGTATGCGAAATCACCGTCACGCCCGGCACTGGTGCCATTGCCGTCGAAAAATACACCATCGCCGTAGATCCTGGCATCGTCGTCAATCCTGCTCAACTAAAACGGCAAGTCGAAGGCGGCGCCATGATGGGCATCAGCCATGCGCTCTACGAAGAAGCTATGTTCGATGAAAGCGGCATTACTTCGCGCGACTGGAATACGTATCCCATTGCCAAAATGACGGACACTCCCGAATTCAAAGTAGTCCTCATTCACAATCCCAAAGTCGGCGCCTACGGCGGAGGCTCCGAGGCCGCCAACGCCCTTGCTGCTCCAGCGATCGCAGCTGCTCTCCATGATGCAACCGGAAAGGTCCTCCGTCGGCTTCCGTTGAAACGCGCTTACGTGCAGTCACTTCTGAAGGTTTAACTGAGTATCAGCAGTGAACGTTCTCGTCGAGACGAGAACAAAACCGCAAGGAAAGTAAGGAATTCCGGGATGGACATAAAAAAAGTTGGGTCGCAACCTTCCTCTAAAGGGCCGTCCGAGTGGTTCACTGGCACGGTACGAATCGATCCGCTTTTCCAGACACCAGATCCGGCTTTTGTTCAGGGAGCCAGCGTAACGTTCGAGCCCGGCGCGCGAACTGCATGGCACACTCATCCACTTGGTCAGACTCTCATCGTCACAGCTGGCTCCGGCCTGGCTCAGCGCTGGAAAGGCCCTATCGAAGAAATTCGGCCGGGCGACGTAGTTTGGTTCTCACCCGGCGAGAAGCACTGGCATGGCGCCACGGCAACCACAGCGATGACGCACATTGCCATTCAAGAAAAAAAGGACGGCAAGGTGGTCGACTGGCTGGAACACGTCAGCGACGAACAATATCAGGATCGGGGCGCGGCTTAACTTCCGAATTGTCCGGAAGTTGGAGGCGTTGGATTCTAGCCGAAGTTATCCTCTCTGATAGTTGGAATCAGAAACCGTTCTGCACTAGAAGAAAAATTTTGCGCCGAACTGGACGAGGCGAGGCGGAGCGGCGCTGACGACCTCCCCGAAAGTCGAGCTGTCAATATTGCCGTCAACGGCTTGCGGGCCGAAGAACTGGGCGTGGTTGAACGCGTTGAAGGCTTCGACGCGGAATTGCAGGGATTTCGCTTCCGTTAGGCGCACAGATTTGAGGAGAGCGATGTCGTAGTTGTCCATTCCCGGGCCGTAGAAGAAGCGGCGGCGCGCCGTGCCGGGCGTCCCCAAAGCGTTTTCGGGGAATTGGGCGGCGTTGAAATACGCGCGGCCCTTGCGTGGATTGCCATTGAGGTTGAGCGGGCCTCCCAGATAGTCGGGTTCATCCACGCCAAAGTTGTTAATGCCGTTCGGCTCGGCTCCGAGCAGAGAGTTGTCTCCGAAGTTGATCAGCGTCACCGGGAGCCCCGAACTGAATCGCGTGATTCCGGATAGTTCCCAACCTTGCGTCCAACGATTTGTGGCATGCAACAGCCGTTCGATAGGGAGTTGGTAGCTGTAGCTCACGACGAAGTTGTGCTTCACATCAAACGAAGACAGCGCCTGCTGAGCGAGGATTGAGCGGATTGACCGCTTCGCCTAAATTCGAAGACTGATCCTGGGATTTGCTGAAGGTGTAGCCGGCCAGCACGGTCAAACTCCGGCCGGTATGCCGCAAGGTGACCTGCAAGGAGTTGTAGTTGGAATTTCCGATGGTGGCTTGGTTGGCATTGCTGCCGAAATTCGGCCCCAGAGGGCCGCGCGTGCCCTGCTGGACCTGCCCCTGTGGCGGTCGTGTAAGTGGCTGTCTTCGCCAAACGGGCCGCAGGGGACTTGTCCGGGCGCGAGATTTGCAGGATTGCTTAGGAACAAGCACAGCGCGGGATCGCCGGGGTTGGATTCCTCAAGCACCAAAAGGCGATGGCCCTGAGTGCCCACGTAATTCAAGCTGAGCACGGTGTTGGCGCCCAAGCCACGCTCGATCGACAGCATGTATTCCTCGGTGTACGGAATACGATTGCGTGGTGGAGATAATTCGGAAGCCCGCTGATGGGCTCGAACTGCGAAAAATCCGTAGTTGTATCGGGGTGCTGGCGCTGGTTCCAAGCGGCGCAAGTGTAGTGGAAACGCCTGGCCAAGATCCTGCCCGGTCGCCACACGTAACGAACGGATGTGGCAAACTGCGGCGGAGCGGGGCTTGTGTAGGTCGTACCATATGGCGCGTTTGCGCTCATGACGCCGATCGAGAGCGCTTCGATCGCGGTGTAGAACATTCCGTAGCTTGCCCGGATGCTGGTTTTGCCAGGTGCGCCGAGAATTTTGGCAAGCAAGCCGTCACCAGAAGAGCTGGGCGAGTACGCCAGGCCGATGCGCGGAGCAAAATCGCGATTCCCCGGAGGCGCCAGCGTGCGCGGCGACTCCCGGGTCGGTAGGATAAACAATGCCTGCCGGCGCGTTCGGGAAAACGACCGATTGCTCGCCCGGCACGAATGCCGCGATCTGATTGTATTTCTCATACCAGGGTTCAATGCGATCCCAGCGCAAGCCGTAGTTCAGCGTGAGATTGCGCGTCAGCCGCCAACTGTCTTGCGCGAAGAGGCCGACGTATTTGTTGCGGCCGTAAAAAGCTTGCAGCTGGCTTTGGTTGTACTGGCTGGGCGCTCCCAAAAGGAAGTCCGCGAAATCAGAACCGGTTTCCGTACCAAAGAAAAGAAAGCTGCCATTGAATTGCGCGATGGCATTGACGTTGACCTGATCGTAGTGAAATTCACCGCCGCTTTGATCGTGTGCCTTCCGATCACTTTGGAAAAGTTGTCGAGCCACTGAAACGTGTTCCCAATCTGGTTTAGTTCATTGGTGTTGGTGCCAATCGTAAAGCTGTTGAAGGCGACGCTCTCGACGCCTTCTGTTTTTGGAGATAGGGGATCCGGATTCCTGGCCACTAAAGCCTTGCGAAGCCAAGCTGACGCCGAGGCCCCCATCGGCTTGCCCAAGTCCACTGCGTTGCGCAGATAGCTGAAGTGAAATTCATTCACCGCCGTCGGGCTGATTGTTTTCGTATCGCCAAGGCTAATCAACTGGGCGCGGCCCGAATAGTTTGCGTTGAAGCCAGGGACATTTGCTCCGCCTTGCGCGACGGGATACGGGTTGTTCTGCGACCAATCGTCTATAAAGTAGTAGGCGGAGAGCAATCCCCATCTCGTGTTCGCATCAGCCCGGTAGGCGCCTTTATCGTCGCGCAATGTCTGGTTGAATGCCGACGTGGAAAATGTGCCGTTCGAGTTGGTCGGTGATGGAATATATTTCAAAAGATTCTGAGCCGGGGCGGACCACGCGCTCTGCGGAATCACGGCTCCTGGAAAAACGCATGGATTGGGGCCCGTACTCGCACATCCGGGCGTGAAGTAATTCTCGCCTGCTGTGACTGTGTAGCCCAATTTTTGTGAAAGCGTGGCTGGCAAAGGCCGCTCCGCTCACGGTGGTAGGAACCGTGTTTCCATTGGCATCGGTAGTTACGAACGAACTGGCTAGATCGGATAGATTTCCCGTGCGGTCTTGTACCGAGGGGACCGGAATTTGACCGGTGTCGACGCCTTGGGTCGATCGCGTCCCTTGATAGTCGCCGAAGAAGAAAATCTTGTCTCTGCGAATCGGGCCGCCGAAGGTGCCGCCGAACTGATTTTGGTCGAAAGTTCCGCGCGTGGGCGAGAAATAATTGCGCGCGTCGAGACTCGTGTTGCGGAGGAATTCAAAACCGTCACCGTGAAATGCATTGGCGCCGGATTTCGTGATGACGTTGATCTGGCCGCCGCTGAATTCGCCGTACTCTGCGTCAAAGTTGTTCGTCAGAATGCGGAACTCGGCGATGGAATCGAGATTGGGAATTACCGATGCGCCGTTGTTCACGTCCTCTTCGACATCGCTTCCGTTCACAATGAAACTGTTTGCAAATTCGCGCTGACCGTTGATGGAAATTGTGCCGGGATTCAAATCGCCGGAGGGAGAAAGCACGCTCGCGCCCACATCTTGCACGGTATCGCTCGTGATCGAGGTGACGGGGACAACTCCGGGCTGAAGGGCAAGCAAGTCGGTAAAGCTGCGGCCGTTCAGGGGCACAGTGGTCATTTGAGCGGCGGAAATAACCTCGCCATTTTGTGTGCTCGATGTGTCGACCTGGACTTGATTTTCAACGACCGTCACAGCATCAGACGTGCCGCCAACTGCAAGAACCGCGTCGATCGTCAACGCGCTGTTCGCGTCGATAACAATTCCCGTGCGCCGGTACGGCCGGAACGCCGTGCTTGCCACTGCAAGTTCGTAATGGCCAATCGGAAGGTTCGGAAACGTGTAGTAACCTTTGTCATCCGTCGCCGTCGTTTGATGGATTCCGGTATCTTTGTTTGTTGCCGCAACGGTGGCTTTAACGACTACCGCGCCGCTCGAATCCGTCACTGTGCCTGAGATGGTTCCTCCGACGCCAGCCCACGAATCGACGGCCAGTAGCAGGGCAAAGCAAAGAGAGAGACACAGGGCAAGTCGTCCTGACCGCCTCATGATGGGAAATGAAAAAGCCCCTTTGTAGTTCCGCTTCGTGCCAAACATCCTGACGTTCCCCCGTAAAACCCATCACGAGCTTCCCCCAGATTTCAGGGTCGGCCGGCTAAAGGGTAAGTTTTCTGAAGTTAGCTCGCAATCTTCCAGAGTTTTCTGCCTTTCAATCAACCTGGAAACAATGGCAAGCCTCTGTTTCAGGCAGATGATAGAAAAGCAGTTGTTGCAAAGCATTTGCAACTGAGATATACGACAAGATTAGTCCTATATCAACTGAAAATCATCGAACGGTGGAAATTAGCGGTTGAACAAGCATCAAAAGGGGGCGAACCGTAGAAACAGGCTGTTTCTAATCGGGAAATTGGCTCAAAAACCGGGAGCGCCGGTGGCCGCGGGGCGCATTTCTGGGGCGTTGACGCCGAAACGGAGATGCGCGAAGTACGTTTGGCCGAGAGACATTAGCCCGGTGTAGAGGTAACCCCACACAAAGAGAAGCAGGAAGGGAATTGTAGCGTAGTTTTCATTGGTAATGGCGTATACAACGGTGGCTGCAAAATATAGACCCAGCAGAACTTCGGCGTAGGGCATCCAGCCCGCCTTGTTCTTGTATTTCTTCGCGACGAAGGTGCCCTTCTTGCCTTCGATATTGAATTTGGGCGTGCGCGCAAACTCGCTCTTCTTACCGATGATTGCTTCCAGGACGGCTTGTGCATTGCGCACCGAAATGCCGATGCCGGTGGCCATCACGAAGGGCATATAAAGGAATGTACGCCACCAGTTTTTCGGGCGTAGCTCTCTCTGCGCGACCAAGTAGAAACTGGATATAGAGCAAGTAGATGCGAGGAAAAGAGGCAGGTCGACCACGAGCATCTGGAACCAGCCCTGATAAAAACGCACGATCATCGCGGGGAGAAGCATGACGGAGAAGAGAACCATCAGCGGGTAGCTGATATTGGCTGTGAGATGGAAGAAAGCTTCGGCTTTGACGTGCCAGGGCGCGTTGGATTTCATAACGCGCGGAAGGATTTTCTTCGCGGTTTGCATCAAGCCTTTGGCCCAGCGAGCTTGCTGCGCTTTGAAGCCGTTCATATCGACAGGAAGCTCAGAAGCGCATTCGATTTGCGGAAGATAGAGAAACTTCCAGCCTTTGAGCTGCGCGCGATAGGAAAGATCGGTGTCTTCGGTGAGCGTGTCGTGCTCCCAGCCGCCGGCTTCATCGATAGCTGCACGGCGCCAGACGCCTGCGGTGCCGTTGAAATTGAAAAAGGTGCCGCGGCGGGAACGCGCGCCATGTTCGACGACGAAGTGGCCGTCGAGGAGGATGGTTTCGACCTGCGTGAGAAGCGAGTAGTCGCGGTTGAGGTAGGTCCAGCGCGTCTGGACCATGCCGATTTTGGGGCCGTTGGCAGGATCGACGAAATACGGAATCGTGCGGCGCAGGAAATCAGGCTCGGGAATAAAGTCCGCGTCGAAGATAGCGACGATATTCGCCCCGCGAAGTCTTGAGACCGTTTTCAAGCGCGCCGGCTTTGTAGCCTTCGCGATTGGTGCGATGGATGTAAACGATCGGCATGCCTTGCGCGGCGTGGCGTTCCACGCACGCGCTGGCGACCTGGCAAGTTTCGTCGGTGGAATCGTCAAGTACCTGAACATCGAGCAGTTCACGAGGGTAGTCGAAGCGAGATACGGCCTCGACGAGGCGCTCGATCACGTAGCGCTCGTTGAAAATGGGAAGCTGAACAGTGACGCGCGGCCAGTTTTTGACTTCAGGCGGCGGGCCGGGAACGTTTTTCGAGTAGACGTAGTAATCGTAGACAAGCCAGTAGCGGTGCAGTCCGTAGGCAGCGAGGACGAAAAGTACGAGGAAGTAGGGAATCATCATCGCGAGATCGAAGGCATCCGCATGATAGACGCCCGAAAATGTGCGGTCGGTCAGCTTGTGCCAGTATTGGCTAAGGGATGTTTGTGCGGCGAAAACGCTTGCGATGGGGAGCAGGTTTAGCACGATGAAGACAGTTTTAATTATGCGCTGATGAGTTGCTACCGCTTGGCTACCGACAACTGATTATAAGGCGTAACTCCAAACCGCGAAAGGTGCGCGGATAATTCTTCTGAGGCGAATTCGGCCGCGAGTGGTCTGACGGTTGAGAAGACTTGCCTGCCTGCTGCTACGTGACGAGGACGATTTTTCCCGCAGCGCCTGGCTCCAGGATTTCTTTGTGGGCGCGTGCGGCTTCGGCCAAGGGATATTCTTTGCCGACGACGGGGCGGAGGGTGCCATTTTCGAGGCCGGCGATGATCCCAGCGTGGACGTCGGCTTCTTCGGAAGCCGTGAGAGCCCAGAGTGTGAACCCGCGAGCCGAGGCGCGGCGCGCCATGAGGTCTCGAGGATTGATGGCGATTTCTCCGCGATTTCCGATGATGATGACGCGGCCGTTAGTGGCCAGGAGTTTCAGGTCGTTGGCGAGATTCACGTTGGCGAGCATTTCGAGAATGATATCCACGCCTCGGCCACCCGTGGCTTTCATAATTTCATCGAGATAGCCAGGTTTGCTGTGATCGAAAACTTGATGAGCGCCTTCGCGAGTCGCTAGGTCGAGGCCTTTCTGGCTGCTTGCAGTTCCGAAAATAGTAAGGCCTGCCGCGCGAGCTATTTGGACGCCGGCGATGCCCACACCGCCGCTGGCGCCGTGAATCAAGACGGTTTCCGACGCGTGGGCTTGCGCGGAGTGATAAAGGGCGTGGTAGGCGGTGCCGTACGGGACCCACACGCCCGCGCCTTGACTGAAGCTGGCTTTTTCTGGAAGTCGGTGGACCTGGCTTTCGAGAGCGATTGCGTATTCGGCGTATGCGCCCGTGACGGTCTTTGCCACGTAGACGCGTTCGCCGGGTTTAACTTTGGTGACGCCGGTGCCGACCGCCTCGACGGTGCCAGCGCCATCGGAGCCGGGCGTATACGGCAGCGGAGGCTTTACGGCGTAGGTGCCATTCCGCATGTAGGTGTCGTAGGGATTCACGCCGACGGCGTGGATGCGGACCAGGACTTGTCCGGCGGCGGGTTTCGGTGTGGGGATTTCTTCGAACTTTAGGACTTCGGGACCGCCGAATTCGTGAACGACTATGGCTTTCATTTTATGGCCTCCGGTGTTTGGGAAGGTTGATTTGAGTTCGCTCGCGATTCTTGGCTGCACTCTCGATTGCGGAATTCTAGCCGAAGACGGGCACGGCGTGCCGTGCCCCTACGAAGAAATTTTGGCGTCGTGGCTTCGCGGCATCTTAACTCCTCTAAAAGTGATCGTCCGAGTGCACATGGGGCGATTCCTTTTCCTTTTCGAGAAGGCCAGCGGTCTGGCCCCAGGCCGTTGTTTGCCAATTGTCTTTGCCTTTTTTCTCGGGAATCCAGGGCGGCAGCGTTTGGTTCAGATAGGCGGCCAGCGCGTAAATGTACGGTTCATACATGCGGCGGAGTTCGGTGAGGCGGCGGTCGGCTTCGTCGCCGTCGCGCAGCTTCAAGCCGTGCTGAGCGAGAATGTCGCGGATGTGGCGCAATTGTTCGGCGGGGAGGCGGTCGTAGGGCATCGAAGCGGGCGCGGTGCCGAACACCTGAGAAAGATCGACGACCGCGTGACGTGAGATCGCAAAGGTAAGCTCGGCCTGCTTTTCGCAGGCGCCCTCGATGCCGACCATGACGAGAGCGGAAGCATCGAGGATAGCGGTGAGCGACGCGACCCAGGACTGGTTGTCGTGTTGCGAGCGGAAGAAGGCCAGTACCGGATAGGAAAGGTGGCTCTCCATGAGCTCGGCGGACCAATGCTCCCAATCCTTAAGGAGCTCGCGCAATGCTTCTTGCCCGTGAGGATAACTGTGCCGGCGGAGAAGTTCTCCCGCAGTCGGAGGCGTGCCTGCGCGCGAATCGAGCAAAGAAATGTCTACCTCGCGTTTGGAAAACGATCCGTAAATAAAAGGGAGATAACCAATCACCGCAGCCAGGAAGCCAAAGCCAAAACCGGCTTCGATGACGACCAGAGCTCGCGCCAAGCCGGAACGAGGAATCACGTCGCCGAGGCCGAGGGTGAAAAATGTTGTTCCGCTGAGGTAAATGTCGGTACGAAAGCTGGGTTCGCTGCCGCTGATAACTACGGCAGAGCCTGCCCCGTACTGCATGAGGCCGAAACCAAAAACCAGCCCGGTCGCCCACACACCTACGAGAACGAGGAGAGAAAGCGGCCCGTAGAAGCCCAGGAACGCCTCGCGGCTTTTGCGAGACGAGACCAGGCTTGTCAGGAGTCTCCAAACTTCCCAGGTCGACCTAAAAAACAGCCGCGTGAGACGGAACTTTCGCGTGACGCGACGAGGCAGGATGATGGCCTCGAACGCGTCCCATAAAACGATCAGAAAAATCGCGACACCCGCGATGAAGGCGCCTGGAGCTGGAACCATGTGCGGCATTGTACTCGTTTCGCCCAGCGGCCGATGAACGGCGATGGGATCAGGAGTTGAGGGTCGCGCTAACGCTAATCTCCGCTTTGAAAAGCTTGGAGACCGGGCAGCCGGTCTCGGCGGCTTTCACGGCGGCGTCAAACTTGGCCTTATCCGCGCCAGGGATGGTGGCAACGAGGTCGAGATGACTCTTTGTGATGGAGAATCCGTCGCCAACTTTATCGAGCGTGACAGTGGCGGTGGTTTCGAGCTTTTGCGCGGTCAATCCGGCTGCGCCGAGTTGCCCAGAGAGCGCCATGGTGAAACATCCCGCGTGCGCCGCGGCGAGGAGTTCTTCAGGATTGGTGCCAACACCATTTTCAAAGCGTGTGCTGAACGAATATTGCGTTTGCTTCAGAACGCCGCTGTCCGTGGAAATCGAGCCTTTGCCGTCTTTCAACCCGCCCTGCCAGACTGCCGATGCTTTCCGTTGCATAGTGCCGCTCCTTTTGTAACTTTCGATTAATTTGAATGCTGAGAGTTCGATTCGCCAGCGACAGAGAAGGGTATATTGGCGGAATGGCGATGTCGAGCAGCGCGAGCAAATTCCGATGAACGCAAACTTGGAGCAAGTTGCTCACCGGCCATGGCCACTACCTGCGGGCCCTTGGATCATGGCGCAGAGCTGGCATGATCTGCTTTTTGCACACTGGCGCGTGGAAGAGGCGACGCTACGACGGCATATTCCTGCGGAGTTGGAGATCGATACGTATGAAGGGCAGGCATGGCTTGGAGTTGTGCCGTTCCGGATGTCTGGCGTGCGACTACGCGGCATGCCTGCGATTCCCTGGCTCTCGGCGTTTCCGGAATTGAATGTGCGAACGTATGTCGTGGCCAATGGCAAGCCCGGAGTGTGGTTCTTCAGCCTCGATGCGGGCAACAGGATTGCGGTCGCGATAGCGCGGGCATGGTTTCACTTGCCATATTTTCGCGCGCGAATGTTCTGCGAGGAACGAGATGGCTGGATCGAGTACAAATGCGGCCGTTCGCATCGTGGCGCGCCTTGCGGAGTATTGAATGGACGATATCGAGCGACAGGCGAAGTATTTTCGGCGCGCTCAGGATCGCTCGAACACTTTCTGACGGAGCGTTATTGCCTTTATACGATGGATGGAGAGGGGCGAGTTATCTCCGGCGAAATTCATCACGCTCCGTGGCCGTTGCAAGCCGCGGAAGCGGAACTGATCAGCAATACGATGCCGGAGGCTGCGGGAATTTATTTGGCGCCGGCAAAACCGCTGCTTCATTTTGCAAAGCGCCAGGACGTGGTTGTGTGGCAGCCTCGGCGATTGACGCGCTGATCTCGCTTCCGGCGCGCTCACCACTTGTGGAAAACGAAAAACACGGCCATTGCGATACAGCCAAAGCCCGCGGCGTGATTCCACTTCAGTTTCTCGCCTAGATAAAGGACAGAGAACACGGAGAAGACCGAAAGAGTGATCACTTCTTGGATGGTCTTGAGCTGCGCGGTGCTGAACTCATACGAACCGATCCGATTGGCCGGGACCTGGAAGCAGTATTCGAAAAAAGCGATTCCCCAGCTCACCAGAATGACTTTCCAAAGCGCGGAAGTGCGGTATTTCAAATGGCCATACCAGGCAAACGTCATGAAAATGTTCGAGATGGTCAGTAGGATGATAGTTCGCATGTTTTCCGTTCTCGCTTTGCGTGAAAGGCGTTCTTGTTGAGACGCGAAATTGTGGGCTAAGGATACAATCTGGCCAATCGAATGTTTGATTTTGTGATTCTGCGACAGATGTCGCGGCGCTCCGGCGGCAACGCCATCCAGTTCGAAACGCTCCGTTTTGCACTTTTGAACTGTTGCCTAATTTCTAATGCCGGATTCTGCACACCTGCACCCCGTACCAGCTCATCTGACGGGAGGAATTCCGCTACAGTCATCAATGAATGATTGTTTGGCTTCCCTGATCCGATTTGTGCATTGGGCCCATTTAATTGTGGAGGATCTCTTGGGACGTATTGTGAGACAGATTAGTGTGCTTTTCTTGGCGCTGGCGATCCTGGTGCCCGTCACAACGGACGGGCAAGCATCTACCGTGCTGGTAGTCACAGGTTCGAGCATGCCGGAGCCGCTCTACTTGCTATGGAACGAAGAATTCCACAAGCAGCAGCCAGGCGTGCAGGTGCGCTATTTGCCGGAAGGTAGCGGCGTAGGCGCCACTCGCGTCCTGACGGGTACGGGAGATTTCGGCGGGGGTGACGCTCCAATTCCGGAAAAGGAATTGAAGGGATCGGCCACCAAGATTATCGAGCTTCCCACCGTTTTGATTGGAATCGTGGTGGTCTACAACTTACCGAGTGTGTCGGGAGACCTCGAGCTCTCGGGGGCCAGTCCTGGCAAACATATTCTTAGGAAAAATCACCCTCTGGAACGATCAGACGCTGGCGAAGCTGAATCCGGACATAAAACTTCCGGCGCTGCCTATCCAAGTGCTGCACCGCTCGGCTGGAAAAGGCTCGAGCTATATTTTTTCGGATTTCTTGTCGAAAACGAGCCCGGAATTTCTAACACGCGTAGGGCGTAGCGAATCACCGAGCTGGCCAGTGGGGGCGACGGCAGGCAGATCGCAAGACATAACAGAAAAGGCAGCGGCCACTTCGGGCGCGATCGGCTACACAGAACTGAATATAGCGATGAAGGCCTCTTTGCGGATGGCCAGCATCCGAAACGCGGATGGCGAGTTTGTTAAACCATCCCCGCATTCGATCGCGGCCGCAGCCAAGGCGTTGACAAGCAAGACCACCGAGGATTTCCGGATTTCATTGACGAATGCCCCGGGAAAAGACAGCTACCCCATCAGCAGCTTTACCTGGTTTTACGTCCCGGCAGTCGCGAAGGACTCGCAGCGCGGCCGCGCGGTTGTTGAATACTTGAAATGGGTGTACACCAGCCGCGAGAAAATCGCGCAGGAACAGGGCTACCCGCCACTACCCCAGGAATTGCTCGCTAAAGTGACAGCGAAAGCGGAAACGATTCGCTGACTTTCTGCCTAAAGTTCTAAACGTTTAATGTCAACGAGACAAGATCGGCCCGCGGCGTTGGCTGAATTGGAGGCATTTTGGAGCGGTCCACGGGGTGGTACTGCGTATCGCGCTCCACGGGCACGCGGCCTGCCGCGCGGATGAGGCGCTCGAGTTCAGCGTGTGGCGTGAACTCTGACGTCTTAGCGCCAGCATCGTGGTAGATCTTTTCTTCGGCTACGGTCCCATCCAAATCGTTCGCGCCAAAACGCTGGGCGATCTGCGCCATACTCGGCGAAAGCATGATCCAATACGCCTTGATGTGATCAAAATTATCGAGAAGCAGCCGCGCGACCGCGATGTTCCGTAGGTCGTCGTACCCCGTAGGCTTCGGAATGTGGGAGAGCGCGGTGTTATCCGGATGAAACGCCAGCGGAATGAACGTGACGAAGCCGTGTGTTTCATCCTGCAATTCGCGCAATTTGATTAGATGGTCGACGCGCTCTTCTTCGGTCTCTACGTGCCCGTAAAGCATGGTGGCGTTGGAACGAAGGCCAGCTTCATGCGCTTTTTTCGCGGTGTTCAGCCACATCTGGCCGCTGGTTTTGTGGTCGCAAATAATTTTTCGTACGCGCGGGTGAAATATTTCCGCGCCTCCGCCGGGGCAAGAATCCACTCCCGCTTCTTTCATTTTGCGCAGGACTTCTTCGATGGAAAGTTTTGCGATCCGCGAAAAGTAATGAACTTCGACCATCGTGAAAGCTTTGATGTGCACAGTGGGGCAGCGTTGTTTGAGGCCGCGGACCATTTCCAAGTAATGGTCGAAGCTCAAGTCCGGATGCAGGCCGCCGACAATGTGAAACTCCGTGGCGCCTTCGCGCACGCCTTGTTCCGCGCGCTCGTAAATCTCTTCAAGCGCAAACGTGTAGGCGCCGGGCGCGTTGGGATCGCGGCCAAAGGCGCAGAGTTTACAGTGCGCCACGCACACGTTGGTCGGATTGATGTGCCTGTTGATGTTGTAATACGTAATGTTGCCGTGGCGCTTCTCGCGAACGTAATTTGCCAGCCAGCCGACGGCAAGAAGATCCGGCGAACGATACAGCGCGATGCCGTCCTCCATGCTCAGGCGCTCGCCTGCGAGGACTTTGTCCGCGATGGGCTTCAACCGTTGGTCCGTGATTGTCAGTTCGCTCATTTCGAATCTGCTGAAAATTTCAAACGCGCCAAACCGCCGCCGCAGCGCCCCAGAACAACAGGAACAATAGACTAATATAACCGTTCACGGCGAAAAACGCAGCGTCCAGCTTGCTGAGATCGCCGGGTTTGACAAGAGAATGTTCGTAGCCCAAAAGCGCAGCCACCACCAAAATGCCGGCCCATGCGGGCCACGGAAGCGCAAAACTGTAAGCGAGCCAGGAGAGCAACCCAACGACACCAATATGCATGACGCGCGCGATAAGCAGAGCGTTGGCGATGCCGAACCGCTTGGGAACCGAATACAGCCCGGCCTGCTTGTCATAGTCAATGTCCTGGCATGCGTAGAGCACATCAAAGCCGCCAACCCAAAAAGTGACGGCTGCGCAAAGAATGAGTATGCGAACGTCAAGGCTTCCCGTAACGGCAATCCACGCGGCGGCTGGCGAGATACCGAGAGCGAAGCCAAGAAAAATGTGCGACCAGTTCGTGAATCGTTTGGTAAAGGAATAGAAAAACAGTATGGCGATGGCGAGCGGCGCGAGTTTTAGAGCAAGAGAATTGAGTTGCCAGGCCGCGACGAAAAATAAAGCCACGGCGGCGAGCGTGAACACCCAAGCAAACGAAAGTGAAAGAGCGCCAGTCGCGAGCGCACGCTGCTTCGTTCGAGGATTTTCTTTATCGAAACGAAGGTCGGCGATGCGGTTCATGGTCATGGCGGCGGAACGCGCTGCGACCATCGCGACGACAATCCAGACGAATTGCCGCAAGGTCGGCCAGCCCTTTGGCGGTTGATGCGTGGCACGTGCCGCGAGCAATGCGCCTGTCAGCGCAAACGGAAGCGCAAAGATGGAATGCTCAAACTTGATCATCTCGAGCACGATGCGGATGCGGCCGGCCATCGTGATTTATGCCTCCGCCTTTTTCACGTTGCTTTGACCTGTCCAGCGATACATATTTTCCTGGGGAAGGTTAATCTGCGCAAGAACGCGATAAATATATTGCGTGACCAGGTCGTCGATCGTTTGCGGGTGGTGATAGAACGCCGGAATCGCCGGCATAATCACTGCGCCAGCTTGTTGCAGACGCAACATATTTTCCAGATGGATGCGGTTGAAAGGCGTGTCGCGAACACAAAGAACCAGCTTACGTCCCTCTTTGAGCATGACGTCCGCGGCACGGGAAACGAGGTCGTCGCTGACGCCGCTGGCAATCGCTGCGAGTGTGCCCATGGAACACGGAATGACGATCATCGAATCCACCGCGTAACTGCCAGAGGCGATGGCCGCGCCAATGTCTTTGTTCGGAAGAACTTCGATTTTTGCAGAGGGGCGGCCGATTAGTCGGCTAGGAAGCTGTTTCAAATCACCGGAAGTGATTCCCAGCTCTTCGGAGAAAAGCCGCTGGCCAGCCTCAGTGACTACTAGATGGATTCGCGCAACACGCGGATCTTTTTCAAGCAGATCGAGGGCTTTTTGCGCCAGGATGGCGCCGCTTGCCCCGGTCACACCTACGGTTACGACTTGTTTTTGCGTGTCATGCATGTTTCTGTGTGGATAGAATCAGTCTCGCAGCCACCCCAGCGCAAGTCAAGACACGGCGCTCTTCCGCCGCCGCTTGTGTTTATAATTGGATTCCGGCCAAAAGGAGAGGCCCGATGGGCAACACGAAAGCTATCGACGTCGTAATGGAATTCATCAAACGCGTCAATGCGGGAGACGCTGACGCGCTCAGTGGAGTCATGACTGAAGATCATATATTTCAGGATGCCTTAGGAAAACGGTTCGTGGGCCGCGATAAAATGAGGGAAGGCTGGAAGCAATACTTCAAGCTCGTTCCAGGCTATCGCATTCGAGCCGATGAGTTTTTTCAGACAGATCATACATTTGCTGTTTTCGGCAGCGCCAGCGGTGCGTACTCTGGCAACGGAGGCGCGGGCGGAGAGAACTTCTGGGAAGTCCCCGCGGCGTGGCGGGCTTTTGTTCGCGGTGATTTGATTGCGGAATGGCGTGTTTACGCGGACAATCAGCCGTTACGCAAATTGATGGGCGACCGCACACCTTAGGTGTAGGCGCGAACCGGCCCCCGCAAAATCTATGACAGAAAAGCATCTTCGCGAACTGCTCGAAGCCGTGCGCTCGGGGAGCGTCTCCTCCCAGCAGGCTATCGAGCGGCTGAGGCATCTACCGTTCGAGGATTTGGGATTTGCAAAGGTGGACCACCATCGATCGCTGCGGCAGGGCTTTGCGGAAGTGGTTTTCGGCAAGGGCAAGACGCCGGCGCAGGTAGCGGGTATCGTTCGTGCGATGTTGCGGCAGAAAGCTTGGCGCCAAAACATATTGGTTACGCGGGCGGATGCGAAGATTTTCGCAGCGCTGAAGGGTTTCGATCGCAAAGCGAAGTTTCACGCCTCATCCGGAGTGATTACCATTGAGCGAAGCCAGGAAATTACGGGGAAAGGAACGATCCTCGTTGTTTCTGCCGGAACGAGTGACATTCCCGTTGCCGAAGAGGCGCTTCTCACCGCGCAAATGATGGGAAACCGTGCCGAACACTTGTATGACGTAGGCGTGGCCGGCATTCACCGGCTTCTGGAGCATCGAGAGAATCTGACGAAGGCGCGCGTGATTATCTGCGTCGCCGGAATGGAAGGCGCTCTGCCGAGTGTCGTTGGAGGATTAGTTGCGGCTCCCGTGATTGCGGTGCCAACCAGCGTCGGTTATGGCGCAAGTTTCGGCGGCGTGGCCGCGTTGCTCGGCATGCTCAATTCTTGCGCATCCAACGTAACCGTCGTGAACATTGATAATGGCTTCGGCGCCGCCTGCGTCGCTTCGTGCATCAACCGTTTGTAGGATCATTTGTATAAGCGGCCCGGCTATCAGGCTTTCAACAAGACTTTCATCACACCGGGTTTCTGAGCGAAACCAATCGCTGCGGGCGCTTCTTTCAGAGCGAACGTGCGCGTGATGAGGGGCGTCGGATCCACTATGCCGGAACGCAACAGAGCGATTGCCTTGGTGAACGGACCGCAGCGCGAGCCGACGATGTTCAGTTCCTTGACCACGATGGGCCATGTTTCGATCGGAGCTGCGCCGTGAAACGTGGATTTCAGAACGAGTGTGCCGCGTGGCTCGGTCATGTGTTGTGCGAGTGCGAATCCCGCTTGGCGAGCCAGTCGCTTCAACCAGCAAGCCGTAACTTTCCTTAACGTTTTGGAGATCTAAAGCGTCGCCGCGCACTTTTTGGGTTTTAATCCCCGCTCGTCGAGCGAGAGCTAATTTCTTTTCGTGCTTTCCATACATCACCACGCGCGGCACCGCGGTCCGCAGAACGAGCGCGATCAGTTGCGCGAGTTTCCCATCGCCGAGCACAGCAGCTTCCTGAAATTGTTTGGGGTTCACCTGTTCGAGAATCTCGCAAGCCGCCGCAAGAGGTTCGACAAAGACTGCCTGCTCATCGCTGATGGAATCAGGAAGGGCATGTAGATTTTCGAGCGGCAGCGCCAAATACTCTGCGAACGCTCCGTCGTGCGACACGATGCCGAGCACAGTGCGCCGCGCGCAATGCGTCTTCAACCCGCGCCGGCAAAAAGCGCAAACCGGCCGATAGGCGTAAGCCGAGCAAGACACATTGATCTCGCCAACAACGCGTCGCCCCAGCCATTTTTTCTTCAGCGCGCCGGAAACGCCGCGAACGTCAGCAACTTCGCCGACGAATTCGTGCCCTGGCGTCCCGCGAAACGCGTGATACCCGCGCAGTATCTCGACGTCCGTATTGCAAATCCCAGCGAAACGGACGCGAACCAACGCCCATCCTGGTCGCAGCTTGGGTAGCGGCTTCTCTGACGGTCTGAGCTTTCTGTCGGCAACGCGAAAGGCGAGCACGTCGCCCATGTTGCCGTATTTTTGTTGTTCGCGTCTAGCTCCGGTTAGTGCGGATAGCCCGCGTTGATGAAGTCATCGATGTCTTTATGGAGCTTGTGATGTTGAACTTCATCGATGTACATCATGTGCCCGCCTTCGTAGTAAGCAAAACTCACGTTCTTACGGACCGGCGGCTCCAGGTTCATGTGAGCAAATGTGTTTTCAATCCCGTTGAACGGCGTCGCCACGTCGTAGTAGCCGCAGAGGACCAGCACTTTCAAATACGTTTGCTGGGTCATTGCGGCGCGCAAGACTTCCGCCACTTCCGTATTTCCAGTTTGGTCCCATGGACGGACGTTGGCGCTCACGGTGTAATACGCGTCGCTGTCCCACTTCAATTCGCGCCGCACATAATCGTGAAACGTCGCAACGAACGCGCCTTCGTAGGAAGCCTCGCTCGGGTCATACTCCACTCGCTCGCCGGCAGCGTCGACTTCCATGCCCGTGAAACGCGAATCGAGCCGCCCGATCGTCAAACGCTTATCCCTCTCAAGCTCCTTGAACCATCGAAACGGGCTGACGCGCAGATTTGCCTGCTCGATAAATTTTGTGGAAAGCCCCGTGTAATGCGCGAGATCCTCCACCACTTTCTGGTGCTCCGCCGGGGAAAGCTGGTCGCCCTTTTCCAAAGCCTGCGCATATTCTCCATGCGCAAATTCACGCGCTTTTTGCGCCACTTGGTCGACAGTCAGGCTCTGCAAGTCGGGCGGCAACAAGTGGTGATACCAGGCAGTAGTTACGTATGTTGGCAAGAAAGAAAATCGTCCGATTGTCGGCGCCCCAATTTGAGAATGCCACCGACGAAAGCAGCGCAATCCCGTTCAAATAAATTTGGTGGCGCTCTTGAATCACTCCCGCAAGTTCGGCAGAACGCGTCGTGCCGTAGCTTTCGCCAATCAGAAATTTCGGCGAAGCCCAGCGCTCCGTGCGCGTGATGTACTGGTAGATGAAATCGGCGAACCAGTTGGCGTCCTCGATGATGCCGTGGAATTGCGCAGTCGCTTCGCCAGGAGCTGGTCGGCTATAATCCGGTAGAAATTGCGTCGATAAAGACAAGGTCGGTTGCATCGAGAAACGAATCCTCGTTATCGACGGTGGTATAAGGAGCAGGCATTCCGTGGCCATCGGCAGTCAAGACCACGCGCTTCGGTCCCATACCCATGTGCGTGAAAAGGGAAGCCGAGCCCGGCCCTCCGTTGTAAACGAAACTTACCGGACGCTTTGCAGGATCGGCGACTCCATCCTTCGTGTAAGCAACATAAAACATCGTCGCTTTCACGGTCCCATCATCCGCCTTGATGTTGTATGTGGCGGCTGTCGCGGTGTAATTGATCACCTGCCCGCCGATTCGCGCGGAATGATGCGTGACCGAGGACTTCTCTTCAGGGACAGCCGGTCGCGGCGCTTGTTTGCCCTGAGCGCCTTCGCCTTGCGCAGCCTGTTCCGCCGGAGGGCGGGTCCGCTGTTGCTGTTGCGGCGGCTGCTGGCCTGCGGGGACCGTCGGCTGCTGAGCCGCTGCCGTGCCTAAGCCAAATGACAAAACAATTCCTGCGAGGACGCACCAATCTCTCCGCATTTCGCAATTCTCCTTTTTTCTTCAAAGCATTAGTCGGGCAACCAGGGGTGGTACAACTTTTCGGGAGAATCCCTCCACTCGCCCGAAACATGTTGTAGGACGCGTGAAGCGCAATTCGAGTTTCACTTCGAAACGAATAGAACCCGAAGCAATTCATGGGCAAGAAGGCCGAAATAGCAAAATCAGCAAAGTACCGAGGGCAAGCTGGGAATCAGTGAAGAACTGCAGCGAGGGTCTTAATGAGCAGCGGCTCTTGTTCCGGGAAGACCGTCCTTAAATCAAGAACTAAGCGATCGCTTTCCACCCGCGCGATAACGGAAACGCCTGACGGCGCGCGGCGGAGCCTCTGTTCGAGCTGCGCCGCGGAATAACGCGCACTGGCGATCCGAATAATTTTTGTGGGCAGCGCTTGCGCCGGCGTCGAGCCGCCGCCTGCGAGAGATGTGCCATCCACAATTTCCATCTCCACTTCGTCGAGCGGAAGCTCCGGCCGAAGTTCACGCAGAAAATTCTCGGAGCGGCGCTTAAGCTCCCCGGCGCTCGTTCGAATCATCCGCAACGCGGGAATTTCGTCCCAAGCCGCGCGCAGATACGCGCCGAGAGTCACTTCCAGCGCCGCGGTCGTGAGCTTGTCGACGCGCAGCGCGCGGAACAGCGGATGCCGCCGCACGCGCGTAACGAGTTCCTTTTTTCCTGCAATGATCCCTGCCTGTGGCCCACCCAATAGCTTGTCGCCGCTGAACATCACGATGGATACTCCCGCGTCGATGCTTTGCCGAACGAGGGGCTCTGAGATTCCGTTCGCGGAAAGATCGACGAGACAGCCCGAGCCAAGGTCTTCGACAAGCGGCAGCCCGGTGCGCTGGCTGAGTGCGGCCAGTTCCTCAAGCGCCGGTTTTTCTGCAAACCCAGT
>CAVSSD010000035.1:0-124003 GCA_963730495.1 uncultured Acidobacteriota bacterium | reverse complement strand
TACTCCCTGAATAGAAGAAAGCCAAATTAAATAATGGATAAGCAGCGGCAAGAATTTTCCGCAACTTAAGGCTAGACCGGGCGGCGGATTCCAAGCTTGCGCATACGCGCCTGAAGAGTCGTGCGCTTCATGCCAAGGATCGCGGCGGCGCCTTTAGGGCCGGCGATACGCCACTCGGTTTGGCGCAGCGCCCGCAAAATGTGCTGGCGCTCGGCGTCTTCGAGAGTAGCGATAGGCGCGGGCGAGGAAGTTAAGGAGAGCAGAAGACGACGAAGAATCCGCGCCGGCGTCAGCAGCCACGGCAACAGGTTTCAACTCAGAAATTGTGACACGTAGTTCTTTGCCAGGAGATAGCAGCACCGCGCGCTCGATGAAATTTTCGAGCTCGCGAATATTGCCAGGCCAGGAATAGCCTGCGAGAGCTTCCATGGCCTCAGCGGGAACGTAGGAGACGGCTTTGTTGAGGCGGCGGCTGAATTTCTGCACGAAATAGCGGACGAGCAGCGGAACGTCTTCCGGGCGCTCGCGAAGAGCGGGAATGTGAATGGGAAAAACGTTTAGGCGATAGTAGAGATCGCTGCGGAAAGCACGCTCCGCCACCAGCTTCGCGAGATCGCCGTTGGTCGCCGCGACAATGCGAACATCGACCCGCTGCGTGTGATTGCTGCCCAGCCGCTCGAATTCCTGTTCCTGTAGGACGCGAAGGAGCTTGGGTTGCAGCTCAAGCGGCAAGTCCGCCACTTCATCAAGAAAAAGTGTGCCGCGGTCGGCGAGTTCGAAGCGGCCGATTTTTTGCGCAAGGGCTCCCGGTAAAAGCGCCGCGTTCGTGGCCGAAGAGCTCCGATTCCAGCAAGCCCGCTGGGAATCGCAGCGCAATTGATTTTGACGAACGTGCGCTCGCGCCGCGGGCTAAGGTTGTGGATGGCGCGGGCGATCAGCTCTTTGCCGGTCCCAGTGTCTCCGGTGATAAGGACGGCGGTGCCCGCGGGAGCGACGAGTTCCACCTGGGCCAACGCGCGCTTCAACGCCGGGCTGTGCACCGATGATTTCCTCAAAATTGAATTCACTGCGAATTTCTTCCTCAAGATAAAGTTTTTCTTCCGCAAGCTTGTCTTTCAACTTATCGATATCTTTGAAGGCCAAAGCGTTTTCGACCGCGATGGCGATTTGCGTGGCGACTTGCTGGAGCAGCTGGATTAACGTCCTGGTGCGGAAAAGCATCTTCGCGGCGGCTGGCAAGATTGAGAGTGCCGAAAGTGCGGCCCTGTGTGATAAGTGGAACGCAGCAGATGGTTTGTACGCCCTCGGCCCGGAGCGTGCGGATAATTTCATTGGAGAAGCGATCGATCTCGGCGCCACGGGCGAGGAGCGGCTGCGCGGTGGTAAAGCAAATACCTGACGGCGTGGTTTCCAGAGGCACGGTGATTTCTTGATCGAACAGGCCGGGGCGGCTGGAAAAATCGAGCGCGTGAATTTTCAAGAGACCGGAAGCGGAGTCGCGAAGAGCGAGACTGGTGTAGTCGTGATGAATCACTTTTTCGAGAGAGGTGACGATGCCGCGAAAAAGTTCGGTGAGCTCGCGTGTGGAGATAAGGATATTGTTGACATCGAGAAGACCTGCAGCCGGTCGCGCTCGCGGGCGAGTTGAATCTGATAGGCCTGCGAGGTTTGGAAATTGAGCGCGTTATCCACGGCTACGGCCACCTGGCTGCCCACGCGCTTTCATGAATTGAAGTTCCGTCTCTGTGATGACCTGCGGAACGAGTCGTCCGAATCCCATGGCCCCGAGCCGATGCTGCGCGGTGGTGAGCGGCACCATCGCCAAAGAGCGCACGCCGACTTCACGAAGGCGCTGTAGAAAATCGGGGAACCGGTGATCCTCTTCCGTGTCGGTGACGACAAAGGTTTGCTGCGATTGCCAAACCCACCCCGAAGGATGACCTTCTACAGGCGATTCGCTGCCGGTTTTGACAGGCGTGGGCAGGCGAGTTTCGAGAATATGCAGCCGCATCACATTGCGATCGGGGTCGTGCAGCACGAGCGTCAGGAAATCGAAATCAACGACACAATGGAGCCTCTCGGCAAGATCGTGAAAAAGGGCAGCCAATCCCGATGCTGTGCGATCGATTCCGCCACCTCGAGCAAGGCTTCAAGCTGGCGCCGGGAATGTTCGAGCGGCGCTGCAGGCGTTGGTTCGGGCGGGGAAATAGCGGGATCCGCCATAGAAATCAGAATAGCACCCGGCTTGGCAGAGGCTCAACCAAAGGCGCAATGACGAAGCGAATGAAATTGCGGCCGAGAGCGGGGACCGTAATGTGCCTGGCCTCGTTTGAGGGAGAGCACGTTCAAGAATCAGTTGTGAAACGCATGCAGCATTTTTGAACGATAAGTCACAAATTGCGAAAGCAAGGATAAACGGTGCGACAAGGTAATGCTCCGGGCGCGATGCCAGGCCGCCAAGGCCAGATATGAGTAACTAGATTGTCGGCGCCGCGTTCATCGTTCTTGACTCTGCCGGGCAACGCGTCACAATGAAAGTCCCTTCCGAAATTGTCCTCTGGCAGCCGACTGCCCTCTTCAGTCCATAGCCAAGCGCAATACTCACGCAGGCAGGAATTTGAAATTTTTTTTTTTTTGGCATCGTGCAATCCAGTGACAGTCATTATCGGTTGAGCTTCACGGGAGACACGAAAGGCGCAGCTAAATTTGCCGACTGGTCAGCGCGTTGGCCTTAGCGTGGGCAGCGAATTTACTCCGTCGCTGAACGGTCCGGGATTCCTGGCGCCATCGACGAATCCGTTCCGAGTACCGAGCCCTTGGGCGAGATCGCTACTCCGGTTACGCTCTAGGTGAAGAGAGCTTCTAGATGGAATCCGAGAAGACTTGTCCGAAGTGTGCGAATTTTCCCCGAATGGACAAAATGGACGGGATGAAGACGGTAATCCCCGCAACCGCAGGGGATCGGAATGGCTTGGTAGTCAGCGGCACGATCGGAGTACCCGTCGAAGCTCACCGCTGTCCGCAATGTCATCTCGTCGAACTGTACGAAGTAAACGACGAATAGTGTACGTCCAGCTTGGGTGTGATCTGGTGGATCAGCTCGCGAGCCGCGCCAATGCTGGCTTCGCAAACACTTCCTCCTTGAGGCCCAGTACAACGCGCCCGTTTACCTGCCCCTTCTTGAGCCGGCTGAACACGTCGTTGATGGATTCCAGCGGCAATACCTCAATCGTGGCCTTCACTTTGCCGTCCCCGGCGAATGCGAGCGACTCCTCCAATCCAGACGAGTGCCAACGATCGAGCCCCGTATCGTGTAACCGTTTAGCACTACGTCAAAAATCGAAACAGGAAATTCACCGGGCGGCAGGCCATTCAACACGCAAGTCCCACCTCGACGAAGCATGCCGACGGCTTGCTTGAACGCGATCGGTGAAACTGCCGTTACTAGTGCCCCATGCGCCCCGCCGATCTGTTTTTGGATTTCCTTCACAGGGTCCTGTGTTTTAGCATCAATCGTCACTTCCGCTCCGAGCTTTCTCGCAAGCGCCATCTTTTCCGGCCCTAGGTCCACCGCCGCGACGTGCAGCCCCATGGCCTTCGCATATTGAATGGCAATATGGCCCAAGCCGCCCACGCCTGAGATCACCACCCATTCCCCAGGCCGCGCTTCCGTCATTTTTAAGCCCTTATAGGTGGTTACGCCCGCGCACAAGATTGGCGCCGCATCCACAAACGAGATGTTCTTGGGAATTCGCCCCAGGTAATCCGCTTGTCCTATTGCGTACTGTGCGAAAGTTCCGTTCACTGAATATCCCGAGTTCTGCTGTTCCGGGCAAAGCGTTTCCCATCCGGCGAGGCAATAATCGCAATGGCCGCACGCGCTGTGCAGCCAGGCAATTCCGACGCGGTCGCCTTCTTTCAAGTGTGTAACCCCTGGCCCGAGAGCCGCGACAATTCCTGCGCCTTCATGGCCTGGAATGAGCGGCATCATGGGCTTGACGGGCCAATCGCCGTCCACCGCATGCAGATCGGTGTGGCACACTCCAGTCGCAAATACTTGGACTAATGCCTGCCCTGGCCCGGGCGTTGGGATGGGAACTTCTCGAACGGCCAACGGCTGGCCAAATTTCTCAACAACAGCTGCTTTCATGGTTTTTGGGTTTGGCATTTTGCATCTCCTTTTCGCCTAAACTGTCACCACTATAGCTTTCCGATACGCAGCGGTATGTACCATTGGGCACAGTCGGGTGTGACGTGGAACACAGGAGAGTGGTGTGAAAAGGGTCTGGCGCGATTGCCCCGTGTGAGGGGCTGGAGTAAACTTCGTGCCGAGTGACAGATACTTCTTCAATTGTCGGCCGTACGATCTCCCATTACACCGTCCTTGAAAAACTTGGCGGCGGAGGAATGGGCGTCGTCTATAGAGCCGAGGACACGCGGCTCGGCCGGAATGTTGCGCTGAAATTTCTTCCCGAAGATATTTCGCAGGATCCGCAGGCCATTGAACGCTTCCGGCGCGAAGCGCGCACCGCCTCCGCGCTGAACCATCCGAATATTTGCACCATTTATGACATAGAGGAATTTGAAGGCCGCCCGTTTATCGCCATGGAGCTGCTCGAAGGTCAGACACTCAAGCGACGTATCGCGAGGAAATCCATCGAAATTTCGGAACTTCTAGAGATTGGAATTCAGATTACCGATGGACTGGAAGCCGCGCACGCCAAGGGCATCGTTCACCGCGATATCAAGCCGGCAAATATTTTTCTCGTGGATCCCGGGCCGGCGAAGATACTGGATTTCGGGCTGGCCAAGTTCGCAGCTTATCGGCAACAGGCGGCGGATTCCGCAGGCGAATCGTCCATGCCTACGCACAGGCATGTGCTGGACGACGGGCTCATCACGAGTGCGGGCAGCTCGGTGGGAACGGTTGCGTACATGTCGCCTGAACAAGCGCGAGGGCAGGAATTGGATGCGCGCACGGATTTGTTTTCGCTGGGCGTTGTACTTTATGAAATGGGCACCGGCGTGGTTCCCTTTGGCGGGTCTGCTGTTGCCCTGATTTTTGATGGCATCCTGAATTCCTCTGCTGCGCCTGCAAGAAAGTTGAATTCGAACTTGCCCCCGGGCTTGGAAAATATTTTAGCCAAGGCGCTCGAAAAAGATCTCGGGCTCCGTTATCAAACGGCCGCCGAACTTCGTGCGGACTTGAAGCGGTTGAGACGTGATCTGGATTTGGGACATTCAGGAACGAGCCCTGCTGTGCGCGCAGCGCTGGCAGACGTTCCTGAAAGGCATCCGTCTTCCCGCTGGCAGACCTGGGCGCTTGTGGGCGGCGCGCTCATCACCCTCGCGGTAATTCTTGGGTACGTGCCGGCGCGCGTCACGGTGCCGCCTCGCGTGGTGAAAACTGTCCAACTCACCAACACGAACCGCCCGAAATCGGACTTGGTCACGGATGGCTCGCGGCTCTACTTTATTGAAGGCCAATCGCGCCTTTCCCAAACCGCGGTGACTGGTGGCGACACTTTTCCCGTACCCAATTCCCTCGAGGACACCGGCTTCGCGAACATTTTCGACATTTCCGCGGATGGCTCCGCGCTCTTGATGAATACCCCGCGAGGAACCGCTCTCGAGGGCCCGCTTTGGAGCGTTCCCGTCCTTGGCGATTCGCCTCGTCGATTGGGAAATCTTGAAGGCCACGCCGGAGCTTGGTCGCCAGACGGCAAGCAAATCGCTTTTTGCAAAGCCAACGAGATTTTCGTTGCGAAGAGCGACGGCGGCGAGCCTCATCGGCTCTTGGCTGCAGGAGGAACTGCCAACGATATACGCTGGTCGCCAGACGGATCGATTTTGCGTTTTACGATGGACGACCCCAAAACCAATTACCGCTCGATCTGGCAAGCTTCCGCGGATGGCAGCAACCTTCATCTCCTGCTTCCTGGCTGGAGCGACGCACCCAACGAATGCTGCGGCGAGTGGACCCCGGATGGAAAGTATTTTGTTTTCCAGGCACGGCGCGACGCGACAATGGACCTCTGGGCCATCAATGAACGCGGTGGTTTTTTTCGCGCCACGCCCCAGGCGCCAGTGCAGTTGACGACAGGGCCCATGAACGTCGGCATTCCTGTCCCCAGCCGCGATGGGAAAAAGCTTTTCGCACAGGGCTGGCAGCCTCGCGGTGAATTGTTGCGCTACGATGCGAAATCGAAACAACTCGCGCCTTACCTTTCAGGAATTTCAGCGATGGGGCTCGACTTCTCTCGCGATGGCGAGTGGGTCGCCTACAACGACGCCTCCGATGGCACCATGTGGCGCAGCAAGTCAGACGGAACGCAAAAGCTACAACTCGTTTTTCCACCCATGCAAGCGTATTTGCCTCGATGGTCTCCGGACGGCAAACAAATTGTTTTCTTTGGCCATCCACCCGGCGAGCCCTGGCAAATCTATATGATTCCCGCGCAGGGCGGCTCTCCCGAATTGATCTATCGAAGTGCAACCAACTCGGCGGACCCCACATGGTCGCCGGACGGCAAGTCGCTAGCCTTCGGAGAAAATTCTCTGAACAATCAGGGATCCGCTGTCTTCGTGATGGATCTGAAGACGCGAACACCAGTGAAGTTGCCGGGGTCCGATGGACTGTATTCGCCGCGCTGGTCCCCCGACGGGCGCTACCTGGCCGCGATTCCACTGGATTCGCTCAAGCTCATGCTGTTTGATTTCACCACGCAGAAATGGAAGGAGCTCGCCAATCTCTTCGTGGCGTATCCAACCTGGTCGCGAGGCGGTCATTACCTGTATTTTGACGGAATTCTCGATAACCAGGAGAGCTTCTTCCGTGTGCAAGTCAGCGACGGCAAACTCGAGCGCATCTTCAGCCTGAAGGGATTTCAAGCTGCCGGCGGAGCCTTCGGAAACTGGAGCGGCCTGGCGCCAGACGATTCGCCACTGGTCGTTCGCGACGCCAGCATCCAGGAAATCTACGCCCTCGATTGGGATCGGCCTTAATCCGAAAGCAAGTCATGAGTTCCCTGTTCAGCTGCGAATAAGTAGAGCTCATCAGTCTTCTCCATTTGGCAATCCTGACTCCCTTGTTCGCAGCGACAACGCACGGAATTCCTCTCAGCGAACTCATCTGAATCTCAAGGTAAACTGAAAAGTGAAATTTCAGAGAAGCGGGGAAGGCCGAAAGAAATGAAAGCGCGACTGCAGGTGATGAAATTTGGGGGCACGTCGGTTGGCGATGCGGCGTGCATCGCGAGAACGGCGCAGATTATCGCGCAGGGTGCACGGGAGGGTGGTTGCCTCGCGGTGGTTTCCGCGATGAGCGGGGTGACGAACCGGCTGATCGAAGCGGCGAAGCGCGCGGGGGCCGGAGAGAACGGGCAGGGGGCAACTGTATTGGCCGCGTTGCGCAACCAGCACGAAGAAGCGCTGAAGAATTTGGTTCGCGATGAGAATGCGCGCAAGTCTGTCAGAGATGAGATGGAAGAGGTGTTCACAGAAGGAAGCCGGCTGTTGGAAGGAACGGCGCTGCTGCGCGAGTTGACGCCGCGGACCTTGGACGCGATATCAAGCTTGGGAGAGCGGCTATCCGCGCCGCTGGTGGCGGGAGCGGTGCGCGAGCTCGGATTGCAGAGCGAGGCGGTGGAGGCGACGGAAGTGATCATTACGGACGCGATCCATGGAGGTGCGGAACCTTTGATGGATCGCACGCGGCAACAATGCGAAGTGCGGTTGCGTCCGATGATTGAGAAGGGAATCGTCCCGATTGTGACTGGCTTCCTCGGTGCGACTACGGAAGGCAATTTAACGACACTTGGCCGCGGCGGCTCTGATTATTCGGCAACAATTCTGGGCGCGGCGCTGAATGCCGATGAAGTGATTATCTGGACGGACGTAGATGGCGTGCTGACGGCTGATCCGCGGCTCGTGCAGGAAGCGCGAACGATTCCGGTGATTTCGTACCGCGAAGCGGCAGAGCTGGCCTTTTTCGGCGCGAAAGTGCTGCATCCAAAAACTTTGAAGCCGGTGATGCAGGCCGCCATTCCAGTTTGGATCCGCAACAGCTTTGCACCAGAACGGCCGGGAACGAAAATAACGCCGGAGGGTCGCAGCATCGGCGGTGGCGTGAAAGCGTTGACGGCGATCCAAGATGTAGCGTTGATCAGCGTGGGCGGGCCGGGGATCGTGGGATTGCCGGACGTTGTGGGCCGGACGTTTTCGACGACTGCTGAGGTGCGTGCGAATGTGCTGCTGATTTCGCAGTCGTCTTCGCAGAATGATATTTGCTTCATTGTGTCAGCTGCGGATGCGCAGAGGACGGTCGACGCGCTGCGAAAAGAGTTTGCGCAAGATTTAGCGCACGAGAAGGTCGAACACATTACGGTCGATCCAAACATTGCCATCGTAGCCGTGGTGGGCGAGAACATGCGCGGGACGCCGGGAGTTGCGGGTCGCACGTTCAATGCACTGGGGCGCGAAAATGTGAACTTGATTGCGATTGCGCAAGGATCTTCGGAGTCGAATATTTCATTTGTTGTGGAAGAAAAAGCCGCGAAGACGGCGCTGATCACTGTGCATCGTGAATTTGGGTTGGGAGTGGCGGCGAACTAGATTCCACTTTTTCCATCCTTTAAAACACACGAACCCATCGAAAAAGACGGGCACAGCAGTGCTGTGCCCCTACAAGAGATTCGCGGCACGAGTGGGTGTTTGTTAATTTGGTTTTTCGTCGTCGGTCGGAATTTTTGTCATATCGCTGATGTCGGTGATATCACCGATGGAGCGAGGGGAGCTGCTTGGATCTTTTACCATGCCATCGAGCGTGGTTTTGGCGTGTTCATCAACAGCACCGACGGCGGCCACCAAGCAAGAATAGAGGAAGGCTTTGATGCCGGAGCGGAATTGCTCGGTGGATTGTTCCGTGGTTCGCAGGACATCGTCGATCATGGTGCGGCGGCGATTCTCGCAGGCGGTGCGATTTTCCGCATCGAGCGCGGTGAGTGCCGATCGTACGCGCTCCGTGGTTTCCGCGATGGCTAAGTCGACCTGTACTTCTGCCTGACGGCGGAATTCTTCGAGCGTGCTTCCCGCTGCGTTGTGCAGGAGCGCGCGAGACTCGGCGACGCGAGCATCCAGTTGCGCGGCAGCTTCGCGAATGACCATGCGCGTGGATTCCATTACGCGAACCAACTGGCGATCGGAGATGCGGTCAGCGGCTGCCTCGAATTGTTCGGTGGCTTTGCCCAGAGATTCGTCCAAGCGGCCGCGCGTCCGCGGCACGATTTCGCCAGTGGCTTTCTCCACAAATTTCTGAGTCTCGCCGAGATTCCGTTGTGTATCGGCGGCGAGTCTTTCGAGACGCTGAGCAATTTCTTCGGCTTGAGTGCGAAAAGCGTTGTGCTGCTCTTCCCAGCGGCTTTGGACTTCGCCGAGGCGCGACTCGAGATGGCCGAGAATTTCTTCGCGAGAAGAACGTATCAGGGATTCCAGACGCTGCTCGGAGAATTCTCCCAACTGTTGGAGATTTCGTTCTCGCACGCCTTCCACACGCGCGAGAGCCGCTTCAATGGCTTCATCGAGATGCTCGGCCAGCGCGTTCTGAACGACCTTTTCGGCGGCGGCCTGCAGTTTGCCTTGCATGGCGGCAACCAGTTGATCGATGGTGATAGCGACGCGCTCCGGTTTTGACGAAGTATTTTCTTTGCCTGGCTGGGCGGCGGATGCTGCAGGAGACGGTGATGGGAATTCCGTAACCTGGCTCGTTCTCGCCTCGCTGACACTGGGCGATGAAGAAGGCGGATACGCAGCGGGCGCGGCTGGCGGTTCAGCTGGTTCCAGCGCCGGAGCAACGGCTGTTGCCATGCCTGCCTGCGGTGCACTGCCTCCCAGCAAACGATTCCAATCCGGCGGCGGCGAAGAAAGATTCCAGATATTTGCGGGAGATTCCAGCTCGACGCCGACCTGAAAGAGTTCGCGAGGGCTTGCGGGCGGATGGACGGACTTCACAAAAGCACGAATAACGGGAGAAATGGTCTCGCCATCGGGCTGGAGCACGCGCAGGCCGACGGAAGCACCGATTGGATATTCGTGGCGCGAGGGATAGCGGCAGCCGTGAAGATTGAAACTGACGGTCGATGTTTTCTCCTGGAAGGACAAGCCGGTTTTGGTTTGGCCGAGCACGACGAGGGGAACGCTACGGTCGATACGCGTGCTGCGGCGACCCTCCAAGCCGGAGAGAGAATGAAGATGATCTGGGGGAGCGGCTAGGCTCACTTTCTTTCCTCCGAGCTACCAAACGGGAAGCCTACCACCGGAGGAGGTCGGCAGTCGACAGTTGAAAGTCGAAAGTAAAACTTCCGGGGAGGAACTTGGGCACGAAGCGGCTCGTCCCTGGCTTCGTGGTTAGTTGGGTGAAGCTGTGGCATGTGAATTTTAACGCAGAGATCACAGAGTTCACGGAGGACGTGGCTTGCGACGCGGCCTGTTAACGGAATGCGTCCTTTATTTGCTTTGCCGGGCTGGCGGCTGCCCACCCCCGGGGTATGTAGAGAGTTGTAAGTAAGCGATTGAAAAAAATGGAGTTGCTGGCATTCCTATGCGTCGCATGTTTACTCGCTGTGGAAAAAAATGGAATGGTTCGGGTGGCGGTTCGAGACGCGGACGCCCTAAAAGCAAAAACGCCAGCAAGTTGCTGGCGGCCGACGGAAAGAATCACAGTATTACCTACAAATATATATACACCTGAAGTAACTAATTGTCAAGGACCAAAATGGGAAACCTTATTCGCCGGCGGCGGTTAGGGGTTGGCGTTGGGTGTGCTTGCTCCACTCGTGGTAGACCTCGGTAGCGTGTTTCGGTGTGAGGCGGTGAATGGAGGCTACCGCGGATATGAGGTGCTCTGGTTCTTGGATTTGCTCGGAGAGCCGCTCAAACTCGCCGAAGTAGATTCTTGGATGGCCGAACATTTCTTCTCCCTGGATTGTGCGTAGTAAGGATAGCTGGAATGTGGAACGAGGAAAGTTTTCATTTTTCTGCATGTTCCAAAAAATTTCGACATAACTAGGGGCAGCGCTTCGCCGATCTCTCCGCACTCAAGGGGTCGGATTGTAAACCACCCACGCCAAGCCTATATGAAGGTCGTCTGTACTCTGTTGGGACGCGGATACGTGACCCGTAGGACAGTGCGTTGTTTTAGCGAAGCAGGTGGAAATCGGCTGTGCGTCGCGCGACTTCCACCCAAGCGCTATCTTAGCGTCTATCTCCATCATGATCATGGTCATGATCATCCGGCTTGTGGGGCAGGCGAACGACGCCGTGGATGGGGAAGCTTCCGAAATGCTTAATCGCGGGAGCGCCGGTTTGGAACGTCATGGTCATGTTGGAATAAGTGACCTCCGCGCCTCCGGTGATGCAGACCTGAAGCGGGGATAGAGTTATAACGCCTGTAGGTGGTTTCTGAAATGGGGCTGCGGTCCCGTTGCCGGTGATGTCGGCTTCGCCTGTGAGCACGAAACGGACTGTGGTGGCGGGGCTGTCACTGGGGCAAAGGGCGAGGTCCGTCGGGTCGTAGCTGACGGTGGCATCCGTCATAGTGAGATGGTGAGTATGAGGATTGCGTAAGCCTGGATTGTCAACCGTAGGGCTAAGAGTGGGGGCAGGGGGCGTAACGGGGGGAGTGGGGTTTGCCAGAACCCAATAGTCGGGATGCTCCATGGTCATAACGAGTGAGAAATCTGCTTTGCCATCTCTTTTTAATTTCACTGACCACGAGCCATGCATTTCCCAAGGGCCAGCCACGCCTGTTGCGGCGGTATAGTCATTCAGGATGCCGCTGAAGTGGTCGGGCGTAGGAGCTTGGGCCTGAGCTCCAGTAACGAACACAAGCACGATTACCGTGGTGATGCGTACGGCCCACGAGATTGCTTTGCTATTCATGATGAAAATCCTCCAGAAATTTGAGATTCAAATCTTTTTTGCCGAGTGCTGCTAGGGACGTCCGGGCCCGCCTGGGAGATTTGCGGCCCATGAACTGCTTTCAGCGATTGCACACCCTACACGTTAGGAGACCATGAGCCATTCGGGCGGGTGTGGTCAAACGGCAAGGTGCAGAATTGCCTATATTTCTCAATTTGCCGTCGAATGCTGTGCTTTGCCGTGGCCGGGCCGGTCAGACGGAGGTACAATTCGGCTCCCCAGGCTCGTGACAGCCGCGAACCTAACAGGAGAGCGCGATGGGTGAACCATCCTCTAGCACGCCGCCCTCTGTGAGTCCACCTGAAGACCGGCTGGATTCGTGGAAGGAAATTGCCGGATACCTCAACCGCGACGTGACCACCGTCCAGCGGTGGGAAAAGCGGGAGAAGATGCCCGTTCACCGGCACCTTCATGACAGGATGGGGTCGGTTTACGCTTCCCGGGCAGAGTTGGATGCCTGGGTGCATAGTCGGAATCTTCAAGCAACGCCGGAGAACGGGAACGATACTCCTTCCTCCAAGCCCCCGGTACTGCCGCCGCGCGCGGAGCTAGTGACCTCTCGAACGAAATGGAAGTTCATCCTGCCGCTGGCAATAGCGGGAGTTGTATTAGTGATTGGCGCGAGCCTGTGGTTGCGGCGGACAGAATACTTTTGGCGTAACCCGATCTCTAACGTGCAATTCCAGACCGTCACGGACTTTGATGGAGTAGAGGAGGCCGCTGCGGTGTCACGCGACGGTCAGTTCTTGGCGTTTCTGTCGGATCGCGATGGACAGATGGACGTCTGGGTTACGCAAGTGGGTTCTGGACAGTTCCACAACTTGACTCACGGGAGCGCGCCGGAACTGGTCAACCCATCGATCCGTACGCTGGGATTCTCGCCCGACGGATCATTCGTTACATTTTGGGTTCGCAAACCAAGCGCCTCGAACGGTGGCGAAATAGGCATCTGGGCAGTGCCTACGCTGGGTGGATCTCCCAAGCCTTACCTCGAAGGCGTGGCCGAATTCGACTGGTCGCATGACGGATCCCGACTTGCGTATCACACACCCGGACCCGGAGATCCTCTCTTCGTTTCAAACGACGGCCGGCGATCGGAGGGCCGCCCCATTTTCACTGCACGTGACGGGCTCCACAGTCACTTTCCGTTATGGGCACCTGATGGGGCATTTATTTACTTCGTGCAGGGTTCGCTCCCGGACAAATTGGACATCTGGCGAATCAAGCCAGCCGGTGGGACTCCCGAACGGATCACTTCGCAGGCAGGCCGCGTGAGTTATCCGATCTTATTTGATCGACGAACGATGCTTTATCTCGCTAACGATACCGATGGTTCGGGGCCGTGGCTCTACAGCGTAGACGTCGAGCGCCGCATTCCCCACAGGTTGACCTTCGGCGTTGACCGGTACACGTCGCTAGCGGCCAGCGCGGATGGTCGCCGTCTCGTCGCCACGCTCGCAAGTCCGAAGACAACTCTGTGGCGCTTGCGGATCGCTGATTCACCCGCAGGGGCGCCGGCGGCGGCTCGAATTCCCCTGACGACCAGTACAGGGTTTTCCCCGCGATTGGGTCCAAATTATCTTCTGTATGTTTCCACGACCGGCACGAGCGAGAGTATCTGGAAGCTTGCGAACGGAACGGACATGGAGTTGTGGAGTGGTCAGGAAGCGCGAGTCTTTGGTGGCCCGGCAATCTCTTCCGATGGACGGTATATCGCGTTCTCGGTCCGACAGCACGGGCAGACGAGTTTGTACGTGATGCAGGCTGACGGGACCAACGCGCGGATTGTGGCCGATTCGCTCGACCTGCAGGGCGTTCCGGCATGGGCGCCGGACGGTCAATCGATCACAACGGCGGCGGTCGATCATGGAGTTCCACATCTCTTTCGGGTACCGGTCGACGGTGGCCCGCCCGCACTTTTTGTGCAAGAGTACTCGGTCGATCCCGCATGGGCACCCGACGGTCGCTTCGTTGTTTATTCGGGACCCGACATCGGCACTACATTTTCGGTGAAAGCTGTGACGGCGTCGGCTGCAGCGTATTCCCTGCCTACTCTGACGCTGACTCGGGGCGCTCGACGTCTGGCATTCCTGCCTGGAGGAAGGGCACTGGTGTTGTTGCGAGGAGAGATTCAACATAAGAATCTCTGGCTGATCGACCTGGAAACAGGCGCTGAGCGGCAGTTGACTAACCTCAATCCCGATTTCGATATTCGCGACTTCGATATTTCTCCTGACGGCCGTGAGGTTGTTCTCGAACGAGTGCAGGAGCACTCGGAAGTGGTGTTGTTGGATCTCCTCCGGCCGTAATCCGGAGGGTTAGGCGTGCCCGTCAAAAAAGTCTCAATCGGAGCGGATATTTCTCATTGCGATTTCAGCGTGGTAAACTCGCGGGCTGTGAGATCTGCGATGGCGGGTTCGGGCACAAAATCTTCTCGGTTAGGGAAATAGAAAATATGCATAAAAGCTTTGAGGATCATGAAACCCAATGAGCACGCTGGACCACAGAGAAAGCGGAAATCGCAGTCTGCGGGGCACGGAGGGCGTGACCATCATTGCGTTTCTCCAAGAGGGTTCGCCGACAAAATCCAGAAATCTACAGCGTTACACAAATGCTGGAGGCAATACCTACCGCGATTTGGCAGTCGAACAAGATTCGCAACTTCGCGTATTTTTGTTAAAGCAATTTGCCTATCTTCCTATCGAGCTCCGGTTGGTTCGCATGCTGGAATCTAGAATTCAAAATAGATTTTGTGAAAGCCGACTGTAGCACCGCCCATAGCGTTGGTCTATTGCTGTTAGCGGTGAGCGCAGGAAATCCGGTGCGCTGAGTACATGACTTTCATTCGTACTGTATTGCATCGCCCGTTGAGGTGATGACTAGAGGTAACGGAAATGAGATTTGGAAGGGTATAATTGCGGCCAACTATGGCCCTCGCTCCAGGCAGCAGGCTCGGTTCCTTTGAAATTATTGCTCCGCTGGGCGCAGGTGGCATGGGCGAAGTTTACCGCGCGCGGGATCCGCGGCTCGATCGCATCGTGGCGATTAAACTTCTTCCGGCCGTATTCTCCGAAAACAATGAACGGCGGCAGCGCTTCGAGCAGGAAGCTCGCTCGGCATCTGCCCTCAACCATCCCAATATCGTTACGATCTACGAGCTCGGACAGGACGGTTCCAATCATTACATTGCGATGGAACTGGTAGAAGGGAAGACGCTGCGCCAGCTACTTGTGTCTGGATTGCTGCCGATGCGAAAGGCGATTGAAATCGCCGCGCAGATTGCCGACGGTCTGACCAAGGCTCATGAAGCAGGCATCACGCACAGGGATCTAAAGCCTGAGAACCTGATGGTTTCTGACGACGGGTTCGTGAAAATCCTCGATTTTGGACTGGCGAAGGTCACGGCGCCCAGCGGAGAGCGTCCGGGAATTCACAGTACGACAACATCGGTGACTGATTCGGGTCTCATCGTAGGGACAGTCGGCTACATGTCACCGGAGCAAGTGGGCGGCGAAGCGCTGGATTTCAGGTCAGACCAGTTCTCGTTCGGCTTGATTCTCTACGAGATGGTGACCGGAAAGCATCCCTTTCCGAGAATCACTGCGGCGGAAACGATGGTGGCCATCTTGCGGGAGCAGGCCGGGCCGATTGGAGTGCAAAATCGCGAGGCTCCAGCTCCGCTCGGTTGGGCCATCGAAAGATGTCTGGCGAAAGAACCTGAAAAGCGTTACGTCTCTACCCGGGATCTCGCGATGGAACTTGCCGCCATTCGAGATCGCTTCTCGGAGAAACCAGATAGGCAGATGGAGATTCGCCCGACAAATCTTCCCGTGTCACGGACAGGGTTTGTGGGGCGAGAAAAGGAAGCAGCGGCCGCCAAAGAACTGCTGCTGCGCCAGGATGTGCGCTTGGTCACGGTCACGGGTCCGGGAGGGATTGGGAAAACGCGTCTCACGGTGGAAGTGGCCAACGGGCTGGTGGAGTGGTTTCCAGGAGGTATTCATTTTGTCCCGCTATCACCGCTGAGCGATCCGGGGTTGATCGCTTCCGCGATCATTCAGACGCTGGGGATATGGGAGGCGGGAGGGCAATCGCCGCTCGAAATACTCAAAAAGAATTTACAGGATTCATTCAGCGCACCTATGTTGTTTCTGCTGGACAATTTTGAGCACCTGGTTCGGGGGTCCGCTATCGTGTCAGAGTTGCTGACTATGGGTCCGAATCTTAAAATCCTAGTGACGAGCCGCGCGGCGCTGCATGTGTATGGAGAACATGAATTTCCGGTGCCGCCGCTTGCGCTACCAGATTCGCTGTCCACGCCTTCTGTAGAGAACCTGTCAAACTGCCCGGCCGTCGCTCTGTTCGTACAACGCGCGGTTGCTGCCAAGCCAGATTTCGAGCTCAACCGGGAAAATGCAAACGCGGTTACGGAGATTTGCGCACGATTGGATGGTCTGCCGCTCGCGATCGAGCTCGCGGCCGCGCGGGTGAAAGTTCTTTCTCCCTCTTCCCTGCTGGTGCGGCTGGAAAGTCGCTTGCAGGTTTTGACGGGTGGGGCGCGGGACTTACCGCAGAGGCAGCAGACGCTTCGTGCCGCCATGGATTGGAGCTTTGACCTCCTGAGCAGCGCCGAGCAGAGGCTTTTCCGAAGATTATCAGTGTTCGTGGGGGGATGCACACTGGAGAGCTCGGAAGCTGTGTGCGACACCAAAGGCGACCTCGATTTGGACCTGCTCGACGGCATGGCCTCGATGGTGGACAAAAGCCTGCTGCAGCAGGTCGAGCAAGCGAACGGCGAATCGCGGTTCGCGATGCTTGAAACGATTCGCGAATACGCCCTGGAAAAACTGGAAGCGAGCGGAGAGAGGGCGCAGACGAAACGGGCGCATGCCGCCTATTGCCTCGTGCTGGCAGAAGAGGATGCTACGGAACAGGATGGCGCGAAAGGAGCGGAAAGGCTGGAGAGTTTTGCGTTGGAGCATAACAACATTCGCGCGGCTCTCGAGTGGCTTACGGAAACCGGAGATGCGGAGTGGGGTCTACGTCTTGGCGCGGCGCTGTTTCGCTTCTGGGAAACGCGCGAGTATCTCGCCGAAGGCAGGGACAGCCTGGGCAAGTTGCTAAAGCTTGCGGGCGCAGCAGCTCCCACTAAGGCGCGCGAGCGAGCGCTTTTTGCGGCAGGTGTACTCGCCATCGCGCAGGGAGATTACGTTGCGGGGAGTTTCCTCATGCAGGAAAGTCTGGACATTGCGCGGCAGTTGGAGGACAAGCAGGGCGTCGCCGTTTCTCTAAACGCGCTGGCGGTCGTTGCGCGCGATCAGGGCGACGTTGCGATGGCGCATTCTCTGTTCGAAGAAAGCCTGGCGCAGTGGAGAGAAATGGGAGACCAGAAAGCTGTCGCGCGCGCTCTCAGTAACCTGGCGAGTGTCGTCAAATTGCAGGCCGACTACTCCCTGGCCAGCTCACTTTACGGGGAAGGTCTCTCTATTTTTCGAGGGCTGGGAGACCGGACAGGCGTAGCTTGGTCGCTTAACTATCAAGGGGATGTCGCACGCGATCAAGGCGACACGATAGCCGCGCGGATATTGTACGAACAGAGCCTGGCAATTTTTCGAGAACTCAGTGACCGTTGGGGCATCGCTGGTATTCTGGCTGATCTGGGAAGCTTGGCGAGAGAACAAGGGGACTATCCCCGAGCGCATTCTCTGTATCGTGAAAGCATAATTATTTTCCAGGAACTAGATCATAAACGAGGAATGGCCCGCCTGCTGGAATGTTTCGCGTGTTCAGAGGCTGCTCAAGCTCATGCAGAGCGTGCGCTCCGTTTGGCGGGCGCGGCTGCTGCGCTGCGTCAAAATATAGGCGTTCCGCTGACTCCGGCGGAACAAGTTAAGTTGGAAGCAAGTCTGGATCTCGCACGGCGGGGATTGAGCAACACGGAAGGCGCGACGGCATGGTTAGAAGGTTGGGCCTTGCCGGTGGAAAAGGCTATAGAGGAAGTACTCCTACCGGAGACAGCCCCTCCCTCGCGTGAGGAGACGAATACTTCAACGGGTTGATTCTTATTACGGGGTAAAAAGGGATGATGCCTGAAGGTTCAGCTACTACTTATTCGGCGGTTGATGGATCGATGAGACGGCGGACTGCAGAGACTCGATTGGCGGGAAGACCTACGCGCTTGGCGTGTTCATGGATGGTCGCTTCGTCCGGAGCGAGATAAACGCAGTACACCTTGTCGCCTGTTACGTAGCTATGGAGCCATTGAATCTCGGGACCCATTTCCTTCAAAACTTTTACAGATTTTTGGGAGATTTCCCGCAATTGAGCGTCTGTGAGATTTCCTGCTCCTGGGACTTCGCGTTCAATGACGAATTTTGGCATGTGCATTCACCTAGCTTGTACGCATGCTAGCATCCAGACAGAGCGGCTTCAAGAAGGGTTGGCCTAAGCCACTTAAGTTAGTAAGAATGGCCAAGAATAAAAGAATGAGGTTTCCATGGATCTTCGATCTGTTCAGAAGCCGCTGAAAGAGCAATACCGCAACGACCCCAATACTTCGCAAATCACGCTTATCGCGAAAGGCGCGCAGACGAATGTACCAGTTTCCTGCTCGATCGATATCGGACGCGCCGTTTACAATGCGGAGGCCCATAAGGGAGTAGGAGGCGAGGGGACTGGCGCCTGCAGCGGTGACCTCTTGCTAGGGGCTTTGGCAGCTTGCGCGCAGATCACCTGCCAAATGGTGGCTGCAGCGATGGGAATAGTTACTGAACGTATTGAAGTCACTGTTAAAGGCGACTTGGATCTTCGAGGGACCCTCGGTATATCGAAAGAAGTGCCAGTAGGTTTTGGGAGCATCCATCTTCATTATGAGATTGCTGCGCCAACGGCTACTCCGGAACAACTGCGAGGATTGCGGGAGAAGACGGAACAGTATTGCGTGGTGATGCAGACCTTATTGCACCCGCCGAAAGTCGAGACCGAGTGGAGCGGTCAGGAGTGAAAGCACAAACGCTTATAGATTTTCCATGCCCCCAGGGGAATTGACCTCTTCTTCCTGGACTCCCTGCGCTTGGCCTAAGATTGATTCGTTTGTCAGCGCTGGCGCGCTGCTGTATTCTGCCTGCTGAGTCCTGCGTTTGGAGGCCCCATTGAGCCAATCTTTCACACCCCTCGAGTCGCTGCTTTTCAACATCGTACTGGCCACCCTGGCCATCGGCTTACCCATTCTGATGGTGTTGTCCATCCGCTTTTTGTGGGAGCGCAGTTTGAACCTTGGCCGGTCGAAAGAGCTTGAAAAGTTGATCTGGCAGTTGCACCGCATTGCAAGCGCAATGGAGCACCAAATGAATTTGTCGTTCCCTGCCGTGCAGCCGGGTACGGAAGAGGCTCGAGATCTGGCTTACCTTCAACAGGTTGCTGTCCAACCAACGGCTGCTACGCCGAATGTTGCCGCGGCCAGTGCTGGCGCTGCGGCTTCAACGCCGGCCGCCGAGCCGAATGCTCTCCCCGCGCTGGAACGCCGAGAAGCTTCTGCCCAAGACGCCCGAGCGGGAGTCAATTCGATGTTCGGGCTGTAGATTTGTTTTTTGTCGCTATAGTCCTGGCAAATTCATTTCTCACGGATTACTTCGAATAAACCGTCTCCCGAATTCCTCGAGAAGAGCTCACTTGCTTTGAGCTTTGTCTATTCTCAGAAATCGCGCGGCGTTGTTGTACAGGATGTCGCGCTTCTGCTGGGGCGTCAGGTAATCGGCGTTCTGGATGATGCTGATCGAATAGGCCATCAACTTGGGCCAGAGCAATTGGTCGGTGCCGAACATCACGCGGTCTTCGAATCCGGCATCCACCAGCCGCTCGATATAGCGATTCACTTCCTTGATGGGATAGCTCCAGATCAGTCCCGCAACGTCCACGTAAACGTGGGAATTGGCCTGCAGCAGCGTGAGCATCTCTTCGATCATCGGATATCCGGCGTGCATCACTTGAAGACGCAGTTTCGGATGCCGCGCCAGCACTTCCTCGAACAGCAGCGGGTTCCCCATCGAACCACGAAATTTTGGCATCGCCACGTTTGCGCGTCCTGAGCCGCCAGTGCCCATATGAACCGCCACGGGAATATCCAGCTCTTCGGCGAGCGCGAAGTAGGCGTCGACCGAAGGATCGCTGGGTGAAATGCCCTCATATTGGAGGCCGATCTCACCCATCACTTTGAAGCCACCGCTGGTGAAATCTTTTCGCAATTCGTCGAGCGCCACGTGCTGACCCGTCCCCATCCCGGCCGTGAACGACGTGCCCGGGATGATCCTCGCCGGCGCCGCATCTTTCCATTTCTGCACGCTCTTTGGGTCGCCAAAAACCACGGCTGTGACATTGAGCCGCTCCATCTCGGCGAGAACATCTTTCATATATTCGCCCGGTGCAGACGGGTAAAGCGCCGGCGTGCATGGCTCCGTCACCCAACCGAATGGCGCTTCCTTCTCCTTAGGATCCGACGCCGTAAACTTCGACGTGTTGGGGCACATTGGTGCGACGCCGGGAAAGTTTCCATCCATAGCGTGAACGTGAACATCGAGCACCGGCGGAGCTTTGCCCTCCGTGTTCTGTGCGAGAGAAACCGCTGAACAGGACGAAACGACCAAAGCGCAGCACAAAAATCGCCAGAGGTGGCCTGAGGACATTGAGAATCTCCTTTTGCGCAATCGCGTATCTTCAGATTCGTCAGAGGTATATCACAGCTCTGGGCCTATTTTCTGCCAATGAAGCGAACGCGAAGGGTGAAGGCGAGGCCTTGGCCGCCAGCGAAGGTTCCGAAATTCGGGGCGTCGATATTGTTTACTACGGTGTTGGGATTTTGGCGATTGAGGATGTTTACCGCTTCGATGCGGACTCCCCAGATATAGCCGCGAAAAGCGAATTTCTTTTCGAGGCCGATGTTGAGGCTGGCATAGGCGGGGAAACGCGAGGAGTTCGGCGGGCCGACGAGTTGCTGTTCTAAATTGATGACGCTGTACGGGTAGCCGGTTCGGTACTCGAAGAAATAGCTGAGTTGGATACCCCAGATGTGCGTGGGGGCCCAGCCCCAGGTGACGAGGCGGTTGGGAGCGTCCCACAGGACGGGGCCGGGTTGTTGCGCGACATAGAAGATCGAGCCGAGAGCGGGATTGAGGACTTCGTTGGAATGGGCGACGGAGCGCGTGTAGGCGCCATAGACTTCCATGTCCTCGGAAAATACGTGGCGTGCGGAGACGGTGGCCGAGCGATAGCGGTCTTTGCGAGTGTCCTGCAGAAGAAAGATTCCGCCGGGTTGCGTGGGTTGCTGATCGACGTAGGCGAAGCCGTGGGAGCCGTTGCGTGCGAGGAGTTGGAGACCGAAGAGGGTGTTGTGGAAGAGTTTCTGTTGTAAACCGGCGCTGTACATCGTGAAGCGCGGTTGTTGCAGGCCGGTTGTAGGGACGACGAATTGGCTGACTACCGTGCCCGGGGCAGCAACTGTGCCGGTGGAATTATAAAATGTGTCGAGCTGTTGCTGGTCGAAGGCTTGGGCAATTTGAGAGAGATTGAGCGGGACATTATAGATGCCCCAGCCTAACGAAACCTTTGAGGTGTCATCTCCGAAAGGAAGAATGTTTGCGTGGATGCGTGGTTCGGCCATGGCGCTTTGCGTGAAGCGATCCCAGTCCGTGCGCAATCCTGCTTGCAAGACAAAATATTTTGAAATGGACCAGGTGTCCTGGACATAAGCGCCGAGTTGGGTGTTCGAAACGTAGGGAGTTGTTGGGCCGGAGAAAGTGGTTTGACGCACCAAGCATCCGGGTTGCAGTGCGGAGCTGCAAGTTGTTTCGTCAATCGCGAACGCGTTGAGCGCCTGGATTTCGCCGCGGTCAGCGGAAAGAAAATAGTTGAGGCTAGCGGCGTTGAGGCCGGCTGCGAGTTGATGAGTGCCATGCCGGTGGCGAGTTGCGGCAGGCATGCCGGCGACAGCTTGCAAACGGCGGCCGCGCTGGTTCAAGCGCTGGAAATAATTTCCGGAGGAGCCGTTCACCAAGAGGACGTAGGTTTGCGTGCCTTGCGGGATGTAATCAAGAATGCTTTCATCGGCGGCTACGCCGAAATCGAAGAGCGTGTCGGCGAGCCAGACCTGGTCTTTGAGAGAGGCGAAGTAACGACGCCCGTCGCCGGTGACTGTGGTGGAGACGGGATCGAGAGCATCGAGGCCGAGATTGGTGCCTCGCGCGATGTTATAGAGGAAGCCGGCGTGAAGGATGTGCTTGGGAGTGATGTTGTATTGGAGGCGGAGGAGATTGTCTCCGGCCCATTCTTCCCAAAGGTTCGCGCCGGAGGGCTGGCCTTTGACGACGGCGAAAGTGTGCTGAATGCTGATTGAATTGGAAAACCAAAAGCGGCCGCGCTTGATGGGGCCCGAGAAAGTGAAACGCGGATACCAGTTGCCGAGGTGAACGCCTTCCTGGATGTTGATGCCGGGAGCAGGATTGGTGGTGCCGAAGCGCCAGCGGTCGTCGCCGTCGGGAGTGTCGAGGCTGAGAATATTTGCGCCGGCATGAGCGTAGCCTGCGCCGAAGCCGCTCGATTGGACTTCGGCGGTGCGCGTCGCGTCGATGTTGAAGCGAGAGGTGAGCTGGCCGTTTACGGGGTCGCCGATTTCGAAGCCATCGAGCAGGTACTGCGTTTCGCCGGAACGCGCACCGGCGATATGCAGATTGCCCTGATTGTCCTGGGTGATCTCGGGGAGAGCGACGAGGCTTTCCGCGAGTACGTGCGGACTGGGGACCGGGATATCTCGAATGTCCCGGGTGGTGAGTGTGTTGCGCTGAGCAGTATCCTGCGGGTCGATTTGGTTGGCGCGAGCGGTGACCTGGACTTGTTCGTGAACTTCTTGAGCGTGGTTGATGGTGAGAGCAAGCTCGTTGGGGCCGGGTTGCAGGGTGAGAGCGCGGCCGGCGATGACGAAAAAACCTTCTTTGCGGACTTCGAGTTTGTAATCGCCAACGGGAAGATTTTTTAGAGTGAAACGGCCGGCGCCGTCGGAGGCTGTGCGATAGATGTGAGCCGCGGCGTCTTCAAGCTTTATTTGGGCTGCGGCGACTGGGACGCCGTTTTCATCGAGTACGAAGCCGGTGCAGTTGGCTATTTCCGCCGCATGAGTTTCAATGGACGCAAGAATACTTAGGCATGCCAGAAAAGAAATAAGTTGGCGAGCGAACCGCATTCCACACCCGTTTTGCTTGGGCCTGGAATTATTAGACTACGGAATGTTGATGTGGGATGTCTTTTTGGGATTGAGGGTGCTAAGGCGGCGATGAAAATTGGCAGACCGTGTGGACTCAAGGCGGCCCTATAGCCAAACAGAGTCGCTGCGTGGCGTGCCCACAGACTCCATCACTCGTGTTAAACTAAGGCCTCCGTAGGCTCGTAGCTCAGTTGGTTAGAGCGCCACCTTGACACGGTGGAGGTCTGGGGTTCGAGTCCCCACGAGCCTACCATTCTTCTGCTTCTCTAAATTGCGCGATGGTCCCCATTTGCATACTGTGAAACGAAATATCGAAAGTTCATCGGCTGGAAAATCATGAGTGTGAGTATTGAAGAGGAGCTGAAGGCGAAGTGCCCTCGTGTCGCGCTGGCGTGCGTTACGGCGGAAGTGGAAATTGGCGCGACGCCGGAGGGCTTGGACCAAGAACTGCATAGTTGCGATGAGAGAATTATGAAGCTGCCGGAACCGAAGGCGGTGTTGGAGTCGGCGGCGATTTCGGCGACGCGGGCGGCTTACAAAGCGCTGGGGAAAGACCCTGCGAGGTATCGCGGATCGGCGGAAGCGCTTTTACGGCGGGTGATCGCTGGGAAGGGATTGCCGCGGATTAATAATGTGGTGGACGTGATCAATTTGGTGAGCTTCGAGAGCCGGTTGCCGATAGGGTTGTATGATTTGGCGAATGTGCAGGGCGATATTGTGTTTCGCGCGGGTCGGGCTGAGGAGACGTACAAAGGGATTGGAAAATACGATTTGAATTTGGAAGGGTTGCCGGTATTTTGCGATGCGCTGGGGCCGCATGGAAGTCCGACGAGCGATTCGGAACGGACAATGGTGACGCTCGCCACGAAGCAGGTCATTGCGATTATTATTTCGTTCGGCGGCGCGGAGACCTTGCCGCGCTGGGGCCAAGAAATGACAGAACTTCTGGAGAAACACGCCTCGGGAAAAAATATCCAATTCGAAATTGCGAGCTAATTCATTGAGTGACCGGCTCGGAGAGTTGTTTCTCGTCTTCGGCTTGCACGCGACGACTTAGGAAGCCGCGGGCGGCCAGGAGTTCGGCGTTGAGAAGCGCGGCGCCGGCGGCTCCACGAACTAGGTTGTGGGAGAGCAGGGTGAGCTTGATGTCGAGGAGCGGGCATTCTCGCACGCGGCCGACAACGGCGGCCATGCCGCTTCCGGCGTGGACGTCGCGGCGAGGCTGAGGGCGGTCGTCGCCGTCCAGAACGACCACGGGATTGCGAATGGCGGAAGGCAGTAAGGCGAGTTCGGCATCGACTTCAAAATTGCGCAGTGCTTCACGGACTTCCTTTAGGCAGGCAATTTTTTTCAGGCTGACCGAGATGCATTCGAGATGGCCTTCGAGGACGGGGACGCGATTGCAGTGGGCGCTTATCCCGAGGCCTGCGTCGATGAAGCGGGAGCCGTCCCATTTGCCGAGAAGCTTTTGCGGCTCAGACTCCATTTTTTCTTCTTCGCCGCTGATGAACGGAATAACGTTGGCGTGAATATCCATGGAAGCGACGCCGGGATAGCCTGCGCCGGAGACGGCTTGCAGCGTGACAGCAAAAACCTTTTCCAGGCCAAAAGCGTCCGCGAGTGGTTTCAAGACGAGGACGAGACCAGCCGTGGAGCAGTTCGGATTAGTAACGATGAAACCGGTATCATAGCCGCGATTTTTTTGCTGCGTGCGGATGGCTTCGAGATGTGCAGCGTTGACTTCCGGAATGAGTAATGGAACGTCGGAATCCATGCGGTGATTCTTTGAGTTGCTGACGACGGGATATCCGGCGCGGGCGAAGTCTTCCTCTGCGCCACCGGCTACGCTTGAATCGAGCGCGGAAAAAACGAAATCGCACTCGAGACTGGGATCGAGGCTCTTGACGATGCGGCTGCGCGCGGCTTCCGGGATAGGACCGTCGAGGTGCCAGCGCACAGCTTCGGAGTAACTTTTGCCGGAAGAGCGTTCGGAGGCGGCCACTTCAGTTAGTTCAAACCAGGGATGATCCGCGAGAAGTTTTACGAGGCGCTGCCCGACGAGGCCTGTTGCGCCCAAAACACCCGCGCGCCATTTCTTTGTGGCACCGCCAGGCAAGGGACGCCCGTCGTGCTGCGACATGCCACTCTTATCGCCATTATCTGAGGAATGCCCGCTCATGCTGCACCTCCGCGCTGCGCGCGGTCATTTGGATTTTGAGGCAGGCCAATTCGAGTTCCCCGAGCGTGCGGTTTGAATGTATTGCGAATCCAGATGGTCATTTCCGTTTCCGCGGCTAGTGGCAAAACGTGAGGATGAAGTACCTTGGCACCGCTGGCCGCCAGAGCGTGCGCTTCATCATAGCTCAGGTCGTGGAGAAGTTTGGCTTCGACGGAGACATGCGGATTCGCAGTATAAACGCCGTCCACATCAGTCCAGATTACAAGCTCTTCCGCATCCACTACGTGAGCAATGATAGCGCCGGAGAAATCGGAGCTATTGCGGCCGAGGGTGGTGATGCGGCCATCGGGAGTGGCGCCGATGAATCCGGTGACGACGGGAACAAGTCCGGCTTCGAGGAGCGGCAGGAGAATTCCGCGGCCGCGCTGTTTTGTTTCGTCCAGCTGAGGCTTGGCCTCGAGGAATGTGTCGCAAGTGAGGACGAAATCGGAGGAAGAAACCGGAACTGCGGGGATTCCGGATTTTTCGAGAGCGGCTGCGAAGAGGCGCGCGCTGAATCTTTCGCCGAAAGAGGCGAGACGATCGGCGAGTTCCGCGTTGGCCAGGACGCGACCTTTTAGAGGAACTTCGTGGAGAAGGTCCCGGCCGAGAAGCTGGAGGCCGAGGCGGACGCTGTCGTGCTGCTGTTCATCTAGTCGAAGATCCTGGAGCACGTTGAGGTGGAGATGAATGACACCCTCCGCTTCATTGCGCGCATGGGAAAGTTTTCCTTCCGCGAGGGAGCAAGAGATGGAAAGAAGGCGATCCGTGACACCTTTCATCGCAGAGACAATGACGATGACGTTCGAGGACTGGGCAGCCGTGCGAACAAGACCTGCGGCGTGCAACATACGCTGTGCCCCTAGCAAAGAGGTGCCGCCGAACTTCAAGGCCACAACGGGTTGGTCGGGGATCTCTCGAGTGCTGCTGCTAGCGAACGCAAAGGGTTCAACGAGACGGGTATCCGCTGCCACTTCTTCCTGCAAGTATTCCGGGCTCATCACATCCGCTCCTGGTTGCCGCTGGAGCGTCTCTGGCGGGGTTTAAAAGAAGAAACCCACCGCCAGGTTCGCTTCAGGCGGTGGGTTGGAAACTTTTTCTAGCTTGCTAGCTGTTTCTCCACGCGCCGGAAGCGAAAATAGTCTTCTTCGCCTTAGTCGAGGTAATCGACATAGACGTCGTAGTGGTAATTCGCTTCGTCGCGATGGAAATCATGCCGGAAAAAAGAGTAGCACAAGAAAAACCGGACGCCTAGCTAAAGATTGAAAATGAGAGTCTGGAAAGTGTCCAGAAGATTCCGAGGGGGAAGGTTAGGGGCGAGCTCGAGAGCCGATAGGGGGACGAGCATATTCCTGAAGATCCTGTAATTAACCTAGAATCAATAATTTACAGAAAGCGACTTAATCCAACTGGTGGGGTTACATGCAACAAGGGTCGGTGGGCGCGTGGTGCGCCTCCGGGGTATCTAAGCACGAAAGGAAAGAAAACGATGAATCCAAGGAAGTGGTTAAGTGGATTATTTGCGCTTGCACTGATTGCCTTCGCTGCGGGATGCGGGTCAGGCAGCATGAATACAATGCCAGTCGCCCAGCAGCAGGCCGGAACGGTTTTTGTGTCCGGTGGTGACGCGCCTTTGCCGAGCGTTGTTTCGTTTAAGGTGGTCATTTCAGGGATTAGCGTGGCGCAAGGAACGAGCACACCTGTAACCGTGACCACCGGTCCCCAGACTGTAGACTTCGCCAAGCTAAACGGGCTTCATACGCTGTTGGATCTGAACACCATTCCGGCGGGAACTTATGACACGGTGATTGTCACGCTGGCGAATCCGGAAATTGACTACCTCAATGTGACAAATCCACAGACGAATCCGCCGACGCGGCCGACGATCAGTGCGCTGACCTCGACGAGCACGCCGCCGGCGACGCTTTCGATGTCGACGGTAACGATTAGCCTGACCAATTCGTTGGTGGTGAGCACGGGCGACGTGATTGGGCTGGGCTTCGAATTCAACATCCGGAAGTCGCTGGCAGTTGATATGAACGGCCAGATCACGGGCGTCGTGAATCCGACAATTAATGTGAATGCGATTACGCCAAGCGATGCGGATGCATATATCGATGAATTTATCGCCGGCGTGACGACGTTCAACCCGACGGGGAATTCCTTCACGATTCAAGGGCCGCACGGGCATGCGTTTACGGTGAACGTGAACGATCAGACAGAATGGGAAGGCAGCGAGACGATTAATGACCTGACCAGCTCGTCGATCGTCTCGATTTCCGGCACGCTGGACCGGACCGATGGGACGTTTCTGGCGGACACGGTGGCCATTCTTTCGCAAGACAAATTCTTTGCGGGAGGCTTGATCACCTACGTGGACCCACCGACGGGCACGGCGCAGGACTTTGATCTGTACGCGCGCGATGTGCTGCCGGCGGGAACGGGATTCACTTCCGGGCAGATCTCAACGATCGATCTGACGGGCAACGAAAAATACTTCATCTACTGGATGCACAATCTGTTCGTCAATCCCAGGTGGAGCAATATCTTCTTCAACTCGGCGCTTCTGGTTCCGGGGCAGCACGTGAGCATCGGCGGGCCATTTTCGAATGGAACCGTGACGGTGAAGCGCGTGATACTGCGGCATGAGGGGCACACGGGCACGCTGGTGTCTGGCAGCACGAATGTGGGCGCCAGCACCTTCCAGTTCAATTCGAATGGGCTGGCAGGCGTGTTGTTCAACGGGCCGGTGACCGTCTATGTGACGCCGTTCACGAAGTTTGGCGGCGGACTGACGAGTCTGCAGGACCTGACGAACAATCCGACGAATACGTTGCGCGTGATCGGCGTAGTGCTGAAGGATCCTATTAGCAGCCAGCCGGTGTTTGTGGCGCGTAGCGTGACGGAGCTGACGAACTAAGGGCGCGGACTAAAGCAGTATCGCAACAAAAACGGCCACTCCGAGAAATCGGGGTGGCCGTTTACTTTTGTACGCGGCGTAGAAATGAAAATCTGCGCAAATCAGAAACTAAGCTTCGAAGATCAAGCTGGAGCAGGTGAGGCCGGATTCGGCTTTTTGGAGTTCGGAGATGTCGAGTGGAGTGATGTGGAAACCTGCGGATTCGATGCGAGCGCGCGTATGGGGGAAGGATGCGGGGAAGATAACCGTACCGTGGAAAGCCAAGGCGTTGGCAGCGTGTGGTTCGGCGGGATCGACGTCGATCCAGTCGTAGCCGGAAAAGGGAGACGGATCGAACCAGGCGCGGTTGGCGAGGAGCGTAGTGCGGCCAAGAGAAGTGACGGCGGACTTGAGATGCAGGCAGCCTGTGACGGGTACGGCGATGACTTCGTAATTGTACGACGCGAGAGTGCCTGCGAGTTGGCGGATGCCTTCGGCGTTGCTGCGCTTGGTGAGGCCGACAAAAAGTTTGCGACCGATGCGGAGAATGTCGCCGCCCTCGAGCGTGCCAGGAAGCACAATGTGCTCAAGTTTGCGAAATTTGGAAATGGCTTCTGCTAGGGAGGCGGCTTCTGGGCGGCGAGACTCGGTGCCGAGCGGAAAAATGACAGCGAGCTCGTCGAGAACGATGGCGGGATCCTCGACGAACATGGAATCGGGGAGATGGGGCTCGGCGGGGAGAGAAACAACGTGAGCGCCGAGTTTTTCGAGAAGCTGTTCGTAGGCCTGGTGCTGCGCGACCGCGATTTGTAGATCGATTGGCTGGCGCGGAATGAAACTTAATTCGCAATTTACGATAGCAGGACTGACGGCGCGCGTGATGGCAGTGAGCATGGCGGAACAGCGAGTTTACACGAGAACCTCGCGAAGGATTGAAGGTCGCGTGCGAAGAAGATAGACTCGGCGCGCAGGAAACGGCGAGGGGGGAAATTGCATGGGCGTTTTGCGGAGAGTGGGCAGTGGCGTTGTTGCGTGTGCATTAATGATGGGAACATGCAGCGCTCCGCGAGCGAGCCGTGCACAGGATAAAGCTTTCGCGGCTGTAGACGAGGTGTTTGCGGACTTTACAAAAGCGGGTTCGCCGGGATGCGCGGCGGCGGTCTACAGAAATGGCAGGATCATTTACGCCAGAGGATATGGCCTTGCGAATATCGAAGAAGATGTTCCCATCATGTCGCAGAGCGTCTTCGATATCGGCTCGACTTCGAAGCAATTTACAGCGGCGACCATTTTGCTGCTGGAAAAACAGGGAAAACTCTCCGTCAACGACGACGTGCGTAAATACATTCCTGAGTTACCGGACTACGGCCCGAAGATCACCATTCTGCATTTGCTGAATCACACCAGCGGGCTGCGTGACTACCTGACGCTGATGGACCTCGCCGGCATCAATACAGATAGCGTGACGACGGACGAAGATGCGCTGCAAATCATCACGCGGCAGAAGGCGCTGAATTTTGTGCCGGGGAGCGACTGGCTTTATAGCAATACTGGATTTTTCTTGTTATCCATCATCGTAAAGCGCGTGAGCGCCGAGACGCTCCGCGAGTTCGCCGCGGCGAATATTTTCACTCCGCTGGGTATGACACATACGCAATTCCGCGACGATCACACGGCGTTGATCGCCAATCGTGCGATGGCCTACGACCCAAAAGAGAGAAAAGATGGTTACACGCTGAACATTTCGTACTTCGAACAAACGGGCGATGGAGCGGTGCACACCTCGGTCGAGGATCTGCTGAAATGGGACGAGAATTTTTACAGCGGACAGGTCGGCGGAAAGGAGTTTCTGGCGGAAATTCAGGAGCAGGGCAAACTGAACAACGGCAAGGTGCTGGACTACGCGAAAGGATTGTTCATCGCGGATTACCGCGGCCTGCACACCGTGAGCCATGGCGGCTCGTGGGGCGGATACAGAGCAGAACTTTTGCGTTTCCCGGAGCAGCATTTTTCCGTTGCGTGCTTGTGCAACCGCGGAGACGCAAATCCTACGAGACGCGCGCATCAAGTCGCAGACATTTATCTGGGCAGCATGATGAAGCCGAAGGAAGAAAAGAAAGCTGCTGAACACGAAGCGGCGGAGAAGAAAGAGATTCCATTGAGCGCGGAACAACTTCGGCCCTACACGGGTGACTATTGGAGCAGCGAACTGGGCGTAACCTACCGCATGGGAATCGTCGACGGCAAGCTGAAGGTCGTGGGGATGCTGGATGGCAGCGGATTTACGCATACGAACGCCCTCCCACCAGAAGGATTTGCAGCGACGGGTGTGGATGAGTTCAGTTTGAGCAAGATGGGGATAACGATTCAATTCGAGAAAGACTCAAATCAAGCAATTAACGGATTCAAGTTGAATGCGGGACGAACGCTGGGCATGGTCTTTGCGCGCCGAGATGGCGCAGGGAAGTAGGAGGCTTGATGGAAGAAACAGTGGGAACGTATTCGACAAGACGAGCGGCGGCGATTCTCGTTGTCCTTTTGGGCGGGGGCGCGCTTTGGTGGCTGGCCAGCAATGGATCGGGCGTTGCCGCTGGCAACGGAGGCTTGTCAGCAACGATTGTGTCAGGGCAGACGCAAGCGACTAGCGGTGATGATCCACGACTTGCCGGCGCGCATCGCTTCGAAGACGGCGGATGGATTTACGTGCATCTAGAGGGCGATCCGGCAACGGTCGGATTTCAGCACGGCTACTTACTGGGGCCGGACATTGAGGATGGCTTCGCGGCAGTCAGCGCGGGGATGATGCATGAGTCGCAGCGCGATTGGGCCTTTTTCCGGAAGGCCGCACACGAAATGTTGTGGCCAAAGATTGACCTGGAGTATCAACAGGAATTGCAAGGGATTGTGGACGGCTTGCACGCGCGAACAAACGCAAAGCTGGACGTGGATGACATCGTGGCAATGAACGCGTTTGAGGAGCTGCCGGATTACTATGTGCCCTGGTACAACAAACAACAGAGCGTGGCGCATGCGCCCAATTTGAAGAGTCCGGGAAATTGCAGCGCGTTTGTGGCGACGGGAAGCTGGACGAAAGACGGCAAGATCGTCATGGCTCACAACAACTGGACAAATTACGCGAACGGCGAACGCTGGCGCATCGTGTTTGACATTGCGCCAAAAACCGGCCACCGGATGTTGATGGATGGATTCCCGGGAGTGATCGCCAGCGACGACGACTTCGGAATCAATAGCGACGGCTTGATGGTGACGGAGACGACGATCACGCAATTTGAGGGATGGGATCCCGACGGGAAGGCCGAATTCGTGCGCGCGAGAAAGGCTCTGCAGTACGCCGGCTCGATCGATGAGTACACGAAGATCATGCTGGATGGCAACAACGGCGGTTACGCGAATGATTGGCTTCTGGGCGACAGCAAGACCGGCGAGATCGCGCAGCTCGAACTAGGGCTGAAGGCTTACAAGCTGTGGCGGACGAAAGACGGCGCGTTCGCAGGCTCGAACTGGGCGCGCGATCCGAAAGTGATCAAGGCGGATGCGCCGCAATTCGAACCCAACAATCTGGAGACTTCGCCAAATGCACGGCGTGTACGGTGGGACGCGCTGTTGAAAGAAAACAAAGGCAAGATTGACGTGAATCTTGCAGAGAAAATGCTGGGCGATCACGTTGACAGTTATCACCAAAAACCGGAAACGAACGAGAGAACATTGTGCGGGCACGTGGATGCGTCGCCCCGTGGCGTGGATGTGTGGGGATGGACGCCGTATTTTCCCGGCGGCGCCGTGCAAGCCAAGGCGACGGATTCCAATATGACGAAAGAGATGAAGATGGTGGCGCGGGCTGGGCATCCGTGCGGAGAAGATTTTCTTGTCAAGCCGTTTCTGGCAGCTCATCCGGAATATGCCAGGCAAGAGCCTTACTTGCGGGACATGAAAGCGGGGCCATGGACGGAGTTTCATTCCGGGGAAATGGCAGCCTCGCAAAAACAGTAATGTGGGTGGGGGAGCGATAACCGTGCTGCCGGCTCAGATTTAGTCGCGCTATCTTGCCTTTTTCTTTGTTCTTTATGGCCAGCGTGTGGCTTGCGCGAAATGGCCAATCAATAGAGTCGTGATAGTAATGCCGGCGCCGAGAAGCATTCCGGCGAGGATAAGCCCGACAACGCTGAGAGGTATCCAGAACCCGGAGCGCGCTGCTGCGGGTTCCGTAGTGAGAACTGCAGGGGCAATTGCAGAAGCGTTCTCCGCTACGACCTCTGGTACGAGCGCCACGCCGGAAACCTCGGCCGCTTCGGAAGGCACCACGAGACAATACCCTTTGCGTGGAATCGTTTCTATATAGAGAGGCTTTTCCGTGGAATCACCAAGTACCTGCCGAAGCTTGTTTACCGTCGTATTGACGTTGGCGTCGTAATTTACGTGCGTGTCCGCGGGCCAGAGACGCTGGCGCAATTCCTCGCGCGTTACGACCTCATGCGGTTTCTCTAGAAGCGCTAGCAGAACTTGATACATCTTTCCCTGTAGCTTGAGCCGCGATCCGTTCTTGGTTACTTCTTGCCGCTGTTGATCAACCTGAAAAGGACCAAAACGCACAAAACGAAGGCCTGAAGGAGGCGCGAAGTTTGATCGTTCGTCCATCCCGGTATCCAGTGTGGAGATAGCGTTCGGAGTCATACACCCCATCCTATATATATATTAGACGCGCAAAGCGTCTGGGTGTTTGCTGGAGAATACGGAATTTCAACGAAGAAGTTTCCTTTTTTCGTGATAACAACTTCGAGTAACAAAGAACAGACGGAAATAACTTTCGGAAGGTTACAGCGGGCTCCGTAAAAATCGGTTTTTTATATATTTAGAAGTTAGTGATAAATGTAGACCGAATACGAACAGTTGTTCGCTAATGGGACACTCCAGTCGTCCGGACACAATTTAATGGAACCTAGATGCATTTTCTTGAATCTGGTCCCGTAGCTGTTTATTTTTGCAGGATGGAGCGCGCTCTCATTGCGGGTGAATAGGCTCCGGTTGGGCCTCCCGGCCTGAAGGCTTCCGGAATATTTAATTTCCCGCGCTTGCCCTGCCCTGAGGCAATGCCATGATTTCGACGCTTGAAGGGAATCGCTTGGAGCGATAAATGTGCTGGGTGGCCTTCTGGTAGTCAGAATCTGTCGCTTCGAAAATGTTGGGAACAAATTTCTGCGGATTGCGGTCATACAAGGGGAACCAGCTGCTCTGCACTTGTACCATGATGCGGTGACCCTTCTTGAAAACGTGATCCGCAGTGTGGAGATCGATCGTGAAAGGCGTCACTTCGCCCGGCTTGAGCGGCTCAGGTTTCTCAAAGGAATTGTGGTAGCGGCCACGGAAGATTTCGTCGGAGATCATCAGTTCAAAACCTGACAGTTTCCAGTCCTCCGGATATTTTTGCGGATACACGTCAATCAACTTAACAACCCAATCGCTATCGCTGCCGCTAGTGGAAGCAAATAATTTTGCGGTGACCTGGCCGGCGAGCGTGACGTCTTCCGTCAGATCCTCCGTTTGCCAGGTCAACACGTCAGGGCGGTTGTCGACAAAACGCTGATCCTGCACCAGCCAGGTATACCAATTGCCCGGATGATCCTCGGGATAGGTCATGTCGATGGGGCGATGGCGATACGGCACGGGATGCGCGGGATCGCTAACGTAGCTGTCAGAGGCATCAGATGAATTAGTTTGCGGAGCATCCAATGAAAGTTTCCCGTCCTCGCGGAAATAGAGGTTACGTGTTTTCGCTTCGCGCGGCGGCCAGGAATCAAATTGAACCCAGTTGTCGCTGCCGGTTTGGAAGAGCAGCGCTTCCTTGAGCGGTAGCGCGCCTTTGTCCTTGAGCCAATATTCGAACCAGGGCACCTCGACCTTCTGGCGAAAATAGACTGCGGTGTCGCTGCCGAAAGGAATCTCGCCGAGGGATTTGCCCGGGCCGCCGCCCCATCCGCCATGATTCCATGGTCCAGCAACGAGATAGTTGAGATGTTTTGGATCAGATTTTTCCAGGCGAGTGTACGTGGACATCGGTCCGTAAAAATCTTCCTGGTCCCACCAGCCGGCGACGTTAAGATCGGGGACGGTGGGTTCTTTTAAGCCGTAAGCAACCGCGAGGCGCTTCCAAAATTCGTCGTAGCTGGCGTGAGCAACGAATTCGTTCCAGGTCGGCAATTTTCCGTGGAAATATTTCGCGTTCGCATTAGAGAGCGCGCCGAGGCGAAGGTAAAAATCGTAAACGTCGAAGCGGTCGAACGCAAAACTGAAATTTTCGTTCGAGGATTCCAGCAGCGCGGTGTATTCGAAGGCGTAGCTCAAGCGAAAGGCGCCGTTGTGAAAGAAATCGTCCCCGAGCCAGGTGTCGCCCATGCAAGCCTGCTCCGAGACAGCCTTGAGCGCGGGATGCGGGTTGATCATTCCCATGGTTACGAGAAAGCCGTCGTAGGAAATACCATCGAGGCCAACGCGGCCATTGTTGTTGGGCACGTTTTTCACGAGCCAGTCAATCGTGTCGTAAGTGTCTGTGCTTTCATCCACACCTTTTGGGTCGCTCGGATCGTGCAGCGGCCGAAGCATCACGAACTTGCCCTCGGAACCATAGCGTCCACGAATATCCTGAAACGCAAAGATGTAACCGTCCGGAATCATATCGGAGTAGCGGTAGATCATGCTGCTGATACCTTTGTCCGCCGCGGCGATTCCGTATGGAGTGCGATTCATGAGAATCGGCAGCGGCGTTGTGGCGTTTTTCGGCGCGTAGAACTCGGTGTGTAGCTTGACTCCGTCGCGCATGGGAATCATTACGTCAGTTTTAGTAAAGAGCGCCGAGAGATCGGGGCGTTGGCGCTGAGGAGCAGCTCCAAAACGAGGCACGAACACAAGACCTGCTATGGCAAATAAGACAAGGGTGCTGGTTGTCTTGCGAACGGAAAGCATGGAAAGTCTCCAGAAGTGACGCAGCCGATCAGATTTTGTGCGCAGTCGAGAATATCACAAGAAATTCGCGGCAACATTCCCGTGAGCAATGACCATTTCTCACAGGAATGGCGTCTGTTGATGAAAAAAGCTAGTTGCCCGGCGTTGCCGGCACGAGCGAAAGCACTACTCCCGAAGGGTATTCCTTCGAACGGTAAATGCGTTGAGTCGCCTTCTGGTAGTCGGACTCTTTCGCTTCAAAAATGTTCGGAACATATTTCTGCGGATTGCGGTCGATGATGGGGAACCATGTGCTCTGCACCTGCACCATGATGCGATGGCCTTTCTTGAAAACATGATTCGCGGTGTGCAGATCAATATTGAAGGGTGTTATCGCATCCGGTGTGATGGGTTCCGGTTTCTCAAACGACTTTCGGAAGCGCCCGCGGAAAACCTCGTCTGCAACCATCAATTCGTAGCCGGAAAGTTTCCAGTCGTCGGGATATTTTTCCGGATAGACATCGATTAGTTTGACGATCCAGTCAGCGTCGCTTCCGGTAGTGGACGCAAAAAGTTTGGCGGTCACACTGCCCGCCACCGTCATGTCCTCGGTGAGTTCGTCCGTCTGCCAAGTCAGCACGTCCGGGCGATTGTCCACGAACCGCTGGTCCTCGACGAGCCAAGTGGGCCAGCCGCCTGGATGATCATCGGGATAGGTCATGTCAATCGGGCGATGGCGGTAAGGCACGGGATGAGCGGGGTCGCTCACGTAGCTATCGAATGATTGCGGAGTGGCTGCTTGAGGCGGGTCGAAAGAAAGTTTGCCGTCTTCGCGGAAATAGATTTCGCGCGCTGTCGCATCGTGGGGTGGCCAGGAATCAAAATGTACCCATTTGTTGCTTCCGGTTTGAAAGAGTAGCGCTTCTTTGAGCGGCAGACTTCCCTTGTTTTTCAGCCAGTAGGCGAACCATGGCGCTTCAATTTTTTGCCGGAAATAGAGGGAGGTGTCGCTGCCAAAGGAAATGGCTCCGAGAGACTTGCCGGAGCTGCGAGCCCAGCCTCCATGATTCCACGGGCCCGCCACAAGATAATTTAAGTGATCAGGATCGTTCTTTTCCATGAGTTCGTAGATTTTCATTGGGCCATAAGCATCTTCCTGATCCCACCAGCCCGCCACATTCAAATTCGGCACTTTCGGTTTTGTCAGGATGTAAGGCATGGCGTTTTGTTTCCAAAAGGCGTCGTAATTCGGATGTGATACAAAGTCGTTCCAGGTGGGCAGAGTGCCGTGAATGTAATTTTTATTGGCATTGGAGAGCGCGCCAAGGCGCAGATACCATTCATACGTGTCGAACTGATCGAACTGAAATACAAAATTCGTCTTTCCTGTCTCCATCATGGTGGAATATTCGAAACCGTAGCTGAGGCGAAACGCGCCATTGTGATGAAAATCGTCGCCGAGAAACATATCGGCGGGGGAAGCTTGCTCGGAAACGGCCTTGAGCGCGGGATGCGGCTCGAGCATTCCCATGACGGTGAGCCAGCCGCCGTAGGAGATGCCGACAAGACCGGCGCGGCCGTTATTGTGCGGGACGTTTTTCACGAGCCAATCGATAGTGTCGTAGGTGTCGGTGCCTTCATCAATGGCCTTGGGATCTTTTGGATCACGAATCGGGTGCTGCATGACAAAAGTTCCCTCGGAACCGTAGCGGCCGCGGATATCCTGAAAAACAAAAATGTAGTCGTCGGGGATCATCTCGGCGTAGCGCGCGAGTTTGCGGCTGTTGCCCTTTTCATCGTCGGCAATGCCGTAGGGAGTGCGTTCGATGATGATCGGATGCGGCTCGGTGGAATTTTTTGGCGTGTAGATTTCCGTATGCAACTTGACGCCATCCCGCGCCGCGATCATTACGTCGGTTTTGTCAAAGAGGAGCGAATAATCCGGTGGATTTGGCGCCTGAGCTCGGCCGGTGAGCGCAAATAGCAGCACAATCACGAGGCCCCAAATGTAGGGTCTACGTTTCCATAGCAAACGCGCGAATCGCATGGTAATTCCCTCCAACAACTCCACCTTTGAATCAGGCGACCCCACCTGGCTGAGGATAGTACACGAAATGCGCGGAGAAACAGATGTTTCAATTTTCTCTTCGGAACCGCACAGCGATCCAAGAAAGCGACAGCCAAGATTGGCTGTCCCACGTGGGGCCGCTCTGCTAAACTATAGGTTGCTCGACCACACCTGAGAACAGAGGAGATTCGTCCGGGCTGCTGGTTGTTTCAGCAGCTATTTTTGTCTTTGCAGTGACTGCCGCTGAGTAGTCCGAAGACCGACGTAGAAATCATGAGCCAAAATATTCGCAACATCGCCATTATCGCGCACGTAGACCACGGCAAGACGACGCTGGTCGACGCCATGCTGCGGCAGAGCGGAATTTTCCGCGCCAATGAAGCGCTGGTAGAACGCGTGATGGATTCCAACGACCTGGAGCGCGAGCGCGGGATTACCATTCTCGCAAAGAATACGGCGCTCTTTTTTCACGACACGAAGATCAATATCGTCGACACGCCTGGCCACAGCGATTTTGGCGGGGAAGTCGAGCGCGCTTTGCGAATGGTCGACGGGGTTGTCGTGCTGGTCGACGCTAGCGAAGGGCCGCTCCCGCAAACGCGTTACGTCCTTCAGAAGGCGCTCGCGGCAAAGCTGCCGCCGGTAATCGTGCTGAACAAGATCGACCGTACGGATGCGCGCGCAAAAGAAGTGCTCGACGAAATCTATGACCTGTTTATCGACCTGGATGCCACGGAAGACCAGCTCGATTTTCCAGTGGTCTACACAAACGCGCGAGAAGGAATTGCGCACCGGCAAATAGGAGACGACTCGAAGGATTTGCTGCCGCTGTTTGAGACTATCGTGAAAGGTATTCCTCCGCCGCCGGGCGATCCCGATGGCGTGCTGCAGATTCAGGTTATGAATTTGGACTATAGCGATTTTCTCGGACGCATTGCGATTGGCCGCGTGTTTAACGGCACGCTGAAGCGCGGCGAGGATGTCGGCATCAGCAAGCTGGATGGAAAACTTATCTCCACTCGGATCACCAAGCTCTACACGTTCCGTGGATTGGAGCGAGATGAAGCGCAGGCTGTTGGCGCGGGCGATCTTGTCGCCATCGCTGGCGTGGAAGGCATTCAGATCGGTGAAAGCATCACGGATCTTTTAAATCCGTCTCCGCTGGAACCGCTCCTGATCGACGAGCCGACACTGGCCATGATTTTTACCGTGAATAGCGGGCCGCTCTCTGGAAAAGAAGGCAGCTATCTGACCTCGCGCGACCTGCGTGACCGCCTGGCGAAGGAATTACTGACCAACGTTTCGATTCGCGTAGAAGATACGGATACGCCGGAATCGTTTCGCGTTCTGGGGCGCGGCGAACTTCAGTTGGCCATTTTGATCGAGACTATGCGGCGCGAAGGTTTCGAGCTGATGGTCGGCAAACCCGAAATCGTTGTGCGCACGGAAAATGGCAAGAAGCTCGAGCCGCTCGAGCGGTTGGTCATTGATGTTCCTGAGAGTTTTATCGGGATCATTTTGGAAACGTTGGGTAGCCGGCGCGGGGAAATGCTCAAGATGAGCAATCACAACTCCGGCCGCGTGCGCATGGACTTCAAAATTCCTTCGCGAGGGCTGATCGGTCTTCGTAGCCAGTTGCTGACGGACACGCGGGGCACCGCCTTGATTCACTCGATTTTCGACGGATGGACGGATTATGCGGGCGAAATGGCGCTGCGGCCGACAGGTGCGCTGGTCGCCGACCGTTCCGGACCATCTACGGCTTTCGCGCTGTGGAATATTCAAGAACGCGGGGAATTGTTCATTGGGCCGGCGGTTGAAGTTTACGAAGGAATGGTCATCGGCGAGAATTCGCGCGAACAGGACATGGAAGTAAATGCGACCAAGGAAAAGAAGCAGACGAACATGCGTTCTTCGAGCGCGGATGAGGCGATTCGGCTGATTCCACACCGCGAACTTAGCCTTGAACAGGCGATTGAATTTATCGCGGACGACGAATTCGTCGAAATCACGCCGAAATCAATTCGCCTTCGAAAAAAGGTTCTGCAAGCCAATAAGCGTCCCCGCCGCTGGCAGGAAATTCGCGCCAGCCACGAGACGGCGCGCTGACGATTCGCTTTTGAAGCGGCTCTTAGTGGCCTGACTTCTCTAACAATTCCGCAAGGTATTGCTTCCAAAGTTCCGCCCACGTGTGCGTGCCGTGGCCGTGTGTATTTTCGCTGGCGGGAATTAGGACAAATTTCGCGTTCTGCACTTTTTTGATTTCGCGCTCGGCGATGCCTAGCTCAGGCGGATTGATGAAGTCGTCGCCGGAATTGATGTACATCACTGGCGCCTTGATTTTGCCTAGTTGCTGCGAGGGATCGTAGTGGCGCGACGCGTTGACCTGATACAAGAGATCGTTGGCATCCAGCGCAGCGAATCGCGCCTGGAAATAGTCATCGAGGTACTTGTCGGCGGCATCGCGCGTCGGCAAAGCTTTTTGCATGGGGATCGGCGCGCCTCCAGCGATTAGCAAGAAATCCAGCGCGGTCCGAAGAGCTTGCTTCGGCTCCTCTTTGTAGTCGCCGCCCTTCCATTCCGGATCCTCGCGGATCGCATCCATCACCATTTTGCGCCAAACGCGGTTGCGCCCAGCGATCTGAACCGGCACGCACGCCAGCGGCATGAGCGCATCCATAAAATCAGGGTACGTTTCGCCCCAGACGAACGAATGCATGCAGCCCATCGAAGTGCCCATCACAAGCCGCAGATGATTCACGCCGAGTCCTTCGCTGACGAGCCGGTAGTGCGCCTCAACCATGTCGTCGTAATCGTATTGGGGAAAATGCGCGTGCAAACCGTCGCTGGGCTTGGATGATTTACCGTGGCCGATGCCGTCAGGAAGAATAATAAAATAGCGCGACGTATCCAGAAGCTCGCCTGGACCAAAAAGAACGCTGGCAAACTGCGGCGCAAAAAACTGCTGCCCGGTGCCACCTGTTCCGTGAAGGATAAGTACGGCGTTGGTCGTACGCCCGGCCGAATCTTTAGCCGGCTTGCCTAGCGTCGTGTAATGCAGACGCAATTCCGGCAGCGACTCGCCAGAATGAAATTGAAAATTGCGAATCACAAAATCGCCTTCCGTGGCTGAGGTACTGATCGGCTGCTGGGCGGCACAGGGCATAGCCACCAGAACCATTGGTACGAGCATCGGGCCGAAAAACTGTTTGAAGAATTTGATCATCTCTCACCTCTGCGGACGAAAAATCTACCACAAACTGAAGGGCGCAGCCCCACGTGAACGTTTCGTATGGGCCCTTGTTTTGCCGTGGTCCTGTGAATAGACTGCAACGCGTTGCAAGATCCCTGGTGCGCGAGGTGCTTCGATGCGAAGAATTTTTCTGTCCGGCGTGTGTTTCCTTCTCCTGCCATCTTTCGCCTGGTGCCAAGCGAAGCCCAAGTTTTCCCCTGCGGTGAGCGCTTTCGTAAAAGAGGACGCGCCGGTCGTCGCGCTCACGCATGTTCGCGTGGTTGATGGCACCGGCATCCCTGCTCGTGGGGATCAAACGCTAGTCATCGCGGACGGAAAAATCGTCGCGCTGGGTGATTCCGCCACAACAAAAATTCCCGACGGCGCAAAGGTGCTTGATCTTGCAGGCCACACTGTAATTCCCGGACTGGTCGGCATGCACGATCATATGTTCTATCCAGCCCCTGGTGGGGGACTGCCGCTATATCCTGAGCATGCTTCAAGTTTTCCCCGGCTTTATCTTGCGGCCGGCGTCACTTCGATTCGAACAACTGGCAGCCTCGAGCCCTACGCTGATCTTGAGCTCAAGCAAGCGATCGATGCAGGAAAACTTGCTGGCCCGAAAATTCACGTTACTGGCCCGTATCTCGAAGGCGAGGGTGCTTTCGCGTTGCAGATGCATCAGCTAAAGAATGCCGAAGATGCGCGCCAAATGGTCGAATTCTGGATCGCGCGCGGCGCTACTTCGTTCAAGGCGTACATGAACATCACGCCAGAGGAACTGGCCGCCGCCGTGAAGGCCGCGCACGCCCACGGAATCAAAGTCACCGGCCACCTTTGCTCGATCGGCTTCCGCGAAGCAGCTGCCCTCGGTATAGACGACCTCGAGCACGGGATTGAAGTGGACACCGAATTTCTGCCAGATAAAAAGCCAGGCGTCTGCCCCAACCCGCAAGCCGCCGCAAAAGCTCTGCTCTCGATCGACCTCGCGAGCAAGCCGATGCAGGACATGATTCACGACCTCGTGGCGCACCACGTCGCGGTCACTTCTACGCTGCCGGTGTTCGAAACTTCCGTCCCGGGACGCGCGCCGCTCGACAGCCGCGTGCTCGACGCGATGACTTCTGAAGCGCGGCTCGCCTACCTGACGAGACGCGCACGAATTTCCGATAATGCGGCGACTTCCGACGCATCAGCAATCTTCAAAAAGGAATTGGAATTCGAACACGAGTTCTCAAAGCAGGGCGGACTGCTACTGGCAGGTCTAGATCCAACCGGATACGGCGGCGTGATCGCCGGGTTTGGGGACCAGCGTGAAGTCGAATTGCTTGTGGAAGCAGGTTTCACGCCCGTCGAAGCCATTCACATCGCGACATCCAACGGCGCTCAATTTCTTGACGAGCTGGATAAAATTGGGACGCTTGCAGTCGGCAAAGCAGCCGACATCGTAGTCCTGCAGGGCGACCCTTCGGCCAATATTAAGGATATTGAAAAAGTGGAGCTTGTCTTCAAAGATGGAGTTGGTTACGACTCCGCCAAATTAATCGACTCCGCAAAGGGCTTGGTCGGCCTGCGCTAAACCGCTGCGCAGTGGGAGCGGAATCTCATCGCGCGAAAACGGCCCTGCGAGTCACAACTACGGCAAGAGTATTTTTCCGTCCGCGCTCGGCAAACTTAATCCCACTTCGTGTGCCAGCGTGGGAGCAACGTCGCGCATGTCAATCGTTCCAAGCGACTTGCCGGCTGGAACACCGGGGCCAATCAAAAAGAACGACGCATGCAAATCCGGAAGGTCCGGCATAGCTCCGTGTGTGCCGCCAACTTTTGGCAATTTTGAAAGAACGGGCCCATCAAGGGCCGCTCCCGTCCGCCATCCCGGCTTGAGCCCCACAAAAAATGACGCCGTCGGATAGCCTCCACGCTTGTGCAACTCTTCCGCTTCCAGAATGCGGTCAACTCCGTTGGCCGGGTCGCTCGCTACTTTGGCGAGCAGCTCGCGCACCTGCGACAACGTAGCGCTATCGCCCGGATCCTTGAGCACGATCGCAGCAGACCCGCCTGTTGGCCAGGGTATAGCCTTCCAATCTGTAATTTTCCCCTTATCGTTGACGGTAAACAGCTTGGCCTCGCGAAACAAAGGGAACAAGTTCAATTGCGCATCCGTTCGAACAAATCCGTGGTCAGAAACAATAGCGATGTACGTCCGGCCGGGAGCAAGCTTCTCGGCCGTCGCGCGGATTTTCCCGATCGTTGCATCAATGCTATCCAAAACGGCTATGTCTTCAGGACTGAACGGCCCGGTTTGGTGCTCGATGTGATCGAGCGAGCTGAGATGTAGCGTCAATAAGCTGGGACGTTTCTTCTCAAGGATCCACTCAGCATACCGCTCCAGGATCTCATCCGCTTTGGCTGACGTATCGGTTCCGTCGCGAAATTCGCCGATCTCAGCTCCAGCCTCTTGCAACAACCCGCGGGTCGAAAGCGCGCGCAGCAATTTCGCATCGTCCGGGGTGTTCGCGCGCCAATACTCGGGAATGTTCCAGGTAATGTGCGCGCCAACTGTAACCGGCCACTGAATGCTCGCCGTTGTCCGCCCCGCCGCAGCGGCAACATCCCAGAGTGTGGGTACGCGAATATCTTCTGTGTACCAATACCAGCCTTCTTCGTTCTGCCGGAGCGGATCAAAAGTAGTATTTGCAAGAATTCCGTGCTTCGTCGGCCACACTCCGGTAACCAGAGTCGTGTGACTCGGGTACGTCACGGTCGGCACAACTCCCACGACTCCATCGGCGTATGTCCCCTCTTTCAAGAAGCGGCGCAGGTTTGGCACTTTCGCCCCGTGCGCGTCAGCTTCGGTGATGTAGTCCGGACGCATTCCGTCCACAGAAATCATCACCAGCAGCGGAGGCGCCTGCTGCGCTGGAGTGTTAACCGCGAAAAGGCAAACGACCGCGAGCCCAAGAATGCAAAAAACAGCGCAGGCTCGTCGCCAGGTCAAATTACGAGAATTCCCGCAGATAGGCATTATGTGCAAAAGAATACCCCAAACCCCTATGAGGATTTTACAAAGTAGCGATAGAAGGATAAATTAGATAGGAACAGCGCTGGACCATGCGGGTGACCGGGTGTCTCAAATCAACCTATTCCCCGGGACAGGATTGTTGTAGAGTCTAGCGCTCATGTGCAGCCCGCCGCTGATCCGTTTTGACGAAATGGCTTAGCTAATTGGTAGTGCTCTCTGGCGGAGTCTTCGCGCAGAATCGACAGGTGGATTACGTGAATATTGGACCCTCGAATGGGGCCTCAAACTCGCACTGCACCATAGCTGCAACAGCTACAGCTCTGCCTCCGTATACGATGACTCGCGAGGAAGTTAAGTACTACCTGGGACGAGTATTCGACATACCGGATCGGCGTCTGGAAGCGCTGTTGGCTATCGCGGATAACGCGCAGGTGCACAAACGCTATTCGATTTTTCCAATCGAATATACCGTCGAGCCGCGCCCGCTCTCGAAGACCAACGAGGAGTACATCGAGCACGCAGTGAAGCTCGGCCGCCAGGCAGCGGAAGAGTGTTTGCAGAAAGCTGGCCTACGCCCGGACGAAATTGACCTCATCATCACCGTCTCTTGCACAGGGTTCATGATCCCCTCATTGGACGCCCACCTCATCAATCTGATGGGATTCCGTCCAAATGTGCGCCGCATGCCCTTCACCGAACTTGGATGCGCCGCAGGAGCGATGGCCCTCAGCCGCGCTGCGGATTATTTGAAAGCCCATCCCGGCGGAAATGTACTGATCATCTCCGTTGAGCTGCCTTCGCTCACCTTTCAGCGCAAGGACATCTCGCAAGCGAATTTGATTTCCTCGATTCTGTTCGGCGACGGAGCCGCCGCGGTTGTGGTGACGGGAAGAGAGCAGAAAGGCCCCAAGATTCTCGTCTCAGAAACTTACACGTTTCCGGATTCTTTGGGCGCGATGGGTTTCGATTTGCGCGACTCGGGCTTTCACATTTTGCTCTCTAAAGACGTGCCAGAAATGATCGGCCTGAAAATTAAGGGTCTCGTGGATGGATTTCTCGAACGTCACGGCCGCAAGCAGGAAGACATAAAAGGCTGGATTTTGCATCCTGGCGGAGCACGCTTGCTTGGCAATGTTGAAAAAGAATTGGGACTCTGTAAGTGTGACACGCAACCCTCTTGGGATATTCTCAGCAACGTCGGGAACCTTTCCAGCGCCACAATCCTCTTCATCTTGCAGGAATGGATGCAAAAGCGACCGCTCAAATCGGGGGAATATGCCTTCGCGGCCGCTTTCGGCCCAGGATTCAGCGCCGAATTTCTCCTGCTGCAATGGACCTAAGCGTCATCGCGTTTCTCGGCTTGCTGGTGGTCGTGGCTCTGCTTCGGATTGTAGAGCTGCAAATTTCGCGGCGTCATCAGAAAGAGATGATTGCGCGCGGCGCCGCCAAGGTCGATGAGCCCAGATTCCGCTGGATGGTTCTGCTTCACACTGCTGTGCTTATAGGTGCCGCGCTGGAAGTAGTACTTCTTCGTCGTCCGTTTATCCCGATTTTAGCCGCGGGCATGTTTGCGATTTTTCTGGCGGCGAATGTTGTCCGCTGGTGGGTTATCCGAACGCTAGGAAACCACTGGAACGTCCAGGTGATGGATTCGACCAGCCTCGGTGTCATCTCATCGGGGCCTTTCCGCTACGTACGCCATCCAAATTATGCTGCGGTCTTTCTGGAGATGCTGTCGCTGCCGCTGATCCACACGGCGTGGATTACGGCTGTCGTCGGTTCGCTCGCGCACGTCGCCGTGCTCTCGATGAGGCTTTCGACGGAAGAACGCGTTCTGTTGGCGAATCCCGAGTATCAAGCCACCATGGCGCGCAAACCGAGATTCATTCCCGGTGTTTTCTGAGGATAGTGTCGCGGCCTTTGTGCTGTATCCCAGCGCTCGCCGTGTTTGTTTTGCTCGCACCCGCCGTGTCCCGCGCACAAACACCCACGAATGGCAGCGATTCCGCATTCACTGATGTACCGGAGCTGAAAGAAGGCTTCCGCTTGCTCTACGTACAGAAGTATCCCGAAGCGCGCGAAAAATTTTCTGGATGGACTTCCGCGCACCCCGATGACCCATTTGGTTTTGTAGCCACCGCAGCAAGCTATCTTTTTGAGGAGTTCTACCGCCAGAGCGTATTGACCAGCGACTTTTTTCTAGATGACAAAAAATTTCTTCGCGGCATCGAGGGTAAGCCCGATCCCGAGCGCCTTAGACATTTCGATATGGAGTTGGCGCAAGCCCGCAAGCTCGCCGACGCACGCCTCTCGAAGGATAAGAATGATGCCGCGGGGCTTTTTGCCTTGACCATGGCCGCCGGCATGGAATCCAACGCTGACAGCATTCTCGAAAAAAAGCACATTGATGCCCTTAAGAGAATGAAAGAAGCCAACGAGCACGCCAAGCTGCTGCTGGCGCAGCGCCCCGATGCGAACGATGCATGGGTCGCGCCCGGCTCCGCCGACTACATCATCGGTTGCCTCTCCGGCGGCACTCGCATGGTTTTGTGGTTCGGCGGCATTCACGGCGACAAAAAGCTTGGTATGGAGCTCGTCGGAAAAACAGCTGAAAAAGGCCGCTATCTCGAGCCCTTTGCGAAAGTTCTTCTGGCGCTTGCAGCGCGGCGAGAAAAGCAGGACGCCTTGGCGCAGAAACTTTTGCATGAACTGACCGTAGAATTTCCGGACAGTCCACTGTTTGCCGCGGAATACGCAAAAGTCCAGGGCCGGCCCATTCCGGCAGAAATGAAGCCCAACTAGATGCCGCACTTCGCTGGTTGTTCATCTCGGCGTGATGCAAATTTCGCCGCACTGTTGAAGGAATGAATTAGAATTGAATCCCCGGAGGCCCCGAGCCGGCAATCGTTTTCAAAAGGTGGTGGCTTGTGTTTCAACAGGACCTGCTAAAAGGCCGGGCGATCTTCTTGACGGGCGGTGGAACCGGTTTGGGACGTTCCATGGCGCTTCGTTTTGCCGAACTCGGCGCCCGTATGTTCTTAGTAGGGCGTCGCGAAGAACCACTGAAAGAAGTTTGCGCGGAGATTCATCGCGCCGGCGGCTCGGCTGCCTATACCACTTGCGATGTGCGCGATTACGGAGCTGTCGAAGCCGCTGCCGAAAAAGCCGAGCAACAATTTGACCGGATCGACACTGTCGTCAACAATGCCGCCGGAAATTTCATCGCGCGCACGGAAAAACTCTCTCCCAACGCTTTCAACACCGTTGTAGGCATCGTGCTCAACGGTTCGTTTCATTGCACGCAGGCCTTCGCCAAGCGCTGGATCGCCCAGAAGCTCGGTGGCAATGTTCTGAGCATCGTGACCACCTACGCCGCCGCGAACAGTGGCTCAGGTTTCGTGGTGCCCTCGGCATGCGCGAAGGCTGGCGTGCTGGCCATGACTACCTCGCTGGCCGTCGAGTGGGCCAAGTATCACATTCGGCTGAATGCCATCGCGCCGGGGCCGTTTCCGACCGAAGGCGCCTGGTCGCGGTTAATGCCTTCGAGGCAATTCGAAGAACACGCCAAGGACAAGCACCCCTTGAAGCGCTTTGGACGTCACGAGGAATTGGCCAACCTCGCAGCGTTTCTCGTCAGCGATATGGCGGAATACATCAACGGCGAGTGCGTCGTCATCGACGGCGGTCAATGGCTGCGCGGCGCGGGAGAGTTTAACGATTTGCTCATGCTGCCGGAAGCCGCCTGGGAAGCGCTCGAAACGGCTCGCACAAAAAAATCCTGACGCCGACTACTCCGGCAGAGCTTTCTTGCGCAATTCCACTCGTATCTTCACGTCTCCGACCGTTCGGCCGTTGGATTCGGCGTGCACGCTGACTTCCTGAGGCTCGGGATTTTTAGGCGCCCGATCGCTAAGCGCGGGGAGATTCACTTCTATGCGCGCTGCTCCCGTCTGCTTCGGTCCGACCGTGAATTTCAGAGGGCCAGCTTGCAAGTTCCAGTCCGGCGGAAGATTCACGGAAAGTGTGAATTCTCGTGATTCTATAGTTTGATTACGCAACCACAGAGGAATCACAAAAGTGCCGCCCGCCTGCTGAGCGATTTCCGGCGGTTCGGGGTGAGGCAAGTGTGTCAAACCGTGTGCGCGGCGAAAATCGGCATAGTAATGCCACGGTCCGGCTAGCTCAACGGAAACTTCGGGCTGTGATGGCGCCGATGTTACTTCCGGTCGCGCAAAAGGAATTGGCCCCGGAGCAATCCCCTCAAAAACATCTCCCGTCACGCTCCCGCCAACCAGCGACTTCCCAAGCACAAAACTTATTCCGCTGCTCCAGAAACTGTCCGATGTAAGCATCTTTTCGATTTGCGCTTCGTCCATTTTGGCGAGCGAATCGATAAAACCCTTCGCCTGTGTTTCATGCCGGCGAAAAGATTCTAAGGCAATGCGCCAATAAGCCTGCTTCGCTGATCTAGAAATCTCTTTTACGGAATATTTGGGGCCTTTGTCCTGAAAAATCTCTTCTTTGTCCGCATCCGGAAAGTAATAAATTTTCTTCGTCTGCCACGGGCGCAGATTCTCGAGGTATGGTTCCAGCCGTCGTAGCGGTGCCGCAACCTGTTCGGGAAACGCCGTCGGGTCGCCGGCGAGGTCGAACGCTTCGGTCGCCAGGACGCCTGCTGCTTGATGATCCCCGTGATCTTCGCCGATAAAAGTTCCCGGCAAGAATGTCAGAATCACTTCGGGCCGGGTCAACCTCACGATCCGAACAAGATTTTCCAGTGCCATGCCATGATCCCAGTTCGACAGGGATTGCAAAACGTCCTGCGAGGCTGTGTCTTTCCCACCCAAGAACCAAACTTTGTCGATTCCCAGCACGGCGGCCGCGCGGCGTGCTTCGATTTCGCGGATGTCGCCAAGCGCGGCTGCTTGTTCTGGACCCGCCTCGTTGGCTCCGCTGCTTCCGCGCGTGCCGTAAGCTATCGCGACGTGTTTACCCTCATCCATCGCTCGCGCAAGATAGGGAGTCGCGGCCCCTTCATCGTCCGGATGCGCAACGACAAGCAGAATGTCCACTTTGTAGCGCTCATCAGCCGGCAAAATCCGCATTGGCGTTTGCGACGACGCCATCCGCGGAACCGATAAACAGATTAAGAATGCAATCAGCGGCAGCCAACTTAACTGTTTTGCCGCGAGTGGGCCTTCAGGCTTCGGCTGTTGTGCACACTTTTGCACAACGGAACGGTAGAGTTGGGAAGAACAGATCATTTCGAAGGATGGGCACATCGAAGAATTCTATATCGAACAGGTCTGAATCTCCCACCAACCCGTTGCTTGAAAATTTCGCTTCTCATCTGGCAAATTTGTGGTTCGCTGCCGACTCTCCTCGGTTGGTTTGAGGCGTCTATACTAGCGCGATGAGCAAGTTCACCTTCCTCTGCGGTGCATGGCTCGCTTTTTGTGGCCCGGCTCTGGCTCAAGAGAGCACTCCCGCCAATGCCGCGACGGTAGAATTGAAGACTGGCGTGGTCACACCCAAAGTCACTTGCGGGGCGCAGCCCGAGCAAAGCTATGCGCTTTATCTTCCCTCTCATTACACTCACGAAAAACGCTGGCCAATCGTTTATGCCTTCGATCCAGGAGCACGCGGAAGCATGCCTGTCGAATTGATGAAGGACGCTGCAGAACGCTACGGCTACATCGTCGCGGGCTCTAACAATTCGCACAACGGCGCATGGAAACCAGAGGCCGACGCCGCCCAGGCCATGTTTCAGGACACGCATACGCACCTTACTATTGATAACAACCGCGTCTATTTCGCCGGATTTTCCGGCGGCGCTCGGCTCGCATCCTCGCTCGCGCAACGATGTAATTGCGCTGCCGGCGTGCTGTTGAACGGTGCTGGTTTTTCGCTTTCAGCGCCGCCGGCAGCGAATGCAACGTTTTCTGTCTTTGCTGCCGTTGGTACTTTCGACTTCAACTATGGTGAGGTCCTCGAACTCGACGCGACACTAGGCTCGCTTCATTACGCGCACTCGTTGCGCAGGTTCGATGGTCCCCACCAATGGGCACCAGCCAGCGTTATGGACGAGGCCTTGGCCTGGTTTCGTCTGATCTCCATGAGAGATGGCCATGAAGAACGCGACATGGATTTCGTGAAAACGCAAGCCACCGAAGTTGAGAAGCGCGCGAAAACTCTCGAAGCCTCGGGCGATCCCTACGGTACTTGGAAGGAGTATCGACAGGCCGCCGACACGTTTGACGGCCTCGGCCAAGGTCCCACTTTTCGCGAGCGCGCCGTCGCGATGGAAAAAGAGAAAGCGGTCCGCGACGGAGCCAAACGCGAGCAGCAGGATTTCGCGGAACAATCGCGTTTGAGCGGGAACATATCTTCAGGGTTGTCCGCTCTCCGGCAGGACGGGCCTAATCGCTCCGAAACGCGCAGCAACGTCGAGCTTCAAATCTCAGAGCTACGCAGCCTCGCGGAGCACGAGAAAAATCCGCAAAAACTTCGCGTCGCAAAGCGCGCCCTGGCCGGCATTTTCGTCGAAGCCATGGAGACGGGCCAGGAGCGTCTGGACGCCAACGATATCTCTCATGCGCGTACCTACTTCGAACTCGCGGCTGATGCTGACCCGGACTCTGTGTGGGCATGGTACCAAGTGGCCACCGCCAGCGCCCTGGCCGGCGACCGCAAAGGTGCTTTGGACGCACTTCGTCATGTAAAAGAACAGACCAAGGATCCGGCGGCGTTTTCTACGTGGCTGGGAAACGAGCCCGCCTTCGTCAAATTGCGTGACACCCCAGAATTCCGCGCCCTTGTTTCACAGCCGCCTCAACCTTAATAGACGCGCCGCCTTGACCCAGATGGGACGCGCCGATAAGCTAGAGTTTCTCCTTCCAGGTGAGCTAATCATGGAGCAAGTGCAAATCACATTGCCGGATGGCAAAGTCCAAGAGGTGCCCAAAGGCACGACTGCGGCGGATATCGCGCGCAAAATCTCGGCTCGTCTCGCCGACGCTGCGCTAGTTGCGCGCGTCACTGCAACCAATGGTGTTCCTCTGCCGGATGCTCCTGATCTTGGCGAACTGATTGATCTTCGCCGCCCGCTCGAAGAAAACGTCAAGCTGCAAATCCTCACGGAAAAAGATCCCGATGCGCTGTACGTCTTCAGGCACTCTGCAGCGCACTTGCTCGCCGCCGCCGTGATGGAGCTTTATCCCAGCGTCAAACTCGGCATTGGCCCGCCTACCGATACCGGTTTTTTCTACGAATTTCTCCGCGAGGAGCCATTCACCCCCGAAGATCTCGCGAAAATCGAAAAGAAAATGCACGAGCTCGCCGCGCAGGACTTGCCGAACGAGCGCAAGCTCATTCCCAAGCCGGAAGCTCTCGAGCTTTACAAAAAGAACAACCAGATTTTCAAGTGCGAGCTTGTCGAAGAAAAAGCCAACGAGTTGATGGTCTCTTTCTACTCCACTGGAAAATTTATCGATTTCTGCCGCGGCCCGCACATCCCCTCTACAAAACGCATCACTGCGTTTAAACTCATGAGTGTCGCCGGCGCCTATTGGAAGGGCCAGGAAGGCAATCCGCAGCTCCAGCGCATTTACGCTGCTGCCTTCTTCACGCAAAAGGAGCTCGACGAATATCTAAACCGCCTCGAAGAAGCCAAGCGCCGCGATCATCGCAAACTGGGCGTCGAACTCGAGCTTTTCAGCATCCAGGAAGAAGCCGGCCCCGGCCTAATCTTCTGGCATCCCAAGGGTGGCCTCATTCGTAAAATCGTCGAGGACTGGCTGCGAGAGGAACTCCTCAAGCGCGGCTACGATCTCGTCTACACGCCGCACATCATGCGCCTCGACCTCTGGAAAACCAGCGGGCACACCGGCTTTTACAAAGACAGCATGTTCGGCCCGGTGGAAGTCGAGAAGGCCGATTACCAGCTCAAGCCTATGAACTGTCCGGGCCACATCCTCATTTATAAATCGAAGCTGCACAGCTACCGCGATCTGCCCGTACGGCTCGCTGAACTCGGCACTGTCTATCGCTACGAACGCAGCGGCGTGCTCCACGGCCTGCTCCGCGTCCGTGGCTTCACGCAAGACGACGCGCACATTTTCTGTACGCCTTCGCAAATCGAAAGTGAAGTCGAAGCCTGCATCGATTTTGCTTTCGCTGTGATGAAAAATTTCGGCTTCGACAAGTTCGAAGTCGAGCTCTCCGACTGGGACGCCGCACATCCGGAAAATTACGCCGGCAAACCGGAAGACTGGCAACGCGCCACAGCCGCGCTTGCCGAAACCATGAAGAAGCTCAACATTCCGTATAAGACCATCACCGGCGAAGCCGCGTTCTACGGCCCCAAAATCGACGTCAAGCTCATCGACGCCATCGGACGGCCCTGGCAACTCACCACTGTCCAGTTCGATTTCAACTTGCCCGCTCGTTTCGGTCTCGAATATGTCGCCGAAGACGGTGCCAAGCATCAACCGCTAATGGTGCATCGCGCGTTACTCGGTTCCGTCGAACGCTTCTTCGGTATTTTGATCGAGCACTATGCCGGCGCCTTCCCGCTCTGGCTCGCGCCCGTGCAGGTACAAATCTGCCCCGTCAGCGAAAAAGTCGCAGACTACGCCAAGCACGTCACCGAAACTCTCAAACGCCACAACATTCGCGTCCATCTCGACGACCGCAACGAAAAGCTCCCGGCAAAAATCCGCGACGCCCAGCTCCAGAAAATTCCCTATATGCTCATCGTCGGCGCAAAAGAAGCCGAAGCTGGCACCGTCTCCGTCCGCCATCGCAGTAAAGGCGACCAAGGCCCCAAGCCCCTTGCCGAAGTCGTCGCCGCGCTGCAAGAGGAAGTCGCCTCTCGCGCGCTCAGCTAGACATTTTTGCAGTAGCTTCGTTCAAATAACGCTTTCAGATAACTGTTGCATCGGTTGAAACCTTCCTCCTAAATTTCTCTTTGAGGGAAGTGCCCGCTGTGTTACGTTCCTGTCCAATGGGCTTCCCTCCTGCCAATCCCACACCGCAATTCGCCACCGCGGAGTACGCCGGCAGCGGCGACATTTGCAAGTCGTGCAATCAAGCTATCTCGGGCACGTACTATAGAATCAACGGTGCGCTCGCTTGTGATCGTTGCACCACGCAATTGCAAACGCAACTCCCCAAAGATTCCCACGCCACATTTGTCCGCGCGCTGATGTTCGGCATTGGCGCGGCAATCCTCGGACTCATCGGCTACGCAGCCTTCACGATTGTTACCGGCATCATGATCGGCTACATCTCTCTAGCGGTTGGCTGGCTGATCGGTAAAGCCATGCGTACCGGTTCGAGAGGCATTGGCGGCCGCCGCTATCAGATTGCGGCCGCGCTTTTCACCTACGCAGCTGTCTCGATGGCCGCCATTCCAATCTACTTTTCGCAAATCAGCAAAGACAAAGCCAGCAAACCTCCTCAAGTGAAGACAGCACCCGCCAATCCCGGCGCCGCTGCTGATGACGCCGAAGGGGAAGACTCCGCTTCCTCATCGGGCGGTGCAACGCCTGTGCACGCCGCGAAGCCCAAGATGAACCCCTTTACGGCGCTGGGGCTGCTCGCTCTTCTAGGTTTGGCTTCTCCTTTTCTCGAATTGCAAGATCCCTTTCACGGCGTGATCGGTCTCATAATTTTATTCGTCGGCATCCGCTTCGCCTGGCGACAAACTGGCGCGCCAAAGATCGATATCGTAGGTCCGTTCCAGAGCCGCGCACCCACGCCGGCGCCCTGACGGCCAGCCGCACCCGTGTCCTCTCCTTCCATCGTTGAACCCATTCGCAATTGCCACAATTGCGGCCAGTCTGTACCTCTTGGCGCACTCGATTGCCCGCAATGCCATTCGCTGCTCTACAGTGAAGAGCTTGTCCGCATTTCCACGAGAGCAAATCAGCTCGAAGAACAGACTGCGCTCCCGCAAGCCCGCGACGAATGGAGAAAAGCCCTCGCCCTTCTTCCTCACAATTCGAACCAAGCCGAATGGATTCGCGGAAAAATCTACAAACTCGAGCTGACAGAAAAACACGCCGCCTCGCAACCGCCGAAAAGTGACTGGACGAAACGATTGGGTCCGCTCGCACCGATTGCCATCTTGCTCGCAAAAAGCAAAGGCCTTCTTCTCGCAATCTTCAAATTGAAATTCCTTTTCAGTTTTTTGGCGTTCCTCGCGATCTACTGGACGCTCTACGGCTTCAAATTCGGCGTAGGCTTTGCCGTCCTAATTCTCGTCCACGAGCTTGGCCATTACCTTGACATCCGCCGCCGCGGGCTACCTGCCGACATGCCTGTGTTTCTCCCCGGACTCGGCGCCTATGTTCGATGGGAAGCCATGGGCGTCACTCGCCAAACGCGCGCCGCTGTCAGTCTTGCTGGTCCGCTCGCAGGTTTGCTCGCTACCGCCGCCTGTGCCTATCTTTGGCATCACACCGGTTACGGCTTGTGGAGCGTCCTGGCGAGAGTTTCCGGCGTGCTAAATCTCCTAAATCTCACGCCCGTCTGGATCCTCGACGGCGGCCAAGCCATGAACGCTCTCTCCAAAGCAGAGCGGTTCGTTCTGCTCGCTCTGACTCTCGCCCTCTGGGCCTTCCTTGGACAGGGGTTATTCTTTCTGGTTTCAGCAGGAATCACCTATCGTCTCTTCACTAAAGATCTCCCTCCAATTCCGAATCCTCGCATTGCGGTTTACTACGCTTCTCTTCTCATCGGTCTTGGCGCAATCCTTTATATAATTCCGGGGCAAGGTCTGCTTCCAAAGTAAGGACCGATTACAGAAAGTCGAGGATCTCGTGCGTCACACAATTTCCAGGCGATCGATACTCTCAGCAGGAGCGGGACTCTTCCTAACTGTAGCGGCCAATCCTCGCTGGTTGTTTTCCGCAGGGAAAGAAGGAGCGCCCGCCATGCTCGACCACATCCTCCTCGGCTGCAGCGATCTCGATCGCGGCATCGACTTCGTCGAAAAGCACACCGGCATTCCCCCCGCATTCGGCGGCGTCCATCCCGGGCGCGGAACGCGCAACGCTCTTATTTCTTTGGGAGAACCCAGCCGCGAAGAACTCAACCCGCGCCGCTACCTCGAAATCATCGCTCCTGATCCGGAGCAACACGGTGTAGCCGACCATTACGGGTTGCTCAAGCTTACTGAGCCGCGCCTCGTCGGCTGGGCCGCTCACCCCGGCGATCTGAATCAATTCGCGACGCGTCTCCGCAACGCAAATATCGCCTTCGACGGCCCCAATCCCGGCTCGCGAAAACGCCCCGACGGTCGCCTCCTCCAGTGGAAAACTCTCAACCTAAAAGACGATCTCGACGGCCTCCTCCCCTTCTTCATCGAGTGGAGTGCCGACACCTCCCATCCATCTGTCGATGCAGTCAGAGGCTGCCACCTTTCTAGCTTTGAACTCCTCACTCCGAACCCCGAAAGACTTAGGACCACAGCAGCCGCCATGGGGCTCGGCGTGGAAATCCTAAAGAATGACAATGCGCAACTTCGCGCAACCATTTCCTGTGCGGGAAGAGAGCTTGTGCTGACTAGCTGAACGCGGCCAACCAGCATTCGCTCGACAGCTCCAGTTTGGGTATTGCCGGGCAACCCGCCGAGCATGCTATACTTTGAAACCCGTCCCAGGTCGCTTTCCAACCGTGTGGACGGACTTGTAACGGATTCGAGGCCCAGCCCGGCGAGGCGGGCAGCAAGGCGCCTTTTAGCAATTAGGGGGGAATATCGCAGAACGCAGCTTCCGGCAGAGTGACCGTATCCGAGTTAACGAAAGGATCCGGGCGCGTGAACTCCGGGTGATTGATGAAGACGGCGGCCAGCTTGGCGTCATGCAGCCGTTCGAAGCGCTGAAACTAGCGCGCGAGCGCGGGCTTGACCTGGTGGAAATCTCGCCGACGGCGGATCCTCCAGTTTGCAAGATCACCGACTACGGCAAGTATCTCTATCAAGCCAATAAAAAAGCGCACGAGCAGCGCAAGAGCAGCCGTGGCTCGCAGCTCAAAGAAGTGAAGTTTCGTCCCGCTACCGCGGAGCACGATTATCAGGTTCGCAAGAACCAGATTATCCGCTTCCTCGGCGACGGCCACAAAGTTCGAGCGATGATTTTCCATCGCGGCCGCGAAATGGCGCATCAGGAAGTAGGCCGCGCCAAAATGAACCGGCTTTTGGTGGAAATTGCCGACCAGTGCCAGATCGAAACTATGCCGAGAATGGAAGGCAACGTTCTTGTCGCACTGCTAGCGCCGAAAAAAGGCGTTTCGGTAGCCAAGCCCAGCGGCCAGCCAACGGCCAACGCGCAGCAATCGCAGTAGAATTTTAATTTGTAGGGGGCACGGCACGCCGTGCGCGTCCGTCAACGAGCTGAGAAACTGAGAATCGCAGCGGCGGTGAAAGTACCGCCCGTCAAGGAGAGTATTTCAAGTCATGCCACGGAATTCGACGAAACCAAAACTGAAACTCAAAACCCATCGCGGCGCCAGAAAGCGATTCAAGATCACCGCGAACGGCAAAATCAAACGCATGCACTCCGGCAAACGCCACCTGATGGGCACGAAAGCTCCGGGCCGCATGCGCAAGCTAAAGAAACTGACGCTGGTCAGTCCCAGAGACGTAGCCGCCGTCAGACAAATGCTTCCCTACGGCTAAAGTTTTCGCCGTAAGCTTCATCGATCTTCGAGTTTCGTTTTTCGATTCTCGACTTCGTGCCAGGCAGCGCTTCACGGGTGCCTGCCGGCCGATAAGCCGCAAAAATGTTTTGCCGCGAGGCAAACAGAACGCGGCCAGCAACGCAATCAGAGACAAACCCGCTGCCTGACGCGTTTTTTCTCGCGTGAGCGCACCGCTTTTGTCTCCAAACTTAAGGAGAAAAACCCATGGCACGCGTAAAACGCGGCACAAAACGCCGCGCCCGTCGTAAAAAGTATCTCAAACGCACAAAGGGCTTCTTTCTAACAAAAAGCAAGCTGTACCAATCCGCGCAAGAAGCAGCGAATCGCGCCGATCGTTACGCCAAGCGCGATCGCCGCGTAAAGAAGCGCGAATATCGGAAACTGTGGATTCAGCGCATAGGCGCAGCCGCCCGCAACAACGGCCTGACCTATGGCCAGTTGATTCACGGCCTCAAAGCCGCCGGTGTCTCGCTCGATCGCAAGATTCTGGCCGACATCGCGGTGAAGGATGCCGCGGCCTTTACAAGCCTGGTAGCCAGCGCCAAAGCTGCCGCGCCACCCCAAGCCAAAAAGGCGTCGTAGCCGTTTCGAACTCTGTAGGGGGCGGGGCTTGTTGATCCTGTAAGGGTCCCGCCCCGCTTCTTGCGTGGATCCCATTTTCCCGTAGGGGCACGGCACGCCGTGCCCGTCCGGTGTAATGTACTTCGCAAATATGCCGATCATCGAAAACCCAACCGGCAAGACCCTCGCGCTTCTCGGCGTCACCCAAGCCGATCAGGTTGCGCCGCTCTTCGCCGAAATCCACTCACACTTCGACACCGATTCCGCCGCCATCCACGACGAGTCTGCCTGGAAAACTTTCCGCGACGCTTGGTTAGGCCGCAAATCCGGTGTCCTCGCACAAATCACCGATAATTGGCTCAAACCTGCCCCTCCCGATCTAAAACGCGCCGTCGGCGCTGGCCTCAACGAACTTCGCGCCCATGTCGAATCACAAATCGAATCCCGCCGCCAAGCCATCGAATCGGGCGCCGACCAATCCGCCCTCTCGCACGAACACATCGACCTCTCTCTCCCCGGCGTCCAGCGCCCCATCGGCTCCCATCACTTGATCCGCCAGGTCTTGCAGGAAATCGAAGACATCTTTGTTTCCATCGGCTTCTCCGTTGTCGAAGGCCCCGAAATCGAAACGCCCTACTACAATTTCGAAGCGCTCAACATTCCCGAATTTCATCCGGTCCGCGACGACATGGACACCTTCTATCTCGATCTGCCCAAAGGTGCTCCGACGCCGCTCCTTCTCCGCACGCACACGTCTCCCATGCAAATTCGCACTATGGAAAAGCGCAAGCCTCCCGTCCGGGTCATTGTCCCCGGCAAGGTCTACCGCCGCGACAATCCCGACGCCACGCACTCCTTCATCTTCCATCAAGTCGAAGGCCTGGCCGTCGACGCGGACATCACGTTTTGCGACTTCACCGGTACCATCGAATATTTCGTCAAACAATTTTTCGGCCCCGGCGTAAAGACGCGCTTCCGCCCCAGCTACTTTCCGTTTACCGAGCCGAGCGTCGAGTTCGACGTCTCCTGCATTTTCTGCGGCGGTAGCGGCACGAGCGCCGGCGGCAGCACCTGTTCCAAGTGCAAAGGCGCCGGCTGGATCGAACTCTTCGGCGCAGGCATGGTCGACCCCGCCGTCTACGGCTTCGTCAACTACGACGCCAAAAAAGTCAGCGGCTTTGCCTTCGGCATGGGCATCGACCGCCTCGCCATGCTGAAATACCAGATCGACGACATCCAAGTTTTCTTTCAAAACGACGTGCGCTTCTTGCGTCAGTTCCCGTGAGGAGCGAGAAACAAGCAGTTGTAGGTGCCGGGCTTTAGCCCGGCGCTTGGTTTCTTGGTGATGCACATGACTTTCACTGACTCCAAACAACGCTTCTCCAACCGCGTAGCCGACTACATTCGCTACCGTCCCGGTTATCCATCGGCCGTCCGCGACGTCCTCCGCAGCGAGTGTGGTCTGAAATCAGGTCATGTGGTCGCCGACATCGGCTCCGGGACGGGTTTCTTGAGCGAGCTCTTCCTGAAAAATGGCAACCGCGTCTTCGGCGTCGAACCCAACGAAGCAATGCGCCAGGCAGGTGAAGAATATCTTGCCTCCTATGACGGTTTTGCAAGCGTCGAGGGCTCCGCGGAAACCACCACGCTCGATGACGCGAGCGTAGATTTTGTCACCACTGGCCAAGCGTTCCACTGGTTCGACCAAAACGCCGCCCGCAGCGAATTTATACGCACCCTCAAGCCGAATGGCTGGGTCGTCGTGATTTGGAACGAGCGCTTGACGGACACGACGGCTTTCCCGCGCGACTACGAAGCGTTGCTTCGAAAATTTGGCACAGACTACGCCACGGTAAAAGAAAGCTATCCAAGCGAGCAGCACATGCGCGATTTCTTTGGCGCGGGCCACTACAACTCGCGCATGGTCCCGAATTTTCAGGAATTCGATTTCGATGGCCTCGCTGGACGCCTGCGCAGCAGTTCCTTCATCCCGGCAGCCGACGCGCCGAATTACGCGCCCATGATGGAAGAACTCCAGCGAATTTTCGCTGAGTACAATCAGTCTGATCGAGTCCGCATGGAATATTCCACGCACATCTATTTCGGCCAGCTAGAAGGCACCCTATAGTGCGCCCGCTATCTATTTGCGCAATCAGTTCTTGTAGGGGCGCAGCATGCTGCGTCCCATTTACCCGGGCCTGTATTTGTTCGTCGCGGGTGCCCCATCCTCGTTGTTTGAGGGTGGGTCTTCACGGTCTGTCGAAAGCGAATCTTCACCACGCGGAGCGCGACGAACAATGAAGGTCATCTACAATTGGCTAAAAGAATTCGTCGACGTGACCGCTCCGCCAAACGACGTCGCCTCGCGACTGGCTCTGTCCGGCACCAACATCGGAAGCGTCGAAAACGGCCCGCATGGCGCGGTCATTGATGCCGAAGTCGGTTCGAATCGTCCCGATTGCCTAGCCCACTACGGAATTGCGCGCGAATTGGGCGCCGTCTATAAACTCCCGCTAAAGCCGGTAGTGCCGACGCCCGCCGAGGGCACAGCAAAAGCATCTGACGCCGTAAAAGTCGAAATTCAATCCCCCGAGCTCTGCGGCCGCTTTACCGCCCGCGTCATTCGTGGCGTCAAAATCCAGCCATCTCCAAAATGGCTCAAGGATCGTCTCGAAGCCAGCGGCGTCGCCAGCATCAGCAATGCCGTCGACGTTTCCAACTACGTCATGCTCGAGCTCGGCCATCCGCTTCACACATACGACTACGACAAAGTCCGCGATCGTCGCATTGGTGTCCGTCGCGCAAAAGCCGGCGAAAAAATTCGCACTCTCGACGGCCTCGAGCGCACACTCGATTCCTCGCTGTCGGTCGTTTACGATGGCGACGGCTCCCGCGCCGTTGGCATCGCCGGCATCATGGGCGGAGCCGACACGGAAATCTCTTTCTCCACGAAAAACATTCTCATTGAGTGCGCCTGGTTTGAACCCATCGCCGTTCGCAAAGCTGCGCGTTCTTTGAAACTTCACACCGAAGCCTCCACACGCTTCGGCCGGGGTGTCGATCCCGAAACGGCTGAACTAGCTTCACGCCGCGCCGCCGAACTCATCCTGCAACTCGCCGGCGGTGAACTGCTCGCGGGCGTCGTCGATGTCTATCCCGGCAAACGAGCCGCGAAAAAAATCCAGCTGACGCGCACCGAACTTCTTCGCGTGATGGGCGCCGACGTTCCCGACAAAGAAATCGAGGCGATTCTTGGTTCGCTTGGTTTCGCGCCTGTTCGAGTCGGCGAAAATCGCGGCGCTGAAGGCTCGCTGCTGGCCGCGTGGGAGTGCACGCAGCCGAGTTGGCGCGCCGAAGTAGAACGCGAAATCGATCTGATCGAGGAAGTTGCGCGCATCTGCGGCCTCGACAAATTTCCACCACGCCTCCCCGCCGCTCGCCAAGGCGCGCAGCGCCTCGCAAAATTCGAACCGGAACTGCGCGTGCGCGAACGCCTCATCGGCCTCGGCTATCGCGAAATCCTGACGATTCCGCACGTGGCCGAAGAACGCGACGCGCTTTTCCGTCCTGAAGGCATCGCCCCCGCTCGTCTTTCAAATCCGCTCTCCGAAGATGCCAGCGTCCTTCGTTCGAACGGCCTGGTCACGATGGCTGCCGCCCTCGAATGGAATCTCAACCATGGCCAGCGCAACGTACGCCTCTTCGAAATCGGCCGCAGCTATCGCTTCGAAGGAAGCGCATCCGTGGAGACTCCGATCCTAACCATCGGCGCAACAGGCGAAGCCCGCGAAAAAGGTATCTACGAATCTCCCCGTGAGTACGAATTCGCCGATCTGAAAGGCGACCTCGACGCCATTGGCGCGCTCGCCGGGGGCTTTGAATGGAAGGAAGGCGGAGCTGTATGGACTCATGCCGCGCGGCGCGGAACGATCCATTTGCAAAACGTTGATTTGCAAACTGGCCCTCCGACGCAATCAGTCAGTTCGAGCGAAGCGAGAAATCTCTCTTCGATTGGAACTGCTGGACAACTCGCGCGGCGCGTGGCGGACAAATTCAAACTGCGTCAGGATATATTTCTTGCCGAAATTGAACTTGAAATTTTGTACGCGCAAAATCGCGCCGCAAAAGAAGCACGGCGCTACGAACCGCTGCCGCGTTTCCCGGCCGTCGAGCGCGATTTTTCGCTGCTACTCGCTGACGGCACGGCGTTCGCCGACGTCGTGAAAACAATTCACTCGCTCAACATCAACGAAATCACATCCATCGACGCTGCAGATCTCTTCCGCGGCAAAAATGTCCCCTCCGGAAAATACTCGCTGCTAGTACGCGTAACATTTCAAAATCGCGAAGCGACGCTGACCGACCCTCAGACCGCTGATTTCTCCGCCAAAATAGTTTCCGCGCTCGAAAAAAACCTCGCAGCCCAGCTCCGCGCAAGCTGACGAGTGTAGGGGCACGATTCATTGTGCCCAGCGGTTGAGTCAGCATCGCAACTTTGTAGGGGCGCAGCATGCTGCGCCCCTACAAGCAAGATGTGATATCTTCGGCTAGTCGATACTCCATGAGCACACCGGTAAAAGTCGAAATCTTTGGGCAGATGTACACAATTCGCGGAGAACTGGATGAAGCCTACGTCCAGAAACTAGCGCAATACGTGGATGAAAAGATGCAAGCCATCGCCGCGGGCACTGCCACGGTCGACACGCAAAAAGTTGCCGTGCTAGCCGCTCTCGCCATTGCCGACGAACTCCACAGCATCCAAAAAGATCGCGGCGACCGCGAAGACCTGATGCGTGAACAAGCCGAGCGCTGCCTGACCCTAGTCGAACGCGCCTTGAAACAGACTGCTTGAACGACACTCCGTCTGTGTTCTGAAATCTCATCGAGCAATGCACTCACAGCAAAAGTAGATTCCTCGCTTTGCTCGGAATGACAATCCAAAACTACTGAGTCTCAACTCATTGGCTCCAGGTTGTGGGAGTGCGGTCCCAGCGGTGTTTGCGAAGTTCGGTGTGGAGTTCGCCGGGCAGCGGGCCTTTGGCGCTGGCAGCGATATTGGATTCGACGTTTTTAAGTTTGCGCATGCCGGGGATGATCGTGGCCACGTCTTTGTTGTTGAGGATGAAGCGGAGAGCCATTTCAGGCATGGTCATGCCATCTTTGAGAAGGGGCTTGAGCGCGTTGGCATGGGCCACGCTGGACTTGAGATTTTCGGCGACGAAATAGGTACCGCGCCAATCGTTTTTGGGCCACGTGCTTTCGAGCGTGAGCGTTCCAGTGAGCGAGCCTTCATCGAATGGTACGCGAGCAATGACGGCGACATCTTTTTCGCGGCACGCAGGAAATAGTTCGTCCTCGGGATTCTGGTCGAAAATGTTGTAAATGACCTGGACAGCGTCGACGAGGCCGGCGCGCACGGCGCGGACTCCGTTCGCAGGTTCCCAGCGATTGAGGCTGATGCCGACAGCGCGAACTTTGCCGCTGCTGCGTAGGTCTTCGATAGCACGCGGCAGGCGCTCGTCGTCGAGCCACCTGTCTTCCCAGGTGTGAAACTGGATGAGGTCGAGACTTTCGACATCGATATTGGCGAGACTTTTTTCGACGTACTCGACGATGTACTCGGTCGGGAAGCAATCGTCGAGAGAAAATTCGCGGCGGCTGGGCCAGCGACGATTTTTCGGTGGAATTTTTGTGGCAACGTAAAGCTTCTCGTCCGGTCCGCCGACAGCGGAATTGTTTTTGTTGGCGCGCAGAATTTTTCCGAGAAGTTGCTCGCTGTGGCCGTCGCCATAAGCCCAAGCGGTGTCGAAAAAGTTGCAGCCCAGATCGACGGAACGTTGGAGCGACACGAGCGATTCTTTGTCTTCCGAGCCGGTCCAGCCAGCCAAACCCCACATGCCGTAGCCAATTTCGCTGACGTTCCATCCGGTGCGGCCGAATCTGCGGTAGTTCATCTGTGAGTGCCTCCTGGTTTTGGAGCGCACATTATACGCAGATGGAGTCGTGAGCGCCTGGCCGATGTCTCGTGCTTCCTGCTACTACGAGAAAAAAGAAAGAGAGCGCGATGAATCGCGTCCCTACAAGGGAGTAGAGCAGGATTAGTAGCGCCAGCTGGTGGTGTCGGCGCCTGGGGGAGCTGACGCTAGCATGTGGGCGGCGGATTCTTTTAGGACGCGTTGGGTGAAGGTTAAGCCGCCTTCGCGGGTGGTGCTGCCTGGGGGGCCGGTGTAGCAGTGGGGTTGGTCGACGCCGTAGTCGAAGGTGGCGTCGGAGTGAGGCGCGGTGGTGGCGTCGAGGGCGTGCTGCATCAGGTGGACGGCGCCGTCGAGAAAGAAAGTGTCGGCGGTGCCTACCATCACGTGGAGTTTGCCTTGGAGCTTGGGGCCGAGCGTCTTCCAGTCGCGCTGCAGGATGGCGGTCAGATCGTAGTGTTCGCGCCAGTAGGCAGCGACTTCCTTATTGATTACGCCGGTACGTTGATTCCAGATTTCGGCGGGGTAACCATCGGGGCCGGCGGGGCTGAAGACGGCTTGCCAGATATCCCACTGTTCGCCGGAGCGGCCGTGAGTGCCGAGAACGAGTTCCCAGCGATTGGTGCCTTCGGTGGTGGCTAGGATAATGCCGGGTGGCGTGCGCATTTCGGATTGGGCTATGCGGCCGAAGGGGCCGATAGTCCAGTAGGCGTTGGGGTCGTCGTAAACATTGACGGTCTGGTAGGCGTGGAAGTCTACGGGGTCGGGGCAGGCACCCCAGGCGCCGTTGAAATCATCGGGATAGAAAATTTGCGTGGCTAGCGTTTCCCAGCCGCCGGTGCTGCCGCCGTAGACGGCGCGGGCCCAGCCTTGGCCGATGCCGCGGAACTGCTTTTCGATGGCGGGCATGAGTTCGCGATTGATGGCTTCGCCGTAGGGGCCGACGTTGGCGGAGTCGACGGCGTAGGAGTCATCGTAATAAGGATTGGCGTGCTGGACCAAGAGGAGGAGCATGCGGGGGAGCTTGCCGGTGGTCCAGTCCTGGTAAAACTTGTACTGAGATTGCGCGCGCTCGAGTTGATAGCCTGTCATGCCAGGGTCGGGAGGAGTGGTGCGGAAGCCGGTGAAGTCGTGGGGGAAATGGCCGTGGTCTAGAAGAAGAGGATAGTGGGCGTTGGGATGGGAAGCCCAGCCTTCGGGTAGGACGACGATTGCGCCGAGATACATCGGGTGGCCCCAGAATTTGGTGAGAGCCGGGCTTTGAATTTTGATGTGCTTGATCCATTCGGTGTCTTTCGCAGGCTCGATGGGCGCGACGATTTTTGTGAGATGAATTTGGATGACGCTTGGGTTCGCGGCGATGGGATCGATGTGGATTTTTTCTGGGACGCTATAGAAATTGCCGGGCTTGGTGTCCCAGTGCTGGCCTTCGCCTTCGTCCATCGGGAGTTTTACGGTGTGGCCGTCGGCGCGGTGGAAGGTGGTGTATTTGTTGAAGACGCCCTGCACCCAGTAGTCGCCGGCGGGAAGATCACGAAAATTGGCGGTGGGGTAGCCGAGCGCGTCATCGGAGATGATGGCGTTTTGGCCGGGGGAGAGGGCGTCGACGTCAGCGCCGAAAACTTGCTGGGAGTTCACTTCTACTTCGAGGATTTGGGTGCGTGGCTCGGGGTCGTCTTTGGTTGCGATGACGATGTAGACGCGGCCGTCGAGCGGAGTTGGGCTAAGTTTTGAATCGAAAGAGATGGCGAAGCGAGGTTGCGCGGCGGAATTTTTTGCGGGCGAGATTTGTGGAGCGGACATGAGAAACATAGGCGCAACAGCAAACAACGAGAGGTAGACCAGGACATGAACCAGAAACTTGCCGACGACTTTACGCGAGACGCTGCAAGTTTTTTGTGGCACAAGGGGCATCTGAATTTTCCTTAGCGAAATTAGAGTGGCATTGGCGAAGCCGCGCCATTGTAGCCGAGTGTTCAGAGAATGTCTGCGTCGGGCTAGCGCGCGTAAGTCAACGCAAGAAAGGAGCGTGGCTGAAGCCACGCTCCTACACATAGGTTAGAAGAGAAGTCGCAGGGAATAGAGCCGTCAGCGGAGATCAGGCTGCGGCGGCGGCGGTTTTCTTGGTGGTTTTGCGGCTCTTCTGGAGAATTTCGCGTTCGGCGCGCACCCAGTCTTCGAGGGGGTCGCCGGGAGCGCCGTTGCGCTCTAGATATATTTCGTAGGCGCGCAGCTCAATTTTCCGCTCAGGGGAAAGCGTTTTGGCGGAGGGGGATTTGCTTTTCGCCGTGGAACCATTTCCGTTTGTTCTTGCCATAAGCTCCTCGTTGAGGCCGTGACCCGCGGCCCAGACTCCTGCCTTTCGAAAAATGCTGGCCGCTTGCGGCCAGATCGCTGATCTAGAATCGTCTTCAAACTGAGAGACGCTGTTCGAGAAACAGCAGTTCTATTATGAGAGCGAACACGCCCGGAAAGGTAAACGAAATTTGAATGGAGCGTATCGAATTCCGCAATAATCGGCGCACGATGAGAATGCGAAGAAGCGCGGGGAGTAATGAAGATCCTGCTGTGCGGTCATGACATGGGGTTGCTTGTGGCACAGGTCTTCAGCGCGGCTCAGCTTGCTGCTCTTAAATGGAGAACAATTTACCGGATGAAGCCGCTTGTCGCTGGGGTGGCGGGGGGGTATGCTTCCCAGCGGGCGCTTGCGGTAAGTGCTTCGGGTGGGGAGGAAAAGGAAGATGAAGCGAATTGGATTGTTGATAGCAGGATTGCTGGTGAGTGGAGCGGTTTGTGCGGCGCAGGATGCGGCGCCGGCAGGGCCGGTGGCGAATCCGGTGACGACAATGGTGAAGAGTCAATTGACGCGCTACGAGAAAAACATGGTGTCGGCGGCAGATTCCATGCCGGCGGAGAAATATGGATTTAAGCCGACGGCGGAGATGAATTCGTTCGGGCACGTGGTGATGCACATCGCGCAGTCGAATTATTTCTTGTGCGCGAAGATTTCGGGGCAGGCGGCGCCGGAGTTCAAGCTGACGGACGCGGATGGGAAAGACAAACTGGTGGCGGGGTTGAAGGCTTCGTTTGAGTTTTGTTCGACCGCGCTGGCCGGGGTGGACGATTCGAAGCTGAGCGATCCGTTAACTTTATTCGGAAATAGGCAGACTTCGAGGGCGGGAGCGCTGATTATCCTGAGCGACGACTGGTACGACCACTATGCAGGCCAGGCGATTTATTTGCGCTTGAACGGGATTTTGCCGCCGACGGCACAGCCTGCGCCAGCGAAGTAATTAGCGCGGATAGGTTCTAGCACACCTCTCAATCGCGGTACTGAAATCGCAGATAACATCTCAATGTGAAACAGTGCATTGAGAGAGACTTGAGAAAGCGGTGTTGGCTAAGGTGCTGCTGCGGGCCAACGGCGTTTGAGCAAGATCTGTCTGCCTTAGCTTAAACATATTATTTTCAATGACTTAAGATAAAACTAAATGGATGCTTTGCGCCGATGGAACTCGACCGGAAAAAACGCGAAGGGTTGGTACCCAGACTGCTGCATTAGTGTGGCAAAAGGGAATGGCTAGGGTGTGGGTGGTCCCAGAGCCAAATCCGCGACAGCTGATTTAAGGCCGCACGATGAAAAGACGTGAACGTATGACCCGAAGCGCCGCAACTTGCGGGTGTCTGCTTTGGGCGCTGCTAAGCCTGACGCCGGTCCGGGCGCAAGACGCTGACCGCAAAATTCTGAAAAAAGTGGATGCGCAATATCCCCCCGTCCTAAAGAGAAGGGGTATCGCGGGGACGGTGCGCCTGAAGGTTTTCATACACGCGGATGGCAGTGTGAAGGACATTGAAGTGCTTGGCGGTAACCCGGCTTTGGCGGATTCCGCCGAGAAGGCAGTACGCCAGTGGAAATTTGCGCCGGGTGGTGAGAGCACGATCACGGTGGCTGTGACCTTCGATCCGAACACCTAAACGACTCAGCGGATTCCTCCGAGAATTCCCGGCCTAAGCGGACGAGGCAATTCAAAACTCAGGTAAACTAGCCCGCCGCTACAAATATTGAGCGTTTTTCTCCGAGACGCGGGACAAGTTCAGCCGTGGCTGGGCAGCCATCACATTTTTACCTTCCGCCAATAAAATCTGAACGACGTTCGCTCGCCGTGTAGCGCGCAACTTCATCAGACCTGCAGAACGTCGCCTTCACGCGCAACGATTTCGTAGAGAACCGGGTTGACGAAGAAACCCAGCACCAGGCGAGAGACAAGGCCTGCGACAACCACAATGGCGAAAGGTTTTTGCGTGTCGCTGCCAACGCCGGTGGACATGGCAGCAGGCAACAAGCCGAGGCAAGCCACTAGCGCCGTCATCATGATGGGGCGAAGACGAAGGAGTGAGGCTTCGAGCGTGGCGTCGCGGACGCTCTTGCCTTCGAGACGAAGCTTATTGATGTAGCTGACGAGAATGACGGCGGTTTCAACAGAGACGCCAAGTAGCGCCAGCAAACCCAGAATGCTCGATACGCTGATTGGTGTGTGCGTGAGCTTGAGGGCGATGAGCGCGCCCACAGGTTCGGTCAGGATGACGCCGAGAGCGATAGTGATGGGAAATTTGAAGTTGCCGTAAAGTGCAAAAAGAATCATGAAAATGAGCAAAAGCGCGAGCGGGCCAATGACCATGAATTGCGCCTTGGCTTCGAGGAGTTCGCTGTATTCACCGCCCCAATCGAGGCGATAGCCTTCGGGAAGCGTGACAGCTTTTTTGACGGCGGCCTGGCCGGCGTTTACCGTGCCTTCGAGATTGCGGCCTTCCACGGAAAACTGAATCCCGATGTAACGTGAATTGTTTTCGCGGTAGATGAAGGAGGCGCCGGAGGCTTCCTTGATCGTGGCTAGTTCAGAGAGCGGGATCTGCTGGCCGGCGGGGGCGGGGACAAGGAGATCGCCGATGGCGCGGGCGCTGGAACGGTATTGCGGCTCCATGCGAACGACCAGGTCAAAAAGTTTTTCGCCTTGAATCACCTGTGTCGCGGCTTGACCGCCGATGGCGGCTTGCACGACGGCTTCGACATCGGCGACGTTGATGCCATAGCGGGCAATTTTGGCGCGGTCAGCGTCGATGAGCAGGCTGGGCTGGCCTAGCTCGCGCACGACTGTGAGTTCCTTGAAGCCTGGAGTCTTGGCGAGAATGTTACGAATTTCTACAGCCTTTTTCTCGAGGATATTAAGATCCGGCCCAAAGACTTTGACGGCCAGGGAGGACTTGAGACCGGTGAGAGCTTCGTCGACGGCGTCTTCGGCGGGCTGGGTAAAATTAAAAATTACGCCGGGATAAGAGGCGAGTTTCCTGTCGAATTCACGGCTGAGCTCTTCCTTGGTGTGAATGGATCCGGTTTTCCAAGAGGGGTCATCATAGGGTTTCAATCCAACGTAAAACTCACAGTTAAAAAAACCGGTGGGATCCGTGCCGTCGTCCGGGCGGCCAAGCTCGGAGCCGACGACAGTGACCTGGGGGTATTTCGAGAGAATGTCGCGGACCTGAGGAGCGAACTTGGCGGAGTCCTCGAATGAAATCGTGTAAGGCATAGTAGCGCGAAGCCAGAGAGCGCCCTCATCGAGATGAGGCAAGAATTCGCCGCCAATAAAGGGCAGGAGAAGCAGACTCGCACCAAAGATGAGAGTGACGACAATCAGAGTTATAACCGGATGATTTAGGCACCAACCGAGCTGCTTGCCATAACCGGTTCGGACGCGCTCGAAAAGGCGATTGGGCTTTTCCTTGACGCCATTCTTGAACCAGTAGGAGGCGAGGACGGGAACCAATGTGAGCGTGAGGACGAGGGCGCCGACGAGAGCAAAGGCCATGGTGTCTGCCATGGGATGGAAAAGCCTTCCGGCGGGACCGGTTAGAGCATAAATAGGAAGGTAACCGGCGATGATGACAGCGACGGAATAAAAGATGGGTCGGTCGACGTCGCGAGCAGCGGCGAGGATGACGTCGTTTATTTTGTATTCCTGGCCATGACGCAAGCTGAGCTCGCGGTAGATGTTTTCGACCATGACGATAGTGCCGTCAATGATGATGCCGAAGTCGATGGCTCCGATGGAGAGAAGGTTGGCGGCTTCGCCGGTAGCGTGGAGAAAGATGAAGGCGAAGAGAAGAGCGAGAGGAACGGTAAGTGCGGTAATGACCGCAGCGCGGATGCTTACGAGGAAAAAGATAAGGACAATGAGAACGAGCACCATGCCGCGTACGAGATTCCATTCGACAGTGTCGGTTGTCACTTTGACGAGATCGCTGCGGTCATAGTAGGGGCGAACTTTGACGTCGGGCGGAAGAAGATCGCGATTGATCTCAATCGTTTTTTTCTCGACACCCTGAAGGACATTTTGCGTCTGTTCGCCGCGGCGCATGAGGATGACGCCTTCCACGGCGTCGTCATTATTTTTCCCTTTGTCCTGAAAGCCGAAAATACCAAGGCGTGGAGCATTGCCAATGACCACGCGGCCGATATCTTTCACGCGAATGGGGGCGCCATTGCCACTGCCAACGACGACTTCACCAATATCTTCCGTTGTTTTAACGAGGCCGAGACCGCGGACATAGTAAAACTGGCCGCCCTGCGAATAGAAGCCGCCGCCGGTATTGGCATTGTTAGCGGTGAGAGCGTTGAGGACCTGAACGACGGGGAGGTGGTAGTTATAAAGCCTCACGGGGTCCAGCAGGACGTGATACTCCATGGTGGGGCCGCCGAATCCGGAGTCATCCGCGACGCCCGGGACGCTGCGATAGGCGCGCTCGATGATCCAATCTTCGAAGGTGTGGAGTTCCATCGGAGAACGATCGGGGCTTTCAATGACGTAACGGTAGACGAGGCCGCTGGGGCTAAAAAGCGGGGCCATGCTGGGCGTAACGCCGGTAGGCAGAGTGGCGTCGCTAAGGCGCTGGAAAACGACCTGGCGCGCGAAATAGGAGTCGGTGCTGTCCTCAAAGGTGAGAATGACGTCTGAAAGGCCGTAGAGCGAAATGGAGCGCATCACCTTCAGGTTCGGCGTGCCGTTCATGGCGAGTTCTAGAGGAAGAGTCGTGAGGCGCTCGACCTCTTCGGCAGCGTGCCCTGGCCACTGAGTGATCAACTCGACCATGGGAGGAGAAAGGTCTGGATAGGCGTCGACGGGCATGCGGCGGAAAGACTCGGCGCCGGCAATGACGATCAACAGCGTGATGATAATTATGAGGAAGCGCTGGCGCAGGGCAAATTGGACAATGTGATGGATCATCGTGATTTCTCTATGCCGCGTCTCCTTAGTGCTCCAAAGAATTTTTGAATTGCAAAAACAGACTGCCGTCGCCGACAACGCGCTCGCCTTCCTTCACACCACCTGCAATCTGCGTTCGGCCGCCATGGCTGTCTCCAAGCTGGACCAAGCGGCGCGCGAACTCGTTTTGTTTTGTGGATGACTGGACGTAGACAAAGGGCTGATTTTCATTGTCGCGCAGCACAGCAGCGTCCGGAACTGTCAGGGCATCAGGTATGGCGCCGGCATTAACCGTTGCAGTGACATACATATCTTTTTTTAGCTTATCGCCAGGATTTTCCGTGACGATGCGCGCCTGGAGCGTGCGTGTGTTGGGATCGAGCGCTGGAGCGATATAGGAAATACGTCCATGAAATGTGTCGGGGTAAGCGTCGGTCGAGATGTTCACGCTATCTCCGGAACGGACGTAGGCGACGTCACCCTGGTAGACATTGACAAGCACCCAGACAGTGCTCATGTCTGAAATGGTGAAGACTTGCGTTGTGCCTGCCTGAAGCAATTGACCGGGACCGACGAGGCGTTCGACAACTTCTCCGCCGACAGGCGCTAGAACAGGAACTTGGGAAGTGGTTTTTGGAGCATTTTTTTCGAGTGATTCAATGTCGGTGATACCGAGAACGCGAAGAGCATCTTCGCTGGCCTGTAGATCGGCTTGAGCCTGCATGCGCGTGGATTCGGCGTTCTGAAAATCGGCCTCGGCAATGGCTCCGTGACTGAGGAGATCTTGCGCACGGACGTAAAATTTGTCGGCGAGGATAAATGCAGTATGAGCTTTGAGGTACGCGGAGCGGGCCGCTGAATAGTCTGGGCTATTGACTGTCAGAAGCGACTGGCCAACGTGGACATTTTCGCCGGGTGTGACGAGAATTTCGCGAACGGGCCCGCCAACGGCGGCGAAGACCGGCGTGGTCTTGAAAGCATTGTAGGCCACAGCGCCGGTGAGTCGCAGAACTCGCGGGAGGGGAGCCTTTTCGACGGGCACCACTTGAACGTGCGCTAGCTGGTCTTGAGGAACGGTGAAGAGCTCAGCGGATTCTTCTTTGGACTCGCTCGCCGAGTAAGAAGTCATCTTCGACTCGGAACCGCCCGAGCTGCATCCGGCGATCGAAGAAATCAGAACGCCGGCGATCAAGAAAGTGGCTGGAACAATAAAGACACGAAACTGGGTTTTGAAATTCATGGCAGATTCCTCGTTCCTACGGCTTGGCGCATCTGTTCGAGCGCCGTCATATAGCTGGCGAGCGCCTGGCGGTACGCGAGCTGGTTTGCGCGGTAGGTGCGCTCTGAATCTAGAAAATCGAGCAAGCTGGCGGCACCTTTTCGGTAAGCGTACTCGGTGATATCACGCGATTTCTGGGCTTGGTCTACGAAACCACCTCGGTAAAGTTGGATAATTTGATCGTTGGAGTGCAAAGCCTCATAGGCGTCTACAACGTCTGTCAGAACTTGCTGGGCGGCTTCGCTTTGCAGTTCCTCGAATTGGGTGATGGCGTAACGGGTACGGGCGATCTCACCCTGATTGCGGTCGAAGATCGGAAGATCGATATTGAAATAGAACGCTCCGCTGTTCTGACCATTGGTGTGGGTGTAGTCAAACGCAACATTCAAGTCGCGCTTGCCATTGGCCTCCGCCAGTGACTCCTGGCTATGAGCAGCCGTTACTCCCAATTGAGCGGCCTGCAAGTCAGGACGAGTACGGAGAGCCAGCGCTTTGAAATCGTCCATGTTTCCATGAACAGGCTGATAATCGAGTGAGCCCTCCACGTCAAAATTATCGGGAACGGATTCGAATCCTAGGAATTGGCGAAGAGCGGCAAGCGCCTGGACTTTAGAAAGTTTGGCCGCAAAAACATCCGACTGGAATTGCAGCAATTGCAATTTGATTTTCAGCAGGTCCCCTTCGCTCATATCGCCTGCTTTAAAACGGGACTCGCTGATATCCACTGTCTTCTGAAAACTGTCGAAGTCCTGCTGAGCCAGATCGAGGGTGGATTGCGCCAGCAAAACGTTGATGAATTGCTGAGAAAGGTTGAAGGTGAGTTGGCGCTCGTTGTCGGTCACCTGAGCGCGCGTTACGGCGGTCGCATCCTTCGCGGCCTGATAGCGGCGCTTGCGCTTCCCGCCGCGCTCGAAGAGGTACCCGATGCCTAGATCGAACTGCGCCTGGTTCGCCAAATAGGTCGTGTTGAATTCCCCGGGATTAAACAATGGGAAAAATTGTGTATCGAAAGACAAGGTGGGATTAGGACGGAGATTGGCAGTGATCTCCTGCGCCTGATTTTGAAGGATAGTCGTTTGCGCAGCGAGCAGCGCGTGATTGTGCTGCAAAGCGAGGCGAATCGCTTCTTCGAGAGTGATGCGCGCGGGAGCGGCTTGGCTGGTGTCAGCTCGCGGCGGGGCAGCCTGTGCGGGAACTGTGGGCGCAGCTGGTGTGGGATTCTGCTGAGCCGGCACGCAAATAGGCAGGGCCAAAAGCGCCGTGGCCAATGCCGTTCCTTTCCTCATGTTAATACTCCTCAAAAGTCCCATGCGATAGGGACAAGTCGATGCAGTTATGAAGGGACGAACAAAATGGAAGAGATACGGAGAACTACAGAGCCGGAGGCGCGCGAGGAGAGGTGGAACGCTGAACTTCTACAGACGGAGAGAGAAGGGTGATGAAAACTTCGAGCCGGTTCACGACGGGAACCACTGCCAGATCGGGAGTTTGAGTCGTGACGGCAGAACCTGCCGTGGAACAAAGTTGACAGGGATGCGAACCGCTGGGCCCTGAATTTAGATCGGCACAAAAGTGGAACTGCGCCGCCAGGAAGATGATTCCGAGCAGCAAAGCGCACAATCGGGCCTTATTGGGGTTAGCGAACATCTTTCTACTAAGACGAAGCTTAGGCTGGAATGGTTGCGGGGTCAAGCAACGGATGTGGGCTAGAGGCACCTTTTTGCACCAAAGCCCTTCGCTCCTGCGTCTAAGGTGCTAGGCTTTGATAGAGCTTCATGCGCTTGGGCAGGACTATATTCGGACGGACATTCGCTAGCCGAGCGCTGGCGGTCCTGGCTTGCGCCGTTTTGCTGTATTTTGCGGCAGGCGGCAGCCTGCTACACCATCACACGGGCGGTCCAGAAACCGCTTGCCACATCTGCCAGTCGCTGCACATGCCCGTGTTGGCCCCGGCCGCGCTCGACCTTCTCGCCGCTCCCGAACTAATCGCCCGATATACTTCGCTTCCCCGACAGGCTACGCCCAGCAATACATTTTCTCTGCACCGCGCGTCTCGAGCGCCTCCTTCCGCTTAGTTTTCTTCTCCTGCTAGTGAATCTCCTGACTGTGTTCTGACCCTTATTAAATGGGGCAGCGCCACCGCCGTTTTCCAGGCGGTCTCTATCCACAAGAACCACATAACCCGCAAAGGGATGGAGAAAAAATGTTAAAGCGTTTGGGGAGTTACTCAATTTTGGCATTCGTGTTGTTGTTTTCGGCAGCGTCCAGCTGGGGGCAAGCAGGGAATTCGGGAGCAATTGAAGGAGTTGTGAAAGATCCGTCTGGCGGGGTGGTTGCCGGCGCAATTGTAGAAATCTCTTACCTCGTAAGCGGCTACCAAAGACAGACGACCACGGGAAGCGATGGCGCGTTTCGCTTCACAAACGTGCCATTGAACACGTATCACCTCGTCGTTACGGCTCCCGGCTTTGCGAGCCTGACGCAGGACGTGGACGTGCGCTCGAGTGTACCTGTCAGCGTGGCGATCGGCCTGAAAGTTGGCTCGGCAGCGTCGAGCATTACCGTGGAGGCCACAGGCGGGGACATGGTGGAAAACGATTCGACTTTTCACACCGACGTGGACCGCAACTTGTTCGACAAGCTCCCGCTGGAGAGCCAGTCGTCGTCTCTGAGTTCGCTCGTTACATTGTCGACTCCCGGGGTCGCGGCGGATTCAAACGGCCTTTTCCACGGGATGGGGGATCATGCGGAAAACTCATTCTCGCTGGATGGCCAGCCAATCACTGACCAGCAAAGCAAGGTTTTCTCGAATCAGATACCGCTCGATTCAGTCCAATCGCTCGAGGTGATCTCCGGCGCGCCGCCGGCAGAATATGGCGACAAAACAAGTCTGGTAATCAATGTGACGACGCGGTCGGGCCAGGGGCAGACGACTCCACACGGCAGCGTGACGGCGTTGTATGGGAGCTTCGGGACGTCTAGTGGGGGATTTGATTTGGCGTACGGCGGCGAGAAGTGGGGCAACTTTATTGCCGTGGGCGGACTGAATAGCGGGCGGTTCCTCGACCCACCGGAATTCAGCGTAATGCACGACAAGGGCAACATGGAGAACGTGTTTGACCGCGTGGACTATCAACTGTCGACTGCGGATTCTCTTCATCTCAATTTGAGCTACACACGTTCCTGGTTTCAGACGCCCAATTCGTTTGATGCGCAAAACGCAACGCCGTGGAACGGAGTGGTAGTCGCAAACAACGGTCTCGACCCCGACGGCAATGTTGTGGGCCCCACCGACCAGCGTTCGAAAATCGGAACGTTTAACATCGCGCCGACGTGGAATCATTTGATTGGCCCTACCGCCGTTTTCACCATGGGTGGTTTTGTGCGCCGCGACGACTACAACTATTACCCGAGCGGAGACCCATTCGCAGATCTCGGCCCATCGAATCTTCAACAGGAGACCGTTGCGCAAGACCGAACGCTCACCAATGCGGGCGCGCGAGCGAGCTTGTCCTACGTGAAGGGCATTCACAACGTGAAGGCCGGGATCGTTTACGAGCAAACGATCCTTACTGAGAACGATCACTTTGGAATCGTCGATCCCACTTTCAACGCGCCGTGCTTGGATGGAGCCGGAGTCCCCGTATTTGTCGGTGATCCCGGACTTAACAATCCAAACCAATGTGCTGCGGCATCGTCCACGAACCCTGCTCTTTATTCAATACCTTTCGTAGCGAATCCCAGTTTCGTACCGCTCCTGGGTTGCATTGACCTTACGAGGCCGACTCCGTCGCCCGCGGACGGCTGCGCTAGTTCCTCCGCCACTACTCACTTGTTTCACGGACACGAGGATGTGAAACAGCTCGCTCTCTACATCCAGGACACGATCACTGTGAAGAACTGGTCCTTCAACCTGGGAATACGCGGTGACATTTATAACGGCTTTACCTCACAGTCCCAGGCGGAGCCTCGTCTTGGCATTGCCTACAATATTAAGCGGACGAACACAGTCCTTCGCGTTTCTTACGCGCGAACCCTGGAAAGCCCGTTCAACGAGAACCTAGCGCTCTCCAGCGTGGGCTGCAAGGACGTAGTTGTCGCCAACCTTTTCGCACTAGCCGGTGAAGGCTGCACAGATCCAAATACCGGGCTTGTCAGTACCGCCTCCAGCGTATTGCCTGCCGGATACCGCAACGAGTTCCATGCCGGATTACAGCAAGCCTTCGGGAAGTATTTGGTCGTAGATGGCGAGTACATCTGGAAGTACACGCACAATGCCTACGACTTCAGTATCCTCGGTGCGACACCGATCACTTTTCCGATCGCTTGGAATAATTCGAAGATCCCTGGCTATGCCATCCGCGCGAATGTGCCGAATTACCACGGTTTTACAGCGCTCGTCGTGATGTCAAGCGTGGCCGCGCGATTCTTCACTCCTCAAATTGGTGGTGTCGGTGCGGTCCCCATCACACCGGGGAGTTTCTCGGTGTTTCGTATTGACCACGACGAGAAATTTAATCTTACGGCCCACGTGCAATACCAGTTCTTGAAGCGCGGGCCATGGATTGGCTTCAATTGGCGATACGACAGCGGTCTGGTGGCTGGCCCGGTGCCTTGTGCGGGAGGCAACTGCAACAACGGACCGCTAGGCACCGATACGCTAGTCGACGCGTCGATCTTGTCTCCCGACCAGCAGTTTCAGGCCGGGCTCTTCTGTGGAACAGTACACGCAACACCCACGACACCTATCAGCCCCAATTCCCTCTGTCCTGCGTCGCAGTACGGCTCCACATTACTGCAGATCCCGGGTGCGGGAACCGAGAATGACGACCACAATCCGCCGCGCGTGGCCGCGCGAAACTTGTTTGACGTGGCCATTGGGCACGACAACCTCTTCCACGGCGACCGTTTCAAGTGGAGTGCGCGGCTCACGGCGATCAATGTGGCAGATAAGACTGCTGTATACAACTTTTTGTCCACCTTCAGCGGGACTCACTACGTGACTCCACGTGCGCTGACAGCAGAGTTAGGATTCCATTTCTAAATGGATTGGAATGAGCAACTTTCACTCTTGACCCAAGAAATCGCGACGGTCAAATCTATGGCGGAAAATACCACGACCGGGAAAAACGGGGGATTCCTTGGGAATCCCCTTGCGACTCGGGAGAAATCCAGCCGGAGCTACGTGAGCGTCAGGGAATGGCAAGCAGAGCTTTCTATTTCCCGGCTCTTTCGAACCAGCATACGGCTGCAAACGGCGTTCGATCGCTGCTTCAGCCAATTCGGGATGACGGCGCAGGAAGCAGCTGTGCTCATGCATTGCGCGGAAGAAGGAGAAACCTCCGCCGGGAAACTGGCCAAGGCCATGGGCCGGGACAAGGGCAAGATCACGAGGTTCGTGGACCGGCTTGAAGAAGATGGTTTTATCACCCGGCGGAGCGACCCGCAGGATCACCGGCTCCTGATTATCAAGGCGACCAGCAAGGGACGGCGAGTTGTACCGCAGTTGAAGATGAGGTTCGAGGAAGTTCGCAGCCAATTCTTCGAGGGGGTCCTGAACGTCGATATAGACAAGCTCGAAACCGTGCTCTCACAGTTGCATGCAAACGCCGAGCGGCTTTGTGTGGAGAAGGCTCACAAGGCCACTCACGGTTAGAGGCACCAGGAGCGAGGGGAACGGTCGAAGTTTCGGGGGTAGCTCGCTATGAACGGTGTCCGTGTGTTTGGACAAGCCTTTCTTCACGTGCCAGTTTTCAGAATATTCCTCGTTGCGGTCTTGCTGTTTGGCAGCCCCTCCCTCTTCTCGATGCATCTATACGCGACGAGCGTGGTCGCCTTGATTGATCGCGCCAATCATAGACTAGTGATTGCGGCAGACTGCCGAGTCAACCGAGGGACACGTCAGGTTTCCGCCTGCAAGATCATTCAGGAACCGGGCTGTACAACGGCGATGGCCGGTCTTTACGAAGAGGGGAACTCGGAGTTTCACCTGAGGGAATATATTCATGCGGCTTGCCAGGAACCGGGGGATTTGCGAGCAAAAGCCGAAGCGTTTGTGCGAATTGCGCGAATGCCCTACGAGCGGGCCGTTAAGGGAATGCGCGAGAGCCAGCATGCGGACTTTGTGAAAACGATCGCGAACAAACCAACCGAGGTGGTCTTCGCCGGTATACAGAATGGCGAACCTGGGTTGATCGTCAGGGGCCTGGAGGCAGACTCCTCAGGGAGGATCAGCGTCGAGCGCTTGGAGAGCACTTCCCCCGACTACGCCCGGATAGGTTACTTTATCGGACTTAATGGCCATATCCGGGCCTATATCAAGTCACACCCAGACTGGGGAAAAGATGACTATGCCAAGCTTGCGCCTGGATTCGTGGAGTTGGAGATTGAAGCACACCCTGACCTCGCCGGGCTTCCTGTTTCGGCACTAGAAATTGACAATAGGGGGATTGTAGGCTGGCTCGAGAAAGGCGTTTGTGACGCTCGCCAATCCGACTGACCCATTCACATTAAAGAAAGAGCTCGGCGTTCAACAGAGTTATCATTGTCCCGACCATGAAATTATTTTTGAAAACAATACTCAGTTATCCGGTAAGTCTCGTCTCCACTGACAGTCCATTGCAGCGGCTCACGCAGAGCTTGGCAAGATGTCTCGCTTGGCTATTAATTGTGGCAATTGCGGTTTTCCCGGCATTTGGGCAAGGCACGCGTGCTTCCGCTGAGAAGACACAGGCTGGTTCCATCCACGGCACCATATCCACAGCGCAGGAAAACGCAGGGTCGGGCCTATCGGGCATCAGCGTAAAGCTGACCACGGTACCGCCCGACGGAAATACGCTGAGTGCGGATACGGATGACGCTGGACGCTATGAGTTTAAGACTCTGAAACCCGGATCCTATGCTATTTCGATCGCACAACCAGGGTTCAAGCCAGTAACTAAAACGGTTTCCGTGAGTCCAGGACAGGCTGCAGTTCAAGACTTCACCTTGGAACTAGAGGTAGTAACGGAACAGGTCGAGGTTAAAGAACAAACTCAGGTCATCTCAACGGAGAGCGTTGCCAACCCAGAAGCCACCATAACCCACACGCGATCTGGTTGCTTTGCCTACGCCGGAAGAAAAGATCCGGGAAGTGATTCCCATTACTCCCGGAGTAATTAAGACGCAGGACGGAAAACTCACGTTCAAAGGTGCTGACGAAAATCAGAGCCTCTTCCTGGTGAATTCCGCGCAGACCGCTGACCCAGTGACCGGGAGCTTTTCCATTGCAGTGCCCACGGATGCGGTGCAATCGTTCGCGGTCTATAAGACGCCCTATAACGCGGCCCTCGGAAGTTTTTCGGGCGGATTGACGACCATTGAGACCAAGCCCCCGTCAGAGAAATGGAATTTCTATCTAAAGAATTTCGTGCCTTCCATTCTTGGTAAGAATGGCTCTATTGTCGGCATCGCCCAAGCAACACCTGGCGTTGACTTCGGAGGGCCGCTGATCGAGGGCAAACTCTTTTTCTCGGAAGTCTTCCAGTACGACATGAAAAAGACCACGGTTCGCGGACTCCCGTGGCCAGACGACATCACCAAGAAACAGGGTTTTAACTCTTTTACGACCGTCGAGTACATTCTTTCGCCCAAGCAAATCCTGACTCTTACGGTCAATGCTTTTCCTCTTCGGACGCGGTACGTGGGCATCAATGCTCTCGTTCCGGAGACCGGCCTCGAACGATTTGAATCAAAAGGGCGTCGCCATACATTTGTCCGATAAGTACCAGCTGGATTCCGGGAGCAATTTTCAGTGTGATTTCGCAGTACACGCGGTTCGACAGCAATGCTCATGGCGAGGGATTGGATGACATGCTGATTACACCGCAGGGCTGGGGCGGGAATTTTTTCAACCGGTGGTCAAGGAGAGGCAAGCAGTTCCAGTTGCTGCCCAGTTATCAATTTGCAGAGAGACATTGGCTGGGAAAGCACCAAATCCGTGTGGGCCTGGATCTAAACTATCGTGCCTATGCCGGCGTGAACACGGCTAATCCAATTCAACTGCTGGAGCAGGACGGCACGCTGGATGAGCAGATCAACTTTCTGCCTACGACGGCTCAAAGCACGTCCGATACCGTCCGTTGCCGAGTTCGTCCAGGATCATTGGATACTAAATCCCCACTGGACGGTCGATGCGGGGGCGCGCTTGTCCAGCGAAACCTCTGGCTGGTCCGCGGCGTTCGCGCCGCGAATAGCCATTGCGTACTCGCCGGGGAGCAACGGGAAAACAGTCATTCGAGCCGGAGCGGGCTTGTTCTATAGCATGCTGCCTCTGCTGGCATCCGATTTTGATGTGAACCCCACTCGTGTGGTGAGCCTTTTTGATCCCACCGGCCAATTGATCGCGCCGCCTGTAACGTACACCAACGCCTACGTGGGCGGGACTAATCCTCTAAACACCGGCATTTTGCCGCAGGGGCCGGGTACAACGCCGCGCAATTTCACCTGGAATGTCGAGGGAGATCGCGAATTGCGGAGAAACGTAGTCTTGCGGGTCGGCTACATCGACAGCCATACGACCTACTTATTTGTCGTCAATCCTTTCACGGGCGCGCCGGGCCAGAACTCGTTCCTCGGTCTCACGAACACGGGTTCCTCCAGTTATCGCGAAGTGGAAAGCACCGTGCGCTTCACCGTTAAGGAACACAACGAGGTGAACGCGTCTTATATATGGAGCCGCTCGCGGGGCGATTTGAATAACCTTTCCGATGTAATGATTCCGTTTCTGGAACCTGTCATCCGCCCGAATGTCTACGGCATTCTGCCTTCTGACGTCCCCCAACGAATGGTTACCTGGGGTGTTTTCTCTTTGCCGAAGAAGTTCATACTCAGTCCCATCCTCGACGTGCATTCCGGTTACGACTACTCGAATGTAGACGTCCTCCAGAACTATGTGGGCACGCCAAACGGGCAACGCTTCGCCACCTACCTCTCGTTGGATTTGAAAATCTACCGCGTCTTCAAGGTTCCTTTTCTCAGCGCGAAGAGCGGCAAAACCCACCATATTCGCCTTGGATTCTATTCGCTCAACATCACCAATCATGGCAACTTCAACGCTGTGTACAACAACGTGACAGCGCCAAACTTCGGCCAGTTCGTCGGCTTCCTGGACCGCCGCGACGGCGCCGTTATCGATTTCATCGACTAGACGGTTCCCAGCGAATTCCATGGGCGCGGGGATTTGTCCCCTTCGATCAATTAGTGCTAATACTTTTAAGTTTGAGACTACTTTGGCGGGCACTGCCGCCTTCGCCTTTCTTTGAACGGGCATCCTGCTAGAATATGAGGCGGAGCGGTCCTTCGAAGCAGGTGAGGGAGCGAAAGCTGTTTGAACCAATGACGAATCTCTGAGGTGCTGCGGATAGACAGCCTGTGTGCACGGCCTGTCCCGCTGGCAGGTCTTTATCGCTGAGTTGAAGCAAGCGAATGGAGACGGGCGAGCGGGGCAGGAAAGCCTAACGGTTGGCTCGTGGCGCCCACCTAATTCAGAGGTTCACGGCCTAGCTCCCCACGGCCAAGCAGTCCGCTCTATTTTTGTATCAATCGAGCCCTAACAAAACATGCGCGTACTTTTCATCGGAGACATCGTCGGTTCCCCGGGGCGGCAGATTGTCCGCGACCGGCTGGCGGATATCGTTGCCCAGCGCCAGATAGATTTGGTGATCGCCAACGGCGAGAATTCCGCTTCGGGCTTCGGGATTACGCCGCGGCTGGCGGAGGAACTCCTCGGCCTCGGGATTGCAGTCCTAACGGGCGGCAACCACAGTTGGGATCGCAAGGAAATCCTCGAGTTCATGCCGCACGAGCCGCGACTGCTTCGGCCAGCGAATTTTCCAGAAGGCAACGTTGGTAGCGGGCTTTATGTCGGCACCGCCAAGAATGGCGTGAAGTACGCCGTGCTCAACTTGCAGGGGCGCGTTTTTATGACGCCAATCGACGATCCGTTTTTAAAAGCCGATAACGAGCTCGCCAAACTACCGCCGGATGTCGCCTTTGTTTTTGTCGACATGCACGCGGAGACTACCAGCGAGAAGATAGCGATGGGCTGGTACCTCGACGGGCGAGTCACGGCGATCGTGGGAACGCATACCCACGTGACGACCGCGGACGAGCACATTTTACCCGGAGGCACCGCGTACATCACGGACGTGGGCATGAGCGGCCCGCACGGCGGCGTGATCGGCATGGACCGCGGCGGCATCATCAAAAAGTTTCTCAATGGTTTGCCGGCGCGCTTCGAAGTCGCTTCCGGTGACGTCCAGATGAATTGCGTACTGATCGAGACAGACGATGATGGGCCACGCAACGCCGCAGGCCGGCTCCGCGCGCGCTCGATCGAGCGCCTGCGCCTGCGCATCGACTCACTTTGGAGTGCGGTTTAACCTGCTTGCCCTGAGGAACGAAGGGAGCGCGCGCGCGAAGGGCAGCATGCTGCCGCTTCTTGTTATCGCCCTTGTAGAGGCGCGCTTTAGCGCGTCCTTCTTGCCGCCGCTGTAGGCGCACGGCTTTAGCCGTGCCAAAAATGGCCATTCCAGGCAGTGGTCAGTTGAAATTGCCGTAATCAGGAGCCAAGCAAAAAGTCCATATTCAACGCGAGTAAAAGCCAATACTGCACTGAATTCTTGGCGCGCTCGATCCTTGCACTTTTGAATACCGCAGTTCCAGTAACAGTCCCATATAGCGCGAGAGACAACGGAATCAGCGAAAGAGCCAAGCACAAGAGCGGATGGTTTCGTATGTCGTCGTGCCCCATGCCAGCCAGATACTACCTCATTACGTCTTGTGGGGCCGCCGACTCCCTTCTCTCGGCCTATTGATCGTCCAGCCGCTCGCCATACGCTATAGGGCATTTTCGACACATCGCATTCTTGGGAAGCTGTCGAACGTCTTGATACCCTTCGTTCTCGTCTTCTCTGTCACGATGTTGTGGAAGGAGTATCACGAGCATCTAAGTGGGGGTGCGACGATTGAAGTGGCCCGCAATACCGAATTTCTTTCTGCTGCGCAGCTTCTACTTTTCGGCACGTTGTACGGGGTATCGATTGCATCGATTCGCCGACGCGATGTCGCGACGCACATGCGATGCATGATTTGCATTGCGCTGTTCCTGCTACCAGCGGGCCTGGCAAGAACGCTAGGATTTTGGTTTGGCATTCGGCAATCTTGGTCGCAGGCTGTCTGCCTTGTGTTGATTGACGCCTCGCTACTCGCCTTAATAGCGTTTGATACGCGTCGCCGGTTGGCACCACGCCCTTACACTCTGGTGCTCTTCGCTTACGTCGTCATCGAAGCCGTCTGGGTTACCCTGGGGCCCGGTCTAAAACTCAACTCTTAAATTCTGAACGAATCTCAAAACCAGCCTGACGGGGCTAGCGCCTGGTAGAACGCCGTTACAGGAGAAGTGAAATTGATAAAAAACCACATGTCCGATTACGACTAATCGGGCGCTTGTGCTCTTGAACCCGTTCGGAAGCAGAGTGTCGCTGTGATAGCCGAGGTGGAGAAACAAACGAAACCTACGCTGAGACTCCTTGGTGATAAGAGAGAAAAGAGTTTTCTCCGGAGCCGGGTATACCTTCGCGGATCGAATCGGGGACGCTCCCGATGAAAATCATTTCACAATGTCGCGAGCCGACGACTGGGATACAATGGTGCCCTTTTGGAAGTCAAAAAGGAGGTTCCGGTTAATACATTCGCTGGAAAGTTGGGCCATGAAAACCTAAGTTTCGGCGCGCAATGCTGCGACACGGAGAGCTGAAATGAAGAACTCGGTCCGAGACGTAATTGCGAGCGGCTTCCTGCTGAGTTTGTGTTGGGCAAGCGTTTGTATTCTGCAAGCGCGACAATCAGGGAGCGCGACCACGGAGCAGAACCTTAAATTCCAGCCGCAACTTGTGAAGAAGACTGTGAGCGTCATTAATCCCCCGGCTCGTGGGTCTATAACAACAATACTCAAGGGGACGGAACTAGCTCCGAACGCAAGCGGGCAAGCTAAATTGGAAATGGGTAATGTTGAGGTCACGGTCAAAGCGCAAGCCAACGGATTGGGCCCGCCGGGAAGCTTCGGAACCCAGTTTGAAACCTACATGGTGTGGGCCATTACGCGAACAGGAAAGGTGTTGAAATTGGGAGTAATGAATGCCAAAGGGAACCGGTACGAGTTCGAGACGAAGTCTGCTGTGCGCAGCTTCGCGATCGTGGTGACTGCTGAGCCGTACGAGCAAGTAGGGCGTCCGGCAGATACGATCGTACTGGAGGTTCCCGCAGGAGGCGAGACGGTCGTCGCAAGCTGCGAGTTTCTTAAAGGTGGCTACGCACCGATTGGATATCAATTCCAGCCGCTCGATACCGGTGCCGGCTATCCTCCGCAAATTGTGCAAATGTACAATGCCCGGCGTATTGCGACGCTTGCCGGTGCCAATGGGGGCAAGAATTTCCGAATGGCAGACGAGTTGTTCAACTCTGTCGTCTCATCCGCGGAACGACAAAAGAAGTTTACGGATGTAATCCTAAAGCAAGCGACCAGCGCGACCACTTATTTCGAAGCGGCGCGCAGGAATTCAGTGCAACATCTGATGCAATAGTGCAGTTGACAAATTCCCGAGGCGAAGTATCCGCCATACTTGTGCTGCATCGCGTGCCGTCCGGTCTTAGTTCAGCTTCTTCATTGGAATTCGTACACACTATGACGAGTTCCTGGATTGATCGTCTCCGAATAAGGCCGAAAATTCGGTTGAACCGTCTAGTCCCAGTACGAACTTTGCCGGTAAGACGACAAATCAGGAGTTAGTGAAAGTTGCGTCTTTCTGCCTAGATTTCTTGCGCATCACGTGCCCTCGCCAGTTGGAGCGGACTTTCGACGAATAGCGGCGATGAGCGTTCGAGTAGCGAAAACGACCAGGATCAACGACCAGAGAAAGTGCAGACCGTCAGCAATCATCATCGTGGGCCTTACAATTCTGCCGAAAGCAAATGTGACTGGAAACGCCTCGGGAATTAAGAGAATGCCGATGATGAAGAGAAAAACGCCCCAGCCAAGCGTGAGAACGGCAAGCACAGCCTTGCGCCTTTGGGCCGTCTGCACGGGAAACGTGTGCCGCCAACTAAAAGCAGCCAATCCACGCGGTCGGCCCAAATCGTCAGGACTGCGGTGATGACACTCTGAACGATCGGTAGAAGAAGTGAAAGTCTCAGCTTGCGCAAGCAGATGCTCCAGCTGCCCGACAATCATGCTCAGATTCATAGACACCGTATTGGGCTGTAACGTGCCCAATTAATCCTAACTGTTCAAATATGGCGAACAATTCATCGGTTTTGCGTGACGACTTTACAGGCCGATAGGGTGCGTCCTTCTCAAATATGACTTATGCCCAAATTCATTTTGTATACGGCAGGAGCACCCGTCGCTCGACAGCGGTACCCTTCGTGGCCAGATTCCAGAAGGAACTCGATCCTTCCGAGGTCGCCTGCGACTTAGGATTGACTGATCGGCGACGCGAAACGCTCTGAAACGGGCAACCTGCACTCTTCCGTCGTACTCTGATGACTCAGCATAAATGGGGGCAGTGCAAAGGGGTCGTGCTCAACGTGAGAATTCTTGCGGGGTTGTGTCTGTTGGCGTGTTTTGCCGGGTGCGCGTTTGGCCAGGACGAAGATGAATTGACGGCCAAGAAGCGGCTATTCCCGGGAATTGGGCCGGGGCTTCGGGCCCTGAAGCACGGGGCGGATGGAAACTACTATGTGTTGAGCGCGCCGGGCTCCTCTGCATCGGTCTTCGACCCAGGAGGGAAACTTCTGAGAAGAGTTCCAGCCTTCGAAGAAGGCAAGAGTCCCAATCCCCAGGCACTCCAGTTGGCAACGATTACCTATGGCGAAGACCTGGACGTGGACGCGCAGGGAACCGTGTACGTGGCAGATCGCGGCGCAAACGCCATCAAGATCTGGGACGCCAAGGGAAATGAGCGCGTGGTGAAGATCAATGGACCGGTGGCAGTGGCCGCGCTTCCGGATGGGGAAGTCGCCGTGGCAACTACGCACGAACAACATTTAGTCATGGTGTTCGATAAGACCGGACGCGACGTGCGCGAGTTTGGCGATCCGGAGACAATTTCCGATCGGCCGGAGTTGAACCGCTTTCTAAACATCGGAATGCTTGTGACGGACGGCGCAAACCATCTCTACTTCGCATTTCCTTACATGCCGGAAGCAACCGTGCGGCAGTACGACCGCTATGGCTACGCGGGGCAGGATATTCAGTACACCGGAGTGGATGCATGGCCGGCGGCGCAAGCCACTCGCAAAGAGATTGAGAGGCAGGAGAAGCGCGGGGACGCTCCCATGTTCAAGCGCATTTTGACTGCGGTTGGCGTGGAACGCTCCAGCGGAGAAGTCTGGATGGCGCTCGGCGATAAACTGCTGCACTTTGACAAAGAAGGAAATCGCCGCTCAACTTACCTGATCTACACGCCCGCAGGCGCGCGGCTCGAAGCAAATACGATTCTCATCGAGCAAGACCGCTTGATCATCGGAAGCGACCCGCTGGGCGTCTACGAATTCGACCGGCCCGATAAAAAATCTCAACAATAGATGAATTATCCTCAGGGCGATTTGGATGGAACCTGTGCAAAGAAGTGCGCGCGCTCGAAAATTTAGCGGAAATTCCCGCACAAATGTGCCTTGCGCGCCGGAGTTGCACAATAATGGTACTTGTGGAAAAGCTGTGCAGGGTGTGTGCACCACGCTGAGCCCCTTCGCACACTTTTCGCTTGCCCCAGTCGGCCCAATCGGCGACAATCCCGCGCTGTCTGATGGAAGTAAGTTCGAGGGGCCGGCAATTCCATAAGGGCCGCGCACCGGGCGCCAGGGGAAAGCAAGACGCTCCGGTACGGCCATGATTCCCGAAGCCTGAAAACGATAAAGAATAGAAGGGACCTGCTTTCCACAGCTTATTCACATCTGTGGAAATTGCCGGGATAGATTTTCTCTTGCGATGACTACTGCGACGAATTCCTGGGAGCGGTTTCTTGAGCGCGTGAAGTCCCGGGTCAGCATCAACACATACACCACCTGGTTTCAACCCACCCGGCTGAATCGCGCCGAGGGTGAAAATCTGTTTGTGCAGATCCCCAGCACGGTCTTTCGGCAGGTTCTTACGCGGACTTACGGCGAGATCGTCAAAGCGGTATTCCACGAACTTGGGACGCCCAATGTGAAAGTGCAGTACGTTTGCACAGAGGAAGAGCCCGTGCCCGCCGCTCCCGCAACTTCCGGCGTGAAACAAGCGAAGCTTGATTTTGAAAGCAGCGATCATCAACTGAATTTGCGCTACAGCTTCGATTCGTTTGTTGTCGGCAAGTCCAATGAGTTTGCGCACGCGGCGGCGCGCGCCGTGGCTGAGCAGCCTTCAAAAGCCTACAACCCGCTGTTTCTCTATGGCGGAGTTGGGATGGGCAAGACGCACTTGATGCATGCTATCGGTCACACCATCAAGAAGCGCAATCCCGCCATGCGGCTGAGTTACGTTAGCGCGGAGAAATTCACCATCGAGGTGATCAACTCGCTGCGCTTCGATCGCATGACCAGTTTCCGCGACCGCTTTCATACCGTGGACGTCTTGCTTGTGGACGACATCCAATTCATCGCCGGTAAAGAACGCACGCAGGAAGAATTTTTTCATACGTTTAATGCCCTGTACGAGCAACAAAAACAGATTGTGATTTCCTCCGACTGCCTGCCAAAAGAGATTAACTCGATCGAAGAGCGGCTGCGCTCGCGATTCGAATGGGGTTTAATCGCGGACATCCAGCCGCCAGATCTGGAAACCAAGATTGCAATTTTGCAGAAGAAGGCGGAGAACGACCGGTTTGGTTTGCCGGACGATGTAGCGGAGTACATCGCGCGGGCCATCAAGTCCAACGTGCGCGAGTTGGAAGGCGCGCTGACGCGGCTAATGGCCTATGCGTCCTTGACCGGGGCCACCATCTCCCTGTCGACTGCTCAGCAGGTTTTGCGCAATATCATCGCCTCGCAGGAAAAGCGCGTCACTATCGACCTGATTCAGAAACGTGTGAGCGAGCATTTCAATATGCGCGAGCAGGATTTGAAAGTGCGCAGCAACACGCGCGCCATAGCTTTTCCTCGCCAAGTGGCGATGTATATCGTCAAGCAGCTCACCACCGCATCCTTGCCGGAAATTGGCCGGCAGTTTGGCGGTAAGCATCACACCACGGTTCTTCACTCGATCAACAAGATCGAGGAAATGCGGCGGTCAGATAAAGATCTGAACCGCACCATCACGCGCCTGATGGATACCCTGCAGTAGCCGCTGCTTTTCATTCAACCTGTTTTATTTTTTCCCAGCATAGCTTCCCTTTAAATTGGTGGGACGTGTTTCTCCAGAACTCGTAGTTGTGGTGTCTTCGTAATTTGGCTCGCGCACAGACGCTGCATTTTTGTACGCGGAGGCCTTGTGAATAGGCATTGGAGAAGATGCGGAAAATCTGTTGAGTGAGGAGGAAGATATTTTGGTTTGCGGGGTTGCGGATGAATCTAATGCTTCCTTTTCACCGTTTCCCACAGTTAGCCACTTGGAACACTCCGCGCTAGGCCACTGGGATAAAAGTGGTTGCCAAGCTTTCCACAATTCCACCGCACTCATCACAACAACAAGCTTTATAGTTTCTAGAAATCATTTAGGGCTGTTGTGTTTGTGACAGTGGTTTTGGTTGTGGATAAAATGCAAGCGACACGGCATTCCGGTACTACGTAAGAGAGTTCTGATTCCGACGCATTTCCACAGATTTTACGTGGCTTGTGGGCTTTATACTTTGGGCAAAAGCGAGTACAGTACGGCAGCGGTGGAAAGTGGCGAGGAACCCGAATGAGCGCACCAGGAACCGCACGCGAGGAACATCAATCGATGGAATTCAGCGTTACAAAATCAGCGCTGTTGAATGAACTGAGCACCACGCAAGGTGTCGTCGAGCGCAAGACGACAATCCCGATTCTTTCGAATTTGCTGGTCGAAGCCAAGGGCAGCCAGCTGACCATTACGGCGACGGATCTTGAACTGAGCGTGCGCACGTCCTGCGAAGCAAAGATCAAAAAAGATGGCGCAGGAACCATCCCCGCGAAAAAACTGCTGGAGCTCGTGCGCTTGCTGCCCGAAGGCGAGATTAAAATTAGGCTGCTCGAGAATCACTGGGTGGAGATCACCAGCGATAGAAAAAAATACAAGCTCGTCGGCATGGCCAAGGAGAATTTCCCGGCGCTCCCAGCAATGCCGCATACGCTCGTAAAGATTTCCGCTCCAGTCATGGAGAGCCTGATCGCCAAAACAAAATTTGCTATTTCGATGGAAGAGTCACGCTACACGTTGAATGGCGGCTTGCTCATTCTGAAGCCGGATACTTTGGCAATGGTAGCTACGGACGGCCACCGCCTTGCACTTGCGGAAACGGACCAGAAACTCGCGGGCTTGAACGGCGAAGTGAAAGTGCTTATTCCGAAAAAGGCGATGGACGAAGTGGAGAAGCTTGCCAGCGCCGCCGGTTCTGATGCATCCATCGAGTTTGCCAAAGACGAAAGCCATTTGTTCTTTCAGGTTGGCCACCGTCTGCTCATTTCGCGCATCCTCACCGGACAGTTTCCAAATTACGAAGCAGTCCTCCCGCGCGACAACAACAAAACAGTCGTCCTTGAGCGCGCTGAACTCAGCGATGCGGTCCGCCGCGTGTCGCAACTCGCGGATCAGCGCTCGCACGCCGTGAAACTGGCCGTTTCGAAAGAAGGCATCGAAATTTCCGCCTCAAGCCCCGAATACGGCGAAGCCAAAGAAAACATAGAAAAAGATTACAAGGGCGACGCCATTAGCATCGGATTCAATTCTTCCTACATGCTCGATTTTCTTGCCGCCGCCGCCGATGGGCCCATCAGCATCGAGTTAAAGGACGAGCAGTCCGCCGGCCAAATGCGCCCGCTGGCTGACGAATCCTACCGCTATCGCTACATCATCATGCCCATGCGCATCTGAATCGATGCGGCATAGTCAGCGAGCCGTGCGCATTCCGCTGACTCTTTTACCATTAAATTATCTACATCTTGATTTAACTTAGCGAACAATATCTGCTGCGACTTGCCGCAAATAATGTGCCTTCGCAAAACGCCATCGTCCCAACCGCCCTCATTAGCCAGAAAATCTTTTTTGTACGCGGCACTCGGGTAATGCTGGATGCTGATCTCGCCCGCCTCTACGCAGTAGCTACAAAAACCTGAACAAAGCAGTCAAACGAAACGCCAGCCGCTTTCCTTCCGACTTCATGTTTCAACTCTCGCCCAAGGAACTGCAAAGTTTGGGGTTCCAATCTGGAACCTCAACACCCGGGCGAGGTGGCCGTCGCTACGCTCCTATGCTTTCACGGAGCAAGGTGTAGCGATGCTCTCCAGCGTGCTCTGAAGTTCGCGCGCCGTTCACGTAAACGTGGCGATCATGCGAACATTCGTTCGGCTCCGCGAAATGCTCGCAACGCACGAAGAATTACGCCGAAAAATTGACGCCATGGAAAAGCGATACGACGCGAGATTTCAGGCCGTTTTTGAGACGATTCGCCGCATGCTTGAAACGCCGATTCCAGCGAAGAAAGCGATTGGATTTCATACCAGACTTGAGTTACCCGCAAAGTCTCCTCAGCCTGGCAAGGCAAGTGTAAATAGCACAAAATAAATACCTTACATATCGTTCGCCGTCTCTTCTGGCCTTGAGAAATGGAGTCAGATCGGGTACACTCTGTTGGATGTCGATTCGCAGTTTGGTAACCTTCAATCGGCACGTCGGCCAGGTAAATTCGGCTTTGCAATTTAGCTTCGCGCCAGGAGCTAGGAGCCGATAGCTTGGAGTTAAGAAGTCTTCGCCACGTCTCGCTGCGCGAGATGGGATGGAGCAGGAACCCTACGAGTTCTGGATTTGCTCGATGAATCCGGAATCAAAGGGTAAGGCGACGTACGGAACAGTCCGCGAGCACGCCTTTCCTCGCTTCACAAAAATTTTGGGCAATTTTTTGAGCCGCAAGTATGTCGATGTCTGCGCGCATAGAGTGCAAAGATCGCGCTCTTTGGCTCGGAGCCTCGGCTAAGGGAGAATTCATGGGCGACAAAGAAGACGCTGGCGTAGCGCCGCAAGCCGGACACAAGTACGACGCCAAATCGATCAAAGTGCTCGGCGGCCTGGAAGCTGTACGCCTGCGACCGGCGATGTACATCGGCTCGACGGGCGATATGGGCCTGCATCATCTCGTGTGGGAAGTAGTCGATAATTCCGTCGACGAAGCCATGGCTGGCCACGCAGACGAAATCAACGTCACTGTGCACGCCGATGATTCGGTCACTGTGGTCGATAACGGCCGCGGCATTCCCGTGGATATGCACGCCACGGAAAAGCGTCCCGCTGCGGAAGTTGTTCTCACCGTTTTGCACGCCGGCGGAAAGTTCGACAGCGACACCTACAAAGTTTCCGGCGGTTTGCATGGCGTCGGCGTTTCCGTCGTCAATGCTCTCTCGGACCGGCTCGAATTGGAAATCTCCCGCGACGGTGCCGTGTGGGAACAGTCCTACGAAAAAGGTAAGCCCACTACGAAGCTGAAACAAACCGGCAAAACACGAAAGACCGGTACAAGTGTCACTTTTCATCCCGATCCAACGATTTTTGACAAGACGGTTTTCAGCTTCGATACGCTTTCGCAACGCTTGCGCGAGCTTGCCTTCCTGAACAAAGGCTTGAAAATTACGCTCACCGATGAACGTTCCGAAAAAACCGCCGAGTTTCGCTTCACGGGAGGAATCGGCGAGTTCGTAAAGCATTTGAACCGCGGCAAAACCACGCTGCACGATTCACCGGTCTACATCGAAGGAAAACGTGGCAATGTCGAAATTGAAATCGCGCTGCAATACAACGACACTTATGGCGAAAACGTTTTTGCGTTTGCGAACACCATCAATACGGTGGATGGCGGCACGCATCTTTCCGGTTTTCGTTCTGCGCTGACACGCACGATCAACAACTTCGCGTCGTCGGCGGGCATGCTAAAAGAACAAAAAGACGAAGTTACCATCACGGGCGACGACGTTCGCGAAGGCCTTGTCGCGGTTGTGTCTGTGCGTCTTCCGCAACCGCAATTTGAAGGGCAGACCAAGGGCAAACTGAACAGTGACATCAAGGGCGACGTCGAGCAACTCGTGAACGAAAAGCTGGGCGAATGGTTCGACAAGCATTCCACGGTAGCCCGCCGCATCATTTCCAAGTGCATCGATGCTGCCCGCGCTCGCGAAGCCGCTCGCAAAGCTCGCGAACTGACGCGCCGCAAGTCCGCCATGGATTCAAGCGGCCTGCCCGGAAAACTTGCCGACTGCCAGGAGCGCGATCCTTCTCGCTGCGAACTGTTCGTAGTCGAGGGAGAATCCGCCGGCGGCTCGGCGAAAATGGGCCGCGACCGAAAATTTCAGGCGATCCTCCCGCTCAAAGGAAAAATTCTCAACGTCGAAAAAGCGCGCTACGACAAAATGCTGGGGCACGAAGAAATTCGCGCCATCATCACTGCCCTTGGCACCGGCATTGGAAAAGACGACTTCGACGCAGGGAAACTCCGCTATCACAAAGTGATTCTGATGACCGACGCGGACGTCGACGGTTCGCACATCCGCACGCTGCTGCTCACGTTTTTCTTCCGGCACATGAAAGAACTAATTGATCGCGGCCACATTTATATCGCGCAGCCGCCTCTTTACCGTGTGAAGCGTGGAAAAACAGAAAAATATATCCGCGATGAAAGAGAATTCGCACACGAATTAATGAAGCGCGCCACCGAAGATCACGTCGTTAAGGCGAAAGAAGGTGTGTCGCTCGAAGGCGCGGGACTAACGAAGTTTCTCCTTAATGTGCAGGAGTACGAGGCCGCCGCGGCGAAACTGGGCCGGCGTTTGCGCGAACACGGTCTGGTCGAGTTGCTTGCGGAAAGCGGCCTTGAGAAAAAGACGGATTTCGAGGACAAGAAAGCGCTCGACAAACTCTTGAAGGAAGTGGACAAAGCCAAGCTCAAGCTCGAAGGCAAAGTGGCTTTCGATGAAGAGCACAGCCTTTACGAAATTCAGTTCGGCCTGCCGCACAATCAAAAAGTGAATTGGGCGCTGGCTTCGACGGCGGACTACAAACGTCTGCGCGGATTGGCCAAGCAAATCGAGGAGTACAACAAGCCGCCCTTCACCGTGGCACGCAACGGCGACAAGGCGAGCATGGAAAATGTGCACGACGTTCTCAATTACGTCGTGGAGGACGCAAAGAAAGATTTCACGATCACACGATTCAAAGGTCTGGGCGAAATGAACGCCGAGCAATTGTGGGACACCACAATGAACGCGGACACACGAACCCTGCTCCAGGTAAAACTGGAAGACGCCGTCGCCGCCGAGGATATTTTTTCCACGCTGATGGGCGAAAACGTCGAAGCGCGGCGCAAGTTCATCGAAGAAAATGCGCTCGAAGTCGTAAACTTGGATATTTAGTCCGTGGCCGCGCAGGACAACGCGGATGCGGGTTCCATTCGAAACGCTATCCGTTGGGGTTTGCTGCTGGCATCAATTGCCACTGCCACGTTTCGTTTACCGCGACTTGTGAACGAATTCCGAGCGTGGCGAGGTGCTCTTGTTCTCGGGGATCCTGCCGCCGCAGAAGGCTGGCACAGGGTTCTTAACGTCGAGCTGATTGGTGTGCTGGTCGTGCTGGCCATTGGCATCGCCGCTTTTTATGTATTGCGGCCGAAAGCGAAAGCCGCGGAATGATTTATCAGTTGGGTTGGACGACGTTGCCGGGACTTCGTGGATTAAGCGTCAGCGAATTCCGCGCAACGCCAACAGACGCGCCAGACAACGAACGCGGCATGGCAATCGAGTTCGCGAGTGATGTCGAACGCGACAGTTTTCTGAAGCAGCTTGAAGAGCACTTTGGGCCACGGCGCTTTACGAACGCAGCCGATGCGTTCGATTCAGTGAAAGCATACGTGCTGGAGTACGCCGCAAAACGATAGACATTGCTTGCAGGGCGGGGCTTGCCCCGCCCTGCAACGAAGAACTAGTGCCACAGCGAGGATAAATGGCGGACGAAACAAACAAGTCGATACTCCTTCCGGTCGATATTGAAGCCGAGATGAAGAAGTCTTATCTCGACTACGCGATGAGCGTCATCATCGCGCGCGCGCTGCCCGACGTGCGCGACGGCCTCAAGCCCGTCCAGCGCCGCATCCTCGTGGCCATGAACGACCTCGGCCTCGCGTCGAATCGCGGCTACCGCAAGTGCGCCAAGATTTGCGGCGACACCTCCGGCAACTACCACCCGCACGGCGAAGCCGTCATCTATCCCGCGCTCGTCCGGTTGGCGCAAGACTTCAACATGCGTTACCCGCTGATCGACGGCCAGGGAAATTTTGGTTCCGTCGACGGCGATCCTCCGGCGGCCATGCGGTACACCGAAGCGCGTCTCGCGAAAATCAGCGAAGACATTCTCGCCGACCTCGAAAAAGAAACCGTCGATTTCGTTCCCAACTTTGACCAGACGCGCGAAGAGCCGTTCGTCCTTCCTTCACGCATTCCGAATTTGCTGGTGAACGGCGCAAGCGGCATCGCCGTCGGCATGGCCACCAACATTCCCCCGCACAATCTGCGCGAGATCGTGGAAGCCGCGATCATTCTGCTCGACAAACCGGATACGCCGCTGAAAGAAATCATGAAGATCGTGCCCGGTCCGGATTTTCCGACTGGCGCGTACATCGCAGGCCGCGAAGGCATTGAAGCTGCCTACAAAACGGGACGTGGCAGCTTCATGATGCGCGCCAAGGCCGCCATCGAGGAAGTCGGCAAGGACCGCGAAAATATCGTGGTCACTGAAATCCCCTACCAGGTCAACAAATCGCGGCTGATCGAGCGCATCGCCGAACTGGTGCAGACCAAAAAGATCGAAGGCATCTCCGACGTTCGCGACGAATCTTCGCGCGAAGGCATGCGCATCGTCATCGAAATCAAGCGCGGCGAGGAATCTCAGTTCATCCTCAACAATCTTTTCAAGTTCACGCAGATGCAGGAATCGTTCGGCATGATCCTGCTCTCCATCGTGGCCGGCCAGCCGCGCGAACTCGGCCTGATTCCGCTGATCAAGTTGTTTCTCGAACACCGCCGCGACGTTGTACTCCGCCGCACGCGATTCGAATTGCGCAAAGCCGAGGAACGCGAGCACATCCTCGTCGGCTATCAAGTCGCTCTTGACCATTTGGACGCCGTCATTCGGATCATCCGAGGCTCCTCGGGCCGCGCCGATGCCAAGCAAAACTTGCTCAACTATTTTTCCGAGCAAGACGTCACCATCACGGAAAACGGCAAGTCCAGGAAGATCGAAGGCGTCAAGCTGGATGGCAGGAAGTATCGAGTCGCTGCGCTCGAAGGCGAAATCACACGGTCTGTCTCCGACGGCCTGACGCCAGTTCAAGTCGACGCCATTCTCGAATTGCAACTCCACCGCCTCACGCAGCTCTCGGTCGATGAAATCCTCAAGGAATTGAAGTCCATTCGTGAGCAGATTGCCGAGCTGAGGGAAATTCTCTCCAGCGAGAAAAAGCTGAAGCAGGTCATCACCGCGGAGCTGCGCGAAGTGCAAAAAGCTTACGGCGACGACCGCCGCACGCAAATTGTCGATAAGGTCGATGAGATTAAGCTCGAAGACCTGATCGCTGATACGGAGATGCTGATCACGGTGAGCCATGCCGGCTACATTAAACGCACTGCTGCTGACACGTACCGTCATCAGTCGCGTGGTGGCAAAGGCCGCATCGGCGCGCGTACGAAGGAAGAAGACTTCGTCGAGCACATGTTCATCGCATCGGCGCACAGTTACATTTTGCTCTTCACGTCAAAAGGCCGTGTCTACTGGCTCAAGGTGTATGAACTACCGGAAGCCGCTGCAGCCACGCGGGGCAAGGCGATTTCCAGCCTCGTGAAATTCCAGGAAGACGAAAAGCTCACCGCTCTTGTTGCGGCACAAAATCTCGAGGAAGAGGGCCGCTTCGTCTTCATGGCCACAAAGAGCGGCACGGTAAAAAAATCAACACTGACGGAATTTTCCAATCCTCGCTCCACGGGCATCATCGCCATCAATCTCGATGGCAAAGATGAACTGATCGGCGCGAAACTTACCGACGGCAAGCAGATGATTTTCCTCGCCAGCCATGAGGGCCAGGCGATCCTCTTCCGCGAAACGGACGTTCGGCCCATGGGGCGCAACGCTGGCGGCGTGAACGGAATGGACCTCGACAAGGACGACTACGTCGTCAGCATGGACGCCGTCCAGCCGGATTTTGAAATCATCGCCAAGGAACACAAGGTCACCACGCAGAATCTTGAAGAGCTCGAAAACGAGCAGATCAAGGACTCGCTGGTAACCTTGATGCTCACGGTTGCCGAAAAGGGTTTTGGCAAGCGCACACCGCTGGCGGAATACCGCATCACTTCGCGCGGCGGCAAGGGCGTCGTCAACATGAAGACCACCGACCGCAACGGTTCCGTTGTGGCGACCCTTCAAGTAACGGAAGAGTCCGACGTGATGATCATCACGCACGACGGAAAAGTGATCCGCGTCCACTCGAACGAAATTCGCGAAGCGGGCCGCTCCACTCAGGGCGTTCGCTTGTTGCGCCTCGAAGAAGACGATTCCGTCGCTGCCGCCGCTGTCCTGCAGGAAGAGCAGGAAGAAGAAAAGAAATAGCCGCACCTCTGGCTCTGCCGTTGTAGGGGCGCAGCTTTATCCTGAGCGGGCGAAGGTATGCTGCGCCCCTACAACTCCGACAGTTAGTGTTAGAATCTTTTCCCTTATGAAAATTACGCGACGGTTCTTTGCAGTCCTATTCCTTCTCTCTTCGCCCCTGCTTTTGCTTTCTCGGGCGCAAACGCCGGCAAAACCTGCCGCGGCGGGCCAGTACATCGCCTACGTCGGCACCTACACATCAAAAACAAACAGCAAAGGGATTTACGCCTTCCGGTTCGATTCAGAGAAGGGCCAACTCACCTCCATCGGCGTAGCCGCGGAGACCACCGATCCTTCATTTCTGGCCGTTCACCCTAATGGAAAGTATCTCTATGCCGTGAATGAAATCGGCAATTTCAATGGAGGCACCAGCGGCGCGGTCAGTGCGTTTGCCATCGATGCGAAAACCGGCGCGCTCAAATTTCTGAATCAAGTGCCCACCCGCGGCGCCGGACCTTGCTACGTTTCCCTCGACAAAACTGGCGCATTCGTTCTGGTTGCGAATTACGACAGCGGCAGCATCGTCTCGTTTCCCGTCCAAGCCGATGGCAGTCTCGGCACCACCAGCGGCTTCGTCCAGCATTCGGGCTCCGGCCCCGATAAAGAACGCCAGGAAGGCCCGCACGCCCACTGGGTAGGCACATCGCCCGACAATCGTTTTGCTCTCGCCGTAGATTTGGGGCTCGATCAAGTAATCGTCTATGGCTTCGACTCCACCAAAGGAATTTTCACGCCGATGCTCTCCGGCTTCGCGAAGGTGAAGCCCGGTGCCGGCCCCCGCCACCTCGCATTTCATCCCGATGGTAAGTTCGCTTACGTGTTGAATGAAGTAGAGTCGTCGGTGACGGTCTTTTCCTACCAGCCTAAGACTGGCGCACTTACGTCCCTGCAAACCGTCTCCGCGCTTCCGAAGGATTTTTCCGGTCACAAAGAAGCCGCTGAAATTGCCGTGCATCCATCCGGGAGATTTCTTTACACTTCAAACCGCGGCCACGACAGCATCGCCGTTTTCGCCATCGACGAAAAAAAAGGAACCCTGAGATCTCTTGGCCAGGTCCTGACCGGCGGCAAAACGCCCCGCCATTTCGCCATCGATCCCACAGGGTCATACCTTCTCGCCGAGAATGAAGAGTCGAACAACATCGTCATCTTCCACATCGACGCTGCAACCGGCAGCCTCACGCCGACGGGGCAGACGGTCGAAGTACCTTCACCGGTGTGCTTAACATTTGTCGCCGCACCATAGCAGCGATACAATCCGCCTTCCACTTCATAACCGGGGGAACCAAATGATTCGCAATGAAGAAGTTCGCATGCACGTCCTGCGTGGTCTGGCCCTGTTGCTGTTTCTTTCCGTTGCAGGAACCGCGGCGCTAGGTGACGGCGAAACCGCCCCCGCTCGCGACGCCAAGCAGCCCGTCGACGACGTCTACACGGCGAAAATCAAAAAGTATACGACGCAGCCATTTTTCACTTCGCCGCTCGTCGACTATCTCCCGGCTTCGAAAACGGTTCCGACTCCCGAAGTCGTTCTCGGCGACGTGGCTGGCGCGCCCGGAATCTTGCCCTATGCGGAAGACGTGTACAAATACATGCGCCTGCTCGAAAAAGCCAGCCCGCGCGTAAAGGTCTTTTCTATCGGCAAGACGGAGGAAGGCCGGGAAATGATCGCGGTGGCCGTTTCTTCCCCGGAGAATTTGAAAAACCTGGAAGCGAACCGCGCACAACTGGCAAAGCTTGCAGATCCCCGCACGATAAAACTGGATGACGCGGAGGCCGACCGCATCGTCGCGCAAGCCGTGCCTGTCTACTACATCACAGGGACCATTCACTCGCCCGAAACCGGCGCACCAACTGCATTGATGGAGCTCGCCTACCGCCTCGCCGTCGATGAAAGCCCCTACATCCGCGAAATCCGTGACGGCATGATCACGCTCATCACGCCTGTCGTCGAAGTCGACGGCCGCGACCGCATGGTCGACATCTACCACTGGCACCTCTCCCATCCGAAAGATTTCTATCCGCCGCTGATTTACTGGGGCAAATACGTGGCCCACGACAACAATCGCGATGCCATGGGCGTAACACTCAAGCTCACCGAAAATGTCCTCAACACCTACGTAGATCAGAAAGCGCAAGTGCTCCACGACCTCCACGAATCCGTCCCCTATCTCTACGACAACACCGCCGGCGACGGGCCCTTCAACGCCTGGGTCGATCCAATCCTCACCGACGAATGGGAAATGATCGGCTGGCGCAACGTTTCCGACATGACCAAATTCGGCATGCCTGGCGTTTTCACGCACGGCGTATTCGATACCTGGTCGCCCGGCTATCTGATGTTTATCGCCGCGATGCACAACGGCATCAGCCGTCTCTACGAAACGTTCGGCAACGGCGGCGCCGACACTCTGCCTCGCACACTCGACGCCGATGAATATTCGCGCACCTGGTACCGCCAAAATCCCCCCCTCCCCAGGGTTCTCTGGTCCCAGCGTGACAACAATAACTACGAACAGACCGGCCTGCTCACGTCGCTCCACTATTTCAACGAAAACAAACGCCTCTTCCTGAAGAATTTTTATCTCAAAGCAAAACGGTCCGTCACCAAACCCGGCGCGGAAGGCCCCTCGGCCTACGTATTGCCTGCGGATGATCTGCGATTGGCTTCGCAAGCCGAGTTGCTGCGCGTCCTGCAAAAGCAAGCGGTCGAAATCTCACGCGCGACCGCCGCATTTTCAGTAACGCTTCCTGTAAAGAAATCCGCGAAGCCCAAAAAAGACACAAAAGATGTGAAGGACGCGCCGCCCGCTCCCACAACTCGCGAATTTCCCGCGGGCAGCTACATCGTCCGCATGGATCAGCCCTACTCGCGCATCGCCGACGCGCTTCTCGATTACCAATATTGGAGCCCCGACGATCCCCAGAAAACGCCCTATGACGACACAGGATGGACCTTCGGTGAACTCTTTGGCGTGCAAGTGACGCGCGTCGTCGACCCGAAAGTCCTCGACGTCGCGATGGAAAAAGTAAAAGAAATTCGCCCGCCATCAGGCGTCAGCGGCGAAGCCACAATCTATGCGATCAACAACAACGCCGAGCCTTCGCTAGCCACGCTTCGCTACAAATTGAAGGATGCTTCGATCGAAGCTTCCGAGGAATCTTTCGAGAGCGGCGGCAAAAAGTTCAGCCGTGGCTCTTTCCTCATTCGCAACGCCACCCGCGCGCAACTCAACGACGCCATCTCCAATCTGGGCTTGCAGGCCGCGCCCGTCTCCGCCATGCCCAGCGTCAAAACGCATCCCGTCCGCGCCGCGCGCATCGCCTTCGTCCACACCTGGCTCAGCACGCAGGCCGAAGGCTGGTGGCGTATCGCGCTCGACAATCTCGACATCCCCTATGACTACATCAGCACGCAAACCATATCCAAGGCCAGCGACCTCAACGCTAAGTACGACGTCATCCTCTTTCCTCCGGTCGGCTTTTTTTCGGGCCCGACAGCCATCATCAACGGCCTTCCAAGCGCCTGGGGCAATCCGCTTCCGTGGAAGAACACTCCCGAAACACCGAACCTCGTCGGCAAAAATGATTCGACCGACGACATGCGCCCCGGCCTTGGCTGGGAAGGCGTAGCCAATCTCCAAAATTTCGTGGCAAAAGGCGGCGTTCTTCTGACCGCGACCGACACCTCGCGTTTTGCTCTTTCCATCGGCCTCGCCGATGGCGTCAGCGTCGGCAACGCCCAGAAAATGAAAATCGTCGGCTCCGTCGTTGGCACGCGTCTCGTTGACGGTGCAAGCCCCATCGCCTACGGCTACGACGAAAAACTCTCCGCCTATTGCGACAACGGCCCGATCTTTTCTCTAAGCAGCGTTTCCGGCGCGCGCAGCTTTCGCCGTTTGGGTGCTGAGTCGCGCACGCGTCCCACCGGCCGAGGCACGATGGACGATCCGGATTTCACGATCGGTCGCCCCGGCACCGAAGTCCCCGACGAGCCGAAGTCCGAAATCTGGGAGAATCCTCTGCTCACCGACGAGCAACTTCACAATAATTTCCGCGTGATTCCTCCGGCGAATCGCGCGCGCGTCATCTTCCGCTACGCCGATAGCAAGGATCTGCTCATCTCAGGCCTCGTCGAAGGCGGCGATGAAATCGCGCAGCATCCCGCTGTCGTGGACGTGCCGACCGGCAATGGTCACGTCGTGCTCTTTTCCATCAACCCCGTCTATCGCGGCGAAACCCGCGGCACGTATTCGCTTGTGCTAAATACGATCGTGAATTTCGACAGCCTCAACGCCGGCCGCAAGCTGGCAGAGAAATAGCGCCAAGAGCACTGCTGCCCCTCAATTCCTGAACCGGGACGCCCTTTTTAGCGCGTCCCCTCTGATTGGGATTTTTCGCCCATGTTGGAGTAGAATCCCGCCCACTATGCCGAAGCGCAAAACAAAGAAAAAACCTAGTCATCCCCGCAAGTCCCAGAAAGCCTCGAAGGCCAAACTCCCCAAAGACGCAATAACCCTCATCGTGCAACTGCGTCCGCGGGAAGGACAGGAAACACTCCTGGAGGCCGAACTGCGCGCTCTGGTGGGCCCCACGCGCAAAGAAGACGGCTGCCTAACTTACGACCTGCACCGTTCCGCAGAAGGTCCAAGCGCTTTTCTGCTCGACGAAGTTTGGGCTAGCCGCGAAGCCCATTCGCGCCACACCAATACGCCACACTTCCTGCGCTGGAACGCCCGCAAAGACGCGCTCCTAGCCTCGCGCGAAGTCACCTACTGGAAACAAGTTCTTTGACTTGGGTCGCAGGCGTCGATGGCTGTAAGGGAGGTTGGTTCGCAGTTTTCTACGAATCCCGGACGCGCGACCACAAGGCCAGCCGATTCGAGCACCTCACGGACATATTGAGCTCGAAACCTATGGTCAAAGTGATCGCAGTAGATATACCTATAGGCTTGCTTGAGGAAGCGATGCCTGGCGGAAGGGTTTGCGATCAGGAAGCCCGACGGCTATTGGGACAACCGCGAGCGCGATCCGTGTTTAGTCCGCCTGTTCGGGCGGCCTTGCGATACGAGAATGATTACCAAAAGGCATTGGGGGAAAAGCGAAAGAGTTCGTCCCAAGAGGGTCACACACGATCTGGCGCTAGCTCTCCGGCGGCACCACGTAATACCCAGGCCGCGTCCGCACCTTCAAATTCTTTCGATCCACATCCACTTTGATTTCGTGGTACCCGATGGCGTCCGAATCCGACGGCGCGTAGCTAATGGTGTACTGCGAGTGCAACTCGCCCCCAATTTCATCGATCACCTTCTCAATCGTTCGATCCTTATAAGTAGAAAGGTGCGCCCCCCCGGTCGCCGTGCAAGCCACTTCCATCGCATGATCCTTCACCTTGTTATCCGCGTGTTCCACGGCCCAAATCGCCAGCCCCAGCAAATCGACGCTACTGGCGCTGGCGAGGTCTTGGCCCGCCGGAGTCTGCACCGTTCCCGGTGGTGCCGGCAGCGTCATAATGCCCGGTGGTGCTATCGGCGTCGGCTGGTTGTCTCTCGGTTTGCCTTTCAATTCCGAACGTGTAGTCGAAAGCCCGACGCTGTAGATCGTCACGTTCGCAAGCTGCGCCTTCCGCAGCACTTCGCCCAGCTTCGCTTCGCTCCCTGCATCCACAGTCTCGGACATCACCAGCATCACGCGCCGCCGTCCCGGCCTGTCTGCTGTTGGCTGCGGCATGCGTCCGCTCAGCATGTCTACTCCCACCGCCATCGCGTCATAGAGCTTCGAGCCGGAGGTCCCCGTTCGCAGGTTCGCCACCACATTCTCGATCGCATCGCCGTCGCTCGTAAAATCTTGCAGCTTGTCCACCGCATCGTTGAAGCCCACTACCGCAGCCTCCCCTTCCGGCCCCATCACCGTCTGCGTAAAAAGAATCCCGGTCTTGCGCATCCCCGGAAGAAGCGGATCAATGCGCGAGCTCGTCTCAATCAAGATCACCAGCGAAAGTGGATCTCCGCCCAGATCAAAATGCGAAATCTTCTGCTCCACGCCATTATCGGTGATGCGAAAATCCTTGGCGTCCAGGTCGTTCACCATATCGCCTTTCGCATTGCGCACCGTCACAGGCATATTCACCAATGCCACTTGAACCTTCAGCTTGGCTTGTGCGTTCGGCGGTACTTGCTGCACCGGCTGGCCCGGCCTGGGCGCCATGGGTCCTTCAGGAGCCTGCGCCCGCAATGCTCCCGCACCCGCAAGCAGAACAGCGAGTAGCAGTGCGCAATGTCCAGCGATTCGCTTCATTCCGTCTCCCCGAACGATCACCGATAGAAAAGGCCCGATTCCTCAGTGTACTCAATTCGACGCACCCTCGCCGGAAGACGTTGCCGCGAACCTCCCCGATTCCTACAATGATTGTTCACATCGTTCGGAGAGAACAGCCCATGTCCGCAGGTCAGCCCAAGCTCAAGCCCCAGCACGCGCCAAAGGCGCCCCATGAAGATCACCGATTTCTGGAAAGTACCCCAGCGCGCCCTCTTCGTATTCTTGCGGAGTATCTTCACCCTCTTGTGCAGCTCAAGCGAGAGGGAATCGCCGACACCATCGTCATGTTCGGCTCGGCGCGAATTGAATCTCACGAAATCGCGCAGGCGCGCGTCACCCGCCTAAAAAAAGAAATCGTCAGAAAACTTTCCCCGGTGGCGCAGACCAGGCACCGAAGTGAAGTGCGCCGCGCCAAAAGCCTCCTCGAAATGTCTCGTTATTACGAGGAAGCGCGCCAACTCTCGCACAAAATTACTTCCTGGTCGATGACCCTCGGACCCAAGCCGCGCCGCTTCGTCATTTGCTCGGGCGGTGGTCCCGGCATTATGGAAGCTGCCAACCGCGGCGCCAGCGAAGCCGGCGGCAAGTCCATAGGCCTTTCCATCGAGCTACCCCACGAGCAATTCGCGAATGCCTACATCAGCCCCGAGCTCAGCTTCAATTTCCACTATTTCTTCATGCGCAAACTGTGGTTCGCGCAAATCGCCAAGGCTCTCGTCGTTTTTCCGGGCGGCTTCGGCACCATGGACGAGCTTTGGGAAATGCTCACGCTTCTGCAAACCGGAAAGCTCGCCAAACACAACATCATCCTCATCTACGGCCGCAAATACTGGGACAAAGTGCTGAACTGGAAGGCCATGGTCAACTGGGGCACGATCAACGAAGACGAGTACAAAATGCTGCAGTTCGCCGACAGCGTGGACGAAGCCTTCGACCACATCCGCGCCGGCCTCGAAAAATACCACATGGAAGTCGATCCCTTTTTGCAGGCCTATTAACCAAACCCTTCGTTAATCTCGTCTACAGCGTTGTCGCATAACCGGCTACGGCTTCCACCCGATAGCTTCGGTTTCCTTCGTTCGTTAGGCTGGAAGTCGGAGGGAAAATACCTATGCGACATTGCATGGAATTTTCTTGGTTCAGGAAAACGCTGCTCGTAGGAGCCACTCTAGCCGGATCTTTCCTGCTGCTTGGCACACCGCAGGCGCGCGCTGAAGATTGCCAACAGCGCATTGCTCACATCGATCATGAGTTGCACAAAGCCGCGGAAAAACACGGCTGGGACAGCCCGCAAGTAGCGTCAAAGCGCAGAGAACTGGTTGCCGCTCGCGAATGGTGCTGGGAACATGGCCACCGTTGGTGGGATGAAGACGCCCAAAGATGGCACACAGATCGGGATTGGGACGAACACGACCACGATCATCCGCCTCACTGAAATTGCGTCTCCTTTTCAGAGCGCAGCGGAATCCCGCTGCGCTCTTTTTGTTTTTCTGAAGAGCTTCCGAACATCATCGCCGCGGGCTCCACGTCTGGCTCGCGCAACATTTGGAGAGCGCCAGTGTTTAATAGACTATAGGGCGCAACCCGAGAGCAGTCCTGGAGACGCCCGGGAGGACGCAATGTTTAGCAATATTTTGAAGTCCATGTTTGGCAAGGCAGTTCTGGCAGCTGTCGTATTGGGAGGCGCTCTATCTTTTGCCGGTGCGCCTAATACACAGGCCGCAGAGTCGCATCGTTCGCCGTGAAGTCATTGTCCATCGCGACTTTCGCGGCGCGCGCTTCGACCACCGTTTCGAGCGGCGCCCAGTGTTTGCCCGTGGCTACTATGACCGCTTCGGCTGCTGGCACCGCTACTAAATATCGGTAAATCGAAAAAGAAAAACGGGGCGCAATCAATTGCGCCCCGTTTCCATTTTCAGCCTTTTACAATTTCAAATCATCGGAGGAATTAACTCAACGAGTTAATTCTTCGCCGCGGCCGCCAATTCGTCCGAAAAGACCGCTTCAAATCGCCGCTCTTCGTCCTGGTCGTGCAGCAGCACCACCGGAACGACGCGCAGTGATCTCTTGCAGGAATGACACTGCGTCACTTCGCCTTGCAAATCCTGCAGAAAGCCGTCCGTGAAATGATAAAGCATCCGCTCGCGTCTGGCATTTTTCTCGTCCCGTGCACCGCAGTACGGACAGACAAACTCGACTTTGTCCTGCTGCGGATCGCGGTCTAGAGCAGCCCAACCCGTGCGGCGCACACCTATTGTCTCGACATTACGCCCATCCATCGGGAAACCCTCCTTCAGATCCACGTCCACAAGCATGGGATGCGCCAGAGGCCGTTTTCGGTTCATAGAAATAAGCACTCTATAATCAATAAGATGCAGTTGCCCCTTGGTGTTCAGGTTCCCGTTCTACGTCTTCCATTGGCGATTGAGCAGAGCCGGCAGGTCGGCTATCTAGACAGAACTATCGTTGGATCAACGGAGTAGATGCTGTTACGTCACGGACATCGTTCATCGGCGGATGCGGCCGGTCATTCCTCAAAGATAATTTACGGTAATCTTCAATTCCAGACGGCTGCCTGAGAAACGAAATGCAGCGGCGTCGAATTTGGGTGGCCCGAACTGGCCTTTTGCATTATTGGATGCCCCCACACCTTCGCGGGGAATTCCCATAAAGTTTGTATCCAATTTGCCGTTAGAATTCTCGTCGTGGAATACTGAAATCGCATAAGTGCCTGCGTTGAGGCGCGGGAACTCGCAGACTGCATGCCCAGCGGAGATCGAGGACTTGGCGTGCGCCACGGCCTTTTCTCCTTTCTTTGGAAATCCGTCAGCGGACGAATAGATCGCACACAGAACCTGCCCCTTGTCATTGCGCAACCCACCGATTTCGACATGAATTAGATTTTCTGGCGGCTGTTGCGCATGCGCCAGCCCGTCACACCTGAGCGCCAATGTCTTTCCGGAGAGCGTCTCGCCAGTAATGATGGCCAGCGTGTCGCCAACGTGGAGAGGAACGGCTGCCGAAGCTGTTGCTAGAAGGAGAATCCTGGTAAACGCCGTCACCGGAGAAGTGCCTATCAGCGATTGCAGTTGTCCGATGACGCGACTCTTCGGGAGTTCGGGAAACGACAATTTCACACCACCACGTAAAGCGCGAGCCCGCCACGGAGTGACATCGTCAGAGCGCCCCCTCGCTGGATCGGAAAATCGCCTTTACTTTTTATCCAACAAGACTTCCGTGGACTTGATCACCGCCGAAACCGTGTCGCCCACCTTGAGGTTCATCTCTTCGGCGCTTCGTCTGGTAATTACACTCTCAATCAGATTTTCTCCAACCCGGACCACGACGTGGGCCATGACTCCGCCGAGTTGAAGTTCGGTTATTTTTCCTTCGAGCCTGTTGCGAGCTGATAGTGTCATAAGACGTAGCATAACCGTCTGCTGTCGTCTCCGTCCATACGATTTGGGTCAAGTCTTGATTACCGCTGTTACTGGAAACTGGCCCACTACCCTCCGATGCTGCCGCTTGCGAACAAAGAGATAGCGTTTGCTGGTGCGCTCGGGAACTTGTTCACCATCCCGGTGTCCAATGTTATGAGGACGCGCGCACCTCACATCCCTGCGAGTGCGGCGCCGGTCTCCTGCGGTAGTTGAGCAACCCTCAGGAGGTCGGCGTCGCAAAAATCTCCAGTTCTAACTCGCAGCATTTTTCTGTGGAGGTGTGTGATGTCTATCGAACCCGGCCCCAGTCCGCAAAATGATTTCGGTTCCCTGCAAGGCTGTTTCGTGGAAGGCAACGCCGAGCAGCGCACGCGCGAACGTCGCATTCGTCGCCGCGCGCTGATCATTTCCGTCGCCGCGCAAGCCGCCATTCTTGCCGCGATCATTCTGTTTCCCCTGTTCGGAAAACCGGAACGCCTCGCGTTCGCCAGCGTCGTGCCGATTCCACCGTATTTTCACCAAAGCGCGCCGCAACGGCAGCCGACCCCTCAACCAGTCCAACAAACGGTTCGGCATTTTTGCGCTACCTGTTACTCTCCGACAGCTCCTAATCGTCCCGTGCCTACCGGCAATCCTCCGACGCAGGAAGATCCAATTCCCGGCACACCCACGGGGGGAGACGGAAACACTCAAGTCCCTTGGGGCATCGCAATAGATGACGGAAGACGTCAGCCCGAGCGTCCCGCGGAAGTGCGGCCGCAAAGGCCTCCGCGTCTCTTGGTAGGGCACCTAGAACCGGCCATGCTGGTCCACCGCGTTGAGCCGCAATATCCGCCGCTGGCGCGGCAAATTCATCGCGAAGGCCAAGTGGAGTTGCACGCCATCATCAGCACCGACGGAACAATCCAGTCCCTACAAGTCGTCAGCGGCGATCCGCTCTTCCTGCGCTCCGCCACCGACGCCGTCAGCCAGTGGCGCTACCGTGCCACCGTTCTCAACGGCCAACCCGTCGAGATCGAAACCTACATCACAGTTATTTACACGCTCCAGCACTAACCGTACGCGCAGCTACGCCCCATGCATCCGCCTCCGCAAAACAAAAGGGCCGCCCAAAAAAAGGCGGCCCTCAGTTTCTGAGTTAGCTTCATCGCGATACGCATCAGGAAGGCGAACCAATTACACTTACGTTCAGTCTACAGCAGCGGCTCGCCGGAATGGCGCGCAATCGTTTCGCGCGTGGTGTCGCGAAGACGGATCAATTCATGCCAGGCCAATGCTTCATTAGCCTCCGCCGCGCCGCCGGTAGCGCGGGGATAAATAGGTGGAGACACTGTAATAGTCACGCTGGTCGGTCGCGGCAAATACGTGCCGTCCCGCAGGAATTTTCGCGTGCCCGCCAGAGAGATTGGAACAATCGGCACGCCGGCTGCCACCGCGGCTTTGAACGCGCCCAACTGAAACGGCCGCACACCGTCTTCGCTCGTAAACGTTCCTTCGGGAAAAACAAAAATCGATTCTCCCTCGCGCAGCAAGGTCTCCATTTCCCTCATCTGCCGCAGCCGCGATCCCGCATCGCTGCGGTCAAATCTTGTGTGCTTCATTTTCGTCAAAAATGTCCCGATGAAAGGCATTTTTCCGACTTCCATCTTGGCCACGAAGTGATACGGCACGCCAAGCCCCTGCATCAGTGCCAGCACATCAAAATAACTCGTATGATTCGCCACATAGACTTTTGCACCGGGCGCATCAACGTATTCCTTGCCGGCGACGCGCACGCGGCAACCTATCAACGCAAACAGAATTTTCAGCGCCGCGGACGTGAAGCGCCCCGCTTTGCGGTAATCGTTAAAGAAGTTTACGATCGTCCACGTCGGGACGATCCATAAAATAAACACGACGCAAAAATACAAACCGTACAGAATCTCCAAGCCTCGTCGCACGCCGGACCAAATCGCCGCGCCTATGGTGCGCGTCGCGCCGGCCGTGGCCAGCCGCGCAATCTGCACCCATGCTGGTGCTTTGCCCACGGACAATTTCCCTGCGAGATAAAGCTGCTTGGTTTCCTCGCGTCGCAGTTTTCCGCTGGACGTCTTCGGAATACTTCCGGGCGGTATGAGCTCCACGCGATCCGGTGGCAGACCCAGTCCTTGCGAGACTTGTTCCGTCACCGCCGCCACAATCGCCGCGCGCCGCGCCGCCTCACGCTCGCGCGATTCCGCCACCACGATCAACTTCTCGGTTCCCGAAGCTTCATCCTTTTGGCCGAACGCTACAATGCAGCCTTTACGAATTCCCTCCGCGCGCGCCTGCCAACTCCTCCACTTCATGCGGATAAAGATTCCTTCCGCCTTTGATGATGATGTCCTTCACGCGCCCCGTGACATAGATTTCCCCGTCCGCACAATAAGCGCGGTCGCCCGAATTCACCCACGCATACTCGCTATCGCTCGCCGCAGGTCCCATCGGCAGCAATTGTTCCGTTGCCTCTGCATTTTGATAGTAGCCGCTCGTGGCTGAGGCTCCGCGAAACCACAAAAATCCCTCGGTCCGGTCGCTCACTTCCTTTCCGCTCGCATCCACGATGCGCACCTCGTGTTTCGGGATCGGCCTGCCGGAAGAAACGAACGCGATCGCCGTTGCGTCGTCCGTTCGAGCCGGCACAGCGCGACCCTGCGACGCGAATGTCTCGCGTTCGATACGGTCGACCAGCGGCCCGCGATGCAGCGGCGGGAACGTCACCGCTAGCGACGCTTCCGCGAGGCCGTACACCGGCAATTGCGCCTCACGTCGAAATCCATACGGCGCAAAACGTTCCGCAAAGCGATCCAGCGTATCGGGATTCACCGGCTCCGCGCCATTCAGCGCCGCGCGCAACTTGCTCAGATCCAGCCCCTGGATATCCTTGTCGGCAATCTTTCGCACGCACAGCTCATAAGCAAAATTCGGCGCCGCGGTAATCGTTCCGCCATACTTCTGAAACGCCTTCAGCCATCGCTCCGGCCGCGTAAGAAACGCCAGCGGCGACATCACTGCCAGCGGTACGCCGAAATGCAGCAGCGTAAGCCACGCCCCGATTAAACCCATGTCGTGATACAGCGGAAGCCAGCTCACGCCCACATCGCCAGGCCCTAATTCCACGACTTCGCCGATCGCTCGGATGTTCGCGAGCAAATTCGCATGCGTCAGCACCACGCCTTTGGGATCGCCCGTCGACCCGGAAGTGTATTGCAGCAGTGCGATGTCGCTCGCCTTACGCACTCGGCTGCCTGTCAGATGCAGCGGCAACGCGCCCGGCGATGGCGGCGGCGCTTTATCCGCAGCGTCGATCAATTTCTCTGCATCCGCCACTTCCGCGAGCGAATGCACCCGCGGTTTCAAAAACCGCGCCACAGCCTCCGCTTGACGAAACGTGAGCAGCAAACACACTCCTGCATTTTTCAAGATCGCCGACTGTTTCGACGCGTACTCCTCGATGCGATCCGCGCGAAACGGCGGATAAATTGGCACAGGAATCGCGCCCGCCAGCAAAATTCCCGCATACGAAACAAAAAACGCGCGCGAAGTCGGCAGCATCAATGCCACACGCCCGCCTGCAGGCACGCCGCGCCGTGCCAACTCCGCCGCACAGCGCTGAGCCGCCGCATACAGTTCCCCAAACGTCAGCGTCACGCTGCGCTCTTTGCCGTCCGTCTCCTCAGTGATCAACAGGTGAGTGCGCTCGGCATCGTGCGTCGCGCGATAGCGCAAAACGTCCAGCAAAGTCTCCGCCGAAAAAATGCCAACGTCTTCGGCTTCGCGATGAAGTTTTTGTGTTGTGATTGCCGCGCGCAGAGCGGATGCCGCTTCGTCGTTCTGCGTCTCCGCTCCCGGCGCAACCAAGAGGGCCTTCGCCAAATCTTCAGGCGTATTTGCTTCAGCTGCAACACTGTCCGCCAGCCGCACACCAAACGCCGTCTCCAGCCGCGCGAGCAATTCCACGCGCTCCAAGCTGCCGAGTCCCAAGTCGCGGTCGAGTTGCGACGCTCCATTGAGCATCGGCAAAGCTCCGCGGCTCCCGAGCTCTTCCAGCAGGCTGCGAATCACCTCGAGTACACGTTCGCGTACTTCAGAGGCGTCGAGTTGTGTCGCAGGAGTCGCCACAGGTCACACGAAGAACGCTTTCGCTTCCGCCAGAGGCTACCACGCGCTCATATCATTTGCCATCAAGCAAGCCGCCCTCAACTCGAAGAAATATACGCCAAGGAACTACGCTCGAACTTGCGTATAGAAGTTACGTGTCGAAGTTACGCGCTTTTCTGCTTGGCCTGTGCTGCGACGTAACCGCGCGGCATGAGAGTAGTCGTAAGATCCACGCCAGTAAGATCAGCTCCGGTCAAATCCGTTTCTCGCAAAATCGCCACGCCCATATCCGCTCCAGTAAATTTTGCGCCATTCACATTGGCGAGTCTCAAATTCACGTTTCGCAGCCGGGCGCGATGAAAAATCGCGTTCGAAAGATCACACCGAAAAAATTCCACGCCGCTCGCCTGAGCTTCCGTCAAATCCGCGCCCGGCAAAATCGATTCCGTCATGTCTGTGTTCCGCAAGTCGGCTTTGCGAAGATTCGCTCCCGACAAATCCGCGCCGGGAAGTTTGGCTTTTCGCAAGTCGGAGCCTTCGAAATTAGCGCCGCGCAAAATCGCTCCGCTAAGATTAATGCCTTGAAGATCAGCTCGCGAAAGATCCGCTCCCGCCAAGTCCGCGCGCGCGCCGCCTTCTTTTCCGCGAAAGAACAGCGCGTGGGCCTCAATAATGTCCATCAACTTTTTGCCGTTGTGCTTAATGCTTTTTGCTTTTCGCAATCCCATGGCGTGCTTTCTGCTCCTTGTTCGAACGCTCTATTTTACCTGCTCCGCGCGGCCCTGACGAGCGCTTCCGCGAATTTCGTCTCGCCCAGGCGCCCTCTGTAAGAACCCCCGCACTCGCCGTGGTTTGTGATAGCTTTCTAAAAATGCCCGGTTGCCCGGAAGGTGAGCGTTCCATTGAGGTCTAGAAAGCTTCTGCTCCCCCTGCTGCTCACACTTTTCGTCGTAACTTCTTTCTCCTCGGCGGAGCCTTCTTCCCAGCTCGCCATAACGCACGTCACTGTTATCGACGCCACCGGCCGCGCTCCGCAAGCCGACCAAACTGTTCTGATCGATGGCGGCCGCATCACTGCCGTTGGTTCGACCGCAACAATCAAAGTCCCCAAGACCGCGCGCACCATCGACGCCAGCGGAAAATTTCTAGTTCCCGGCTTCTGGGACATGCACGTACATCTCGCAGGCATCAACGCTGATCCCACTTGGAGCAAACAAGTCCTTCTCCCGCTGCTTCTGGCCAATGGCATCATTGGTGTGCGCGACATGGGCGGCGATCTCGACGCACTTCTCGCTTGGCAGCGCGACATCGAGTCCGGCGTGATGCTGGGCCCGCATATCGTTGCCTCCGGACCATTCCTTGCTGCCAGCGGCAAGAAAACTCCAGAACAGTATCCTGTTCACAGCGCCGAAGAAGCCCGCGCCGCCGTCGATGACCTGAAAAAACGCGGCGCCAATTTCATAAAAATCATTACGATGCCCTCGCGCGACGCGTTCTTCGCCGTTGCCGACGAGTCCAAAAAGCAAAACATTCCTTTTGTCGGCCATTTGCCCTTCGAAATCGGCGTCATTGAAGCCAGTGACGCGGGCATGCATAGCATCGAGCACCTTCTCTACAGCGCCTTTGCTCTCTCTTTTTCCTCAAAGGAAGCCGAGCTACGCCCTCGCCTAGTTTTGGCCGAAAAAGATGGCGACGCTGCAGCCTGGGAGCAGATTGCCCACGAAGCCGACGCCACTTACAGCCCGGAAAAAGCCGCCGCTCTCATTCAGACGTTAAAGAAAAACGGTACATGGGTCACTCCTACCCTCGCTTCCTTGGATATCACCGCCCATCCCGGGAACTGGAACACCGACGACCCCTTGCTCGCTTTCGTCCCGCCAGGAATGGCCAAGCAGTGGCGTGAATCCTTCAACGACGCTGAGATGAAGCAGCGCGCGGCGTGGCTGGGCCGCCAAGCGTCCAATGATTGGAAACTAACCGGTGAACTGCACCGCGCCGGTGTCCCGCTTCTGGTTGGTTCGGACTCGCTCGATCCCTTCGTCTTCCCCGGCGACAGCTTCCACCACGAACTCGCGGAATTAGTCCGGGCGGGCTTTACCCCAATGGACGCCTTACAGTCTGCGACCCATGGGGCCGCGCTGTTTCTTGGCCGCGAGAAAGAGTTTGGGACGATCGAAACGGGCCACATCGCTGATCTTGTCGTGTTAAGCGCCAATCCGGTCGAGAACATCGCAAACACGCGAAAGGTTTGGGCGGTGATCCGTAATGGCGGCTACTATGACCGTGGGTCTCTCGATACACTACTTGCTAGAGCGAAAGAGGCCGCAGCCGCCGTTTCCGAGGAGCAGCCTTAGGAGTGCAGCGATACGAACCAGCGTCTTGGGGGAGTGCCGACTTTCGCGCGAAGTATTTATGAAGGTTTTGACCACATATAGCCGCCGATGGGTGATTCCGATTTCGCTGTCTCTATTCCTATTGATTTGCGTCGTCCCTTCTCAAATGTCTCCTGCACAGGACCGCGAGCACGCCGACGAGATCGTGGCCAATCTCGCCGGAGGCCGCGTCATCGTGCACGTCGCGCGCGACAAAATCGTCTTCGCGGCCATCGATCAACCGGTCGAACCTAGCTCCGTTCCTCCGCGTGTTTTGAGTATCGACCCCGCACACATCGGCATACTTCTCGGAGCCTCCGAATGGCGCAGCCCCGCCGATCCAAAACCCGTCCGGCTGGACAAAGATTTCCCCCGGCTCTCGGGCAAGGACCCCCACTATGACGTCAATCCTGACGAAGTCGCGCCAGATCTGGATGTTATTGGTGTCGCGTTTCTCGAACGACTGCGCCCGCTCGTCGCTCAGCTTCACCACAAGATTGAATTCAAACCCGAGGAAGCGATCTTTGAAGTCGTCATCATTGGCTTTGCGCCGAATGACTACGGCCCGGAGGTCTGGACCCTCGAATACCGCATCCAGCAGCAAGAAATTGCGACTCGTGGCGACTTCTGGCAGACCCGTATTCTCCGGCCGCGTTTCACTCAGCTCTACCCGCCGGAAAAGCACGCACCGAAGACTCTCGTCGAAATTCGCTATCCAAGCACGATTCAGGGACCGACGTTGCAACAACTCATTCAGGGAAACGATCCGGAGCTTGAGAAGGCCTATCGCAGGGATCCGAAGCTCACCAAAGTGGCTGAAGACATCGACCGTGGCCAAGCCAACAAGGCGGTTCCGGAGGACGCCACGGAATTTATGCGCGATGTTCTTCCGCTTGTGGCCGAGAAGGCGACTTTCATTCTGGGGACGATGACGGAGCGCGGATTTGACTGGATCGTTCCGCCGGATGAGCCGGTTGAAAAGGCCAAAGAAGACAAAAACAAGCCGCCAGAAGCGCCGTCGTTGCGGAAGAAGCCGAATCCGTAAACCCGAATTAAATCCCTAGTCTCCAGCAGCTTTTACATGGCCAGTGTTTGCGCCGATATCTTGGCGATAGTGCATACCATCAAAATGAATTTTTTCGACCGCCTGATAGGCTAACTTCAATGCTGCTCGCAAAGAATCCCCGGCAGCTGTCACGCCCAGAACGCGCCCGCCACTGGTAACGATGGAATCGTGTTCTTTCTTCGTTCCAGCCTGGAAAACTTCAACACCGCTATTATTATTGTTAACGGTTAGTCCTTCGATTCTCTTCCCAGTCTCGAATTTTCCGGGATAGCCGCCTGAGGCAAGCACTACGCAGACGCTCGCGCCCTTTTTCCAGCGCAATTTGGCGGGATCGAGCCGCTTGGCCGCGACATCCGCCAAGATCTCAGCGAGGTCGAAGTCCATGCGCGCGACAATCGCTTGTGCTTCCGGATCGCCTAATCTGCAATTGAACTCCAGAACCTTAGGCCCATCTTTGGTCAGCATCAGGCCGATGTAGAGAAAGCCCTGGTAGGGAATACCGTCATTTGCCAGGCCTTGGAGCGTGGGTTCGACAATCGTGGAGATCACGGTTTCGCGCAGGGCCGGCTGGCAACAACTCGTCGGAAGAATATGCGCCCATGCCACCGGTATTTGGACCGCGGTTACCGTCGAAGACGCGCTTGTGATCCCGCGTCGGCACCATCGGCGCATAGCGTTCGCCATCGGTCAAAATGATGAAAGAAAGCTCCTCGCCCTCGAGCGTTTCCTCCAGCAAGACGCGATGCCCGCCGGGTCCAAGCTCGTTCCTTTCCATCGCGGATTCGAGGAACTGTTTGGCTGCCTCCGCGTCCGGCGGCAGCACGACTCCCTTGCCGGCGCACAATCCATCCGCCTTGATCACCAGCGGCCATTCAACACCGGCCAACGCGGCATACGCTTTCTGCGGTGAGTCGTACGCGCCATACATTTTCGCCGTCGGAATGTTGTGCCGAAGCAGAAATTCTTTCGAAAAAATCTTGCTGCCTTCGAGCTGCGCCGCGTGCTGCGAAGGGCCCACGATGGGCCAGTTTCGCTGCGTGAAGGCGTCGGAGATGCCGTTCACAAGCGGCAACTCCGGCCCGACAATCGTCAGGTCCGGCGCGTTTTTTTCGGCCAGGGCCACGAGACCGGCAACGTCGCCAGCATCCAGCGCGATGCACTCCGCGTCGGCCGCAATGCCGCCGTTGCCTGGCGCGCACCAAATTTTTTCGACGCGAGGGCTCTGTTTCAGCTTCCAGATCAGCGCATGCTCGCGCCCTCCGCCGCCAATCACCAAAATGTTCATTCAAAAAGCCTCGTGGAAGTTTCACTTCGAAAGATAGTCGCCCGATAACGGGGTGTCAACTCGCGGAAGGTTTACAGTAGTGGGTCAGTTTCCGATTCCACGATTAATCAGGCGCTGGGTTCACGGTGATCATGAGCGAGGAGGACCTTGTTTGCTCCGGTCACTAGGCCGGGAACAAGCCAGCGAAAGAGAAACGTGGCAGCAATCGCTCCGAAAAATTGAGCGATCAGGAATGGAAGAGCATCCCTCGGGCGGATTCCCGCGAATGTATCGCTTAGAGATCGCGCAAGAGTCACGGCAGGATTGGCAAAGGACGTGGATGACGTAAACCAGTAAGCTGCTGCGATGTATGCTCCCACGGCAAAAGCAACCATGTCTGAACGCAATCGCGAGCAGCCCCAGATGACACAGAGCAAACCGAACGTCGCGACAAACTCGCTGAGTACTTGAGCGGAACCACTCCGAACGTGTTGCGAGATCGAGATGGCGGGCAATTGGAACATGATGTGCGCTGCGATTGCGCCGCCAATTGCACCGAGACATTGGGACAGGACATAGCAGGCGGCAACCGTCCACGTCACGCCCTTCTCTATCGCATCCGCCACAGTCACAGCCGGATTGAAATGTGCGCCTGAGATTGGCCCGAACGTCAGAATCAATGCAACAAGAGCAGCGCCTGTGGCAATCGTATTCGCTAGAAGGGCAATGGCAGCATTGCCGGCGGCAAGTCGCTCGCCCATGATGCCCGAACCCACAACGGCGGCCACCAGAAAACCAGTGCCAAGAAATTCTGCAACGACTTGGCGCAAGAGTGTGGCTTTCATTGCAGCCCGATGCGATCAACTTTTTCCTTGATGGCGAGCGTATCCAGGCTGGGCAGCGGCAGGTTAAGAAACAAATTGATCCTGCGCCCCAGTGTGATGAACGCGTCTCGAAAGGCCCGCTCTATTTCCTCGGGCGTGCCGGTCACGGCAGCTGGGTCAGCAACGCCCCAATGTGCTGTCATAGGTTGGCCCGGCCAGATCGGGCAGACTTCCTTCGCAGCGTTATCGCATACTGTGAAGACAAAATTCATTTGAGGTGCATCCGGCTTCGCGAATTCCTCCCAACTCTTGCTTCTTGCGCCTTCGGTCGAAAGGCCGGCAAGCCTCAACTGTTGGAGCGCCTCAGGACGAACCCTGCCTGAAGGAAAACTTCCTGCGCTGTAAGCTGTGAAGTGTGGGTTGCGTCTTCCGTTCAAAATCGCTTCGGCCATGATGGAGCGAGCGGAATTTCCGGTACAAAGAAAAAGAACGTTGTAGTGTTGCGACATAATAAGTCTCTACCCCCCTCGTCTAATTGCAGCATGTGGGACTGCAGCAAGCTTTGGCATCCATCGGTTTCACGGCGCGGACAAACGCGCTCAGAAATTTGCCATCCACTTGCGGAGCAAGGGCATCCACATCGAAACCTTGGCCGGAGAGGAATTCGCGAGCGTCTTCTACGCGGTAGATACGAGTTGGTTCAACATCAATCTGGTCAAATCCTGCGCTGGCGAGTTTGCTCCGATAGTCACTCTCCGCTAGAGCACCGGCAATACAGCCGACCCAGAGCAAAACACTCTTGCGAATTTCGGGCAGGATTTCGCCGCGAGTAACAACATCGGAGACGGCAAATCGTCCGCCCGGTTTCAGTACGCGATATGCTTCACGAAGAACAGCATCCTTGTCAGCGGATAGATTGATAACGCAATTGGAGATGATTACGTCCACCGAGTTATCTGGCAGCGGAATGCTTTCAATTTCGCCTTTCAAAAATTCAACATTAGCGATGCCTGATTTCTTTTTGTTTTCGTTGGCGAGAGCAAGCATCTCGTCGGTCATATCGAGGCCATAGGCTTTCCCGGTCGGGCCAACTCGCCTGGCCGATAGCAGAACGTCAATGCCGCCGCCCGAACCCAGATCGAGTACGGTTTCACCGGGATTCAGTTTCGCTAGAGCCGTGGGATTTCCGCAGCCGAGCGAAGCGAGCATTGCTTCGGCTGGAATTTGGTCTGACTGCGCGGAGTCGTAGAGGTTTGACGTTATCGGATCAACGCCAGAGTTGCGTGCCGCCGTTGCGCCACAACATGAACTGCCTCCGGTCGTCACGCGGAGAGCCGCGCTTCCGTATTTTTCTCTTACAGCTTCTTTTATGTTGGCGTCCCTCACGACGACTCCTCATTTGCAAATTTGAACGACATCACGTGGTTCTACAGCCTTGTTTCGTGTGCAACATTCCGCGTAGAGAAATCGCAGAACTTCTTGCAGCGCCTCTGTGTTGGCGGAGTACCGCAGGAACGTACTCTCACGCCGCACCAAAACGAGGTCTTCATTTCGTAGCTTGTCGAGATGATGAGACAGAGTGGAATTCGGAATGTCGAGTTCGGACTGGATTTCGCCAACGACCAAGCCGTCCGGGTGGGCCGAGAGCAGCAGTTGCATAATTCTAAGGCGCGGCTCAGTTCCCATAGCCGAAAACATGTCGGCGAATTTCGCCACTTGCTCCGCGTTCTTTTTATGCGCGCTCATTATATATTTCGATATTTGCAGAAATAAGGGAATCAGTCAAGTAGGGGAAATGGGCGGATGCCGGGAGAGCGCCGCTGAATCTAGCTTGATCGAATCAGGTGCTGATTAACGCGCCAACCATCCATGTGGATTTCAAGCTTCTGGTTACCCGTGACGGCTCAACCGGTGAGCTGGCACGACTTGTCGGGATTTGGCTATTAAGTCGTCCAAAGCGCCAGAAAGCAGGAGACTTGTACGGAGCTTCTGCATTCAGCCGCTCGCCCACTATCGCTAGTGTTCGTGCGAGATATTGGGGCGGTCGCCTTCTGGCGAACGGACACCATACAAACTGACTCTCGGATTGTGGGCCCGAGGGTCTTTGTAATACCAAAGCTCAACGCTTTCGAGGAAACGTCCGTCAAGCAGGTCGTAGTTCCTTCCCCCGGGTGAAATCTGGTCGCTGACCATCAGTTCTTGCGAGGTGCCATCAGCGAAGTGAACGACCAGGCGGTCAAAAAAAATAGCCTCGCCGCTGACCCGCAATTGAATGGTGTGAAAGTGAATATCGCGACGGGTGATCTGGATGCTGCCATGATCCTTGCTGCTGTCGACCTGCGTGTAGCCTAAGAAGTCCCAAAAGCGCCCACCGGCGAATAGGGGAGTGGCAAAGACCATGGCCAGGAGCCCGGCGACAGCATGCAGAGAGCGCTTTCTAAGCATCAGTACTCCTAGGACTACTAGAATACACCAGCTCCTGCCCCTCCTTGGAAGCAGAATCAACAGGAGTTGACTTAAGTGGTTAGCAGGGGGCGGCGGTCTTGTCGTTGCCCGTACGCAGAGTGCTCCACGTTCAACGAAGGTATTGGAACTCCCCCAAAACCGCGGTGTCGCTTGCGGTAATTCAAATGTACGGACTCAGTGCTGTCAGAATTGCCAATTGCGCGGCCGCAGTCGGACGTCCAAGTTGTTCCACAGTCAGCAGAATCGGCTGATGCAAGCGGTAGAGGTATCAGGCAGGAGACAATTCTATGAGCGCTCAAAGAATCAAAAAGTTTTGCTTAGTGGCAGGTACCACAGTCTTAGCGGGCTCGGTTACTTTTGCGCAAGACCCTAAACCAGGAAAATTGAAGATGGAGGTGAGCCCGAAGCAGGCCTACACGTTTGTTGATGGCAAAGCGATTGGTCCCGGCAATCGTGTTATCAAGCTCGATGTCGGCACCCACCATTTGGTCGTTGCCAACTACGGGTATAAGTTTGTCGAGCAAGACGTCTCGATGGATTCGGACAAGACGCTGCCTGTGCATATAAAGCTGGAACCCGTTGGCGACGGCGTGCCAGGCCCGCGTGGCCGCATCCAGATTGAAACGGGAGGGATCCACGGTGCAACTTCGGCTGCCGTTCTTCTAAACGGCAAGAAGCCCCTGTACTTCGTAGGCCACGTGGATGAGTTTAATAACGACATCATTTGGCACCAGGAATTGATTGTGCCGCCAGGAACGCACCAGGTGACGGTCACTCGGGAGGGCAAGGAACTGTGGTCCGGTCCCGATCACCGTCGCGGCCGACCAGCGCGTGATTCTTGATATCAAGAATGGAAAAGAAAAGACCAAGCACTGGGAACGCGGCTCGGCGTGCCCAAAATATCGCCCCTCATGCGATCTGCCTAAATCGGCGCCACGCTTCACGGCCGGCATTGCGAGCGCCACAGTCGTTGTGGCGCCTGTCAGCGGATCTGTCTCTGCCAATCCTTCGAAAATCGATTGCAGCCAAAGTACCCAGCTAGCCTGGGTTTCCAATGAAACCGTCGAAGCCGAGATGAGCGGCATGAGCCCTGTTCCGACCTCAGGCGAGAAAACAATTTCGCCTCGGCAAACCACCGTCTATCAGCTTACAGCTTCAGGACCCGGTGGCGTGACAACTCCGAGCACAACGGTGGAAGTCAACCCGGTAGTGCAATCATCTCTTAGCGCTTCGCCTATGGAAGTGAGTTATCACCGCATCGGCGACAAGATCATCGAACAAGGGAGCACTACTCTGAATTGGTCGTCGTCCAACTCCGACGCAGCCTCGCTGAATCCGGGTGGCTCCGTTGATGCCAGCGGCACGAAGTCCATTACGCTCAGCCCAACGCAGAGCGGCAACGGCCCAGTGGACGAAGAGTTCAAATACACTCTGAACGCGACGAATGCATGTGGTGGCTCGGAAACCAAGACGGTAGTGGTACACCTGAAGGGCTCCGTTGAAGCCACTCCCACCGTGCTGCTCCAAAGCGTTTTCTTCCCGACGGCTTATCCTACCGAGGAGGACCCGACGCTAGGACTCGTTCGCAGTCAGCAGGAAGCATTGACAACCCTCGCCGATCGGATTCAAAAGTTATCTCGAATTTGACCCTGACGCGAAAATATCGCTTGGCGGATACACGGACGATCGCGGCACGGATAAGTACAACGATTCCTTATCCGAACGCAGGGTCCAACTCGTCAAGGATTTCCTGGTTTCGCAGGGCATCGCCGCAGAAAAGATAGATATCTCAGCGTACGGTAAACAGAAACCGTTGGACAAAACCACGGTTAGCAACCTGCAAACCCAAAATCCAAACGAGCCTCCTGAAAAGTGGGCTTCCGATTCCCTTGCGGTCTGGCTGGCCTACAATCGCCGCGTTGACATTGTTCTCATGCCTACCAATGCCGAGTCGATTCGGTTATATCCCTATCAAGCTCCGGATTTCGCGATCCTTGGGCAGATTCCCAAGCCGGCCCGCAGCGCGGTTGCCGGGGACAACTAAGCGCTCCCTAGAAGCAGGTTAAGCGTGTGACACCCAAGCGCGCAAAAGCAAAATCGAAAAAGTGTCACCTAATTGTCGCTATAAGTCGCGCAAACAAGCAAAGATAGGCACGCCATTCGATCAGAATGTTCTCGCTAGGGGAACTTGCACCCTCTGCTCGACAAGCTTGATATCGAGCTCTGCGGGCTGCAAGCGTTCCGCTCTTCGCTGCCTCCATGATGGACAAGCTGACTAACACCTCGTTGTCGGCGGCCCACGCGCGATAAGCCTAAATGGCGGACAGTCCTGTAATTGTATACTAATATATAACTATATAGTACATGGTAATCTTGGCGGCGCGAGAGTTGTATTGTCGCCTGAAGGTTCGCAGGACTTCTGCCGCCACTATCCGCTTGGCCAACCGCTCGAATGGGGATCGTCATTCCTGTGGCCGCATCAGGTCTAGAGGGGCGGAGCCTCTTAGCTAAGAAGACCATTGAAATCTGCCAGTTATCGGGTGTATGGATGTAGCATAGTCGTCACCAAGCACCGAGCATGGAGGGGCTGTTTATTCGTTTCCATTAGGCCGCGAACCGTTCACGCGGCTGCGGAGGTTGGTCATGGAAGCCGGCCCAAGTCGCCTGTCCTGGAACATAGTGAAGGTAGACTCCGCGCTTCATACAGTGATCCTGGCGTGTCTTGTGGCCCTGCTGTTGTACGTGGCCATAACATTAGCAGGGGCATTGTTATTGCATCCCCAAACCGTCTGGCCACTTTGGCCAGGTTGCGCGCTGCTGGTGTCCGTGTTGCTGCTGGTGCCGCGGAGAACCTGGCCCAGCATTATCCCCGCAGCCTTTGCGGTGTTCGTTCTCTACGACCTGCAGGCAGGCGTGCCGATCGGATCGGTTGTTTGGTTTCTTCTGGCCGATACGGTCCAAGTCCTTATATCTGCACTCTTGGTAAGCCATTTCTTCGACGGGGTCCCCCGGCTCAATAGTGCAGAAGACCTTACCAAATATGCGTTTTTCGCGGTGATCCTCGCACCGTATGTTGCGGCACTTCTCAGCGCGTTTGGCATCCCAGGCGACTATTGGACTAATTGGAGGGTTTCCTTTCTCTCCGAGGCGCTGGCTTTTATCACTGTGACGCCGACCATCCTGAGTTGGGTTTGCGACGGACCCGCATGGGCGCGAAAATCACTTGCCTACCATGTGGAATTTTTCGCGCTGATGACGGGGTTGGTTCTTCTGGGCTATATCACCTTCACAGCGTCGGAGACCAGCAGCTCGCCGGCATTGCTTTATTCTCTCGTTCCGTTTCTGCTGTGGGCGGCATTGCGCTTCGGGACCTTAGGCCTCAGCACCTCGGTCTCAGTAGTTGCCTTTCTATCCATTTGGGCTGCAGTCCATGGCCGCGGTCCCTTCACCAAGGGGGGGCTTTTCAATAGCCTGTTCTCGCTGCAGCTATCCTTGGTTTTTACTGCGATCCCTTTCATGATTCTGGCTGCCCTCGTAGAAGAGCGAAAGCAAGCGGAGCGTGCATTACGGAAGAGAGAAGCGGAATTGAATGAAGCCCAGCGCTTGGCACAGGTAGGCAGTTGGCAATGGGATCCAAACACTGACATTGCGACGTGGTCTGAGCAACTTTATCGAATCGTTGGCCGCGATCCCTATCTGCCGGCTCTCAACTTCAAGAAACAGCGGCACCTCTACACCGCGGAGAGTTGGAAACGGCTGCAAGACGCAGTAGAAGAAGCGGCAAGCGCTGGGACACCATTCGAATTGGATCTAGAGTTACTCAGCCCTAACGGCACTTCAAGATGGGTGATTGCTCGTGGCGAGGCGCAGCGAGATGCCGCGGGCCGCGTGGTGCAACTCCGTGGCACGGGTCAAGACATTACAGAACGCCGGCTTGCACAAGCCGAACTGCGTGAGAGCGAAAAACGGTTTCATCTTGCAGCTCAGGCCGGAAAGATGTTCGCCTACGAGTGGGACGCTACCACCGATGAGATCGTATGTTCAGCTGAGAGCGCTCAGATTCTTAGGATGCATGATGCGACGCCCACGACCGGCCAGCAAGTATTGGAGAGGGTCCACCCAGAGGATCTAGAAAGACTTACGGCCGCGGTTGTTAAGCTGAGTCCTGACATGCCCTGCCTTGAAACCAGCTTTCGGGTGACACGTCCGGACGCTACCGTGATCTGGGCGGAAATGAGCAGCCGGGCGCACTTTGACGAGCAGGGCAAGGTGTTGCGGATAGTAGGCATGATAGCGGACATCACTGAACGAAAGCGGACCGAGCAAGAGCTGCGAGAAAGCGAGGAACGGTTACGCCTAGCGGTCCAAGCAGGAAGAATGTATGCGTTCGAGTGGGATGCGGTAAGCGATACGATAGTGCGATCGGGACGGTACTCAGATGTTTTCAGTTGGTTGGACGATCCAGCGCGCGATACTGGTGAGCAATTTATCGCGAGAGTTCACCCTGACGACAGCGAGGAATATGCCTCTACAGCAACTCGGCTTACTCTTAGACATCCTTCCTATCAAACCAGCTATAGGATGCTACGTCCCGACGGCAGCGTGATTTGGCTGGAGGAGAGCGTTCATGGTTTCTTCGACAGCAAAGGCGGGTTGCTGCGGACGATCGGCATGGTAGCGGACGTTACTGAGCGCAAGCTTGCAGAAGAGGCCGTCTCCAGCGTGAGCCGCAGGTTGATTGAGGCGCAAGAGCAGGAACGCGCACGCATTGCCCGAGAGTTACATGACGATTTGAGTCAAATGATGGCGCTCCTGCAAATTGGACTGACGAAATTAGAGCAGGATACGCCCGGCCTTTCGTCTCAGACACGGCAACAACTGCACGCCCTTGAGGAAGTAACCACGGAAGTTTCGTCCAGTCTCCACGACTTGTCTCACCAGCTTCATCCATCCAAGCTGGACGTTCTGGGTCTCACGGCCTGCATAGGGAGCTTTTGCAGAGAATTCTCTCAGCGGCACAAGCTGGAAGTCCGGTTTGTTCATCACAACGTTCCGGGAGATATCCCGAAGGACGTGAGACTCTGCCTGTTTCGGATCGTGGAGGAGGCGTTGCAGAATGTGGCGAAGCACAGTGGAGTCGAGGAGGCCAAGGTTGAGCTGTCTGGTCATGCCAATCGAATTGATCTTTGCGTCTCAGACAACGGCGCAGGATTCACCCTTGAGCCTGTGAAGAGAGAATTCGGTCTTGGTTTAATCAGTATGCGCGAGCGGGTGCGGTTGGTCGGGGGGCACCTTTCCATCGAATCGAAGCCCTCGCATGGAACGCAAATTCAGGTTCGAATTCCTCTGTCCGACACGACCGGGCAAAGAGCTAACGAACAAAGTAAATATGAAGAAAGTGCATGAGGGTAGTCCCGTTCTGAGAAGTTACAACCGCCAAGCGTGTTGCTGAACATAGCCTAGGAATTCAAAACGGGGGAAGGAGTTGTCTTCCTTCGAGGATAGATAGCTTATGACAGACTGGTTCGCGCGCCCCGTCCTACACGTGACGGACGTTGAGGCCTCGCTCTGCTTTTACGTTGACCGGCTCGGCTTCACGAGCCCCTGGCGATACGAGGAGGATGGCAGAGCGCACGTTGCACAGGTCGACCGGCAGAGTTGCGCGCTTATCCTGGCCGACACGTGGCCGGAGAAGATTGGCAAAGGGCTGATGTTCATCTCCCTAAACGCCGAGCCGGAGAAGCAGGTCGCCGCGTTGGACGCGCTGCGCGCGGAACTCGAGGCCAAGGGCGTTGCGGTCAAGGAAGGTTCGTGGGGCTACCGGCTGCTGGTGGTCGATGATCCCGACGGCAATCAGCTCT
>CAVSSD010000034.1:0-98805 GCA_963730495.1 uncultured Acidobacteriota bacterium | reverse complement strand
CAGCCTTCCCTCGAGGTATGAACAACTGCAAGACCCGGATTCAAAAAACGAACCTGGGGCACCCTCGCGATCGAAGAGCGGGCACGGCCCTTCGCGGCTCAGGGTAAACGTGCCGTGCCCCTACGGGAGGAGCGAGGGCCGAATCTTCCCCGCCGCCATCTTCTCCAGCGCTCTTAGCCGCTCCTTTAGTTCGCCACTCTCCAACCGCCCCTCGCGGTACAGCCACCGCAGAAAGTCCTCCGCCCGCTCGCCTTTCAGCGAATTGCACTCCGAGCAGCACGTGACCAGGTTGCGATAACCATTCCATCCCCTGCGCGCGAGCGGAATGATGTGATCGATGCACCGCGTCGCGGATGTAACGCGGCGCAGGCAATAAAAACAGTAGCCTTCTTCGCGCGCGTAGATCGCTTCCCCCAGCGCTCGGTTGACCAGAAAGTCGGCTTCCTCCAGATTGGCCGCGCCACGCAAACGCCTCGCCCAGCGCTTGGGTGTTTTTCTCGCCCGCAATCCGCGCACCTCCGCCGGCAAGCGCACTTCAATGGTGTGTCCTCGTTTGCTTTTTCGGTTAGCCGCAAAGCGCCCTTGGCCGCCAGCCGCCGCACTCCCCCGCGAGCCGCTTGCGCGCCGATGCCCACGCCACGCGCCAGCCAGCCAATTGAAAACCGCAGCTGGAGCTTCCCCTCGAACCGACAATGGCGCAGCAGATGCGAATACAACGCCCCGCTCATCGAAAGCCGCAGCTTCGGAATCAACAAATCCTCAAACTGCTTCCAAATCTGAATGCCGTCCAACTTCTTGTTGTTTGTCATGGTTTTATTCCAAACGGAGGAGGCCCTACGTGGCGCCGGGCTTCAGCCCGGCATCTTGCCACCTTGCAATGTAGGGGCGCGCTTTAGCGCGTCCCGGGTTTTGCTTTCGATTTTTCAGGAATCGCTGGGATTGGGACTACATGCGTGCAATGCGCTGTCGCCAAAAAAAGAAAAAGCCCCGATCGAAGGTCGGGGCGCACTCTCTTACGCGCTGATGTTACCAAAAAGCTATAATTGCTGTCAAGAACTAAATAATTATCTTGCCGTACGTATTTTTACGTACAGGGTGCCCGGTGGTCCGGTCTCGGGAATCTTTTTCCCTGAAAGACTGGTAACCTACCGTTAGTATGAAACTGTTCGGCTTGCGATCGATAACGGCGACAGCGCTTTCGTTGTGGCTGGGGGTGCTTGCATGTTTGTTGGGATGCGCGAAGCCTGCGATGGCCTCGCCGATGCAAGGCCAGCACAGGGAGACCAGTGGGATAAATTGCCCCGAGCGCGATAGCGATGCCGGGGATTCCTGTTGCAAGCACGGACACAATTCGAATCGATCCGGCAAGGACGAGCAACATGCGATGTCGTGCTGCCCAACCGAAACTGCCCTGATCCAGAAGCAGAACATGGCGCCGCCTACGGTGAGCCACTTGTTCGCTGCGGTGTTGGCACTCGTGGACTTTGAGGCCGCGACTTTCGTATTTGGAGACGCAGCCTCGGGCGAATCCGTCCCCTGGCACGCGGGTCGGGATATTCTTAGCCGAGTGCACATCCTCCGCATTTAAAAACACCTGCAAATCCACAGATATTCGAAGTGTCTTGCGCGGATGATTTCATCCGCCTGACTACAACTCTTTCCACTTCTAAAGGAGAAGACTATGAAGACGCTAAAAGTGATGCTGTTGATGGCAGTAATCGCACTCGGTGTGGCAGGGACGGCGAAGGCGCATACGACATGCTGCGCGTCGGCCGATTGCTGTGCCTCGTGTGACGGCTGCAAGTAAGAGCAGGCAGGGAAGAGGGGCGTGGGCTAACTGCCCGCGCCCTCTTTTTTGTGATTCGGAATCGTCCCGTCTGCCACCGGATTCACCGAGAGTTGAGAGCGTAGAAAAGACCCACCCTTGCTTGAACCAAACCCGCAAGGATGGGGCACCCGCCGCGGTCTTCAGGCCGCGGGCCTTTCCGGTTTCGGCCTTACATGAACTCACCGAAATTTTCCCGTCCAACTCCGCGTATAACCTTCAGGAAGAAGCACGCTCTTTCCCCCTGGATAGCCCAGCTGAAGGTTTGCCCTGCCGTCGCTATGGAGGCCGCCCTCCTCACCGAGGAGCAGACACGCAGTTGCGAGGAGAATTTCAAATGAAACCGAACCTCACGTTGCCCATCGCCTCTCTGCTCTTGATCCTGCTTATGACGCTTCACCTGACGAGCGATACGATCCATGCCAGGGTCGGGACGCCCGAGGCAGGGGGCTCAACCCTCGTTGGCGTGCCCGTCTTGGCAGTCTGGCTGTATGGAACGTTGCTGCTCGCGGAACGCCGGTCAGGTCTCATCATCATGCTCGTCGGGTCACTCATTGGGATCGGCATGCCGGTCATGCACGCCATGAGCCCAGCAGGCATCTTTCACGGCGCGATCGCCAGATCCAACCCAGCCTTCTTGTTCGTTTGGACACTCCACGCGCTGGGCGTGCTTGGCCTGTTCGCCTTTATCCTCGCGGTACGCGGATTGTGGACCCTGCGACGCGGCCAGCCCGGCTAGGCGAAAATCCGAGCCATTGGGTAGACTTGCGAAACCGGGACAGACGTAACGTCTTCCTAGCGTCGGATGATCGGCGCTCCAGCTCAGCCACAGTTTCAGGCAAAATGATTCGGAAACCTTCCGTTTGTCCCCGGATTCCTCGAGAGTTGAGAGCTTAGAGAAGACCCACCCTTGCATGAACCAAACCCGCAAGGATGGGCCACCCGAAAAAGGAAAGTCAAAGCCTCTTCGGGCCGCTAAGGCTGTTCTACCCGCCTCGAACACTTTGGAATCGGGGATAAGGCGGGTTAGAATCGGGCCCATGAAAATCATTTTCCGTTCACAGCTCTCGTTTTTTTCCATTATGGTTGCAACAGCCTTTGCCGTTTTTCTGATTTCTTCGTTTCCGGCGGCAACCGCTCGGACATCCACCGGCTCGGGCACCGGCTCGGGGCTCGGCCGCGATATTTCTTCGGTCGATAGCGCGGAGGAGCAGGCGGTCCTGGCGCCTATAACGCAATTGTTTGATGGTATGGCGAAACGCGACGCCGCGGCGATTAAGAAACCGTTGCTCAGCGGCGGCACGATGGTGCTGATGAGGGACGGCAAGCCGACCCAGATGACTTTTGAAGATTTTGCGAATCGGGTAGGAAAACCTGGCACCACGCAGATTCAGGAGCGAATTCATGATCCGCTAGTGCGGATCGATAACGATCTGGCGGTGGTGTGGGCTCCTTTCGAGTTTTTGGTGGACGGCAAGGTGGACCACTGCGGCACGGACTTGTTCAACGTTGTCCGTGCCGATGGTCAATGGGTCATTGCCAGCGTCGCAGATACGGGACGGAAAGATTGCGTTCGCAAGTAGACCTAGCTTGATTTGTGCTGCCGGGTGGCACAGCCTTCCGCCTAGGCCCCGTGTTTCCCCCGGGCTCTCTACTCAGAGGGCTGCGCGATTGCTGGCTAGATTTTGGGGACAGCTATTGCCGGTTCTGTGGTTTGAGCGTGGACCTTGCGAGCCCTCAGTCGCCGCTTTATTCCAGGAACGGGATCGCGAGGCAAGTTCCTCAAGTAGAGGGACACCAAGCAGGCGACGGCAGCCCTCGGCATCCAGCTCCTTCCGTTCCGCTCCGTAGCGTCCGAGGTATCCTCGCAGCATTTGGTCCAGCGCTCTATCCATCTGGCCGACGACGTTTCTTTCGTTGCAAAAACTGTAGTGACTGCCCCATCCCTGCACCATGCCACTGACCTCGGTCACCTTCTCAGCAAGGATCGGCGAGGCGGCATCACCCCACCTTTCTTGTATGATCGAAAAGCCGAGACGCTGTCGCTGAGAACCTCGGAGATGTTGTCTTCCAGACGCCGTCTCGACTCACGGCTTGGCCTGACTGCGCCATTCTGAAGTTCGACACCTAAGAACACGAATCCCTGACCGATGTCACTACGGTGGGTTTTATCGTTCACCTCGAGCCCATGTCTTGATAGTAGCGTGAGCGCGCGCGAGAACGCGGCATCTGCTGCTGCTCTGCTTCGGCCTAGGATCAGGAAATCGTCGATGTAGCGCAGACAACGGCAGTCGCCGCTATTCATTTCTTGATCGAAGTCTCTCAGGAGGATATTCCCTAACAACGGCGAAAGCACGAGTTGCCTTGGGCGACGCCAACCTCGTGGATCGGAAACTGGGCAGCATATTGCCTCAGCGAGGCGAGGTTTTCTAATTCAACCGCGATCGCGCTGCTGAATAACTCGACAAAGTCGGCGTCTTCAGCTGCTTCCTCGACGATCGCAGTAACCGTCGGTTTGGAGATTTTAGTAAAGAATGCTGAGATGTCGGAGCGCACTACATGGGTTAAGCCAGAATCGACCGCCTCTAGAACTGCTTGAATGGCTGCGGGAACGGCGCCCAACTTACCGCCTTGCCTCTTGCGCACACCTCCAAAGCTGAACGCCTTCTCGGCAAGGTGACAGATCTGGGGCAATTGCAGCAGTACTTCGAGGATTGCGCGCTGGACAATCCGCGAGGGAATGGGCGCAACAACCAACGGTCGTATTGCATCCTTGCCTTGTTTGGGGATCGGGATACCGGTCGCTGGTTTGAATATGAAGCGTCCCAGATTAAGTTGCCTCTCGATTTTTTCGAGCCGGGTCTCGGCCGTTCTCGCAAATTCGTCGATTTCGCGTCGCGTGGAAAGGGAATGAGACGAGCGACCATTCTCTAGGATCACATGCCAGGCGCGCGCAAGAGTTTCCATCCTGCGCACTTGTTGAAGTAGAGTTCTCATTTACTAGCCTAGGGCCCGTTGGTGAACCCGCCCGTTCGGTAACATTCTGCCCTCTGCGGAGGTTCCGTAAGGTCCAATCCGCTCGACCGAGACTTTCGCCTCGACGCCGCATGCCTTGTGGGGGGATTGTGGAAATGTCGATATGCGGTAGCCTTTAGAATATAAAGCGAAACAATCGGAACGGACCAAGAAGAAGCGCGCCAAAGCCTCTGGGCGCGAAAAAACAAACAAGGAGATCAAATCGTAAGAAGGTAGTTCAAAACGGCTCGGAAGCGCTGAGGAACACCGGTTTTACCATCTCCACAATTTTGCCAGCCATTTCCTCAGCCGGAATCCGGTCGGGGGTCTGATGCCAGAGACGAGCGGCCCCGAAGATGGCCCAGGCTGCCGTAGATGCGAGGAGTTCCGCATCAACACCGGGTTTCACCGGGTGATGGTCTGCCCCTTGCCGAAACATGTCCTCCACAACCGGGATGATGGATCCCTCGAGAGGCATCTTCGCCAATTGCCCCGGGCAGCCGGTTGATTCGGCGAGGAAGTCGCATACCCCCAGCACGATTGCGCGCAACGCACCATCGCAGTTTGTGAAAGACAGTCCTCGGCGCTCGATCAAGCCGCGGAAGCGCTCTGCGGTCATCGCTCGCAAAAGGGCGCTTTTGTCTGGGTAGTGAAGATAAAACGTAGCCCGGTTCAGAGTCGCTTCGTCGGCGATCTCCTGGACAGAGATGTCCTCGAACTCCTTTTTACTTAATAGTTTGAGGAGTGAATCCATTAACATGCGGCGACTGCGCAGGATGCGGGGATCCGTCGATTCCGCCACGTCCGCTTGCTGGATTGGCTGTGCCATTACTTGTCTAGGATAAACCCGCCGATGACTTTAAGCAATCGGTGTTTAAGCGACAATTGTCTATTTATTTGATTGACAAACGTTCTGTATACGACATACGATTATTAAGCGACAAATGTCTATTACGGAAAAGGAGAATGTTTGTCATGGCTATCCTACTACATCTCGATTCTAGTCCACTTTACGGCAGGTCCGTCTCGCGCCAGTTGAGCGCCGCGTTCGTGGATCGATGGAAGTCTTTGCATCCAGGCGAGGCGGTCATTGATCGCGATCTCAACGCGACTCCGATACCCCCAATTTCCGCCGAGTGGGTCGGGGCTGCATACACGCCGGAAGCAGCGCGCACTCCGGAACAGAAGAAGCAGCTCGCGCTTTCGGACACACTCCTCGCCGAACTGGAGCGGGCCGACGAATTCGTCATAGGCGTGCCAATGCATAACTTCGGTGTGCCCTCGGTGCTGAAGCTGTGGATCGATCAGATCTCACGTGTGGGCAAAACCTTTGCCTATGGCGCCGGAGGTCCGAAGGGGTTGCTCGTTGGAAAGAAAGCGACGTTCATCATTGCGACCGGAGGTGTCTATGATCCTCAGTCGCAGATGGCCTCCTTCAATTTTGTCGAGCCTTATCTGCGGTCCGTCTTCGGTTTCCTGGGCGTAACCGACGCGACTTTCCTCACCGCAGGTGGAACCGCGGCACTCAATTCTGGGCTGGACCGCAATGCGTTCCTTGCGCCGCACCTCGAAACCGTGCAGGCGCATGCACAAGGGAACTAGAGCGACCTGTTTTCAGGATTACGTTCAGCGGGCGGGGTGACCCAGACGCCGGGGTTGCGTCTGGGAGTTTTGATTCTTCCTTCTGTTGATTTGCTATGGTCTCTCCCCATGTTCTGGCCGCCAACGTCTTTCTTGAACGCCAATACCTGTTTCGGCAGCACGCCGTCGATGCCGGTAGATGTGCCGAGATGCCCTCTTACAATGGAATTGGGCCACTCCGATGCGCTGCCCCAAATGCCAATTCGATCATCTGTTGCAGACCACCGAGTGTCTGAAGTGCGGAATCGTTTTCTCGCGCTACCGGGCGCCGCTGAAAAGCGCCGCGAACCAGGTTAGTCCGGACGTCGCGATGGCCGTGCCCGCTCCCCCCGCGCTGGCTGAGCCTGTTACCGCTGCCAACGACGCTCCCCGCCGAAGCGATGACCTGAGCGATGTCCGCGCCGATGCCCGGACCGAGTTGAAGTACCGCATCCTCGCACTTCCTTTGGCCTTGCTTCTGGCGCGCCTGGTTGCGGGCACGCCTCTGCGCATGGTGGCAGCCATGCTTGCCATGGTGCTGCACGAAAGCGGGCACGCTATCACCGCGTGGCTCACCGGCCGCTGGGCCGTGCCGCTGCTCTGGGTTACTCCGCACGGCCAAGAGCGCTCCTGGGCGATCGTTCTGCTGGTAACGGCCGCCATTGGCTTTGCCGGATTTCTGGCGTGGAAGATGGAGCGTCCGGGGTGGCTTTTCGCCGCCGCTGCGCTGCTCGTCCTGCAACTGGTAGCGTCGTCTTCGCCTGCGGAAGCGATGATCGTTTTCTTCGGCGATGGCGGCGCTCTGGTGCTGGCCACTCTGCTGATGGCGACGTTTTACGCCCCGCGCGAAAGCCGGCTGTATAAAAGCTGGGGGCTGCGCTGGGGATTGTTGGCCATCGGGGCGTTCAGCTTCATGCACGTTTTTCTGATGTGGCGCGGGCCGCTCGAAGATCTTCCGTTTGGCGAGATTGAAGGAGTGAACCTCTCCGATCCCAGCCTGCTCACCGAAATGTACGGATGGACTGTTCTGCAGATGGTTGATCGTTACGTGAAGCTGGGGACGTTCTGCCTGCTGTCTCTACTTGCGCTGTACATTTGGGGACTAGTCTCCGCGTATCTGGAATTGCAACGGAGTGCGGCATCACAGCAGCGCCACTCCTCGGCGAATCGTTAGGGCCTTAGGGGACAGACCGGCACTCTTCCTGGCCAGTTAAGAATGAAGTCTCAACGCCTTCTTGCCGCTCACTACTCACTATTCACTACTCGCTGTTCACCACTCACTGCTCGCTTTTCCACAGCAGCACAGTTACCTCTGCGCGTCCTGTACTTCCGGGCAGGCGATTTTCCTCTCCTTTATAGGCGATGATGGGTTTCGCCCGGCAGCAACCCAGCCCAAGCAAACCGGCGATGCGAACCGGCCACACCCGGCTACTGTGGGCCGTAGTGTAGGCGCCATGAACGAATAAATGGCCGCCATCGTCTCGTGTGAAAAACATCGAGTGGGGGAAAGTTTCACGATGCTTGCGGATATTCAGGATAAGCAGAATCAGCTTTCTAGTCAGCCTTCTGCCGAAGAAGCCACTGGGTCGATCTCTCTTCTGGATCTGGCGGAAATTCTCGATCAGCACAAAATCTGGGTGGAAACGGGCGGGGAATCCGGCGTAAAAGCCGACCTCTGTGGAGTCAACCTTTCCCACTCTGACTTGACGGGAGTCAACCTCGAAGGCGCTTTTATTCAGCGCGCGAATTTAATTGGCGCGGACCTTTCCATGGCCAATTTGCGAGGAGCTAGCCTCGTACAAGCTGATTTGCGAGAAGCCAATTTACTCGGGACTGAATTGAGGGGCGCTAATTTAATGGGCGCTAACCTCTATGGAGCTGAAGGCGTGTGGGTCGGTCGCCTTGGCGGAACGAATCTTTTCGACGCGATTCTGCCCGAAACAATTGCGGCCTTCGACAGCACAAAAGCAATCTCGGATGCCTCGAAAGTCGCGCGTTGGTTTTATTTCTTGATCCTGGGTGCGAGTCTTGCCTGCATTGCGTTAATCGGCTTGACCACTGATGTGCGCCTTGTCGTGGATGCCTCCGCGATTCCCATACCGCGCTTTCCGAAAATCCTGTCTATGACGAGTTTTTATTTGGGTGCGCCGCTCGTACTCTTCATTTTATATTTGCGGTTTCATTTTTTGCTGCTGCGCTTGTGGGGCAGCATGTCGGGATTGCCCGCGGTTTTTAAGGATGGGCAAACGCTGGAAAAGGATGGGCCCTGGTATTTGATGGGTTTGGTGCGACGCCATTTCCGCTGGATGCGTGAAGGACGCTCTCCTTTCTGGGTGTTGGAAACGATCGTAGCCACCGTGTTGGCTTACTGGGTCGTACCGGCGACTCTATTTTTATTTTGGCTGCGTTATCTGGTACGCCAGGATTTTCGCGGGACACTTCTTCATGCATTTCTTCTGACACTTTCGGTGGCCGCGGCGACATGTGTTCCGACAATCGTGGCGCGGGTGCTGCAACCCGGTGATTTGTTGCGGCAGAAGTCGAAGAATTTGCTGCGGATGAGTTTCGCAACCGCGCGAATCGCCCTTCTGACCGGCTGTACTCTGCTGATTTTCTCCCTCGGAGTGAACCGCGGGCTGCCTTCCGACAGCAACATTGCGACGCAACATTCGCAAGCCAGTTTGTTGAGGTGGGCTTCGGAAGCGATGCAATCGATCGGCTACCGGCCGTACGCGGAGTTGACGGAAGCCACGCTCTCCGGGCCGCCGCCCCACGGAAACTGGAGTGAAGAAGCTCTCGCGGCTGTCCCCGGAGCAAAACTAAACGAAATGAATTTGCGTTTCGCGCGCGCCTATAAATCTTATCTCGTAAACGCAAAACTTTGGCGCGCAAATTTGGAAGGAGCTTACCTTTCCGAAGCAGATTTGCGCGGAGCTAATTTGCGCGAAGCCATTTTGAAGGACGCAGTTCTTGACCGCGTTCTGGCCTCGAAAACAGTGATGGTCTCGGCGGACGCGACCCGCGTGAATTTCACCGGGGCTGATTTGCGCGGCGCCGATATGTCATTCGCTACCCTCGAGAACGCTTTGCTTTCGAACGCACGGCTCGCCGGCGCTTCGCTCTACGCTGTAAATTTGCGCAACGCTCAATTGTTGCGCACCGACTTGTCACGCGCGGACATGCGAGACACGAAAATGGAACACGCCATTTTGTCCTTCGCGACGCTGGAGCAAACGGATTTTTCCTCAGCAAAATTGATTGAAGCCAACGCGACGGGCGCTCAGTTTAAGGGAACGATTTTGATGGACGCGGACCTTCGAAACGCGGATCTTCGCGGGGCTTTTTTCAATGGAGCTATTTTTCGCGGCACAGAAATTACCGGCGCAAACGTTGCTGGCGCGGATCTTCGCGGAGCGCTGGGACTCACCGCCGAGCAGGTCTGTTCTTCAAAGGGTTGGCAGTCCGCTCAGTTCGACGCCGATGTTCTGGCACAGACGCGCAACCTTTGCGGGGCAGGGCGCTAATTATCTAAAGTCGAGCAGTCTTCAAATTATTGCAAACTGAAATTATTTAGACGAGGTGAAGGCAGCTATCTGCGGAGAGGTGTGGTCAGCGGATGACGGAGGCGCTTTTGGCCAGGTGACTTCCAGCGCGGCTTCCTTACGAATGAGAAGCTTGGAACGGCGATTGACGTGAATGTCGAGGGTGTTCGAACCATCGGAGACAATCTCCGCAAACCCTTCTTTTTGCAGGTGCAGGCTGTCGTCGGCGTGATAGAGGACGACGCGGAGGGGATGGGTGCCTGCCGAGAGCGGGCAGTCAAACTCGAGAGCTTCGCCGAGATGCGAGGAGTCGAGCCGGGTGGACACCAGGACCTCCTGGCCGGCATAAACAGCCAGCGTCTCCTCGGCGATGGCAGAGACGATCTCCACGTGAAGGGAAGCGAGGGGTTTGGGAAGAGAGGGCTGCGCGGTGGCGGAAGGGGCGGTGCTGGGAGGCTGTGCGTGTGACGCGTCGCGCTCCGGTCCCGTCTTCAAAGCAGGTGTGTGTTGCAGAGCCATAGAGGATTTGGCCCGCGACGGAGACTTCGGGCTCTGCGGAGTGGTTATGCTTGGAACCGGCGATTCGGGTTTTGTTGAGAGCGACGGAGAGTTTGTTTGCGGCGCTTCGGAGACTTCAGGCGAGGTGATAGCGGTCGCCGAAGTTGAAACTGCTGGATCTAACGCACCCCGGTCCGGCGTGATGGAAGCGGGATCCACCGTGGCCGCAGCGGCTGTAAGGTTGGGCACAGAGTGTTTGCGAATGGCGCGGAGAGTTACCCCGACGGAAACGAGAATGAGCAGAGCGGCTGCGACTGCCCATTTATCTCTTTGCTGAAACGGCCTGTTCCACCACGAGAGCTTGATTCGTTGGGTTGCGGCAGGGTGGGCCTTTGCAGGTGCGGCCTGCTTATTTCGTGCGAAGGGATAGACGGCTGCGGCCATTGCTTCGGCGCTTGGAAATCGCTCTTCGGGATTTTTCGACAAGCAGCGCATCACAACCTCGTCAAACCCACGCGGAAACGTTGGATTGTAACTTGACGGTGGCGGTGGTGTGCTCGAAACGATTTGCGCGCATACGGCTTCGACGGAATCGCCGTCAAACGGGCGAAATCCGGTCGACATCTGGTAAAGAACGATCCCTAGTGAGAATAGGTCGGAGCGGCTGTCCTGCGAACTTCCGCGAATCTGTTCGGGCGAGAGATATGCCGGCGTTCCCATCAGATTTCCGCTGCCAGATGCTTGCGTCGAAAAGCGAGCTACGCCGAAGTCGCCGAGCTTTACTTGATTTTCGGCAGTGACGAGAATATTGGCGGGTTTCACGTCTCCGTGGATGACATTGGCGCGGTGCGCCTGACCCAGAGCCGTGGCAAGATCGCCCGCCCACGCGGCTGCGCGATAAAGTGGCAGAGGCCCAGCGTCAAAAAAAGCCTCCAGAGTTTTCCCCTCAACATATTCCATGACGAAATACGGAGCGCCGTCTTGGTTGGTGCCGACGTCGTAGAGGGCCACAATGTGGGGATGCGAGAGGCCGCCGATAATTTGGGCTTCGCGCAGGAATTGCTGCTGGAGATCGCGGGAACCAAAACCTCGAAATAAGGTTTTTAGCGCGACGGTGCGTCCAATGAGCGTATCGCGAGCTTTATCGACACGGCTGGTGGCGCCTGTGCCGAGGCTCTCGAAGACTTCGTAACGGTTTTGTGGATTGCTCATAAGCTGCGGCAAATGAGTCGCCCGCCCCTACTTCACTAGATAGGATGAAAGAGTGGGATGGGTTTAGGAATCCCCCAAAAGTCCTAATTTTGGAAAACTCTAGTACCAGGCCAATGTGTGCTAAGGGGAACAGCGAGGATGGCACCCGGGAGTTTTCATTCAATCCTGAGCCATACGAACAACTGGTTTTACCGCTGCCCCAGACTCCGAGTCAGCGATCGCTTGATTGATGCCTTCCATATCGTAAAACGTGAGCATGCGGTCGTAGGGGAACCGGCCTTGCTTCTGGAGTTCGATCAGTTGCGGAATAAAGATGTCGGGTGCGCTGTCGCCTTCAACAATGCCGCGCACTTTGCGGCCCGCGGTCATGAGGTGCATTGCGTCGAGGCAAATCTCAGATCCGGGAGTCGAAGCTCCCACCAATCTGCACTGTCCTCGCAGGGTTAGGGAATCCACGGCCTGGCGGATGACTTTTGGACTGGCCGTAGTGTCCAGGGCGTAGTGAACGCCAGCCCCGGTGATTCGCATAATGCTATCGACAACATTTTCCTGGGCGCCATTGATAGTGTGCGTGGCTCCGAGTTCGCGCGCAAACTCCAGCCGCTTCGCATCGAGGTCAACGCCAATAATTGTCGCCGCCCCCACCACACGAGCCGCCATGATTGCCGCCAATCCAACCTATCCGGTGCCGAAGGCCGCGAACGACTTTCCCACGCCCACTTTCAGACTGTTGATCACGGCTCCGGCTCCCGTCTGAACACCGCACGCCAGCGGGCCCAGGCGCTCCAGAGGAGCATCGTTCGCGTGTGGGACAGCCTGGCGGTCGACCTGCGAATTCGAGGAGTGATCGGTAGGATTTCTCGGGAATTTCCCGAAGTTGTCGAATCGCACCAACCAATCATCGACGCCCTGGAGAAAGGACGAGGAAGAGAAGCTGGGCTGCTGCTGAGGAATCACGTGGAGACGATTTTGGAGTTTCTCAAGAAATCGGAGTACGATTCTGGATTTCACAGAGCCCTTCGCCGGGATTTGGAGGGCGCGAAGGATGTTCAACAGGCATTTTTTCCGCCCGAGACTCTGTCGATACCTTGTCTCTCCTGCGAGACCTTCTACCAGCCGGTTCACGGCATTGGCGGTGACTACTACGACTTCCTATCTTTGGAGGGAGGCCGGTGGGGAATCGCAATCGGAGATGTTTCCGGAAAGGGAATCGGTGCGGCGCTGCTCATGGCGAGTCTCCAAGCCTCGCTACGCGCGCAAGTTTTGCATCCGCATTTGGACCTCTCCACGCTCATTGGGGACGTCAATCGCCTGGTCTATGGGTCTTCTCCAACAAATTTCTTCGCATCTCTTTTCTATGCGGAATACGAACCTGCCACACGGGTATTGAAATACGTGAATGCCGGGCACAATTCACCTCTTGTCGTTCGCCGGCGGAGTGAGACGTGCCAGATGTTTTGCTTGCAAGCCGAAGCCATGCCCGTGGGAATTTCACCGGACGCGCAGTTTGCAACGGCGACTTTTCAGCTAGAGATTGGCGATGTCCTGGTTGCATACACCGATGGAATCACCGAGGCAGAGAAGTGAATTTTGGGGAGAACAAAACCTCGAGAGGATACTGCGCTCTTGCGGTGATGAAACATCAGAGCAGATCATAAGACGCATTCTGGAGGAAGTGTCAGCATTCGCGAATGGCCAGACACAGCGGGATGACATGACACTCGTGGTCATGAGCGTGCAGGAGGGTTGCGATATTTGAAGAATGTAGGTGCGACAAAGCGATGAATACAAGCGATAGCTACTGGTATTCGCGTCGTCCGGCTTGATGCCGACGCCCTGGCCGAAACACGTACCCCTCCGGTGAGCCAGCCACTGTTTTCGGAATCCTTTAGGCCGTTTTGGGTAAGGCGACTTAACGCTTTTCACCCGACGAGCTACTTTCTTCCCTGTATGGCCTAAGGCTGCCTACTCGCCTACTCTGCCTTTTGAGAATGAACGGTAAACCCGTTTAGCTAGGAGGTAGCTGACTAATGCCATTAATAACTGTAGTAACGGTTTTGATCGTTGTGGGAGTTCTGCTGTGGCTCATCAACCGCTTCATACCGATGCAGGGAACGATTAAGTCTATTTTGAACGCGGTTGTTGTGATCGTTGTGGTGCTATGGCTTTTGAACGTATTTGGGCTTTTCAGTTCCTTCTCGCATATTCGCGTCGGGGGATAAATGAATCGCGATGCGTGTGATTCGTAAACGAAATCGCGCAACCGGAACGTGAAGGATAGAACTTGTCTCACAAATGTATGAAGCGCTAAAGCCTCGTTTTGCCGGGTTTCTATGTCGGAGCTAAAAGCTCCGACCCTTAGGAAGGCATTCATGAGGTAGGCTCTACTCTGGTTTTGATTGTTTGCGTAGCGCGGCGAGAATCCATTTCTGCAAAACTACTCGGCAGTGGGGTTTAAGCTCGCGAAACTCCACGCCCATCCCCGCGGCTGGTTTCACGTAGATCACTGTGCCTTTGGCTTCGAAGTATTCATCTGCGAAAAAGATTTTCACGAAGACAGGCGATAGTTCGGCGAAGGGCGCGGGCGACTCAAGGTAACAACCGTAAAGGCTGATTTCCGTGGCTCGAACGGAGACAGTGGCGCTCGGTGAGCCCTCCGGTGCGACTTCGGCATTGGCATTAAACGCAAATCTGAAACCACGGCGGTCGGGGTTCATGGTTTCTAGCCTAGACTAGCGGGATTGTTATTGTCGCCGAAGGATGAAACGTTTGTTGCGAATTGCATAACAGGATCAAACCGCCTCAGAACGAGAGCCCGCGATTGAACGCCAATTTGTTCGGTGCCCTGATTTACTAGAAGTTAGTCCTCCGCCATCGCCGCTCTATGCTGATAAAGGCATTTCCCTGCGGCCAGGATCAGCATAGGGGCGCTGTACGCGGTGAATTTGCGAAAAAATCCTGCATTTTGGTGGGAGCTCGACGGAGGAGGGTACCTGTCAATCTTACCAGTATCTAGGATTTTGTCCTCTGCTAGGGTAAGCCATCCATATGCGAAAAGGGATCTGCGAACTTGTGTTGGGTGGGGGCTGTCGCATCTCGAAGGTTTGCATGGTATCCCTGATTAACCTATTTCTAATCTGTGGCTTAGGGGTTTTCTTGGGCTCGCCGGCATTCGCCCAAGGAACAGAAAAAATAGAACCCCCGGTGGCAGTCTTGGATGAAGAGGTCAAACCCACTCCGCCGCAGGCAGTTGACCAGCCCCAGCAAACAGCCGCGCCAGCCCAGACAGAGCCCCAGCCCAAAAAAAAGAAGAAGTTCTCCATACCCGATGGAATTGTGGTCGCACCACTTCCCCTTTCAAGTCCAGCCATCGGCACAGGAATCACCCCCATACTTGGCTATATCTTCCCCCTGAACAAGAACGACAAGGTTTCTCCGCCTTCCACAATCGGTGGGGCCGGCCTCATTACGAACAACGGCAGCCGTGGATTCGTCGTGGGCGGACAGTTCTTCTTCAAAGAGAATACCTATGAGGTCACCTCTGGCTACGTCCGCGGAAATGCAAACTACAACATATACGCCGATGAATTGGCCCCCGGCGTTAAGCTGCCTCTCAATCAAACGGGCGACGCGTTCTTTGGGGAATTCCTGCGCCGCATTTTCTGGAAATTTTTCGCCGGCCCACGATTTATGTCAGGCAATTCGTTTATTACGGTCCGCCCAAATGACGTCGTCAACTTTCCGATTCCCCCGGAAGTCGGCCTCCACACGACCCTCAGGTCCATCGGCGCGAAGCTCACGCGGGATACTCGCCCCAATCACTTCTATCCGCTGAGCGGAACACAGTTCACTTTTACAGCGGATTTCTTTTCCCAGGATTTGGGTAGCAAGTATTCTTTCCAATCCTACCGAACGGAGTTCGACAAATATTGGAGTCTAAGCAAAAACCAAGTCCTGGCCTATGACGCCTATTTCTGCGGCACTGCCGGAAATCCTCCCTTTTATGGCAATTGTATATATGGCACCAGCAACGAATTGCGAGGCTATACGGCGGGACACTATTTCACTCGCTACAGCATGGCGACTCAAGCGGAATATCGTTTGGTCTTGCCGTGGAGGTTCGGCCTGGTGGTATTCGGCGGCCTCGGGGGCGTTATTCCTGGCGGGAGTGAATCGTTAGAGCTAGTGCAGAACAGCCACTTCCTTCCTAGCGGTGGTGGCGGCCTGCGATTTGAACTAAGCAAGAAATATCACGTCAATCTTCGTGCCGACATCGCCCAAGGCGTAAATGGTCACACGTTTGGCCTGGGGGTCGGCGAGGCTTTCTAGCAAGCCGGTCAAACTCTTGCGCTACACCTGAAGATTGCGCAGGTAGGGCACGCTGGCTCTCATTAGATCCAAATTCATTTCTACGAAATAGTTCTTTAGGCCGCCGGTTTTGGCAGCGGCGAAGATTTTCTTCCAGTCGAGAGTGCCTTGTCCCACGGGGACAATTTTCTTCGTGGTCGCGGACCAGCCTTGGACGTGCATGGAGAAAAAGCGGCCGGGATATTTCATGAAATATTCGGCAGCGTCAAAGCCCTCGCTGATAGTGGAAACCTGGAACTGGAAATTCACGAATTTGGGATTGAGAAGGCCGATTAACACATCGTAGGTCCGCTTGCCGTCGACCATAGACGTTTCAAAGTTTTCGTTATGAAGCCCCTGGCGGATTCCAGCCGCAGCAGCCTTTTCGCCCATTTTGTTGTATTCGTCGGCGGCGCGTTTCACATCGTCCATTGTGGGTTTTTTGGGACCGTCGAGGCTGGCGACTAACATTTGCTGGAGGCCCAGATCTTGGGCCCACGCAATTCGTCCGGCCTGATCTTTTCGAAGCTCGTCCATACCGAAGTGCGAGCTGATGCAGGTGACTCCCCAATCGTTCAGCATCTTTTTGAGCTCGGAGCCTTTGTACTTGGCCAGGCCGCCGAAGCCGGAGTCCTCGTAGCCGACGGGTGAGCAGAGTTCGATGGTTTGAAAGCCGGCAGAAACGAGTTCTTTAATTGTGCCGGGAAAATCTTTGGCGATGCCTTCTCTTACTGGCCAGGTTTGGCAACCGATCGGCAGGCCTAGAGGATTGGCATGGAGTTCAAATGCTCTCGAAGCGAGGAGGCTCGTCGCGGCTGCCGTTCTTGCGGCAGCTTTTAGGAATTCTCTTCTTGGGATTTGGGGCATTTTGGGCTCCTTAAGTGCGTTCGTCAGTATCGCAATTGTTGAAGCGAGCGGGGCCCTTACGGGCTAAACAAGTCCCGCCTTTACAGAATATTGAGCGATACGGCTACTTTTCTTCTCCGAAGAGTTTGATGTCTTCGGGGCCTTCCTGCAGCGGTCCGGTATTGCGTCCCTGAACCAGCTCGCGAATCTGCGCCACGATGTCCGGATTGGCTAGCGTGGTGATGTCGCCGGTGTCCATGTGATTGGAAATGGCTGCCAGCACGCGGCGCATGATTTTGCCGGAACGCGTTTTGGGCATGTCAGGAACGATGTGAATGCGTTTAGGCCGCGCGATTTTGCCGATGATTGTTTCGATGGTCGAGATCACTTTGTCCTGGATGGCTTTGTTCGAAGGAACGCCCGGTTTTAAGGAAATGTAGACTTCAGGTACGCGGCCTTTGATTTCGTCAACGACCGGGACCACGGCAGCTTCGGCGATTTCCGTGATGCTGAGGCAGGCGGATTCGACCTCTTTGGTGCCGAGCCTGTGTCCAGCGACATTGATTACGTCATCGACGCGGCCGAGGATGCGGTAATACCCGTCCGCCGGAAGCACGGCGCCGTCGGCAGCGTAATAAGGCCAATCGCGCCAGTCCTTGCTCTTGGGATTTTTGCAATATTTTTTGTAGTACTGATTAACGAAGCGATCCGAGCTGCCCCAAATCGTTTGCATGATCCCCGGCCACGGATTGCGAATGCAGATATTTCCGGCTCTGCCGGTCCCAGGTTTGATCTCTTCGCCGTTCTCATCCCAGATGACGGGATAAATGCCCAACACCGCAGGCCCTGCGCTGCCGGGCTTCATGGGATCGAGCGCGGGTTTCGTACTGCAGAGGAAGCCGCCTGTTTCGGTTTGCCACCAGGTATCAACGATCACCGCTTCGCCTTTGCCAACCGTTTCGTAATACCAGCGCCAGACTTCCGGTTCAATTGGCTCGCCGACGGTGGTCATGTGTTTGAAGTGATAGTTATATTTTTTGGGTTCGTCGCCGCCAGCTTTGCGCAGCATGCGAATCGCGGTAGGAGACGTGTGAAAAATATTAACGTCGAGACGCTCGGCTATCCGCCAAGGACGCGCGGCATCAGGATACTGCGGCACGCCTTCATAGAGTACGCTTGTGGCGGCGAGCGCGAGCGGCCCGTACACGATGTACGAGTGACCTGTGATCCAGCCAATGTCCGCCATGCACCAGTAGACGTCTTCGGGATGAATGTCCTGGTAATACTTTGAAGTGCCCGCGGCGTAAGCGAGATAGCCTCCGGTGCGGTGCTGGCAGCCCTTGGGTTTGCCGGTGGTCCCGCTGGTGTACATGAGAAACAGCGGAGCTTCGGCATCCTGCGAGACGGGCTCGACGATCTGGCCTCGGTAATCTTTGACAACGTCATCCACAAAGTAGTCGCGGTCCATAATCATCGGAGATTCGGAGCGGTAGTGCCCGGGATAACGGCGCCAAAAGAGAACTTTGTCGATGTGCTGGCCTTCTTTTTTTGCAGTGGCGACGGCGATATCGGCACTGGGCTTGTGATCTACCCATTTGCCGTTGCGGTGGTATCCATCGGCGTAAATCAAGACGCGGCTGCCGGAGTCCGCCGCGCGCAGTCCGCAAGCTTCGCCGCTGAAGCCGCCAAAGACTACCGAGTGGACAACACCGAGGCGAGCACACGCGAGCATTGTGATCGGCAGCTCGGGAATCATGGGCATGTGGATAGTGACGCGGTCGCCGGTTTTGAGTCCGGCGAAATCGCGAAGCATCGCGGCGACTTCGTTCACGCGCTTGTAGAGTTCTTGATAGGTGATAACGGTTGCAGGTTCGTTTTCTGGCTCGGGGATGAAAATCAACGCGGCTTTGTTTTTGTGTTTGGCGAGATGGCGGTCCACGCAGTTGTAGCAGGCGTTGAGTTTTCCGCCCACGAACCATTTCCAGAAGGGAGGATTAGAGGTGTCGAGGGTTTTGCGCCAGGGCTTATCCCAATCGAGCAGCTTGGCGTAAATATCGAAGCACTCCGGGAAATGTTTCTCGCTGAATTTTTTTACGAAGGCGGGATCAACTAGATTCGCTTGAGCGATAAATGTTTTGGAAGGGTAGAAGTACTCTTCTTCTTTCCAATGAACGGCAATCTGCGCTTCGGTAAGTTTGCTTTTGTTCTTCGATGCCTTCGCTTTTGTTTTCTGGCGAGCTTTGGCCACGGCGACAACTCCCCTTGCATGTTCGATTTCGGATGTAACGCTACAACGAAGGACAGCCTGGTTCAGGCAGACTCATTTCCTCTGCAGAACGAGTTTGCCCGCCAAAAATGATGCTCCCACGCAGGCGCGGGAGTCAATGCGCGCCTCCCCGCGTAGAAATGCGGAGAGGCCCTACTTCATCCCGCCGACTTCATCCCAGATCTTGTGCCCGTAAGTTTCCTTGAGCAAGATGCTGCCCAGGACCAGCGTGATACTGGCGACGATCATGGGGTAATAGAGACCGGCATAGATGTTGCCGGTGGCCGCGCAGACGGATAGCCCGATGAGCGGCACCAAGCCTCCAAAGACCCCGTTGCCAATGTGATAGGGCAACGATAGGGAGGTGTAGCGTATTTTGGCCGGGAAGGCCTCCACGAGATATGCGGCAATGGGTCCGTAGATCATGCAAACATAAATCACCTGGATAAACACCAGCAGCACGAGCAACGGGACGTTTGGACTAGGCGCTTCCTTTGCCGCGACCAGGGCTCCGTTGGCGTCGGTGGTCATGGGCGTCAAGCCAATCGCGCCGGTAACCTTGTTCTTCGTCGATTTGACCGTGACGATATTGTTTCCTGCGGCCACGGTCATCGCTTTGTAAATCGGAATATACGTCACGACGGCGAGCAAACAGGCCAGCATCATGATCCATTTGCGGCCGAACTTATCGGAAAGATAACCGAAGAGCGTAAAGAAAGGCATGGCGCAGAGGAGCGCAATGGCCACGATGATGTTGGAAGTTTTGCTGTTTACCTTGAGCACGGTCTGGAGATAGAAGAGCGCGTAAAACTGGCCGGTGTACCAGACAACGCCTTGTCCGGCGGTAGCGCCAAAAAGAGAAATCAGCACGCGCTTGAGGTTCTCCCATTTTGCAAAGGCGTCTGTGAGTGGCTGCGTCGAAGTCATGCCAGCGCTTTTGATTTGAGCGAAGATCGGAGATTCTTTCATCTTCAACCGAATGTAGAGGGAAACGGTGACCAGAACGATCGAGATGAGGAACGGAATGCGCCAGCCCCAGGCCTTGAAGTCGTCTGGAGACAGGAGCTGCTGCGTCACGAGAATGACGATCAGCGAGACGAAAAGGCCGAGAGTCGCGGTGATTTGAATGAAGCTGGTGTAGAAGCCGCGCTTCCCATCGGGAACGTGTTCGGCGACGTAAACGGTTGCGCCGCCATATTCGCCGCCGAGAGCTAGCCCTTGCAAGACGCGAATCACGAGAAGAGCAATCGGCGCAAACCACCCGGCGGTTGCGAACGTGGGGAGGAAGCCGATGAGGGCTGTCGCGCCGCCCATGATGGTGAGCGTGACGATGAATGCGTATTTGCGGCCAACGAGGTCGCCGATGCGTCCGAAAAAGAGCGCGCCAAAAGGACGGACCAGGAAGCCAACGGCAAAGGTCGAAAGATAGGCGATCAGCGCGATGGTATCGTTGCCGGCAGGATAGAATTTCGGAGAAAGAACGGCGGCCAGGCTGCCAAAGATGTAAAAGTCGTACCACTCGATCATTGTGCCGACTGCGGAGGCGAGAATTACCTTCGGAATACTGTCGCTTCCAGCTCCGCCCGCTCCGATTACGTTTGCCTGACTGGCCATGCTTCCTCCTGTTGAAGCGCGGTTCGCACGATGCCTGTTGTTAGGGCGCACACGATCGCCCGTCCGAGCGGCCGCAAAACACACTTTTGCCTGAGTTGTGATTCCTTCCTCTTGAATCCCCCCTGTGACCCGCAAAGGGTGCGAGCCAGGCATTCAGTGGCGGAAGGTTGATAAATCGCACCGTTCATATACGGCCCGGCGCGTGTTGTCAAGAAATGACTTATGGGCGGCGAGGGTGCCCCAGTTCTCTTTGCGGCTTAGCGGAATAGAAGAGAGACGTTAGGATCTGGTGCTGGAGTGGGGAGCGCGAATCGTGATAAAAGGTTGGCTTGAACTTACACAACGCCATATTTCTATTTTTCGCCGGGGCCATGGGTGGGGCGATTAACGCCGTCGCCGGCGGCGGCAGCTTTGTGGCGTTTCCGGCGCTGTTGTTTACAGGTGTGCCGCCGGTGCCCGCTAACGCTACCAATACCTTGGCGCTTTGGGTGGGGACGACGGCCAGCGGCGGCGCATATCGCATGAAGCTGAACATTCCGCGGCGTGTGATGATTCCGCTGATCGTTACGAGCGTGATTGGCGGATTGGCTGGCGCGATTCTCCTGATCAAGACGCCGGCGCAGACGTTCTTGAAAGTTTTGCCCTGGCTGCTGCTTGGCGCGACGCTGCTATTTGCGTTTGGCAAGCACCTGACGGGACGGATTTCGGCGGGGATCTCACACGATTCGAATAATGCGGCGGTCGCGGGCGCGTCCATTTTTGAGTTGTTTGTCGCTGTGTACGGCGGATATTTTGGCGGCGGGATCGGCATCATGAATCTGGCGATGCTCGCGGCGATGGGCATGACGGACATTCACGCGATGAATAAATTGAAAGTATTGCTGGGCGGCGTGATCAACGGAGTTGCAGCAGTAACGTTTATTATCACGCGGGCGATATTTTGGCCGCAGGCGCTGGTGATGACAGCGGGGTCGTTGATAGGAGGGTTTTCTAGCGCGCACTATGCACAGAAGTTGCCGCAGTCGTGGATTCGGGCGTTTGTGATTTTGGTGGGAGCGGCAATGACGGTTTACTTTTTTGTGCGCGGATATCGGTGAGGGCTCTTGAGATAGAGAACGGCATGAGAGGCGAGCGATGAAGACGAATTATGCGGCGGTGTTTGTTTCGGCTTTGGCGTATTGGATACTTGGGGCGGTGTGGTACGGAGCTTTGTTCAACAAGCCGTGGATGGCGCTCGAGCAGATGACCGTGGAGAGAATGAAGAGCATGAATCCGGTGATGCCCTATGTCATCACGTTTGTTTTGGATTTGCTGATTGCCTTTGTGCTGGCTCAGATTTGCACCTGGCGTAACGCGAATACCGCGGCGCGAGGGGCGGCGCTGGGCATTTTGCTATGGATTGGATTGGTCGGGCCGGTGGCGTATACGAATTACATGTTCGAGATGCGGCCCATGCAGCTCTTTGCAATCAACGAATTCTATTCGTTGGCCGGGTTGTTCTTGATGGGACTGATTCTCGGCGCGTGGACGAAGAAGGGCCGCGTAACCAGAACGCGGCTCGAATTTTTGTGAGTGTTGCACGGACCCAAGAGGGGCACGGCATGCCGTGCCCCTACAACGGCTTGCCGCGGATTGAAGCGTCGACGAGTTGGATCGTGTGGACTACAGGCGTCGAGTGACCTTGGCGGGCTAGAGAGGATTGGAGTTGGAGCAGGCAGCCGGGATTGCCGGTGGCTACGACCTCGGCGTTGAGCGGAGCGATGAGTTGGGCTTTGCGATCGCCGAGCGTGTTGGCTGCGTCGGGTTGAACGAGATTGTAGATTCCTGCGGAGCCGCAGCAGATGGCGGCTTCTGGGATTTCGGCGAGTTCGAGGCCGGGAATATTTGCGAGCAATTGGCGGGGTTGCGAGCGGACGCCTTGGGCGTGCTGCAGGTGGCAGGAATCGTGGAACGCCACGCGCATACGCAGGGGATTTCTTGTGGCGCGCGGCGGTAGCTCCGCAAGAACTTCAGAGATGTCTTTGCACTTTGCGGCGAAGGCCTTGGCCCGATCGGCATAGTTGGGATCGTCGCGAAGCAAGTGTCCGTATTCTTTCACATTGGAGCCGCATCCCGCGGCATTGGTGACGATGGTGTCGACGTTGGCGCGCTCGAACACGTCGATCGTTTTTCTTGCCAGCGCCAAAGCCCCGTCTTCTTCTCCAGCATGAACCATTAGCGCGCCGCAACACGGTTGGTCTTTTGGCGCCACGACTTCGCATCCTTCCGCGGCCAGGACGCGTGCGGTCGCTGCGTTGACTTGAGGGAAAAATTCGCGCTGAACACAGCCGAGGATGAGGCCGACGCGACGGCGTTGCGTGCCTTGCGATGGCGTGACTTCGGGGACGCGCTCGTTTTGTCCGAGCTTGGGCATCAGCGATTCCATGGATTGCAGGCGCTTTGGAAAAAGTTTCAGCAGGCCAATGCCACGAACTAGCGACTGCAGGCCAGACCTTTGGTAGGCCAGCAGCGGCCAGCGCAACAGGCGTAGACGGTCCGGCCGCGTGAAAACTGCGAAGAGAAAACGGCGATGAAGTTTCTCGATGAAGGAGCGTGGATGATGGCGTTCGATTTGCGCGCGGGTGGCTTCGATTAATTTTCCGTAGTCGACGCCGGAGGGGCAGGCGGTCATGCAGGCCATGCAGCCGAGGCAGGAGTCAAAGTGGCTGACCCACTGCGGGTTCATGGTCGCGTTGCCCTCGCTGGCGAGTTTCATCAGGTAGATGCGGCCGCGCGGCGAATCCATCTCTTCGTTCCAGAGAACGTAGGTGGGACAGACCGGCAAGCAGAAGCCGCAGTGGACGCAGTTTTCGATGATTTGTTTGGACGGCGGATGGTGCGCGTCGAAGGCGCTTGGCAATGGATTAGTCTCGGGAACGATGGTCATGAAAGAGCGCTGCTCGCTTTCATTCGTGAACATAACCGAATGGCGGTGCTGCTGGCAAACAGCGATTGCGGGAAGAAAGAGGGAGAGAAGAAAGGCAGAAAAAAGATAACGCAGAGGCGCAGAAGATAGGGAGATGGTGGGGCGGCTGGATGTGAGCCGATTTTACGAAGCCATCGCCAGCAGCGCGGAGGAAGGCGGGCGTCCTGCGATTGATCCGCAACTGTTGATCAGCTTGTGGGTCTATGCCTACAGCCGCGGAATCGGAGCGGCGCGAGAAGTGGCGCGGCGATGTGAATACGATCCCGCGTTTCAGTGGCTGACGGGGATGGAAGCGGTGAACTATCACACGCTGGCGGATTTTCGTGTGGAAAAGGCCGAGGAGTTGGATGAGTTGTTCACCAATTTGCTGGGAGTGCTGAGCGCGAAAGGGCTGATCACGCTGGAAGAAGTGATGCAGGACGGGACGAAAATCAAAGCCGGGGCGAGCAGCGGCAGCTTTCATCGGGAGAAGACGCTGCGGGAACATTTGGAGCGCGCGCGGCAACAGGTGCAAGCTTTGCGGGATCCGCTGGCCGAGTCGGCGGCGAACCGGCATCAGCAAGCGGCGCGGGAACGAGCCGTGCAAGAGAAGCAAGAACGGTTGGAAGAAGCGTTGGCCGAACTGGAGAAGTTGCGCGAGGTAAAAAAGACGGTGGAAGAAAAGCGCGAGGCGCGCGTGAGCACGAGCGATCCGCAGGCGCGAGTGATGAAGCAGGCCGGTGGCGGTTTTGCGCCGAGCTACAACGCGCAGATCTCGACCGACGCGCGGCACGGATTTATCGTGGACGCGGAAATCACCCAAGTAGGCAACGACTATCAGCAGTTGCTGCCGGCGGCGGAGCGGATCGAGCAGCGCTGGGGACGAAAGCCGGAACGAATGGTGGCCGACGCCGGCTACACGAGCGGCGAAAACATTCAGGGCATGGCTGAAAAAGGGATTGATTTCGTGGGCAGTCTGGCCGATGACGCGTCGAAAGCGCGGACGAATGCGAAGCGATTGGACGCGACGCGATTTATTTACGAGGCGGAAGAAGACCGTTACATTTGCCCGGCGGGCCAGACGTTGAACTACCAAGGCCACTGGGTGCGCGGCGGAAAAGAACACAGAGCCGCGCAGAGGAGGAACGAAATCATTTGGGTGGCGAAGCGGTTTGGCGAAGATCCTCGATGTCTTTCAGGATCGTGACGACGAGGGACTCGACGACGGCTTGGCCTTTTTCGCGCGTCGCGAGGGTGGGATCGCCCCAGGCGCCTGTGGGGGAATAGGTGCCCTTGCCTTGGGGGTCGCGAGTGAGACCTCCTGGTTGATTGGGGCTGAGATCGCGAGCGGCTTTCTTCATGCGAACAGTCTCGGGGGCGATGTAGAGCATCATCGAAGTCTCGATTTCGTCGGCGTGGGTGCCGCCGGACTGGCGAAGTTTTTTCTCGACAGGATCATCCTTCGTGAGGTCGGTGTAATGAAGCATGATGCCGTCCTTTGCGAGATCGGCGGCAGCTTGTGCGAGAGGCCTGAGCGTGGAAATGCCCGTATTGAGGACATAGAACCGGCGTGGGCCGTAGTGCGCGAGCGAATGAATGATGTCGGTTAACATTGCGCGAGCCGTGTCGATACTGAGGGAAGTGGAACCGGGATATTCGAGGAAGGCGGGATAGAAACTGTAGTTGATGGTGGGAGCGATGACGATGTTTTGCGGCGCGGCGGAGAGGACGCGTTTTTTGAGGTACTCGGCCATGAGGAAATCGTTGTTGAGCTGAAGATGACGGCCATGTTCTTTGGACTCAGCACCGAGCGCTATGACGACAACAGTATCGGGTGTGAGGATTTGCTCAGCTTCGTCCCATGAAAGATTCTCCAGAAGAACGGCGGCGTTCGCGTGTGGGGCATGCGGTGTAGAGACCGCCGGTGCGCCCGATTGCGCTGAACATATCGCCGCGCTCTCGAGCGCGAAAATCAGGGAAAAGGTCCAGTAGCGCGCAGATATTTTAAATATGTTTGGCTGCGTTGTAAGGCTCATGAGTCATACCTCACATTCGTTTAGAAAATTATCGCGCGATGGGGCCAGTCTGAATTCCGCTATTGAGATCATAGACAGCGCCGATAGTTCCAACGAGACAGGTTTGGCGAGTGAGGCCGAGAAGTTCGCGCAGGCGGTAGACGCTTTCGATTCCGGTGCAGTGCGCGCCGAGGATGCGAGCGGTTTCGTATTCCTTCAGCTTGGAGGCGGTCCAGGCGAGTTGTTGGTCGGTCGCAGCAAAGAGATGGAAGCCGCCGATAGCGGCGTCCACTGGAGCTGGACGCAGAAAACCGCGGGCATATTGCAGCGTGTTGATGATTCCGGAATGGCCGCAGCCGGAGAGTAGGACAAGGCCGTGCGAAGTGTTGAAGACGAGAGACTGATCATCGGGCACGGTGTCTTCCACCCACGCGGCTCCGGTGTTGACCTCGGTGCCCGCCGGATAATTTTTTTCGGGGTAGGCCCGTGGAACCGGGCCACTAAGCCAAATGCCGGGAAAAATCTCTTCGGGTTTGTCGTGGATGACGAAGACGCCGCCGGTGGCTTCGTAGTCTTTTTTCATCTGGATCATGGGGTTGGGATTGTGGCCGCGACGCTCGAGGAAAATGCCTTGTGCAACGTGAACGCGAGAGAGCGCTTTAGGATTCGATTTGGAAAATTCGCGGCGTAGCGTCATGAGGCCGGTGGTGTGGTCGTCATGAAAGTGGCTGAGAATTACGTCCTGAACGTCGCTGAGATCGATTTTCAGTTCCCGGGCATTTTCGAGAACGGTGTTGGGGCGGGCGCCCGTGTCGAAAAGAATTTTGTGGCCGTCGGCTTCGACGAGTGCGGCAAAACCCCATTCGCCGATGCCGTCGTCGGCGAGCATAGTCGAGAGAATAGTGATTTTGAGAGTGCGAACTTCAGGGTGAGAATCGGCTGCTGCAGTCGTGGAAGCGGCTTGCGCGGAAACGCGATTTGGGGCGGCGATCAATAAAATAGCAACGAGTGGAAACGCAAAACGGAAATTCTTCATGGGCGAAAGCTCCTTGATCAGATGCCACCTATGAAGCGGCCGGGGTTCATCGTGTTTTTTGGATCGAACTGCTTTTTTACGGCGCGCATAAGGGGAAGTGCATCGCCGGGTGTGCCCCAGGCGTCTATGCTTTGCATATCCGCGGGACGATGAAACACTGCGAGCGAGCCGCCCGCGTGTTCGATCTCGAAACGAAGATCCGAAAGTGCTGCATGGAGATTTCCTGGCGTGGCTTCCAAGCGCAGCCAGCCGATGCCAGTGGCTTGCACTGTCAACTTCCAAAGCGTTTTGCGGGAGCTCGTGGCCCGTTGCACGGTTTCGATGGTGTGCGCGATTGATGCCGGTAGCGTGGTGATTTTTGCGATTGCTTTCGTTGCGGAATTCGTGGAGTCCCAGAGTGCTTGCGACGCGGCCCAGACTGTTGTGGGAGCGTCTGTGGCCGTTGCGGGACGAGCTAGTTCTCGCAATTGCGATTCTTGCGCGGCGATTCCGGCATCCGTGCCCTCAAGGAGAATGTCTACGACGGGTTCTACGTCTTGCGCGACGCGCGCTTGAAGGGCGGTGTGAGCGAGTTTGGAATCCTGCACGGCAAGTATGAGCCGCTGCATCTCTTCGAGATTACAGCCTGAGATGGAGAGCGTCTTCGTATTTCGCGGCAAGGGATGGAGGCGAAAAACGGAGCGGGTGATGACCGCGAGCGTGCCGAGAGCACCGGTGACGAGTTTGGGGAGATCGTAGCCGGCGACATTTTTCACGACTTTGCCGCCACTGGAGGCGAGGGTGCCATCGGGAAGTGCGAGGGTGACGCCGATGATTAAGTCTCGGAGGGCGCCGAAACGAAGGCGCAGCGAGCCGCTATCATTCGTTGAGAGAATGCCGCCGATCGTTGCTTGTTCAGGCCAGAGAGGATCAAGGGCGAGCCGCTGGCCGTGTTGGGCGAGCGTGTCTTGCAGTTTTTGAATGGTGCAGCCTGCTTCGACGCTGACGGTGAGATCGGCCCAGGCGTGCTCGATGATTTTGTCGAGGCGAACGGTGGAAAGAATGACGTCGGTGCGAGCGGGAGGATTGCCCCAGGAAAGTTTTGTGCCGGCACCCCGTGGGATGACAGAAAGGCCTGCGTCATTTCCGATACGAAGAACAGCGGCAAGTTGTTGTTCATTGACCGGTTCGAGAACAAGCCGCGGTTGAATGCTGCAAACTGCATCGGCCGCCGTGGCCGCGCGAACGGAATCAGGTGCCAAAATCGCGCGGAATTCGTTTTCGATGACGAGCAGTGGCGTCGGCATTGGAGAGACTCAGTACATTACATCGACAGCCTGACGTCAAGACTCTGCTGGCGAAAGAAGTGATATCCTCCTTCGGATTAATGCTTAGTTATGGACAAACAAGAATTAGGCCTCACTCATGATGCTCGCAGATAAACACTCGATCACACGACGCGACCTGATCCGCGGCGCTGCAACGGGGATGATCTCTTTGGCCGTGGGCAACGAGATCCTGGGCGCGCAGCCGACTCCAATACCGCCCAACATTGTTTTCATTCTTGCGGACGATCTGGGATACGCCGATGTGTCTTGCTACGGACGCCCTGATTTGAACACGCCGAATATTGATCGAATCGCCGCGAGAGGAATGCGCTTTCTGCAGGCTTACGCCAACTCGGCTGTTTGTTCGGCCACACGCACGGCTTTGATCACGGGGCGCTACCAGTATCGCCTCCGCTTGGGTCTGGAGGAGCCGTTGACCGGCAAACCTAATGTCGGGCTTCCGCCGGAACATCCGACTCTGCCTTCGCTCCTGAAGAAAGCCGGTTACAGTTCGACATTGGTCGGCAAGTGGCATTTGGGAGTTTTGCCAAAGTTTGGCCCTTTGAAGAGCGGCTATGATCATTTCTATGGGTTTCGCGACGGCGGATCACAAAAGACGTATCAGAAAATGATCGAAGAAATGGACCGGCAGATTGGCCGTGTGCTTCAGGCGCTGGATGCGAATGGATTAACGGAGAACACGATCGTCATTTTCACGAGCGACAATGGCGGAGAACGATTTGCAGATACTTGGCCGTTCACGGGGAAGAAGACGGAATTGCTGGAAGGCGGCTTGCGCATTCCGGCGTTGATCTCCTGGCCTGCGCGTATCCCTCAGGGCCGTACAACCGAGCAAGTAGCTATCAGCGTGGACTGGATGCCTACGCTACTTGCGGCTGCGGGCGTTGCGCCTGATCCGTCTTACCCTGTTGATGGAATGAATCTCTTGCCGCAGCTGACGCAGAATGCCGCGCCGGTCTCGCGCAAACTGTTTTGGCGCTACAAGGCGAACGCGCCGCGGGCATTACGCGATGGCGATTACAAGTTTCTCAAGATTCTGGAGAATACGTTTCTGTTCAATGTTGTGGAAGACCCGCTGGAGCGTGCGAACCTGAAGGAGCGACAAAAGGATGTGTTTCAGCGGCTGGTTCGCGAATGGAATGAATGGAACGCTACCATGCTGCCGGAGATCAAAGAGAGTTACACGCATAGCTTCGATGGCGAGGAACTTGCCGACCATTATGGCGCGAAGAAGCCGGATTGATGCTGAATAGCGGGCTGGTTTCCAGGCAGCGAACTCACGCGATTGCCTTGGCTCGAAGGCCCCAGAGTACAAGCACCGACGACGCGATAATTGCGATTCCAACGCTAACGAATCCTACAGTTACAAGGCCCTCCTGCCACGATTGTCCATGATAGCCAACACCTGTAATTGGAGAGAGAGCGGCCGTACCAAACGCCGCCGCAAGCGTCGTTGCGAGCCAATTTACATATGTGCCGTAAAGCGCGGTCCAATAGGCGAATACCTTTGGTCGCGGCGGCAGCCGCACTTCGTTCCAGGCCGCTCCAAGTGCAAGCAGGAACGTACCGTTCATAATGCCTTCCAGGTGAGCAGCAAGTCCCATGCGTATGTTCGCGAAATGCTGCTCGGCGAAGCCAGTTAGCAGCCCAATTAGAAACAAAAACATGCCATGCCACATCAGTTGCCGGTTGGTGTGTTCCATTTCTATGCTCTTTTCATGCAGCGAGTGGCGAATAGTTGTGAGCGGCCAAATGCGGTTTGCGGTTGGTGAGAATCTAGCTTCTGTCCGTCAGTTTAGCAACGATTTCTTGGAAGGACCGGCACTTCGCTGAGTGGCGGGTTCGTCGCACGTTAGTCGCACACTAAGCAGACAAATCGTAACTCAACGAGCTTCTCTAACGTCTACCAGGTAGGGCCTCAATGATCCAAATCAGCGAAGCGTTTCAACGGAGAGCCACCGGTTCTTGGTCGGACGGAGGATTCTGATGTTCATTAACGCGCGTCTTGGCTTTTTCTTTCTCGTTCCTATGTTTTGCGTGGCCACAGTCTCAGCCCAAGAATCAAGTGCGCCAACACAGCCCGACAATAGCGCGATGTTCCTTGACGTTGTTGTGACTCCAAAGTCTGGACCGCCGGTTACCGGTCTTCAACAAGAAGACTTCACTGTGCTGGATAATAAAGTCCCGCAGACCATTCTCACGTTTGACGCTGTACGTGGGCGCGAGGCGCCTGTCGAGGTCGTGCTCGTGATTGATGACGTGAACACCGGTCTTGCGAACATTGCTTACGAACGTTCGGAGATCGACAAATTCCTAAAGGCCGATGGGGGACACCTTGCCCACCCGCTTGCGCTTGCTTTTCTTACGGATGACGGGATCAAGGTTCAAGAAGAATTCTCGAGTGATGGCAACGCACTCAGCGCCGCACTGGCTCAGTACAATCTCGGCTTACATACGATTCATCGCTCGGGCGGAATCTATAGCGACGTTGAGCGACTGCAGATATCCATGAAGGCTTTGTTTGAGCTCGGCTCACGCGAGGCGGCGCGCCCAGGACGCAAGATTATTCTGTGGATTTCGCCCGGCTGGCCGACGCTCTCCGGCCCAGGCGTTGCGGAACAGATGGACGCAAAGCAAGAACAAGGGATCTTCAATAATGTTGTGAAGCTCTCGACTATGTTTCGGCAAGGCCAAGTCACCCTTTACAGCATCGATCCGCTTGGCAGCGCGGACTTCGGCGGACGCGCCTTCCGCTGGGAGGCTTACACCAAAGGGCTCACCAAACCTAGCCAGGCGGAATGGGGCAATTTAGCTTTGCAGGTGATTGCGACTCAGAGCGGCGGGATGGCGCTAACGAGCAGCAACGACATCACGGGATCCATGAAACTGTGCCTCGCGGATACGCAGGCTTATTACGAGATCTCGTTCGCTCTACCTTTGGACCAGAAGCGAGATGAGTATCACCACATAGAGGTTCATCTTGCCGATAAAAAGCTGACTGCGCGCACTAGTCAGGGGTATTACTCACAGGCTGCGGTGCACTAACATCACGATCTTGGAGCATTGAAGCGACTAAGTCCCACAACGTACAGCGGGGCGGCGGTTAGTTTTTCTGTGGGGGCTCGAGGAGCGGCGGCGTGAGATCGGGATGATCTCGCAAATACTGCTCGATGGGCTCGCTGCGCATCACGACTCGGAATCCTCGGCGCGAATTCACATCGATGGTTTTCTGTGCATCCAAATCGTCAAAGGCGATGACCTGCTCGACAGACTTCCTGCCGCTCTCATCGAGCATGGTGAAATGTATCTGATCGTCGACGAACCAGTAATCGTTCACGTTGTACAGAGTGCCGTCCTTCAGACAGATCTGTACTAGCGGCTGCCCATAGAGGCTGTAGATGTAAACAGGACTCGCGTAGGTGAGGGGCGGGGCGAGATAGTGTTCAGTAATAGGTGCAGAAGACAAGAAATCGCCACAGCCGGAATACCAGCCCCAGACGGGGCCGCAGTAGAGCCACCAAGAAGAATTGAAAGCTTGCCAAGACCAGAGAAACGGCGCGGGATTGAAGAAAGATCGGCGAAAAATAAAAAAGGGGCGATCCGGAAGACCGGTCGGGGGGCGGAAGAAAATTGCGCGTGAAGCTGGTGGGGAGACCACGTGCGGTGCGCTTATATGGCCGCCGGTTCTGAACTGTCCGCCGCCAGGGTGACCGACGTGTTGCGCTAGAGCTGGAGAGACTTGAAGCCAGGCGCAGGAGAGAAGGCAGGCAACAACCATCAAGTTTTTTGTGGTGATCGAGACGCGGCGGACAACGAGCGGCATAGGGTTACCCTCCTTGCAGCATGGAAGCAGGACTGCGAGGAACGCGCGGGTGCGCTGTGGGTAAGTCTAATACTTTGGGGCGTGGAATGCATCACGGTCTCAGGTGCGGTAGCGGGCCGATCGGGAGGGCCCTTACAAGGTAAACCCTTCGAGGCTCAGGGTAAACAGGCCCTCCCCCACAGAGCGATCGAGTAAACCAATTGCAGAGTTAGAACCGCACCTTGCTATTTTAGTTCAGATTTAATCCTGCTTCAGTCCTGTTCACCTAGAGTTTGGACATACGTCTTGCCGTACGGATAGAAGAGATCTTTGCGGCCTTGCTGCCAGGCGGCTTTTAGTTCGGGGGCGGTGATGTCCCAGTCGGGGCGGCATTTTTTGGTGACAGCGCGGAGGTCCTGTCGGAGATCCTCCATGGTAGGGCGGCCGAGGAACCAGTAGCCATTGTAGATTTTGTAGATGACGAGGCCGGGCCCGAGGACGATGACGTGGGGGATCATGGGGTTGTGAAGAGGGTCGGTGTATTCGGCGACGTCGAGATCTTTCTGGACGGTGCGGCCGGCGTCGGAGAGGAAAGGCCAGTGGGCGCCGACTCCGGTGCGATATTCATTCGTCTCGGTGATGTTGTCGGTGCTGATGGTGACGAGGCGGCAGTAGGAGACTTCGAGTTCGCGATGGAGTTGGACGAGGAGTTCAGACTGGCGGCGGTCTTTGGGACAGAAACCTCCGCGGCTGAGGACGAGAACCATGGGATGGGGGCCTTGGAGGTCGGAGAGCTTGCGGTGTTTGGCGGTGTGGTCGGGGAGTTCGTAGTTTGGGAATGTGGCGCCGGGAATGATGTCGGATCTCATGTAAATACCTCGGGGAATTGGATGCGCGGCATGGAGCTAGGTCTCAGGAATTTGTTGAGAGAAAGGTTCGGAGATTATGCTAAACAAAAAATTCAGGGCCAAATTACAGAAAAGCAAAGCTAAAGGTGGGTGGACGTATGTGGTCTGGCCCCGTTCGGTAAAGTTTTTTGAGACGCGTGGGTTGGTGAAGGTCAGGGGCAAGATCGATGGTCATCCGTTTCGGAGTTCGTTTATGGCGATGGGCGATGGGACGCATAAGCTGCCGGTGAAGGTGGAGTTACGCAAAGCGATCGGGAAGCATGTGGGCGACACCGTGAGCGTGGTACTGGAAGAGCGGATAGTTAAGCGCTCGTGAGACGAAGACTCAGCCTCAAAAACCGAGGCTGGGTGCCCGGCCACTTCATTTGATACATGCCGAGTCGATGATCCTATCGAGATCCGTTGTTGGTTCACCTTTTTGAAGTCTGTAACCGGCCTCATCATGCGGAAAGAAGAGCGTATTGCGCCAGGAGCCAACACGTCGCCCTCCGCCGCGTGCGTCTATGCCAATGACTTTGCCGGAACCATCCTTTATCCAACGCTGTGTACCTGAACTTGAATCCGCCGCCCCCAGAGTCGTTCCTGAATCCGCAAAGTTGCTTAAATTGAGTTCCGCCTCGGGCGCGCTGCTTCCGTGCGGAAAAATAAAGACAGTGTGAACACCATCGTTATCGAATGGGCTGGATTCCATTGTTGTCGGCAGCCGGAATAGCATCGAGAAGCCAACGCGGCTGTCGGAATCCGCCTGGGAGCACGGCGAGAGCTTCCAATCCGATCGGCTGGCATCCTCTAACCTCACACGTACAGGACTGCCTCCAGGCTCCACGGTAAGAGCTAGAGGACGATAGCGGAGGTCTTCGATTCGAAGTAGCTGGCCAGAGTTGGAAAACTGAAAACGGCCTTTTTCGTCCGTGATAGCTCTCTGGCGCTCTGGAGGAGAACCGCCGAGCACGTCGTCGAATACGAGAAGGCCTTCAACCGGATTGCTATGAGGGTCTAATACGGAACCGTGTAGGGTGAGATTCGCGGACGGGACGGACTCCACATCGGACACCTGTGTGATCACCAGAAGCGAACAGCATCCAAGGTGGCCATAGCCGCCAAAGTCGCTTTTCCCGTTCGCCATTTTGCGCTCTTCGCCCGCGAGAAAAGCGCCTGTCAGTATTGCGGTTACGCTATAAGAAGGTTTGTCGCCGTGGCGGGCCGCGATCAAGGCGTAAAGTTTGCGGAAGTTTTCGTCTCTCGTGATTGCGTACGAGACGCCGTTCACCTTGAGGTCGACACCAGGTTTTCGGAAATTGTCGTTCACCATTGACGCAACGATCCCTGGCACGTCTCCTCCAAAAGCTAGCCAGATTTGTTGTTGTGTGCCGCAATTCTCGATTGCAAGTGTGAAATCCTCAAAATTGACATTGAGCGTTCCGTGGACGCGAATTGTTTTTCCGTCGAATGATTTGGGATCAGCAGCTAAATTGCAGACGGAAATTTCCGCTGGCGCTTCCTGCGCGCGCAGCGTGGTTGCGACAAGGAAAAGGGCAAGAAACAAAATCGGTCTCGTCCACATAAGCGACATTAGAAGCGGTCGGCAGCGCCGGAGAGTTCGCTCGGATGGGGGACGTATTCGCCGGGTTTTTCGCCGCAGAGGCGGGGCGTGGGAAAAACTTTTGTGGGATTGCTGAGATTGAGTGGGTCGAAGGCGCAGCGGACTCTTTGCATGGTGGCTAGGTCGGGTTCGGCGAACATTTTGGACATGGCGTATTTTTTGTCCTGGCCTACGCCGTGTTCGCCGGTGATGGAGCCGCCGGCGGCGATGCAGAGGTCGAGGATTTTGGCGGAGAGAGATTCGGCGGCGTGTTGCTGGCCGGGGATGCGCGCGTCGTAAAGGACAAGCGGGTGGAGGTTGCCGTCGCCGGCGTGGAAGACGTTGGCGACGCGGATGCCTGCTGCGGCGCTGAGGCGCGCGATTTCGCTCATGACTTGCGGGAGAGCGGTGCGGGGGATGACGCCGTCTTGCACGATGTAGTTGGGGGAGATGCGGCCCATGGCAGCGAAGGCGGCTTTGCGGCCCTTCCAGACGAGGGCGCGCTCGGTGTCGGATTGGGCGACGCGGATTTCGGATGCGGCGTGGGCGCGGCAGATTTCGTTGACGTGAGCCATGAGGGACTCGACTTCGGCGATGGGGCCGTCCAGCTCGACGAGGAGAAGCGCGCCGCACATCGGATAGTTGGCGTGGACGGCGGCTTCGGCGGCCTCGATGGCGAGCGTGTCCATCATTTCGATGGCGGCGGGGAGCATGCCGGCGGCGATGATGCTGCTGACGGCGGCGCCGGCTTCGTTGGTGTCCGGGAAGGCGGCGAGAAGGGTTTGCACGCACTCGGGGCGCTTCACGATGCGGAGAATCATCTTTGTAGCGATGCCGAGCGTGCCTTCGGAGCCGACGAAGACGCCGAGGAGATCGTAACCGGGAGTGTCGAGAGTTTTTCCGCCGAGGTGGACTAGCGTGCCGTCGGGGAGGACGACTTCGAGGCCGAGGACGTGCGTGGTGGTGAAGCCGTATTTCAGGCAGTGGGCGCCTCCGGAGTTTTCGGCGACATTGCCGCCGATGCTGCAGATGGATTGCGAAGAGGGATCGGGCGCATAGAAATAGCCTTGCGGGAGGACGCGGGCGGTGACGTCGAGATTGATGACGCCGGGCTCGACGACGACGCGGGCGTTGGGGAGATCGACTTCGAGGATACGGTTCATGCGCGCGAGGCTGATGACGATACCGTTTTCCACGGGGAGCGCGCCGCCGCTCAGGCCGGTGCCGGAGCCGCGCGCGACGAAGGGAATTTTTTCGCGATGGCAGAGGCGGAGGATGGCTTGGACTTCTTGCGTCGAGGAGGGAAGAAGGACGGCTTGAGGCATGGTGCGGAAATTGGTGAGGGCGTCGGAGTCGTAGGTGTGGAGCTCTTCGGCCGAGGTGATGACGCCGCGGGGGCCGGTGATGGCGCGGAGTTCGGTGAGGAGGGAGGCGTTCATGGTCGGCTGGGGAAAGGATACTACGGTGAGGGAAGGATGGGGAGTTGGGAGCAAATGGGGCAGCGCAGCTATTGATGAAGTTCTTAACAGCGCAGTAATTCTGATAGGAGAGTACGCGAATGTCCTTCTCAATCGGGTTTGTGGATGAACCGGCGAACTATCCTTACGACGATCCGGCAACACCAGAGGCACGAGGGGTTCTGATGGGTGAGGCCAAGGAATATTTTGGCTCGAGCTTATATCAGTGGAACAAGAAGGATTACGAGACGCAGTGGTGGCAAGCTATCAGGGCGCTGCTTGGCGGAAATGACAGAGCCGCGCTAATCACCGAATATGTGGGCCCGAAGGCTTCAACGCAACTGAGTGGTGGCCGATGTATGTTGTGGGCAATGCGGTATTCATCCAAAATCATTTCCTCTTTTACGACCAGCTGGCAGAACCGTTCTCGGCACAGAACCAGTTTTCTCTCCTCCGTGACCGTCAAACTACGGACGAAGAAGGAAACAAGATTTCCGAGTGGGCGGTCGACGTTTCCGATGTAGAGGAGTTCGCTCGTACCTTCTCACTCTGAGGACCTCATGTTCCTCATGTCTTTAATAGCTGGCATTGCGAGAACTCGTTGGTCTCCGCATTACGTTCAAGGCACGTTGGTATTTTTCGCCGCCAATTAACTGCAAGGCATCCTCGTAATCACCGCCAAAGTCAACGCGGGAGGGGCGAGCCCTCCCCTACAAAAAGAAAGCAAGACGGGCACGGCGTGCCGTGCCCCTAAGGGGAATGCGGCGGCGCGCTAGTGGATTGAGGTTAGGCGCTTGGGGATGAATTGGGGGAAGACGTAGGCGCACAGCATGACGATTACGCCGACGAGGAAGGCGAGGGCTTCGGGAGGCCAGTAGATGACTCGTCTGTTACAAACATAGGCGGCTAGTGGAATTTTTGTTTAGAAAGATGCATCACTCAGCAGCACGGCGCATCCAAGCTTTGCGGGGATCGATATTCGTTCGCATCGCGAGTGTTTTCAGAGTTTAGAGTTGAGATTTCGTGGGAGGCGTTATGGCAACTTCAAAAGTGGCAATAGCACCAATGAAGGCGGCGCAGATTTCCAAGGCGGGAGGCGATTTTGAGATTGTTGAGCGCGAGATTCCCAAGCCGAGTGCGGGGCACGTGCTCATCAAGGTGCTGGCTTGCGGCGTTTGCCACAGCGATGTGCTGACGAAGGAAGGTTTGTGGCCGGGCATCCAGTTTCCGCGCGTTCCGGGTCATGAAGTTGCCGGCGTTATTGAAGAACTTGGCGAAGGGGTGTCGGGTTGGACGAAGGGGCAGCGCGCTGGTGTCGGCTGGCATGGCGGTCATGATGGCACGTGTCTGCAGTGCAGGCGCGGGGATTTTGGCAATTGTGTGAACATGAAAATCGCGGGTATCAGTTATGACGGCGGATATCAGCAGTATATGGTGGCTCCCGTAGAGGCGCTGACGGCGATTCCGGACAGTCTGAGCGACACCGAAGCGGGACCACTGCTCTGTGCGGGAATAACGACTTACAACGCGCTGCGGCACAGCGGCGCGATGCCTGGCGATCTGGTTGCGGTGCAGGGGATCGGCGGCCTGGGACACTTGGGGATTCAATTCTCGAGCAAATTTGGATACAAGGTGGCGGCCATTGGCCGAGGGCCGGAAAATGAGACGCTGGCAAAAAAACTCGGAGCGAACGTTTACATCGATAGCAAAACGACAAACGCAGCCGAAGCATTGCTAAAGATGGGCGGAGCGCAGGTGATTCTGGCAACGGCCCCAAGCTCTAAAGCGATGTCGGAGTTGTTTAACGGACTTGGGCCAAACGGCAAGCTCATGGTAATCGGGGCGGCGTTTGAGCCGATTGAAGTTTCGCCAGTACAGTTGATCAATGGAAGCCGAGCGATTCAAGGGTGGGCTTCGGGGACTCCGGCGGACGCGGAGGACACGTTGCGGTTCTGCGAACTATCCGGCGTGCGTGCCATGATTGAAACCTATCCGCTCGAAAAAGCGGGCGAAGCTTACGCGCGCATGATGAGCGGCAATGCACAGTTCCGCGTCGTTCTGACGATGTAAAGTCGGCGAGAGAACGCGATCTCCACAATAATTCGCTGGATGGAACCAAACGATGCGTCTTTTCAGCTCGCTCCGTTGGGCTGGGTGCTTGCAGGTCCCCGGCGTGGTGTTGGCGCTTTCCGTGACGCTTGCATCATTTCCATTGCTAGCACGAGCCCAACGAAAGGAACCTTCCGTGGCATACCCGACTTCTTTCCGTACGATACCGATAGATGGGCTTTCTATCTTTTACAGAGAGGCCGGTCCGAAAGATGCGCCGACGCTTCTGCTGCTGCACGGATTACCTTCTTCATCGCGAATGTTCGAGCCTCTCTTTGACCGGCTTGCTGATCGGTATCACTTAGTAGCGCCGGATTATCCGGGCTTTGGACACAGCGACTGGCCGGACCCAAAAAAGTTCGCGTATACGTTCGATCACATCGCCGAGATCACGAGCCACTTCACGGAGGCGCTCGGGCTCACGCGCTACACTCTTTACATGCAGGATTACGGCGGTCCCGTTGGTTTTCGCATGGCCCTGGCTCACCCGGAACGGATCGAGGCGCTCATCGTCCAGGATGCGGTGGCGCACGATACCGGGCTGGGTGCGAATTGGAAAACGCGGCGGGCGTATTGGGCCGATCGAGCTGCGAACGAAAGCGCGTTGCGCGTAAATCTGCTATCGCTGGCGACGACGCGGGCGCGGCATGTGGGTGACGATCCCAACGTGGAACGACATGACCCGGATTTGTGGACTGATGAATTTTATTTTATTAACCAGCCTGGCCAAGTTGATATTCAGAGCGACCTTTTCTACGACTACCGCACGAATGTCGAGAACTATCCCAAGTGGCAGGCATGGATGCGCGCGAAGCAGCCGCGCCTACTGGTCATATGGGGCAAGTATGAGTCTTCGTTCGATCCATCGGAGCCGGAGGCTTATCGCCGCGATGTGCCGAAAGCCGAAGTGCACATCGTCGATGGAGGGCATTTCGCATTGGACACGGCCGCGGATGAGATTGCCGCGTTGGTGCGAGGCTTTTTCGGCTCTTCACGCTGAGGGTGCCTGACACTGGGCTTCGAGAACGAATTATTTTTCTACCAGCTTCAGCCATTTAGTGATCACTGCGCCGAGAGTTTTCTTTTTGGACTGCACATCCTGCGGGCTATAAAACATCGCCAATTTTCTTCCATCGGCATAGTCGCCTTCGAGTAGGCCGGAGGTGTCTTTGACCTTGGCCCCGCTGGGGAAGACGAGGCGGATGCAGTCTTTTTTGTAGAGATTGAAAACGACGAGGTAGCGGCGGTATTCCTTGGGATCGGTGGGTTTCATTTTTCCGGCGTAGAAGAAGGTGGGTGCGTTCCATTTGATTTCTTCGCCGATTTCTTTGTTGGTGCTGAGGATGATTTTCCGGAGGTCGGCGACTACGTTTGAGAGCGGGTGTTTGAGTTTGGCCATATAGGCGTCGACTTTTTCGGGTTCGGAAGGTTTGGTGGATGGGTCTTTTGTTTTTGGCATGATGCGTGGCCTCCGTCGGGATTGGCTCGGATCGTCTTGCCACCAAGATACCTCATTTTTCTTTCGCGATGAGATTACAGAGGGAGGGGCTCTTCCCGGGTAAACAAGCCCCTCGCCCACAGAGAGCGACAAGACGGGCACGGCGTGCCTTGTCCCTACGACACGATGAGTGAAAGGGCGCAGCATGCTGCGCCACTACAAAGGGGAAAGTGCAAGAGGGACGCGATGAATCGCGCCCCTACGATAGCAAGAGCTCAGATCAGTGGATGAAATTAAGGCCGTTGGGGATGAATTGGGGGAAGACATAGGCGTAGAGCATGACGATGACGCCGACGATCGAGGCCAGGGCGACCGAGTGCCAGAAGACGAAACGGAAGATGGAGCCTTCTTGGCCGACTTGGTTGGTGGCGGCGGTGGCGATGCAGATGGATTGGGCGTCGATCATTTTGCCCATGACGCCGCCGGCGCTGTTGGTGGCGCACATGAGAATCGGGCTGAGGTTGAGCTGCTGGGCGGTGATTTTTTGCAGGCCTCCGAAGAGAACGTTGGAAGAGGTGTCGCTGCCGGTGAGCGCGACGCCGAGCCAGCCGATGAAAGCGCCGAAGAAGGGGAAGAACCAGCCGGTGCGCGTAAAGGCGAGGCCGAGGACGGCATCCATCCCGGAGTAGCGCGTGACGTAGCCGAGGCCGAGCATGCAGGTCATGGCGACGATCGCGAAGCGCAGGCGGAAGAGTGTGCCGCCGAAGATTTTCAGGATTTTGCCGGGGCCGAGGCCGAGAATCAGGCCGGAGAGAAGAGCGGCGAGGAAGCAGGCGGTGCCGGTGGCGGTGAGCCAGTTGAAATCGAAGCGGGCTGCTTCGGCGGCGGGTTTGGCGACGACCGGAGCGGTGCGAAACACTTTGTTGTGGAGTGCGGGCCAGTCCCATCCAGCGGGGCCGGGGCGATTTTTTCCATCGGGGAGCTTAACGGAGAAGGCGGGAGTGGTGGCTTTATTCATGGCGAGCTTGATGCTGGGCAAGCCCCACGCTAGGACGAAGAGCGAGAGGATAGCGAAGGGGAGCCAGGCTTTAGCGATTTGGCCGGCGGTGTAACGCGTGCCAGCAAGGGAGTGTTGACGGATTTTCCATTCGTCGCCCAAAGTGTCGGTGACGGAAGCTTGGACTGCGGCGGCGCCTTTGCTGGCGTCGGCGTCGCGCTCTTCGGGAAAACGCCAGATCCGCTTGGGTTTCCAGAAGCGGAGGAAGATCATGGTGGCGATTAAAGAGACGACGCCAGAGGCGATGTCGACGAGATTGCTGTCCATGTAGTTGGACCAGAAGAATTGGGTGCCAGCGAAAGAGAGGCCGACGACGAGGATGGCGGGAAGGACTTCCCACAGTTTCGGACCAACTAACCATGGCGCGGACCAGCCAGAAGGGAACGATGACTGCGGTGATCGGAAGGATGCGGCCGATCATGGCGCTGAGATCGCTTTCGTTGAGGGCCGTGACGGAGGCGAGGGCGTGAACGGGAGTGCCGATGGCGCCCCAGGCGACAGGAGCGGTGTTGGCGATGAGATTAAGCGCGGCAGCGTGGAAGGGCTTGAAGCCGAGGCCGATCATGAAAGCGCCAGCTATAGCGACCGGGGCGCCGAATCCGGCGCAGCCTTCGATGAAAGCGCCGAAGCAGAAAGCGACGAGGAGAAGTTGGAGGCGGCGGTCGGGCGTGATGGCGGCGACGGACTGTTTCATGATTTCGAATTGGCCGGTTTCGACGGAGATGTCGTAAAGAAAGACGGCGGCGATGACGATCCAGACGATTTTCAGGAGGCCGTAGGCGGAGCCGTAGAGAAAGCTGCTGAAGGCCATTTGCGCGGGCATGTGGAAGACGAGAATGGCGCAGAGAATGGCGGTGGCGGCGCCGGCGACGGCGCACAGGTGGGCGCGGACTTTGAAGCCAGCGAGCAGGCCGAGAAGAACGACGACGGGCAGAGCGGCGACCAGCGTAGAGAGCCACCAATGGCCCAGAGGATCGTAGATTTGGTTCCAAGTCACAGTTGGGCCTCCAGAACGAACCGATATTCCAGTTTGATGGTCATGAACTCCGCCGAACGCTTTGCGGGAGGCTGTGCCGATAATCGCCGATGCCGCCCGGACTGGAAAGCGAGCATTTCGGGTGATGAGTTACGCTGTTGGCACTCTATTGTCAAGAGATAAGTCGGCGCACGCGCAGCGATGAGTGTGAACGAACATTCACAAAGGGTTGGCATTTGCCCAGGCGACGAGTCTATGTACGCGAAGATAGTCCAGAGGTAGAGCTTCATAGACCGAGCTTCGGCTGGGAACTATACTCTGTGCATGTGTCCGGAGAAAGATCTGCTCGGTCCGCTGCAGAAATACTGGGGTTACGACGCGTTTCGTCCTTTGCAGGAAAATATCGTGAAGAGTTTGCTGGGGGGACGGGACACTTGCGTGGTGATGCCGACAGGCGGCGGCAAATCACTTTGCTATCAGTTGCCAGCGGCGATTTTGCAGGACAAAACGGTGATCGTGGTATCGCCGCTGATAGCGTTGATGCAGGACCAGGTGGCGCAGCTTACGCAGATGGGAATTCCGTCGGCGTTGCTGAACAGTACGTTGGCGGGGGAAGAGCAATCACGCGTGCAACACAAGGCGATCCAAGGAGCGTACCGGCTTTTGTATCTTTCGCCGGAGCGGTTGGCGCGGGAGGACACGATCGGATGGTTGCGGCGTGTGCCGGTTTCTTTTTTTGCGATTGATGAGGCGCATTGCATTTCGGAGTGGGGACACGAGTTTCGGCCGGAGTACCGGCAATTGAGTTCATTGCGAAAACATTTTGCAGAGCAGCCGATTGCGGCGTTTACGGCAAGCGCAACGCGGCGTGTTCGGCACGACATTATTGCGCAGCTAGCGCTGCGAAATCCGGACAAATATATTGCGAGCTTTCACCGGCCGAATTTGAATTACATCGTGAAAGAGTGCATTGGCAAAACGCAGAACGAGCTTTTGATTCGAGCGATGAGGAAGTATGCGGAGAGTAATATGATCGTCTATGCGCCGACGATCGCGCGGGTCGAAGAGACTGTGGATTTTTTGGCGGAGCAGGGAATTGCGGCGATTGGTTATCACGGGAAGATGGATAGCGACACGCGTAGGCAGAATCAAGAGCGGTGGATGTCGGATGAAGTGCGCGTTTTGGTGGGGACCGTTGCGTTTGGGTTGGGAATCAACAAGGCGGCGGTGCGCGCGGTGATTCATTTGTCGCTGCCGAAATCAATTGAGCAGTATTACCAGGAAGCGGGGCGTGCGGGGCGCGACGGCGAGCCTGCAGATTGCATTTTGCTTTGGCAAAAACGCGATGTGGGATTGCTGACATATTTTGTGGAGCAGTTGAGCGATCCGGCGGAGAAACAACGCGCTTGGCAGCGCTACCACGAGATTCGCAACTTCGTGGAAGGGAACGCGTGCCGGCATCATCAGATTTGTTCGCATTTTGGCGAGAACCGAAAATGGAATTCTTGCGGGGCTTGTGATGTATGCGTCGGAGAGCCGGAATGGCTGGGCGCGGCTGCGACAGCGAAAAAGGCGACAAAACGAAAGGCTGCTTCTGCGGTTGCCGGCGCGGGTAGAGTAAGTGCTTTTCCTGCGAAGGAAAGTCGACGAGAGCCTACAAACATTCCTTTGGCCGATGTCCGCAGGAGCAGCGCTGCTGCGGGGATCGATCCCGAGTTGCGCGAATTCCTTCGCGAGTGGCGCAGGACAGCGGCGAGAGAGCGGGGGACTGCCGCTTACATCGTGATGCATGACACTTCGCTCGACGAGCTGTGTCGGGTGCGGCCGCGTTCGCTGAGCGAGCTTCGGCGAGTGTCCGGGTTCGGCGATAAGAAGACCGAGTTGTATGGGCAGGAAATCCTGCATGCATTGAAGGAGTTTGGCCGCGGCGGCCGCGCGGCGATGGTGGAAGTGAAAAAGCCGAAGCCGGTGGAAGAGACAAAACAATTGCTGACGGAGGGGCGGACGCTTGAAGAGATTGCGCAGACCCGTGGGCGGCAATTTTCGAGCGTCGTCAATCTGATTGTCGGGTTGATGGAACGTGGCGAAGTGGAGTTTCAGCCGAGTTGGGTGGATGCTGATAAGCAAGCGCAAATCGAAAAGGCTTGTTCGCTTCTTGGATTCGAGAGGATCAAACCCTTGAAGGATGCGCTGCCGCCGGAAATTACTTACGAGGAGATAAGACTTGTTGCGGCGCACTTACGGCTTGAGAAAGAGAATGAATCTCAACCGCTACCTAGCGGCGCTGGCGAAAACTGAAATAGACTAACCTCGTCAGATACAGAGTCGTGCGAGTTGCTGGGAAAAGTGGCAGCAGAGCTGCCGCACTCCACAGAGTTATAAGGCTGAGGAGACGGATGTGCCGGCGGCGGCGAACACGGTATCCATTTCCGCTTCTGCAAACGATAGGAAAGACTGCACAACGACCGGGTCGAATTGCGTGCCGCTGCATTGAATGAGGCGGCGGACGGCTTCTTCGTGCGGGAGACCTTTGCGATAGGGGCGAGAAGAAACCATGGCATCGAAGGCATCGATCACCGTCACGATGCGAGAGACGATCGGAATTTCTGTTTCCTTTAAGCCCGCTGGATAGCCTTTGCCATCAAAAGATTCGTGGTGGTGGAGAACGTCGAGGGCGGCGCGCTCGAATCCCGGGAGCATGCGCAAAACTGCCCAGCCATACTCCGGATGTTTCTTCATCAGTGCGTATTCTTCGTCGTCCAATTTCCCTGGCTTTTTTAGAATGGAATCTGGAATTCCGACTTTGCCGATGTCGTGAAGGAGCGCGGCGACTTCGAGATTTTGCAGTTCTGCTTCCTCGAGTCCTAACTCTTGGCCAACGCGCATACCCCATTCCGCTAGACGAGTGCTGTGTACGCCGGTGTTGAGATCCTTCAGATCGAGAAGCTGATTGAAGGCGCAGATGACCGAGCTGCGAAGGGCAGAGACTTGTTCTTCCACTTGCTTGATGCGGAGGGATTCCGGCGTCCACAAAGGATTTGAGGACATGGTGAACACCGGAATCCGCTCGGTTGACATGCCGATCACTTAGTGTCCGCTCGAACTGTTCAGCCATGCGGAGACGGCTTGATAGACGTCTAGGCGGCCGTGGTTGAGGTTAGGCGTGAGTTGGATGGCATGAGAAAACGCGTTAGCCGCGTTTGACTGGTTGAGAGAAGGCTTTGCGCTTAGGAGCAAATCAGCCGAGCCCGCCACGAGCGGGGAGCTGAAGGATGTTCCGGAAGCGCTCGCGTACGTGCCGCCCGGGTAAGTGCTGATGACGTATTCGCCGGGGGCAGCGATCCAGACGTCGATGTCGCCATAGTTGGAGAAGGTGGAGAGAGTATCCGAGTTCGATGTGGAAGCGATTCCCATGACACTGGTGTTGAGTGCGGCGGGATAGACGGGGGCGCTGGTGCTTCCATTACCAGCCGCAGCGACGAGCACGAGGCCAGACTGATTCGCATAAGAGATTGCCGAAGACAGCGCGGCCGATGGTGTGGACACGTCAAAACTCATGTTCACGATGTTGGCGTTGTTCTGGACAGCATAGTAAAGAGCCGCGACGATGTTGGAAACATAGCCCGTGCCATTTGCGCTAAAGGCTTTTAGAGGAAGGATTTGCGCTTTCGGCGCGACCAAGTGAACAAGACCGGTCGTCATCGTGCCGTGGCCGAAGTCGGAGTAAGATCCGCCGTCCAAAATAGCTGCCGAAGACTGATCAAGAATCGCGGCGCTAGATTGCTGGACGATGACTGGCTGTTCGGTTTGCGATCCGGTGCTGAGGTTTCCGGCCTGAAGTTGAGGGACATCGAGCCATTCTGAAGCGCCCGGTTGATTGCGGGTAAAGTCGTAGCCGGGCAGAAGAACTGGGTAGAGAACGGGGTGGTTTACATCGACCCCCGTATCAATGACGGCCACGATGCCGGAGCCGGCGACGTTAAACCCGTTCTGAGCATCGACTAAGCGGATGATCTGGGTGGCGGGCTGGGCGACATAGCCGTGGATGGTTACGGTCCCGTAGTAGTTGACCGGAGTGAGGTCATAAAGGCCGGCGGGGATCGTTGTGATCGGCTTTTGAGGGAGGGCAAGAAGCTGGTCGGCTTCGACGCTCTCAATCCCGAGCAGGGATTCGAGAAGATTCCCGACGAAGCCGAGTAGGTTAGAGATGAGGTTTTGCGATGAGGTCACAAGATAGGTGTGACCTAGATTGCCGTCCAAGGCGCTTTGGACCTGGCAATTCGCGGAGAGGCAAAGCTTCAGGACTGAGCCGAGGCCTCCCGATGTGCGGACGATGTAGCGGTTCTGGGCGGTTGCTGGTGTCGCTCCGAGCGAGAAGAGAGCAATTAGAATCACGAAGATGCAAAGGTTGCGTTTCATAGTTATGTTTAGTCCCTTTCGGGTCTCCTGCTTCCGAACCAGCCGCACATCCGCGCAAAGGGTTACCCGCTAAGTCTTGCGGAATCTTCCTTTTGAGCAAATAGTACGGGTGGTTTCGAGGTGCCAATCAAAAGCTACAAGGGATTTTGGTACTTCCGTACCAAAATGGGACTCCCTTGCAAAAGGTGTGCCGGCGGCCAGGTTCATGGCTTGCCTCCGGGCAAGTTGCCCAAGGCGTTTCGCAGAGAAATGACAATGGGCTGATCGCCATCGCCGGGGATGGAAAGCTCCAGGTCGCCGGAGTTTTCGATTTCGCCGGAGAACTCGCCAAACTGATTCGTCGGGGCCAAGACTGTATTTCCGCGCCGATTTGAGAGCGTGACTTGAATGTCGCGGCCAATGATGCCGGGGTGGCTGAGATCGAGGAGTTGGCCGGTGATGACGAGGCGATTGCTGCCCGGCTTGGGCTCGATCTGAATGTCGATTTGGTACGGGTCGGCTCTATAAAGCATTTGTCTTGTTCCTATTACGACCGAACGGGCTCCGGCAACGGCAGGCTGCAGAAAGCTGTCGAACAGCACTTCGATCAAGTTGCGCGGTTCCTCCTGCGATGTATTTAACTGGGTTGTTAAATACGCGGCCTTGGCAAGGCGCACTGTATCCGCTGAAGGTTGATAACTGGCTTCTGCAGATGCCGTTTTGCTGACCTTTTGCCATAACGAAACTGTCTCCGTGCAGCGTTTGCAACCGGTTGCGAGGTGCTTTTGCATCGCTTCCCGCTGGTTGCTTGCGATTACTTGGTTCACGAAATCGACCCACTCCTCTGTCGAAAAGTGCTTCATCTCTTTCCCCCTAATTTCTTTCTCTGCTTATCCGCTCCCCAGCGGTAGCAAGGATTCAACAGCTCCCATTGCATAAGGGAGATGAGTAGAGCCAAAAATATAGGCTGCGAGAGTTTAATTAAGTCTTGTATTTACTGCGAGTTGACCGACGAGGACAAAGGGAGCCCAGAAGTAGGGATGGGGATTTTGCTGGCGGAGCTGCTTCATGGCGGATTGGAGGGAAAGCGCCATATTGCCGGTCTCCATGTATCCCTTATAGAAGGATTGCATGAGTTCGGCGGTGCTTTGGTCGTGGACATCCCAGAGGGAGAGTAGTAGGGAGGATGCTCCTGCGCAAAAGAGGCCGCGCTGAAGGCCGAGGAGCTCGTCACCGGCAGCGACGAAGTTCATGCCGGTGGCGCATCCGCTGAGCGTGACATGGCGCGCGGAGAGACGCATCTGGTAGAGATCGTAGAGGTTAAGGTAGCCGTCGCCGAGGCGGATACCTGAGAACATAGGATTGTCCTGGCGATAGGTGCCGTGAGTGGCGATGTGGAGGAGGGCGCTTTGCGAGCCTTTACCTTTGAGGACTTCGGTGGTGGCTTGGTCACCCAGACGAAGGTCCGAGTGTGGAAGGATTGCGGCTACAGATTGAACTTCATCCAGGATTTGGGGGGCACGCTCGTCAGGAATACCCATTACTAAAGAGGTGGTCATGTTGCTGGGAGCCTTCTCTTGGCAAAGGGCAAAGACGGTGGCGCTTGGGGCGTAAGAGACGGTATGAGTGTCGCAGAGGTAGGTATCGCCGTTTTTGAGGGCATGGAAGGGGAGGAAGTGAAGCGGGCCGTGGGGGACGAAGATGAGGTGCTTCGCTTGAAGATGCTGGCGCAGTGGGGCGATCAGTTCGGCATAGAGAGCTTCGAGATGGCTTTGTGTGGCTTGAAGGAGAGGTTGCTCGAAGCGTTGTGTGTAGGTGGCGCCCATTCGGAATTTGGAGAGTTGGAAGCGGAGAAGGTGCAGGAAATGGAGGACGCGGGAGAAGACGGTGATGGGAGTTATATCGATAGAGTTTCTAGTAACGACGGCGGCGACCAAGCGGTCACCTGTTGAATAGTATTCGATGAGCGCGGCATCGGCAGGGATGGCGGTTTGTAATTTTTCGAGGGAGAAATCCGCTGGGGCTTCAAGAGTGGCATTTTCGCGTTCGTGGGCGGGCAATTCGCGGAGGGTGCGCAGAAACTCGTTTTCGTGAGAGAGGGCTTTTTCCTGGAGTTGCTGGAGGCGCTTTGCGGAGGTGTCTTCGGGGCGGAGTTGCTCGAGTTCGATGCGATGGTAATACCAATTCAGTTCTTCGCGGAGATCGCGAATTCTGCGGACGAGTTCGCTTTGGCCTGCATCGCCGAGTGGCAGGCTTTGACCGCTTTGGAAAATCATTTCGGTCATGCTGCGGGATTTCGCGGCTTCGATGCAGGAGAAGGCTTCGGCCGTTGAAGCGTCGCCACCATCGCCGCTGAGATGCAAATCGACTAGCGCTTCGTAGACTTGCAGACGATTTTTTACGAAGGAAATTTTCAGTTCTTCGGCGTGGAGGCGGCTGCGCAGGGCTTCCAGGGATTTGCGAGCATCTTGATAAGCCGCGAAGGCAGTGGGACGATCGCCGCGCGTTTGGGCGAGCTGGCCACGAAGAAAGTGTGTTTGGTAAGCGAGGACGGGAGTCTGGAGGCCGGAGATTTTGGCGATGGCCGCGTCTGTTTCCGCCTGTGCGGAGGGAAATTCTCCCATCTGCAACGCGATACGTGCCAGCAGAAGATGAGCAAGAGCTGCTTTGCCGGGAAGCGCCGATGGATCAAAAAACGCCGCCGCTCCTGTGCAGAGCCGGCGGGCTTCAAAGTACCGGCCTTCGTGGAAAAGAAGGAGGCCTTGATAGAGGTCGAGGAGCCAGGGCCAGACGAGATTTTTTTCGGTGGCGAACATGACGCGAGCTTTTGTGAAGCGTTCGAGTGCGTGGACGGTTTTTCCTTGCTGGCCGTAGGCGATGGCTTCGTTGGCGAGAGTTTTCGCGGCTTCGTAGCCCATGCCGAGTTTTTCGAAACGAAGGAAACCTTCATGAGCCATTTCTCGGGCTTCTTCGCTTAGGTTGAGTTCGAGATAGATTTCGGAGAGATCCAAATGGCAGAGGGCAAGATGGTAGGCGTCGCCGGTTATTTCGCAGGCGCGGCGGGTGGCGAAGAGCATTTCTATCGCGCGACTGTATTCGCCGCGGAAATAGTAGAGGTAGGCGATGTTGTAGTCGGCCTGATCGCGCAGGAGAGGCATGTCGTAGCGGATGCAGAGTTCGCGGGATCTGCGATAGCAATCGAGTGACTTGGGAAAATCATTCAGACTGATGAGGCACATGGCCATGTTGTGGAGTGTGACGGCTGCGCGCTCCCAGTCTTCGTATTGTGAGAGCGTTTTGTAGGCGCTCTCGTAGTGGAGCATGGCTTCTTCGAAGCGATCCTGGCGGTGAAAGATGTTGCCGACATTGTTGTCGAGATTGGCGATGCGTCTGGTTTCGCCGATTTGCGTGAAGATTTCTCTGGCGCGCTCAGAAGATTTGAAAGCACGATCGTATTCGCCGAGGAGGATGAGTGGCTGGATGGAGCTGCTGAGGGTGCGAGCGGTTTCTTTCAAGCTGCCGAGGTCTTCGTACATTTCAATGGCTTGTTCGTGATGCTCGACGGCGGCGCGGTTGTCTCCGCAAGCGTAGAGAGCGTTAGCCTTGGCGCGAGTGCCGAGGGCGAGGTCTTCTTTGCGGCGCAGCTTACGGCCGATCAGGACCGCAGCTTCGGCGAAGTACAGAGCTTCTTTTGTGTCTACGCGGATCTTTTCCAGGACTAAGTCGGCGAGCTGTTTTACGACCTCGCTGCGAATGAGCGCTTTGTGCCGCGTCAGAAATTTGCGGCGGTCCGCATCTTTTTCGATACGGGCCAATTGCGAAAGAAGCTCTTCCCGCGTGATTTTTTTGATGGCGGCGGGCATCAGTCAAATCCCAATTCGCCAAGATGCTTGCGCAGACGGTCCATGCATTTTTGGCGGGTGAAGCCGATGGAGCCGACAGCCAATCCTAGATCCGCGGCGATTTCGGTGTATGGGCGCGCGGGAGTTTCGAAGAAAAGAAGTTGGACAAGGCGGCGGCATTGCGGCGAGAGAGCAGCCATGGCTTCGCGCAGCATTTGTTCTTCCTGGGTTTGCTGCACAAGAGTTTCGGCGATGGCGGGAGTTTCGGGTTCGGGAAGGTCGGCGTCTCCATCGCGACTGACCAGGCGCTCCTGCTGTTTCTTGTAACGAAAGCATTGGTGGTGAGCGACTTGCATGAGCCATTTGGGAAGGGCGCGCGGCTCGCGGAGTTCTGGGAGGCGATTGAGAAGCTCGACGCACGTGGCTTGAAAAACGTCGGCGGCTTCGTGGGGAGGCAATCTGTATTTGACGGGGATAGAATAGATGAGTGCTTTGTACTTTTCGATGAGGAGCGACCAGGCTTCTTCGTTGCCGGCGAGACATTCCTTCACAAGACGCTCATCGCTCCACGCGCGCACAGGTTTCTTAGCGGCTTTTGTCTTGGTAAGAACCGGGCTCATCGAGTGGAATTCTCCGCGCCGTTGCGAAAATAGAATTGTTCGACGTTCCAGAGGACATAAGGCTCTACAACGGCTGGATGGATGTTGCCGATGGAGTTTTTTGCGCCGACTAAGATGTCGGGACTCGCGAGAAAGATCATGGGTTGATTCTCGGCGAGAATTTCCTGGACGCGATCGTAGAGCTTTTTGCGCTGCTCGTAGCCGGGCGTGGAAAGTTGCTGTTCCATGAGGCGATCGATTTCGGTTTCCCATGGTGTCGATGGATGGGATTGCGAGGGATTCCACAGATGAGTGCCGCCGCTTGAAAGCCAGACGTTGAGATCGGAATTGGGATCGGCGTCGAAACTGGCGAGTCCCAAGAGGCATGCATCGTATTCCTTAGTTTGGGTGACGCGATCGATGAGCGAGCGGAATTCGAGAGGGACGACTTGAACGTGCATGCCAAGTTGCTTGAGATCGTCCTGGATAAGAGTGGCCATTTTAGTGCGGTCGGCGTTTGAAGAGCTCGTTAGGATGGAAAACTCGACGGGCTTGCCGTCCGGATCTATGAGTGTCGGTTCGCCGTTCGATGCGGAGGACCAGGAAAAGCCGGCCTGTTTCAGAAGCGTGCGCGCATTATCGAGGGAACGAGCGGGATGTGGGATTGCGGGATTCAGCCAGCGACGGTTTCCTGGCGTGACCGGGCCCCAGAGCGCGGCACCACGGCCTTGATAGACGAGGCGAACGATGGCATCGCGATCGACGGCGGCAGATATGGCTTGGCGAAATTTCACGTCGCGAAACCATTTTTGCTTTCGCGAGAGGTCGGCCGAGGACTTTTCTCCGAGGTCGTTCAGGTTGAAGAAGAGGAAATTGTATTCGAGACCGGGGCCGGCATCGGCCATGGTGTAGTTGCGCTGCTGGCGCGAGAGGACAGAGAAATTTTCCGCGCTGAGGCGAGTGATGATGTCTGTTTCGCCGGATTGAAAGCGCAGAACCTGGGCATCGGCACTGGGGACGAAGAGAAAAACAAGCTCGTCGAGATACGGGAGACGATTTCCTTTTGTGTCACTCTTCCAGTAATAGGGATTACGTTCGAGAACTAGCTTTTGGCCCGCGACGTATTCTTTCAGGCGGAAGGGGCCGAGGCCGGCCCATTCATTTGGTGGCGTGGACGTGGTCCAGAGTTGCCCGAGTTCCCCTTCCCGATAGGGTTTTTCGAGGAGATGGCGCGGCAGGATGGCCAGGCCGTCGAAGACTCTTTCTTCGACGCCGTAGGGTTTTGCGAATTGGAAAATGAGTGTTTGGGAGTCCACCTTGCGAACGGTGATGGGCTTTCCGCCAACGATAAGTAAGTCACGCTGCGTGGCGTGGACATTTTCGTCGAGGTAGACGCGAAAGGTGAAGAGAACATCGTCAGCATCGAGAGGATGGCCGTCGGAGAAACGCAAGTCTTGGCGCAGAATGAGCGTGTATTGAAGACCGTCGGCAGAGATTTTCCAGGATTTGGCGAGAGCGGGCTCGGTGAGTTGGGTTGCGCGGTTGATGTGAACTAAATCGGCCTGCATTGCGCCGATAACTTCGCGAGAGGGAGTGTCCGCGGCGGTTAGCGGATTCAGAGTTTTCGGCTCCGACCGCAAAGAGATGACAAGACGTCTGCCCGAGCGGCCAATTTCTCCTGGCAAAGTGAGCAATTCTTCCTTTGCATTTGCTTGCTGCGGTTGCGGGTGGCCTTTCGCGGGTAGCGCAATAGTTGAGACACAAGCCAGGAAGAGGCTAAAAACGAAGCAGCGGCGCCGGAGAGATGGGTGATCTTTTCTCACGATAAGTTCCAGCTACTCTTCTCTTCCATCTTGTACGGGCTAGTGCGTTGCTGCAATGCACTCGCGAGACCGAGGTACCCGAGGAAGAACGGGACGATTGCCAGGGCGGGCAAATACATCCACCAATAGGAGACCAAGACGCTGTACTGCTGGAGGGATGCCAAGAGATTGCCCCAACTTGACATTGGCTCGGGGACGCCGAGGCCGAGAAAAGAGAGCGTCATTTCGGCGAGGACGAACTGAGGTACGAGGATGGCGGCCTGCGTGAGGAGGACGCTGGCGGTTTCCGGAAAAATGTGTTGGCGCAGCAAATGGAAATCGGAAGCGCCGAAGCCGCGTGCGGCGCGGACGTAGTCACGTTCCTTGACGCTGAGGACAACTCCGCGGACCAAACGGGCGGGGCGCGCCCATCCGACCATTCCGATGACGACCACGACGAGGAGGAATGCTTCGATTGGACTGACCGCTAGAGGCAAAAACGCGCGTAAGGCGAAGAGTAGATAGAGCCATGGGAGAGCAAGGAAAAGCTCGGCAATGCGCATCAATAGGTCGTCGCGCCAGCCGCCGTAGTAGCCAGCGGCCATACCGATCAACGCGCCAAGAAAGAGAGTGATTCCCGCGCCGAGAAGACCGGCGAGAAGAGAGACTTGTCCGCCGTAGAGAATGCGCGAGAGTTGATCGCGGCCGTAGGCATCGCTGCCGAGGAGATAGATTCGTGCCCCAGCGATGCCGAACAGATGCAAACGGGAGGGTATGAAGCCCAGCAAATGGTAGCGAGCTCCGCTCGCAAAAAATCGGAGAGGGATCGTTGCGGCTGTGTCTTCTTCGTATTGATCGAACGAACCTTGCCGCAAACGCAGAGGATAGAAAAACGGGCGGAGGTGGAAGTGGCCTTGGGCATCCATCAGGTGAACGTGCATGGGTGGAAGATACGGGCGCTCACGGTCCTGTTCCACGGGGTCGTACGGTGCGAAAAATCCGGCGCCCACTACTATGCAATGGAGCGCGACGAGAACGACGAGCCATTTCGTGAGTTTTCGGCGCTGACTCATTTTGGACTCGCTGCGGTGCGGATGCGAGGATCGGCCCAGTAGAGCAGTACATCCGCGAAAAGATTTCCAGCTACCAGGAAAATCATGGAGAGAAGAACGCCGCCGATAACTACATAGAGATCGCGAGCCAGAATGGATTCGAGAAGAAGCGGGCCGAGGCCGGGCCAGCTCATGACCACTTCGACGAGCAAAGAACCGCTCAAAAGTGCGCCGACGCTAAATCCGAAAAGGGAAATGAGTGGATTTGCGGCGGCGCGAAGTGCATAGCCATACAGAAGTCTGCGACGGGGAATGCCGTGGCTGCAGGCCGCACGAAGATGAGGGGCATCGAGGACTTCGGCGACCGAAGCGCGGACGTGACGCACGAGCATTGGCAGAGTTCCGAGGACAAGCGCGATCACCGGAAGAGCCATGTGCAAGGCGAGGTCGCGGAATTTCTGGAGCGCGGATAATTCTTCAAAGCCGACGGAAACCAGACCGCCCGTTGGAAACCAGCCGGTGCGGACGGCGAGAATTAACAAGCCGAGAGCAAGGACTAGATCGGGGATCACGAGGAGTGTCGCCGTGGACCACGAAACGACGCGATCGGGGACGCGGCCGAATCTTGCTGCGCTCCACACTCCCAGAGGAAGAGACAAGAGCCAGGCGAGCAACGCGGCGGTCACGGTGAGTAGAAGAGTGTTGCGCGCGCGCGCCCAGAGAAGTGGGGCGACGGGTCTGTTGTAGGCAAAGGAAAAGCCTAGTTCACCGTGAGCGACGGCGTTCAGCCAGTGGGCGTAGCGGATGGGAAGCGGGCGGTCGAGTTGATATTGCACGCGCAGGGCGGCGATCGTTTCCGGGGAGATCTGCGGATTCAGGCGCATCTCGTCGAAATAATTTCCAGGAGTTAGAGCGGAGAAAAGAAAAGTGAGCAGAGATACGCTGAACAGAAGAAAAATCGCGTGGAGCGTTCGGCGCAGGAAGTAGCGCATCAGGAGTGCACCAGTACGCCTGGCGTTTCGATCAAGCTGGGCACAGCCGCAAGGAGCGCGCGCGTGGCTTCGTGGCTTGGCGAGCGTAGAACATTTTCTGTGGGACCGGATTCGACAATGCGACCGCGGTCCATGACGGCGATTTGATCGGCCAGGTGGACGGCCATCGCAAAATCGTGGGTAATGAAGAGATAGGTCAAGCCGAGAGAGGATTGTAGTTCGAGCAGGAGATTGGAGATTTGGGCTTGGACGGAGCAATCGAGTCCGGAGAGCGCTTCGTCCAAAATTATAAGTTTCGGTTCGAGCGCCAGGGCGCGGGCGATGGCGAGGCGTTGTTTTTGTCCACCACTGAGTTCGTCGGGTCTGCGACCCGCCATCTTGCGGGGAATAGCGACGCGATCAAGAAGTTGTAACGCTCTGACGGCGCGATCCGGTTTGGTGAAGCGTCCCTGCACTAGAAATGGCTCACTGACGATATCGAGGGCAGTCCAGCGCGGATTGAGCGAGTTGGCGGGATCTTGAAATACGAGTTGTATCTGCGGGCGGAACAGGCGTTGCTGATTCTCGCCGAGTGCTGCGACGTCGATTCCCTCAAACCAGAGGCTCCCCGATGTGGGAGGTTCCAAGCAGGCGATGCAGAGTGCGAGTGTGCTCTTGCCAGACCCGGATTCGCCAATGAGAGCGAGAGTTGTTTGTTCTGGAATGGATAGGGAAACTCCATCGAGCGCGGCGAGTTTGTCTCGCGAACGCGCAGATCGCCCGGCCGCGTAGTGCTTCACGAGATTTTCGACTTTTAAGAATGGCTGCATTTCATGGTTCCTAGATCAAGATCAACCAGCAAATTTGAAACAGGAAACCTCGTGCAGCTCGCTCACCGCGGCTGCACGGGGTTCGTCGCGTTTGCAAACATCCATTTTTTCCGCGCACCTGGGCTCGAATTGGCAACCGCTTTCGAGCAAAGACAGGTCTGGTGGTTCTCCCGGAATAACGTGCAGCCTGGCTTTGCGAGCGCTTTGGGCTTCGGCAAAATCCGACGGCAAGCATCGCAGTAATGTGGCTGTGTATGGGTGCTGAGGTGAGTAGAGCACTTGCGCTTCAGGACCAATTTCAGCGACGCGGCCGGCGTAGAGGACAAGGATGCGATTCGCGAGGCCGGCGAGTAGAGCCGGATTGTGAGTGATGAGAATCATGGCGAGGCCGAGCCTCTGCCGAAGAGCACGAAAGAGCTGCAGGATTTCTTGTTGGGTGGTGGGGTCGAGCGACGCAGTGGGTTCATCGGCAACCACGAGGGAAGGCCTGCACGCGATCGCTTGCGCGATAAGGACCCGTTGGCGCTGCCCTCCGCTCAATTCGTGGGGGTAGGAGCGGGAAATGCGTTCGGCGTTCTCGGGGAAAATGGAGGTAAGAACGTTGCAGGTTTTTTCCGCGAGAGCCCGCCGAGGCAATGGTTCGTGGGCGGCCAGAACATCGCTGACTTGTTGGCCTACCTGCAGCGTTGGGTGCAAGGAAGAGGAGGGTTCTTGTGAGATCAGCCCGATGCGTCCGCCGCGAATTTTTCGTAGATCTTGGGGACGCGTCTCAAGCAGATTCTTCCCCTCGAAGAGGACGGAGCCTTGTTGAATTTTTCCGTTGGACGGCAGAAGACGCAAGAGAGCGGCGGCAAGGGTGCTCTTGCCAGAGCCGGATTCGCCGAGTACGCCGAGGATTTCTCCTGAGCTGACGCCAAAACTGACGCCTGCGAGGGCAGGGCAGTCTTCGCCAGTGCGGGCGGAGTACGAGACGTGGAGATTCTTGACTTCAAGAAGTGGCGTCATTTCTTGAACCTTGGGCGGGCACTTCCCGCCCATTATTTATGGTCCGTTAAGGCAGTGAGGGGAGCAAGACGCACGTAATTCTCCGCACAGGAAGGTTATTGACGAGTAGGAACTCACTGTCCTTTGGTACAGGAGTGTGTCGCTGACGGTGGAAGTCGTTTTAAAGCGAGGTTACTCGGCCGTGTAGGTGATTTCGAGGTGATGAATCAGAAAGCAGGATAGGACAAGAATTGCGACGGTAAGACAGAGCAAGCCGAAGACGGCGACGAAGGGAGAGACAGGTTCGGCGACGATGGTAAAGATGGCCATGGGGCCTTCAATGGGCAGTTTGACGGGGCAGAGATGCTTCAAATAAAAAGCGACGCTTAGATGTTGTGCCCAGGAAGGAAAGATCGGAGCGATTGTTTCCCATCCCAGCAACATAGCGCCGGGGATGATCGGATTCTTGAAGAGAAGACTGAGAGCGAGAAACACGGCGCCGTAGCCGAGGCAGGCGAGAGCCGTCGCCAGCATATAGGCGCCTAGCTGGCCGAGACCCGGCCCGTCAAAGACATAAGCTCTGCCTTCGGCACCGAAGCGCGCGTAGATAAGGCAGAAGCAGGCAATCACGGCGGCCTCGAAGAGCGCGATGGAAATAATCGCGCCGGCGAGAAATTTTCCAACCACCAGGACTTCTTTCCTTACCGGAACCAGGAATTGATAGTGAAGAGTGCGTTGGACCATTTCGCCGCGGAAGAGCCAGGTAAAAATACCCATGCAGGCAAAGAAGATGCCCAGGCGGAAATAATAAACCTGAATAATACTGGCGAGGACAAACGTATCGTCTTCGATTGAGGATGACTCGGTATGGTACCTGCTGAAGATGAAATGGGTAGCAAGGAACAACACCGGTATCCAGGCGAGCAGATGAAAACCAATCCTCCGGCGAGTGAAGAGGTTTCGGCGAACTTCATTGCGTACGAGGATAGAGATCTGGCTGGCGAAGAGCCGCCAAGGCTGTTCTTTGAAAGTGCTTTGGGCGCGGGCTACCGATTGCTGGAGGCTCATGTTGGGCTGCCATCCGATCCGATGAGATATTGATAGATCGAGTTCACATCGTCGTCGGCGGGGGCGACGGCATCGACTTCGACCAAGCCCGCGGAAACAATTTTGTTGAGCAGGAGGGAGAACTGCTCGGCGTCGCGCGTGCGGACTAGAACGCTTTGGCCGTCACTCAGAATTTTGGCTTCGACGACGTGATCGAGTTCGAACGCCGCGGAGGCCAGCTTCGCAGGATCCGAGCAGCGGACCAGGATTTGCATGGGATGATCGCGGACTTCGCGGCGAACTTCTTTGATTTGGCCTTCGGCAACGACGTAGCCGCTGCTCATGAGCACGACGCGGTCCGAGATGCGGTCAACCTCTTCCAAAATGTGGCTGGAGATGATGACGTGCATGCCTTGCTTGGCGATGGCTTCAAAGAGCGCGATGGATTCCGCGCGCGCCATGGGATCGAGGCCGTTGAGGGGTTCATCGAGAACGAGCACGGACGGATGATGCGCGATGGCTTGAGCCAGGCGAATGCGCTGGCGCATGCCTTTGCTGTAGCCCGCCACTTTGCGCCGGGCGACTTGCGCCATTCCGGCGCGCTCGAGGGCTTCGTTCGTAAGCTGGGTGGCTTGATCGTGGCCAAATCCGTGGAGACGCAGCGGCCAATAAATAAAGTCGTAGCCATTGGTGCCGGGGGGGAAGGAATCGAACTGCGTGCAATAACCCACCTGGCGGAAGAACTCGATGGGCTGGTGGGGTGTGAGGCCAAGAACGTAAATCGCGCCGTGGGACGGCTTGATCAAGCCGGTGAGCAAATTCATCAAGGTGGTTTTGCCTGAGCCATTCGGGCCGACCAGGCTCGTGATTCCCGGCTCGAGAGAGAAGTTCACTTTGTTTACGCCGAGAACCTCTCCGTAAAACTTGGAGACGTTGTCGAAGACGATTTGACGAGTGTCTGGCGTCATCCGCGCACCGTCTCGCGGGCCCGCAATCGGGCATTCAGAACAAACAGCGCGAATATGCAGACAAGAACTAGCATTGTCCAAGTCATCGGAAACGGAATCTGGGACTCATGCGTGAAGGCGCCCATCATCGACTCCTCACGAAATGAGTGCACCAATATCCGCCTGAAAAGAGAAGAGAAATTCAGGAGTTCTCCCCAATAGGTGCCCATGATGGCGTTGAACATCTCGCCGAGGCCCGCAGGGATGAAAAATGCGACGAAGATTATGCCAGTAGCGACAATTCGCAGCTTAACCCACGCCGACACAGCTAACGAAATGAGCGAAAGCATCAGGATCCAAATCGCGGAGCACAACACGATGGGAACAACCATCCATAAGTGCGACCAGATCCAGCCATTTCTCGCCAGTCCGGCCTGAAGGCTAAACAAGAGCAAGCACGGGAATCCAAGTGACGGCAGAAAGAAGCAGGCCGAGGACGGCGAGTTTTCCCAAAACATAATCGGCCGCGGCTGAAGGGCCGGCTCAGAAAAAGGGGGAGCGCGCCATTCGTTAGATCGCCGGATATCAAGACGGGACCGACCCAGCAATTCAACAGGAAGGCTGCCTGCGTCTGCACCATCAGCATAATGATGAAATACTGGCTTTCGATCTGGAAAAAATCCATATCCGGGCGCAATTGCATCAGCAACTGTAGAGTTTTGTTATTGGCGACGAAAATGAAGCCTGCAGAGAACAGGCAGGGGATGATGCAAAGAATCAAGAGAAGAACGAAGAAACGGGATTTGAAAAGGTCGGCGAAAGCAAAGCGCGTGAGGACGAAAAATCGCGACCATGTGGGCGTCAGCGAGCCGGTGTAGGAGTTGTATCGGCGCTTATAGACGGCCATCCGGCGCTCCCGTCTGTTCCATAGCGTTGAGGAAGATATCTTCGAGCGAATCGCGCCGGTGATTCATCCGGCGAATCTGCACGCCACGGTCCGCGGCGACTTTGAACACTTCGCGAATTTCAACGCTGTCCGGCATGACGACTTTGATTCGTCCGCTGCTGAAAACTGCGCACTCGCAACCCATGCTTTCGAGCGCAGTAGTGAAGGTCGCTTCGGCGCCGATGGTTTCCAGTTCGAGGAACTTGCGGTTGGCTTGTCGCTCTTCGACCAGATTGCAAATGGAAGCGATTTGTCCGTTGCGGAGGATCAGGACCTCGTCGCAGGTTTCTTCCACGTCGCGCAGAAGATGTGAAGAGAGCAACAGGCAGATATCGCTGGCTTCGCGGATTTCGCGAATGAGTTCGATCAATCGCTTTCGAGCCGGCGGATCCATGCCGTTGGTTGGTTCGTCCAAAATGAGAACTTTGGGGCCATGCGCAATCGCCTGGGCCAACTTCGCGAGTTGCTTCATGCCGAGAGAATAGGTTCCCACCGGGCGATAGCGCGCTTCGCCCAGGCCGACATAGACGAAAGCTTCGTGGGCACGCTCCATCGCTTGTTCGGATGGAAGGCCGGAAATTTCCGCCATGTAGCGAACAAAACGGACGCCGGACATTTTTGAAATGAAAGCGTCGTTCTCGGGCATGTAGCCGACGAGAGAGCGAAGTGCTTTGCCGTTGGTGTGTGAATCAAGTCCGAGTACGCGAGCAGCTGCCTTTGGCGGGAACGTGGAAACCGAGCAAAGTATTTATGAGTGTGGACTTGCCAGCGCCGTTTGGCCCGAGAAGCCCGATGGCGCGGCTCTTCAGAACGCCGGTGATTCCGTGAAGTATCGTTCGGCCACCAAGTTGGACTTCGAGCCCGTTAAGCTCAATCGTTGGAGTGATCATCTAGAAGTCAGTACGGATTAGCCTATCGTGAAGTTCCATGATCGGACAAGCCCAGCAAGTGGAGCAAGGTTGGAAAAGCTGGATTCAAGTCAAGAAGCTTGCCGCTGCTCGCGACTTCAATGCGATCGCTTTCTCCGTATGCGCACATCACGCTCGGTTTGGAGTCAGCTGCCAACTGCTGAAGCATCGCTAGTTGCCCCGAATTGAGCTGGGAGGCTAGCGGTTTCAGAATCGGGCTGAGATTTTGATAGAGCATTGCCGAAAAATTCGCCTGGTTGTCGCTGGGCAGAAGTGCACGGAACGAGGCGGAGCGCGCCAACGATGTGCCATTTGCGTGGGTTTCGATTGCGGCGATGAGTAGCGCGCGAGAAGGCGCAACGATCATATATCCGTCATCGAAGGTGTAGTCGTACTCGGTCGTAAGACCTGCACCCTGAGGCTGGATTGTGTAAAACGTTCGTCCACTGACCTGCGCTTGATTGAGCGTCAGGCCGGGCTGATTTGATTTTTGCGCTTCCCGGTTAGCAGCCTGCACCAATTTTTCGATGGCAAGCTGGAGAGCGCCCGATTGGTTGACTTCGATAATGGCTTTCCATGAAGGCGTGGGCAGCACCGGGCCGTCGAGAGCAATTGTCATCTCTCCGCCCAGAGCGCTGGCAAGGTCGTCGCGAATATTCAGGCCGAGTTCTGTATTCACCTGAGCCAGACCCTTGCTGAAGTTGGCATCCGCGGCGCCAAACGTGCTGAACACGTCATCGAGCATTAGCGCCGGTTGCTTCCCAACGAAAGAAACCGCCGCACCCGCATTGGCGGAAACATAGTCCAGCGAGCCCACGGGAGCGGGAGCAGCAAGCCAGGAGGCGATGCCGCGCCGCTGGCCATTAAATTCCAGGGTGATGCGGTTGTCTCCTGTGGCTGGAGCCTTCGCCGCGAGTAGCGATCAAATACTTGATGTCGTTGAAGCCGCTATTCTGAAGCACATTCGATTCATGTTGCTGGGCGTGTGTCGAGTTCAGAATTTGGCCGATATTCGCAGCGACCAGGGTTTCAGTGCCCTGGCTGTAAATGTTCGAGATTCTTTGGCCGAAGTCGGTAGCAGCAAATTGAGTTGCTCCCGCGTCGAGCTGCGCGCTCATCTGCTGGACGGAAGCAGCGTCGCCACCGACGACGAGCATGTTCTGCCTGACAAGCATGATCATTCCTCGCTCGCCAGCCGCAAGAGAAGAGAGCGACTGCGGATCCACGACGTGCAGATTGGGCTTGCCTTGCGTGCTGGACAAAGTGGCAGCCACATGATTCTGCAAGTAATCCTTCCAGTCCAGGCTGTTTCACTTCAGCTAGCAGGATGGGGCCGTGTTGGTTGGCGCCGGAGCTGGCCTCCGACTGTAATCACCACTTCGTTGCCCAAGTACTGGCTTATGGCTTGAATTTGCCCGATCAACTCTTCGGGAGTCGGATGCTGATTGGAATTGCCGCTCTTGTTCCACCAGTCTTGCAGAACTTTGCTCTGCGAAAGCTGCTGCTGGAAGATTTGATTGGCTTGTTGGAGCGCGTCTCCAAGATTGGGAATTCCGATGTAAAGGATGGTATCCGGCGCCAGCAAGGGAAGTATTTTGCTTTCATACCGAGGACCGGGCGTCGGGATGGCCTCGAGCTTTTCGCGAAGCTTTCAGAATTCCGCGAGCAAAGCCAGTTCATGATTGAGGTCGTTGCTCCAGCTGATCTCCTGGCTGACTGGAACGGTCCCAACGCTCTGCGTTGTCGCGACTTGATCGCCCGAGTGCAGGATGGATTCCAGCCCAGAATGCTTGACGTGGACTTCTCCCTCAATGACGGAGACGCGCGAGCCTTTGGTGCCGGAGTTCACGGAAAAGACCGTGCCGGTGACGGCTACGTTGCAATCCGGAGCGCTGACGTACAAGTGGCCGGTCTGACGATGCGCGGCTTGGACGATGATGCTGCCTTGGTCGAGATGGATGGTGGTGTTGCGACGGTCCGCGCTGACGGCTAATTCCGCGCGCTGATTCATTTCCACTTTGGAGCCGTCGAAGAGCTTCACGGTGGCGTGGGAATCTGCGGCGGTGCGAATGAATTCACCTTGGGTGATTTCGTCGCCGATTTTCAAAGCCTGTGCTCGCCAGTTGGGCCAACGCGATACGCTACCCCAGCGATGGAGTCGATGCGCGCGCGGCTGCCAGGAGGACCATCGATATACCATGTGCGCCCAGTCCCAAACCAATGCAACGAGCACGGCCAATGAAGCGGCCGCGAAAGACAATGTGGAAAAGCTCCACTGGAAACCGCGCGAGGTTGGTTCCATGCGCCAGCTAACATTTGACTTGCATCTACCGCGCGGCCGTGAGCATAGGAACGGCAGGAAACGCATTCCTTCAAATGGTGTTCCACGATGAGCGCGCGAGCCTCGGGCAGTTCTTGTTGATGAAAAGCGGGCAGCAGAGCGCGAATATCGGCGCAGCCACGGATTGGCTGCAGCGCGCTAGTTGCGGCGTCTTCGCCCAGGCCAGCTTGGAGCTTCTGCCACACGTGCTCGGCGGACGCGGAGAGAGTCTTGGCGTCGGGCTGTTCGGCGCGAAGCTCGGAGATCGCTTGATCCAGAGGATCGTCTTGCTTTGATCGAAAAAAATTCATGATGCACCTTTTCTAAGTCCACGAAGGCTCTTCTTCAGCCGTGCGCGAGTTCGATGGAGTGTGACGGCAACAACCGCCTGCGAAGTGTTCATTAGTTCGGCGATTTCGGGGTTGTCCAGGCCTTCGATATAGCGCAGGGTAAACATCTCGGCAGTGCGGGGACTGAGCTTGGCAAGCTCCTGGCGAAGCCAATTCTTGATTTCCATCGAGGAATGCGCCCGTTCCGGAGAGAGACTGGGATTGAAGTGCAGTTCGTCGGCGGCTTCCACCGGCACGACTTCGCGATGGCCTCTCGACCGAATGAGATCCAAGGCCGCGTTCACGGCTGATCTATGCAAGTAACCTTGCAGATTGGAGATGCGGCTGTGGTCGACTGTGCCGCGGGCCAAACGCAGGAAGACGGACTGTGCCACGTCCTCGGCGTCGGCCATGCTGCCGGTTACGCGGTAAGCGGCTTTGAGGACACAAGCCTGATGTGCCCGAAAGACGACCTCAAGCTCTGCGGCTGCTTGCGTTACCATGATGTTTTCTATCGCGGCAGCCAAGTATCCCTCCTCGGCCCTTCTACAACCTAAGACGCGATAGCTAGGAAATTCTTAACACACATTTGAGACTGGGAGGCAATTTGCTTGGCCGAGAAATCCGGGTTTGTACCCCGTAGATTGACCCGTGCTCTTCACGCCGAGAGTTAGGAAGGCCACCCGTGGAACTTCCAAGGGTGGCCTAAGTCTCAATTTTCCGGCCTGTAATGGCGCTATCGATTCTTAGAACGCGCTTTGGAGGAAGATTCGGAACCGTCTTGAGCGCGAGTGATGCCGCAACTTTCGCAGGGCCTTGGCTTCGATTTGGCGGATACGTTCACGGGTAACGGCGAACGACTGGCCCACTTGCTCCAGCGTCAGTTCGTTGCCGTCTTCCAGCCCGAAGCGCATCTTGATAATTCTCTCCTCGCGCGGTGTAAGCGTCTTCAGCACGGAAGCCAGATGTTCCTTCAAGTTGAGGTGGATGGCCGCATCCGATGGCGAAACGACGCCCTTGTCCTCGACAAAGTCGCCCAGGTGGGACTCTTCGTCTTCTCCGATGGGTGTCTCGAAAGACATGGGCTGCTGCGCGATCTTCTTTGTTTTGCTAACCGCGTCAACGGAAAGATCCATGCGCCTTGCGAGTTCCTCGGTAGTTGGCTCGCGTCCGAGTTCCTGGACAAGTTGCCGGCTGGTGCGGGCCTGCTTGTTGATCGTTTCGATCATGTGCACGGGCACGCGGATGGTGCGCGCCTGATCGGCGATGGCGCGAGTGATGCCCTGGCGAATCCACCAAGTTGCGTAGGTGGAGAATTTGTAACCGCGCCGCCATTCGAATTTGTCTGCGCCCTTCATGAGTCCGATGTTGCCCTCTTGGATCAAATCGAGGAACTGCATGCCGCGATTGGTATATTTCTTGGCAATAGAAACGACGAGGCGAAGGTTTGCCTCGGTGAGCTCGGTTTTGGCCTGCTCGGTTTCCGTCTCGCCAAGCCGAATGGCCGTGAGCGCGCGCTCTCAGCGAGTCCAAACCAACTTCGCACGATTCCTCGATGTTCTTTCGTTCCGTCCGGCGCGCACGCAGCTCATCGCGTGCTCCGTTTGCGCTTTCAGAACGGGAGGAGTTTGCGCGGCGTTCGAGCCGGGCAATCTCGCGTTCAAGCGTATGGAGGCGCTCGGCTGTGATGCGCAGCGTATCAATTAGGCGCCGCTTCTCGGCGTCGCTGAATTCAATAGAGCGGACTAGAAGCGAAATCGCAATGCGCGTCCGGGCCAGACGGCGCCGCGCGCGCAGGTACGCCAATTTTTCGGATTTTCCAGTGTTCTCCAGCTTGAGCGCCTGCTTTCGTCCAAGCTGGTAGAGCTTCTCAACCTGATGGATGATGCGCAGAGTTTGGCGCAGCTTTTCTTCGACCTTTTCGTCGGTAAGTTCTTCTTCCTGGATGTGGATGATTCTCTTGATGGAAAGAGCGCCTTTGCGAAGCTCCGCGCCCACGGCAATTAGCTCCTTGGCAACGATCGGCGAGCGCGAGACGGTCTTCAGTACGCGCAATTTGCCACGTTCCATACGCTTGGCGAGAACGATCTCCGTCTCGCGCGTTAAGAGGGGAACCACGCCCATCTCGCGCAAGTAGGTGCTGACGGGGTCGGTGCTCTTCTGCACGGAGTGCACGGGCCGCTCGATCTCAGTTTCTTCTTCGTGGATCGCGTCGTTTCTCGGGCCGAGTTCGACTCGCTGCGTGACTTCGAGCGTTGTATGCGCAGCTTTCGCCGCGGCTATATCTTCGTAAATTTCGGTGCCATCGCGTTCGAACGTGGAAAAGAGATTGTCGATCTCTTCCGCGGTGTGTTCTTCCGCAGAGAGAAGATCGTTCACTTCTTCGTTGAGCACGTAGCCTCGGCTCTTGCCGAGGTTGATGAGGTTGCCGACCAGATCCTGTTTTTCCTGAATGAGCAGAGCCAAGCGTTTTCCCCCTGTATGGTATCGCCCGATACTGCCGGTCCTGCCTGCACACCACAACATGGCCAAGTGATATAGCCCAGGAGCATTTGTGGCAAACGAGAAGGCGGGAGCCGAATTGCAATGCTGGCGGTAGATTCGCCGCGGTGACCGTCATGACAACCACATTCATCCCGACGCGCTCGGGTGACGGTACCTTTATTCTGGAATTTGTTCTCTCACAGTATACGCTACTTTCGCCATTTTCGGGCCAAATCCGGCGCTACTTCGACAGTTCGGCTAACTTCTGTACCTACATGGATTTACCCTGAATGGCACCCAGAAGACGGGTTAATTCCCCATATCCGAGAGCGCATTCGAGATTATATTGCGCCCTTAACTTTTTCGCCACAATTTTTGGAACTTCGAGCGCGGGGATTACACAAGTATTACAGAAGCGCGGCGCTACGCATGCTACTTTCGGATTCATGAGCATCCTAGGCCACGACAAAACATTTTCTCAACCCATCAATTGGACCACATCCTTTTTCATGTTTGCATTTCATGTCGGCGCGGTCGCCGCGTTGTTCTTTTTTACGTGGAAGGCGCTGGCGCTGGCCTTTGTTCTTTGGTGGATCGCAGGAAGCCTCGGCATTGGCATGAGCTACCACCGTTTGCTCACGCATCGCGGCTATAAAACGCCGAAGTGGATGGAGTATTTTCTGACGGTCTGCGGGACGCTGGCACTCGAAGGCGGACCAATCGCCTGGGTGGCTACGCACCGGGTGCATCACCAGAATACGGACAAAGAAGGCGACCCGCATTCGCCGCAGGATGGCGGTTTGTGGGCGCACATGGGTTGGATTATGACGGGTCAGGCGATGCACAACAGCGTTACCCAACTGCTGCCCTATGTACCCGATCTACGAAAAGACAAGTTTCATGTTTGGATCACCAAGTGGCACTGGGTGCCGCTCACGGTGCTCGGCATAGCACTCTTTGCAATCGGCGGCTGGCCCTTTCTATTGTGGGGAATATTCGTGCGAACCGTGTTCGGCCTGCACTCGACATGGCTGGTGAACTCAGCGACGCACATGTGGGGCTCGCGGCGCTTTCTTACGGACGACACTTCGAAAAACAGTCTTTGGGTCGCGTTACTTACTTTCGGCGAAGGATGGCACAACAATCATCACGCGGTACCACAATCGGCGCGCCACGGGATTGTCTGGTATGAAATCGATCTAAACTGGTACGGCATTTGCGCTTTACGAGCGGTGGGCCTTGCGTGGGACGTCAAGCGCCACAAACTAGCTCCGGCGCCGCATGGCGAAGAACGGCACTCTGCGATCAAGCCGGAAGTTGCTCCGGCAGTTTCTCCCCTGGTGATATCCAGCGGCGATTGAGCCATCCCCCGGAATCAGGGCGAAATTCATTCACGCGATCCTGGCAGCCAGGAGTTTTCTTTACCGTCCCGCCGATATGGCAATCGCTCGCCCTGGCGTAGACTAAGACGTCATGCGCATCACGCGCCGCACCAAAGCCATCGCATTCTTCATCGCGCTCGGGGCTTGTCTCGTTGCCCTGACGATCGTCCTCAATGTCAGCTGGATCATCTTTCACTGGCGGCAAGTTGTTCCGCTCGTCCTCGGCATCATTTTCTTCGGTGTGCTCATCGCTGGGCTGGTCGTCAACACAATCTTTCTTGTCCGCGAGATCCGGCGAAATGAGCAGCAAGACAGCTTCCTCAATGCCGTCACGCATGAACTAAAAACACCGATTGCTTCCATCCGCCTGTACCTGGAAACATTAACGAGTCGGAACCTGGATGAAGCGAAGCGTCGCGAATTTTATCGCATCATGCTTGACGATACCGATCGCCTGCTTGGGACCGTAGAACAAGTATTAAAGGCTGGCGAAGTCCGGCACGCGAGTGCGCGAAAGAACTGGCAGGAAGTGCATTTCGCTGAGATTGTGCGTGAAGGCTTGGAGCTCGCTCGTCTGCGCCAAAATCTTTCTCCGGAGGTGCTGAGTTTTGGCACGGCGTCGTCCGATGAAATTGTCGTGTTGGGGAACCCTGAAGAATTTCGCACTGCCGTATTCAATCTGCTTGACAATGCCATCAAATATTCGGGCGAGAAGAAGGACATAGTGGTGGATTTGCTAACGCCAAATATCGACACGGTCCTGCTGCGCGTACATGATCGCGGTATCGGCATCCCGCGGAACGAGATGAAACGAATCTTCAAACGCTTTTACCGGGCGTCGAATTCCAAGACGGACAAAGTGAAGGGAACTGGCCTCGGTCTTTTTATCGTGCGATCGATCGCCCGCCGTTATGGCGGCGACGCCTTCGCAGAAAGCGCCGGCGAAGGGCAGGGCAGTACATTCACCATTCGCCTGCCGAGGGTCTACCAGGCATGAGCCGCATCCTCATCGTCGAAGATGAAGCGCACCTCGCCGAGGGACTTCGCTTCAATCTCGAAGCGGAGGGCCATAGCGTGCAGATTACGGACACTGGCGAGGGCGCATTGAAACGACTTTTGAAGGATCGTGAAATCTTCGATGCTCTCGTGCTTGACATCATGCTTCCCGGCAAGGACGGATTTTTGGTCGCGCACGAGTTACGCCAGGCGCAGAATTACACACCGCTGCTCATGCTGACTGCTCGCGGCCGCCCTGAAGACGTGCTTAAGGGATTTGAATCCGGGGCGGATGACTACTTACCGAAACCTTTCGACCTTGCCATTCTGATTGCCCGTGTCGAGAGTTTGTTGCGCCGGAAGAACTGGCAGAGTCCAGCCAACGCCGCAGCCACGCAAGGCGCTTCGCCCAGCACCAACTCACCTTCGCCGAAAATGTTTCGCTTCGAAGACAGAGTGGTCGACTTTCAGAACTTGCAGCTGCGTGTAGGCAAGCAAGTCATTCCACTCACCATGATGGAATCCGACTTGTTCCGCTGTCTCATCAACAATAGCGGCCGTTCAGTCTCTCGCAAACAACTGCTGCAAGAAGTCTGGAATTTGCACGAAGACACCGACACGCGAGCCATCGATAACTTCATCGTTCGTTTGCGGCGGTATATTGAGAGGGAACCAGGTAAGCCTCGCTATCTGCTAACTGTTCGAGGCATAGGCTACCGATTCATACCAAACCCCAGCGCCAAGAATTCAAAGTAGTAGTTTCGAATAAAACGTGGCCACCAGTTTTTAGCCGATGGCTCTCGCTATTTACGAAGCACAACGCGATACCGGGATCGCAGATGTACGCTCGCGCGGAGTAGAGGTATTATGCGACCGGAGCGAATACAAATCACATGGCAATCGTGGCTGGAGTGGATTTCGGAACTTTGAGTGTTCGCGTTTCTATCGTGGACAGCGAACGAGGTTTGCTGGCAACCGAACTCGCGGAATACCCGGTCCACCGCAAACGCGAAGACCCGGAATATGCCACTCAATCGCATGACGATCAGATGCGCGCGCTGGCGAGCGCCACCCGCGAAGCAGTGCATAAGGCGAACATCTCAGGCGATCGGGTGGAAGCGCTGGCAATGGACACAACTGGCTCTTCAGTGATTCCTGTTGGAGAAAATCTCGACCCATTGGATGAATACTATCTTTGGTGCGATCACCGGGCCAAGGCGGAAGCTGCGGAGATCACCGAAGCGGCACATCGGGAGGGACTTGCAGCGATTCAGTGGTGCGGCGGAGTGTATTCATCGGAGTGGGGTTTCTCGAAGTTGTTGCACTGGCTGCGTCATAATCCGGAAAAGCGCGCGCAATTTATTTCTGCGTTCGAACACTGCGACATGGTGGCGGCGACACTGTGCGGCATCACGGACCCGCGCAAGGTAAAGCGCAGCGTCTGCGCAATGGGACATAAGTGGATGTGGAATGTGGAGTTGGGCGGCCTGCCGTCGGAAGAGTTTCTCGTCAAAGTCGATCCTCTCTTTGCGGGCGTTCGAGAAAAACTTCAAGGCGACTATGTTACTTCGGACCAAATCGCTGGAAAACTTTCCCCCTTCTGGGCGGAAAAGCTGGGCCTAAAGGCTGGCATTCCCATACCCGTAGGAGCCTTCGATGCGCATTGGGACGCGATTGGAGCGGGTTGCCGTAGCGAGGATATGGTGAATGTGGTTGGCACTTCGACTTGCATCATCGGAATCACGCCGTCGGTCAATCTGGTTCCAGGTGTCTGCGGAGTTGTTCAGGGGAGCGTCCATCCGAAGCGAACGGGAATTGAGGCGGGGCTTTCCGCAGTGGGAGACATTTTCAACGCCATCGCTACTCGCGCTGGAACCGATGTCGCGACGCTGAGTAAGGGATTGGAGAAGTACAAGCCGGGACAGACCGGCCTTCTTCGCATGACCTGGGACAATGGCGACCGAACCGTGCTCGTGAATCCCAACTTGCGTGGAATCACGCTGGGTTGGAACTTGCAGAGCACCGCACAGGATGAACTCTTCGCGGCCATCGAAGGCACTGCATTTCACACGCGAATTATTTTGGATCGGATGGCAGAACATGGCGTAAACATCAAGCGCGTGATTAATGCTGGTGGAATTCCGCAAAAGAACAACGTGCTCAATCGAATTTACGCGAATGTGTTGGGGAGGCCAGTTCTCGTGCCGAGCAAAAGTGTTGTAAGTCTGGGTTCGGCGATATTCGCTTTTCTCGCAGCGGGTACGTTCAAGACCGTGGAAGAGGCGCAGGATAAAATTTGTCCCGACCATGCCGTGTTTACACCGGAGCCGACGGCAGAAAAGGTCTACAACTCACTATACGCACTCTATCAAAAGCTCTATTTTACTTTTGGCCAGCCGCACGATGCAACGTCCGGCGACGTTCTGCCTACGCTGATCCACATCGCCGAGAAGGTGAATCAGAGCACTTCATAAGGCGATGCGTGCTCCTGCCTGGCAGCGTCCCTGAAGGAACTGTAAGAGTGAACGCAGGGTGCAGCCCGAATGTTTTGGTTCGCTGTTCGTGTAAGCGCTTGTTCCGGACGCGTATAATGCCCGTCGAATAGATCGAGAGCGCAGTCCAGAGGAGGCAAACATGTCGAAGCGATCGCGGTTGTCGCGCCGGGAATTTGTTGGCGCGGCCCTGTCCGCAGCCACGGTGAGCTCCATGCCTATTCCGAATTTCTTCGTTTCGTCGTGGAGAGGCTATCCAACCGCCCCCGATCCTGCTTGGAAAGATGAAGGCGTCCTCTTTGTCGATAAGTCCCCGTACGCCAAGCTCCATAACATACCTGTGCACGCGGTGACGATTACTCAAGGATTTTGGGGAGCGCGCCGCGAGACCAATGTCGACAAAAGTATTCCGTCTATGGAGAAATTGCTCGAAGCCAATGGCCGGATGAACAATTTCTTACGGCTTGTTGCGAAGAGCGATGTTGTGCAGCGTGGCCCGGTCTACTCGGACTCCGACGTTTACAAGTGGACAGAGGCTGCCGGCTTCGCGCTGCAGTCCGGCGATCGGCCGGAGCTGCGCGCGATGACGGACAAGATCATCAAGGAAGTCGTAGCGGTTCAAGAGCCCAACGGCTATCTCAATACCTACTACGTGGGTGAGCACGCAAAGGATCGGATGTCACCTCAGGTACAGCGATGGGGCCACGAGCTTTACAATATCGGCCACATGATTCAGGGCGCGATCGCATATTATCGAGCGACCGGCGATCGCACATTGCTGGACGCCGGAATTCGCTTTGCCGACAATTTCCTGCTGCCCAATTTCGGCCCGGGACCCGATAAAAAACCAATTCTCTCCGGGCATCCAGAAATCGAACTGGCGCTCATCGAGCTTTACCGGACAACTGGAGACAAACGCTATCTCGAACTTGCGGGCTACATTTTGCACGGCGACGATCGCATCAAACTGCCGCAGGACGGCTACGTTTATCACTTCTCCGGAATTCCTTTCACTTCGCGCACGCATCTCGAAGGCCACGCGGTACGTGCCATGTACGCCTGTTGTGGGGCCACCGACTATTACCTGGAGACTGGTGACCGAACCTATTGGAAGACCCTCAACGTACTATGGGAAGACCTCGTGTCATCACAGATGTACGTGACGGGCGGAGTCGGAGCGCGCAGCGAAGGCGAAGCCTTTGGCGATTCCTACGAGCTGCCAAATTTCACTGCATATGGCGAGAGTTGCGCGGCGATTGGCAACATGATGTGGAACTGGCGGATGCTTGCCGCAACCGGAGCCGCGAAATTCGCCGATGTCATCGAGCGGGCCTTGTACAACGGCATCAATTCGGGCATGTCGCTGGACGGCACAATGTATTGTTACCGCAATCCGCTGGGATTCGATCCTTCCGGCGGCGATCAAATTCGAAATCCGTGGTACGACACAACGTGCTGCCCTCCAAATCTGGAACGGACCTTCGCTTCCTTGCCTGGCTATTTTTACAGCACAAGCAAGGACGGACTTTACGTGCACCTCTATGACAATTCTCAACTGGATTGGCATCTTGAGGATGGAACAGGGCTGAAAGTGGCGCAGAAGACAAATTATCCGTGGGACGGGCCGGTGGAGATTTCCGTTGCGCCGGCGAAGCCTACCGAGTTTACGTTTTATCTTCGCGTGCCCGGGTGGTCCGAAGGCACGCAAGTCTCGATCAATGGCAAGCCCGTTTCGGGAGCGACTCCCGGTCAATATCTTGCTTTGCAACGCCGTTGGACGTCCGGCGACGTGATCAACGTGAAGTTCGGGATGACGCCGCAGGTGATCGAAGCAAACCCTCGCGTTGTAGATGACTACGGGCGCGTGGCCGTTCAGCGTGGCCCACTGGTTTATTGTCTTGAGCAGCTGGATCAGCCGGATGGTGTGCAGCTGTTTGATGTTTCTTTGGATGTGTGGCAGAAAGGCGTGCCGGCGTTTCACGAGGAGTTTCGTGCCGATTTGCTGGGAGGAATCGTGGTGCTGAAACATGAGGGAGCGGTCAGCGTGAAGTCCAATTCGCAGAGCGAGCTCTATCGTTCGTACACTGCCGAAGCGCCCCAAGCGCGACAGGTGGAACTGAAATTTGTGCCGTACTATGCGTGGGCGAACCGTGCGGCGACGCCGATGCAAGTTTGGACGGCCGTTCTGAAGGCGTAAGAAGCTTTAGCGCACCTGGGCGGCCGGAAGTCGCCACCATGCTGCCAGCCAACAGCCTCCCTGATTGTTAAGTCAGCTGAATATTCAGGGCGACCACTGAGGTGGGCGGAAACTCAACCACGAGGAGTCCCCCGCTCACGCTCAGCGGCTTCGTTTGGGGAATAACCACCTCTCGCCGGTCGAACGTATTGTGCGCATGAATGTCAGCGTTGCTCAAGAAACTCATGCTGGCCTGCTTGACCGTAGCGCCTCTTAGCGCGATATCCGCCAACCGAGGCTCGTTGGTGCTTGGATTAACCGCGGTGATCGTGAGGTTCTTGTCGCGCACGGACGCGGAACCGCGCAGTCCCCAGAAGGTTGCCGGACTTCCATCGCGATCATAGTGCAAATTCGGTGATGAAAAGACGGTGCGCAACGCCTGCCCTCCCTGATGGCTCGCATACAATTCGAACACGTGGCCGACAGGCGTAATCACGAATTTGTCTTCGTGCGCGAGGTACAAACTGTTCAGGCAGTTGATGAGCTGCGCACAATTTGCCATCGCCACTTTTTCTGGATTTCTGTTGAAGATATCGAGCGTCATCCCGCTGAACACCGCGTCTCGTAACGTGGGCATTTGTTCAAGCTGATCGCCTGGAGTGGCCTCGCTCCCAGGCCGGTACCATGGCCCCCATTCATCTACAACAAGCTTCACCCTGTGCTGAGGATCAAATTCGCTTAGAGCTTGCCAGTGGGCGTTGACCAGGCCCTCCATTCGTTCGCCTTCCCGCAGTAGTTCATACCAATCTACGGGGTCAAACTTCACCGCATCGCCTTTTCCGGCTTCCCAGTCTTGTGTTTTGCCGCGGCTCAAGTTCCATGCATAGTGATGCAGGGCCATTCCATAAATCCGGCGCAATTCTCCAGGACCTTTGCGCAACACCTCTTCCAGAAACTCTCTTGTCCAACTCGACTCAAGCGTGTACGGCCCAGACGCGATCAGATTCAAGTTGTCGCCGTACGTCGGGAGCCACGTGGAATATCGCCGAAATTCCACGGCGTATTCCTGGGGAGTGAACTCTCCGCCGCAACCCCACGACTCGTTTCCTACGCCCCAATACTTCACACGAAACGGCTCCGGATAACCCGCTGCGGCGCGTGCATCGGCGAGCGTGGTGCTTCCCGCCGGGGAATTGCAGTACTCCACCCACTGTTGGAAAGCGGAAGCAGGGAGACTCCTCACATTTGCGGCTAGATATGGTTCCGCGCCGATGAGTTTGCAGAAGTGCACGAACTCGTTTGTACCGACCGCGTTGGGATCGTAGCGGTGGCTCGCCGGCGCTTTTTCGGATTCGCCCATGGCCCAGAAGTTCGTGCGCCGCGGCCGTTTTTCGGCGGGGCCGATTCCATCGCGCCAGTCGTAGCTGTCCGCAAAACATCCGCCAGGGAAACGAATCACAGAGGCTTTAATCTTGCGCATGTGTTCGATCAGGCTCTTGCGGAGACCATTGATATTCGGTACAGGCGATTTCTCACCGACCCAAATCCCGTCATAAAGCACGCCGCTGAGATTTTCCACAAAATGGCCATAGATATTTGGGGATATGGTGCCAAGCGGTTCGTCGAACAGAACTTCAATGCGGGAATCCGAGGCACGTGAGCCGGCCGCGGAAGCCCAGCTACTCTTTGGCATAAAGAAGAGCGAAGCAGCTCCGGTTGCTCCCTGTTGCAAGAAATCGCGACGATTCATCATCTCGGTCTCCTCGGTGGCTGTGTCTAATCCCAGTGGCTTTCAACGCGCACTCGGAAATGCCAGAAAACGTCCACAGGTTGAACGCACAATACGGCTTTCGGCCGGTATTCCGCAAGGGATTCGGGAAGTAACTGATCCGCTTCAGCTCTCAAGTGTGTTACGGAATGATCACCCTATTGCTAGATCGCCGCCTGAGTCTGCAAAAAGCGGGGATTCGTGCATCCTTAGGCCGGCGTTCGTTAGAAGCGATAGTTCAGCTCACTGTAGCCAAGTGCGCCGTTGGGGTTGGTGGGGTAGATTTTTTTGATGACGTCGCCGCCGACGGCATAGCCAAAGTATAGCCCGAACGAAAAGCCGTGCTTCCACTTGTAATCACCGCTGATGTCATAGAGAGTTGCGAGAGACGTGTTGCCGTTCGAAGTCCTTCCGTTGAAACCGAACGTCCAAGGCTGAAACGCGCCGCCACCTGTGTACCACAAATCATTCTTGTTGCTTAGCCAGAGCCCGTGTACATCGCTGCGAATCGTGAGTTTCTTAGTCGGACGCAGCATCACTTCGCCGAAAAGGTCTGTGTTATTCATGGAGTTGAAGAACGGAAAGCGGGCATAAAGTCGCGGAGTAGGAAGAATGGCGAAGAAGGTGCCGTGTGTGTTGTCCGAGGGATTTCCATCGCCGCTGGAATAGTAGTAGCCGCCGCGAAACCATGGATGCGCACGCTCCCAAAATGTGGGCTGCCAGCCGCCCTCGATAGCGCCAGCGCCAGACCGCTGGGTCTGTTCTCCCCAGCTGCCGTTCTGAAGGGCGCCCCAGCCCAGTAGATCAAATGTGCCAGCGGAGGTCGGCGCGGCGAGAATAAAATGTCCGCCGTACGTTCCGATATTGATGCCACCGAGGTCGTTGGCTTTGGCAGAGGCTGGGCGGTTGTCTGTTTTCACCAGAGGGCGATCGTCGTTGTAATAAATTCCAAAGATTCGCCACTCGGCATGGGCGCTTCCGATTTCCGTCTGGCGAGTGAGCGCTACATAGGTGACGGGCGTTTTGACCCATCCCCAACCGTCGACCTGAAACACGCCGCGCGTCGGTATCGCGCTAAGCGCTGTTAAAGTCCATGGCCCGTTAGAATAGAGATACTGCAGTCCGTCAAAACTTCGCATGACGTCGGAAAAACCGAAGTTTCCTAGAAAGCGCTGATCGATGCGGTCCGTCTTCATCGATGCCAGCGTGGGATCCTTAGGCGTCACCTCGCTGCCGTCGGTGAATTCCATGCGCCCCATTCGTAAGCTGGAATGCTCTCCCTTTACACGGAAAAACGCCTGCTTCGGGAAGATAAACGCAGCGTTTTGGCTGTTGTCATTCGCCGCGTAATAAGAACCGCCGAGGCCGTATTGTCCCAGGGGAGCCGGATGGACTGCATGGTCCGGGAGGCCCAGGAGAATAGGCGCTTCAAACTCGATGTTCCAGTCGTAATGCTCATGTTTTTGCGAAAACCCGAAACGAATGACAGTTCCCGAGTAGCTGTACAAGTTGTTGCCGCTAGGCGGTTCAAACCAATTCCAGACTTCGTATCTTTCGCGGATGCTGCCGGAAAAGGTCACCCCTCCGAGTTGGATCGGCTGCGGGTCGGGCTCCTGTGCCGCGGTTACGATCCCGACAAACAGAAGCATCAAACAGACGAGTAAGCTTTTCACGGAGTCTCCTGTGCAGAATGATTCCAAGCAGCAGAATGTGGCACTGCCTGGGACGCTATCAGCCGCAAGTTCGTTCGAAGACAAGCGAACTGATGCATTTCCTCGACGTGACAAATCACAATGGCCTCGTGGGGTGTCGTTCTCCGAAGCGCAAACGAAGAAGTAGCGTGATTGTAGTTCGCAGAAATTCGAGCGCAATAATTGAATAATACTAGGCGAGGAACGCAGGAGGGCATCGACAAGTCCGATGAAAAAAGAATCCCGTCAGACCATATAGCGCAAGGTCTGGCCGGACGCAGCTAAGCCATTGGCCTGAGTTGAGACTTCAAAAGAGGCAGGCGAAGGTTTACTTGAGCTTTGCCAAAATCTTCTTTTGATTCTGCACAATCGTGTTCAACGTGGCCTGATTCTTCAAAATGGACGCCTGGTTTTTCTTGATCGTTTCCTGATTTGCCTTGATAGCGCTCTGGTTCGCCAGAATCGATTTCTGGTTTTGCAAAATATGCTTTTGGTTTGCGATTACATCATTCTCAGACATTCTAGAATTTCCTCATTTCTGAAATGGTCGTTCGTGTGTCGCGAGTGATTGTAAGATATGCGAGGAGCGTGTTCATTCTCGATTCTCGCCCTGCTAGGGTCAATAGTGTTTTTATGGGATGGCAAAAAGAAAGCCGCTGCCGGTCTTTGGCCCGTAGGCGGGGCGCTAGTATGAATATACTATTGATGGTCCAAGAGCCGTGTGGGAGCATCCCACACCGGGGAAGAACTAGGCTTTTAATTCCTGCTTAATCTTGAATTTTGGAGGATAGCGGCATGGCGGTTTCCACTCCCGCGATTAGCGGCGCACACATCCCGGCAGCTGCTGGCGCCAGCCTTTACGACAAGCTGAACTCGACCTGGCACGAGCGCGCTCTTCAAGGGTTCATGGTGATCGTTCTCGCTCACTGGGGTGAGCATCTGGTCCAGGCATATCAGATATACGTGATGGGTTGGCCGCGGCCGATGGCCAATGGCATCTTGGGACTATGGTATCCCTGGCTGATTAAATCGGAAGTGCTCCATTATGGCTACGCACTCGTGATGCTGATCGGTATTTGGGTTTTGCGCAAGGGGTTTACGGGGACAGGCCGTACGTGGTGGACGGTGGCACTTGTGATTCAATTTTGGCATCACATCGAGCACCTGCTACTGATCACTCAAGCGACGATGCATCACAATTTCTGGGGCAAGCCAGTTCCGGTGAGCGTTCTCCAATTGTTCTTTCCGCGCGTCGAGTTACACCTTTTCTACAACACGATCGTGTTCATCCCTATGGTCATCGGCATGTACTACCATATGTTCCCGCGCAAGGGAGAGGAAGGCTTGTCCGTTTGCACTTGTGAGTGGAATAAAGCGGAAAAGAGCGCGGAAGCCTGCGCGGCCTAGCGATTGTTTTTTGTTGTTCGACGGCGAGACCTTCGACCGCGAAATAGAGATCCGAGACATTCAGGCGATTTGAGCTCGTTGGCCACCCCATTCTCCAATCCGGCACTCTTGTCCGTTGAGGCGCCGCGCTTCGATTTGCTTCGTGTTCCTCTTCTTGGTGGTTTTCTGCGCTGGCGACATTCGCGCACGATCCTGCAGATTCCTTTGCTGATTATTTCCGTCGTGATGATCTTTCACGGGTTTCTTGGCCCCACGCTGGCGTCAAGAAACCTCGCCACCGTGCTCACGTGGATACACTTCCGTGGCGCGTTAGTCTTGGTGCTACTTTGCGCCGGCAACTTTTTTTGTATGGCATGTCCTTTCATGCTGGTGCGCAATGCAGCGCGGAGGCTGTTTCGTCCTCGTTTCAACTGGCCAAGGGCGTTGCGGAACAAATGGATTTCGGTGGTTCTTTTCGTCGCCATTTTGTTCACCTATGAGCTTTTCAGCCTGTGGTCATCTCCCTGGTGGACCGCTTTGCTTGCCGTGGCTTACTTCGTCGCGGTGCTGTTGATCGATGGGCTGTTCAAACACGCTTCTTTCTGCAAGTTCGTTTGTCCGATTGGTCAGTTTAATTTCATTGCGTCGACGCTTTCCCCATTGGAAGTTCAGGTTCGAGACCACGGCGTTTGCGATCGCTGTGCGACTAAGGATTGCATCCGCGGACGACGTGCGGTGGTGAGTGAGCCGAGTTCGGCGGCAGTTCGACCGGACTCGCACGCCCCCGGAAATACGAATGGTCTCGTGATTCTCCAGCGTGGCTGCGAACTCGCACTCTTCCTGCCTCGCAAAGTGGGCAACATGGACTGCACGTTCTGCCTCGATTGCGTACACGCCTGCCCCCACGAGAATATTGGGGTGACGAGCCGGCTGCCGGCTGCGGAGCTGATGATCGATCCGATTCGTTCGGGCATAGGCTATTTTTCGCGCCGCAAGGATATTGCCGCGCTCGCGATTGTGTTCAGCTTTGGAGCGCTTCTCAACGCATTCAGCATGGTCAGTCCGGTTTACGCGCTAGAAGCATGGATGCAGAGGCTGCTTTCCGTCAGCAATCGAGCTCCGGTGTTGGCAATTGTTTTTGTGGTGTTTCTCGTCGTTGAGCCGGCGATCTTGCTCGGCGGAGCTGCTTGGCTGACGCGCGCGTTGGGGGGCAGCAAATTGGCGCTCGTTCCGCTTGCTGTGCGTTATAGCTATGCACTCGTTCCATTGGGATTTGGAATGTGGCTGGCACACTACGGTTTCCATTTCTTCACGGGAATTCTTACCATCGTGCCGGTCACCCAAGCGGCGTTTGCCAATCTCGGCATGCATTTTCTTGGCGCGCCTCTTTGGACTTGGACAGGTTTGCCGACGCGTTTTGTTCAGCCGATCGAATTAGGATTTCTGATGCTGGGATTTGCGGGTGCGCTTCTCGTGGTACATCAGTTGGCGGAAGAGGATTGTGCCCCACATCCTATGCGCGCGTTTATTCCATGGGCAGTTGTTTGCTTATTGGTCGGTTTGGCATCGGTCTGGCTTATGTTTCAACCCATGGAGATGCGCGCAATGATAATGGGCGGCTGATGGAGCACATACGGTGCGGGATGGAGGGAACAGGAAACGATCGGATGTTGTGCGCGCTGCTTGCTTGTCTACAAATGGGCTTGCTCACGATGCTGTGCGCTCCGAATGCCGCCGCACACAATGGTCCACCGTTTCCGATCATCACTGATCAGCGCGTCGGACCGTGCATAATTTCTCTGTGGACTCACCCGGACCTTGGCACCGGCACGTTTTTTGTCATGGTCGATCCCGTGCCGGGTGGAACTGTCCCAAAAGATTTGAAGATTCAGATTGGTGTACAGCCGGCCAGCGGCAGGCTCGCCGAGGTTGTTTATTCCGCATGGCTCCTTGATTTGCGTGGACAGGTGGAATACAAAACCGAGGTTCAGTTTGACCAGCAAGAGAATTGGAAGGTTCGTTTAATTCTTGCGAGCTCGGCGGGTGGCGGCGAAGCAATCTCGCAGGTTGTGCCGACTCCGGCGGGATTTGGCCGATGGGATCTTCTGCTCTATCTCTTGCCGTTTTTGGGTGTTGGGTTTTTGTGGGCAAGCGCCATCACAAAGCGGCGCCGGCTACGAAAATTACGAACGCAGCAGATTTCGTGAGGTTTTGCGGTTACGCTTTCTGCGTGAGAGACTGAAGGGCAAATTAACGTCCTATAGTTAGTTTTGCGCGCTGCTACCAAGGGGATTAATGCAGCAAGCCAGAGCCACACTTTCTATTGTGATGGTCCGCATGGCGTCAGTGCCTCCGTCCGTCTCAGCATGTCTGTCTTTGCGTCGCGTTAAGAGTGTGTTTCTTTGCTGCGCGGTCAGCATTGGTTTGTATGCATGTGGCTCCGGGACGAAGCTCCCTCAGAAGTCATCGAAGGAATATGCGGAGGCAGTTTCCGCGTTCTACATCGGACTTGGGGCGCTGCAGGTCGGCGACGATGTCCATGCCGACAGTAAGCTTTCTGAACTTACAACTCTCGTGCCCGGCGAGCCGGCTGGCTGGGCGAATTGGGGCGTCCTAGCTCTCCGCCAGCGGAAATTAGATGTTGCCGCGCAACGGATCGAGCGTGCACGCGGCCTTGCTCCTGACAATGACCAGATTTACCAACTGCTTGGACTTTTGGAAAGCAGCCGCGGAAATTCTGCAAACGCAATCGCGGACTGGCGAAAAGCTATTGAATTCAATCCGCGCAATTATCGCGCCGCCTATCAACTTGCGGAAGAGGTCGAACGTCAGTCGGACGCTAACAGCGACGCAGAGTATCAACGATTGATTCAAAAGATTCTGGCGGCTCAGCCGGAGAATCTGGCGGCGCAACTCGAACTTGCTCGCGTTGCCGCCAAGACTGGGGACACCGCAACACTAAAGTCAATGCTGGCTCAGATTAGTTCGCGTTCCGCGAATTGGCCAGCCGAGGTGAAAGCGCAGTTATCGGCCGTGCAAGTTGCGGCGGATGGACCGAATCCGCGCACTGCGGCGACACGAACAACCTTTTTGCGCAACACGCTCATGCGCGTTCCTGAATTTCGCGAGAGCCTCGCCATGTTGAAAGCGCCGCCGGGCGAAGAAGCGGAACCGTTCACTCATTTCTTGCGTTTGGAAACGCCGGATTTTACTCCCGCGCCTGCGGACACTTCGCTTGCGTTTGATCTGAAGCCGGTTCCGAATGGAGATGCCACTCCGTGGACATGGATAGGCGCGGTTGCGCTTGGCAGTGCAGGGGCTCCGGTTGTCGCCCTGGCGAACGGCGGGGAAGTGCGCCTGTCGACGGGAGCAACATTTCCGTTCCCAGGTGGTTCGTCACGTATCGCGCCGCTTCCTGAAGGCATCTTGCAGATCGATTTTAATTACGATTTCAAAACGGATCTGGTGCTTGCCGGTGCAGGCGGCGTGCGCCTGATGCGGCAAGATGCTCCCGATAAATTCACTGACGTCACCGCAATCACCAAGCTGCCGAAGAGCGTTATAAATGCGTCCTATACGGGGGCTTGGGCCGTAGACATCGAAGCCGACGGCGATCTGGACATTGTTCTCGGAAAGAAAGATGGCGTTCCGCAGGTTTTGCGAAATAATGGCGACGACACTTTCAGTGTGATTCAGCCCTTTCCCGGCATATCCGGAGTGCGAGCATTCGCCTGGGCGGATTTCGATGCAGACGGTAATGCAGACGCTGCAATTATCGATGGGGCTGGCCGGCTTCACATTTTTCACAACGAACGCCAAGGGCAATTCCGGGAAGTCGCGCTTCCGGCGAATTTGCCGACGGTGAAAGCACTCGGCGTTGCTGATACGGACAATGATGGCGTTCTGGATCTGCTTGCTGTTGAGTCGAGTGGCGCCATCGTCAGTGTTTCGTTCAACGAAACGAGCGGATGGAGTGTTACGCCTCTCGTGCAAGTTCCGAATCCCGCAACGAACCTGGCTGGCGAGGTGCGGCTGGAAGTGGCCGACCTCGACAATAACGGTGCACTTGATCTTGATCCTCAGTCAGATTGCGCCGCCTGCGGGACAAGTTACTGCAAGTCCGCTGATTTGGCTCGGCGATTCGACGTCGAAATTCACGCTTCTGGAACACGCGCCGGGGCCCAGCACCATCTTTGATGTCGCCGATTTGAGCGCGCAACGGACGCCTCGATCTGCTCGGTTTCGATGCGAACGGCAAAGCCGGTGCAAGGCGTGAATCACGGTTCGAAGAACTATCACTGGCAAGTCGTACGGCCTCATGCGAAGCAGGCTGTGGGCGACCAGCGCATCAATCCGTTTGGTGTCGGCGGAGAGATTGAAATTCGATCGGGCCTGCTTGTTCAGAAGCAACCCATCAATGGGCCTCAGCTTCACTTCGGTCTTGGCAACCAGACGAGCGCGGAAGTGGTGCGTGTGGTTTGGCCCAACGGCACGGTGCGCGCGGAATTTGGGGTGAAGGCGGACCAGGAAGTCGTCACCGAACAACGGTTGAAAGCTTCCTGTCCATTTCTTTTCGCGTGGAACGGGACGAAGATGGACTTCATCAAGGACGCTGTCCCGTGGGGCTCGGCGATTGGGCTGCGCATTAACACGCTAGGCTCAGCGAAGATCGCTGCCACCGGCGAGTGGTACAAAATCCGCCGCGATCAGCTGGTTCCCCATGACGGATATTACGATCTTCGCATCACGGCGGAACTTTGGGAGGTCTACTACTACGATCGCATTGCCCTGATGACTGTGGACCATCCTGCGAATACGGAAATCTACGTCGACGAGCGATTTGTGATTCCACCCGCGAAACTTGGTTTCACAACGGTAGCCACTCCGCACAAGATTGCTCGCGCCACCGACGACAACGGCAAAGACGTAACGGACATTGTCAGCACGCTGGATGGTCGCGCGCTCACTTCTTTCGGCCGCGGCCAGTATCAGGGAATCACGCGCGACCATTATGTTGAGATCGATCTCGGCGACGACGCACCAAAGAGTGGTCCGCTCTATTTGATCGCGCAAGGTTCCATCCACGACACCGAATCGTCTCTCAACGTCGCCATCACGCAAGGTAATCGCTGGCATGCTAAAGGGATGAGTGTTGAAGTTCCTGATGGTCGCGGCGGATGGATCGCGGCGCAATCGGATCTCGGTTTTCCCGCGGGCCGAAAAAAGACAGTCCTTTTTAACCTCACGAATATTTTCCGGCCGGGAACTCCGCGCCGCGTGCGATTGCGAACGAACCTAGAGATCTATTGGGATTGCATCGAGTGGGCGCAAGGCGATCCGGGCGCGCAAGTGAAAACGCAGACGCTGGATGCCGAGGCCGCGGACTTGCATTACCGCGGATACTCGACAATCGATACTCCAGACCCAGGCGCGCCCGCGCCTGAAGTCCCGGACTATTATCAGATTCTGGGCTCGAAGCAACGCTGGCGCGATTTGATCGGCTATTACACGCGATACGGCGATGTGCGCGAATTGCTACGTCAGGTTGACGATCGCTACGTGATCGTCAATTCCGGTGACGAGATGTCGCTGCGTTTTGCCGAGCAACCGCCACCACCGGCCGGCTGGCTCCGCGATTTTATCGTTGTAGGCGACGGATGGATCAAGGATGGCGATTTCAACTCTACTTTCTCAAAGACCGTCTTGCCTCTGCCATACCACGCAAAGAACGAATACGTCGAGCGTCCCGGCCGTCTGGAAGACGAATACGTCTACCGCCAGCATCCGGAAGATTGGGAGAACTATCACACGCGCTACGTCACGCCAGACGTATTTCAAAATTCCCTCAGGAGCGCGCCGCCCAAGTGAAGCAAGGTATTGCAGCAAGAATCGTTCTGGCGATCGTCTTCGCGGGCCTGGTGTTCTCTCCCCTATTCATCAAGCGCTTCGCAGCGCGTCATGATGAAACGAAAACAAAGTTGGATCTTCAGACCGCGCTATCTCGCCACGGTTTCTATTTACAGGAGGTTTCGCACGCGGCAGGGGTGGATTTTGTTCATCAAGCGCCCACGCTTGATCCCCGATTGAACCACATCATGCCGCAAGTCGCTTCGATGGGCGCGTCTGTCTCTATCGTCGATTTTGATCACGATGGATGGCCGGACATTTATGTCACGAACAGCAAAGAAGGCGCGAAGAACGCGCTCTATCACAATTTGCACGACGGCACATTCAAGGACGTCGCGGAAGAGATGGGTATCGCCGACGTAAATCGCCCCGGAACGGGTGTCTCGATGGGCGCGGTGTGGGGCGACTACGACAACGACGGATATGAAGACCTTTTGTTGATCAAGTGGGGCAAGCCGGAATTATTTCACAACGATGCGGGACACGGTTTTACGCGAGTGACGGATCAAGTTGGCCTGCCGCCTTGGATCAACGCGAACACCGCGCTGTGGTTCGACTACGACGGCGACGGCCTGCTTGATTTGTTCATCGGCGGCTACTATTCCGAGGATGTCGACCTCTGGCATCTCGCCTCCACCAAGATGATGCCGGACAGTTTCGAATATGCGAAAAACGGCGGACGCAAATATCTCTTTCACAATCTTGGAAACGGCAAGTTCGAAGAAGTCAGCGAGAAAGTTGGCATTGATAGCCGCCGGTGGGCCTTGGCTTCTGCCGCGGCCGACCTTCGAGGTACGGGCCATCCGGATCTTTTCGTAGCGAACGACTACGGAGTTTCCGAACTCTATTTCAATGACGGGAAGCGCTTTCACGAAGTCGGCGAACAAACGGGTGTTGGATTTGCGCCGAAAAGCGGCATGAACGCGAGCTTCGGCGACATTCTCAACCAGGGCCGCTACGCCGTCTACGTATCGAACATTTCGGAAGAGGGCGTGCTCATCCAGGGAAACAATTTGTGGGTGCCGAAAGAGAGCACCAGCGGCGACAAGCTGCAGTATGAAAATCTGGCTCGCGATTTCGGCGTGGAAATCGGCGGCTGGAGCTTTGGCGCGCAATTCGGCGATCTAAATAACGATGGCACGCTCGATTTGTATCTGACCAATGGCTACGTCTCACTCGATCACAATCGCAGCTACTGGTACGATTTTTCCAAAATCGCCGGCGGACACAGCGCCATCATCAACGACGCCAAAAATTGGCCGGCGATGGATGGGCGCAGCTTGTCGGGCTATCAAACGAAGCATGTCTGGCTCAACGATGGCAGCGGAAAATTTGTGGACGTAGCGCAAGCAGTCGGCGTCACGGATACGTACGACGGGCGCGCGGTTGCTTTTGCAGACTTATGGAATCAAGGCGTGCTCGACGTGATCGTTGCCAATGAGCGCGGACCTTTGCTCATTTACAAAAACACGGTGATTCCCGAAAACAAGTGGATCGAGTTTGAGCTCGAAGGAACCAAGAGCAATCGAAGCGCGATTGGCGCGCAGGTGACGGTGTATTGGAACGGCCAGCAGCAGGTGCAAGAAGTTTCTGGAGGCAGTGGGTTCGCCGCCCAAAACCAGCGCCGCTTGCATTTTGGGCTGGGCAAGTTCCCGCAGATCCAAAAGGCCGTGATTCGCTGGCCCTCTGGCAAAATCCAAACCATCGATAGTCCGGCTCCCAACGAAAATCACGTGGTCAAGGAACCTTCATGAGCCAGCAGAGCATTGCGATGGCGCCACAACCGGTTCAACCGTTCCAGTGGAAGAGGTTTTTCAGCATTGAGAATCGCTATCTCGCACCGATGTTCATCACCTGCATTCTCGTAGTGGGTCATATATCGTTCGGAATGTTGGAGAGTTACAAGAAAACCGGGCTAGCCATCGTAGCGAGCCTGATTACGGAATTGATTCTTGGCCGGATATTTGTGGGCAAGTGGCCCATCCTCGCCAGTGCCTACATTAGCGGAATCAGCGTCGGCATTCTCGTCCGGTCGCCGGCGTACTGGCCCTACGCGGTTTGCGCGATCGTTTCGATCATGTCGAAGTACGTTCTTCGCGTGAACGGACGCCACATTTGGAATCCCTCGAACTTCAGCATTTCGGTTTTGCTGTTTTTGGCACCCGAAACGGTGGCAGCTTTAAGCATTCAATGGGGTAACTATCTGCTGCCTATGCTGGTGATCTGGATTCTTGGCTCGATCATCATCGCGCGGCTGCATCGTTTTCACATCACCGGAACCTATGTTGCATGCTTCATCGTTTTTGCTTTCCTGCGCAGCTATATCACCGGCAGCCCTTGGCAGTCCGAGATTGCTCCGCTGACCGGTCCGATGTATCAGCTCTTCATTTTTTTCATGATTACCGATCCCAAGACGACGGTGAGGTCAAAGTATTGGCAATGCGTTGTTGTCGCGGTGGTCGCGCTTGTCGAAATGATTCTTCGTTTGTCGCACGTAGTCTATGCGCCTTTCTATGCTTTGTTTCTCGTCGGGCCTGCGGCGCTACTGATTGAAATGTGGTTCGATTCCCGACGAACCGTCCCTGTCCGCGTGGCCGCATGAAGCGGCAATTCTTAGTTAGAGAGTCTTGCGGAATGCAAGCTGCAACAGAGTTTGCTCCTCTTGCTCGCGATGTCATTTCTCGCTGTCGGCTGCAAGCCTAAGCCAATAGCTGATGCCGAATCGAGTTCGCCCGCGACATCTTCTCCATCCCCAGCATCGTCTTCACCTTCGCCCGTGCAATCATCCACCGTTCAACCTTCGGCAGAAGCCATTCCAAAAGCGAATTCCGAACTTGCCAGACCTTCTGGTCCGATCGAATTCGTGGACGTCACCGCGCAAGCGGGCATTCATTTCAAACACAACAGCGGCGCATTCGGCAAAAAATACTTGCCGGAAACAATGGGAAGCGGCGTGTGCTTCATCGACTACGACAACGACGGCTGGCAGGACATTTTCCTGGTAAATTCGATGGACTGGCCGGAGCACAAGACCGGCAAGTCTTTTCCTGCTTTGTACCACAACAATCACGACGGAACGTTTACGGATGTGACGAGAGAGGCCGGTCTTGCCATCGAAACCTACGGTATGGGCTGCGCTGTCGGCGACTACGACAACGATGGGTTCGACGATCTTTATCTGACGACTGTTGGCTCCAACCACCTCTTTCACAATCTCGGCAACGGCAAGTTTGCTGACGTTACTGCCAAAGCTGGCGTCGGCCAGCCCCGGATTTTCTGCGAGTGCGGTGTGGTTCGACTATGACAACGACGGCAAGCTCGATCTGTTCGTGACGCACTACATCGAGTGGTCCGTTGAAAAGGATCAGTACTGCACGCTCGACAACAAAAATAAATCGTACTGCACGCCCCAAACATATAAGGGCGAGAGTTCTCGCCTCTATCACAACAAAGGCAACGGAGTCTTCGAAGACGTCACAAAACAAGCCGGGCTGCTTGATCCCACAAGCAAAGCCCTTGGCGTCGCGCTGCTCGACTACGACAACGACGGTTGGATGGATCTCTTTGTTTCGAATGACACCGAGCCCAACAAGCTCTACCACAACAATCACGACGGAACATTCACAGACGTAGGCGTGACCGTCGGAGTTGCCTTTAGCGACTCGGGCCGGGTGCGCGCTGGCATGGGCACGGATGCTGCCGACTTCGACGGTTCCGGCTTTCCAAGCCTCGTGATCGGCAATTTCACAAATGAAAGCATGTCGCTTTATAAGAATGACGGGTCCGGCTTGTTCACCGACGAGTCGCCGCGATCCGGCATCGCACAGATGACGACGCAGTCACTCACGTTTGGCTGTTTCTTCATGGACTACGACCTGGACGGACTTCTCGACATCATCGCGGCAAACGGCCATGTCTCCGACGACATCGCCGTAGTTCAACCGACGTTGAAGTACGCGCAACCAGCCGGAATTTACCGGAACATCGGAAATAGAAAATTTGAAGACGTTTCGGCAAAGTTGGGCCGTGCGATCCAGAAGCCTGTGGTCGCTCGTGGCATGGCGTATGCTGATTTTGATAACGACGGTGACCTGGACCTCGTGATTACCGCCAACAATGGTCCGGTCCGCATCCTCCGCAATGACAACGCGAATCAGAACGACGTCTTGCGAGTGAAACTCATCGGCACCAAGTCGAATCGCGACGCCATCGGCGCAAAGGTCACGCTAACCACGAGTACCGGCGCCTTGGCACGCATGGTGAAAGGCGGATCGAGCTACTCTATCTCAGAGTGAACTGCCGCTAACCTTTGGCTTGGGGAAGCCAGGAAGCAACAAGATTGTTCGCATGCAAATTGTTTGGCCAAGCGGCCGTAAGGATTCGATAGTGGACCTGAAGCCGAACCAGTTCGTCACGATCCAGGAAGGGAAGGGAATTGTATCCGCTGCTCCAATCCACTTCACTCTAGGAACTGCGGATAAAACTTCGTCTACGTCGCAATAAACTTGACGAACTACCCTGAGGTTTTCTTCAAAATTGGTCGGGGCGCCCGGATTTGAACCGGGGGCCTCCTGCGCCCAAGGCAAGAGCAGAAACGCTAAGTAGATGGTTCGTCTAGCATTTTTCTATGTCATGCATCACGGTTTTGCACAGTATTCGTCAATGTTTGTTCCCAAGTTTTCCTGTAGGACTCTTGGGTCTTTTCGCCTCGTTACAGTCCAACTAACATCCAACTAACAAGAGTGACGGCCAGCTCTCCAAGTGCGGTCACGCTTTTACGTATACCCGGATTGAAGTTACGTTTTTGCCACAGTTTCCCGCGACCCGTTTCATACATTCGGGAAGCGTGTCATCAGGTTTCGCTGTCTATCCGCCCTCAAACTCACAATGGTGTACGACGCAGACACTTGCTTTGATGATGGGTGCGAGTCGTTACACTCTGAAAACCTCCACTGTCCCCGTTGTAGCGCCCTGGAGCCGTTCTACAATCTTGGCGGCCGCAACTTCCGGAGGCATAGCCTTTGCTGTCCCAAACGGTACATTGGACGGACCGTTCACCAAATCGGTCTGCAATCTGGACGGTCTGACGAGCAAGTAACTGGCACGAGGGTATTGAAACGCCACCACGCGGAGTAAGCCTTCGAGTGCCCATTTTACCGCTACGTAGTGCGGCCATTCTTTGGGAGATGTCTCGACGGCAATTGAAGAAATAAGGACGCTCCAGCCTGACGTCTCTGCGAGCAGCTTTGAGAATACGGACAATGGCACGCTAACCAGCGCAAATGCATTTCCGACGTAGGAGTTAATTCGCTCCGCCGTTTTGGGCTCAATGTTCAATGGAAGAAGAGCTGGGCAGGCATTACAAATCAGGAAATCCAAACGTCCATATTGGCACGAGATACGCTCTTCGAGTTGCTCGCACCAGCTAACGTCAGCAGCATCACCCTTTGCTAGAACTACTCTTCCTGGAGCTTCTTTCAGGTTTTCCTGCAATGAGCGCGCTTCTGATTCGCTCCGGTTGAAGTTCACAACTACAGTGCAGCCTTGCAAAACCAAAGCGGCTGAAATCATGGCCCCAAGACCCCTGCTAGCTCCGACAACCAACGCCACTTTGCCTTTTAGCTGCTCTGACTGAGGAACGAGGCTAGCTAGTTCACTGATCGACTGGACTCGACTCTTGGGGATGACAAAGGCACGACTCTCTCCCTTAGCTACCAATTGGCCTTCGGAAAACAACTGTAACTCCGACCGGAGTGAACCGAATGCGTTTAGGGAAATAACCCTCGCCTCATAGGAAAGCCGATCCGCCTGATATTCGTGCGTATTTTCGAAAGCAAGGGAGAGCTTGCTGAACAGAGCTCGAAGACCGGGCTGCTCCATGCCAATCAGATAGCTGCTCCAGAGGAGAGCTGATAATTGCAACTTGCCAAAAGCATGTTCGTCGATCCCAAAGCGATGCAACAACTCCGCCATCGCAGTCTGATCAGGCCAATATTTGCCTCGCGCGATGGTTCCTTCCGTAAATTCTGTATCGTCTGGGTCCGCTGGTATCTGGAGAGGGGCCTCAGCTTCAGGTAATGCGCCCGAGGTAGGCGCAATGGAACTATTTTGCGCAAGAGTGAAATCAGCTTTTATCAGTACCTTGGTGCCGTCGCATAGCTTCGCAGAGATCATTCCGGGAGAATGCTCGGCAGTCGTCACTTCATATTCGATCCCTAAGAACACCGGGTGGCGAAATTCCAAACTAACTCTGGACAAGGTGCAATTTAACCGTGGTTCGACCCGGCCGAGGCACCCAAAAGCACCCAAGATCCCGAAAACCACCTGTTGACCGAAGGCCGTCTTCCTAGCATATTCCGCCGATAAATGAAGAGGATTCCGATCGTGTGAAGCGGCGCTGAATAGGGCGAGATCATCAGGCGAGAACTGCACTTTGGACGAGTGATCCTGATTCACGGTAACGACTCCAGAACGACGATGTCTTTACAACCGAGAGCTGTCCTTGCCGTTTCTAGATTCGGATATCACTTTTTCGCCGCGATATCAAAAGCCGCATTTAGGGATCGGAAGCACCTGAGAGTGAGGTTGTGCATTGCGCTGAGATTCAGCTCTCGGCGGTCTTGAGCAGCGGCCCGGCCGCCAACTCGGCGGCGTGATGGGACCAGAGCCTTGGCGCACTCTTTGTGAAACCGTGCCGTTCAAGAAAATCCGCCGCGGGAGCATTTTTTGCCGTAGGGATGAACTCGGCAGTCATGCGGTTTCCATCCCGAGCCAACACCTCGGATGCCAAGTCAGACAGGAAACGAGTCTCGACGCCTCGAGCTAAAACGCGACAACTTAGCAAAAAGACCGATATGTGCCAATCGGGACCTCTTTGTTCAAGAATGCCGACGGAGGTAAGGCCATATTCCCCAAACTTATCTTTGACGACGGCTGCTCGAACGATAAATTCAGGGGATTGGATCATTGCTTGCACTTGGTCCTGACTCAGCCGGACGGTTGTCAAATTGAATTGGTTGGTTTTGTTTATGAGTTGTGTGATGCGGGCGATGTTATCGGAGCTGGCATGCACCGTATCCACACGCAAGTCGAGCGTCTTGATGAATTCCTCCACCGGGAGAGATCCCTGCAGTTCCTGGCGGTTAGCCTCAACTGTATAACCTTCGACCCGCGACCGGTCCTCGCTGGTGATCTCAAGTTTGTCGAACGGCATGGCGTGTTTCGCCACTGAAACTATCGTTTCCGGGGTAGAAGGCACCTGAACGCATCGGACCAGCGGATGCTGGCTTTGCACCTCGGTTATCTCGTACGGACTGTCGTCGAAAAAGACGAGGGAGTCTATCCCAATGTTCAGTTGTTTCGCGATCTCCGGTAGTTGCTCGCTCTTCGGTCGCCAGCCAACCGCCCAGGCAGCAATGTCGCTTTCTTGTAATACCATGGCCCGGTGATCGCGGAAAACCTGACGAACATCTTCGGGATTGTTTTTACTGCAGACCGCAAGGAAAACGCCCTGTCGACGCCAGTAGAGCAACAGTTTTTGAAAGTCGCGATATGCCGAGCCAGGAAACTCGTCACCGAGCTGAATGCCGTCCAACCCCTCTTCTCCAACGACCCCGCCCCAAATCGTATTGTCACAATCAATGACAGCACACTTTCCCGAGGCACGGCGGGTAGCAGTTATCAGGCGGGCGGCATAGTTGCTGAGTTCGAACAGGAATTGCTCCGAAAACGGCTGGCGGTATAAATACCATTTACGCCAGTCGACTGCGTGTTCGAAGCCGAACTGAATTGTAAGCGCACCCACATCCAGAATATGAAGTCCATCGATAGCGGCAACAGCCTCTTGCCAAAAAGCTCCCGCTCTTTCGAAGAAAACAATCCCTAAGCGATCAAGATGCAGTAAGTCGAACTCCGGGGTTGTCGGCGGAGGAAACGTTCCTAAAATTAGCAGTGCCGGCCCAGTTTTTCCGAGCGACCCTGAGAGCGCTCGCCAGTTCCAAGAGTTTATCTCGCGCTCGTGTCCAGGCTGACGAGTCACCTGCGCAAAATCGGGCAAGCTCCTCAGCGACAAATTCATCAAGGCGCGGCAGCACCATGAGTATCCCGGTAGCATTGCCGCCGAAGATCGCTTGCGGTGCGGAAAGTGCCTGAAACACCTGGTTAAATGGCGCGATCCGAATTCGAGGCGACCAGCCAGCGGAGAGCAGCGCGTTACCAAGATATGGCGCCAGGGCGTCAACCGTGAAAGAGCTAACGATGCCCACATCCAGGTCCGGTGCTGCCGCTTTGCGTAACCAGTTCCGCCAGGCGCTGCGAGCATCACGAAGTGGGTAGTCCGCTGGTAGGTCCCGTGTCATCGTAGGATGAACACTCCCCTGCGCTTGAGTATCTCCTGCGTTGCACCGATGGAAGTCATCTCATCGAGTTCGCCGGCAGTGAATTCCAGATTTAACGCTTCCTCAAGAGTGATAACAATTTCCATGGCCTTACCGCTGTCCCACCCATGCACATTGTCCGGCGCGCTTTTCTCCGAAAGCGTTTCTGGACTGACTTCCAATACCTCTGCGAAAATTCTGATGATTTCACTCCCGTCTAACTGCAACATTGTTAATCCTCTCTTCGGCCTCTTGCAAATTTAGCCTAGCTGCCAAGGCGCGACGGACCAAGTTGCACATCAGTTTTCGGATGACTGGGTCGTCGTCGAGGCATGGCGTAAATGAAACCGAGCCAACCGCGAAAACAAAGCTATCTTGCAAATCCCGACAGACCATGAAAGCCGGACCCTCGCTGTTCTTGCCTACCGCTACCACGCGGAACCCATGAGTCCCGGTCCGAATCTTGTCTGTCTCCCATCCGCTAGCGCCGCGCCGACTCGTGTTTCCGTGGCCAAATTCCGACCCTTCTTCGACGGGAATCCCTTCAAAGCACCAGTGACTTGCATCGACGACCTGGTATGCATCAAAAGTCTTATAGCCGTAAGCATCGTAATAGGTTCCGATTAATGGAACGACTTGCTCCGGGGGAGTCATCCACTCTATTACGGAGATAGCCGTCTGCAAGAACTGGACTTTCCGATACATATTGTTACCAGAAATAAAAGCAACGCTGATACCTCTGTCAATGAACTCATTCAATCGGCCGAGCATCTCCTCCGACCAGTACTCGGAATGTGTGTTGAAAATGATTAGTCGGACTTGATATGCGGAAAGCTCATAGCCAAAATCGCGATCGGAGACGACCGTGTAGGCGATGCCTTCTGTTTCCAGGAAGCGTATCAGGGCCGCTTCACCCCGGGCCAGGTGCGAAGACTCGCGAGGGTCAGCGATCAGATCTGCGTGTATAGCTCGATTGGGTCGCCGCTCGGGCAGCGGCACCGCCGTAAGCCAGTGTTTATCACCGATCCGAACTCTAAGATCGAAATACATCATCAGTGCCCTGATGGCCTTAAGAGGTTGCGGCGTGGCACGATCCGCGTAATTCGATAAACCTCCAAAATCATTGTAAGCGTTCCATGTGTTGGTTGACGCCACGACAACCACAGCGTGTGGGACGGCTTGTTTCACGATCAGCAGCATGCTCCATTTGCGGGCCGGATCTTCCCGATGCTCAATGTCAATTCGATAGAGGCCGGGAGCAAGCGTATTGGGGGCCAGCACGGCCGACGGCTTCCAGTCGAAGCCCAGCCAACGGTCCATCACTCGAGACTGCAGCGAAGGTTGCGCCTCCATAGTGTGGACGGCGCTAAACTCCCGGGCGCCGCAGCGGTTGAAAAGGATACGAACAGGCTTGGAAGAATGAATGCGTAAGATAATTTCCTTGTCGCATCGATAACTCGGAACATCCGTGTAAGCAACGGGGTCTGGCAATCGCACCCGCGCGCGCCAGCGGCGCAGGATGAAGTACTGAATCCATAGAGTAGTAGTTATTCCCGCGGTTACCGCCGCGATTATTCCTCCGATCACAAGCAACCAGGCTAGTAAGTTACCCATTCGATATCACTTTCTGGTTCGATGAAATTGTCGCAGCAAAGGTCTTCGGAGCGCTCAAGGATCGGGCCAAGTTCAATCACGGAATCAATGGAGGTAATGAACGCCATCGCCGTCGCCCCGGGTCATGTGGGTCTGGAGCATAGTCCCAGGAAGGTCGCCGATTCGGCGCGCGAGTGATTTTGAAACAAGCACTGGGAACTGGCTCTGCCAGGAAAGAAAGCCTGTCCTCATAAATGCGGAGAGCCAGCAGTCATGGGAAGTATTCGTAAGCACTATGTCGACCCCTTGATCCGCCAAGAAGGCTGTCGCAGCACGCGCAATCTCCGTCGATTCTTGGGTGTCTCCAAAGGTATCAACAATAAGACCTGGGACCACGTCCCCAAGAAAGGCTTTCAGCCGAGACAGGCTTTGTGTCATCACTACGCACCAGCCGATGATCGCCCGACCGCGGCGCACAACCAGGCGATGAAGGTCTTTACGCGCAGGCGGGAATGCAGGGTCTACGTGCGCGTCGTCGCGGACCACGCAAAAAGCGTACTGGGATTTCACGCGAGACCAGACTTCCTCCGCTGCTCCGGCTAAGCTGGGGACCTCTTCGACGCTGACGTCTGAGGCCATACGTAGGGATGAACTCCCGCTGTGACGAACAGCGGACCCTGCATGCAGCAAGCCAGTCGCGAGCTGGGACAAACCCGTGCTTCCACCGATGGTCGCGGCGAGACGGCGTACTGGACGTTGCATTTGCGGCAACTTCAGCAGAAAATTCTTGCCCTTTATCACGCGGAACAAAAACGGAATATCCTGAATCTGCCAACCAGCATGTTGGACAACGCGAAACACGGGTCCATCCCGACCGCCGCCCCCGCATGCATACAGATTCTCACACCGCTTCGCGGCGTCTCGCAGAACGGAGACCCCGACCATCGCGTACCGCTGATCAATAATTCCTTCAGAAATGGGCAGACCAAGGGCTGCGCCCTGAAGTTGTTCGCTTCGCAGCCACAAGGACTGCCACCGGAGAAGATATCCACCGCGCACTTGTCCGTCAGCGTCGACCGCGACATAGCGTTCGACCTCCATGGGGGCTGGCCTTTCCCCGTCGCGATCACGGTTTGTAAAACATCGAAAAGAACTGGCGACTCCCGCGCGCTGAAGACGCTTGTTGAATTCGTCCGTAGCCTGAAGCAGATCCTGCGTCAGCGGTGCAAACCGGATGTTGCGGCCATTCGTCAATTGCTTCTCCATTCCGCTGCTCTTACACGTCCGCTCTTTCACTCCGAAGGCTTTACGGGCTCTTGACGCACAAGCGACGCTTTGTCATTCCTTCTGACCCGATCCAGCAGCCCTTTCACGCTAGTCCTGGGCGAATTGAATCTCCAGTTTCGAATACGGCTAAATGCAATTATGGTTCTGAAATCGTTCGTTTTACGTCCATCGAACCCCAAGCGGGCCCCAGCATCGTCTCACCGCTCCCGGCGCTCACTAGGATGGTGGATACGCGCCTCTTCGTACTTCGTCGCCTAAAAAGCACCATTTCGCTCGAGAAGAGTAGCGAAGCGGACGTGTGCGCTCCATACATGAATGCCAGTAGGCCTATCTCTAAATCCTAGTAGGCCCATCACTAGAAAATCGGGCCGAACGATCAACTCTTTCTCTTTGAAATCTTTGACTTACAGTTAGCTCATGCGTAGGCATATGCTCTCCGGAGAAAACGCGTAGCGTAAAAAATACACTACAGAATGATCCGCAACCCGTAGGCGTTTCACCTGACAATCGTTTGAAACACGATGTGTTTATTTGGTCGTGTTCCAATGATGTGATTTGTTCAAATCGCTTTACCTCAAGGTCTTGCACCTGCTGGAGGACGGCGGGAGATACGACTAGACTCGCGAAGATTGCAGGGATTCAGGCAAACAATTATGAGCGCTCTTTTTACGCTAGAGTGGCGGTTAACATCCGGCGCACTGATTGCCGCGGCCTCTTTGGCAGTTATTTTTGTCGGATTCCCTGACAATAACATGCTCATTGTTGTGGTTCGCCGAAAACACGAGCAAGCCGACGTTAAGTTCCATTGGCTGCCGCGGTTGTGCGTGAACTGAAAAGCCCCTATTCGCGTTCAACAGAAAACTCTCAAGAGGCATTGGTATTCTCTAAGAGCCAAGGCCTTCCGCTCGCGGCGGATAATCTCAGAAAAAGACACTACGAACCGCGTGCAAGAGAGCTGGTCTGCAACGAATCGAGTGGGAGACCCTCCGTCACACGCACCGCACATTGTCGCATTCGCAAGGAACACCTTTGAAGGTTGCACAGGTTCAGCTTGGACATTCACACATGGCGACAACTCTGGACATTTATACACACGCCAGTGGGAGTGCACAAAGAGACGCTGTGAACTTGCTTGAAGAGCAATTGTTCCCAAATGTTCCCAAGTTGGGGAGTTGTTATCGCGGAAACGGTCAGTCAGTTAGTTCAGTAAGTTAATGGTCGGGGCGCCCGGATTTGAACCGGGGGCCTCCTGCGCCCAAGCCAGCGGGGCTATCTCTTGGAAGTCCTTCCTTTTCAATCTTGTTTTTGAAAATAAACGAGTTAGAAAAATATTTGGTAATGGCAGGGTGTACCGAAATGTGGCTCCGCATGCATAGAGTCCCCCAATTTCCCCCTCAGCGAAGAAACAGCGAAACGCGTTCACCGACGTCCGCCTCTTGCGATGGCTCAAATGTAGATTGTTGGCTGTGGCGGTGTCACATCAATGTCACGAAGATAAGCGTTGGGCGCACTGAGATTTAATCTGTGAGAGCCATTCGGGCGGCGGTTTGAAAACCGTCGCCACTCGTATACGCTCCGACCCAAGTTCGTCGTCGGCTTATAGTTGCGAGTTTGAACGCCAGGCTTTCCGGTGGTTCACTGTTGAATTTTGCCGCTTACCTACTGACACGAACCGTCGTCCACAACTTGATTCGACGACGCCGTTGACGCTAGCGATTGCCAGCACGTCAACAGCTTCTGATCCAGCGGATCGCTATTCAATGCGTCAGGCGCCAGATAGTCTCTACTCGCGGCGATTTTCAAATATTTATCCGTCAACGCATTCATCGTATTGAACTCGTTGGTCAGCAGCGGAAGGGCCCTTTGGTCCATGTCGGTGCTGGCCACGGCCTCCGTCTGCTTCAGGCTAGATTGAATTTGCCGCCTGAAGTGGTCGAACCATACATCCGACAACGGATATCCCCGCTCGATGCCAGTTTTCAAGGCGGCATGCCATTCAAGAATTTCCCTCATCGTCTCGATCCCCGCGCTGAGGAATGGCCTGGAGAGGGCGGCCGCGGGTGCGGACTGCTCCGTCTGAGGTGTTACGTTGGCGCCGCCGGGCAAAGTCAAAATGATTTGATTCCCCTCGAAGCGCAGCGATCCTCCTGTGATTCGCGCTAGCCCTTCGACTTCTACATAGTTCTTGCCTTGCACCTGAATGACTCTTGCCTGCCCTTGGTGGCCTTCGATTAAAAGTGCACTCGTCTCTTGCGCAACGAGAACCAGCAGAGGTAGCAGCAGGATCGTCAGCAGCATTACCGATGTTCGAATCGCGTTCCGCATGTCTTCTCTCCTAATGTGAATGGCAGTCCCCTAGGAAAAGGCACGCGCGTTGCCAAACCGAAATAACGAAAAGGACCGCGCAATCTGTGTGATTTCAGAGCTCTAGCGGCACACAACTTCAAAACCTTTCTCACGCCCCGAAAAGGTTGCCCGCATTCGGGCACCGTGCCCGGCGGCTTGGCAACGGGCGACAGCACAAGGCCACACAGACTGACCAAGGCTTTCCAGACACCGACTGCGTGAGCATGTCTCGATATGGAAGAACAGTTCTCGTAGTGCTAGTCTGATGCCCATGCCGGAAGATCATGAAGGCTTGGCGCCCGCCCATAGCAGGTATCGAGCCTTGCTCGATGTGTCCGCCGCGATGGGCGAGCAACCGACGGTAAAAGCCGTCCTCCACAGCCTGCGCGACGTTTTGTCCAGCAGCGTTCGCCTCCATGGCACTGACCTATACCTCCTGGACAGTGGTCAACAGACTTTGCATCTTCTCGAGTTTGATCGAGAAGCGGACGCGCCCGCCATTAGAATTGGCACCAAAATTTCACGGATTGGCGCGGCAGCGCAAGCTCTGGAGCAACAAAAACCAGTTTTCCTGCCTGACATATCGCAGGAAATGTTGAAACACCCCGAGTTGGCTCCGTTTGCAGCCCAATCTGTAGGCAGAAGCGCTTACATTTTCCCTGTGTTTACCTCCCAGCAAAAATACGGACTTTTGGTTGCGACTAAGGAGCGGGGTCAGGAGTTTGTGCGCGAAGATGTCGAACTACTCCGCTCTCTGACGTCCCACGTTGCGATTGCGCTAGAATGCGCGCTGGCTAGGGATTGTGCAGAACAATATCAGCGGGAACTTGCTACCGAGCGCGACCGCCTTCGGCTACTTCTCGAAATCAACAATCACGTCGTTTCAAAACTGAATATGGAAGATCTTTTTCGATCGGCTTCAACTTCGATTCGTTCGTATTTCGACAATCATCTGACGGGATTCTGGCTTCTCGAAAAGGACTCACATCGCCTTCAAAGTGTGGTGCTGGATTTTCCTGACGGCAAAGGGTTGCTGGCGGAGATGGGCTCAACGAATTTGACTGAAACGGAGTGCGAGAAACTTCGCGCCCGCAGGTCCGACATATTGTCAGTCGGTGATATCGAGAGACTTCCGACGACCATTGCCGACAACTTGCGAGCCGAATCCATAACCTCGGTTGCCGTTGCTCCGCTTGCGACCGGGAGCGGACCGCTGGGTCTGTTGGCGATCGGCAGCCGGAAGCCAGACGCTTTCGGGCAAGAAGACCTGGATTTGCTAACGCAGATTAGTATTCAGATCTCCCTCGCGCTGGATAATGCCCTTGCGTACGGGCGTCTGAACGCATCGGCAGCTCGTCTGGAAGAGGAACGCCTTTACCTCGAATCGGAAATTCGCGCGGAACACAACTTCGAGGACATCGTCGGCAAGAGTGCCGCGCTGCGCAGAGTGTTAGATCAAATTGCGATTGTCGCTCCAACAAGCTCGACCGTGCTATTGCACGGCGAAACCGGGACCGGAAAGGAACTGCTTGCGCGGGCCATTCACAACCGCAGTCCGCGTCGCGAGCGCACGTTCGTTCGACTGAATTGCGCCGCTATTCCTTCCGGACTGGTTGAAAGCGAATTGTTTGGGCATGAAAAGGGCGCGTTCACCGGTGCACTCATGCAGAAACGAGGTCGGTTCGAGTTGGCCGATCGCGGCACACTTTTCCTGGATGAAATCGGGGACATCAGTCTTGACCTGCAACCAAAGCTCTTACGCGCTCTGCAGGAACGCGAGTTTGAACGTTTGGGAAGTGCGAAAACTATCCGAGTAGACGTTCGTTTGATTGCGGCAACCCACCGCGATCTGGAAAGCATGATACGCAACAACCAATTTCGCGAAGACCTTTTTTACAGATTGAATGTCTGCCCGATTGAGATCCCTCCGCTTCGCGAGAGGCGCGAGGACATTCCTCTCCTGGTTCATTATTTTGTTTTGCGCTTGTCCCGCCAAATGCAAAAGCGCATTAAGTCTGTTCCGAAGGAGGCCATGGAGGCGTTGGTGAATCACGACTGGCCCGGAAACATTCGGGAGCTTGAGAACTTTATCGAGCGCTGCGTGATTTTCACGCAGGGGGACGAGCTGAAAGTTCCTCACGACCAGCTAAAGAGGACGGCTAGCCGCAGCGTTGGATCGGCATCATCGACATTCGAGCAAGCGGAGCGGCAGATAATCGTCGACGCGTTGAAGGCTGCGTCCGGAAGGATATCGGGCAAAGGCGGGGCGTCAGAACGCCTCGGACTGAAACGAACGACGCTTCAAAACAAAATGCGCAAGCTAAACATTGGTCGCGCTGAATATTCCAGCACATAAGGATTCCGGGCTCGCGTCGTGAGCAGGACTGAGAAGGCGATTAATGATCCTGTGTATGGCGTGATTCCAACGACTGTTTTATAGTCGCGAGGACCCGTCCGAGCGAGGATCGGGCTTTGTCTACGGCCACCTTGCGCACGATGCTTCCTTTTAA
>CAVSSD010000033.1:0-133087 GCA_963730495.1 uncultured Acidobacteriota bacterium | reverse complement strand
GAGACTGGTCGGCCTTCGGAATGCCGATGCCTGTGTCGGTCACGGTAAGAATAATTTCGTCGACGGCATTTTCCGCGCTGACGACGATTCTGCCTCCCGGCAACGTGTACTGGATGGCGTTGTCCAAAAGATTTTGCAAAACTTCGGCGAGGCGGCGGCGATCGCCAGCGATGTCCGGCAAGCCCTGCGGCATGTTCACGGAAATCTGCAAGTCCTTTTCGGCTCCACGCCGCTGTGCGGTCTCAAGGCAGCTTTCGATCAACTGGGAAACGCTGAGGCGGCGAATCTCGAGTTCGAGGCGCTCGGCGTCCATTTTGGAAAGCATGAGGAGGTCTTCGGTCAATCGGGCCAGCCGGCGGGAATGTTCGAGAATGATTTCGAGAAAGCGCGTGCGGTTCTGCGGATCGTCAATGGCGCCAGCGAGTAGCGTTTCGGCGAAGCCCTGGATAGCGGTGAGCGGAGTCCTGAATTCGTGCGAGACGTTGGCGACAAAATCACGGCGGACGCGTTCGAGGCGCCGCAGCTCCGTAATATCGTGCAGCACAACGACGGCGCCAGTTGTGTCTCCAGCGCGAACTGCGGCCACGGTGATTGCGAAATAGTGCTGTCGCAGAGTGCCAGTGACAATTTCCGATTGCACGCGCGGCTCGCCTTGAAGCACCTGGCGCACGGCTTCGAGCAACTCGGTCTGCCGCACCACTTCCACGAGGGCGCTGCCGGAAGTCGGGGGCACATCCAGGCTCAGAATTTCCGCAAAACCAGGATTCGCAAACACCAGCCGTTCCGAGCCATTCACGACAGCAACGCCTTCCACCATGCTCCCAAGAATCGCCGACGAAAGATTGCGTTCTTCCGTCAGGGTCTGAATGGTGCGGTCCAAACGCGCCGCCGTGCGGTTTAGGGAAATGCCGAGCGCCCCCAGAGCGTCTCCAGAGCCATCGCGAGGCAATGGACGAAAATCACCTTCAGCGACGCGACGGGAGAAATCCTTCAGGCGATCGACGCGACGCGTAAAGCTGCGGGAAAAAACCAGGGAAATTCCCCCGGCAATCAGCAGAATCAAAAACGATCCGAGCCACAACCGCCGCCGGAAAGAACTCAGAACCTCATCGACAGCTTCCAATGGAAGCGCAAAGCGCAAAACAATCGGAGGACCCGCGAGTGTGTTCTGCCGTACCGCGTAGTAGAGAAGGTCGCGATTGAGGCTGACGCTGCGGCGAATGGAGCGCCCATCTCCCTTGGCCATCGCCTCCTCGATTTCTGGGCGAGTCGCGTGGTTCTCCATGGTCTGCGGGTCGGATTGGGAATCCGCCAGCACGCGGCCATCGGCCGTAATAACACTGACACGCACGCCGCTTGCGGCCATCTGCCCGACCCATTCGAGCAAGGGCGCAAAATTTTCTGGTTGTCCTGGAGAAGCGGGCGCCCACTGGGGAGGACGCGCTTGCGCGATACGGGCAATGGCTGTGAGCTGTTCGAAAACTACGCGCTCGTAGTTATCGCGTAAAGCTCGTTGCGTAAAAAATCCCACGGCGAGCAGGACGCTGGCCAGCAGCGCAAGAAACGCGAACGCGAATTTCCAGAATAGATTAAGCCGCACGAGTTTCGAACAAATACCCCGCGCCGCGAACTGTCTTCAGATGGACGGGATTCTCCGGGTCGCTTTCGATTTTTTCACGCAGGCGACGGACGTACACGTCCACGCTGCGTGGGGTCACAAAACGATCCGTGCCCCAGACGGCATCGAGCAGTTGATCCCGCGTAAAGACCCGGTTCGGGCGCGAAGCAAGGTAATAGAGCAGCCGGAATTCAAGCGTGCTAAGTGGAACGGCCTTACCCGTATGGCTCACGCGATAAGACGCCGGATCGATTGCCAGCTTGCCGATCTCGATGATTCGCGGCGAATCAGCAGGCGGCTCCGCACGTCGGAGCAGCGCCTTTACGCGCGCTAGCAACTCGCGCGGGCTGAAAGGCTTCGTCACGTAATCGTCGGCACCCATTTCCAGGCCCACGACGCGGTCGGCTTCATCGCCGCGCGCCGTTAGCATGAGAATCGGCAAACGATTCAACGAGTCGTCTCGGCGAACTTCCCGGCAAATGTCGAGCCCGGAAAGTTTCGGGAGCATGAGATCGAGAAGCAGCAAATCGGGTGGTGTCTTCTTGAGTGTGTTCAGGCCGGCACTGCCATCGAATGCAGCACTAACCTGAAAACCTTCATTGGCGAGGTTATAGCGAACGAGTTCGACGATGTCCTTGTCGTCCTCGATGATCAATACACGTTTCATAAGGTAGGCACGTTCCGCTCGCCGGCTTGGTGAAAGCTTACCGTACGCCGGAGAAATGCGATAGGAGGTGGAAAGGCTTGGGTCACTTTGAGATGTGCGTAGCACGGTGGATTCTCGCAGGGCGCGTGTAACACACGGATGACATCAATGTGAATGGAGTGTGAACGCTGCAATAGCGCTTAATTGCTGCTGGAAGTCGTGAAGGCCAGTGCCAGCAGCGTTTTCTGTTCGAGTTCGTGCGCTTTGGCCGATCCTGTCGCTGGACTAGCGCTAGCCGAGCGCTTTACCGAGCGCACCTGAAGGCTTCTTGCTTGGGCTAGACGTTCGAGCCGCGGCAGAATGTAGAAAAGCGCGCCCATGTTCGCCGGCTCTTCCTGTACCCAGACGATTTCCCGGGCATTGGGATGTTCGGCCAGAGCGGCGGAAATCTCCGTCCGCGGAAGCGGGTACAGCTGATCGAGGAAGAAAATGGCTGTGCTGGTGTCCTTGCGACGGCGGCGTTCTCCGCGAAGTTCGTGGCCCACTTTGCCGCTGGCGATCAATATGCGCTTTGCGTCTTGCACCTCATGATCGGGAACGAGCGGCAGAAAACGCGGGTGCGTGAAATCCTCGATGTTCGAACTGGCGTCCGGGTGCCGCAGCATGCTTTTCGGCGTAAAAACGATCAGCGGTTTCCGCCAAGAGCGCAAAGCCTGGCGGCGCAGCATGTGGAAATATTGCGCGGCAGTGGAAGGTTGGCAAATTTGCAGGTTGTCTTCTGCGGCGAGCTGCATATAGCGCTCGATGCGCGCGCTGGAATGCTCTGGGCCCTGGCCTTCATAGCCGTGCGGCAGCAAAAGCACGAGGCCGCTGGGCAGATTCCATTTGTCTTCCGTGGCGCTCAGGAATTGATCGATGATGACCTGCGCGCCGTTGGCGAAGTCTCCGAATTGCGCTTCCCACATAACGAGCGCTTCAGGATAGTCGCGACTGAAACCATATTCGAACCCCACGCAAGCCGCTTCGGAAAGCGACGAGTTGTAAACTTCGCAAAAAGCCTGCTGGCGTGAGAGATGCGAAAGCGTCAGGTAATTGTGTTCAGTCTCCGTATCGATTAGCACGGCATGCCGCTGATTGAAGGTGCCGCGCTGTGTGTCCTGTCCAGTAAGGCGCACAGGATTGCCTTCGAGTACCAGCGAGCCCAGAGCCAGCGCTTCCGCAAAGCCGTAGTCGATGGCGCGCTTTCCGTGGCCCATCTCGTTGCGCTGTTCCAAAAGTTTTGCGATCTTCGGATGTAGGTGAAAGCCCGCAGGCAAGCGAACGAGCCCGTCGGTGAGTTCAGCAAGCGTCTCCTGCGTTAAGCCCGTGTCGACTTCATACGCCGGATCGTATTTCCCGCCTTTGTAAGGAGACCAATAATCCGGCAGCTTGCGCAGATGCGGGATTTTTGTGAGCTGGCCGGCTTTTTGCTGCTCCTGTTCGTACTCTTTTTTCACGGCTTCGACAATTAATGAAGTGTCGATACCCGTGCGTTCGGCATAAATCTTCCAAAGCGGCGCATGATTCTTGATTCGTTCGTAAAGAACCGGCTGGGTAATGGTGGGATCATCGACTTCGCTGTGGCCGTGGCGGCGGTATCCAATAATATCCACCACAACGTCGCTGCCGAACGTCGCGCGATACTCCGCCGCAAGTTTTCCGATCCGCACAACCGCATCGGGATCTTCCGCGTTCACATGAAAAATCGGAACGCTTTGGCGTTTGGCGATATCTGAAGCGAATCGCGCAGAATGCTCTTGTGTGGGCTGCGTCGTGAAGCCAATGAGATTGTTGACGACGATATGGACTGTGCCGCCGACGGTATAAGCCTTCAGGTCTGCAAGATTGATGGTTTCCGCCAAAATGCCTTGACCCGCAAACGCCGCATCACCGTGCATAACGATCGGCCAAACTTTGTTGAGCGTCTCGCGCGAGCGGTCGATGATCGGTCCATCCACGCCGTGGCGCGTTTGCTTGGCGCGCGCGCGGCCCATCGCCACGGGATCGACCGCTTCGAGGTGGCTAGGATTTGAAACCAGGTGCATGTTGATGGACTTACTCGTCGTTGTCGTATAAACGCCGGTCGCGCCAACGTGATATTTCACGTCTCCGGCGCCAAGAACGCTTCGTGGATCGACGTCCTCAAATCCAGAGACAACTTCATGCGGCGGCTTGCACGCAGCGTGGACCATTACATTCAAGCGGCCGCGATGGCTCATAGCCATAATGCAATCGACGGCTCCGAAATCTCCGGCAGTATCCAGAATAGTATCGAGTAGCGGGATCAGCGACGTGACACCCTCGAGCGAAAATCGCTTGGTGCCCAGATAGCGCGCCTGAAGAACCTGCTCGAAAAGGTCCGCGCGAACAAGGCGCTCAAGAATTTTTTCCTGATTAACTTCCAGTGCGGGCCCCTCGACGCGCTCGGCGATCCATCGACGCCGCTCGGGCTCGGGCAGGTGCATAAACTCCACACCAATGTTGCCGCAGTAGATGCGGCGGGCTTCCTCAGCCGCCTCCCCCGTCAATTCGAGGTCGGCGAGCTTCTGTGGCTGGAAAACACCGAGCGGATCCAGTGTGGCTTGGTAATAGCCCCAGCGGCGAAACACGTCAAAAATGCGTTCGCGCTGCTCGTTGCCAGCGGGTTTCTTCGACCCTTTGGCGGGTTTTGTAGGGCGCTCTAGTGTTGCGATTGTACGGTCGGCCATAAATCCATCTCAGACAACACTCTATTTTGCCATAGAACGCGTTTTCTTGTTTTTTCGGAAGAAGGAAGGATTTCCGAAACATATCTGCGAGCGCCCCCAGAGAGATCCTTTCAGCGGCCAAAATGGAGCTGTTTCGAGCGGATTTTTGGCGGAGACTTTGTAACGGGCCCATCTTGGAGCCGGTTCTGGATAGTGCCGCACATGACGAATCATTCCGGGAATCAACTTACCGTGCGCCGTGTCACATCGGAAGAAAGCGACGCCGCTTGGGAAATCGTCGAGGAATACTACGAGGCGGCCGGTGTTGTCGCGCGGGATGCGAAAGAAGATTTCGAGCGGATTTACTTTCGCGATGGAGCTGGGGTGTGGCTGGCAACCGTAGCGAATGCTGCTATTGGGTGCGTCGCGCTGCGGCCCCTGGCGAAGTTCGCGCACAGTGGAGAGGTCAAACGTCTGTATGTCCGGCCGCAACATCGAGGGCGCGGAATTGCGGCTGCTCTTTATCAGAGCCTGGAAAAATACGCGCTCGAGCGTGGCTATGAGTGGCTCTATCTGGATACGACCGAAGAAATGGTTGCAGCACAGCGATTCTACGCCGCGTTAGGATATGAGCTAACTTCAAGCTATAACGACAACTCGCAGGCCACCATTTTCATGCGCAAGGATTTGCGAACTCCTGCTCGTTAGCTGCCCTGCCTCGTTTAAATTTGTCGACCCATTCAGAAACCACACGTTTTACCCGGGAAATTTCAGCGAAGGCATCGCTCGCTTGAAAGCCACCGGCAAATACGTTCTTTCACCGAGCGTTCACACCCGCGCGCCTACAGTTTTCACCCTTTCCGGCCTCGACAATTGCGATTGAAAAGTCCGGCATAGTATCGCAAAGCAGCGATTTGGAGTGCGGCAGCTCTGCTGCCTCTTTCGTAATCGCTAGCACGACTCCGTATTTGGCGAAGCTCAATAAATCCAAGAAGCAGAATCCCCGGAACTTGGTTACAATAGAACACTCTAGGGGGAATCTAGTTCTCCCCTGGCTGCATCAAACGTAGAATCAGACGAGGCCAATGCCAGTACCTATTTCACAGATGTGGACGGTCGCCACGTACGTCCTCAAACAGAAGATTGCGGGGCGCAAGCGCTATCCTTTTGTGCTGATGCTTGAGCCGCTTTTCCGTTGTAATCTGGCGTGCGCCGGCTGCGGCAAGATTCAGTATCCCGCCCATATTTTGAAGAAGGAATTGAGCCCAGAAGAGTGCTTCAAAGCCGTCGACGATTGCGGCACGCCGATGGTTTCCATCCCCGGGGGCGAACCGCTGATGCACCCCCAGATCGACAAGATCGTCGAGGGCTTGGTTGCGCGCAAGAAGTACATCTATTTGTGCACTAACGCGCTGCTTCTGAAGGAAAAGCTGGATCTCTTCAAACCCAGCAAGTATTTGACGTTCTCTGTTCACATGGACGGCCAGCGCGAACATCACGATTTCTCCGTTTGCCGCGAAGGCGGTTACGATTTAGCGGTCGATGGCATCAAGGAAGCGCTCAAGCGCGGCTTCCGCGTGACAACGAACACGACCCTCTTCGATGGCGCCGATCCGAACAGTGTCCGGCAGTTTTTCGATGAAATGATGGAGCTTGGCGTAGAAGGTATGATGCTCTCGCCCGGCTATTCTTACGATAAAGCCCCGGATCAGAAACACTTCCTGGGCCGCGCGCGCACCCGCCGGACATTCCGCGCCATCCTTTCCAACCGCAAAAAGACCTGGCAGTTCAATCAGTCTCCGCTTTTCCTCGAATTCCTGATGGGCAAAAAACAATATGCCTGCACCCCTTGGGGCATGCCCACGTACAACGTTTTCGGATGGCAAAAACCTTGTTATTTGCTCCAGGATGGTTACGCCGACTCGTTTAAAGAATTGCTGGAAACAACCGAGTGGCAGAATTACGGTACGGAATCTGGCAATCAGAAGTGCGCCAACTGCATGGTTCACAGTGGCTACGAAGCGTCAGCGGTTGACCATACTTTCAGCGGTCTCCGCGGCCTTTTCGCCACGATAAAGGCGACCTTTTCTGGAAATTACGCCGACTCGGATGCGCTGGCCCTGCTCAACGAACCCACAAAGCCAGTTCATTCTTATAATCCGCTTATTCAAATCGATACGGGGAAGTCCCAGCTCGAGGAGACTCGCGCTTGACCGGCCCTCGACACGCGGATCAGCCTGCCCACGCGGAGACTGCTCCACTGAATCCCGACTCGTTGGAAGTCGCCCCAGGAACTATTCACGATGCTGTACAAGGGTGGGTCCCCGAACTCGCCACAGAGGACGAAGTTCGCATTGCTTTGGAAAAGGCGTTCGATTACCGTGGCGACGTAACCCTAACCACCAAAGATGGCAAGCAAATAGAAGGATACATTTTCGATCGTGTCTCTGGTCCGACGCTCGCGAACTCATTCGTGCGTGTGCTGCCCAAGGATTCCAACCGGCGCGAGAAGATCGCCTATGCCGATATAGCTGCGCTTGCTTTTACAGGTCGTGATCCCGCCGCAGGTAAGAGTTGGGAAGCGTGGGTCCGTAAGTACTGGGAGAAGAAGGCGTCAGGCGAGGCCGGTTTGAGCCTCCAGCCTGAATCTCTTGAATAACTGAAAATCACGCTCCGGAAGCTCTTTCTTCCCCGCAACTTCGCAGTAAGCCTATATTTTTCAATGCATTAGAAAGTAAAGCACGCCTATGGCCCATCAGCTTGAGGGTGGACAAATGGCCCATTTTGTGGTACTCTTTGCATGGCTTTTACTGCATGCGTCTTGCGCTTCTGATGATTCAAATGAGGGGTAAGAACAGTTTTTGCAGTTTTTTTGAGGCCCGAATAGGATCTGGATTCACTCGGTCCGTTCGATGGCGCCTCGCCGCAATAAATTTTAAATAGAGTTTCACCGATACAAAGTGTAGTTAAGGAGGATGATGTGCAAGTGATGGCAGAGGGACAGACAGTCAAGCACGATACATACGGCTTGGGCATTGTTACCGCATCCGACCAGGAACGTACCGCAATTGATTTCGACGATCACGGTCCCAAGTTGTTCGTTACCAGCATCATGGTGGCAGAGTTGATCGGTGAAGCACCCGCCACCCCGCCGAAGACCAAGCGTCGCCGCAAGGCTTCCACCGCTGCGAAGGCCGCCAAAAAGGCCGCTGCTGCTACTGCGGCTGCCGCCGTTGCAGGTCACGCGTAGTTCTTTTCTCTCCTCGCTCTTGAAGTTCATTCCACCTCTTTGCCAATCCGGCAAAGGGGTGTGCCCAAGAATTCCAACTTCCCGCTCGTGCTCCCTGTGGTAGTGTCTGGCCGATGAGGCGCTTCGCAATAATGCTTGGGGCTATCCTTGTGACTCGGTCTTGTTGGCATCTTGCACCCAGACTTCGACTATCACAGGCGCGAAGAAGTCGCGAAAATTGGTCCGGTCTCGGCGACCATCGACAAGCGGCAACGGGTCACCATCCCACTAGGCTCCGCCATCGCTTTGCTGATTGCGGGAACAGCGGGGCTACTAATCGTCCTGATCCCGAAACCAAAGTAGTAAGCGGCCGATACGGGATAGCGCTCAACCCTTAAGCGTTCCTGTTTACTCGCCCTCTAAATAGCACACACGTAACCACTTACTGCTTGGCCTCTTCTCTCCTACTGTCTCGTTGACATCATGAGCCTCGAGACTAATCCTGAAAGCATACCCACGGGCGCACAGCTTCCCTCTGAACGGAGTGCAAAATGAGAATCGCATGTTTGAAGTCGGTCCCGGGGCTCTGCCTTATCTCCATTCTTATCGCCGGAATTGCGTCGCCTGTCCTTGGCCAGAGCGCGCCCGGTGTATCTGAGAGCGAAATCGTAATCGGATCGTGCTCCGCGCTCGAAGGGGCGTCGCATTTCCTCGGCGTGGAAACCGTAACTGGAGCGAAGGCGTATTTCAGTCTGATCAATGACGAAGGTGGCGTGAATGGGCGGAAGCTCAAGCTCATCTCCGCAGATGACAGTTACGATCCAGCGAAGACGCAAGCCTGTTTTGACCACTTGATGGGCGAAAAGGTTTTCGCGCTCGGGTTCTTCGTTGGGACACCTACTGCCGTGAAGTACGTCCCCATGGCCGACAGCGCCAAGATTCCGCTCGTCGGCTTGTTTACGGGCGCGCAAACACTTTACGTACCGCTGCGCCACTGGATCGTCAACGTGCGGGCGTCGTATTTCGATGAGACGCGCGAGCAGGTGAACGGGCTCTGGAAAACGCTCGGCTACAAGAAGATCGCGGTCATCTACCCCGAGGATGCGTTTGGAACGACCGTTCTGGAAGGCGTGAAAGTCGCCCTTAAAGAGCATGGTGCGGAGCCGGCAATCGTGGCCTCCTATGAACGGCAAACGGCACAAGTGGGAGGCGCTATCGACACGGTGCGCGCCGCGAACCCCGATGCGGTCGTGGTCGTAGGGCCGGCAAATACGGTGGCACCCATCCTAAAGCAAGCTCATGCCAAGGGGTGGAAGCCGCTCTTTCTGACCGTCTCGTTCGTCGGTACGGATGAATTGATCACGGAGGCAGGTCCGGATGCCGAAGGCGTTGTGATTACCCAGGTCGTCCCGCCGTATTACATGACGGACTTCAAATCTGTGGCTCTCTATCGGCGCGCGCTGGGAAAATACTTCCCTTCGGAGCAGCCTAATTTTGTGAGTCTTGAGGGATTCGTGGATGCCATGGTAATGGTGGAGGGCCTCAAACGAGCGGGTAAGGATTTAACGCGAGAAGGTTTGATTCACGCCATCGAATCCATCCACGACCACGACTTGGGGCTCGGCCCACAGCTCAAACTTAATTATTCAGCGAAAGAACACAAGGGCTTTGACCATGTGCTTCCTACGGTGGTTCGCGGCGGCCGAGCTGTGCCGTTCACGGATTGGGTGACGGCTGCGCCAAAACAGTAGGACAGACAGTTTTTTCTGTCGCTCGTTGATACATCATTACGAAAAACGCTCAACTCAGAAAATGCGCACAGGCAAGAGTGCCTGTGCTACTTGTGGGCGGATTCGGTTTGCTCGAAGGCGTGGTAGGAGGAACGCACCAGCGGGCCGGCCTCGACGTGTTTGAAGCCCATGGCTTCGCCTAGAATTTTGAATTCGGCGAATTCGTCGGGGTGAACATATCGTACGATTGGCAGATGTTCCCGCGTCGGCTGGAGATATTGGCCGAGGGTAAGAATGTCCGTGCCCTGCGCGGCGAGATCCTGAATCGTGTCAAGCACTTCTTGCTTTTCTTCGCCAAGTCCCAACATCAAGCCCGTTTTCGTTGGAACATCCGGATGCGTTTCTTTGGCGCGGCGCAGCAATTCTAGCGAGCGCTCGTAAATTGCACCCTTGCGCACCTGTCGATAGAGCCTGGGTACGGTTTCCGTGTTGTGATTCAGAACGTCGGGGCGCGTGGCAAGAACTACGTTTAGCGCGCTCCAGTCGCCGCGAAAATCGGGGATGAGGACTTCCACTTTGCAGCCCGGGACGCGGCGGCGAATTTCTTCGATAGTGCGCGCAAAGATGTGCGCGCCGCCATCGGGTTGGTCGTCGCGATTGACGCTTGTGACTACCGCATAGCGCAAGCCCATTCGCGCTACGGCTTCGGCGACGCGCTGCGGCTCGTTTTCGTCCGGCGGACCGGCCGGCTTGCCGCTGGGTACGGCGCAAAATCCGCAGGCGCGCGTGCAGATGTCTCCCAGAATCATGAAGGTAGCTGTGCCGTGGTCCCAGCATTCGCCCATGTTGGGGCAGCGCGCGCTCTCGCAAACGGTGTGCAGGTCAAGCGTGCGCATGATGCGCTTCAGGTCCTGGTAGCGCTCGCCGCCGAAGAATTTTACGCGTAGCCACTCTGGGCGCGGGTGAGCACTCGGCGCCGGGACCGGCACTTGCGGTGTGCTGGAGATGATGTTGAAGGGCGAGACCATGGTGTGTGCTCGAATTCGTTAGTTTACCTCATTGGATGCGCAGAACAAATGGGGGGCTGACAGTCGACAGCGGCTAAAGAAGGAAAAAGGATAACGCTGAGACGCAGAGAACGCGGAGTCGGCGCAGAGAAGAGTAAGAGGTGAGGGTCCCCCTCCCTCGCCGTCCCCGTTTTTTCGGAACGGCACATTCTAAAGGGTTTTAAGTTTTAAGTCCTGTGTTTTGAAACCGCGCATTCTACGGGGGTTACAGGCGCGTTTTGCGGAAGTGCAGATGGTAAAGGAGTTAAGACGACTCGGGGAAGGACGGTTGAAGTTGAGAGTTTAAAGCTGAAAGAACAAGGATTCGGAGAGCTCAACGCCCCTAGCCGCTCGGGGTAAACTCCGGCGCTAAGGTCGCTGAGAGAGGAAAAGCGAAAAGCAGATCCTTCGCTACGCTCAGGATGACAATGATCGAGATGGAGGCGTGGGGCGCGGTTTGTCGGAGAGGTGAGTGGCAAACAGAACATGGGAGACGCTAGCATGAGATTGGCGAGGAGGTAAAGTAAATTGCAGGGAATAGTCGAAATTAGGGGTTGAATGGCAATTTACTGGAAGCTGAATGGAGTTTGGATCACACGGATTTGAGGCCAGATGTTGAGGACGGAGGAACAGGATCCGGCTCGAGAAGAGTCAAAACCCGCAGCCTTAGAATCGAAGGCTGCGGCACCCCCGGCAGCGTTCTCTGCTCCGCCCGCCATCCCTTGCCCGGTTCTGCGCCGGTGGCCGCGAAATTTTGGGGTGCTGAATTGCGTTACTAGTGTCGAGTCAAGATGGCGAGTTGCGTGAAACGACTGTGAGGGAAGATGGTCATGGAAGGGGCGGAGTGGAAGCGACGATGGGCGGGGGTGGCGGGGTTGTGCGGGGCATTGCTGTTTTTCGCTGGCGACATGCTTTTTTATGGGTATTGGGGATCGGGGGCGGGATTCCATGAGGGAATGATTCAGACAGCGCAGAATGCTTCCTTGGGGCGGCTGTTCGCGGGAGGGTTGGTGGGGCCTTTTGCGGCTTGCCTGTGCATTCTGGGGTTTTGGCACGTTTATTTGAATGTGCGGCCATCGCAGAAGTTTGCCGGGCGAGCAATGCTGGTGCTCTTCGCGGTGCTCATGATGTGGGGTAGCGCCATACACACGTTGTGGACGGCTAAGGGACTTACGATGAAGTTTTGCTATGGCGGCGACGATGTGGGTTGCCGGGCGCTGGTGACTGCTGTGAATTCGTATTGGAATTTAGCTTACAACATTGGGTCTGTGCCAGGCTTCCTTGGGGCCATCGTGCTGATCGGGCTCGTGATTTTGGGGAAGACGTGGTATCCGATGTGGACGGTGCTGGCGAATCCTGCCGTGCTGATGCTGCTTTCTCCGTTTGCGGATAGAGTACCTGCGCCGCTCGGGGCGGTGCTGAGCGGGGGATTTACAAATCTTTCGATTGCGGTTTTCTTTTTGGTTTCGATTTGCACGACGTGGAGGCGCGGGGTGAAAGTGGCGAGTGGCTTTGAAAGCCGAAACTAAATCGGCTAGCCAAAGCTAGTCTGTTTCTGCGCCACCCGCCAGCAGATTGGAGACAATCGCGCAATTTGATCCATCATAAACCGAGCCATACCTGCCCTTTCCGGCGGCGATTCAGCTTTGGAAGGAACTGACGCGGGGCGTTTGCGAGAAGCGGCGTTACCAGTGCTTGAAGACAAAGCGGATAACGAAGATCCAGAAGGCTAGAGGCACAGACCATAGGACTGCGGCTATCACGGACTCGACCGGTCTTGCAGAAGGAGAGAACTGTCTAGCAAAAACTCCCCAGCCGGACGAAAGCAGACCGATAACACCGGATATGATGTTCTCCATAGTTCAAACTCCCTCGACGATCAAAGGATTGAATTTACGACTGCGGGTCCCAGATTGGCCTGGAGTCTTGGGCGGAAAAGTATGTTCGGCCTGACTTTCCAACGGCTCGTAGTTTTCGCAAGTACAACCTAGGCGGGCGCAAGCGTAAACCTTTACACCATTCCGCTTCATAGGAAGGTGGATCCATTTACCATGACTACAAACGCAGGGATGCTTTGCACGGCCTGTCGGGGACATTGACCGTCACCTGGTTTAATAGAGTCTGGCACCTTGGGGCGGAAGCCCAACACTAGCCATTACCGGTGCGTAGAATATTACGAGCGGATGAATTCTCGAAAACCTCTCGACCCAAGTGCTTGGTTGACCCCGTTGCCGGAGAAGTGCCGACTTATCAGGCACAGACTTGGTGGGGGAGTTTCGTCCGCTTGATGAAGGAGATTTCATCTTATGTTTATTCTGATGAAAATCTGTGGTGCGAACCTCATTGCCAATGCCCTCGTTAACCTAGGAGGGTCGATTAACCAAACCTCTCCCGTCAGTGATCTGACCGCCATAATGTGTGTTAACGCAGAGGTGCGCGGAGTCAGCAGAGGTGCACGGAGAAGATGGCACGGTGAATCGTGTCGCTACAAGGGAAAGGCAAGAAAAGAGGGCACGATGAATCATGCCCCTACAAGAGAAAAGGCTGGCGGGCGATACCTGCACGGGATTACACGATCTGTGGCAGGGACGGAGAGTTGGGATGAAGCGGAGAGTTGGGATGAAAAAGTTGAAGGCGCAACATGCGGTTAAGCATGTTGCGCCCTCTAAATCGAGCCGTAAAGTTTCAGGCTTCCGGGTCAATCCGGTGACTCAACTGCCTTGCGGCTAATCGCGTCTTCCAAACTGATTCGTACCACCTACAAGCTTTCCGATTCGGAGGAAAATTACATCGGCGGTTAAGCCTTTGCGACTTTCGCACCAGACCGCAAAGCCCGTGAACTCTTCGATTAAGCCTGCTGCCCGCGAAAGCCGTGAAGCTTTCGCGAACTTCAAATCTAACCGCCGAGCCTCAGGCTTGGGTTCAGCCTTTTGGTGCAACAGCCGCGAAGCCATTGCGGCCTAAGTGCTGAACGCTCACATTCCTGAGCTACTCGACCCAGTTCGGCGCTGCAACCGCCGTTAAGCTCTTGCAGCTTCCTTGCTGAATCGGGAAGTCTTTGAACTCTCCGGTCCCGTTCAAAATCGCGACAACGGTTAAGATATCGCGAAGTCTGAACCGAACCGTAAAGTCATTTCGCTTCCGGTTCAATCTGTGCGCAAGATAAACCTGGCCGGATGCAGCGTCAATGGAATTCGCAGAGAAAGTCTGTGCAAAATTGTGAATGAGTGTGGAAAAAAAGAAAACGATTCCGGCGCGGAGAACGCTGAGAACACGGCGGAGAATTCGGAGAACTCAGAAGAGATCAAGGAGAGAAAGAATTTAATCGCGCACGGAATGCTGACATGACAAAACGCTCGGGCTACGAAAAGCGGGAGCGCGTAAGAAACTACAACCAAAGCTTCGGAAATACCAAGATTCTTCAGGGGCTAAAGCCCCCTTTACCGGGCGTTTTCGGCACGGCTGAAGCCGTGCCCTTCTAAAAAACATTTATGAGATAGTTTGCACTCAAATTGCGAACGCAAGGATTTCCTTGTAGCGGAGGCGGACTGATTCGGTGGAATGCGACTAACGCGGTTGGCGCGAGGAGCGCACGAAGTCGCGGAGCACGGTGACGTTCGGACCGTACGCACCGATGCGGCCTGCGTCCACGGGCAAGCCGAGCAGCTCGGCTTGATCGAGATCGACGCCGGCGTCATCCAGCTCGGACAAACTGAAACCTTGCGCGGGCAGCACGCGATTCAATCCCGTGGGATACACGGGCCGCGGCGGGCGATGACGCTGCCAGGGGCGGCGCGCCAGCTCATAAAATTGCTGCCAATCGCGTTTGTGCCACGTGGTCATGGTTCTCTTTGTTGATACGTCCTCTTCTGCCGTTTGGATGCATGGTTCGGTCAGAAGGTTCTTCTCGAATTTCTCAGCCATTGCTTAACTCACCTGCGGCCCCCGTTACTGCAAATCCCTCGCTGGGGAGGCGGGCTGCCAGGCGCTCAACATACTTCACATTCGACGCCGTGAGTCATTTTCCTTCCATTTTCCTTCTCTACTGTTTCAAACACGTTACCGGACGATTTGTTTCGTATGCGTCACTCCCTGTTGCGATAGCTACTGCTCCGTCTCTAACAGCGGCGAGAATGTCCGTTAGGCGCGGGATACTATACACAATGACCAACTTTCGCTAGTGGAGAAGTGAGTCGACTACGGCATCGACCGTGTACGGCCACGTGGGCCCTCGCCTTCTAACCCGCCTGCGTGGGCGTTAACGAAGCGAGACTCACAGAGTAAATGAGGTGCTCCACTCGCCGTCTGCAGGGACCTATAGCTATAGACGGATTGCTGCCCGAAATGTTGCAAGAGAGCGAGCCGGGGACAGGCACACAACTATCTCAGAGGGTTTCTAGGGAAGGCTTCAAGCGGCATCCCGAAGGAGGAGACACCGCTTTTTGCTGCGAAAGGCCTAGTTACCAGCGGTTTCCGCGGTCTCCACGATCTCCGCCGCCACCGCCGCGTCCGCCACCACCGCCGCCGCGTCCACCGCCGCCACCGCCGCGTCCACCACCACCGCCGCCGCGACCGCCATAACCGCCCCCGCCGCCACCACCGGGGCGTCCGCCACCACCGCCGCCGCGCTCAGCTTGCGGCCGCGCTTCGTTGACTACCAGGTTCCGCCCGCCGAAATTTTGGCCGTTCAGCGAGTTCACCGCGCGATCCGCATCTTCGTCGCCCTGCACTTCGACGAAGGCAAAACCGCGAGATTGTCCCGTGAAACGGTCACGAATGAGATTGACGCCTGAGGGGGTAACGCCTACTTGTGCGAACCATTCCTGAAGCTGCTCTTCCGTCGCGGAAAACGGAAGATTGCCGATGTAGAGCTTCTTCACCTGCCCACTCCTTCTGCCCGGAACCCAAGTGAGAGTCGCGGAGCGCGCTGAAGGACACAGCTATCGTTTCACGGGCAGTCGGAGAAGCCGAGCCACCGCGGGGAGCGAGACCGGCACTTCAGCGGTCAGAGGCATCCTCTCGAAAATTAACCTCTTTTGCAATGGGAAAGAGTCTAGCCCCCAGGCTCGGCACGTCCCGTGGAGTGGACTGTGTTTGCGCGATCTCTTCCGTGGCCACGCGCTCGCGGTTGAGTCCCCTTGTGTCTCTGGAATGGTGATAGGATGCCGCGGGTTCCAATCCCGATAGGACCACACTATGCGCGGTACGATGATGGATTTTCCGCTGACGCTCCCTGCAATTCTGGAGCGCTCCGGCAAGCTTTTTCATCGCGTGGAAATTGTCTCGCGCAGACCGGACCGGTCCGTCATTCGCACGACGTATGGTGACTTTTATAGGCGCGCTCGGCGGCTCGCTGGCGCGCTCACCAAGCTTGGTTTGCGTCCGGGCGATCGCGTCGCCTCCATGATGTGGAATCACTCGGGCCATCTGGAAGCTTTCTTCGGCGTGCCCTGCGCTGGCGGAATTCTTCACACATTGAACTTGCGTCTGCATCCGCACGAAATCGCAACCATCGTGAATCATGCGGCCGACCGCTTCCTGCTGATCGATGATGTTCTGCTTCCGACGTTGGAGAAGTGCAGCGCCCGTGCGTCTTTTGAACGCATCATCGTCGTGCCCTACTGCGGAACTGCCTTCCCTCTGTCGGCAGGCGCTTTGAACTACGAAGAGCTCCTAGCCGACGCGAGCGATGACTTTCAGTACCCGGCCATCGATGAGAATGATGGCGCAGCGATGTGTTACACCTCCGGCACCACTGGCAATTCGAAAGGCGTCCTTTACTCCCATCGCGCCTTGGTCCTGCATTCATTCGCTGAACTGGGGGTCGATTCCTTCGCGATCAGCAACCATGACACTGTCCTCCCGGTGGCCCCGATGTTTCACGCCAACGCCTGGGGATTGCCATATTCCTGCACGATGGCTGGTGCGCGCCTGATTCTACCGGGGCCGAATGTTGACCCCGAAAGCGTTCTCGACTTGATCCGTCAGGAACACGTCACCATCGCTTGCGGAGTGCCGACGGTTTGGCTCAGCGTGCTTGCCGCTCTCGAGAAAAATCCCGGCCGATGGAAGTTTGACTGGCTCGTGCGCATCGTTATCGGCGGCTCCGCTCCGCCGGAGCGACTCATGCGGGCGCTCGACAAACACAACCTCCACATCCTTCATCTTTGGGGCATGACCGAAACCACGCCACTCGCTACTGTCGGCAAACTCAAACGTCACATGGGCGACTGGACTTCCGATCAGCAATACGAAGTGCGCGCCAAACAAGGCTGGCCCGCGCCATTTATCGAGCTGCGCGTGATGCGCCCCGAAGGACCAGAAGAGAAGTCCGTCGAAGCTCCGCGCGATGGCCTCACGCCCGGCGAACTGGAAGTCCGGGGCCCGTGGGTGGCTGCCAGTTATTACAATTCGCCGGATCAAGCTCATCGCTGGACCGAAGATGGCTGGTTCAAGACGGGCGACGTCGCCACTATTGATGACGAAGGCTTCGTCAAGATTGTCGACCGCGCCAAGGATTTGGTGAAGTCCGGCGGCGAGTGGATCAGTTCGGTGGATATTGAAAACACATTGATGGGACATCCCGCCGTCAAAGAAGCTGCGGTCGTCGGAGTTCCGCACCCCAAATGGCAGGAGCGCCCACTGGCCGCCGTCGTTTTAAAAGATGGCGCACAAGCCACGCCAGAAGAACTACGTGCCTTCCTGGGGCAGACATTTGCCAAGTGGCAGCTTCCCGACGCGTTCGTTTTCGTTGAAGCATTGCCACGCACATCCGTCGGCAAATTCAAGAAGACCGCGCTTCGCGAACAGTTTGCCAATTGGAACTGGAATTTATAGGCAGTCGTGTCGCGTATTTTTCAGCGGGCTGTCACGGGCATTGCTTCCGGCAATTTTTTAAGAGCGTCACCGGGTGGAGTGGTGCTCGTAGCCGTGCCCCCACATTCCTGCGTCAAAATGATAGGATTCTGCAGAACACTATGCGACGAATTGCATCACGCGTTTCTCAACTGAATGGCGAAGGCGCGCTCGCCGTCTATTCGCGAGCGAAAGAACTCGAACGCGCAGGGCGCTCGATCATTCATCTGGAGCTTGGCGAACCGGACTTTCACCCGGCAGCACCAGTCGTGGATGCCGTGCGCGGTGCCGTTGCGGCGGGGCGGGACCGATACGTGTCCACGCGCGGTATTCCTGCGCTGCGCGAAGCGATCGCGGAATATCTGAAGCGCACGCGTCGTTTGCAAGTGGTGCCGGAACAGGTTCTGGTGGCGCCAGGATGCAAAATGGCTCTGTCGCTGGCGATGATGGCGCTGATCGAGCCGGGCGATGAGGTCCTTTGCCCCGACCCTGGTTTTCCGATCTATCCATCGTTCACGCGAGGGCTGGGCGCTACGGCAGTGGCGTTTGGACTGGAAGAAAAGAATAATTTTCAGCCTGACCTAAATGAGATTGCCGGGAAAATTACTTCGCGGACTACGGCGCTGATTTTCAACTCACCCAACAATCCAACAGGAACGGTGTTCAACACGAAAGCGCTGCGGGAAATTGCGGAACTGGCCGAGAAGCACGACCTGTGGATTCTTGCGGACGAAATCTACGCGCGCATTTTGTTTAGCGGAGAATACGAATCGATCTGGGCGTTTCCGGGCATGGCGGAACGAACCGTCATCATCGACGGATTTTCAAAGAGTTTTGCGATGACGGGTTGGCGGCTGGGTTATGCAGTTGCGTCAAAGCACGTAGTAGATGCGATGGATTTGCTGGTGCTCAATACCTTCACGTGCGTTGCGGAATTCACTCAGGTTGCCGCGATCGAGGCGCTGCGCGATTCCACTCACGCCGTGGATGCCATGGTCGCGGAGTACCGCAAACGCCGCGACCTCTTCGTGGATGGACTGAATACGATTCCAGGCTTTCGTTGCCAGTCCCCTGGCGGCGCGTTTTATGCGTGGGTGAACGTCGAAGAGACAGGCCTGCCCGCGGAAGAGGTAGCGAGGCTTCTTCTGGAGGAAGCTGGGGTTGCTGGAATCGCGGGAGCAGCATTTGGTCCCGCTGGAAAAAATTATTTGCGATTCTCGCTGGTCAGCGCGCGCCACCTGCTCGAGGAAGCGCTCGAGCGCATGCAACGCGTGTCTTCACGCTGGCGCGCGGCGGTGGTGAAGTAGGACAGGCACTCCTGCCTGTCCGTTTTTGTGATTGAAAAAAGATAGACTTGGGAAGAAGAAGAAAGAGAAAGCAGACAGACAAGAGTGTCTGTCCTACAAAAAGTCTTAGGGGAAAGCAAGACGATGAGAAGGCATGTTCAGCTGGCGTTGCTACTTGGCGCGATGGTTGCATTGTTCGGCGCGGGGAATGTGGCTGCCCAGGCAAAGCCGTTCGCAGGCGCCGACTTGCCGAAGATTTACGAAAGGCTTCTGAAGCAGATCGACCAAATCCCCATTTACGACAATCACTCCCACGCTACCTTCCCCGACGATTCCGACATGGACGCGCAAGCCGCGCCTCCCGATGAAACTTCCGTTCTGCGCCTGCGCGAAGACAACCCGGAATTCGTGACCGCAGCCAAATCACTCTTTGGCTACCCTTACGATGATTTCAAACCGGAGCACGCGAAATGGCTGATCGACAAGAAAAAGGCGGCGGAAGCGTCTGGCAGCACCGTCTATTGGGATAGCATCCTCGACAAATTGAATATTGAGACCTGCCTCGCGAATCGCGTAGCGCTGGCGCCTTATCTCGACCCCAAACGCTTTCACTGGGTTTTTTTCGTGGATTCGTTCCTTTTCCCCCTTAACAATCGTGACCAGACCGGGAAGAACCCGGACTTGGGCGTATACATCCCTTTGCAGGAAAAAGTCTTGCAGCGATATATGAAGCAGGAAAACCTGAAAGGTCTCCCTCCTGACCTCGCGGGATACGAAACCTTCATCCGCCAAACACTGGCCGATAATCAGAAGAAGGGCGGCGTGGCCATAAAGTTTGAGGCTGCCTATTTCCGCTCTCTCTATTTCAGCGACCCTCCACGCGAGAAGGCCGAAGAGATTTACGCGAAATACCATGCGGGCGGAGTGCCAAGCAACGAAGAATACCGTACCTTTCAGGATTACGTTTTTCGCGTGCTGATCGATCAGGCCGGAAAACTGAATCTTCCCGTGCATTTTCACAGCGCCGTGGGCATAGGCGATTATTTTAGTTTGCGCAACGGCCATCCGCTGAATCTGGAAAATGTGGTCCGCGATCCTCGCTACAGCAAAACAAATTTCGTGCTGATCCACGGAGGATATCCTTACACGCTCGATATGATCTGGATGACGGCGGCCAAGAACGTTTACACCGATTCGTCCTTGATGGGTTATTACGTCTATCCTTCAGAGCTGAAGAATATTTTGAAGCAGTGGATATCGCTGTTCCCGGACAGGATGATGTTCGGCTCCGACGCATTTCCATTTAATGACGCTGTGGGAGCGGAGGAGACTTTCTGGCTGGCGTCGCGGTCAGCGCGAACGGCCATTGCCGCCGCGCTAGCCGAACTGGTTTCGGAGGGCGCGTTCAGCGAAGAAAAGGCCCTTGAACTGGCGCACATGTATCTGCACGATAATGCGGCAAAGCTGTATGGAGCCAAACCATGAGCACTACTTCGGAAATGAAATACATTTCGTGGAAAGACGTCGAGCGCGAGGCGCTGAATCCACTGATTGACCGGGAAATGGTGGTCGGCGACAAGATCATGCTGGCGCGAGTGCTCATGAAGAAGGGCGCCCACGTGCCTCTCCATCATCATCACAACGAGCAAGTGACGTATATCCTGGAAGGTGCGTTGAAATTCGCCATCGAAGGCAAAGAGATCGTCGTGAAAGCCGGTGAAGTGCTATGCATTCCACCGCACATGCCACATGAAGCGTGGGCCATGGAAGACACAATCGACCTGGACGTCTTCAATCCGCCGCGGGAAGACTGGCTGAACAAGACCGATGATTACTTGAGGCACGGCCGCTAGAAGTTAGCGCCGGCTCAGAAACAACCCCGTGGGCAGCCCTACCTGCCCCATTTTCTTTGTACCGCACCAGCGAAAGAACATAGACAAAGGCCTATGGTCTTGTTTACCGTAGCAGAGTGGGCTGATTCCAGGCGTGGGGTCAAACCTCTGAGGGGAGAATCATGAAGAGGCAATTTGTTGCGTTGTTGTTAGTGCTTGGGATGGGGTGCGCAGCTCGTGCGCAGGAAGCCGTCTCCGACAGCCAGAATGCGGACCGCAATGTGGCGGCGGACTTCTCCGCAGCCCCCAGTACAAATGCTTCCCTGTTTCAGCCGGCTCCTATTCTTGCCATCTCTCCAGCTCCGAGCTTCGGCTCGCCAGTACCAGCGGCGGCGCCGTTCGGAACAGCCGCGCCCGACCCCTCTCCCGCGCCAGCGCCCGATCCAAAGTTTCTCTATGGCGGGCGGGATGATTTCCGCTGGCAGCTTGCGATTGGCGTTGATTGGCTGAGATTTAGAAGCTCGATCTTCGACGCCAGCGCCGTTGGCGTCAAAAGCTCGGTAACCTACTTCACGAATGATTGGTTTGGAATCGAAGGGAACATCTCAGCCACTTTCGCTCCTGAAATCTTCGACCGGGAACACGTAAAAGTCCTGGTGTATGGCGGTGGGCCGAAGATCGCCTGGCGAGAAAAAAAATGGGAACCCTGGGCACACGCCATTATTGGCGGGAGCCACGAGCAACCGCAAACTGCCGGAAACAGCAAGAACGCATTCGCGGTCCAGGCTGGAGGCGGAGCGGACTATCGCTTCAATCCGCGGCTTTCGGGACGATTGGAAGCCGATTGGGTGCACACGGGCTATTTCAGCCAAAATCAAAACAACTTCGAGTTGATGGCTGGCGTCGTTTTCCACTTCTAACAAAGTGCCGCACCCGCGGCTAATAAATTCCGTGATTTGAACCGAGCACTTTTACCACTCCATTTACGGCTGAGAGTTGGTAGTCATCGCCCCCGGTTCCTTTCCATTCCTTCATGTTGAAAGAAGCGCCTGATGGCGAGCGGTGAACTGTTATTCCGTTGAAGCTGAGCGGAACCTTCCTTTGGCAAATCGACGGCGAATTTTTCGCTTCGAGAAAATAGGCCGCTCCGGTGCCGATGACCTTCGCTTGGCCGTCCGGTTCTAGAAGAACCGCAGAGTCTTGCTCAACGGCGATAGCGCGCACCTGTTTGGCCCACCCATCCTGCAGAATACGCGCCAGAAACACGAGCAGCCGGCCCATGCGGTCGCGCTTGGCAAAGTGCGTGTCCGTGATGATGCCGGTGAGCAGGGGAATGCGCAGGAAGTCCCGCGAGAGCGTCACCTTATTTCCGTAAGGATCGTCGAGAGCGTCCGGCGAATGAATGGTGTCAATCATCGAAGAAAACGAGAATTCGCCGAGCACCGCGAGCCCAGCGCTGGAGCCACCAATCGGCTTCCCGGTCGCGACGTGCCGGTTTAAGGCGTCCTCTACGGGCGTGTCCTGCCAAAAGCGGACATAATTCGATTGGTCACCTCCCGCAATAAAAATCGCCTCGGCCTGACTGATTCGTTCGACGAGTTTCGGATCATCGGAGTCATCACGTTCGGAAAAAACGATGGTTGCCGCGGAGTTCAATGGACAAAGAGCGCGTATCTCTTCGTTTACTTTTTGAGCGTAGTCGTCTTCAGTATTGGCGCGAAGGATCAGGAAATCGCCGCCATTTGCGCGCTCGCACAAATTCTTGAGAGCAGGGTCTTGTTCGCCGCCACCCATGAGCAAGAATCCGGCTCGAGGCGTGGCCGTACTGTCAGCAGCGTTCCCCGCGCGAAAATATTTCCACTTCGCGGAAGCGGGTGGCGCAAACGGAAACGTTGCAAGCGAAAGAAGCACGCTGGAGAGAAGCACAAATGCTGCTTTACGTTTTGTGGGCATTTTGGGTCAGCGAGCTTACCAGATCTTGCAGGCTTGCTCGCGGACCATGGCGTCACCCTTCTTGCAGCCGAAGGCCTTGGCGAATTCCGTCATGTTCGAGAGCGGTCCATTTCCACGGAAACGGCCCAAGGGATGTGGATTGGTATTGGCCATCAATCGTTCGTACTCCGGCCGATTGTTCGTGCCCCAGACCTGCACCCAGCCAAGAAAAAAGCGCTGCTCGGGAGTGAAGCCGTCCTTGTCCGGTGGACGAGGCTTGCCTTCCAGAGACTTCTCGTACGCCGCATAGGAAATCGAGAGGCCGCCAAGGTCGGCAATACTTTCGCCGAGAACCAGTTTGCCATTTTCATGCAGGTCGCCGTCCACCACGTAGCCGTCAAATTGCGTTTGGACGCACGCTGCGCGCTCCTTGAAATTCTTCAGATCGTCCGGCGTCCACCAGTTCTTCAAATTGCCGTGGCCGTCAAACTGGCTTCCCTGGTCGTCGAAACCGTGAGTAATTTCGTGGCCGATGACCGCGCCCATGCCGCCGTAGTTCACGGCGTCATCCGCTTTTGGATCGTAGAATGGAGGCTGCAGTATCCCAGCGGGGAAGACGATTTCGTTCATGCTGCTGTTGTTGTAAGCATTCACCGTGGGCGGGGTCATGCCCCATTCCGTGCGGTCCACGGGCTTGCCGATTTTCGAGAGGCGCCGTTGAAAGTCGAACACCGCAGCCCGCCTTTGATTCGCGAGGAACGAGACGCGATCAATCTTCAATTCGGAATAGTCACGCCACTTGTCGGTGTATCCGATCTTGACGGCGAACGCTTCGAGTTTGGCAGTGGCTTCCGCGCGTGTTTCCGGGCTCATCCAGGAAAGCGTCTGCAGATCGTCACGCAGGGCCGCGATCAGGTTATGCACCATCACGAGAGCATGGGCTTTGGCTTCCGGCGGAAAATACTTTTGCACGTAAACCTGGCCGAGCGCTTCTCCCAGTGCGCGGTCCGTCGCCTGGGTGCAGCGCTTCCAGCGCGGCTGAATCTCTTTCGCTCCAGTCAGTGTTTTGCCGCGAAATTCAAATTCTTCATCCACGAATTTTTCTGGAAGCGCGGGAGCCGCCGAATTCAGAAGATGCCAGCGATAGTAGATCTTCCAGTCCGCGATTGAGGTCGCAGTGAGCTGCGCGTCAAGCGCTTTAAAAAAGTCTGGCTGGCCAACATTTATTTCCTTTAATTCCGGATGGCCCAGTGCCTTGAAGTAGCTTTCCCAGTTAAAATTCGGTGTCATGGCCTGCAAGTCCGCCATCTTTAGCCTGTGATAGGTCTTATTGGGATCGCGCAGGTCGGTGTTTTTCATGGAAGCAGCAGCGAGGGATGTTTCTATTGTGAGGACAGTGCTTGCTTCCGCTGCGGCCGTATCTGGGGGGTCGCCCAACAGTTCAAACATTTTCGCTACGTGCTTCACATAGGTGTCGCGTACTTGCTTCGATTTGTCGTCCTGCTTTAAGTAGTATTCGCGCTCGGGCAGTCCCAGCCCGCCTTGCCACGCGGCGCCGACAACTTGGGAGCTGTCTTTCGCGTCCTGAGTCGCTCTAAATCCGAACAGCACTCCCACACCTTCTTGTTGCAGACGCGCGGCTTCCGCCTGTAAGTCTGCTTCGTTTTTAATCTGTGCGATGTTTGAGAGTTCTGGGTCAATTGGTTTTGTGCCGGCGGCGTCGATGGCCGTTGTGTCCATGCAGCTCGCATAAAAATCGCCGATTTTTTGTTCGTTTGAGCCTGCTGCGGCGGGCTGCTTCTCCGCGGCTTCCAGGATTTGCCGAAGATTCTGTTGATTCTTATCCAAGAGTTGTGAGAAGGAACCCCAGGTCGAATATTCTGGCGGAATCGGATTCGCTTTCATCCAGCCGCCCATGGCGAACTGATAGAAGTCATCGCAGGGTTTACATGTCTTGTCGAGATTCGCGGTGTCGAATCCCCAATAGTTTGCGTCGCTCGCAGGCTTCGCCGAGGCGCGCAGTCCAGCACCTGCCATCGCGATCGCGGCAACTAATGTCACCGTCGCAATAATCCCAAGCGGGTATTTACGATTGCGCATGATTTCCTCCGATTTTTCGCGTGTACTAACGACGCTAAGGAATTTGCTGCGTGCCAGCACGAGGGTTGCCAGCACGCCACCTAGAAGACAGACGAAAAGCCGCCCGCGCGGGTTTCATCATTGTTCGAGGTTGCTACACAGGTTGGCTTAACGCAGGGCCGTAAGACAAAACCAAATATCTGAACGAACGGGAAAAACTACTTGGCCGGCGCGGGCAATACCGATTCGTACTTCGTTATGTCGACGCCTTGCCAGTCGCCGCGCTCGATGCCATCGCGAATTTGCGCCGCGGTTTTGCCTTTGTGCGATTGCTCGTACGCGTAGAAGTCTTCGCGTTCGCAAATCCCGCAGACTGCCGCGTGTTTGCCCGCATAGCAATCGAGCAGGCTGCCGTGGCCCTGGCTGCGGTCACAGTGGCAGTAGCAGGGCTCTTGATAAAGAATTTTCTTGATGCGGGCGGCAATGCTGTAAGCGTTCTGAGCAATTGGGTCGGTAAAGAGCGAAGGACTCAAAGTTGTCGGCAACGGCCCCGTTGGCACCGTGTTGTGAAACGCTGGAACCGGCTCGGGATTTATGTCTTGCGCAGAATTTCCCTTGGACCGCGACGAAGCCTGCAGCGGAATGAGTGCCATACCAAGCGCAACCGCCACGAGAATGATTCCGCCAATGAATTTTTGCGTTCTTCGCATGTCCGGCTCCCTAATTCAACTCTGGGCGCATCTAGCGCCAAACGGCGCGCCGCAAAAGCTGGGTATTACTCTACGGCGCTATGGCACGAAATTCCACTCGCGGTTCCTGGCGCGGCCTCTCCGCCACCAAATCAAGGCAGACGCAGGACACCAATGCGAATCACTTCCAGCCGAGTCACGTCCATCACTTTATCGTTGTTCAGGTTGTCGATCTGGCTGTTCGCGATAAAGAAAAAGTCAGATCCGCGTATGGCCCCGGTTGTCGGCAAGACGCACAATTTACTGCGATTCTCGAGGACGGTTGTGCGGGTCACTCGAAGGCCATCGCTGGAAAGACGAAACGCCGCGACGCGAGGCGAACCAATGCCATTCTGAATCCCAATCAGGCTGCCGCTGTGCCAATAGAGGCCGTCGATGCCTGCAAGCGTGCTCTTTGGCCCCGGATCGACATCGCGGCTTTCTCCGTTTGCAAGGTCTACTTTCACCACGCCCAGGCTATCCGCAACGTACAAAGTGTGATCGTCCCCACTGAGCGCAATACCATTAGGATAAAAAAGCGCGCGATGAACCGGCAGAGTCGCGAAAGTTCGTGCAGAGGGATCAAATCGCAGCACGATGTTCCCCAAGCTATCCGTCGTAATCACTTCGTCATTCTTGCGGATCACCAAATCGTTGAAGCCGTGTTTCCCCGAACCCTCCGGCTTAAAGCGTCCCAGCAGTTTTCCGGCGGCATCAAAATGCAGGAGCTCCGTTTGCCCGCTGTCCGTGAAGGAGTCGGCCCACACCGTGTTGTCGCTGGGACTAATTCGAATGCCTAGGACCGGCAAGAGTCGGTAGCGGTCCGCGGGAACAAAGTCGGAACTCCTGCCGTCCCGGCCAATCTCTACAATTTTCCGGCGATTGAGACTACTCAGATAAAAAACATTCCGCTGTGCATCGTAAGCCAGACCTTCCGGCACCAGGTCTTTCTCCGTTGTTCGAACTGCTTCGCGTGCTTGCGCCACCACCGGAAAATCCCGGTGCACATTTTCAATTTGCGTCGTCAACTCCTTCGTTTCTTTAAACTCCAGAAAAGCGGGATCGCCCGAAGGATCGAATCCTTCCTGCAATGCGAGGCATTCTTTTAGGAGCGCCAACGCCTCGCGGCTCTCTCTTAGATGTTCTCTTGCCGCAGCGAGAAAATAAAGCGTTGCGCCGCGGTCAGGCAGCGTGGCCTGCAATTTCTGTACGGCCGCAATTTGGTCGCGGATCTGTTGTGCGTCCGCGGGCTCGGCGGGCGCACCCTTGACTTCTTCCGGGTCCTGGCCACGCACGGCAGAAGGCGTAAATAAAAATACGAGGAGGCAGAGTACGGCTAGAAAGGAAGGCAAATACGAAGGCTGAAGATTCTTGCCCGTATCGCGCATACGGTTTTGGTATTCACAGCGAAGAGTCAAAAACTCAGGATGGCCTTGCATGGAAGAAAGCGTTCCGTTTCTGCCAAAACGGCCGTGAGGTTTAGACGAGTACGGCCCGCGGACGAGTATACGCCGCCGCAGAAGGAGGCGCGGCAGTTGGCCGGCCGGAAACATGCCGCAAGCGAAGATTACGCTGAACTCGACCGCCCCAGGCCCGTACAAAAGTATAGTTCAATGCGCCGCCAATCACCGAGCTTGCGAGGGGAATCAAGCGGCCAACCCATTTTTCAGCCGTTTCCTGTCCTAACTTAAGGGCCAGCCTTTCGGCGATGCGCGGGGCCAGTCTCTCGAGGATCTGCTTCTCAGCAAGATCCTTGCCGTAGTCGACTCCAGTGGCTGCGGCAGCGGCCATCCACAACTCCAGCCGTTCGCTTTGCCCGCGCTCCTCAAATCCATAGAGCAAACAGAGTCTCTGGATCAAACGCAGCGTCAGAATCGTGAGCAAACCTGCGTCAGGAATAATCGTAATCATCCCGCCAAGGCCAAAACCCGCTCCTTCAAGCAAGGCTAGGCGTTCCGTGTCGTTAATCAGTGACTTGGCGATGGCATCTAGGCGCGCCACGGGCACGCGGTGCATTTGGCGGAAGTCCGGTACCTCAAGCCCATACTTCTTCTTGAGCTGCCGCCGGAACTCCTCCCGGTCGATTTCTAACGAGCGCAGCCCTCGCAGGAGTCCAAACCGGGCGAACCGCCCAAGGACCCCTCCCGACGCCGCGTTGTGTAACCGTGCCATGCCTTTAAGCATCCTACGGCGGTTAGATGCCACTGGCAACCCCCCCTGTTGGACTAGTTGTTGAACCTGTGGCTGCACCGGGTGCTTGACCCTTCCGGACAGGGAGTTGCATAAGTGGCGGCAATAAACCGCGCGTACTACTTGACGCGGGAATTCTTTTCGGTAAACTGCATTTTTCTCTATGGCGACCTTGCCACAATTCGTTCCCTCAGAAGTCGTCCACGATTTCGACTTCCCGCAACGCGAAGCGGCCTTCTTCTATGGCCTCTTTCTGCGCGGCCATTCCGCCGAAAGGCTTCGGCGGGACATCGAAGTGCCCGCATTAGTTCTCGCTAAATGGCACAAAGAGGCGGAGCGTGAGCCGGAGCTGCGCGATATCTTCACTCGGATGGTGGAGTACCGCAGGCATGTCCTGGCGATCTTTGACACTTTGGTAGGTTCGGACGTACATAACCATCGGGTTCAATAAACTGCCCAAACTCAATCTCTCGTTCTGAAGGGCGCCTGATTTTTTCGAAGTCGTCATAAATCACGCGCCCGCCGCAAAATCCTGTACATTGGTTCAGGTCATAGATTGTCAGGCAACCATTGATTTAGTTCGCGAATCCAAACCCAATCGGGGGACAAGTCCCACAAAATGCAGGAGATTCCTCGATTGACGGGCAGCTTGTCCAGGGGTAGAATTCAGTCGTCCTAGAAGTTGAGGTGTGCCTATGCCACGGGTAGTTCGAGCCCTGATTGCTACTGCATTCTCGTTTGCCATCCTTATTCCGGGCTTACCAGCTCAACAGGTTCCGCAGGCACAGGACCCTGCGAATCCTCCGCCTCCTCAGACACTCACCAAAGATCAGAGGAAGGCGCAGAAGGATAAAGCCCGCAAGACCCTCAAGGAACTCGACAGCCAATACAAGCAATGGCTGAACGAGGATGTGATCTATATTATTTCGCCGGAAGAGCGGAACGCTTTCCTTCAACTCGATACCAATGAAGAGCGCGAACAATTCATCGAGCAGTTCTGGCTCCGGCGCAGCAGCAATCCAGATCTTCCAGAAAACGATTTTAAGGAAGAGCACTATCGCCGCATCGCCTATGCCAACGAGCACTATGCTTCTGGTATTCCTGGGTGGAAGACCGACCGCGGCAAACTGTACATTATGTGGGGGCCTGCGGACGAGATTGATTCCCACCCGTCTGGCGGAACCTATGATCGGCCCATGGAAGAGGGCGGAGGCTCAACGACCACTTATCCTTGGGAAACATGGCGCTGGCGCTACCTGGAAGGAATTGGCGAGAACGTAGTCATTGAGTTCGTGGATCCGAGCGGTTCGGGTGAATATCACATCACGATGGATCCTTCCGAGAAGGATGCCCTGCTTCACGTGCCCGGAGCCGGTTTGAGCTTGATGGAATCCATGGGCTTGGCGTCCAAGACAGACCGCTTCACGCGCTCTGACGGCACGAACATGCCCACCACGATGGGCGGTACACCTGCCAGCATGGATGAATTCAGTCGTTTGGACCTTTACGCCAAGATAAACAAGCCTCCCGAGGTTAAGTTCAAGGACCTGGAAGCGATTGTGACGGCGCGCATTGTCCGCGATCAACTCAAGTTCAGCTACCGAACTGATTTTATGAAGGTCACTAATGACACCGTGTTGGTGCCCGTCACCGTACAGGTGTCCAATGGACAGCTCAACTTTCAATCGAAAGATGGCATCCACTCGGCCACGATGAATGTCTTTATGCGCGTAACCACATTGACCGGTCGCGTAGTTCAGACCTTCGAAGTCCCTGTGTCCAAGGATTTTCCTGATTCACTTTTTCAGCAATCGCTGAAGCTTCAGTCCATTTATCAACAAGCCGTACCCCTTCGCCCCGGCCTCTATCGCCTGGATATCGTCATCAAGGACGTCCAGAGCGGAAACGTGGGCGTTGTAAACACCAGGCTGGCTGTGCCGCGTTTCGCGGACGAAAAATTGGATGCCAGCTCACTTATTCTTGCGGATCAGCTTGAGCATGTTCCCGCCAAGCAGATCGGCACGGGACAATTCGTTCTGGGTTCCACCAAAGTGCGGCCACGCCTGGACAGCGACTTCACCACGGCGGATCGCTTAGGAATCTACTTGCAGGTTTACAACCTCAAGCCCGATGACAAAACGCACAAGACCAGCGCTACTTTCCAATACACCGTGAAAAAGGGTACCGAGCAAGTGTTGCAATTCAAGGAAACGTCTGCAGAGATGAAGCAGACTGGCGACCAGGTCACCATCGAGAGATGGTTGCCGCTTTCCACCCTTACGCCCGGCAAATATTCCATCGAAATTAATGCCACGGACAGCATCTCCAGTCAGTCTATTTCAAAAACAGCAGACTTTACGGTCAGGGGGCCGCAGGAACCGACCAAGGCGGCAGCCAACACGGTTCCGGGGAGGTAGTTAGCAGTGATTAAAGGGCAGGTCCGAGTCATGGGGGCACTCGTCCTGGCCGCAGCGTTCTCGTTACTGGGAGCGAATCCGGCGGTGGCGCAGTTGAAGTCTGTTCAGGGCATGCTCTCGGGAGTCGTTCGAGACACCACCGGCACACCTCAACTGGGTGCGAGCGTCCAGCTAATCCCGGAGTCAAGTTTGTCCGCCACGGCTATCGGGTACTTGACCAATACACAGGGAGTTTTTCGCGATGATAAGCTCGCTCCAGGTTTTTACACTGTTCGAGTAACTCTTGCGGGATTCCTTCCCACTCTAGAAAAACACGTCCGCATTAGTGCCAATCTTACGACGATTGTTCGCATTCAGCTCGAATCCATGTTTGCTTCCTTGGAGCAGTTGCGCCGCGCTCCTTCTGCGGCAGCCAGCGAATCCGACGATTGGAAGTGGGTGCTTCGCTCCGCGAGTTCCGCACGTCCCATTCTTCAATGGGTGGAAGAGGACCCGATCAGCGCCGCCGCAGTGGACTCGGATTCTGTTCCATTGCACCCGGTGCGCGGCCGCCTGGAATTTATGGATGGCGCTCGCAGGCCCGGTTCGGTTTCCAATCTTCCCGCTAGCCCTGCAACCGCGTTTGCCTATGATCAGCGGCTTGGACCAACAGCCCGGCTTCTCCTCGCTGGTTTGATGAGCTATGACACTGATTCCCCCGCTGGTGGAATCGCCACCGTTTGGCTCCCCACAGGCTCGCTCGGGGCCGGTCCGCACACCGCGCTGGTTCTGCGCGAATCGAAGCTTGGAGATGTGGGACCCACGTTCCGCGGCGTTCGCCTCGATCAAGGCGGTTCCATGGCCTTTGGATCCCGTACTGTCCTTAAATATGGTGGAGAGTATGTTCTGGTTGGTCTTGGCCACTCGGCATCCTCGTTGCGCCCTCGCATGCAAATCGACGCCCGGATTTCGGACGATTGGCAAGCGTCCCTGATCTTTGCATCCATGCCAACGGGACCGGAGCCACTGGAAGCAACTGACGGCGAGACAGTGAACGCCTTAGCAGCTGCGCTAAATGAGATGGATGCGTTTCCCGTCCTGATGTACCGGGGTGGGCGTCCAGTGCTGGAGAGTGGCTTCCACGAGGAACTGGCTGCGGAGCGCAAGATAGGCGCGCGCGCCAAATTGCAGGTTGCAGCCTTTCATGAAGACAACAGCCACGTAGCAGTCTTCGGGCGTGGCAACAATCTTCCAGCTGGCGACTTTTTCCAAGATGTATATTCCAATGGATTTTCATACGACGGCGGTTCTTCCAGCAGTTGGGGCGCTCGCGCCGTCTATCGAGAAAAGTTGGGTGAGGACGTCGAACTTACGGCACTTTATGCCTTTGCTGGTGCCTTGACTCCTTCTAGCGCTGCGGCTGGACCTCTTCGCGAGATGTTCCGAACCGCCGGGCGCCATACTGCAGGAGCAAAACTTACCGGCAAGGTACCTCGTCTCGGCACAAGAGTGACCGCAGGCTACCAGTGGATCAGTGGCGCTACGCTCTCTCGCGTCGATAGCTTTGGCGAATCCCTTTATGACATGGAGCCCTATCTTCATATCGGGGTGCACCAGCGCCTGCCCAAGTTTGGCCCTGGCCGCTGGGAGGCCAACGCGGAATGCGACAACCTTCTAGCTCAAGGCTATGTAACCCTCACCTCTGCAGACGGTCGGGTAACGTTGATGCCCGCTTTCCGAACGTTCCGGGGTGGTCTAAGCCTCCAGTTTTGAGCGCAAAATGGGCTCTAGAAACCTGTATGCGCCCTTCCAGAAAGCGGATTGTCTATAATCGTCCAACCCTTCGATTCTGTAAGCTATTGAAATATAAAGGGCTTTGTGAGAATCTGCTCTTCCAAAGATTGGACATTGGTTTGCACCTAAGATTCTGCGGCGGGGTGTCACCCTGCTTGGGCCAGTTATGAAGCAGAACCTAAGAGTCAGCCTTGGGGCCGTTGTGCTAGCGCTCGCCACGCTGGCAGCCATGATTTTCGCCTGGCTGAACTTTGTCCAGAGAGCTGAATTTGAAACTCCCGACGATGGCGTCGTTTGGCTGGATACTCCGCAGGGCGTCCAAGCCCAGCAGGTAGCTCAAAACTCTCCAGCCGCTCGCGCTGGCGTGCGCGTTGGGGATCACGTCCTGGCCATCAACGACAGCCCCGTTACTCGCCAAGTGCAGGTAACGAAGCGCTTGTGGCGCGCGGGACTGTGGACCCAAGTACGCTACAAACTGGCGCGGAATAACGAGGAGTTTGAGACTCCGCTCGTCACTGCTCCTGCCGAGAAACCTACCTCTATTGAGAATTATGCGCGCGTCGTAGGCCTGATCTATCTTTTCATCGGGCTCTTCATTTTTGCGCGACGTTGGAACGCGCCTCGCGCCGTGCACTTCTACATTTTCTGCCTCGTGTCGTTCATTTTCTTTTCCTTCCACTACAGCGGGAAGCTGGATACGTTCGACTACGAAGTTTATTGGATCAAAATCGTGGCGCAAGTGCTCATGCCCGCTCTGCTGCTGCATTTCGCCTTGGTCTTCCCGGAACGCACGGAAGGAACCGGCCGTTCGCTTTCCAAGCTCAGCTTTGTTTATCTCCCGCCGCTCGCGATACTTTTCGTTCATATCAGCACCGCTCTGGGGGCGCTCGGTTTCGTACCCTGGCTTGGCTCTCGCGTTCTTCTCGATAAAATCGCCTACAGCTATCTTGGTGCGTGCCTTCTGGCCGCCGGATTGGTTTTCTATCGCAATTTTCGCGCAGCGCCGGCCGGCGTCTTGCGGCAGCAATTGAAATGGCTCACGGCAGGAACCTTTATCGGGACATCTCCTTTTGTCGTCCTGTACATCCTGCCGTACGCATTCGACGCGGCTTCCCGGCCGTGGATGAAATTCTCGACGGTCAGCCTGGTCTTCATCCCACTGTGCTTCGGCTATGCGATCATTCGTTACCGCTTGATGGATGTGGATATTATTTTCAAGCGCGGCTTAGCGTATACCGCGGCTACCGCCGCCATCGCGGCGATATATTTCGCGCTCGTTTATTTGATCGCGAACATTTTCCACTTCACTGGCCTCGTGGGCGGGCTGATCGCTGTCGGCGTTGCCGCCTCTCTTTTCGAACCTTTCCGCGCGTGGATTCAATCGCGCCTGGATCGCTTTTTCTACCGGGATCGCCTCGACTACCGCCGCACGTTGATCGAGTTCGGCCGCACACTCACGAATGAAGTACGGCTTGAGCCCATGCTGGGTTCGGTCATGGATCGTCTTTCGCAAACGCTTCTCGTCGATCGTCTGGCGATTTTTGTCGAAGACGTCTCGAACCCCGGCGATCTCCGGCTGGCCCGCTCCATGGGCGTGCGTCTGGCGGAGCCTCTCGATCTTAGTTTCCTCGGACCGGCCCGGCCCGAGTTCGCGCGGGGGGCACTCTTTTTTGAGTCGCCCCGCGCCGCGCGCGATGTCGGTGACTCCGTGCGCCGTACTCTCGAGCAGCTTGACCTCAATTACTTTGTGCCCTGCCGCATTCGCGAACATACCGTGGCTGTTTTGGGGCTAGGCAAGACCGTCGACGGCGACTATCTATCGAGCGATGACGTTGAGCTGGTCGAAACAATTGCAGGCTATGTGGCTGTAGCTCTCGACAACTCTCAGCTTTATACCTCACTCGAACAAAAAGCACTCGAGATCGCGCGCCTCAAAGACTTCAGCGAGAATATCGTGGAGTCCCTGAATGTCGGGGTTCTTGCCGTCGATTTGGAAGGTATCGTCGAATCCTGGAATACGCGCATGGAGCAGCTCTTCGGTGTGGCTCGGCAGGATGCCGTTGGACGCCAGCTTCGCTCCCTGCTTCCAGAAGAGCTTGCCGCGGAAATTGCAGCGCGCGGCGACGCGGAGCAGATCACCGGAATTTATAAACAGCGCCTGCACCACCAAGGCAAAGCGCTCACCTTGAACGTTTCCATCACCCCGTTGGTCAGCAAGTCCGCCGAACGCATCGGGCGTCTCTTGCTCTTCGACGACGTCACGCAGCGCGAGCGCATGGAAGAGCAGATGTCGCAAACCGAGAAACTGACTTCGCTCGGCCTTCTCGCCGCCGGCGTCGCTCACGAAGTCAACACGCCACTGGCAGTGATTTCGAACTACATTCAAATGCTCGCAAAGCAGATGCCTGATGCCGATCCACGGCAATCGATCATTGAGAAAATCGTCAAGCAAACGTTCCGTGCCAGCGAAATCGTCAACAACCTTTTGAATTTTTCACGCACGGGCGCCGGCGAGTCCGTGGACATAGATGTAAACCGTGTGGTGGAAGAGACTCTTTCTCTCGTCTCCCATCCGTTAAAAACTTCGCAGATTCAAGTGGTGAAGCATCTGGGCGAAACCCTTCCCGCCGTCCGCGGTTCAGCGAATAAACTGCAGCAGGTCTTTCTCAATCTTTTCCTGAATGCTCGCGATGCGATGCCCGGCGGCGGCTTGCTCGAAGTGCGCACAGGCGCCCACAATGGCAGCGTCGAAATTGAAGTCGTGGATACGGGTGCGGGCATCCCGCGCGAACATATTCACCGGATCTTCGATCCCTTCTTCACGACGAAAGCCAGTGGCCGCGGAACAGGGCTCGGCCTCTCAGTCAGTTACGGCATCATCAAGGAACATTCCGGAAAGATCGACGTCCGCTCGACCCCCGGCAAAGGCACTTCATTTCACGTAGAGTTTCCCGCGGTCAGAAAGTCTGTTCATGTCTAAGGGCTCCATCCTGGTTGTTGACGACGAATCAGAAATTCGCGAAGGCCTCGAGCTCTTGCTTACGGGCGAAGGCTACGGTGTTTCCAGCGCGGAGACCGGGGAATCCGGCCTCGCCAAGCTCGGCGAGCACCCTTTTGACTTGCTGCTGCTCGATGTAAGTTTGCCCGATCGCAATGGCCTCGAGATGCTCCGGGAAATTCGCAAGCGTGATCCGCAACTTTCAGTCGTCTTGATCACCGCCTACGGATCGATTGAAATGGCGCGCGCAGCATTCAAGGGCGGCGCGCTCGATTACATTACCAAGCCCTGGTCCAATGACGAACTCCTGGCGCAGGTTGCGCAGGCCGTGGAATCACGCCGTCTCCGTGAGGAAAACGTCCAGCTCAAGCGCGCGCTCAAACAGCGCTTCACTTTTCCAAATATCATCGGCAAGAGCGAAAAGATGCTGACGCTTTTCGATCTGATCACGCAGGTGGCGCCCTCGCGTTCCACCGTGCTGATCAGCGGGGAAAGCGGCACAGGCAAAGAGCTTATCGCCAAAGCTATTCACTCAGCTTCCACGCGCGCGGACAAGGCCTTTGTGCCCGTCAACACCGGCTCTATTCCCGTGGATCTGCTCGAATCCCAGCTATTCGGTCACGTTAAGGGCGCTTTCACCAGCGCCGTCGCTTCCAAAAAAGGCCTCTTCGAAGTCGCCGATCAAGGGACTATTTTCTTCGACGAAATCGCCACCATCAGCCCGGAAACGCAGGCCAAACTTCTCCGTGTCATTCAAGAGCGCGAATTCATGCGCCTCGGCGGCACGGAGCAACTCAAGGTGGATGTCCGCATCGTCGCTGCTTCCAACGTCGAACTGCTGACGCTTGTCCGCGAGGGCCGCTTCCGCGAGGATTTGTACCACCGCTTGAACGTAATTCATCTCCAGTTGCCGCCGCTGCGCGATCGCCGGGAAGATATCCCCGCGCTGCTCGCTCATTTCCTCGCGCGCTATTGCCTGGAGAACGCCAAGCCAATGCGTCTATTTACGGCGGGCGCAATGAAACTCCTGATGGACTACGATTGGCCCGGCAACGTTCGGGAGCTGGAAAATGTCGTCGAGCGCGCCGTCGTACTTTCCACGCAGGAACGCGTCGACGTGGATTTGCTTCCCGAAAGCATTCGCAGCAAGGAAATCGTCCGCGGCGTCCGCCTGCAGCTCTCGGAATTTCTTCCACCCTTGCCTGGCGAGCCTGGATCTCGTACCGGCGCCGATCATGCGCAGCCCTCGCTCTTTCAAATCATGGACGAGATCGAGCGCCGCATCATTATGGACATGCTCGAGCGCACCGGCTGGAATCAGACCGAAGCCGCCGAGCGTTTTATGATCCCGCTCTCCACGCTGAATCAAAAAATCAAGCGACTGGGGATTGACGTACGCCGCCGCGGCCGCGCCGATGAAACGCTCTCGGCTTCCATAGGCAAATAGCCACCCGGCAAAAATTGCTGGCCTCTTTCTCTCCTATTTCTCCAGACTTTCATCTTGCATCTAAGAGTTTGTCTATGCACAGTATCGCGGGATGATTCTTCGCCTTTCCAGTCCAGTCGCCCGTGGCCTTTTTGTCCTATTTGCGTTGGTGCTCGCCGCCGGTCTCGCCTACTCGAACATCGGCAATGTCCTCGCTGTTCATGATTCGGGATTGAATACGGCCGAGGGCTACACCCGGGCCACCCGTCTCGAACCGGATAATGCCGCCAACTGGTATCTTCTAGGCCACTACTGGCAGTACAACCTGGAAGATCCGGATGCAAAGCGCGCCATCCGCAACTATCAAACATCGTTGTCGTTTGATCCTCGATCCGCGGACACGTGGTTAGATCTGGCCACCGCGTATGAATCGGAAGGTGACATTGCCGCGGCGCGAAACGCATTTGTTCAGGCCAAGCGCGTGTATCCGCTTTCGCCGGAAGTCTCCTGGCGCTACGGAAATTTTCTGTTGCGGCGGGGCAGCAATGAGTTGGACGCCGCATTTGCACAGATCAGGGATGCCGTGGAAGCCGATCCAAAGCGTGCAGCTGCTGCGTTCGCTCTCTGCATGCGCTTTGAGCCCGACGATAAACCCATCGGAGACCGCGTGAACTCCGTCTTAAACCGCGTCTTGCCGGACTCTCAGGCCGCTTACCTGGGGGTGATTTCCGCCCTAGCTGAACAGGAAAAAACCGACCAGGCTTTGGCTGTGTGGTCCAGACTAGCCGCGCTTCACCCACAGCTTCAGCTAAGCGACTCCTATCCGTTGCTCGAACTCCTCCTCCGCAAACGGCAGATGGCAGATGCCCAGCGCGTCTGGGCTCAGGCTCTCCTTTTCGCTAGCGTCTCGCGTCCTTCAGATCCGCCCGGCTCTTTGGTATGGGACGGCGGCTTTGAATCGAATGCCGTCGGCGGAGGATTGACCTGGCGCTACTCCTCATTGATGGGCGGCGTAGTTGTCACTCTCGATGCAAGCGAAAAGCATTCCGGAAACCGTTCGCTTCGGCTCACTTTTAATGGTCTCAGCAACGTGAAGTTCAATGAAGTGTGCCAGGACGTCCCCGTACAGCCTTCCACTTCTTACCGCTTTTCCGCATGGATATTGACGCGCTCTTTGTCCACCGATCAGGGCGTGCGCTTCGGATTGCACTCTTTCGGCGATGCGTCTAATTCTGTCGCCTGGACAGAAGATGTGAAAGGCACGCAGCCGTGGACCAAGGTCGAGCTTCCGTGGACCTCAGGAAGCGATGTCCGTGAATTGCAGCTCTGTGTGAGCCGACTTCCAAGCGCGAAATTTGACAGCAAGATTCGCGGGTCGGCCTGGATTGATGATGTGGCCCTGATCCCAGAGCCTGCGGAGACCAGCAAGCCGTGAAACTCATTCGCATCGGCATCTGCGCCCTCGTGGTTTTCGGTGTCGCGTCGCATGGCGCTGTCGAGGATTGGGCGCGCGCTGTACTGGAGATCGGGGCAGCGTTGCTCTTTCTTGGTTGGGCGGTTCGCGCGTACTTCACGAGGGAGAATCAGCTGGTAATCTCTCCTCTGCTTTTGCCCCTGGTCTGCCTATCGCTGATCGCCCTCGGCCAGTGGTGGTTTCACCTCACTGCCTCCTCTTACGGCACGCGCATGGAACTCCAGCTTCTCCTTGCCGACATTCTGCTTATCTTTTTGGCCGCGCAATCGTTCCGGACCCTTGAGGATTGGCGCGGCTTTGTCTGGTTCGTGATGAGTTTCGGGTTCTTAGTGGCTATCTTCGGGATCCTGCAGTACCTCACCTTTAACGGAAAGCTCTATTGGTTTCGCGAGATGCACTACGGCGGCATCCCCTTCGGTCCCTATGTGAATCGCAATCATTTTGCTGGATTCACGGAACTCGTCATTCCAATCTCTTTGGTTCCCTTGGTCCTCGGCAAGGTGCGCCGGGAACGCTGGTTTTTGGTCAGTCTCTTTGCCGTAGTGCCCATCGGCGCTTTGTTTCTCTGCGCGTCTCGGGGAGGCCTGGTTAGTTTTGCCGTGGAAGTTGGTGTTTTGGTCCTTTGGCTGATACTTCGCCGCACGGTCGGAAGACACTTGCTTTCAGGTGGTGCGGTTCTCTTGCTGGCATTTCTCATGGTCTCGTGGCTGGGTGTGCAGCAGCTTGTCGAGCGCTTTTCTTCCCTCCAATCTCTGGAAGTCACCGGCGGAAAACGCGCGTCGATGAGGGCCGACACCTGGCGAATTTTCCTGGATCATCCCTGGACGGGCACCGGTCTCGGGACGCTGCAGCTTGTCTTTCCCGCCTATGAAACTCTCTATGATGGAAAAGTCGTCAACCATACCCACAACGATTATCTCGAGGCCCTTGCAGAAACTGGTATTGCGGGTGGTTTGTGCTGTCTTTGGTTCCTGGGTCTTCTGTTCTTCGATTCGCTCCGGCGCCTGTCTCAGCCCAACGGGGCTTTTGCTACGAGCCTCCAGCTTTCGGCCTTTGTCGCCTGCCTCGGCTTTCTTACCCACAGCCTCGCTGATTTCAACCTGCACATTCCGGCTAACCTTCTGCTCTTTTTTCTCCTGGCAAATCTTGCTACCAGCGAGATTCGTCAATCCACTCCACTGATTCCCAAATCGGGAAACCCGCGTTTCAGGCTTGGAAATCACTGATGGACTTGGTCCTTCTGACTGTATAATCAACTGGGGGTCATCTATTCATATGCAACCAGCGAGACTGGGTGCGGGGGCGTTGTGTCTCGTCTCCACATCCCTGCTCGGATTACTGGTTCTGGCGCCGCCCACCCGCGCGCAGGCCGTTCTCGAGACACCACAACAAACGAACGACCGTATTCGCGAGCTTTCCGCCGCTGCAGCCCGTAGCGCGCCCCATGAATACGTTATTGGGAACGGGGACTTGCTCTCAATCGATGTATTCGACGTGAAAGAGCTGAGCCGCGACGTTCGTGTCAGCCAAACCGGCACCATCGGCATCCCCCTGGTTCCCGTGCGCCTGCATATCGCGGGTCTCACCGAAATCCAGGCGGAACAGAAAATTTCCGAAGTCCTGGAAGCAAACGGTTTGGTGTCGCACGCGGAAGTCAGCATCACCATCAAAGAAAGAAAGAGCAAGCCTATTACGGTAGTCGGGGCTGTTGCGCATCCTCTCGTTTATCAGGCGGATCGCCAAGTCACGCTTCTCGAAGTCCTTGCCGAAGCCGGGGGGCTTGTCGAACGATGCCGGGAACGAGGTCATCGTAACGCGGTCCGTTCCGCAGATGTCCTTCGATGAATCGGAGCCCCCGGCGATCGGACCTGCGGAAGCCGCCACTGCACATTCTCAACCGATTAGATCGGAAACAAAACCCGTGGCACCAACCGCAGCTCCTTCTCCTTCGTCACAGGGTGGGGCAACGGCGGATCCTCCCGAATTGCCAGCGACCAATGCGTCTGCGGAGAAATCGACTAATGGAGCCGGCGCACCCTCGGGTTCAGCTCCGGTCGACACTATCACCGTTAATCTGTATCAGCTCATGGAAGCTGGGAATACCGCGAATAATATCCTCCTGCAGGCGGGCGATGTCGTAACTGTGCCCCATGCTGGGATCGTGTACGTTTTGGGCGCGGTTGGCAGGCCCGGCGGATTTGTGCTCAGCAATGACCGCGAGAAAATGACCACTTTGAAAGTTCTCGCATTGGCCGGCGGCTACACAAACATTGCTAAGACCGATCACGCCGTCGTCATCCGCAAAGATGCCCAGGGTCAACAGCACGAAGTCCCCCTCGATCTGAAGAAAATTCAGAACAGCCAAGCCGAGGATTTGCAACTGCTACCCAGCGACATTTTGTACGTTCCGCAGAGTGGAGCCAAGCAGGCAGTTCTGAGAACGATTGAGTTTGCCGTCGCCCTCGGCACAGCCGTCGCGCTTTATCGTGTGGCCTACCATTAAAAAATGTCTGAAGATAACAAACTCGTTCCTAGGGATAACGGCTCCAACGGCAAGGTAGAGCTGATTCCGCCATCCCCAATTCTCCCGGCTTGGGATCTCTCGCCGCGAGAGCCGCATCTTTATGATTACCTCCTGATCCTCCGCAAGCATCAATGGCTGATCTTGTCGTTCTTGCTTGCCGTGGTCACGATTGTCACCATCTCCACCTTCCGCATGCAAGCCGTCTATGTGGCCACTGCCCGCATCGAAATCGACCCCGCAAATGCCTCTATCCTGCCATTTCAGGGCATGGATCCTTATGGCTATGAGATGGATGTCGAGAACTACATCGAGACGCAGTCGAAAATCTTGACGAGTGAAACTCTGGCCTTGCAGACTATCCGCAGCAGTGGCCTAGGCGCGCGGCCGGAGTATGCTTCTCCTAATGGCCCTTCCGAAGCTGTGGCCATTGGCAGTTTGGAAAATCAGAAGCGCCCCCCCGAGCTTGGCGCATTCCTTGGCAGCCTCAGTGTAAAGCGTGTTCCCACCAGCCGGCTTATGGACGTGAGCTTCGAGTCGACGGACCCGCAGTTCGCCGCGCGCATCGTCAACGAACACATCAAGAATTACCAGGATCAAAACATTCGCAGCCACTACGATGAAACTACGCATGCTACAACCTGGCTCCGCAATGAGTTGGACGAGCTCAGGATTAAAGTTCAGGAATCCGAAGACCAGCGCATCGCTTACGAACGCAAAAATCAGATCTGGACGCTAGACGACAAGTCCAACATCACCAGCCAGCGCCTCGCCGATGTTAACAAGGCTTTGACCGACGCCCAGGAAGACCGCATGAAGAAGGAAGCGCTCTTTCAGTTTGCCAAAGCCGGTGACATCGCCAACGTGCCCCAGCTTCGCGACAATCCGGCCTTGCAGTCGCTCATTCAAAAACGGGAAACCGCGTCAGAGGAATACAACGACGCTTTGAGCCAATATGGCCCTAATTTTCCCAAGGTCCTGCGACTTCAGGCCCAATTGAAGGAAATGGACGGGCTAATCCAGAAGGAAAACGTTGGCACCCTTAACCATATCGAACTCGATTACCGCGAAGCCGCGCAGCGCGAAGCAATGCTCGTGCAAGCTCTCGATCAGCAAAAAGCGGAAGCGAATACGATGGCCGAGCGCATGGTCGAGTACAACATCCTCAAGCGCGAGGCGGAAGCTTCCAAGACTCTCTATGACGGCTTGATGACCAAGCTCAAAGAAGTGGGCATTTCTTCGGCTTTGCAATCCTCCAATATCCGCGTCGTCGATCCGGCCATGATTCCCGCCTATCCCTCGCGTCCCGCCAAGGCGAGGAACATCGCACTCTCCTTTCTTGTCGGTCTGGTTGGCGGCATCGGTCTTGCCCTCATGCGCGAGTACCTCGACAACACCGTCAAGACTCCCGACGACATCGAGACTCTCGCCCGCTTGCCTTCCTTGGCCGTTGTGCCCCAGTTTGGCGGCTCCAACGGCAACGGCTCGCGCAAGCGCCTCTTGCAGGGTATCTCCACGAACGGTCACGATAAACGCATCGAGCTCGTTGCCCAGCATTTGCCCAAATCCCAAATGTCCGAGGCGTTCCGCGCCTTGCGCACCTCGCTCCTGCTTTCTCAACCCGGCCGGCCGCCTCAAGTTATCCTCGTAACCAGCGCGCTCCCGCGCGAAGGCAAGACCACCGCCGCGGCTAACTTGGCCGTCACTCTTGCCCAGCTCGGAGACAGCACCGTTCTCGTCGATGCGGACTTGCGCAAGCCCGGCGTCGGCCGGCTGCTCAACATGGCCAGCGGCAAGTATGCCGGCTTAAGTTCTTACCTCGCCGGTGTTTCGAGTCTCGATCTTGTTATTGTGCCGCACCCGGACATTCCCAATCTCGCGGCGATTCCCACTGGCCCGCTGCCTCCCAATCCTGCCGACTTGCTGTCCTCTCACAAATTGGCGGAGGCCATCGCCGAATTGCGCACCAAATTCAAATTTGTCGTGATCGACTCGCCTCCCGTCATGGCCGCCACGGATGCGGTTATTCTCTCTGTCCAAACCGATGGTGTCCTGTTGGTCGTGCGCAGCGGCGAAACTCCTAAGGAGGCCTTCACGCGCACCCGTGACTTGCTCGTCAGCGTGAAGTGCCACATCCTCGGCGTGGTTCTGAATGCCGTAGATTCCGGCGCTCCGGACTACTACTATTCTTATCGGTACTATCCTTATTCCTATGGCTATGGCCCTCAGGAAGCGCTCGAGTCTGCTCAGGAACATGACGATCTTGCTGAATCCGTCTCCGAAAGCTCCCCGCGCCATCGCGACGACGATCAGTCATTGTAAGGAGGCACTTTGCGTTACTTAATCACCGGCGGCGCCGGATTCATTGGTTCTCATTTGGCGGAGCGGCTTCTCGCTCGCGGCGATCGCGTCGTGCTGCTCGACAATCTCTCCACCGGAAGCATGGATAACATCCGCCATCTCAAAGCTTCCGCCCAAATGGAATATCACCTGGACAACATCGAAAACCTCCAGCTGCTCGCGGAACTCGTCGACGATGCCGATATCATCGTTCATCTTGCCGCCGCTGTCGGCGTCAAGCTCATCGTCGAAAGCCCCGTGCGCACCATCGAAACCAATGTCAACGGCACGCAGCGCATTCTCGAAGCCGCCTGCAAAAAACGCAAACTCGTCCTCACCGCATCCACTTCCGAAGTCTACGGCAAGAACACCAACGTGCCTTTTCATGAAGACGCCGACCTCGTCCTCGGGCCCACCACCAAAGGCCGCTGGAGCTACGCGGCCTCCAAAGCTCTCGATGAATTTCTCGCGCTCTCCTATTGGAAAGAAAAAAAGCTTCCCGTCATTGTGGTTCGCTTGTTCAACACGGTTGGCCCGCGGCAGACCGGGCGTTACGGAATGGTCTTGCCGAATTTCGTCAAGCAAGCGCTGGACAATGGGCCCATCAGGTTTACGGCAACGGCCAGCAGTCCCGCTGCTTCTGCGATGTCCGCGACACTGTCGAAGGCCTCATTCGCTTGATGGACACCGATCGCTCCATCGGCGAGGTCGTCAACGTCGGCAACACCGAAGAAATCACGATCGAAGGCCTCGCTCAATTGGTCAAAAAGCGCACCGGCAGCAATTCGCCCATCGAATTTGTGCCCTACGATCAGGCCTACGAACCAGGCTTCGAGGACATGATGCGCCGCGTCCCGTGCGTCGATAAACTCCACGCCCTCACCGGCTTCCGCCCGCAAACGTCGCTCAATGAAATTATCGACCGCGTTGCCACTTTCTTCCGCCAAAAGGAAGAATCTCGCTACTCCACGAGCGGCAACAAGCAGCGCTGACTGAGGCTCGATTTCCATTCCGTAGGTGCCGTGCACTGCCGTGCCCCTCTTTCTGTCTCACCATCGCTTACCTGGCGGCCTCAGCTCCACATCCGCAGCGTCCGCAGCTCCCTGCCAAATCTCCTTCCCTATCCGACAAGACGTTTTCGCACTCAGGTTCGTCTCAATCTTGGCAAATTAAGAGGGAGTCGACCCGACAGTTCACTGTTGCGCATTTCGCGGGAACAATTCCCGCCACAAAGCGTATTCACGGTAGTCATCCAAACTCGACGGAAAGATAAGGTCCGCGAAATGAACACTATCGCCTCACTCGACACCGCGTTTCGCGATTTCAAGTACGCCCTCCGCACCCTCGCGCGCACTCCCGGTTTCACGGTAATCGCCATCCTCACCCTGGCCCTCGGCATCGGCGCAAATACCGCCATTTTCACTCTCCTCGACCAGATCCTCCTCCGCCTCCTCCCCGTCAAGAATCCCCAGGAACTCGTCCTCCTCACCATGCATGGCCGCCACTACGGCAGCAATTGGGGCGGCAACGCCATCTCCCATCCCGATGTTCCGCGATTTCGCTGCCCACAACGAAGTCTTCTCCGACATGTTCGCCCGTTTTGCTTCCTCCGGCAGCCTCTCCTTCAACGGCCAGGCGGAACGCGTTGATCTCGAGCTGGTTTCCGGCGACTACTTCTCCACCCTCGGCCTCAATCCTTATCTCGGCCGTGTCTTCACTGCCGAAGACGACCGCATCCCCGACGCCTACCCCTACATCGTCCTCAACTACGCCTACTGGCAGTCTCGTTTCTCGTCCGATCCGCAAATCGTCGGCAAGACCCTCACTCTCAACAACTACAACATGACCATCGTCGGCGTCCTGCAACCCGGCTTTGACGGCGTCGAGCTCGGCGCACTCGCCGAAACTTTTTGTCCCGATCATGATGGAAAAGGAAGTCCTCGTCGGTAATCCCACCGACATGCTCCACGAGCGCCGCAACCGCTGGGTCAACGCTTTCGGCCGCCTCAAGCCCGGCGTCACTCGCGAACAAGCCAAAGCCTCGCTGCAGCCCTTCATGCATTCCATGCTCGAAATGGAAGTGAAAGATAAAGCCTTCGCCCACGCCTCGCCTTACGATCGCGAGCAATTCCTGAAATGCACTATTGACGTGCTCCCCGGCTCGCAGGGCCGTTCCTATACCCGCCAGGCCCTCTCCACGCCGCTCTGGGTTCTCATGGCCACCACAGGCCTCGTCCTTCTCATCGCCTGCGCCAATCTCGCCAATCTTCTTCTCGTCCGTGGCTCCGCGCGCAAAAAAGAAATCGCCATTCGTCTTGCCATGGGCGCCACTCGCCCTCGCATCATCGCGCAGCTTCTGATCGAGAGCCTCTCGCTCTCCGTTTTCGGCGCGCTCGCCGGCCTGGCGCTCGCCTACTGGGCTGACAAGGCCCTCATGGCTGCGTACCTACCCTCCGATTCCGGCGGCTTGCGCATTTCCACAACTCCCGATCTCCGCATCCTGCTCTTCACGCTCGCTGTCACGCTCGCTACCGGCGTTTTCTTCGGACTCCTTCCCGCTCTTCAAACCACCAAGCCGAATGTCGCCGGCACTCTCAAGGATGAAGCCGCTGCCGTCGTCGGCGGTGGCCACGGCGCCCTCAGAAAATCTCTCGTCATCGCGCAAGTCACGCTCTCTCTTCTGCTTCTCATCGGCGCCGGCCTTTTCACTCGCAGTCTCGGCAACTTGCGCAATCTCGGCCCAGGTTTCTCGCCGCAAAATCTCATCGGCTTTGAAATCGATCCTTCCTACAGCGGCTATAGCGTCGCGCGGCTGAAAACCTTCTATCCCCAGCTGCTGGATTCTCTGTCTTCCATTCCCGGCGTTCAGGCCACCAGCTTCGCCAGCATGCGCATCCTCGAAGACAACGAATGGGACAGCAGCATGACCGCCGAAGGCTTCAGTCCTCCCACTCCCGACGCCCACCCCGAACCCTACATGAACCAGATCAGTCCGAACTATTTCGCCACTCTCGGCGTTCCCATCGTCAACGGCCGCGATTTCCGGCCCACCGACACCCACGAAGTCAAACACAATCCCGAAGAAAAAGGCGACATGGGTTGGCAGCCTTCGGTCATCATGATCAACGAGACTTTCGCTAAAAAATACTTTCCCGGCCGCGATCCTGTCGGCCTCCATGTCGGTTTCGGTTCCGATCCCGGCACTCCCACCGACATGGAAATCATCGGCGTCGTGAAAGACATCAAGTACACCAGCATCTCCGCGATGAAATTCCCCCGCAGGCTTTCGTGCCTTATATGGCGGACCGCTTCCTCGGCGGCATGGTCGTCTATGTCCGCACCACCGCCGATCCCAATCTGCTCATGACCGCGATCCGCTCCAAGGTCCGCGACCTCGACGCCAACGTCCCCGTCTTCGCCATGCGCACCACCGAAGTGCAAATCAACAACTCGCTCTCTAGCGAGCGCATGATCGCCAGCCTTTCCGCTGTTTTCGGTTTTCTCGCCACGCTTCTCGCTGTCATCGGCCTCTACGGCGTCATGGCCTACACGGTTGCGCAGCGCACCCGCGAAGTCGGCATCCGCATGGCACTCGGCGCGGCCCAAGGCAATGTCATCTGGCTCGTGATGCGTGAAGTTTTGATTCTCGTCGCTATAGGCGTGGCCGCCGGAGTGCCTGCGTCCCTGGCTCTCACCAAGCTCGTGCAGAGCCAACTCTTCGGCCTCTCGCCGCACGACCCCGCGACTCTCCTGATCGCGACGGTTGCCCTGGCGTTCGTGGCCTGCGCCGCCGGATACATCCCCGCATGGCGCGCCAGCCGCCTCGACCCGATGAAAGCTCTTCGCTACGAATGACGCCTGCCTAACTCTGCGGGTGACCGCAGCTTTCTGTCACATCAGTGCGCGCAATTTTGCGGACGAAATAGTCCTCGACGGCGAATGGCCGTTCTAATGACAGCGACCATTCCGTGTGTTAAAAAGTAATCCCCAGACGGAGGGTCTCGACCCTTTGAAATCTAAGTCCCCGGTGTTTTTAGAAAGGAAAAAGTGTCCCTATGAAACTATCTACATTGCTGATTGGAACCTCGGTTCTGGCATTCAGTCTCTTCGGCCTCAAAGCAATTGACCGCACAGGGGAATGACATTCTCCTGACGATTCCGACACCGATGTTAAGTCCGCGTGCGGCCAACTCCCTTCTTATAGCCAACTGAAAGCAGCGCTCGTTTCCGCTCAGGCCCAATCGAACGGCGGCTTTGGTCTCAACATGTGGGGCACAATCGTGAACCGCGACGGCGTCGTCTGCGCTGTCGCATTTACCGGCGCCGACCGCGGCGCGCAATGGCCAGGCAGCCGAGTGATCTCCGCGCAAAAAGCAAACACGGCCAATGCGTTTAGCCTTCCTGCCTTGGCGCTCTCAACTGCCAACCTGTACAGCGCAGTGCAGCCCGGCGGCTCTCTCTTCGGTCTTCAGGAAAGCAACCCTGTGAACACCCGAGTAGCCTATCGCGGGGATTCCACCGATTACGGCAAGTCGAACGACCCTATGCTCGGCGGCAAAATTGGCGGCGTCAATGTCTTCGGGGGTGGCTTGGCTCTCTACAACGCAAAGAAACAACTCATTGGCGGGGTCGGTGTGAGCGGAGATTCTTCCTGCGCCGATCACAATATCGCCTGGCGAACCCGCAATAATTTGAATCTCGATTACGTTCCCGCTGGCGTCAGCGGTGATGCGACTCGTCCCGACAACATCGTCTATGACATCACGAACCCCGCAGGTTTCCCGATCGGCGTCAGCGCCGGCGGATGGGGCCATCCAGCTTGCAGCCCTGCTGCGACAACCATCGCCGCAGGATTGCCGATCATTAGATAGACGAGCTTATTTCTGAGCATTTCGTCGGACGGCGTGTGTCGTTTGCAATAGCAAATCGCCAGCGCACATCGCGTACGGGCGCCTTGAATTTGCTCACCGCCCCTGCGCATCCACTCAAGCTATGGCAGCGCGATCTCGAATCGATAGCTGCCCGCGGGAAGTTCGTACTCAGCTTCGTTGTTGTCTTTGGCCGCGGCGTGAACCCTGCTGCTCTTTGATAGCGCCTGCCCGTCAAGCTGGAACGATTCCGCCTGCACTTTTCCGAGCGGCAACCGCCCAGTCGCATTCGCGGGAATCGTCAAATTCCAGATGGCTTTGTTTCCAGCGATCGACCACGCGGAGTGAATCGTTCCGTACGAAGATTCGTACGAAAAATCCAGACTCCCCAGTCGTTTGTCGAAAGTTCGGATGAAGACGGATGACGTGAAATCCCGGATCGCTGGCGACGGTATCGATTCCAGCCGCATAGCGATAAATCCAGTCTGCGACGGCGCCATACGCATAGTGGTTGTAGGAATTCATGCTCGGGTCACCGCGCATCTGATCGCCATTCCACCGCTCCCACATCGTAGTGGCACCGTGCTCGACCAGATATCCCCACGACGGATACTCCGTGTTGAGAAGCAGGCGATACGCAACATCGGCATGCCCGGTATCCGTTAGAGCGCTTAGCAAGTAAGGCGTTCCCAGGAATCCCGTGCCAAGACGCCACTGATTGGCTTCGAGCCGATCCACCAAACGTTTTGCGGCGACGCTTCGCAACGAATCAGGCAGCAAATTCATATGCAGCGCAAGCACGTACCCTGTTTGCGTTTCGACTGGCTTGTCGCTCAGGGGCTTTGCGGTCCCCGAAGCAAATACCGGAGGCGGCGGAACGCCGCCGACGAACCCATCAGGGCGAACGTAGGCTTGGTTGAAAGCCGCCTTGATCTTTTCAAACAGCTCGCTGTACTTCCGCTCGTCATCCGTTTTTCCCACGGCGTGAGCCATTTGGCTCATCAGCGTCGCGTCGTATGCCCAATACGCCGTGGCAATCAAATCCACGGGCGTCACCCCTTCGGGCGCGAGCCAGTCAGCAAACGGAATGCCGTAGTTCTTTTTCCAGAGATAATCTGGATTCGCCGCTTGAATCGCGGCGAGATACTTTTCCATCCCGCCCAATTTTCTTCGACCACCTGCTTGTCGCCCGTCTGAATCCAGGACGTCCACGGAATGACGACGCCCGCATCGCTCCATCCCGTTCCGTAACCTGGGTTCTGCGTGTTGGTTCCCGGGCGCGAAGATTCCGTACATGTCCGTGCCCACTTGCGTGCCGCGCAAATCCGCTCCGAATTTTCGCGAGAACGTCGTCAAATCCATGTTGTACGTCGCGGTCCGCCAAAACACCTGAGCATCCGCCGACCATCCCAGCCGTTCGTCGCGTTGCGGACAATCCGTCGGAACTCCCACGAAATTCGAGCGCTGACCCCACAAAATATTGCTCCACAGCTTGTTGAGCATCGCGCTGCTTGTCTTCAGCGTCGCCGTGAACGGAGCATCCGTATGGAAAGGAACCGCTCTTACGTCCTCGAGCTTCGGCTCCGCCTTCAATCCGGAAACCTCCGCATAACGGAAGCCATGAAAAGTGAAGGTTGGCTCGAAACTCTTCGGTCCCCTTTGCCCGCGAGAATAAAATGGTCCGTCGCCTTCGCGGTCCGCAGGTTGTCCGACATAAAGCGTACCGTCCGGATTCAATATTTCCGCAAACCTGAGTTTCACGTCCGTTCCCGCTGCGCCTTGCGCTCGAATGTGCACCACCCCGGAAAGATTTTGCTCGAAATCGAAGATGTACACGCCCGGAGAAGGATTCGTCACTTTCTTAGGGGCGAGCGCTTTTTCGGCGCGAATTGGCTGGAAATATTGCCAAACGATTTGTGTTTCCTTTGGCTGAACCACTTCCGCGGATTTCCACTTGCTGTCGTCGAATGCCGCGGTGTTCCAGTTTGCTTGCACCTTTCGCGCGTCGTACGTTTCTCCATCGTAGATTTCCGCGAAAAGAATGGGTGAGATGTCCGCCTTCCACTTTTCGTCCGTCATAATCCAATCCACGGATCCGTCTTTGTACTCGATCCTCAGTTGCGCCCGCAGCGCAGGCGGAGTATCCCCGTAGTTGTATCCCTGCCGGTACCACTGCAACGGTGTCGAATACCAACCGGGAGCAAGCAACGCTCCAATCGCGTTCTTTCCTGACTTGATATCCGCAGTCACGTCATACGCCTGGTAAATAACGCGTTCCCGGAAGTCCGTCCATCCCGGCGCCAGAATTTCGTCGCTGACCTTCCGCCCGTTCATCGATAGCTTGTACGCGCCAAGAGCCGTGGCATAGATACGCGCGGAGGCCACTGGCTTTGCAACTTCAAAAGTCTGGCGAAGTGACTTTACGGCTCCCGTAGGCCACGGATTTCCCAGTTCGCCGGTGTCGAATCCGGAAGTCGGCGGAACGTAACGTTTCGCTCCGCTCCACGAGGAATCGTCGAATTCGGGAGCCTGCCAGTTCCCGCTTGCATCCAAGGCAGCTCGCCAGCCCTCCGCACGTACTCTTGAATAATTCGCACAGTGCCGTCCGTCGCTTCCACATACAGCACAGCGTTCATCGGGGTTTGGCTGACGCGTGGCCGATTGCCTCCACCGTTAGATAATGAACCACCTCGATCGCCAATACGTTCTGCCCCGCGTGTAATTCGCCCGAAACGTCCCGAATTGCATAGGTCTTCCAGGGCATTTGCCGCCACGGAGGCAGTGGCGCCGCTTCCATCACTTGTTTTCCATTGAGCCACGCACCTGCCGTATCCTGTCCTGTCACATAAAGCGTGCCGCGCCGTACCGGCTTTGCCAGATTAAAATGGAATCGAAATGCATGCTTCGTTGTCGTGGCCTCTTTGGGCGCTTCCCCGCCAGTGTCCGTGATCCACTCCGCGCCCGATTCCCGCACCCGTCGCAGTTCGGATTCTTCATAGCCGATCCACTTTGCCTTCCAGTTTTCCTGCCGAAGAAGCCCCGTCTCCCACCAACTCGGTTCGCTGGGAGCGCCTGCCTTGCCGTCTTTGTCCCACACCAAAACTCGCCAGTAATAACGTTTGCTCGGTTCGAGCGCTGGGCCTCCGTAGATCACGCCCAGGGAATTCTCGATTCCACGCGCCCGCTGTCCCACACATCACCCTTGCCGCCGGCAAGGATCTCCGCCTTCGAGGCAACTTGAATTTGATAGGCAGTCTGCCGCGCACCGGACGAGAGTCTTCAATCTTCCAGGACAGCTGCGGGTTTCGCCGTGTCCATGCCGAGCGGTGTGATGAGCGATTCGCATTCGAGTTTCACAGGCTTTGCCGATTGCGCGGCTGCGCTCCATGCAAATAGCAGAAAACACGCGCGCCGTCATTTTCGCAATCCTCAACACGCTTTTAACGCCGTTCTCTAGTTTTCTCATCGCAGGCTCTCCCGGTCTCGCGCAGCGCGAGCAAAAACTACTTAAAATATGGGTCGTCGGCACTCTGGTGGTCGGCGTCGCGCACTGTAGCGGCAACCCGTCCCGCCTGTCAACAAAATGCAGGTCACCGTTGGGACCAGCCAAGATTTACTAAATCTCGCTTAATCTTGCGAAGAAGCGATTTGGAGTGCGGCAGACCAGCTGCCGCTTTTCCCAATGACCCGCACGACTCCATATTTGGCGAGGCTCATTAGGTGTCTCTTCGAAGGAGTCTAGGCGGCAGCAAGATACACATAACGCAGAATAAAAAGAACCGTGAGTATCCAAACAAGGGCATTCACTTCCTTGAACTTGCCCGACGCTAGTTTCACTACGGTGTAGGAGATCAGCCCGAGGCTCAGGCCGGTCGCGATACTGAAGGTCAACGGCGTGGCCAGCATGGTGATGAACGCGGGCAAGGCCTCGCTGAAGTCATTCCAAAGCACCATCGCCAAAGACTGCGACATCAAAACGCCCACCAGAATCAAGGCCGGTGCCGTAGCGTACGCGGGAATCGCCGTCGCCAGCGGCGAGCAAAACATCGCCAGAAGAAAGAGTCGCCGCCACGGCGATATTGCTGAAACCAGTTCGAGCTCCAGCCGCCACGCCCGCAGCGCTCTCGATATAACTCGTGACCGTGGAAGTGCCCGTCAGCGACCCGAAAATCGTCCCCACGGAATCCGCCAACAACACTCGGCCGACGCGCGGAATCTTGCCATCCTTTATGAATCCGCCTTGCTCGCAAACACCCACGAGCGTCCCCACGTTGTCGAACAAATCGACAAACAAAAACGCGAAAAGAATCTCCAGAAACCCGAGATGCAAGGCTCCTCGAAAATCCAGCTGAAGAAAAGTCGAGGACGGGTGCGGCATCGAAAAGAATGTCGTAGGCCAGCTCGAAATGCCGCGCAGCATCCCCAGAACTGTCGTTCCAATGATGCCGATCAAGATCGCGCCATGGATTTTCCGCGCCATCAAAATCAGCGTTAGCGCCAGCCCAAAGCACGCGGTTTGCACTTCTTTATCCGCGAAGCTGCCCAAACCCACAAACGTGGCGGAGTTAGCCACCACCAGCTTGGCATTTCGCAATCCAACAAACGCGATGAACATCCCAATTCCCGCCGCCGTCGAATGCTTCAAGCAATCCGGCATGCCATTCACAATCTGTTCGCGAACCTTCGTAACCGTAAGCACCAGAAACAGCACGCCCGAAAAAAACACCACCGCCAGCGCCGTTCTCCACGGAATATGCATCGCCAGACAAACCGAGTACGTGAAATACGCGTTCAGCGACATCCCCGGCGCCAGCGCGATCGGATAGTTCGCATACAATCCCATCACCAATGTCGCCGCCGCCGCCGAAAGGCAGGTAGCAAACACGACCCCATCCGCTGGCATCCCCGCCTGCGCAAGAATCTGCGGATTGACCACGACGATATAAGCCATGGTCACGAACGTAGTGAGTCCGCCCAGCAACTCCTGCCTCACCGACGTCTGATTCTCTGCAAATTTGAAGTAGCGACTGATCAATCGTCCCTCCGCGCTCTCAACTCATGACCCACAAAGTCTTCTTCGATTGCAAAAACCCTTCGGACGAACCCACTCATACAGTTCATATAAGAAGCCACAGACACGCTTGTCCTCTGCCGAGCCTGATAATTCCCTTGGTTCAGCGAAAAACAACTCCACCACTGCACAGAAATCTCAATAAGGAATCTTATTAGGCCGATCGGTCCAAGCGCGAAATCCCGCGAGCGCCTCTTCTCGCATCATCTGAATTGTAGGAATTCGCCGCTCCGAAAAAGGCTGTTTCAACTCGCTGTAAATGAACGAATCATCAAATCCAGCCTTGGCCGCATCCTCCGCGGTGCTCGCGAAATAAATGCGCGAAAGCCGCGCCCAATAAATCGCCCCAAGACACATCGGACACGGCTCGCACGAAGTGTACAGCTCGCAATCCTTCAATTCGAACACGCCAAGCTTTTCGCAAGCCCGCCGAATCGCCAGCACTTCCGCATGCGCCGTCGGATCATTCGTCGAAGTCACCTCATTCGAACCCTCGGCGATAATCTTTCCATCCCGCACAATCACCGCGCCGAACGGTCCCCCACGCCCCGATTGAACCCCTTCAATCGACAGCTGAATCGCCCGCGCCATGAACGGATTGCTCAAACCCTATCGTCCCCGCTCCATTCGTTCGCTATCCCTGACGCCTTCGCCCAAACCATCCCGAAAACCTCGCCAAACAGGCACGCAGAACCTCGCGCCAATCGGGCAAGTATATGCCCCGCAAACGAGCCCCCTAGCACTTTTTTCGTCTTGAATTATCGATTTTGCTGACTTGAAAACCTGCAGATATAAGTCTACGCTCGGGTCTCATTCTCACGAGATTTTCTCCGGATCTGGATCCGCTTTCTCACTATGAGTTTGCGCGCCTTTCTTTCTCGACGTGTTGTAACGCCGGACGCCGTGCGTCCAGCCGCGCTGCTTGTCGAAGGAAGACCGCATCCTCGACGTCGTCGCTCCCAATGAAGTCCCGCCCCAAGCAGAACTCCACGATTTTGGCGACACCGCGATTCTTCCCGGCCTCGTCGATTCTCACGTGCACATCAACGATCCCGGCCGCGCCGATTGGGAAGGCTTCGAAACCGCCACGCGAGCCGCAGCCGCCGGCGGATACACGCTCTTGGTCGACATGCCTCTGAATTGCCTGCCCGCCACGACAAATGTCGCCGCGCTCGAAGCCAAACGCGCAGCCGCGCAAGGCCGATGCCGCGTCGACTGGATGCCATGGGGAGGGGTCGTCGCAGACAATCCCCTCGACATCGACCCGCTAGCCAACGCCGGCGTCCCCGGCTTCAAATGTTTTCTAGTTCATCCCGGCATCGATGGCTTCACAATGGTCACGGAACCGCAGCTACGCGCCGCCCTCCCCCACATTGCCCGCACAGGCTTGCCCCTCCTCGTCCACGCCGAACTCCCCGCTCCAATCGATTCCGCCACGGCGCAACTCGCAAACGCAGATTGGTCCCTCTACGAAACATATCTTCAATCGCGCCCCGAAGAAGCCGAACTCTCCGCGATTCGAATGCTCCTGTCCCTCTGCCGCGAATACAAATTCCGCCTGCACATCGTCCATCTCTCCGCCAGCGCAGCTCTTCCCGAACTGCGCGCCGCGCGCTCTGAAGGCCTGCCTGTAACCGTCGAAACCTGCCCCCACTATCTGCATTTCACCGCCGAAACAATCGCCCAGCGGAGCAACGCTCTTCAAGTGCGCCCCTCCAATTCGCAGCCGCGAAAACCGCGAACAACTCTGGCAAGGCCTTCGCGATGGAACGATCGACCTCGTCGTGACCGACCACTCCCCCTGCCCTCCAGAAATGAAGCGTCTCGCAGAAGGAAATTTCCGCACCGCCTGGGGCGGCATCGCGAGCCTCTCCATCGCGCTTCCGCTGATGTACACCGAAGCCACCAAGCGCGGATTCTGCGCTGACCGATATCGCGCGCTGGATGGCCGAAGCCCCCGCAAAATTAGCCGGCTGCCACGCCACGCAAAGGCCGCCTCGCAGCAGGCTACGATGCCGATTTCGTCGTCTTCGATCCCGAAAGCGAGTTCGTAGTAAGCGAAGACCGCTTGCACTACCGTCATCCAGTCTCGCCATACCTCGGAGAAAAACTGCGCGGCGTAGTGAAAGCCACTTATCTTCGAGGCAAAAAGGTGTTCAGCGACGGCCAGTTTCCCGGCGACCCCATCGGCGAGGAGCATCGCCGCTAATGCCACGGCTCAAGAAAAGGACACTGCACCAAGTTTCGATTTGTCTGTCATACACTATTGGAAGCAGGCCAGCCCATGCAAAGACGCTGGATAACTCCACGCTTCGAATGAAAAACGCCCCCATCGTCGGCACCTCGGTCCCTCGCATGGAAGGCCGCGCCAAAGTCACGGGAGAAGCGCGCTACGTCGACGACATGGTTCTGCCCGGCATGCTCTACGGCGCCACCGTTCGCAGCCGCATTCCCCGCGGCAAAATCAAAGCAATTCACCTTCGGCCCCGGCATCGATTGGAACGAATTCGTAATCGTCACGCCCGCGGACATCCCCGGAAAAAATTGCATCGCGCTCATCGAAGATGATCAACCGTGCCTCGCCGATGGCATCAGTCAATCATCCCGAAGAGCCTCTTCTCTTGCTCGCTCATCCCGACCGCCATCTCCTCCCAAAAGCCGTCGAAGCCGTTTCCGTCGAATACGAACCTCTTCCCGCGATCTTCAACATGGAAGAAAGCGAGACGCTCTCAACAAATCATCTGGGGCGCAGACAACATCTTCAAAACCTATCTGATCGAAAAAGGCGATGTCGATGCCGTCTGGCAAAACGCGGACCACATCGTCGAAGCCGAATACACGACCGGCGCGCAGGAACAGCTCTACATCGAAAACAACGGAATGATCGCCGCCTTCGATCCCCAGCAAGGCCTCACCGTCTGGGGTTCGCTCCAGTGCCCCTACTACGTCCACAAAGCCCTGATGAAGCTCTGCAACCTTCCCGCAGATCGCGTGCGCGTCGTGCAAATGGAAACCGGCGGCGCTTTTGGCGGCAAGGAAGAATATCCCTCGATGATCGCCGCCCACGCCGCGCTCCTCGCCATGAAGTCCGGCAAACCGGTGAAAATTATCTACGACCGCATGGAAGACATGGCGGCCACCACCAAGCGCCATCCTTCCCGCACCCGCCATCGCACCGCCGTCAGCAAAGACGGCAAAATTCTCGGCGGAGAAATCGATTTCACCATCGACGGCGGCGCCTACAAAACTCTCTCGCCCGTCGTTCTTTCGCGCGGCGCCATTCACGCCGGCGGCGCCTACTATTGGCCCAGCATTCGCATTCGCGCCAAAGCCGTCGCCACCAATGCGCCGCCGCACGGCGCGTTCCGCGGATTTGGCGCGCCGCAATCCCTCTTCGCGCTCGAGCGTCACATGGACCGCATCGCTCAGGTCGTCGGCTTTCGCCCGTCGAAATCCGCCGCCGCAATTTCCTCCAGCCCGGCCAGACCACCACAACGGAACAAACTGTGAACGAAGAGATCGATCTCGGCAAACTTCTCGACCGCGCCCTCGAACTCTCCGACTATCACGCAAAGAAAGAACGATTCGCGCGGGAAAATCAGCTGAGCGCCCACAAAAAAGGAATGGGCATTGCCGCCTTTCTGCACGGCGCTGGATTCACCGGCTCCGGCGAGCGTTTTCTCGGTTCGGTTGTCGGCGTTGAAGCCTGCGCCGACGGCAGCCTGCGCATTCTCGTCTCCAGCACCGAATTCGGTCAAGGCACGAACACCGTGCTCTGCCAGATTGTCGCCGAAGCGCTCGGCCTTCGCTACGAAGACGTCGGCATCGCTCAGCCCGACACGCACGAAGTGCCCAACAGCGGCCCCACCGTCGCCTCGCGCACGGTCATGGTCGTCGGAAAACTCGTACAATCCGCTGCGGTCGGAATCCGAAAAACTCTGACCGCGAGTGGCATGCTCTCCGATTCTTACTCGCCCGAAGAATTCCGCGCCGCCTGCCGAGCCTATGTCGCAAAGCACGGCAAACTCCGCAGCCTGGCGCAGTACGAACAACCCGAAGGCATATTCTGGGACGATGAGAAATACCGCGGCGAGGCGTACGCCGCATTCGCGTGGGCCGTTTACGTCGCGGAAGTCACGCGTCGATCTCACCGACCTACAGCGTAACGGTGGATGATTTCGTCGCTCTTCAAGAAATCGGAAAAGTCCTTCATCCCGTTCTCGCGAAAGGCCAAATCATCGGCGGCGTCGCGCAAGGCATCGGCTTTGCCTTATACGAAAAAGTGATTTGGGAAAATGGCCGCATGCAAAACGGCCAAATGACCAACTACATCATGCCCACTTCCGCCGACCTTCCTCCCATCCGCGTCTACTTCGAAGAACTCGGCAACGTTCACGGAGCCTACGGCGCAAAAGGAATCGGCGAACTTCCGATGGACGGCCCCGCCCCGGCGATTGTCAACGCCATCGAAGACGCGCTTGCACGATTTCCTTCCATTCGATTCCGTTGCTTCCAGAAGACATCTTCGCCGCACTTTCCGAAAGCGCGACGCCCGAGACTGTGGCCTCAACGGCGCGAGAGCGAGAATGAGCGAACCTTTGTTGCAAAGTCGGCAAAATGCGAAATCTCTCTCACGGTAAACGGAAAACTGGAAACCGTGCATGTGCACCCTATGGAGCGCCTCCTGGATGTTCTTCGGCACGAGCTTGGATTAACAGGAACGAAAGAAGGCTGCGGAGAGGGCGAGTGCGGCTCCTGCTCCGTCTTGATCGACGGAATGTTAGTGAATAGCTGCCTCGTTCCCGCGCTTCAAGCGAACGCCGCGACCATCATCACGATCGAAGGCCTTGCCACGGACGGCCGCCTGCAATTGTTGCAGCAATCATTTCTCGATTGCGGCGGCGCCCAGTGCGGCATCTGCACTCCGGGAATGATCCTCGCGTCTTTCACCTGCTTAAAGAAAAAGCCGCAACCCACTCTCGAAGAAATCCGCGAAGGGCTTTCCGGTAATCTTTGCCGCTGCACCGGCTACATGCAAATTTTTGAAGCCGTGGAGCAGGCTGCACGCGACGGGAGCCTCAACGTGAGAGCCCATCCCGCCGAATTTGAACTTCGTCGCCCCGCCCACTTTGCCAGCTGTGCTATCGCTTCTCGCGCACGAACCCGGCGCATGGCTTCCCATCGCCGGCGGCACGGACGTGATGGTGCAATATTCCGCCGGAAAACTTCCCGCGCGTAAGCTGGTCAGCATCTGGAATCTGCCTGAGCTGCGCCGAATTGAAGTTTCCGCGGACGAAATTCGCATTGGCGCGGGATGCACGTATACCGATTTGCGCGAACATGAACTTATCAACCGCGAGTTCTCTCTCTTATCCATGTCCGCAAGTTGGACCGGCGGAATCGCCAACCAAAATCGCGGAACTATCGGCGGCAATATCGTGAATGCGTCGCCGGCAGCGGATTCTCTTCCCGCGCTTATGCTCTACGACGCTGAATTGCTTCTCGTTTCCGCGCGAGGCGAACGCCGCCTGCCCTATGCGAACTTTCATATCACTTACCGCAAAACCCAGCTCGCTCCCGATGAACTCGTTCGCGCGATCTGCCTGAAAAGACAATTTTCAGGTTACTATGCCCATGCGCGCAAAGTCGGAGCACGCAATGCGCAAGCGATCGCAAAGGTCTGTTTGGCAGGGTTGGGTCGTCTTGCTAGGCGGCGTTGTCGACGACCTTCGTCTTGCGGTGGGAAGTGTCGCGCCCATTCCTCTTCGTTTGACCGAGACGGAACGAATCGTGAAAGGCAAATCGGATCGATCCACATCTCATCCAGTTGGCGAAAACAGCGGCAGCCGCGGAAGTCCGGCCGATTGATGACATTCGCTCCACTTCGCGCTATCGCGTCGGCTGTGGTCGGCAATTTGGTCGCTGAGTTTCTGGAGCAGCTGAGCGCTAGAAGTGCTCAGAGTGAACGTACGAGACAGGTGCTCGCGCAATGGAATGCTTTGCAGCCGGACAAAGCCGCTGAAGAGATATTGCCTTGTTGTGGTTCAAAGGCGTGGGCACACGGGATGGCAGCTCGAAGACCACTCCTCGATGAACCGGCTCTATTGGTTGCTTGTGACGAAGTCTGGAAAGGCCTCGCGGAATCCGATTGGTTGGAAGCGTTTCGCAGTCATCCGCGGATTGGCGATTCGCATTCGCCGGCCGCTGCTCCGCCGCAGTCTGCTGCCTGGTCGGGCGAGGAGCAGCATAAAGTTGAAATCGCTGGCGAAGATATAAAACTTGCTCTTGCGGATGGTAACCGCGAGTACGAACAAAAGTTCAATCGCATCTTCATCGTTTGCGCCACTGGCAAATCCGCTCCTGACATTCTTGAAATTCTCCGGCGTCGTTTGTCGAACGACGATGCGACGGAGCTCCGCGAAGCAGCCGAGCAGCAACGCCAGATCGCTCATCTCCGTCTGAGGAAATGGCTCTCTTCATGAATCGAATTTCCACTCACGTTCTGGACACCGCTCAAGGGAAGCCTGCAAAAGACGTCCCCGTGCGGCTCGAACGGCAAGAGTCACGGTGGCGAATGGCACCTTATATCTTCTTCCCGCACTGACGGAGACGGCCGCTGCGCGCAATTGTTGCCCGAAAACGAAACTCTTCGTGCAGGCAATTACCGTTTGGCATTTGATACCGCCAGCTATCACCTTGCTCAAAAGATCCAAGGACTTTATCCAGTCGTCGAGATTACGTTTCACGTGCGCGACGGCGAATCGCACTTCCACATTCCATTGCTCTTGAGTCCGCATGGGTACACGACGTACCGGGGAAGCTGATCTGATGATTACGCTCGCCGAAAACAGCTACGGCAAATCGCGAGTCCGCCTCGCAAAAGTGAAACGGCATCCCGACCGCCACGATTTTCGCGAATGGACGATTGAGATTGCGCTCGAAGGAGACTTCGAGTCCTGCTTCGTCGCTGGCGACAACAGCAAGATTCTCCCCACGGACACCATGAAGAACACCGTGTATTCCCTAGCGCGAAACTCTTCGGCGGAATGCATGGAAGAGTTTGGCAAGGAATTGGCCGCTTTCTTTCTGGAGACGCAACCCGCAAGTTTCGGCTGCACGAGTCGCACTCTCTGAAAAATCCTGGCAGCATCTCCACACAAACGGAAAGCCGCATCCCACGACCTTCGTGCAATCGAGCGGCGAGCATCAAACGGCGGACGTCGCTGCGACTCGCAACGTGGCGCCCACGGTTCGATCCGGTCTCGAAAATCTCGTCATCATGAAAACGTCGGACTCGGAATTTGCCGGCTTCATAAAAACTTCTTTGACCACTCTGCCGGAAACCAATGACCGGTTGTTCGCCACTTCAGCTCGCGTGCGCTGGAACTATTCGGTCCCCGATTTGCCTTTTATCGCTTTGCGGTCCACTGTTCGCGATATTTTGCTAAGCGTATTTGCGAGTCACTCGAGCAAGTCCGTCCAGCACACTCTGTATGCTATGGGGGAACGCGTCCTCGCCAATGTGTCTGAAATCACAGACATTGAATTGACGATGCCCAACCGGCACTATTTGCTGGCAGACCTTTCGCGCTTTGGCCAGGACAACCCCAATGAGATTTTTGTACCCATCGACGATCCTCACGGCACAATCGAGGCACGCATTCGTCGGCAAGGTTAGAATTCCGTTTCCATGTTTGCGATCCCTAAAACTCGCGCGGAAGAAGTGATTGCCCGCTGCAAACAACTGGCGTCATTCTCCGAAGACGTCGGCAGTACGCGCCGCACATTCCTTTCTCCGCCGATGCGCGATTCTCACCGTGAAATCGCAAAGTGGCTAAATGGGGCGGGAGCCGAAGTGACCGTGGACGCCGCTGGAAATCTGCGTGCTTTTTACCCCGCTGCGCAAACCAATGCACCGCGGCTGCTTATTGGTTCACATCTCGACTCGGTTCCCAATGCCGGAGCCTATGACGGCGTTCTCGGAGTTGTCATCGCGGTCGCTCTTGTCGAATTATTGGAAGGTCGCCGGCTTCCTTTCGCGCTCGAAGTCGTCGGTTTTTCCGAAGAAGAAGGAGTCCGCTTCGGTTTTCCCTTCATCGGCAGCCGCGCGCTTAGTCGGCACTCTCGACGAAGAACTTTTGAATCGCCAGGACGCCAACGGAATTTCCGTTCGCGACGCCATCAGAAACTTTGGACTGAACCCAGCGGACATTCCCCGCGCTAGCTTGAGTGAAGACACGCTCGCCTATCTAGAATTTCATATCGAGCAAGGACCGGTCCTTGAATCGCTCGGGCGATCGCTCGGTGCAGTGGAAGCCATTGCGGCTCAAACGCGCATGGAGCTCGTGTTTCGTCGGCCGCGCCAACCATGCGGGCACAACGCCCATGCATCTGCGGCACGATGCTGTCGCTGCGGCGGCGGAGTGGATCATCGCGGTGGAACGCACTGCCCACAACCATCCCGGCCTGGTAGCGACTGTCGGTCAAATCGAAGCAATGCCAGGCGCGACCAATGTCATTGCCGCGACAGCTCGCGTTACTCTGGATGTGCGCCACAAGACCAGACGACATTCGCGATCGCGCAGTCGAAACACTCGTTCGAATGGCGCAAGAAATTGCCGAGCGCCGTGGTCTGGCGCTGCAGCAAAAAGTTCTGTTGAGCCAGCGAGCGGTAGCGATGGACCCTTTTCTCGTCGATCAAATTCAGGAAGCCATCCGCAGCACCGGCTGCCAGCCGCATCGCATGACAAGCGGCGCCGGCCACGACGCTATGATCCTCGCCGAGAAAGTTCCTGCCGCCATGATTTTTCTGCGTTCCCCCGGCGGTATCAGCCACGACCCGGCGGAATCGGTCGAAGTCGAAGACGTGGCCAAAGCGCTCGAATGCGGCGTGCACTTGCTCGATCAACTTGCCAATTCCACTGAACTTCAAAAAAGGATGTGCCGTGCATAATCCCCTCCACAATCTTGGTCAAACGCGAAGCTCCCAAAAACACAATCATCTCCTTCTCACACCAGACACTTTCGTTCGAACCGCGTTACCGGGCATGAAAGCCTGCACCGCTATCGTGCACGCAGGTCCTGCCATGGGCGCAAATTTCACCCAGTACACCGCAGAATTCGAATCCGGCGGCGAGCTTGGCCCAACCACCGCGCAGCGTTTCCTCTACGTCCTCGAAGGCCAACTCAAGTTGGTGGTTGACGGCCGCCAAAGCGATCTTGGAGTTTGCGGTTACGCGTTCCTGCCCGAGGGAACACCACATCGCGTTGTAGCGACGAAACCAAGTCGCGTCGTCGTCATCGAAAAACACTACGAGCCGCTCGCCTCATTTGAATCACCACGCGCAATTATCTCCAGCGAAGATGCAATCTTTTCTGAGCCGCTTGATGGTGATGCGGGCTTGCAAGTGAAACACTTGCTTCCCGATACGATGCATTTCGATTTCGCCGTGAACTCGATGGTCTACCAGCCGGGAGCCGCACTCAGCATGGTCGAAATGCACGTCATGGAGCACGGCCTCCTGATGCTCGAAGGCGGCGGCATCTATCGCCTCGGCGATTCGTGGTATCCCGTGACCGCCGGCGATTTTATCTGGATGGCGCCGTGGTGCCCGCAGTGGTTCGGCGCCATCGGAAAAGTCCCGGCAAAATATCTCATTTACAAAGACTGGAACCGCCATCCGCTTGCTCCCGCGCCTTCCCCGGATGTCGCGAGCGCGGCTTTCACTGCGAGCGCAGAGAAGAACGATGCGTCGCAGCCGGCTCCGACACCGCAGCGCAAGGCAGCGAAGAATCTTTCAAAGAAGAGCCAACGTCGATGAATCTGGAAATCGATCGCGATCGGCTGATAGCGGAGATCGAAGAGCTCGCGACGATATCCGAAGCGGAGCCGCCAGCTGTAACGCGCATTGTTTTTTCGCCGACGGACCTCAAAGCGCGCGCATGGCTCATCGCTCGCTGCGAAAAAGCGGGATTGGCGGTACGGCAGGATGCCATTGGAAATATTTTTGCGCGCTGGAACGGTTCCGAGCCCAACGCTCCGGCAGTCGGAACCGGTTCCCACATCGACGCGATTCCCAACGCCGGAAAATATGACGGCGTTGTTGGCGTGCTCGGTGGACTTGGAAGCGATTCGCTCGCTGCAGCGCAGCGGTTTTCGTCCGAAGCATTCGATCGAGTTGCTCATGTTCACATCCGAAGAGCCCACGCGCTTCGGAATTGGTTGTCTCGGGAGCAGGCTGTTGTCCGGCACGATGACTCCGGATGCGGCGCGAAAGCTCGTCGACAAAGAGGGGGCTTCGCTCGAAGAAGTTCGCCGCAACGCTGGATACAACGCGCCGCTCGAAGAAGTAAAACTGCCGAGCGGCTACTACAAAGCGTTTGTCGAATTGCACATCGAGCAAGGTCCACTGCTCGAGCAAAAGAAAATTCCGCTCGGTATTGTCACAGACATTGCGGCTCCGGCCAGTCTGCGAATTTCGATCGAAGGCGCGGGCGGACACGCGGGTGCGGTTCTCATGCCTGAACGCCGAGACGCACTGTGCGCTGCGGCGGAATTGATCCTCGCGATTGAAAATGCGGCGCGGACTAGCGGCGCTGTCGATACGGTCGCGACTGTCGGCATTTGCGATGTGTTCCCTGGCGCGGTCAACAGCATTCCGAGCCGCGTTCAATTGACCCTCGACATTCGCGATACAAGTCTTGCGCGGCGCGATGCGGTGATGCGTGAAATCGAAACCGCACAGAAAACGATCGCGTTGAAGCGGCAAGTTTCGATTCGCGAAGAGATTGTGAACGCGGATGCACCTGCGCTGTGCGCTCCTGCGATTGTCGACGCGCTTTCGCAAGCTTGCTCGAAGCATCATCTCGCTTCGATGAAGATGGTTAGCCGCGCTTATCACGATTCGCTTTTTATGTCGCGTGTCGCTCCTGTTGCGATGCTTTTTATTCCTTGCCGCAACGGCTACAGCCACCGGCCGGATGAATATGCTTCGCCGGAGGACATTGCGCGCGGGGCGCTTGTGCTTGCGGAGACGCTTGCGACTCTCGCGGGTTGAGACCATTCGATAGCTGCGAATCGCCGCCCATCTTTTAGAAATAAGCCAGAAAAAGAAAAGCAATCTAGACGCTCGGGCAGCAGGGGCACGGAATGCCGGGACAAGACGGGCACAGCATGCTGTGCCCCTACAAGAGAGTCGGTACGCGTCGGCCATTGTTGGCGTGAAACATAGTTCAGCGCGCGGCCAGAAGGCGTGGATTTAGGAAGATCGGTCGTGATTTGTGGAGTCATTGTTCTGCCTGGAAGCGGCGGATTTTGGCGTAGCCCGGTTTGAGGACGTTGTAGATAAAATCGCAGCGCTGGTGATAGGGCAGGAACGCGCTCTTCATGGCGTTGACGGTGAGAATTTCGAAGTCGTCCAGGCCAAGGCCAAAGGTGTCTCGGGCGGCCTCGAATTCCTTGGTCATTGTTGTGTCGCTCATCAGACGATTGTCGGTGTTTAGCGTGACGCGAAATTTTTCCTGATAGAGAGTTTTGAACGGATGCTCCGCGAGGCTGCGCGCGGCTCCTGTTTGGACGTTGCTGAGCAGGCAAATTTCCAGCGGAATCCTTTTGTCGAGAACGTATTGCGCCAGGTCGCCGAACTTCACTACTTTACCGTCCTCGGCGACGGCGATGTCATCGATGAGGCGCGTGCCGTGGCCGATGCGGTGGGCGCCGCAGTACTGGATGGCCTGCCAAATCGATTCTTTTCCGAAACCTTCGCCGGCGTGAATCGTGATGCTGAAATTCTGGCGCTGAATGTAGTGGAAAGCGTCGACGTGTTTTTTGGGAGGGAATCCTCCTTCTTCACCGGCGAGATCGAATCCAACGACGCCGCGGGCGCGAAAGTCCACGGCGAGCTCGGCCATTTCGAGCGAGACGTCCATATTGCGCATCGCGCAGATGATCAGGCCGGAGGAAATTCCAAAGTCGTGCTTGCCGCGCTCCAATCCTTTTAGGACGGCGGAGACCACCTGCTGATGGCTCAGTCCTGTGCGCGTATGAAAAACCGGGGCGAAGCGAGTTTCAAAATAGACGACGCCATCGCCAGCCAGGTCTTCCGCTTGTTCGTAGGCGACGCGCTCGAGAGCTTCTTCGGTTTGCATTATGGCGATGGTGTGCGCAAAGCCTTCCAGATATTTGGGGAGGCTTCCCTGGTTGGCTCCCTGGTGGAACCAGTGGGCGAGCTCTTCTGGATTTCTGGTGGGAAGTCCGTCGTAGCCCGCCGTCTTGGCCAGGTCGATGACGGTTTCGGGGCGGAGGACGCCGTCGAGGTGTTCATGGAGCAACACCTTGGGGAGGCTTTTCATGAGTTTATGATCAAGCTTCATCGGGGACCTCTTGTGTTGAGCCAATGCGGAGAAGCGAAGAGGAAAGGAAAAGAGATAACCGCGCAGAGGCGCTGAGTCACGCGGATGCCAGCGCAGAGAAAGGCGATGAGATACACCCCACCCCGGGTGTACCGGAGAACTGATTGAAGTAAGAGCGCCATGAGTGTCGAGTGGCGAGGAAAGAGGATTGCGAGCGCGGGGCGATCATTGATGATTGAAAATCGGCGGGGATGTAAGCGAGTGTGGTTGACGGGGCGGTTGGGGTGCGGACGAGGGTCTTTCTTAACACAGAGTTCGCAGAGAACGCAGAGGAAGAGGCGAGGATGGAATGGAGAAAAGCAGATCCCTCACTACGTTCGGGATGACAAATGTTAGGGAAGGAATGCGGTCGGCTCGGCTGAACCATAGGGAATGGTAGCAGGGGGAAGAAGGGGATGTCTAGTAGTTTATTAGTTTACTGGATGCTTATTCGAACGGAGGGCGTGGATTCGCATGAAATAAACGGAAGTCGAGAGGTTTGAGGGAGTTGAGCGGGGATTGATGGGTTTGCTTCGGTTGTGGAAATGTGTGGAAAAGTGGGGGGAGATACAACTAAGTGGAGTAGCGGGTAGTGAGTAGAAAGAGTTGGTCTTCTGGCGTGCGCAAGATGCATGGATGTTTAGTCTTCTAGTGTCGGGAGCGTTTGGAGGACTTGAGAGGCTGTGGGGCGATTGAGGACAAGATCGTCCTTGCGGATTTTGCCGTCGCGGAAGACCAGGACGCGTTTGGCGAATTGGGCGATGTCGTGTTCGTGGGTAACCAGAACAATGGTGAGGCCTTTGTCGTTTAGGTTCTGAAAGATTTCCATGATCTCGACCGAGGTGCGGCTGTCCAGATTCCCTGTGGGTTCGTCAGCAAGCAAGATGGAAGGACGGTTGACGAGGGCGCGTGCAATGGCAACTCGCTGTTGCTGCCCGCCGGACATTTGGGAGGGGAAATGGTGTGCGCGATCCGCGAGACCGACCATCGCGAGTGCTTCGGTGGCGCGCTTTTGGCGTTCGGCTTGGTCAATTTTGGTGTAGAGCGTGGGGAGCTCGGTATTTTCCAGGGCTGTAGTGCGCGCGAGCAGATTAAAGCCCTGAAAAACAAATCCAATTTTTTGGTTGCGGATGAATGCAAGAGCTTTCTTATCGTGCTGCGAAACGTCGGTTCCTTCGAGGAGATATCGCCCGGTGCTGGGACGGTCGAGGCAGCCGAGCATGTTCATGAAGGTGGACTTGCCGCTTCCGCTCGCGCCCATGATAGCCACAAATTCGCCCCGCTCAATCGAAAGGCTTACACCCCGAAGCGCGTGAACGCGCGTTTCGCCGAGTTCGTAGTATTTGTGAACGTCTTCGACGCGTAGAACCGCGGTCGCGGGTCCAGCGCTGGACGCGGCTTGCGTGATTTTGTCGAAGGGTGGCGTTAATTCCATGGAATCGTTTCGGGGAGGCTTACCGCCGCAATCCACCCAGAGTCTGAGATTTTGATATTACCGACCTGATAATGAGGTCATCGCCTTGCTTAAGATCTCCTTTGAGAACCCCGGTTATTTCCGTAAAAGCATGATCCGTGATTCCGATAGAAACTTTTACAGGTTCCATTTTATTGTCGGGACCGAGCTTCCATACGATGGCGGTGTCTGTCTTAGGCACTCGGGACGGATTTTGCGTTGGCGCACTCGCCTGCGTGCCGCTTACGGGCGTGGCTGGGACATCGGCAGCCTGCTTTTCTCCGGGGCCTTCGATTCCATATTGTTTGTAGATGGTAAGGATCTCTTCTGCGGTCATGGGTGGTTTATACCGCAGGGCGGTGTTGGGTAGTTTCAAGGCATTCTGAACAGTATCTACGGGAATGGTGACGTAGGCGGTCATTCCCGGGAAGAGCTTCAGCTGAGGATTTGCGAATTCAATGATGGTGTCATAGGTGACGACGCTTTGAACGGTGGTCGCATTCATGCGCACCTGGCTGACGGACCCACGAAAAGTGTCCTTCGGGAAGGCGTCGACCTTGAAGGTGACTGGTTTTCCGATTTTTATGTTGCCGACATCTGATTCGTCCGTCTTGGCGTAAACCCACATTTTCGTAAGGTCCTGCGCGATAGTGAAAATTGTCGGGGCTTGTAAGGAGGCGGCAACGGTTTGCCCGACGTCCACATTGCGCGCCACGACGGTGCCATCGATAGGAGAACGAATAACCGTGTAATCGAGATTTGTTTGGGCTACTGTCACGGCAGCATCCTTTTGACTGACCTGCGCCTCCGCTTGGGTAACATTTGCGACAGCGGCGCCCACGGAAGCATTGGCTGAGTCAAAGTTCGATTTGGCAAGATCCAGCTGTTGCTGACTCATAACGCCATCTTTGGTTAAGCGAACCGCACGATCGTAATCCGCTTTGGTCTGCACCGATCCAGCTCTGGCCTTTTCGAGGTTGGCCTTCGCGGCAATGACGTTGGCCTTGGAGTTTTCCAAATCCGCAGTGGCCTGAAGAAGCGCACCTTTGAAGAGAGCGGGATCGATGAGGGCAACCACGTCACCCTTGTGAACGCGGGAATTGAAATCGGCATTGAGCTTGGCAATGCTTCCGGAGACTTGCGAGCCCACCTGGACAGTGATTACGGCGTTGATTGTTCCGGTCGCTTCCACGACGTCGTCGATCTCGCCGCGCTCGACCTTCGCAGTAAAGTGCTGCGCTTGAGTGTTGTGGTTCAGCCCGAACGCGACGAATAGTCCCGCAACAACTACAATGCCCGCAATGATCAGCCATCTACTTCTAGTCTTCATTTACCGTCCTAGGAATTAAAATGCGAAGACGCTTCACTCGTAGCGCAGCGCTTCAATGGGATCGAGCAAAGAAGCCTTGCGCGCCGGGTAGTATCCAAAAAACACGCCGACGGCGACTGAAAAAAGCGCCGCTACCACGATGGATTCGGCAGACATCTCTATGGGCCATTGAAGCGTTTGGCCAACCAAATACGAACCAAGAATCCCAAATAGCACTCCGGCGGCGCCGCCAACCAAGCTAAGCATGATTGATTCGCCGAGGAACTGAAGCTGGATAGCGGCTTCGGTCGCTCCAACCGCAACGCGCACTCCTATCTCGCGCGTACGCTCCGTAACGGAAACGAGCATCACGTTCATAATGCCGATTCCACCGACAATCAGGGAAACCGAGGCGATGGCGATCAGAAGAATAGTCAGAGTCTTGCTGGCATCGAGCTGGGCCTGAATAATGTCCTCGGGATTGCGAATGTTAAAGTCGTCCTCTTCCTCGGGACGCAGATGATGACGGTCTCGCAGGACGGCAGTTGCTTCCTGCCCGGCCATTTTGACGGCGTCTTGGGATATGGCCGAACAGAGAATGTCATCGAGCCAAGTGATTCCCTTGAGCTTTTTCTGGGCCGTGGTGTACGGGATGATGATCGTATCGTCCTGATCTTGCCCGGAGAGCGATAGTCCTTTTGGATGAAGGGTAGCGACAACCTTACAGGGGAGGCCATTGACGCGGATGACTTTCCCGACGGGATCTTCAACACCAAAAAGCTGATCCCGAACTGTACGGCCAATTACGCATACATCTGCGGATCGATCGACATCGTCCGACGAAAAAATGGCGCCTTGATCCAGATTCCAGCGCTTGATTTCGAAATATTCCGGTGAAACACCGCGGTAAGAGGTGTGCCAATTCTGATTGCCATAGACGACCTGGACCGGATCGTCCACGTTTGGGGATATGCTTTTAATAAGCGAGATCTGGTTCTTAATGGCAATAGCATCAGCCATGACCAATGTTTTTGTATCGTGCGTGCCTGTGCGCACACCGTTGACTGCGCGGCCTCCGGCTTCGATCCAGACAAAATTGTCTCCGAGATTATTGAGCTGCTGCTCGACACGAGCTTGCCCAGCTTTGCCGATGGCTACCACGCAGATTACCGCTGCAATTCCGATGGTGATACCCAAGACCGTCAGAACGCTTCGCATCTTATTCCTGAGCAGCGCAACCAAGGCGGATCTAAAGAGAGCCGAGTAGTTCACGATGCCTCCGCGGATCTCGGGGACGTGCGGGTTTGCGGATAACCATAGGTCGTCATAAAGGCTCGATACAGGTCACAGGGCGATTCCGTCTAGCAATAATCTTGGCCGGGATGACATGAACCCTGGATAAATCGGGGCTTGAGAGAAAGAAGAGCGGGCGCGGCGTGCCGTGCCGTGCCCCTACAAGGGAAAATGCGCCGCGGCTAGAAGGTGAATTTTAGGGACATTTGGATTTGGCGGGGGCTGCCGATGGTTTTGTTGACGATGCCGATGCCGCTCAACGTTGGGGAGGAATAGAGTGGGGCGCCGTAGATGGGGAAATCGTCGAAGTTTAGGTTTTGGGTGACGTTGTTGATGGGGAGGTCGAAGCTGGGAGTGTTAGTGAGGTTGAAGACTTCGAAGGTGTACTTCATGGCGACGCGTTCGGTGATCTGAGTCATTTTGATTACGGAGAGGTCGGTGCGGCGCTGCCAGGGTTGGCGGAAAATGTTGCGCTGGCCGCTGGTATAGGTAGTTTCGAAGGTGTCTCCGGCGGGGATGGCGCCGCCGAGGTCGCCGGGATTGAGAAGCGGGACGGTAAAGCAATTGGGATTGAGGGCTGGCTGGCCGGGGTTTGTTCCGCTGGCGCCAGTATAGGCATTGGAGGGCGTGCAGCCGGGTGCCAAGGGGACGATCGGATTGGTGATGCCGTCGCTGGTGCCGTAGTAGATGCTGCCGACCGCGCCGGAGTAGTCGATGACGCTGTAGGGTTGGCCGCTCTGGATGATGGCCAGGCCTGCGACGGCCCAGCCGTCGGCGAAGCGGCCGCGCCATGAGGTCAGCTCATAAAATTTGGGGAGTTCGTAGAGATAGGTGAAGTTGATGACGTGCGTTCGGTCAAAGTCCGAGAGGCCGTAGCCGCTGCGAAGGTCGGTGGCGTTGTTGCCGTTATAGAAGAGGCCCATGGCGCTTTGTTCGTCGGTGGCGTGGGAGTAAGTGTAAGAGAAGCCTGCCTGAAAGCCGTGACTTATGCGTTTTTCCACGTGGACCTGAAGAGCGTTATAGGCGGAAATGCCCGCTGCGGTGTAGGACTCGGACTCCGAGGAATAGCCAATGTAGGGAACGCGGAGGTCATTGTTGCCACCTTCGTAGTTCTCCATCATGGTGGTGCCGTCGGGGAGACCCATGGGTACGCAACCGGAAGAGGCGCCGCTGGCGTTGCAAGTGGAAGTGTAAGGGCAGGCCGCCGGATTGAGTGTGGGATTGCAGCCAGGCGGCGCAAGAACGGTGTAGCCATAAGTGTAGCTCTGGCCATGTATGGGATGACTGGGGGTGGCGATGCCGGCTTGGTTGAAGGGTACGGGAATGATTTCATGGCGACCGAGGTTGCCGACGTAGCCGATTGTGATAGCTAGATCTTTGCGGGGCTGCCACTGGATGTCGAGAGTCTGGTTGAGAGTGTAGGGCAGTTTATTGGCACGGTTGTAGTCGGCGAAGGAGAAAAGCTGTGCGCCAGCCTCGATGGCGGCGGCGTTGGGGAGGACGATGCTGGCGGGATTGCCGGTCGGAGGAGGCTGCAGGGTCGCTCCCCAAGGATTGGAGAACGAGCCGCCGGTTGGCTGGGTGGGGTCGCAGGTGGGGATGAAGCTCTGGTAGAAGGTGCCGATGGCGCTGCAAACCTGGGAATTGACGAACGGAGGAGCTTGATTTACGCCGAAGGGACCGCCGGCGATGACGCCAGCTGCAAAGCCAGGGGAAAGATAGGTGAAGAGTTCGCCGCGATCGTAGTACATGCCCCAGCCGGCGCGGACGACGACTTTGTTGTGAAACATTTCGGGACTCCAGGCGACGCCGAGGCGCGGGCCCAGGCTCCATTGCCGACCGGTGAGAGTGGAATCGCTGACGCCTTTGCTGGGGAAGTCTTTGTTGTTGCCGGCGATCAGAAAGCCGGTGTTGACGATGGTGTCGGTGGCGTCATTGTAGTCGTATTCAGAGGGATCGAAATTGTACATGCGGCCATATTTTTCGGTGAGACCGCCGTGGTAGTCGAAGCGGAGGCCGGCGGTGAGGCTGAGATTCGGGAGAATCTGGTACTTGTCCTGGAGGAACATGCCCGTTTCGTTGGAGCGGTAGTAACGGTTGGCGTCGCCCTGGAGGAAGGCGGTGGTAATGAAGCCGTCGGGGGTGTAGGGGACGACCAGTCCCTGGAGGAATTGGGAGAAATCGGCGAAACCGACGGTGCCTTTGTCAGTGCGCTGATCGCGGGTGTTGAGCTGCGTATAGGCGTAGTTGCCGCCGAAAGTAAGGGTGTGCTTTCCAAGAGTCCAAATGGCGTTGGCGCTGGGCATGAAGCGATTTTGGAAGACGCCGGTCCAAGCGCCTTGCGAAGCGGCGCCGCTGCCGATGTTGGTGGCGGCGTTGAAGACGAAGTTCTCGTTGTAGGGAGCAGAGTTGCCGTAGTTGTCGACGATCGAGATGCCAGGGAAGAAAGAAGAGCCGAAGGTGTTGATGGTGGAATCAGCGGCAGATGCGCCGGTGAGACCCTGAACGTAGGAACCGAATTGTTGAGGGGTGAAGGGCTGCTGGATGGTGCTGTAGATCTTTTCACGGATGAAGCCGAAAACCTCGACGACGCTGAGATTGGGTTTCACGACCTGGGTGTTGGTGATGGAGGCGACTTGGCTGCCGGCGTCCAGATTCTGGGTGAAGCCGGGAGAGCCGGAAAAGGCGTAGGGAGCTATGCTGGGATCGTGCTGGTAGTAGTACTTGAACGCAACGGTGTCGGTTGAAGTGGCAATCCAATCGAGATCGGAGACCACTTGGTCCGCCTTGAAGTAGGCTGTGCCGGGCGTGAAGGTGTTTTCGGGGAAACTGATCGTGGGAACGAAGCTGTTGGCGGAGGGGAACAGGAATTGGCCGTTGGGGAGTTTGTAATTGAGGAGGCCGTAGGCGATGGGGCTAATGTCGCCAGGGGCTGTGCCGATGACCGGATTGACGGTGGCGGAATCGGGAAAGTTGCCGTTAACGAGGGCGGCTAAGGCGGCGGGGCTGCGGTCGCTCGTGAGGCCCGGAGGGACGGAGACGCGGGAGCTGCCAATTTCTGCGTCGGATTTTTCGACGTGCTGGTAAGAGAGAAAGCCGAAAAGTTTATTTTTGATGACGGCACCGCCAACTGTGCCGCCCGCGGTGTAGTTGTGAAGACCGGGTACTTTGTCGCTGGCGGGAATGTTGGGGTCGGCGTTGTAGAAGAAGGGAGCGGCGTTGAGAGCGTCTGAGGCGCGATAGACGTAAGCGCTGCCGTGGAGATTGTTGGTACCGGAGGCTGTGCTCATGTCAATGTGGGCACCGCTGGTGGAGCCTTGCTGGGCGTCGTACATGGAGGTGTTGACGCGAAATTCTTCGATCGTTTCGGGGGCGGGAGTGGGGAGAGCCTGGCCGATGGCGAGATAGGGAGAAGCGGTGCTTTGAAGAGGCTCCGCGGTCGTGCTGGAGATGCTAGCGGCGCCGCCGATGCCGGTATTGTTGACAATGCGGGCGCTGGCGACCTGGCTGGTGCTTTTACCGTTGAAGAGATTGCTCGCGTCGACGCCGTTGAGGAGGAAAGTGTTGCTGGTGTCGCGCTGGCCGTTGGCCCAGATAGGGAGATTGCCGAGGCCGGCGTTGACGCCGGAGCCGCTGGCGAGTTCCGCGTTCACGCCGGGGGAGAGGATGGCGAGGCCGGTGAAGCTGCCGGTGGGTAGGGGAACGGATTCGATCTGAATTTTCTCAAGAATGTAGCCGTTGGTGGTATCGACGGCGTTCAACAGCGGGGTGGCTTCGACGGTGACAGTGGTGCCGACCTGGCCAACTTTTAGAGTGGCGTTGAGGGTGGCGGTACGATCGGCTTGGAGGACAATGGAGGGGATTCGCTGGGTTTCGAAACCATCGTGCGAGAAGGTGAGGGTGTAGGAGCCGATGGGAAGGTTTACAAAATCGTAGCTACCGACGCTAGTGGTTTTTTGCGTGCGGGTGAGTTGCGTGTTATCCGAGACCACAGTGACAGTGGCGTCAGCGAGGACGCCGCCGGAGGAGTCGGTGACGGTGCCGGTGATGCCGCCGAGTGTTTGTTGAGGGAAGGCGTCGAGCGGGAGGAGAAGTACGACGCAACAACAAAGAAAAGATGCAAAAGAGAGAAAAGCTCTGCCTGCTGACTGGGTCATTCCGCGACGCCTCCCACTTTCTGTGAGCACACCCAACTGGTCGTCAATCGGATTTAAACCAAGCAAAGAATTTACAAAGGAAGTCGGTTTCACCCCGCTTGGCTGCGCCCGCCCGTGTGACGATAAGGTTGCAGGAAAGTATTCCAAAATGCTGTAGAACCGAAACGCAAACTTTCGTTTTCCTCGATTTGTTTTTTAATTTCACACGTGGAGCCGGAATTTAAACGGACGAGATGGCTCAGCGGCCGGGGCCCTTACAGGGGAGTTGCTACGCGTTTTTGGCGACGGGCGCGGAAGAAAAACCAGGCGAGGCCGGCGACAAGATAGGCGAGGTAGATGTAGGGGAGTTTGCCGTAGGGGCCTTCGGGGACGGGATAGAGATTTCCGACTAGAGCGAGAAGCATGGCGACGCAGGCTAGCCAGGGGATGATTTGTGCGCCGGCACGGTAGGCGTTGTGTGCGCGCAAGTAACGCGGGAGCGCGACGCTGACGAGGGCGTACGTCACGATGAAGCCGTAGGTGGCGAGAGAGCCCATCCAGCCATAGACGTCGAGGCCGCTGGCGCCGCGTCCGGCGAGGATGGCGACAGGTAAGACTGCGGCGGTTCCGGTGACGGCGATTGCGAGGCCGGGAGTTTCGTTGCGCACGTGGGTTTTGCGAAGCGAGCCGTGGGCCAAGCCATTGTGGGACATGAGGAGAAGAACGCGCGCGGCGGCGGTGATGCAAGCGAGGGTTCCGGCAAACATGCTTACAAGGGCCCCGATATCGATGAGAAGACCGAGAATGGGAAGGCCGCCGAGTTTGGCGAGAACACGCATGGGGGCGGTGCTGGTGGCGAGATCTTGACCTGCGATGCGCAAGCCAAGCACCTCGGTATAAGCACAGAGGATGAACATGGCTCCAGCGAGAAGAGCGCTTTGGATTACGGCGCGCGGAATTGTTTTGAGCGGGTTGCGCGCTTCAGCACCGAGCGTGGTGGCGCTTTCGAAACCGACGAAGCTGAAGAGTGCGAGCACCAGACCGAGACGCAGGCCGCTGCCGGTCATGCCGCGGAGGTGGAATTGTTCCCAGTCGAGGTGCCAACCGTGGCGGAAGAGTACGAGTAGCACAACGATTAAAATGAAGGAGACGGAGACAGCTTCGATCCACAACATGAGGCGGGCGGAGATTTTTACGTCGCGCCAGGCGATCCAGATGGAGATGGCGGTGACGAGAAGAGCTAGCAAAACGGCGGACGCGCCGTGGCCCGTGGCGTCGCGGAGCAACAGGGTTCCGAAGTGATAGAAACCGCCGATTACGCTGGAGGCTGTGGTGATATACGCGAGGAGAAGGCTCCAAGCAGCCGTGGCGCCGAGGGATGGAGGAAGAATCATCGAGGCGTAGGTGTAGAGCGAGCCGGGCGACGAAGAGTAACGAGCAAATTTGCCGATACATACGGCGACAAGGAGAATTGCGCCAGTCGCGAGGACGTACGCGAGCCAGGTGCCGTTGCCAGACAGGGCGCAGACGAGGGGAATGGTTGCGACGGGAGTTGTGGTGGGCGCGATTGTGGAGACGGACTGAGCGAGGGTCTCCATCGGGGAGAGGGCTTCGCGGCGCAGTCCATAACTTCCTGGTTCGGGAACCGTTTGCGACATATTTTTCGGAGCTGAACCCTTCTGCGATTCCTTAGCAAGCCAGGAAACAATGGCGGTCACGATATAGAGTCTGCTCTGTTGGCACAAGCGATTTATGGGTCGGAGACGAGTTATTGCTACTTCATAATTTCGATTTGATGTTGCTTTTATTTGGCTCGGTGGAGCTCTCGGTGTGTCTTACAAGGGGACAACAGAAGATTAATTTTCTCTCTATTGAGTCTCGCCGGATATGGAGTTGTGCTGGTCACTGAGAAAAGCGGCAGCTGGGCTGCCGCACTCCAAATCGCTACTTCAACATATTGTGCGGGACTCAGTACGTTGAAGGGGCGGATTCGACGAGGGCGGGAGCGTTGTCGACTCGCTGCGAACCAAAGAAAGAGTATAGGGAAATATAGATGTAGGCGAGGAATGGGACGCTGTAAGCGAGGGCGTAGCTGTGAAGCTTGTCTGAAATCAGGCCCATGATGGGGGTGAGAACGGCGCCGCCAACGATTGCCAAAACCAGGAAGGAGCCGCCTAGTTTTGTGTTGGGGCCGAGACCTTTCAGGCCGAGAGCGAAGATGGTGGGGAACATTAGGGACATGAAGAAACTGGTGAGGAAGACACACCAGATGCCGACCCAGCCAGGGAAGAAAACACCAACGGAGACCAGCGCGATATTTGCCAATGCGTAAGAACCCATGAGGCGGCTTGGTGAAATGAAGCGCATCAGCCAGGCAGAGACGAAGCGACCGACGCCAAAGGCGGCGAGAGTGCCGATGAGGAAATATCCCGCAGTTTTTTCAGGCTTGTGAGCGTACTCCTGAACGTAAGGAATGAAGTAGCTCCATGTGCCGACCTGGGCGCCGACGTAAAAGAATTGCGCTACTACGGCTAGCAGAAAATGCCTTTGACAGAGGAGCTGGCTGAAGCTGCCGTGATCGCCGGCGGCGGCTTCGTTTTCGCTGGCGATAGCGGGGAATTTCGTGCGAAGGATGAGCAGCGCCCAGACTATCGCGACAACGCCGAGGACGAGGTAGGGGCGGACCACGCGCAGTACTTCAAACTGAAGGTAAGCCTGATAGGTGTGATCGGCTTGGCGCGCGGCTATTTGCGCAGGTGAAAGTTCGACACCGGAAAAAATAAAGACTGTGCCGATCAGTGCTCCGGTCATGGCGCCGAAGGGATTGAAGGCCTGCGAGAAATTCAGGCGGCGCTCGGAGGTGTCCGGATCGCCGAGCTGGGCGATGAATGGATTTGAGGCCGTTTCGAGAAAGGACAGGCCGCTGGCAATTACAAAGAGAGCGAATAAGAAGAACGCATAACTGCTTTGCAGCGCGGCCGGCCAGAACAAGAAACAGCCGGAAGCGAGGAGAAGAAGGCCGACGATGAATCCGGGTTTGTAGCCCACGCGCTTCATGAAGAGGGCTGCGGGAATGGCTGGGAGAAAATAGCCGAGATAGAAAGCAGTTTGCACGAGGCTGGCCTGAAAGCGAGAGATGGCGAAGGACTTCATGAAGTGGCGGATGAGGACGTCGTTCAGGTTATTGGGAATGCCCCAGAGGAAGAAGAGCACGGTGACGAGAATGAAAGGAACGATTTGGCCCGCGGGGAACAAGGAATGACGTTCGGAGGATGGGATTTTTCCTGCGGAGCTCTCGAGTTGATGCTTGGCCATCGTCCGTCTTCTCCTATAACTTTCCAGAATGCGCCGTGAAAGCGAAACACAAGCGCGCATTTTTCTCGATCAGTCGAGCTGCACCATGATTTTTGTAAACTTCGATGGATTCGCGCTCCAGGCTTCCAGGATGCGCGGAGCATCGTTCAGAGAGACGATTGAGCTGACGGCATCCTCGACGGGAAACTTGCGTTCGTCGAGCATTTTGATCACGGTGTGAAAATCTTCTGGCAGCGCGTTACGCGAGCCGAGAATATCGAGTTCTTTTTGGACGAAGAGTTTGGTTTCGTAGGCGACGGGTTCTTTGGCGTAGCCGATATAGACGACACGGCCGGTGAAGGCGACTTCCTCGACTGCAGCGAGAAAAGTTTGGGGATGGCCGACGGCTTCGATGATGACGTCGGGTCCACGACCGTCGGTGAGTTCCAAGAGTTGATCGTGCAGCGGAGATTTGGAGGAGTTCACGATGTTAGTGGCGCCAGCTTTTTTGGCGAGCTGAAGCTTATCATCGCTGAGGTCAACAGCGATGGTGGTGGCGCCAGCAAAATGGGAGGCGGCGATGGCGCCGAGGCCCACGCCGCCGCAGCCGAAGACGGCGACTTTGTCGGCGGAAGTGACGCGGCCTCTGGCAACGGCGTGAAAACCCACTGTAAGCGGTTCCACGAGACAGAGTTCTTTGATCGTGAGGGCGGCCGGGTACAGTTTTTCGGGCGGCATGGTGATGAATTCGGTCAGTGCACCATCGCGCTGGACGCCGAGAGTTTCGTTGAATGCGCAGGCGTTGGGGCGACCGCGGAGACAGGAGGAGCATTTGCCGCAATTTGTGTACGGAGACATCGTGATATTTATTCCGGCAGCGAGCGCCGGAAACGAAGAGCTTCCCTCGACGATTGTGGCTGCGATTTCGTGGCCGGGGATTCGCGGAAACTGGACCATAGGATTTTTGCCACGGAAGGAATTCAGATCACTACCGCAGAGGCCGACCATGCGGACACGAAGCAACACTTTGCCATGCTCTACCTTGGGCTGGGGCACGGACTCGATAGAGGCCGCGCCCGGCTCTTTGATGACAAGCGCTCTCATCGTTTCCGAAGTCATGCGGTTCGGCCCAGAGAATAGACTTCACTGGCGACACCACCAAGAATCATTTCCTGCTCCGCGTCGGACAACCTACAGATGAATTCGTGCAGAGTGGAAAACCAGGTTTGGTATGTAGCCGCCAAAAGGCAGACCGGCCAATCCGAACCGGCCATCAGACGTTTGGGACCGAAAGCGTCCAGGACAACCTCGAAATAGGGCAACAGATCCGGAAAGCTCCATTCGGTCCAGTGCGCTTCGGTAACCATTCCGGACATCTTGCAAAAAACATTTTGTCTGCGCGACAGTTCGCGAATGTTTGTGCGCCAAGGTTCGGGTACGCGGTCGCGAATGCGGGGTTTGGCGATGTGGTCCAGGACGAAGACTTGGGATGGATGGCGGTCCACAAAGGAAATTGCGGCGGGCAGTTGACGTTCGAAAATCAGAATGTCGTAGACGAGGCCGTAACGTTCTAATTGCGCGATACCCGCGTTGAAATCCGGGCGCAGCAGGAAGGCATCGTCGGGTTCGTCCTGAACAACATGGCGGAAGCCTTTTAATTTCTGAAAATGTTGAAAACGTTCTAGGACTTGCGGAAACTCAGGGCCGGCGATGGGCGCCCAGCCGACGACTCCGCGAATAATGGGAAATTCTTGCGCGAAGTTCAGCAGGGACTCGGTCTCCGCAAGCGATTGCCTTGCTTGAACGGCGACGCTTCCTTTTATTCCGGAAGAGGACAGAGCTTCCTGGAGATCATGCGGAAGAAAGTCTCTGGCGATGGGCGCCATATTGCCGGCGATCCAACCGTAGTCTTCTTTGGAATAACGCCATAGATGATGGTGGGCGTCTATTCGATCCATCATGGTTTTTGGGCGTTCGGGAGGATGAATTTATGAGGGAGGCTGAAGTAACGGACGCGCCCCACACCTCGGAAAAACGCCGCATGGAAAATTGTGTGATTCACGCGGGAAGAATCGCATTTCGGACGATGTTATGTCGAGAGGATTCGAGAGCATAGGGCGAGTTGTTTTTTAGTTTTGCGGAGTGCGATTAGAACTTGTCTCATAAATGGAGCGAAGAGCGGGGGATTTTCTTCAGCGGCTGAAGCCCCGTTTTGCCGGTTTTCTATGTCGGAGCTAAAGCTCCGACCCCTAGGAAGGCATTTATGAGACAGCTTCCAGTCTCCTGAGTCATAAATAGAGTGTATAAATAAAGGAACGGGGTTATCGTGGATCATGTCGATTCCACGAGGACGTCCTAAGCAGCGAGAACTCCTTGTCCGTCCCGAGCAGAAGATCGCTTTGCGGCAACGGCTGCAGCAACCGCGGAATTCGCGATCGCTGGCCTTTCGCGCTCGCATCATTCTGGAGTGTGCCAGCGGGGAGAGCAACGCCGCGGTGGCCGCCAAGCTGCGCACTACCGGTTTCACTGTGGGCATGTGGCGGAATCGTTTTATCACCGAGGGGATGGCTGGCTTGGGTGACGAGATGCGGCCCGGAGCGCCACGGCAGATCGGCGATGACCGTGTCGAGCGGGCCGTACGCCTCACTTTGGAAGAGACTCCCAAGGGAGCAACGCCTTGGAGCAGTCGTGCGTTGGCAGCGAGAACCGGCTTGAGTCCATCCACCGTGAGCCGCATCTGGCGGACCTTCGGGTTGCGCCCTCATCGCAGCGAGACGTTTCAACTATCCAACGATCCGCTGTTGGTCGATCAGGTGCGAGATATCGTGGGTTTGTACCTGAACCCACCGCATCATGCGCTGTCAGGAGACTAGTTATTGTTGCCAGCCGCCGCCGAGGGCTTGGTAAAGCTGAACGAGTGAGAGAAGTTCGTTGGCCTGAGCTTGCGCAAGATTAAGCTCGGCGGAGAAGTAGTTGGTTTCGTTGGTGAGAACCTCGAGGTAGCTGGCCACGCCGCCTTTGTAGCGAATATTGGAAAGGTGGGCGGCTCCTTGGGCAGAGGCGGTGAGAAGTTCCTGCTGCTCGCGAAATTCTCGGAGTTTGCGATAGCCGATGAGGGCGTCAGAAACTTCGCGGAAGGACTGTTGGATAGTTTGCTGATAGGAAAGGACAGCTTCCTGCTGCTGAGCTTCGGCAAGCCGAACGCCGGATCGAATTTTTCCAGCGGTGAAAATGGGTTGAGCGAGAGAACCGGCAACAGTCCAGAGACCCGCGGTGCCTGCGAAAAGTCGCGCAAGTGCATCGCTTTGGAAGCCACCTGCGCCGGTCAAAGAAATTTGAGGGTAGTAGGCGGCGCGCGCGACACCGATCTGGGCGTTGGCGGCAACGAGGACCTGTTCGGACTGGCGGATATCGGGGCGGCGCTCGAGAAGTTCAGAGGGAATGCCCGCAGGAACTTCAGGGGGATGAGGCTGCTCGGTGAGGGGCAGGCCGCGGGTGATCGGGCCCGGATTGTTTCCAAGCAGGGTGCTGAGCAGATTTTCCTGTTGCTGAATGCGGCGCTCGAGGTCGGGAATTTCTTCGCTCGCGGTGTAGACAAGTTGTTCGGCCTGGCGAACATCCAGCTCGGATGTATTGCCATGATTTGCCAGGACGGTGGTGAGGCGAAGGGACTCGCGGCGTGCAGTGAGAGTGGTCTGAGAAAGCTCCATCTGAAGATCGAGAGCGCGAAGCTGGAAATATGCGGAGGCTACGCTGGACACCAGGGAGCTGATCACGGCGCGGCGACCCCATTCGGTGGCGAGGAGGGAGGCGCGAGCGGCTTCGGTTGCGCGGCGATATTGTCCCCAGAAATCGAGTTGCCAGGCGGCGGAGAGGAACACCTGTCCGGTAGATTGCTCTGCTGCGGGGAAAACAATGGATTGCGCCGTCCGCTGCGCGGCTATGTCTGCGCCGGCGCTGACGCTGGGAAACTGATTGGAACGCGTGATGCCTAATTGCGCTTGTGCCTGGAGGACATGGGTGGCGGCGATGCGGACATCGTAATTTTGCTGAATGGCGGTGCGGATTAAAGATTGGAGCTGCTCGTCGCGGAAAACGTCCCACCATTTTTGATCGCCAAGCGATGCGGCTTCGGCTACGGCTGCATCTCGCGAAACGCCGCGGAACTCCGTGGGAACGACGGCCGCGGGGCGTTTGTAGTCAGGCCCTACCATGCAGCCAGAAATAAGCAAGGCGATTAGAAGCGATGCGAGGAGAGGTTTCATTTTAGTCGTCTCCTCCTGCTGGGCTTGGACGTGGAGGGGGAGTTCCAGCGACCATGGCGGCGCGGCCAGCTTTGCCGAGGGAGAGGCGCTCGACTACGTAAAAGACGGCGGGAATAAAGAAGATGCCGAGAGCGCTGGCGGCGAGCATGCCGCCGATCACGGCGGTGCCCATGATTTGGCGTGCGACGGAACCTGCACCGGAGGCGGTCCAAAGAGGGACGCAGCCGAGGATGAAAGCGAAAGAGGTCATCAAGATGGGGCGCAATCGCAAGCGGGCGCCTTCGAGAGCGGCATCTACGAGTGGCTTGCCTTGTTCGTATTCGTCTTTGGCAAATTCGACGATGAGGATGGCGTTTTTGGCGGCGAGACCGATGAGCATGACGAGGCCGATTTGGGAGTAAACGTCGTTTTCGATCTGCACCATATAAGTGGGAAGAAATAAGGAGAGCAAGGTTCGCCGCAGCCAGAGGATGAAGAAGGCGCCGAAGACAGCGACAGGAGTGCTGAGAAGAACGCTGAAGGGTAGCGTCCAGCTTTCATAGAGCGCGGCGAGGATCAGAAAAACGAAGAGAAGAGAAAAGGCGAAGACCGCGGAGGCAGGAACGCCTTGCTGGGCTTTTTTCTCCTGAAAGGACATACCCAGGTAGTCGTAGCCCATTTCGCGGGGCATGGTTTGGTCGAAGACTGCTTCCATGGCGGCCATGGCCTGGCCGGCGCTGTAACCGGGGGCAGCGGCACCGTTGATTTGGGCGGAGCGGTACTCGTTGAAACGCATGGTGAATTCGGGGCCGGGGCGAGGCTCAAATCTTGTGACGGCGGCGAGCGGAACCATTTCGCTCTTGGCATTCTTGACGAAGAACTGGCCGACGTTTTCAGCGCGAGTGCGATAGGCACCTTCGGCTTCGATGTAGACCTGCCACTGGCGGCCGAAACGGTTGAAATAATTAATGAAAAGGCCGCCCATGAAAGCCTGGAGAGTCTGATAGACGTCCTTGACGGCGACACCTTGCTTGATGACTTTGTCGCGGTCCACGTCGACGAACTGCTGCGGAACGCTAGGAAGGAAAGTGGTGCTGACGTTGGCGATTTCCGGGCGTTTGCGCGCGGCGGCGAGAAATTTATTTAGGTTGTCGGCGAGGAATTCGACGTCGTTGCCGGCGCGATCTTCCAGGACAAAAGTGAAGCCGCCGGAAGTGCCGACACCGGGAATGGCGGGAGGCGAAAAGGAGAACGCAATGCCTTCGGGAATTTTGCTGAGGTCGCGATTGATGTTCTGTTTGATTTGCTGGAACTGTTCTTGGCGGGATTTGCGATCGTCCCAAGGCTTGAGAGTGACGAAGAAGAAGCCGTTGTAGCTGGTGCGGACGAAGCTGAGAAGGCTGAAGCCGATGACGCTGGTGGTGTACTGGACGCCAGGGGTGTGCGCGAGAACGTCTTCGACTTTGCGCGCGACTTCATCGGTGCGTTGAAGAGAAGCAGCGTTGGGCAATTGCAAGTTGATATAGAGGTAGCCCTGATCTTCATCGGGCAGGAAGCTGGAAGGGACTTTGGCGCTGAAGAAGCCGGCGGCGACTCCAAAAAGCACAAGGAGTATGAGAGCGATGGCGCTTTTGCGGATTAAGAAGCCGCAGACGCGAACGTAGGCGTTGGTGGCGCTGGTGAAGGTGCGGTTAAACCAGCCGAAAAATCTCTTGAGCAAACCTCCGCGAGTCGTGTCTTTGGGGCGTAAGAGTAATGCGGAAAGGGCAGGGCTGAGTGTGAGGGCGTTGAAAGCGGAAAGGGCAACGGAGATGGCAATGGTGACGGCGAATTGTTGGTAGAGACGACCGGTAATGCCGGGAATGAACGCAGTGGGGATAAAGACCGCGGAGAGAACGAGCGCGATGCCGACTACGGGGCCGGAGATCTCCGTCATCGCCTTGAGGGCGGCTTCTTTTGGCGAAAGACCGTCCTCGATGTGGCGCTCGACGGCTTCGACGACGACGATGGCGTCATCGACGACGAGACCGATGGCCAGAACCAGGCCAAAGAGAGAAAGCGTGTTGATGGAAAAGCCGAAGATCGGAAAGAAGATGAAGGTGCCGACGAGAGAAACGGGTACAGCAAGAAGTGGAATAAGAGTGGCGCGCCAGCCTTGGAGAAAAATGTACACGACGATGATGACTAGGCCAATGGCGATCAACAGCGTTTCAACGATTTCCTTGATGCCTTGCGTGACGGCCAGCGTGGTGTCGAGGGAAACGACGTAATCGATATCGCCTGGAAAGCGCGATTTAGCTTCGATCATCAATTTTTTGAGGGCGTCAGCGGCTTGCACTGCGTTGGAGCCCGGCAATTGATAAGCCGCAATGATGGCACCCGGTTTTCCGTTGAGGCGGCCAAGGACGCTATAATTTTGCGCGCCAAGCTCGACGCGCGCGACGTCTTTGACGCGAACCACGCCGCCGAGATTGTCTTCACGCACGACTATTTGGCCAAACTCTTCCGGAGAAGAGAGACGACCCTGGGCTCTGACGGAATACGTAAACTCCTGCCCCTTGGGGACTGGTTCGCTGCCCACCTGGCCTGCGGGATTCACAGTGTTTTGCGATGTGATGGCATTGACGATTTCCGGGACGGTGATGGCGAGTTTGGCTAATTGGTCGGGCTTTACCCAGAGGCGCATGGCGTACTGGCCGGCACCGAAAATCTGGACGCTGCCAATGCCGTAGAGCCGCGTGATCTGGTCACTGAGATTGATGTAGGCGAAGTTAGAAAGAAATTGGGCATCGTAAGTGCCGTTCGGGGAATAGAGAGTGATGAGCATGAGCGGAGCAGTGACGGTTTTTTGGACGGTGATGCCGTAGTTGTTGACGTCGGCGGGCAATTGCGATGCGGCTTGCGTCTGACGCATCTGGGTGAGGATCAAATCGGTATTCGGATCCGTTTTCACGTCGTAATCAACGATAAGGCGCATGCCCCCATCGGCGGTGGAATTCAGCGAATACATGTAGTTCATGTTGTCCACGCCGCTCATCTGCTGCTCAATGGGAGTGGCGACAGATTGCTCAATGGTGCCGGCGTCAGCGCCGACATACGTGGCAAGCACTTGCACTTCGGGGGGAACGATGTTCGGAAAGAGAGCGACCGGCAAAGTGAGGATGGTGATGGCGCCAATAATCACCATGACGATGGATATGACCATGGCGACGATCGGACGATTGATGAAAAACTTTGACATGGGTCAATCCGCTCCGGCGGCCGCGGCCAGTGGTTGGGGATTGACGGTAGATCCGTCCCGCACTTTTTGCACACCCTCGACGACGACCACGTCGCCTTTTTTCACGCCACTATCGATGATCCATTCCGTCCCGACGCGTTCGCCGACCTTGACCATGCGAACGTTGACCTTGTTATCGCTGCCAACGACTGCCAGTTGAAAGCTGCCTTGCAGTTCAACGACAGCACGTTGGGGAACTAGTAGCGCGCCCGTGCGGGTGTAGGTGGAGGCACGAATGCGACCGAATTGTCCGGGACGCAGGATATTTTTGGGGTTGGGAAACGCGGAGACGACGCGGATGGTCCCCGTGGTTATGTCCACTTGGCGGTCGGTATAAAGAACGTGGCCCTTGGATGGATAAACGGTTCCGTCGGCAAGGACCAAATCGAGCGGAGGAGCATCCTTGGGAGACCCAAGATCGCCTTGTGGCGCGTTGATGCTAGCGGCGATACGCGAATACTCCTGCTCACTGATCGGGAAATATGCTTTGATCGGATTGACTTGAGAGACGGAAGTAAGGACGGTGCTGGGGTTCACGAGGTTGCCGAGCTGCACTTGAGCGATGCCGGCGATACCGTCGAAGAGCGACGTGACATGAGTGAATCCCAGATTTAACTGAGCTTGTTCGACTTGTGCTTCCGAGGACTGAACGGCGGCTTTTGCGGCAAGATTCGCCTGGATATCATTGTCCAGCTGGCTTTGTGCAATGGCGCGCTCTTTGGCGAGAGGGGTATCGCGGTCAACGTCCAGCTGGGTCTTGCCCAGCTGCGCTTGAGCTTCCGCTAGTTGAGCCTTGGCCTGATCGAGCAGAGCCTGGAAAGGACGCGGGTCAATCTCGAACAGAACAGCGCCATTTTGAACCTGCGATCCTTCTTTGTAGGTCTGCTTGACGATGTACCCTGTGACTTGCGGCTGGATCTGGGCGTTGACGTAGCCGTCCAGAGTGGCGACCCACTCGCTCACGATGGGGACATCTCTCTGCACCACTGCGGTGACTTTGACATCCGGCGGAGGCGCGGAGGGCGCTGCGGCTTTTCCTCCGCAACCAAAAAAGAAAAAGACAATCGGAAGAACAGCGCTCATAAGGAGCGTGGCTGGACCAGCAGAGTAGGCGGAGCGACGGTCATCAAGCCGCTGTCTGTGATGGGAAGGTGAACCATTCTTTCCGGGTCCAGCGAGTTCCAGCAACATGAATACTCCTTGCACGACGAGCAAAGGGATAGCCCAGCCAAATTTTGATGGGCGGCATCCTCCCTCATCTAAAACGGGAAATCCATACGGCGCGCGGCGGTGTGTTCAAAACCGTGCAGGATTTCGATTTTGCCGTCAGAGCCCTTTAGATGTAAATGGGGCGTGAGTGGATACAAGGGAAAGTCGAGCGTGCGTGGTCATCCTGTCGTCGAAGGACTGGGCGATCCGAGTCAGGCCTGTGCTATTTTTTAATGATTAACATCGGAGTGGTATTCGATTCCTTTTTCCGTCAAGTCCTCCCTTGCATCGCTCTATTGCAGAAGTGATCGATGGCCAATTTCGGAACAATGAGGCCGAAGCTCATCGCTAAAATGATCGTGACAGCGGTCATGCCGTCGGTGGTTACCGCGCTTATGAGGTCCGACGTCGCATGCGAGCCTTCTGCAAGTTGCACAATGCCACTGGCCATCCTGAATAGGAAGACACCCGGAATCATCGACACGACAGAAGCGAAGCCGATAGCCGCAAACGGCATGTGCCGACGCCGCGCGACAGGAGTGAGGATCAATCCGACGATCAGACAAGCAACCAAGGCTCCGGCCGCTGCGCTGAAGCCAAACTTGGTGAGCACGGCCCACCTCAAAGCATGAGCCAGCATACCGACTGCCACTGGCCAAGGCAGCATGGGAAGTGGCGTGGAGAAAAAGACGCTGTACGCAAAAACAGCGACGCCAGCGGCAATCGTGTCGTGCCACAGAGACGACACGGCCAGACGGGTCTACAGGAAAGGACACGTGAAGAAGGGCGAGTCCAAGCAGCAGCCCCGTCGAAATCGCCACAACGACGAGGCCCGCATAAATCAGTCGGGCAGCGCCGAGATGGATGCGGCCTTTAACGAGATCCAACGCACCATTGAGCACATGCGGCCCTGGCACCAGAACCATGCATGGGCAGACCGCGACAAGCCGAAGCGACGAACTCAATTGATATCGAACCGCGAGCGCGCCGATAAAGCCAGCGAGCAACGACGCGCAGAACGGTTGCAGGAACATGTTTTCGCTCCACTGGGCCAAGCAGCGGCGCAGAAGGGCGCCTGCACCCGCACTCACGAAAATAAGGACCGACGCGGCTAGATGTTGGACACCGAAGATCACCGCTAATGCGACTGCGCCAGCTGCTGCCGCAAACGTGAAGAGCCAAACCGGAGCGGGCGGTGTTTTTGAGATCTTGGTGATCGCTTCCATTGCGGCGGCCGGCGCAAGCCGATCTACACGAAGGTCCTCGATTGCCTGCATTGTGGATGCCACGCGATCCATGTTCACACCGGCAGGATCGGCCGCCACCGCGGAGATTACTCTGGAGTCTCCGTCCTCGAATTGAATTTGTAGCTCTCCCCATCGAGGCAAGAGCTTGACGCTCAATCCCAGAGTGTCGCCGAGCTGCTGAGCCGCGGCCATAGTCTGGTCGGTTGCTTGGCCATTGACGTACAGGACTCGGGCAAAAGCGAGGACGAGATTTGAGCGCTCCTCCAGCGTCATGTTAGTTCCTTACAACGAATAATTTCGAACTTTGCTGCCAACTACTGATCCGGAAGCTCGCGAGCATTGGCCTAGGCAGCAGCGGTCGCCACATAGGGTTTGACCATCTTTTTCGGATCGACAACGCGATCGAATTCGGCTTCTGTCACGAAGCCGAGCTTCGGCGCCGCGGCCTTGAGAGTGAGGTCATTGTCCATTGCGTAGTGGGCAATTTTGGATGCCTTGTCGTATCCGATGACCGGCGAGAGCGCCGTTACAAGCATCAGCGAACGCTCGACGTACTCGTTGATCTTCTTCAGATTTGGCTTCGTTCCCTGGACCAGGAATTTGCGGAGGTTCGTGCAACTGTCGGTCATGATTGTGATTGAGTGCGTAATGTTGAAGATGATGAGAGGCTTATAAACGTTCATCTCAAGATAGCCGCCGGCGCCACCGAAGCCTACCGCCACGTCGTTCGCCATGACTTGGACGGCGACCATTGCGAGAGCTTCGGCCTGCGTGGGATTCACTTTGCCGGGCATGATAGATGAGCCCGGCTCGTTTTCTGGGATCAAAAGTTCGGCGAAGCCAGCTCGCGGGCCGCAGGACATCGACCGGATATCATTCGCGATCTTGTACAGTGCGACCGCGAGCGTGCGCAGTGTGCCAGAAAGCTGCACTAACGCGTCGTGAGCGCCCTGCGCCGTGAACTTGTTCGGCGCGCTGACGAACGGCAGGTCGGTGAGCTTGGCAATCTCAGCCGCTGCAGCCTCGCCGAAGCCGGGTGCCGCGTTGATGCCGGTACCAACCGCCGTGCCGCCGAGTGCGAGACGGTATACACCCTTCAGCGCATCTTCGATCCGATCGAGATCGTCCGCGAGCACGCCCTCATAGCCCGACCATTCTTGTCCGAGTGTCAGCGGCGTAGCGTCTTGCATGTGCGTGCGGCCGATTTTGACGATGTCTTTCCACAGCTCAACCTTCTCAGCGATCGAGTCGTGCAGCGATTTCACCGCCGGAATGAGCCGTTGCTTAACATTGACCGCCGCCGCAATGTACATAGCCGACGGAAATGTGTCGTTCGACGACTGGGACATGTTTACGTGGTCATTGGGATGAACCGGCGTCTTACTCCCAAGCGGTGTACCCGCAAGTTGGCAGCAGCGGTTCGAAATGACTTCGTTCACATTCATATTGAATTGCGTTCCACTGCCCGTCATCCAGACATGCAACGGAAACATATCCTGATGCTGGCCGGCGAGAATCTCGTCACAGACACGAACGATCAATGTGTGGCGTTCATCTTCCAGGCGGCTGCCGGCGTGGTTCGCGTTGGCCGCGCCTTTTTTCAAGATGGCGTATGCGGCGATCATCTCTCGCGGGATTAGGTCCGTCCCGATACTGAAATGCTCAAGCGAGCGTTGTGTCTGTGCTCCCCAGAGTTTGCTTGCGGGGACCGCCACTTCTCCCAGAGAGTCTTTCTCTATCCGTGCATCCGTATTGTTCATGACTCTATTCCTCCTTATCTTTCTGCGTTCAGCCGAGTGGGGCCTATCGGTTCGGCCGGGGAATGGTCCGATCGTTCGTCAACAGTTCGTCCGCTAGGCACCTTGCCGAAGGTTCTGCTGCCTACGTTCGTAAGGCACGTACACAGGTTCCCAAATATTCGCTTGCAGTTCGCGGTTCAGGGCATCTTCGTCGGCAACCTGTGCCTGCCCATCCTGAATCGCCTGTCTTCCGACAGCTTGCCCGATCAGGCAGCCGAGCTGACGCGCTTCCGAAAGCGCGGGAAGAAGGCTTGCACTCTTATCCTTCTGTGTAGGTAGGTGACGCACCAGTTCCTGAGCTGCCGCCTTGACCATCGAATCGGTGACGCGTTTGGCTTTGGAGGCAATAATTCCAAGAGCGAGCCCAGGAAATATGTATGAGTTATTGGTTTGGGCGACGTGAATTTTCCTGCCACTAATATTTACCGGTTCGAACGGACTGCCGGTGCCGATCAGCGCCCGACCTTCCGTCCAATCCATCAGATCCTGGGGAGTAGCTTCGCTACGTGAGGTGGGGTTCGAGAGAGGAAAGATCACCGGCCGGGTTGTTTGCTTAGCCATTTTACGCACTGCCTGTTCGGTGAACGCCCCAGCCTGCCCAGACACTCCGATGAGGACCGTTGGCTTCGCATTGCGTACCACCTCCAGCAGCGTGATTTCACCGTTCGGTTGTCTCCAATTCTGAACTTCCTGTTCTTTACGCGCATAAAGTCGCTGGTCGGGCCGCAGGTCTTTTGTGCTTTCTATAATGAGGCCATAACGATCGATGGCGTAAAAGTGACTCCGAGCTTCCACTTCCGACATGCCCGTGTCTTGCATGATCTGCGCCAACAGATTCGTGATGCCGATACCGGCACTCCCGAAACCAACGACCACGATCTTCTGTTTCTCGAGCGGGACCCCGGTCACATTGATGGCAGAAATTAAGGTGGCGGTGGCTACAGCCGCGGTGCCTTGAATGTCGTCATTGAACGTGCAAAGTTGGTCTTGGTAGCGCGCTAGTAATCGAGCGGCATTCGAACCGGCGAAATCCTCCCACTGCAACAACACATGGGGCCAACGCTTCTTGACGTTCTGAACAAAGGCATCCACAAAAGCGTCGTACTCTTCACCACGGACTCGATGATTTCTCCATCCAATGTAGAGGGGATTTTTTAACCTGTCCTCATTGTTCGTTCCCACATCGAGCAGAATCGGAAGACAATGCTCTGGATGAATGCCACCGAGCGCGGTGTAAAGGGCCATTTTCCCGATGGGAATGCCCATGCCGCCAGCGCCCTGATCACCGAGCCCTAAGATTCTTTCACCATCGCTGAACACGATACATTTCACACCGTCATATCGGGGATGAGCCAGGATTTGAGCGATTCGATCTTTATTCGGATAGCTGATGAACAACCCGCGCGGCTTTCTCCAGATTTCGCTGAAACGCTGGCAACCCTCACCCACGGTTGGCGTATACACCAATGGAAGCATCTGTTCCACATTGCGAACCAGGAGCGCGTAGAAAAGCGTTTCATTGGTGTCCTGCAGATCACGGAGAAAGGCGTATTTATGGAAAGAGGTTGGCTGCCCCGCCAGTGCTTGCAGCCGACGATCAATCTGTTCATCGAGATTCCCGATGTGCGGTGGAAGCAAGCCATGCAGATCGAATACGTCCCGCTCGTGATCGGGAAACGCTGTTCCTTTGTTGAGTCGGGGAGAATTTATTAGATCGTATCCAGAAAGTGAAACTTGCAAAGTCTCGTTGCTGGATCTTGGAGGCAAGTGCTCAGACATTTCGCCCTCCTCACGTTCGATATTCATTCTTCCATACGCCACGGCTCATCTGGGCTAGGAAGAAACGATTTGCCAAGCAAACCATAGTTTGGCGTTTGATGCGGAATGGCACCGCGGTGGACCAATAATTTTGTTTGATTCCCGCCTCATCATTTTGCCAATGGTGATCGCAGTGTATTCAAACTGAGCTCGTACATCGCCTAAAGAGAAAGCTGAGTTTCTTTGTCTCGGCAAGCATTGCTGCCAGCACCTTTATCGCGACTTACCTGTGCCGAGTGAAGAAGAAGCCAAGTCGCTCGAGATCGCCCCGTTGACAAAGGCTATGTGGTTCGGGAGACTGCACTCACTGGAAGTACTGCCCCGGCGTAGTTCCCAGGATGCTTCTGAACATCAAGATAAATGCACTCGGTGAACGGTATCCGACCTCCAAAGCGACGCTGTTGATTTTCATTCCCTGGGCCATTAGCCGCATGCTATGAATCAATCGCAACTGCTGCCTCCACATCCCGAGCGTCATCCGCGTGTCCTGCAGGAAAAGCCGCTCGATGGTTCTTTTGCAAGCGCCAGTGCGGGTACAGATCTCTTCGGTGGAAACGCCGCTTCCCGGATCAGCATGCAAATAATCCGCGACTTTTAAGGCCCGGGGATCCAGCGGATGGGGAAGTTGCAGAGGAATTGCGGGCGAAGCCCGCAGAATGTCCAAAATCAATTCAATGAGATGTCGCCGTGACTGCATCCGTCTATTCAGTGTTCCGAACTGGCAGGCGTAAAGAATCAGCTCTTTCAAGAGCGGGGAAATGTTTACGACAGTACATTCTCTTGGCATGCCGCGGGCAAGTTTCGGCCGAAGATACAAGGTACGCAACGAGACTTCGCCTGACATTCGAACAGCGTGCGGAATCCCTGAAGGGATCCAGAGGGCACGAGAGGCGGGAAGTACCCACATGCCCTGAGAGGTTTCGACCGTCATGACACCTTGAGAGGCAAAAACAATTTGATCGCGATCGTGATAGTGCTCACCAAATACAAAGCCATCTGGATAATCATGGCGAAACGTAGTGATAAGTGCGCCGGGAGCACCCACAGGATCAAATCTGCCGGGTTGTCGTTTTTTCGACATATTTTGTCATTCTATCGAGGGAAGACAAATTGAACAATCCCCAGCAATAGGTCGTCGAGGCGATAACCTGCGCCGGGTGACTCCGAAGCGGGCGTGCAGGAAATCCGAAAGACTTTCGATACTGGGAGATTCAGTTTCTCTCAATCTTGCCAGCGCTTTGGTGTTGAGGGCTGACCGATCTCGGGCGGTCGCAGGAAAGATCCTGTACACGTGGCGAGATAAAAAAGGTCTCAGCACAAAAAACGATATTGAAGACGAGAAACTTGCATTGGACGGGGGCGGAGTGAGGGACTAGGTTGTAGCCACGAGTCCGCACGACGTTCATAAAACAGGGAGGGGAAATCATGAGAATTGGTAGAAGTGCCTTATTGTCTGCAAGTGTTCTGCTGATTGTGGTTGTGCTTCTGATGCCGTCGGCGACGCGAGCCCAAACGACGGGAGAAATCACGGGACAGGTTTTTGACAACTCGAAAGCATCTATTGCGGGTGCGATGGTGTCCGCAAAGAACGTGGGGACGGGTGAGATTCGGTCAGTTCAGACGGACAGCCAAGGCCACTACAAAATTACGGAACTGCGTATCGGGACTTACGATGTTTCGGCGGAACATCAGGGGTTTCGGCGTGAAATCAAGACGGGCGCGCTGCTGACGGTTACCGCAACCATCGAGATGAACTTTACGTTGCAGGTGGGAGTTGTAAATGAGGAAGTGGTGGTTACTTCGGATGCGCCCGTCCTGGACAAAGGCGACGCGTCGACGGGAACCACGATGGGAACGGAGCAACTCGGCGAGTTGCCCATCAATGGTCGCGACTATGCGCGATTTGCCCTGCTGACGCCTGGCGCCGTGCTGCGCAGTAACTTTATAGCGGATCTGAGTTTTAACGGGCTTCATACGGTGCACAACCAGTTTTCCATCGACGGAATCGATGCCTCGCGCGTCGATCAGCCTTATATGTCGAATGGATTCGAACGAGGAGCGAGATTGCTGACCGGCAGCCTGGATACGGTTTCCGAATTCAAGGTACAGACCAGCGACTACACCTCCGAATATGGCCGCGCCGGCGGGTCGTACGTCAACATCGTGACCAAGTCCGGGACCAACGTATTCCACGGGAGCGCGTTTGAATACTTCCGAAATAATGTCCTCGATGCGGAAAATTTCTTCGCCGTCAAAACCCAGCCAAATCCGGAATTTCGCTACAACAATTTTGGTGGAAACGTCGGTGGCCCAATCTACAAGAACAAGACATTTTTCTTTGTGAACTATGAGGGATCGCGCCAGCGTATCGGAATCACGGGGTCGGGAACCGTGCCTAGCGAGGCGTTGCGCGAGGAGGTTTTGGCCACGTCACCGCAGTTGACCCCCATCCTTAATATGTTTCCGATAGGCACATCACCCACATCGGATCCGAATGTTGACAACTACACGACCACATCCGTATCCGCGATTCAGGAAGACACCGGATCCGTGCGCGTGGACGAAATGTTCACCAGCGCCGACTCTGCATTCGCGCGCGTCAACATCAATAATTCCTACGTACACGGCCCGTTATTTGGCGTTTATCCAAACTCACTGGGCGTTCTGGATCATCAAATCGTGCCCGTGCGCACCACGAATATCGCCATTCACGAGGCGCATATTTTCAACCCCGGTTTCATCAACGACTTTTTGGCTGGAATGCAAAGATGGGCAAGTAACATCGATTCGCAGGAGCCCTATCCGAACACGACCGTTGTAGGCTTGTCCGTTAATCCCGGAACGCAGGGGTACTTCCTCGAAAACAACAACAGCTTTCAGATCGGCGACAACATGAGTCTTGTAAAAGGACGTCACACGATCAAGTGGGGCGCCACCATCTACAGGATTCAGATCAACGCGAACAGCTCTGATTTCCCGTCGATGACATTCAATTCGATCCAAGACTTCATCAATGACAGCGTCGCCGTCGTTAACATTTCCGCCGCAACGCCCGGGAACGGTGTGCGCGCTACGCAGACAGGCTTGTTTGCGCAGGACACCTATCAAATTCGACCGAACCTGACTATTGATTACGGCTTGCGCTACGATATCGAAACCGTTCCACACGATTCGAAGTATGCCACCAGACCGTACGATACAAATTGCCTTTGTCTTGCGGCTGCGGGGGCCCCTTATTTCGGCATCAACGGCAAGGATTTTGGTCCGCGTGTTGGAATAGCGTGGTCGCCAACCCCACGCCTTGTTGTGCGCACCGGATACGGAATTTACTTCCAGGCCTATCCCGTAGGATTTGGATCCTACTACGTCCCTTCGAATACGGTGACAGGCAATGTCACATTGCTCCAACAGCAGATACCTACTCTAACTTATCCGTACGATTCCTTCCTGTCGGAGACGGCAGTATTTCCGCCGAACGTTTACGGATTTCCTTACCATAAGCCTGACATTTATGTAAACCAATACAACCTAAGTGTGGCGGGTCAGGTGACCAACAATTTGGCGATTCAGATTGCTTATCTCGGCAATCACGGCGTGAATCTATGGCGCGAATATAATACAAATTACTTTGATCCAACTCTTGGCGCGCGGCCACAACCGCAATATGGAAACGTTCTGCTCGAGGGCAACTCCGGATTCAGTTCCTACAACGGCCTCCAGGTATCTATCAAGCAACGGATGACCAAGGGCTTCATGTTTGACTTGGAGTACTCCCTGGGCCACGGCATCGATGATGTGCAGGACCAGGGGCTATTTGCTTCCGATCCGCAAAACCTTAATAACATTCCGGCGGAACGAGGTAACGGCAGCGGAGATATCCGCCATAACGTTTCCTTCAATACTATGTATGAGCTGCCTTTTGGCAAAGGGAAACACTTCTTGAACAATAAAAACGGAGCCGTGGAACGGATCGTCGGAGGCTGGAATGTCGCGGCTTTGGGCATTCTAAGGACTGGAGTCGCTTCCACTGTCTACATCGGCACAAACACGTATGGGAATGGCGACTATACAAACCAGCGACCCAACCGAGTGGCTGGAGTATCGCAATACGGGACAGGATCAGGACCCGATAATTTCCTCAACCCTGCGGCCTATTCCATGCCCGACCCAGGCACGTTTGGAGATCTCGGGCGCAATACGTTCTATGGGCCGTCTTACAGCCAAATTGACTTCTCCATTATTAAGAAGATTCCTCTAACGGAAAGGACGAACCTGGATTTCCGTGCTGAGTTCTTTAACCTGTTTAATCATCCGAACTTCGACGAACCGAATGCGACATGGGGTCTAACCGCGGCCGATACAGTCTTTCCTTCGTTCGGTCAAGTCTTCAACACTCTTGGCCGTACGCTTGGGGTCGGAACTTCCCGGCAGATTCAATTCGCTCTGCGGTTCAACTTCTAGCCGATAACGCGTCCAGCCCGGAGAATGTATCGCGAGATGCTTCTCCGGGCTTAAAGCGGCCTTTTCTTTGGATTAATGATGTTAGTGGTTTTGTGGACTCTTCCGCCAAAGGTGGAAGCAGAGTCTTGCGACGTGTTTGCCTTCACGGCCCTGAGAACCCAATTTGAACGGAGATGGCATCCAGTGAAAACATCACACCTCGGTTTGCGTTTGGCCTTCCGGATCATCTTGGCTTTCATGTTCATCGCAATCCCTGGCAAAGCGAGGGCCCAATCTGCCCAAGAGAAGCAAGGAGCATCCCCAGCCAAGCAAGATGGACTTACTTTGCAGGCCGCCCGCAAGATTGAATTCTCGACCGACGAAGGTACATGGATCTCTCTGGATGTCTCAAGCGACGGCCGCAAGATTGTGTTTGATTTGACAGGGCATCTGTACGTTCTAAGCATGGACGGAGGAAAAGCAGTTGCCATCACTTCCGGATTTCCCTTCGACAGTCAGCCTCGATTCTCCCCTGATGGCAAGCAGATTGTTTATGTGAGCGATCGCTCGGGCGCGCAAAACGTGTGGATCTCGAACGCCGATGGTTCGGGCTCCCGGCGATTGACGTCGGACGTGAATGCGATGTTTACATCACCCACCTGGACGCGTGACGGCCGGTTTATTTTAGTTTCGCGGCTTATGCCGCGCGCGTACGACGCGCCATTTCAACTTCAGATGTATGACGTTCAAGGCGGATCCGGAATCCTGGTGTCACAGGGAAAGCCGGACGAGAAACCCACTGAACAGGTGCTGGGTGCAGTGGCATCTCCCGATGGGCGCTATTTTTACTATGAAGCGAGGCCGGCTGCGTTTACAGAGACACCCAAATGGCAAATCGCGCGCCGGGACTTGCAGACCGGCGAAGAAGAAACGCTGACGAACCAGGAGAGAGGCGCGTTTCGGCCGCTTCTTTCTCCAGATGGGACGAAATTAGTCTACGGGATTCACGGCGATTCTGGTGCAATTCTTCGAATCCGAGACCTGGCGACGGGTGAAGAGCGCTGGCTCAAAAAGCTGGTTGAACGGGATGGTCAAGAATCGGGAATGACGGATCGTGATTTGTTGCCAGGTTACGCGTTCACGCCGGATAGCCAAAGCATCGTGGTGGGGTTCGGGGGGAAGATCCACAAGCTCAACGTGACGACCGGCGAGGACCGGACGATTGCGTTTCAAGCAACGGTTTCGAGGGAACTTGGACCAAAGTTGAATTTTCCGGGTCGGGTGGCGACGGGCGCAGTGGAGGCGCGACTGATTCAGGGCGCGGTGGAATCACCAGACGGCACGCAGATTGCGTTTTCCGCATTGGGACACTTATATAAGGTAGCGCGTCAGGAGGATGCGAAGCCACACCGCGTTACTTCGAGCAACGATCGAGAATTTCAGCCTACGTGGTCGCCCGATGGCAAGTGGTTGGCATACGTTACCTGGTCAGCGGCAGGTGGATCGGTTTGGAAGATCGCTGCCGACGGAACCGGAGGAGCAATCAAATTGACCAGCGCGTTGGCCTATTACTGCCAACCGGTGTGGACGTTGGACGGATCGAGCGTGGTGGCGCTGCGTGCACCGCAAAGCGTGGTGCTCGAACAGCCTGACGAGTGGCTCCGGCCGGTGGACGGCCTGGAACTCGTCTCAATCCCGGCCGACAGCGGTCCTGCGAAAATGATCCTACCGGCACCGCACTACACCTTTCCACACTTCGCGGGCAAGGATGGGCTACTGTTTGTCACGGAGTTACAAAAACCAAATCTGCTGAATGTGGACTATTCGCTGGTATCGATGCGGCCGGATGGATCCGAGCGACATACCGTGCTGCGATTGACCCACAAGAATATTGGAAGCGGTGATGCAACTCCGCCAATCAAAATCGAGGTGTCTCCAAACGGGGAGCGAGCGCTGGCTATATATCGAAGCCAAGTTTACGTCTTCGATCTTCCGGCGGCAGGAGGAGCGGCGCCGACGCTAGACCTGAGTTCGCCCGCGGTCGCTACGAGAAGATTGACATCGATCGGAGCGGATTTCGTTGGCTGGGCAGACGCAGGGAAGATGATTACGTGGAGTCTGGGTTCGACATATTTTCGATTGCCATTGGCAGAGGCGGAGACGGCCCTCGGCCCAAGCACGGAACCAAAGAAAGATGGTGCGAAAAACAATGTGGAGCAAGGGCAGGTCCAGCCAAACTCCCCTGAGGCCGCTGGAAAAGTACATCCGGAAACTCAACACGTAGTTGTCCAGGTGGCACGATCAACGCCCGACGGGACGGTGGTACTGCAGGGCGCCAAAGTGGTTACGATGCGCAGAGAAGAAGTATTAAACTCCGCGGACATCGTGATTCACAACAACCGAATTCAATCGGTGGGAGCAAGCGGCACAGTCGCTCTTCCTCCTGATGCGAAAGTGATCGACGTACGGGGAGATACGATTGTCCCGGGGTTCATCGATACACACGCGCACTGGTTCAACATACGGCACGGCGTGCTGGATCTTGAGAACTGGAACTTTCTTGCGACTCTTGCTTACGGAGTTACGGCCGGACGTGATCCGCAAACCTATACAAACGACATATTTGCCTATCAGGACCTTGCGGACGCTGGAGAGATCATCGGTCCGCGAGCATTTTCCACGGGCCCGGGAATCTTTTCCACGAACGACTTTCAATCTGAAGATCAAGCCGAGAAAGTAATCTCCCGATACAAGGATTACTACCGGACGAATCTTGTTAAGTCCTACGAGGTGGGGGACCGACGCCAGCGGCAATTCGTCGTAGAGGCATGCGAGAAGTTGCAGGTGATCCCGACGACCGAGGGCGGGGCCGAAATGACGCTCGACCTTACTCATGTGATCGACGGATATGGCGGAAACGAACATCAGTTCCCGATTGCCGCGCTATACAAAGACGTCGTCGAATTAGTCGCGAAATCCGGAATCTACTACACGCCGACATTTATTATCGGCTACTACGACGGCCCAGGATCGGAAACACAATATTTCGAGGACACGGAGATTTATAACAACCCCAAGCTGCGGCGCTTCATTCCGCGGGATATCCTCGAAGCGAAGACTACGGGACTGCCATGGTTCAGAAAAGACAAATACGTGTATCCAGCCGGAGCCGCATCCGCATCCGCCATTTCGAAAGCCGGCGGCAAAGTGTGTGTGGGCGGTCACGGCGAGCTTCAGGGGCTTAGCTTTCACTGGGAATTGTGGTCGCTGCAATCGGGCGGCATGAGCAATCTGGAAGCGCTGCGCGCTGGAACATTGAATGGCGCCGAAGCGATAGGGCTGGCGCAAGATCTCGGGAGTATAGAGCCCGGGAAGTTGGCCGACCTGGTCATTCTGAGCAAGGATCCTCTCGAGGACATCCGCAATAGCACCAGCATCCGCTTTGTGATGAAGAACGGGGAACTCTATGAAGGCGACACGTTGAACGAGGTGTGGCCCAAGCAGCAAGTTTCAGGCCCATTCTGGTGGTCGAACGATCAACCCTAGGCCACGCACTTGGCGATTAGCTCGAGGATTTAAAATGAGTAAAAGTGGTTTTGATACGGCAGAATCGACCCATGGCGTGATTCACGGCGACTGGCCAGATCGTCGCAAGAAATGGGACAAGAACGCGATGCATTTACTTTTGGTTTTGGGCGCCGTGCTGGTCTTGGTGGGTCTGGCGCCACCTGCCAGCAAAGCGCAGGGCTATGCCGATATGGTTCTGGTGCATGGAAAAGTCTGGACTGAAAATCCGCTGCAACCAGAAGCACAAGCGATAGCCATCGAAGGAAACCGCATCATGGCTGTTGGTGACAGCGATGCGATTCTCAAGCTTGCAGGCCCCAAAACAAAAGTGGTGGAACTCAATGGGCGGCGTGTGGTTCCGGGATTCAATGACGCTCACGTGCACTTCTACATGGGGGGAGACGGCCTTGCCAGCGTGCATCTCCACGAAGCCTCGAGCCCTGAAGAATTTCGGCAGAAAATAGCCAGCTTTGCGCGCACCCAGAAGAAAGGCGAATGGATTCTAAATGGGAATTGGGACCACGAAAAGTGGACTCCTGCCCAGCTCCCCACTCATCAACTGATCGACGACGTGACGCCGGACAATCCCGTGTTCGTGAATCGCTCCGATGGCCATATGTGCTTGGCCAACGCGCTGGCGATGAAACTTGCCGGCGTGGATAAAAATACGAAGGATGTTCCCGGCGGCGTGGTGGTGCGCGACGCGGATGGAAACCCCACTGGCATTTTCAAAGATGCGGCCAAGGGTTTGATTGAGCGAGTGCAGCCGCACCCCAGCATGGAGCACATTTTTTCCGCGATCCTGGCGGCGCAGAAGCTTGCCGCCGAAAATGGAGTTACCAGCGTGCAGGACATGGGCGTGTTTACCGCCCAGGGCGTGTTTACGACGGTGGATGTAATCAGGGCGTATCAACTTCTGCAGAAACGCGGAGAATTAAAGATTCGCATTTCCACGCACATTCCGTTGCCGGACTGGCAGCGGGACGCTTCCGCCGGAGTGACGGCGAACTTTGGAAACGATCTGGTACGCGTTGGAGCGCTCAAGAGTTTCGCGGACGGCTCTCTGGGGTCGACTACGGCATGGTTTTTTGAGCCGTACACGGATGCGCAGGACACCAACGGGATTCCCAGTCCAGAGCTTTTGCATCCGGACGAAATGTACGCGCACATGCGCGACGCCGATAACGCCGGGCTGCAGATCGCTGTGCACGCTATCGGCGATCGCGCGATCAAGAGCATTCTTGATTTATTCGAAAGGCTCGAAAAAGAAAATCCATCGTGGGATCGCCGGCTGCGCATCGAGCATGCACAGCATTTGCGGCCTGCGGATATCCCGCGGTTTGCGCAACTACATGTGACCGCTTCGATGCAGCCGTATCACGCGATCGACGATGGGCGATGGGCCGATAAACGCATCGGTCCCGAGAGAGTGAAGACCACCTACGCGTTCCGGTCGTTGCTCGATGCTCATGTGGTACTGGCGTTCGGCTCGGACTGGTTCGTCGCGCCGCTGGATCCGCTCATGGGGATCTATGCAGCGACCACGCGGCGTACGCTGGACGGCAAACATCCGGATGGGTGGGTGCCTGAGCAGAAAATTTCGGTGGCGGAAGCAGTGCACGCGTACACAGTGGGTTCTGCCTACGCAGCCATGGAAGATGATATCAAGGGCTCGCTGGAGCCAGGGAAACTCGCAGACATTGCTATCTTGTCGAAGGACATATTTCACATCGAACCCGTCGAGATTCAAAACACAAAAGTAGATATGACCATTTTCGACGGCAAGATAATTTTTGAGCGGAGATGACTCGGAAACAAGGCAACGGAAGCAGCGGTGAACGCGTGACGCAGTTATGAAAGAGTTGATCAAAATGCTGGATGCAAAGGGGCTGCGATGAGGCGGATGAATGTGCTTCTTGTTTTTTTCGTGCTGATAGGAACCGCAACCCTCTCCGCCCAGGAGCGCAAAGTCGTTGATCCCGTCGATCTGGTGAATTTGAAGCAAGTGGGCGACGCGCAGATCGCGCCGGATGGCAGCGTGATTGCGTTCGTCGTTACAACACCCGTCCCCGCAGCGGAGCATCGCAACGCTCACATATGGCTGGTCCCCACGGAAGGTACCGGCTCGGCGCGCGTTTTTGTTTTGAGCAGCGGCTCCGATATCCACCCGCGGTTTTCGCCGGATGGCAAATCGCTGGCGTTTCTCTCGGATCGAGAAAACCCATTGGCTAAGGACAAAGGGTTTCATTTTTCGATTGTGGGCGCGGAGGGGCGCCAGGACCTCTTTAAGCGAGATAAAGAGCCCGCGGAAAAGGACGCGGCCAAACGCGATTCGCAGATTTGGATCATCTCGCTGGACGGCGGCGAAGCGACTCCTCTGACGGATATACCCGGCGGCGTCAAGACGTTTAAGTGGTCAAAGGACGGGAAATCGCTGGGCTTTGTTCGAAAAGATCAGGATACGAAGGAAGAAGAGGAACGCAAAAAGCGCAAGGATGATCGGATCGAGGTCGACAAGAATTACAAGTTCGACCGCTTGTGGGTGTATGAGTTGGCGACCCAGCAAGCGCGGCTGATTACCAATGCCGACATAAATATCGATGATTTTGATTGGTCGTCGGATGGCGCCCGGTTTCTGGCTCGCGTCTCGCCGACGCCGCGCATTGATGACTACTGGCGCGTGTCTAAGATCATGACTATCAATGCCGCCACGGGCGCCGTGGACAAGACGTTGCAGGAAAACGCCGCCCCCAGCCCGATTCGATGGTCACCCGATGGGAAGCACGCTGCTTTCGGCAAGGCTTCTCCCAAGAACATAACCGGGGTACGCGTTCTTTATGATTTGCAGACAGGCAAGGAAACGGTGGTGGGTGACAATGTTCCCATCACGGTTGACGGAATGGAGTGGGATCGGGATGGCAAAAGCCTCATCGCGGCAGCAGTGGAAGGAACGCATCCCATCTTCTTGAAGGTTGATGCAGATTCCGGCTCGGTGAAAAAAATAGAAGGCATTCCGGGACCCTTCGGCTGGTTTGATTCGTTCTCGATGAGCAAAGACGGACAGAAACTGGCTTACACGGCGGAGACGCCAGAACATCCCGAGGAGGTGTACGTTGAATCCCAGGGGCACGCGCGGATGGTCACAAATACGAATCCGCAGGTCGCCAATTGGAAGCTGGGCACGTCTGAAGATTTGAATTGGAAAAGTTCGAAGGACGGAAAAACGATCTACGGCGTGATGCTTCTGCCGCCGGATTACAAAAAAGGGCAGCGCTACAAGACAATCGTTCATGCGCACGGAGGCCCGGAAGAAGCGTGGTTCTCAGGATTTCATGGCTCGTGGTACGACTGGGGCGTGATCCTGGCTTCGCACGGCTACGTTGTTCTGCTGCCAAATCCACGCGGCTCCGACGGTCAGGGCACTGCCTTTACCGAAGCGAATTACCGCGATTGGGGCAACGGCGATTTTCAGGACGTGATGGATGGCGTTGATATGTTGGTTTCGAGGGGAATCGCTGATCCAGATCGACTGGGAATCGGCGGGTGGAGCTTTGGAGGATTCATGACCTCCTGGACCATAACGCACACGGACCGTTTTAAGGTCGCCGTCGTGGGAGCTGCAGTAACCGATCTGCACTCGATGGCTACAACCACGGATATTGCGCCCAGCTACTACGATGGATACTTCGGAGATATCGACTCAAACGAAAGACTATATGACGAGCACTCTCCGGTGCGCTATCTGGATCACTGCCACACACCTGCGCTAGTGGTGCATGGAGAAGCGGATGTTCGCGTGCCGATTTCGCAAGGCGAGGAATTTTATTATGGACTCCGCTTCCGGGGGCGGGAAGCACAGATGCTTCGATACCCTCGCGAGCCGCACATTTTTGGCGAGATGGAACACCAGAAAGATTCGCTGGAGCGAATGCTTGCTTGGTATGACAGTCATTTGAATCGATAAGTCGCGTCGAACGCCGGCTGGCGAACTCTGGATCTGAGTATTCGATGACTATGCTTCACACGCAGCTCGCGGATTTGCTGGGCATTAGTCTGCCGATTGTTCAAGCACCCATCGGAAGCGCAAGTTGTCCGCAACTGGCTGCCGCGGTCTCGAACGCAGGCGGGCTTGGAATGTTGGCGCTTAGCTGGCACAGCGTGGAGGCTGCTCGCCAATCCATTCGTAAGACACGGATGCTGACCGATCGTCCGTTTGGAGTGAACTTGGTACTGCAGTGGGATCAGGCGGAGCGCCTTGAAGCGTGCCTGGAAGAGGGGGTTCCGGTCGTTTCGTTTTCGTGGGGCGATCCCGACCCTTACCTTGTGCGGACCGACAGGGCGAAGATGAAAGTGATGCACACCGTTGCCAGTGCAGCGGAAGCGCGACGTGTGGCTGCTTTGGGAGTGGATGCCATCGTCGCGCAAGGTTGGGAGGCTGGAGGCCACGTTCAGGGGCAAGTCGCGACCATGGCTCTGGTGCCTCGCGTCGTCGATGCGGTCGCGCCCATTCCTGTGGTCGCTGCGGGAGGCATCGCCGACGGACGCGGACTGGCTGCAGTGTTGGCGCTTGGAGCAGTCGGCGCGTGGATCGGAACGCGTTTCTTGGCCAGCGAAGAGGCCCGTTCGCATTCCGAATATCGGCGGTTTATTCTGCAAGCGCAGGAAACAGACACGGTGTATAACGGACTTTTCGATGGCGGCTGGCCCAACGCGCCGCATCGCGTGATTGAGAACAGCACTGTCGTCCATTGGAAATCGGCGGGATCGCCGCCAGCCGGAAAACGACCTTCAGAGGGCATGGTCGTTGCGCATTCCAAAAATGGCGCTCCTATTCACCTGTACGACGACACCATCCCGCTCGCGGACATGACCGGCGACGTGGAGAAGCTCGCGCTCTACGCCGGGCAGTCCGTCGGGTTGGTTCAAGACATCAAGAGCGCATCTGTGATCGTTCACGAAATTGCTGAAGAGGCCAGGCGCGTGCTTCTAAATTTGGCCAACGGGGCTGAGCCTCGAGTTAACCGCTAAGAGAGCAAAAGGAAAAACTAAGAGCTTATGATGAAACGCGAATTGGAATCCGAAGTCGCGTTCGGAGCAGCCAAAATGGCCAAGCGTCTGATCAATGTCTTATCGAAAAACTCAAAGGCATCCATCTCCTGCATACTTCTCGGCGTTTGCGTTTTCGTTTTACCCACCTCAGTAGCATTGAGTTCTTCGCGCGAAGACGGTCAAGAATGGCCGTTCTATGGTGGGGATCAGGCCGTGACAAAATATTCGCGGCTCACGCAGATCAATGCCGGCAACGTGGCAAAACTCAGCGTTGCCTGGACCTTTAAGACCGATGAGACAGCTCTGCAAAAGTTCGGGACGCATCCCGGTACGTTTGAAGACACGCCCTTAATGATCGACGACGTTCTGTATGTCGTCACGCCTTACAACAGGGTCGTTGCGCTCAACGCCGAAACGGGCGCGGTGATTTGGAACTACGATCCGAAATCCTATGAAGACGGGCAGCCCACCAATGGCATGGGTTACACGCACCGCGGAGTGGCTGCATGGCGCGACGGCAAGAATCTCCGGATTTTTCTGAACACCCGCTATCGCCTGATTTGTCTGGACGCGATAACCGGAAAGCTAGTCACATCGTTCGGCGAGGACGGAATCGTCGATATCAGCAAAGGGCTGATCTGGCCAATACAGAAGAAGGATTACACGCAGACCTCACCCCCGGTTATCTACAAGAATCTCGTGATCCTCGGAAGTTGCGTCGGTGATCGTCTAGTCTATCACCGCGATCCGCCTGGAGAGGTACGCGCTTTTGATGCGCACACGGGGAAGCAAGTGTGGAGTTTCCATACGATTCCGCAGTCGGGAGAGCTCGGCAATAACACGTGGGGAAAGGATTCGTGGAAATTTACCGGGCACACGAATGTATGGGCTCCGATGAGTCTCGACGAAGGCCGAGGGATGCTGTATTTGCCCGTGAGCACTCCGAGTAACGACTTTTTCGGCGGCCAACGGCCAGGTAACAATCTGTTTGCTGAGAGTATTGTTTGCCTCGACGCTGCTACTGGCATTCGGAAATGGCACTATCAGATTGTCCACCACGGATTGTGGGACTACGACTTGCCAGCCGCGCCGATACTGCTTACGTTGAAGGTTGACGGGCGCGCGGTGGATGTGGCTGTTCAGCTTACAAAACAAGGATATGTATTTGTCTTCGACCGCGTCACGGGTGAACCGGTTTGGCCTATCGAAGAACGCGCAGTTCCAGCAAGTGATGTGCAAGGCGAGGCTGCTTCCGCCACTCAGCCTTTTCCCACTCGCTTTCCAATATTGACGCCGCAGGGTGTGAATCTCGATGACGCCTTTGACGCCACGCCCGAACTGAAAGCGGCAGCGCAGGTCGAAATGCAAAAGCATCGGCTAGGCCCGATGTTTACGCCGCCATCATATGAAGGGACGATTATGCGCCCGGGAATTATCGGCGGCGCAAATTGGGGCGGCGGGGCATTCGATCCAGAAACCGGGGTATTGTACGTAAGGACCTCGAACTTGCCGCACCTGGCGAGGATCGTCAAGCCGGATAAATCGTCTGCGAATCCACGCTCGGCGGAAGTAGATGCGGATTGGAGTGGATACGTCTTGGACATGGACGCCGCTTTTTCGAATGGCGTCCCGTTAACAAAACCCCCTTACGGTCAGTTGACTGCCATCGATTTGAACCATGCGACGATTGCGTGGAACGAGACATTCGCGGATTGGCCAGACCTGCGAAAAAATCCTGCGCTGAAAGATGTCATTCTCCCTGCCAAGCTGGGCCTTCCAGGCAATGCAGGTCTCATCGTCACCAAGGGTGGATTGATATTCATCGGATCGGAAGATACAGCGCTTCATGCCATTGACAAGAAAACGGGAGTCGATCTCTGGCAGGGGGCACTGCCGGGGCCTGCCAAGGGTACGCCGATGACGTATCTCGCACCCGCCGGTCATCAGTTTGTTGTGATTGCCACCGGTGAAGGCGAGGGAGCTACACTCGTCGCGTTTAAGTTGAGTGATGGCCAGAGACGTTAGGGGCCCGATTTTTCAATGTCAGTCTGCGCAGGAATTCATCGCCTACTGTTACGTACTGCTGCTTTAATCGGCGTGTAGCATAAATAGAAGCGTGAGGATGGCGGCGACGGGATTAGATCAAAGCTGCTGTAAATTCTCTCATATCCTTGGCAGTCCCACTTATTGTAGAGGCCATAGTCAGCCCTTTTACATGGTAAAGGTCTGGATTGAAGAAGCACTTCCTGTCTGCAGAAGTATGGTTGAACTTACAAGAACAATATATAAATAAAGCAAACCACACACGAAATTAGTAGCAAGGCTAAAATAGCCCCAGATCTACTGATGATTTTAGTTGTGGCGGAGAGGGGGGGATTCGAACCCCCGTTAGGGTGTTTAGTCCCTAAAACGGTTTAGCAAACCGCCGCATTCAGCCGCTCTGCCACCTCTCCGCGGCTTATGGGTAGAATTTTCTCCGAAACGACTGCTGCTTCAGAGAAGCCAACCCGATCGAATATCGAAAGTATAGCATCAAAGTAGCTCAGATAAAGGGCCAAAAGTGCCGCGAAAGCCAGGGCTTACCGTTAACAAAATGCGCAGTGGTACGTCATAAGGGTGTGGGTCGGTTTGTCGCGAGGGTATCGGGGAACTCCTTGAGAGGAGTTCTTTCCTTTAGGCTGTTTTGAATCTAGAATATAAGGGAGATCCGGGCCCGACTTCCTGAAGTTGTGTCGAATTGAGCAGTCCGCCGGCCGTAGGCGCTCCCGGCGGGGGACCCAAGCCGCGCAGTGCGCAGCAACCTCTCGCGAAACATTTCGACCCACGCGGGCGTATGTAATGTAGAGGACGGGCAAGAAATCAACGGAATCGTGTCCCCGTTCGGGTGGCCTGCCCGGGGACGGTAGAAGTGACCCTTCCAGGGTGGATTGAAGAGGAATCACATGAAGACGTGGAAAAAGGCAGTAATCGGGGTGGTCGTCGCCGGGGTGCTGATAGGGATTGTGGTGTTCAGCGTCAACCAGGCGAACAAGGGTGTGGTGACGGTTCAGACGGCCAAAGTGGCGACTTCAGGACGATTTGGTTTCGCTCGTGACGGCTTCCGGAGAGATCAAACCCACCACTTATACAAACGTGACGGCCCAGGGATTCGGCCGAATCACTGAGATTCTCGTGAAGGAAGGCGACCATATTAAGAAGGGCGACCGCCTTTTGCTGCAGGAGAACGTTCAGGCAAGCGCGGACGTACAGGCACAGTCGGCTGCAATCCATTCGGCGGAATCCGGCGTCCAAGCGGCTGACGCGAGTTACAACGCAGCGAAAGCAGATCTGGTTTCCCAACAGGCGAACATGGAAAAGGCCAAGCTCGATTGGGAGCGCGGACAGGGCCTCTTTAAGGATGGGTTGATCCCGAAGCAGGATTTCGACCAGCGGAAAAGCACGTATGACGGCGCCGTAGCGGCGGTGGATTCGGCTAAGGCACGCGTGCAGTCGCTGAAAGCGCAACTGGATCAGACACGGTCGCAGGTCAATCAGAATGAGGCGATGCTGGTGCGGACAAAGGACGTACTGTCGAAGACCACGTACACATCGCCGATCAACGGAATTGTAAGCTACTTGCCGGAGCGCGTAGGCGACTACGTCGTGCCGGGTATTCAGAATTCCAACGGTAGTTTCTTGATGACGCTGTCGGACATGTCCATCGTGACCGCGGAAGTGAAAGTCGACGAGACGGACATCGTTAACGTGAAGCTCGGACAAGATGCCGATGTGACCATCGACGCCGTGCCCGGGCAAAATATTCAAGGGCAAAGTAACGGAGATTGGTTCGCAGGCGACGTTGCGGAGTTCCGGACTGGCTACGACGCAATCCACGACGAGCACGCAAGAAGCCAAGGATTTTAAGGTAGTTGTGAGACTCGACAGTCCGCCGGACAATTTGCGTCCGGGACTTTCCACGACTGCGAAGATAAAAACGGCTGAGAAGAAGAGTGTGATTGCCATTCCGATTCAGGCGCTGGCAGTTCGCACGCGCAAGGATCTCGAGGAAGCTGCCAAGAATGCAAAGGGCCAGGGAAACTCGGGAGTTACACTTGCGGCGCCTCCACCGGCTGCGGCTGGCGATCCGAAGAAGGACGAAGTACAGGGAGTTTTCGTCGTAAACGGCAAGAAAGCATTCTTCAGGCCAGTGGAAACAGGAATCACGGGCGTTACCGACATCGAAGTCACCAAAGGTTTGCAGGTCGGGGACGAGATTGTTGTGGGCAGTTACAAGGCGCTGCGAACGCTGAAGCCAGAGGCGAGCGTGAAGATAGATAACTCCGCGCCTAAGAAACAACAGGACGATCAGCAGAGCTAGAGCTGACGAAGCTGGAGTAGCGAGGAAAACTCGAATGCCTGTGGAGACAACAGCAACGGATTCGTACCGCGAGGATTTGGTCAGCTCCGGTATCGTAATCAAAACGGAAGCCCTCACAAAAGTTTATGAAATGGGCTCGGAGCAGGTGCACGCCCTCAGCGGTATTGACCTGCAAATTCGCAAAGGCGAGTACGTGGCCATCATGGGACCTTCCGGTTCGGGGAAGTCCACGCTGATGAACCTCATTGGGTGTCTAGATTCTCCAAGCGCTGGAAAATACTGGCTTGCTGGACGGCTGGTGAGCGATTTGGACGACGACGAGCTGGCGTATATTCGAAATAAAGAGATTGGCTTCGTGTTTCAGACGTTTAATTTGCTCCCGCGCGCTACGGCACTGCACAATGTGGAGCTTCCGCTGATCTATAACGGGACGCCGGCGGAAGAGCGCATCGAAAAAGCAAAGAAGGCGCTTGAGCGTGTGGATCTAGTGGACCGGATGGGTCATAAACCGAACGAACTCTCCGGCGGCCAAAGACAGCGCGTAGCTATAGCCCGAGCCCTCGTCAATTCGCCGTCGATTGTCCTGGCGGACGAGCCCACCGGCAACCTCGATTCGAAGACCGGCGAAGAAATCATGGCGCTCTTCGAGAATCTCTACCAGCAAGGCAACACCATCATTCTCGTCACGCATGAGAATGATATTGCTCAGCATGCGCACCGCATTATCTTCATCCGCGATGGCAAGATCGCTTCCGACGAAGCCGTCATCAAGAAGTAGCGGACAATTCGGCTCTTTCCTTCCTGTTTCAATCCTTTAGTCTGAACTCCTGTTGACGAGACTGGCGCTGCTCGCGCCAGATCTGGCCGTGTGTTGCTTCTCAAAACACGGCCTCGTGGAAAGGTGCCGAATGGCGATGCAAACAGATCCTGAATGAATTAACCAAGAGAGATGAACTCTTGCAGCGCGCAGCAGAGAGCTGCGCGCAAATATGTCCGAGGAATCGGCGAACGACGGGTCGCGCCAACTGAAAAGGACGTGGATGGCCTGACGAAATTCCGCGAACCATTTCCAAACGCGACGAGCGATCCACATACAGGTCCTCGAGAAATTGAATGAGATCGGCTCTCCAGCGACAGTCGCGACAACCGGCGGCCGATACTTTGGCTTCGTCATTGGCGGGACCTTGCCTGCGTCCCTTGCCGCAAATTGGCTGGCGGGAGCGTGGGATCAAAATGCGGCTCTGCGCGTGATGTCGCCTGTAGCGGCAGAACTCGAAGAGGTGGTACTGGGCTGGGTATGCGAGGCGCTTGGTCTGCCGCAGGAATGCGAAGGTGGACTTGTGACCTGCGCGACGACGGCGAATTTTACGGCGCTGGTGGCGGCGCGCCACGCTCTTCTAGCGCGCGCAGGGTGGAACGTCGCGGATGACGGGATGTTTGGAGCGCCGCCCATCGAGGTCGTGGTGGGTGACGAAGTACATGCTTCGCTTCTGAAGGCGCTGAGTCTTGCGGGGTTTGGCAAAAAGCGTCTGACGCGCGTTGAAGTGGACGATCAAGGAAGAATGCGCGCTGACAAACTTCCGCGGTTGAGTGAACGCACGATTCTATGTATCCAGGCCGGCAACGTGAATAGCGGGGCTTTCGATCCAGCTGCCGAAATCTGCGCTCGAGCACAGGAGCAAGGAGCCTGGGTTCATGTGGATGGCGCATTTGGCTTATGGGCTGGCGTCTCGCCTAAGTATCGACACCTGACCGATGGATTCGAGCAAGCGGACTCCTGGGCCACGGACGCGCACAAATGGCCGAACGTCAATTACGACAGCGGGATTGTCCTGGTGAAAAATGGCGCTGCATTACGTGCGGCGATGACTATGACGGCCGCTTATCTTGAGGCGGGCGCCCTGCGCGAACCTATGTACCACACTCCTGAGGCGTCACGAAGGGCACGCGGCGTGGAATTGTGGGCAGCATTGAAGTCGATGGGGAAGGAAGGTCTTTGCTCATTAATTGAGCGGACTTGCGCATACGCACAACAATTCGCTCAGGGATTTCGCGGCGCGGGATTTGAAGTGCTAAACGACGTTGTCATCAACCAGGTGCTTGTTTCTTTCGGCAGCGCGGAAATCACGGAGAAAGTGATTCGCGCGGTTCAGGAAGACGGCACATGTTGGTGCGGCGGAACGGTGTGGCAAGGAAAATCCGCAATGCGCGTCAGCGTTTCTTCGTGGGCTACGACGGAAGCTGATGTGGAACTCAGTCTAAAAGCGATCTTACGCATTGCACGCGAGTGCCGCGCGTAAAAAACTCTCTCGAAAAATAAATGCCTTAGCGCCCGTCTTCAGCGGCTATGAGCAGGGTGAGTGACGTCTATGTCGGCAAACGTTCGCGCTGGACAAAGATAGGTCTGTGACAAACGATCGTGCCAGGTGAGAGCATCTTCGTCCCACATGGCCCACAGAAAACCCATGAAAAAAGTGCCAGCGGAAAGCATATAGCCCACGCTGCGCCAAAGCATTTGCCGCGGAGTGGGAGATTCACCGGAAAAGCTGGCGACTTGCAAGCCTCGCAGCATCATGCCTGGAGTAGTGCCGCCGAAAACAGTGAAGAGCGCAAAATATTGCAGGTACACGATAACGAATGTCGTGACGCACACAGCTGCGCTCAGTTTGCTGAATGTAAATTGCCCACCAAGCGAACCAAAGAGCGTGAGAAAGGCGCCATACGCGAAGAGCAGGCAACCAGCGTCTATCAAGCCGGCAATGCGGCGCTCGTCGATAGAAGCGACTGGGTACAAACCGGTCTGCTCCGAGCGCGCATCTCGCGCGGGTGTTTGTTCGAAGCCCTGCTCCGCAGCCGGAGGCAGAGATACGTCAATAACCATTCGTGCGTCTTCACGCGTCGCGGCGTTTCGGCCGATCGCAATCGTAAAGGCGAAATCCTCATCAGCCGTTGCTGGAGGTTCCGCAACACTAACGGAAGCTTGAACCGGCGGATCTGACGCAGGCTCCTCGAACGGTAGCGCAGACTGCGCAAGGTTAGGCGCAACCTTTCGCCGCCGGACCCGATAGGTTTGGAGACGCTGTGCAAGCTCGCCACGCCAAGCGGGATCAGAATCACGACCTGGCGAGGCATTCGCGTGAGTTTGGCCAGTCAGTGATCCAGGTTTTTCCGTATCACCAGACGCAGAAATAGCCGCTTCAGAAGAAAGATCAAGCGTTAGGGATGAATCGCAAAAATTGCAGACACGTACGCTCGATGGCAGTACGGCACTACATTGCAGACATGTTTTTGTCACCGGTTGTTTTTGCGCTGCGGACGCGTCCACTCCGGTGAGGAGAGAACCAGTTGAGATTAACACGTACTTAGAAAAGTCAAGCCGAGATTGAAGCGTGAATGTGGCTAATCAGATAGGGGTAAACGAGGAGCGGAAAAAAAGTCTACGGTCTTTCGTTAAGTTTCGAGCTGCTGGGCGAACATGTCTCTACTGAACGCGATGCGGCGCTCGAGAGTCACCGCCGCAAAATAGGTACACTGCCCCCGTTCGGTTTCCGTCCAAGCCCGTAAGGAAGGAATGAGTCGCGCTATGCTGGAGCGCACAAAACCCAAGAGGCCGAAATATGCGCCGATAGCTTGTATCCCGCTCCGGTCTTCTGGGCGGTCTGGGCAGAGATGAAGGAGCTGAACAACCCGGGCAAAATCATCGCCCGTCGCAGAAGTCTTAATTCCAGTGACGTCCTGAACTTCCGCTGAAAGAGGGTGCTTGATGGAAGCCGCAATCAAGGATCGGCAATAGGACACGAAGAACTGCAGCAAGAAAACCACCGAACAGACGAGAATGATTGCGGCCATCATCGGGGGATCACCGCAAGGCGCGCAGGCACCAGCTTGGCATCTTCAGGCAAGCGCCAGAAGGCATATGCCCAAGCCATTGGGAGGAATACCCCAAAAAGCTGTATCAGGGGTACAAACACTGTGTACAACGGCGGATATAAGTTTCGAATGGCGTAGTTGGCGGCAAACAAGCTGAAATAGACGCCCAATGAGAGGACGAGTTGGATCAGCCGCGTTCGTGTCTCACGCAGTTTTAGGATGGCGCCCCATAAAACGTAGGTGAGAACCAAGCCGACGAAGTAAAGGTTCTGGGAGAGATCCACAACGAAATGAGTGACAAGCTTTGCGGAGGATTGCAGAACAACGGCCGCAGTAAACGCGCGCGGTCCCCCCGAGCAACAGGAGTGCGCCCATCTTAACGTAGCGCTCTGCCTTCATTTCGCTGAAGACGTGCGCGTATAAAGTGGTCAGGGCGAAATAAAGAAAGATCGTGAGGATCAGCATCGGAATAAAAATAGAAATACATGTACTGCTTGGAATTGAAGCCGTATTCGCTAAGGATTTTGAATCTCCCTAGCTCACTGAGGATGGCACCAGCCATGTACACATTGAGGAGGAGATAGCGCCGAAATGCGCCTTCCGTTGAACGCGCACACCAGTACGGCTGCTTCGCAGAGGAAGCCCACGAGCCATACAAAGTATGTAAATGGACCAGGCACGTTCCTACCTATCTACGCCCCTGATCCGCGCCCCCGCAAGAAGTTACTTCAACTTCTGCGGATTTAGCGCGGCTATCAATAGGGCGTCGGTGGTGCTGGTGCTGCGCCATTTCGATACGGTGTTGGCGGTGCCGGCGCTGCGCCGTTCCTGTAAGGCGTCGGTGGTGCCGGTGCTGCGCCGTTCGCCATAATTATGGAACCGTCGCCGTGCGTCGTAACCACCGTTTTCAAGCCCATTGCTGCCACCAAAATGAGCATGGCAAGAAATACCACCACGAGTTTCCTGGACATGTTGCCTCCGGGGATGAATGACACCCAGAGACACTCTATCCCTAACTATAGGGATGTCAAGTAGCTCGCGATGCGGACCTGTACCGTAATGGTACACACCTACCCGGCCCGCCCCTTCGCTCAAGCTTTCGCCTAGTGAGACGGGACCGTCAGTTCACTACCCGCTCAGGATAGGTAATGGGACTTGTAGGGTCAACGGTACGGTAGTACTAGACCCATGGGACTCGCAATCAGGCGCCTTTGACTGAAAATTCAGGACGAGAAAGGGGTTTTGTTAGAGAATCTCCATGGAAAGCGGAATTCCGAGGGCCTTCATACTTCGTTTGGGTGAGGAATGCTTGACACCTTTGCGACCGACTTCGTAGCATTAAGAATTGTTTTTGTGCCGGCGTAGCTCAGTGGTAGAGCGAGGGTCTCATAATCCCTAGGCCGTGGGTTCGATTCCCTCCGCCGGCACCATACTTTCCGCGACAGCTCTCAAAACATTAATCCATATCAATCTAAGCTGGAGCCCTCGCCGCGAGCGTAGTCGACGGATAATGTATACTCTGCGCGTTCGGCGTGATCCAGTCTGCGCTGGGACATCGAATTCCAAAATTCTTATTTGCTGGAGGACTTCGTGGCGCTTATCCGAAGCGGGAAGGTCAGCCTCGCACTGCTGATGGCTTTGTGTTGCGGCGTCGGTGGCCCATGCGCAGCAACCGGATTCAGATTCCGATGAAGATACGCAGTTCCGATTCCGCTTTGTTGGTCCGCGCGTTGGAAACCGTATTGCTTCCGTGGCTGGAGTGCCCGGAGATCCGAGCACGTATTACGCTGGAGCAGCTTCCGGCGGTGTATGGAAATCGACAGACGGAGGCAATCGCTGGACACCGATCTTCGATAAACAACCCGTTGCGGCAATCGGCGCACTCGCCGTCGCGCCGACTGACCCAAGTGTTGTGTGGGCAGGCACCGGCGAGGCTTGGGTCATACGCGATAGCGATGTCATCGGAAACGGAATCTATAAATCCACGGATGCCGGGAAGACCTGGACCAATATGGGGCTGCAGGAAACCGGCCGCATAGGAAGGATTCTTGTTCACCCATCGAATCCAGATATTGTCTTTGCCTGCGCGCTTGGACGGGCGACGGGGCCGCAACAGGAGCGCGGCGTTTACCGCACGGTAGACGGCGGACTGCATTGGGAGCGCGTGCTTTTTGCCGGAGAGAACATCGGCTGCTCTGGCCTTTCCATGGATCCGCACAATCCGCGGGTGCTGTTCGCCGGAATGTGGCAATTGGAAATGCACACCTGGGCAGAGTTTAGCGGCGGTCCCGGCAGCGGAGTCTACGTATCGCGCGACGGGGGAACGAAGTGGACGCGGATCGAAGAGCACGGCTTGCCTCATTCGCCGCTCGGCAAAATTGACGTGGCTGTCGCGCCGACAAATTCGAACCGCGTTTTCGCGTTGATTCAAACTAAAGACCAAGGTTCCGTGTGGAGATCGGACGACGCAGGATCGCATTGGAAAGCCGTCAACTATCAGCGAGCTTTGATTGGGCGCGCGGGTTACTACATCCGAATTGCAGTCTCACCCGGAAATGATAATGAAGTACTGGTGGCGAACAGCTCGTTTCATCAATCGCTGGATGGCGGGCAAAATTTTCAAGAGGTCCGCTGGGGCGGAGACACTCACGACATTTGGATTGATCCTGTAAACCCCGATCGCTTTGTGATCACAGATGACGCTGGAATGATCATCACCACCGTGCACGGGCGCGGCTTTCACCGTGTCACGCTGCCGATCGGTCAGATGTATCACGTGGCCGTAGACAACCAGACTCCCTACTACTTCTATAGCAACATGCAAGATGACGGCAACATGCGTGGCCCGAGCGTGCCCATCGATTCACAGGAAACGGGATGGGACCGCGCGATGGGAGGCTGCGAATCCGGCTTTACGGTTCCGGATGTGGCCGATCCCAATATCGTGTGGGCTACATGTTATGGGGATGAAGTAACGCGGTGGGACGCTCGAATCAAAAAGGCGCGCTCTGTAAGCCCCTATCTTCATACTCTCGATGCACCGCCAACCGACATTAAATATCGGTGCCACTGGACCTCGCCGCTCGCCGTCGATCCCTTCGATCACAACGTTGTCTACTACGGCTGCCAGGTCATTTTCAAAACGACGAATGGCGGCCAAAGCTGGACTGTCACCAGTCCCGATCTCTCGACGCAGGATCCGAGCCGCATCGTTTCTTCCGGCGGAATCGTCGGAGACAACCTGGGGCAGTTTTACGGAGAAGTCGTTTTCGCCATCGCTCCTTCCAAAATCCAGAAGGGACTGATCTGGGCCGGCACGAACGACGGTCAGCTCTGGTATTCGAAAGACGGCGCTGCTAACTGGACGAACGTCACCAAGAATATTTCTGGATTGCCTCCCTGGGGAACGATCAGCAGCATTGCCCCTTCCAGTTTTGATCCCGGCAGCGCTTATATCGCCGTCGATTTTCACATGATGGATAACAGAGATCCTTTCATTTACAAGACAACAGATTTTGGCAAGACGTGGAAACCGATCAGCGGCAATTTGCCGAAACATCCTTTGGCTTACGTGCGAACTATCGCCGAAGATCCAAATTGCGCCGGTTTGTTGTTTGCGGGTACGGGGAATGGCCTGTATTACTCGCTGGATGATGGAGGGCATTGGACGGCGTTGCAAGCAGGTCTTCCTCACGCTCCGGTGACTTGGGCGGTGGTGCAGAAAGAATTTCACGACCTGGTGATTTCCACTTACGGACGCGGGCTCTACATTTTTGACGATATTACGCCTCTTGAGCAGCTTGCAAAGAACCACTCGGATGCTCCTACGGTACTTTTCGAGCCGCGTCCCGCTCACCGCTTTGTCCGTGGCGGGCAAGCCATGCTCAATTTTTCGCTGAAAACAGTGCCCAAGGATCCGGTGGAAATCGAAATCCTGAGTGGAGATGGCAAAACGATTCGCAAGCTCAAGACGAAGGGCCATGTGGGCATCAATCGCGTGAAGTGGGATATGCATTACGAGTCGCCGAGATTGATCGCGCTCCGCACGGCGACTTCCGACAATCCGCACATTTGGCAGGAACCGCGCTTCCGCGACGCCGACTCGCGGCCGATCACGCACTGGGGAATCAGCTCAGCGGAAGTCGGTCCGATGGTCGCTCCCGGTAAGTACTCCGTTCGCCTGACAGTGGCAGGTCAGTCCTTCACTCAGGCACTGACGGTACTACCCGATCCGCGCGTTCCAACTCCGGAAGCGGACATTGAGTCGTCCGTGAAGACACTGCTTCGAATCCGTGACGAAATCACCCGCGCATCCGATTACATTCAATCAGATCGAGTGGTTGCGAAAGCAAATCGAAGTCATTGAAACAATGCTTCGTCCGCCTAAGAAAAAAGAAAAAGAAAGACCGCCATCCGCCGAACCGGATGACTTTGACGAACCAGAGCCCGCGCCGGCGGAAGATGAAGCGCAGTCCAAGCGCAAGGCCGAACTTCTGAAGACCGTCGAGGAAATGGACAAGAAACTCCAGGCCATAGAGTTCAAGCTCGTAACGCCATCACAAATCAACAGCGACGACAAATATTTCGTTGAGGCTGACAAAGTATATCTCAACCTGATTTGGCTCAACGCTGAGGTTGGCACTGGGGGCGGAGACGTCGCCGGCGGAGCAGACTTTGCCCCGACCGATACGGCTTTAGACTTGCTTCAGACGATCGAAACTGAACTTACCGGAGCAGTCGCGGACTATCAGAAGCTCATTGAACAAGATCTTCCCGCGTTCAACCACGCTCTCAATGAAAATAACCTGGCTTCTGTAACCTCGGATATCGCGGCTCCAGCTAAGAAGGAGAAGTAAGAGCGGAACGTTTTTTCGAAGCCGCATAGCCCGCGGCGCCACTTGGAAAATACTTCCAAATTGATCCTGAATTCACGAACCCCTGTGAAACGGCTCTGGGTTCAGGCTGTGAAGTTCACCACAGATCGGTCGTACATGCTCCAAAGAGATGGCGAGATATTGGGCCCTACACCAGTGGAGATTGAAGTGAGTGGCCCGAAGCGGTGCAAGTTCTGGCACCTACACAAAATTGATTTTGGGTGAACTGGCTCCGGCTCATTCTCGGGGCGTACCCTTGTGGAGCACCTTACGCCGAATGTCCGGCCAGAATTCCTTCATTTCGTTCCCCACTCCGTCCCACATGATCAGCATGCCCAGAGTTTCGAGATTTCGGGAAACTGTCCGATCCTCTGCTGGGTGGTAAATATTGGAGATGCCTGCCGCAACGGCATTGCCAAGCGACTCCGAGATATTAAATCGATCATGCCCCGAATCCGTGCGGATGACGAACAGTCGATTTACTGCATGATAGGCGCGATGCGCGAAGCTACCTCTTCCCAACTGGTAGTAGCGGGGATCTTCATGCAACAAACTCGGGAAAATAGCCGTGGTCATATATGTGCCGATACTGTTGTCGGCAAATGACTCTCCATAGCGTTTTCCATATGCCCCCCAACCCTGTCCCCAGGACGCTGGATCATTTTTCGCTTGAGCTACCGCTGCCAGTACACCGTTGAAAGGATAGGCGGTCCAATCGAATACGCCCGCGGTAGCAAGCCGAAATTTTTGCCCGGTCGTGAGCGGCGGAAGAATTTGAGAGGTTTCTACGGTTCCGTAATTCGGCATCACTTCGAAGATACGGTCGTTTATAGTGCCGGTTTCTTTCTCCAGCTTGCTCTTCCCAATCTGATCATCGGCCGTTTTCTTATCCTGTTCTTCTTTCGCGTCCTTAGACTTATCTGCCTGTGATTCGGCTGGGGCAGGCGCTGGTGGAGGCGGTTGTGGCTGTTGCGCAAGCGTGGCCGGAACTATAAAGATCAGCTGCAATAAAGATTCGCAAAAAGAAATGGCTCGGCCTCCCGACAATTCTATGCACTCAGAACTCCAGTTCTCTTTTCGGAGAAGGGATTTTAGAAAAATGGGCTGACCGAGGTTCCAGAAAGCCATGCTCCCTACTTAGATTCTCCGCTCTTCAAAAGGGTTTCATCAGGGGATTCAATCGCTTTTTACTGTTTTATTTACTATTGGGAAGGATAAGTCCTGCAATTGAGCAATCGACCAGCGTAATTCCGCGGGACAACAATTACCTTCTGGCTACCAAGCAAAGGGGCTCAATCAACGATCCTGAGAAACTCATGCTCTATTCGATCGCTCTCAATCTTTCTTCTTCTCGATTTTCAGATTCAGAGTGATGTCCTTGCGGCTGTCAAAACTCGAAACCGTGTCGAGTCGACGATTTGGAGCCTTCTTTTTCCGCGTGGACTTCGTAGTCAGCATTTGGGTCAAGCCCGCTAAATCGGTACTTGCCCGTGGTATCCGTGTATGAACTGCGAACAACATTTGTCCGAGTGTTCTTTAGAAAAACCACGCTCTCCGAAACGAGGTTTTCGGATTTGTCCTCCACTATCCCGTGGACCGTGCGGAGCTGCGCTTCGCGCTTAGCGTCTTGCGCTACGGCTGTTATGCTCGCCAAGATCAGAATCGCCACTATAAAGAGAGAATCGTTTCGGTGCATTCATTTCTTCCCTCCCTCTGCAGCTACCATACGAAATACTATACGTGCTTCGCTGACGCCTGTCTTCGCATCCAGTGCGCGCGTTTGATCCGCGAATCCCTTCGCGTGGACCACCATCTCATAGTCCGAACCCTGCGGCACGCGTACCGCAAACTCGCCTCGTGAATTTGTATAGCTATCCCAGCGGTATTTTTTCTCATTGCTGCGTCTAATCCGCAGCTCCACGCCAGGAAACGCATAACCCTTGGGATCGAATATTGTCCCGATGATAAGAAAATCGTTGGCATGGCTATACTTCGAGTTCTGCGGCTTTTCGGGAGCCGGCGGCTGAGGTGCAGCTGGGGCCTGCGGGGCTGGAGGAGCGGGTTCCTGCGCTCGGAAAAGAGCCGCCGCAAAGCAAATGAATAGCGCTGCCATTCCCACAAACACAAACCACTGGGGACTCTTCATAAGTCCACTCCTGTCAAATTAGATGCCTGCGTGGAGGATAGGGGATGTTGGACGGGCGATTGCAGCCGGTTACTCTTCGTCCTCTTCTTCTTCCTCGTCGTCTTCCTCGTCATCTTTGAGGAGATCGCCGTTTTCCTTGGCCTCGTCTTCGTCATCATCGTCGTCTTCTTCATCGAGGTCGTCGGAGATGAGGTTCAGATGCACGGGATGCGTCTGCGAAACCTCGAGCTCGGACTCGCACTCGGGACAGCTCAGGATTTCGCCTTCTTCGACTTCGTCTTCGTCCACATCAATTTCAGTGGAACATTCAGGGCAGCGGATCACGGCTCCATCCTCCGTAGAAATGTTCGCAGGGCGGGGCCCTACAGATAGTGCCGCCGCCACCATGGCGTATTATATACCGCGCTGTCCTAAGTCAACTCTAATGCGCGGCGCGGCTGCTTGGATTGTAAACTGCTCCGGGGCAAATTTCCTAAAGTGACCTCTTCCCGCGAATATCCCGAGCGTCCCATCGTAGGCGTTGGGGGCGTGATCATCGAGAATGGCCGCGCTCTGCTGATTCGCCGAGGCAGCGAGCCCCTCCGCGGCGAATGGTCTATCCCTGGCGGAACACTTGGAGCTCGGAGAATCCCTGCAAGAAGGCGTGGCGCGTGAGCTGCGCGAAGAAACAGGGCTTGACGTGCGCGTACTTGAGCTCATTGAAGTTTTTGACCGCATTTTTTCGGACGAAACTCGCGAAGACTACAGAGCAGGGGCGCCGTCCGCGCTTTCATTTCGTCATTGTAGATTATTTGTGCGAGCGCATTGGCGGGGAAGCCCGCGCTGGGAGCGATGTGACCGACGTGGCTTTTGCCAGCGAAGACGAGCTTGCGCAGTACCACCTAACCGAAACCGCGACTCGCGTGCTGAAAAAAGCCTTTGCCATGGCTCGTGCGCGAGGTTCGGTGCGCTGATCCGCGCGTCAATCTACCTACAGCCTGGAGCCGGGGCCACTCCCATCCATTCCTTATCAAGGAGCCTTTGCGATTTCAATGCTTCCGTTCGAATTGGTGAGCTGCAACTGGCAACCTCCCGCTCCGATCGTCCCGTTCAGCGACTCTCCACCAATGTTTCCCGTGGCGGTGACAGGCAGCTCCGAAGAAACTCTCCCGAACGAGGTGCGCGCGGCAAGATTGTAGCCGATGCCCTCAGGGATGCGAACGTGGATGGACGAGAAGGAGGTCTTGAGAGAGATATCGCGGCAGCCGCTGGCCGGACGAAGGGCGGTCACGGAGATTCCTCCGTTCTGATTGTCCACGCGGATGCGGCCGCCAATGGATTCGAGAGTTACGCCGGAGAAAGAAGTCGTCACGATAGCGTCGCCTTTCACATTACGCGCGGTGACCGAGCCGTTGCTATCTTCGGCTGTCAAGTTGCCATTGATGCGCTCGGCGTCGATGCTGCCAAAGCTGGTTTTCGCGTAAGCGTCGGCTCCGATGTCGGTGAGCGTGATCGCTCCATTTCCGGTGACAGCACGGATGCCTTTCGGGATGTTTGTCGCCTCAATGGCCCCAAAGGAAGACTTGAGAGTGACGACGCCTCGGATGTCGCGCACCGTAATTTTTCCGTTGGAGGTGTCCGCATCCAGCGAGCCGTTGATATTCTCGAGTTCCAAGTTGCCGAAGGAATCGCGGATGGTCACGGAAGTTCCGCGCCAGCGAGCTAGCTGTGACGCGACCGTTGTTGGTCGTGCAGTTTACGCGGCCTTTCACGTCAGTGAAGGTCACGTTTCCGAAACTATCGCTGACGTCCAGCGAGCCCGCAATGGCACTAATGTCCACGTTTCCGTTGTTGTCGTGGACGGACAAATCGCCGCGGATGTTTTTCGTGTCCACGTTGCCGAACGAAGTTGTGACATTGGCCGAGGCAGCGCCATCGAGTGTAATCGCTCCGTTGCCTCCCGTGATGGTCGCGCCGCCTTGGATGTTGCGCACGGTGATGCTGCCAAAGCGGTCTTGCACGTCGAGAGTGCCTTTCACGTCAGAGACCTGCACGGAGCTGTTCTTATTGTTGACGACGGCTGTTGCCCGCGGCCCCAGTGAGTTCGATACTGCCAAAGGAATTGGTTAGACGCGCGGGGCCGGCGTCCTGGACGGTGAGCGAGCCGTAACCGTTTTCGACTTCCACCGCGCCGTGGACACGGGCGATGTTGACGCTTCCGTAGCTGTTGCGGATATTCAGCGGAGCATCTGTGGGCACGGCAATGTCGTAGCTCACGGACCAGGAGGAATGTTTGCTGATGTGAAACCACTTGTTTTCTTCCGGCGGATAAATTGTGCGGATACTGATGCCTTCACCGGTCTGTTGCACTTCAATCTGGATTTTTTGCGCGAAGGATTCGGCTTCCTCATGGGAGCTGGCCTGCGCGCGGATGACGGCGGAAATTTTGACCTCGCGTCCGGATTCGCCGTGAACTTTGATCTCGCCGAACTTGTGCTCGACGCGAACAGACTGGCCCGCGCCAAGAGTCAATGTCTTGTCAAAATTGCGGGTGACTTCATCTTGCGGCCAGTTTCCATCAGCCAATGCAGGAAATGCCGTGAGCTAGAAGGATGGCTGCAATGCCGCCCGCCAATCGCGCGCTGCGCAAACGCTCTCTATTCCTATTCGACAAAAACAACTTCATCGCTTTTCCTCCAAAATATCTTCCAGCGTTTGCTGCTTCTCCTGGTACATCGCCAGCAGTTGCTGGCGAAGATGCGCATTGGACGGATTCATCCCGGCCTGAGCACGAAGATCGTTTATAGCGCTATCGAGCACGAGCAACTTCTCGCGGTAGCTCGCTTGCAAAGGAGTCGCCGGATTTTCGAGTTGCGGCTTGGCATCCGCAGCCAGCTTGTCGATGGCCTGCTCATAAGCGGCCTGTGTGCGTTCCACTTCGGCGAGAGCTGGGCTCTTCAGAAGCGACAGGTCGGGGCTGGGTACAGGCTTAGTGGGATGCAAATAAATCCAGCCGGCGGAAACTGTCAAGATCAAGACGAAGGCAGCAGCCGCTGCGGTTTGCCATCCGAGAGAGAGGCCGAACCCAAGCGAGAGCCAGCTCCAACGTTGTGCACGGTGAGTCTTGGCGGCAGCTTCTGCTGCGAGCGCCTGCTCGATACGCGGCCACAGCGAAGGTGAATCGGAGTAGTCGCGCATTTCCTTCGCGGCGACGCTGATAGCTTTCCAGGCGCGGAGTTCTTCGGCGCAGGCGGCGCAGTTTGCGCTGTGCGCTTCGAGAGCAGCCCATTCGGCGGGCGTGCCATCTTCAAAAATTCTGTCGCGATCTTCACATGTGATATTCATCGTCGTTTACCGTGCTCCCGCGGTCGTGTTGCCCCGCGGAGGCTCAAGCACCTGGCGAAGATTTCGCTTCGCCTGAAAAAGTGTGTTCTTCGAAGCCGTCTCTGTAATCTCGAGCATCCCTGCAATCTCCGCGTGATGGAACCCTTCGACTTCGTACAACAAAAAAACGTCGCGCTGATGTTTCGTCAAACCGGCCAGAGCCCGTTCCAGCGCCATTCGAAGCGAAGGGTGTGCTCCCGGTGCGCGCGGCTCCGGCCGCGGCGAATCTTCGCTATCGTCGTTCGCCACTTCCTTTTTGCGCACCCGGCTGCGGCGCGCGTCGTAGCAAGTGTTGATAAGAATCCGGTACGTCCAGGTGACAAAGCTGGATTGGCCGCGAAAACCGGCGATACTTCGCTGCACTTTCAAGAATGTTTCCTGCACGGCGTCTTCGGCGTCAACCGGGTTGCCCAGTAGATTGCGCGCGACGTTCTTCATGCGGGCGCCATGCAGGGCATAGAGACGCTCGTATCCGCCCATATCGCCTGCCCGGCAGCGCTCCGCCAGCTCGGCGTCTTCGGAAGGCGCCGTAGTCGCAGCAGCGGGCGCCACAGTCTCGCTGGGGCGGCCTGGTAGGTCTTCGGAAGGTTCCACTCGCATCTCCCGTTCGCGCGGCACGGAAGAGATTCTAGTCTCCCAAGGCAGCGCAAGTCCCATAGTTCCCATTCTTTGCTCCTGGGATATAGACGCCAGGCCGAAGGCCAAAACGTCAGGGGCGAGGAGCCGCGACTGTCCGGATGAGACCTCAGCTGTGAACTGCCAACGGATTGATTAGACGGGTTTTATTAGGGCACAAAACGACAATGAATGACGGACTCAAAGACTGATCTTCACCATTCCTCAGGCTTTCAAGTCGAAAAGCTGACTATCCGGCGATCGCGTCGGGCAGGGCCCCACGGGTTCGCTCGCGCCTGCCGAATTCTTGCACGGCGGATTCGAGGTCGGCCGCATTGAAATCGGGCCAGCGTTTCGGAAGAAAGACAAACTCGGCGAAGGCACACTCCCACAGTAGAAAATCGGAAAGGCGCTGCTCGCCACCCGTTCGGATGAGTAAGTCCACTTCGGTCGAGCCGCCGCGAAGAACCTCCGCGAGGACATTTGAAAAGGACTCGGGCGAGAGTTCGGTGACTTTATAAAAGCGGCAGGCGGCGTGGTAGATCGCCTCGCGCGCGGAGTAATCGATCGCGAGGCGAAGATGAAGCCGTGTGCCATTTGCCGTGGCGGCTTCGGAATCCACTATGGCCTGGCGGAGAGTGGCGGGAATGCGGTCGCGGCGCCCGATGACGCTAAGGCGGACGCCTTCCTCGATGCAGTGCGACGTTTCTACCAAAAGGTATTCGTGCAGAAGCCGCAGGATCGCATTTACCTCCGCTGCGGGGCGCTTCCAATTGGCGGACGAAAGAGCAAAGAGGGTCAGCGTGTGGATTCCGAGGCGAGGCGCTGCTTCAATGATCCGGCGGGCGGACTCAGCGCCAGCGCGATGGCCGGCGGAGCGAGGCAATCCGCGTGACGTAGCCCAGCGCCCGTTGCCGTCTGAGATGATGGCCACGTGCAAGCCCGGCGACAGTGACAACTTGGTTTTCGTGGTCATGATGTCTTGCGTGGTTAGATGCTGCATGTTTTTTACTTCTTTCTCCGCCGCCGGAAAAATCATTACAAACTACTCTGTGATGTAAAGTATATGTGCAAAAAATTTTGGCGCCCTCAGCCCTCGCGCGTTGCGCGAATCAGCGCCTCCATGTGGTTCAGGTAGCGCTCCAGCGCGCGCCGGCCCGCTGCTGCCAGGCGGTACTCCGTCTTGGGCAGCCGTCCATCAAACGACTTCGTGCAGACGATGTAATCGGCTTCTTCGAGCTTGCGCGCATGCACGCTCAAATTGCCGTCCGTGGTCTTGAGCAGCGCCTTTAGCTCATTGAAAGTCAGCGAGCGGTTCACGGCCAACGCGCTCACAATCCCCAAACGAATACGCTCGTGGATCAGGCGGTCCAGGTCCGGAGAAACGGCCTCGCGCACTGAGCCCCGCACGGTCGCCAGTGAGTTGTCACGCTCGCGCGTGCGCTGGATCCGTTCCTGATGTGCTGAGGATGACTTCGCCATGCAATTGCCTTTTATCCACCGTGATGCCGCGCGATCCAAATACCGAAACCGATCTGCAAAACGCCGAATCCTGCCGCCATGAACGCATCGCCCCACGCAGCGGGCGCGAGAAGCGCCGCAGCGCCGAGACTCATCAGGCAAAATCCCATGACCGGAACGACGCGCACGGAAAACGCTCCACCCGTGACGACAGCAGTCCCATAAAGCAGCAGCCAAACGCCCGGCAGCACGGCCGCAGCCCCGGCCGCATACAGAGCGAAAGTCAACAAGCCTCCAACGATGATCGGTGGAGCAAAGCTAAACAGAAATTTGCGTCCCGGACCAGAGAAAAGAGCTGAGTTTGCGCGGTGCGCTTTCGTGACGGCTGTAGGCGCGGCGATCGCCACGGCAACAAAAGCTTCAACCAGCCAAACCATCAGCCAGGCGCGAGGTGAAGACTGGCGCGCTGCCACAAAAGCAGCCGCGAGCGCCGTAATCCCCATCGCCACGCCGCCCCAACCGGGCACGGCGGTAAACTCCGCCGCGCTCTCCATGGTTTCGCGAATGTATTTGAGATGATCGACGGCGCGGGCGTCAATCGGGATGGGTTCGCGCTTGTTAGAACGAAGAGGACCAGCGGCTACCATACAAAAAGCCTACTCCAAAAATGGGTTTCTGTCAAGTACTTTGTATTACAAAGTGTACCTCGAAAACACTTTAAGACCGTCTCGGATAGCGGCCCCTGATCGCGTTCCAGCGGATGGTGAACACATCCAGAAACATTTGAATGCTGTCGTGAAACATATTGACCTTCGTCGCAGGGGAATGCCCCCAACGAACGGGAATCTCAATCGTGCGAAGTCCGTGATGCCGCGCCAGATAGAGCAATTCGGGATCGAAGCCGAACCGCTCGATGCGCTGCTGCTGGAAAAGGATTTGGCATCGTTCGCGACGGAACGCTTTGAAGCCACACTGTGTATCGACGAAAGGAAGCCGCAGTATCACCCGAACGATCTTGTTGAAGATTATCCCTGCGAACTCGCGAAATCGTGACTCATGGACGGTAATGAGGCTGCGATCGAGAGCCCGGGAGCCTATAGCAACATCGTAGGTTGCTAGAGCGTCCAGAAGTTTGGGAGCTTCCTCGATCGGCGCAGACAGGTCGGCATCCGTAAAAAGCACATTACGGCCGCGCGCTTCAAGCATTCCGTGGCGAACGCTGAACCCTTTCCCTCGATTCACACCATTGGAAATGACCCGCAGGGTTGGAAATGTTTTCCGAAAAGATTCCGCCACTTCCGCGGTGCGATCTTTCGAACCATCATCCACAACGAGAATTTCCGTCTCTCTCCCTAAACTGGGCAGAAACGCTGCAATCTGTTCGAGGGTGGCTGGAAGCCGCAACTCTTCGTTGTAGGACGGAATAACAATCGAAAGGTCAGGAGTTCCTGAACTCATCGCGCCGGAGGTTCCTTCCATCCGTAATACCCAATGAGAGGCACAAACCGGCACGCATCCAGTGTGCGAGTCTCGAAGAAATTTCCCCGCCGTTCAAGACAGAGCAATTCCTGGTTTTCCGCATCACCCACCGGCAAAATCATCCGGCCACTTTCCGCGAGTTGCGCACGAAGCGGTTCTGGAACCGCGGGCGCGCCAGCAGCAACGAGTATGGCGTCAAACGGAGCAAGCTCCGGCAGCCCCATCGTGCCGTCGCCGCAGTGAACATGCACATTTTCGTATCCGAGACGATCAAGCCTGGCCGTGGCCGAGGATGCAAGCTCGGAGCGTGACTCAATCGTGAAAACAATTTTTGCCAAGCGCGAAAGAATCGCCGCTTGATAACCGCAACCCGTCCCAATTTCCAGAACTCGTTCGTTGCCGGCAAGGCGCAGCGCAACAGTCATCGCCGCAACGATATAAGGCTGCGAAATCGTTTGGCCCTCACCGATCGGCAACGGCGCGTCTTCGTAAGCTCGTTGACGAAACTCCTTGGGTACAAACTCCTCGCGCCTCACGGCAGCCATCGCCGCAAGCACAATCAGAGTCATGAACACCGCGGCGGCGCAATTGCCTTTCGATCATTTCAACGCGCTGCACAGCGAATTCGTCTTCGCCAGAGCCTTCAATGGGCCGCTCGTTCGCCGCGTAATCGCGAAACAGTTTCATCTATGTCGCCCCGTTCCCTCAGCTCCTACAAATACGTTTTTACTCGTCAGGCGTGCGAGTACGCAGCCGCGTGTTTTTCCCAAGCATCGCGTCTCAAGAATCTCAGCGATTTGCTCGATCGCCAGGTCGCACTCCTCTTCCCGATTGTAAAAATGCGGAGAAAGCCGGACGCCAGCTTTGGGACGGTAGTCCACGAGAATCTCCCGCGCCAGCAGTTCGCGGCATACCTCGGCCGCATGCGGACAATCAACAGACACCGTTCCGGCTCGCTCCTCTGGATTTTCCGACGTATTAACACGCCATCCGTGCGCCTTAGCTGCCTCGAAAAGGCGCGCTGTCATGCGCATGGATTTTTCGCGAATCGCATCAATCCTAAGGATCGGAAATTCGCCGCGCCACTTCAGCAGTTCATCCATCTTGCAAAGATCCATCGGCAATTTTAGGGGAACCGACCCTTCTCCACACAAGGTAGCACAGCGAAATGAAGACAAGCCAGGGAACTCCCGCCTTCAGCGTGATGCGAAGACCAGGAACCCACCACGTTAGCAGGAGGCACCAGCTACCCTTATCGGGCCTCACCTGAACGAACGGACAGTTAAACGAGAAGCACGCCTGTACCGTGCCAATGTCATGCCCTGTCACGGCTTTTCCTACAATTTCAGGAGTGGCGGAAAGGCTCTGAAAGCTCCGCCGCGGAGGAAGTCATGAAGGCCGTCCTAGCCCTTGTCATTATTTATGTCGGAACATTTTTTCTTGCCATCCAAGGCGCATCTCAAAATCCGGTAAGCGCCGCACCGCAGGGTGCACCCGCGCAAGACCAGGCAAACTCCGCGCCGGCGAAGCCCATTGATCCCGTCAAGGACTCAGACATTCGCTCGCTGATGGAACTAATTGGCGCGCATGATCTCGTACAGGACGCCGTCAACAATTCCAGTGAGCAGTACCGGGAGAAGCTGCTCGCCACTGTCCCCAATAACGACAAAGGCCAGGTCTTTGTAACTTCCTTTATCGAGAGCTATCAGAAGAAATTCGACGTCGACCAGTTGACCGAGCAGCTCGTCGTCATTTACGACAAACACTACACCGACGACGAGATCAAAACTCTAATGCAGTTCTATGGATCGCCTGTGGGACAAAAGGTCGCCGCGGAAATGCCCAAGATTACTCGCGAAATTCAGGCGGCAAGCCGCACAACCGGCGCCAAGGCCGCCAAAGAGGCCCTGCAGGCATTGAAAGCCCAAAATCCAGAAATCGGCCAATCCGCACGCCTGAACAATGGCCCTCGTCGCTGGCAGCCCGGCGCCCGCGCACAACAAAACGCACAATCAGGCCAATCCCAGCAAGCGGCTCAGCAATCCGACCCTCCACAATTCTGAGGCTCAATTTCTAAGCGCAATTTGAAAGGATGAGCAGGTTCTGCTGTTTCTATTGAAAATGCTTTTTGAACTTGATGTCGATTCCAAATATGCCGTTGTAGTCCCGCAAAGCCACGATCGACACATTCCGGTTCAAGTTATATTCCACCTGAATGACCTGCTGTTGTGTCGACCCCACGTTCGAGACATAAGTAATCGTCAAATCCCGCGTGACTTGCTGCTCGACGGTGACCCGTGCGGCAGCGTTCTGTGAGGTGCTCGCCGAGCCTAGTTCTGCCAGCCCGGGATCAACCCGGAACCTCGTTATGCCAAACAATCGCTCGACTCGCCCACCCAGTTGACTGGAGACCGCCTCAGAAAGTATCGCCGAAGCGCCCGACGAGGCGCTTTGGTTGGCACCTGTTCCGCCGCCTCGAATGCTCGATTCCGAGCTCGTCTGCCCCAGCGCTAGTAGTGTGATGATGTCGTTCGCCGGCAATGGCGGATCAGAGCGATAGGCTAAAGTCAGCTTGCTTGCCGGCCCATTAAAATTCAGCGTGATCTCGTACTGTTGAACCGTTGTCGTGGCTTCCACGTTCAGCACTGGGTCCAGCCGGAATGGATTGGCAAAGTTCATGTCGCCGCGTGTCACCTTATACCTGTCTCCGTGGAACGTCATCTCGCCTGCGAGAATGTGAATATGCCCGAGAAGAATCGGGTGCTCCCAGGTGCCGCGTACGCGTAGATTCGCTTCTGCTTCCAGCTCCGCACTGGGCCACTCCATGCGTGCGTCCGGCGAGGACAGGGCCGAGATATCAAATTGTAAGTTCCGCAAGAAAGTCGAACTGGTCGATGGTCCCGAAATGCCTCCCTTAGTGGATACAAGCATACTGGCGACCTCCAGACCTTGCGTCATCGTCACGCGCTCAATCACTACCTTCCCTGAAAGTACCCCAGAAGACGGAGTTCCCGTCAGTCGCAGGGAGCCACCGACCAGCCAGCTCATTCCTTCGGGATATCGGATGCGTGCGCGGTCCGTGCGCACTGTCACGTCGTACCGCAGGGGACTCTCGATATAGTTGACGCTCCCGGTGAGGTACAACGTGCCTCCACCCGATTCGGCCGTGACGTTTTCGAAAAACAGCCGCGTCGCATCGAAGACCAGATCACCCGTGATGTTGCTCATACCAGTTGGAAAATCAGCTACTCGCGCGGAGGCGCTTTGTATGTGGACTTTTCCAGTGATGCGCGGCCGGTCAAACGGCCCTTCAAAAGTCGCGTTGATTTGTGCCGGACCGTTCGCTTCCACAGCCGGCAAAAACCCTGTCAATAGCCGCAGGTCCAAGGCGCCATTCAGTTTCAGCGCAAGAGTGCCCCGCCCCGCAAATCGCGCCGAGCCTGCAACTGCAATATTTGTATCCGTTCCTTTAAAGGTGGCTTGATCGATTTCCACGCTCTCCTTCGAAGTGCGCAGATGAATCGGTCCCACATTTTCCAGTTGCACGTTCGCGTAATTCAGCGCTAGCCGTGAAAACTTGGCGTCCATCACGATGTTCTCAAGATGTTTCAATTCGCCGGCCACGGTGATGTCGCCATCGGCCACGCCGTGCCCGTTGAACTGTGTGAGATGCAAAGCGGTCATCAAGAATGGGTTCAGATCAATGTTCGCAATCGAAACCTTTCCGTTCAAAGCGTATGGATCAGCCAGCCCAAGCGTCACCTCTCCGGATATGCCTCCCGTGGTCATTGCCGAACCAAGTTCCAGCTTCGCGATATGGCCGTCGGAAATGAGACTCCCGTCGAAACTTCCAATCACATCCTTGCCAATGCGAAAATCCACCACTCGGAATGTCCCATCGCTCTGCAGAGCGGAAAGCGGTCCGTTGGCTTTCACTCGAAACGTGACCAATCCTCCAACCGGCAGCCGCACCGATTGCAACTTATCAATGTCTTCGAGCGGAAGTGAAGCTCCCACCAGATCCGCCGTTATCCTTTGATCCGTGAACCGATAGCCCGCCGTCCCCGTCACGATGCCCGCGCCTCGGCCGTTCTCTTTACCCGGCGCGAACACGCGCAACTCCGCGTCTGCGATGCGAACTTCGTCCGGCGAGAGATTCAGCTGGCCTCGCAACCGATTGAAGGACACGCCATAGACGGTTCCCTCAGCAAGATCGAAGAGTCCCGTGATACCGGGTGCCACACGCGTTCCGTGCCCGTGCAATTGCCCGCTCAACACTCCTTGCACTGGATAGGTCGATCCAAAAAGCTTCTGAATATTCTCGACCGAAGCTTTATCGAAGTTCACATCCGCCGTCCACTCGTTGTCCGGCAGAAAGCTCCAGTCCGTCAGGTCCAGAGTCCCCTCGATCGATGTGGACATCGCGCCGAATCGCAACTTGCCCCTGGCAAGTTCGAATTCCGTCAACGAGTAACTGATGTCGCCCTCCACGGAGTCCAGCGGGGTGCCGTTATAACGTACGCGCTCCCCACGAACGTGGCCACTGAATGTCGTGCGGCCGCCGGGAGCTGTAATCTTGCCGTCCCATTGCGCGCTCCCGGAGATTTCCTTAATTGCATCCGCAGAGCCACGCTTCGCGCCGCGAATCCCGTCGATAAAATCCTTGTAAGATTGCAATGCTGCCGTTTCGAAATGTACGTCAAGCGTGGAACCGCGCGGCGCCAGAACACCAGTAATCGTACCCTTCGAGGATGGCGTCTCGAATTCTCCGGCGCTGATCGCGAAAATCGCCGTATCGTAGCTGTAGTGAATTTGCCACCTCGCCGTCACCGGCACATGGCCCGCTGCCAAAGCGTCGACGGGCGCCCATTCCATCTTCCCGCCTATCTCAAAGTGCGCAAATGCATTGCTCCACGTCTCAATCGTGTCTCCGCTAAGCAAGGCGTCCCATTCCAACTCATCAATCGGAAAACCCGGATGCTCAATCGCCGGGAATACTCTCGCCAGGTGCATATTCTCCAAGTGAGTTTCCGCGCGAAACTGTAGGCCGGCGAAACGCAGAGTCACTTTTCCCTTAGCGCTTCCGCCAAAACCTTCCGCGACGAAATCCGGCGCCACAAGCCCATCATTATTTATGCTGTAGCTGGCGCGGCTCGTAAGCCCCGCAGCATGAAAAATGTCATAGCTTAGGTGGATGTCGCGTCCCGCATAGCTGCCTGTGCCCTTATAGATGCCATTCGCAAATGTTCCCTCACCGCGCACATCGACGTGCCCGGTTGGTACGTCCGGCGCGCGAAAAGTCTCGCGAAAGTCGAGTAGCTCGACCCATCCCCGATAACGGAAACTCCATGTGGGTTTTGTGAAGTCGGACATTTCCGCTTGCGCATCAAGGTGGGACCGCCCCGCGCTCAAAACCCCTTGCTCCAGTGTGAATCCGTCACGCCACAACGTAAATTTCGCCGAGAGATTTGCAGGCACTGGCGCCATTCCCTGCGCGGTTAGTCGTATGCGCTGCCATTCCAGATTTCCAAGATACAGTGGACGCTCCGGCGTCCCGCCAGCGTCCAACGTCAGGCTCATCTCGCCGCCCTCCACTGCTAGCGGCACTTTCACTTCGTTGTACAGCAACCATCCGTTTTCAATGTTGACTCGTCGCACCCGGAGATCGAAAAGCGATTCCTGCAAGGACTTCTTCGAACCGCTCGCTCGCGGCAGAGTCGGCACATTCGTTGACCCATCCTTTGCCACGTGGATGTGCACCTCCGGCTCTTTCAGCACTAGGTCGCTCAACGATACTTTTCGGCCCCAGAAGGAGTCGACTTGCAATTCCGCGTCCACCTCTTTCGCCGAAAACAATGCCTGCGTCCCAGCCGGCTCGCGCCCGTGGATAACCAATCCCTTTAGTGTGGCTCGCATCGAAAGCCACTGGATCGAAATCGACCGCAATTCCACGCGGCCGCCCGTCGCTTTCTCCAGCCGGTGTACGATCCACCGCTGCAGAATTGGATTTCCCGCGCCGCTGGTGAAAAAGCCAATCACGCACAAAACTCCTATAACCGTCAATACCCACGGCGTATGGATCACCCAATTCCATATCGGATGTCGCTTCCGTGCTTTCATTTCGCCCCTTCGTCCAAAAACTTTTGTACATGCAACCGGTCGCGACTTTCCTTTAACCAGCGAGCCGCCTGTTCATCGATGTCACTCTGCACCAGGACGTCCTGAATGGTGTCGCGGGAGGCATCCAGTGTGGGAGGCTCCTGGCCGCGCGCCTTCGCCCTCGGGATGACGGCACTCTGATAGAAATCCTCAACGGCTTTCTCATCGATCTGGACTGACGGGCGAAACCTCGAATCAAGGTAGTTGTCCAGGTACAACTGTGCGGTCACAATCCTTCGCACTTCCGCGTCATTCAACCCGCTCTGCTTCTTACGCGCTTCATATTCCTCGGCGGAGCTGAAGGACTTCACCACTCGCGAGACTTCACGGTCGATTTCCTCGTCCTTCGGTTGGGGAAAGCGCGACAGCTCCGCCTCAGACCGTACAATCCACTGATCGATCAGCCTGTCTACAATCGCGCTTTCGCTTTCCGATTTTCCGTTCACCAGCTCCTGATATTCCTTCACCTCGCTGACGTCGCTCAGCAAAATAATGTCGTTTTCCACCCGCGCCACGATACGATCCACAACTTCCTGCCCTCTCACAGACGAACTTGCTGCCAGCGCAAGAATCAGACAGCAGATTCCGACAATAAATCCTCGACGCATTAAAAAATTGACCCCAAGTTAAAGAAGATTTGCAGCCGAGGAAGCTGCGCTCCTTTGAAACACTGCGTGCTCGCGGGCGCGCTGCTCGTGATGGGGACGCAGGGCAAGACGAAAAACGGACGGTTGATCTGGTAACCCAAATCAATCCTAATCGGACCCACCGGCGTTGCATACCGGATCCCGAAGCCCACCGTATGCGCGAAATAATTCAACTCGTTGGTACAGTTGTAGACGCACCGTGTGGGATTGGTCGCGCTGGGTGGCTGTGAAGGATCCTGAAGCGCGAAAATGGGTTTCGGTGAGTACGCCCGCAGCGTGAAATGATCCAGCCGGCTATAAACATTTCCACCATCATAGAACAGCGCTCCACCGAGCGAAGTCCCAACAAATGGCAAGTGCATCGGAAAGCGAAATTCCTGGTTGAGCACCAGCATTGCCTGGCCACCTACCGGGAAGCCGGTGCATGGGTCACGGGGCCCTGCTTGATTCAACGCAAATCCTCGAAGCGACGTCCCCCCACCTGCAAAGAAACGCTCCGGCAGAGGGATGATTTCTGGCACCGGGCCCGGCGGCGCCGCCCTCAGTGCATTGCGTCGGGGTGGGAGGCGGAAATGTGAGTGATTCGGTATTCGCAAACGGCTCGAGAATCCCTATCCGAATTGAGCGTGCAAAGCTGAACCGCCCTCTTGATCCGGTAGTAGGTTGAATTCTGCAAAAAAAAGCGCATAAAGCTCGCGCTCGAACCAATACTCGTACTCGCGATGCTGAAATCCACGCTATTGAAGCTGCCTTTGGTGGCTTCCGCCGGATTGTCCCTCGCATCGCGCAACCAGGTCACGCCG
>CAVSSD010000032.1:0-88834 GCA_963730495.1 uncultured Acidobacteriota bacterium | reverse complement strand
CATGTTTCTAGGAATCGTACTCTTTCTGTACTCCCTTGTCTTTAATCTCGAAGCCCCAGAGCGATAGCCCCGAAGAACGCTTTTGTTGACATGAAATATACGAAGTTCCAGATGTCTGATAATCCGACTATCGGAAGTTAAACCTCCCATCCGGGTACTCTTAGGGATTTCCCTAGTTGAGCGCACATCGAGTCAATCCGTAGGATTCTTTGGAAAATAGGCGTTGGGCAAGTTTCGGCCAGATACTCTGTTGGTATGACTTGGTCGTTAAAAATCTTGACCAACAGTTTCCCGCCAGCCAGGTTCGACGCGTGCTCCACCGCGCACGCGTCGCGAGCCACGGTCTGATTCTAAGGAGATGCGCAAGTGTTTTCTCGAGCAGGCTCAGTGGTCCCGCTCTGGCGACGATGGTTGCCGCTCGCCCTGCTGCTGTTTCTGGTTGGATGCAGTCAACCGACTGTTCCCCCGGTTGAGATTGCTTCACCAAGCGAGTGGCGCACGTTTAGAGGCACTTGGACGTCCTCAGGTATTCGGCAGACGCTCAAGCTGGAGAAAGATCACCAAGCTTCCATTTTCGATCTTACAGGGTCGCTGGTACTAAATAGCGACCGTAGGCTGGGAGTGGGGTTCCGGGCGAGGGCGGTCGGATTCTCCGACAGTGTCGCCGGAATGCAGGGCCGGTGTGTGTGGACTGACGAGCGCGGCGATAAGGTTTACAGCGAGTTGAAGGGCGAGTGGGTGGGAACCGGAAGAAGCATCACCGGTACTTTCCTGGGAGGAACCGGCCGGTTCGCCGGTATCACCGGGGATTATTCCTTTGAGTGGAAGTACGTGATTGAGTCCGACGATGGCAGCGTGAGCGGCAGTTCCGTCAATCTTCAGGGCCGCGCCCGGTTTGGCTCAACATCGGCCGCGCTCGGCGAAGCACAATCCAAAAGAGCACAGCCATGACGCCGTTCCGCCGAAGGCTTCTGCGAGTTATCCCGTTCGCGCTTGCGCTCGGCATTTGGTTCTGGCCGATACCGGCAGGGCTGACGCGAGAGGCTTGGCATCTTTTCGCGGTATTTGCGGCGGCTATCTTTGCTGTCATTCTGAACTCATTTCCTCTCTTGACGGCCTCCGTACTGGCAGTGTCGGCTGCCGTGCTCACTCGCACAGTCGACCCGGCTAAGGCTTTCGCTGGTTTTGCCAATCAGAGCGTACTTCTCGTCATCGTGGCTTTCCTCGTCGCGAATGCGGTTGTGAAATGCGGCCTCGGAAAACGCATCAGCCTCTTAGTGGTAAGTTTATTTGGGCGATCCACACTGGGATTGGGCTACAGCATTTTTATCACCGACGCGATGATTGCACCCGCGTTTCCGAGCAATACAGCACGCAGTGGCGTGCTCTACCCCATCATTCTTTCTTTGGCGCAAAGTTCCGGTTCCATGCCAGACGATGAGAAAACCCGCCGGATGGGCGGCTACCTGATGTTCTGCGGTATGGCCAGCCTGAGTGTCTCGTCAGCACTCTGGCTCACCGCAACTTCGGGGAATCCCATTGCGGTCTCGTTGACAGAACACTATGGCGTGAAGATCAACTTCGGCTCGTGGCTTGTTGCAGCGTCGCTTCCGATATTGACGATGATCGCATTGCTTCCGCTCGTCCTCTACAAATTGTTTCCGCCCGGCGTGGCTGACACTCCTGACGCGCCAAAAGCCGCACGCGAAGCACTAGGCAAGATGGGATCTCTTTCGCGAGACGAGTGGATTGTTGCGATAGCTTTCTCCTTCATGGTGACCGGATGGGTGATGGCGGGCACACTGAACTTGAGTCTCGCTGCCGTTGCGTTCGCCGGCCTTGGCGCGCTCCTTGCAATGAATGTCCTCACCCTAGAGGACATCAGCTTGCAGGGGAGTACGCTGGTGACATTTATCTGGCTGGCAGTGCTCTTTGCATTGAGCGGCCAGTTGAACGAGCTAGGCTTCATGGGCTATGTCGGAGAGCGGTTGACGTCTCTACTCGGAGGGATCAGTTGGCCCATCGCCTACGTCATACTCCTCGGGCTCTACGTGTTGATGCATTACATGTTCGTAAGCCAAACGGCGCAGATTTTGGCTCTCTTCGATGTGTTCCTGGGAGTCGGTGTGAAGACCGCTGTTCCCGCACCCTTAATGGCTTTTGCCCTGCTTTTTGCGAGCAGCTATTTCTCGACGATTACGCCACAGGGAGGCAGTCAAAACGTCATCTTCGTCGGAAGCAGCTATCTCACGCAAGGTGAACTCTACCGGCTTGGCCTACTGACTACAGTTTTCTGTTTGCTGGTGTTTCTGGTGGTCGGAACGCCGTGGATTCTCTTTGTCGCAAAGTGATGCCGCTAGCGAATCCACTTCGGAAACTACAGGTTCTTCGTTCATTCTGAACGAAAAATGCCGCTAAAGTTGAAAACGGAGCAATTCCTTTTTGTGCGCAGTCTCCGGTCCAATCAAGGGTACTCATAGCAATCGCCCATGTCCTGAGACAGTTAATCTTCCGAATCGCCCGGATCTCACTTCAAAAGTAGAGCCGCGAAGAAAGTTCCGAGGCAATCGGCGCTGCTTCACATGCGTTAAGGAGCAGCATCAAAGTCCAGTTTAGCCTTGAAGCACACCTGTACCTTCGGACTATTCGAAGTTTAGAGAAAGAACCTCAGACTTAAGAACATTGAGCATTCAACCATTCGAGGAACACTTTGTGGGGAGACAACAATGAAGAAGGCCTTTTTTTTGGCGTCCACGGGCGTCCTTTTCACCATTTTAGGTTGCTCAGAGAATTCCCAGAAAGCCGTCTCAAAGAACGCACCGACAGTGGTGCGGGCATCGGCTGCGCCAGCTAGTACATCTCCTGTTGTTGAGCCACCGGCTGCGCTTCCCATACCGTCGGTCGAGCACATGAATCAGCAAGCCTGGCACTCTGAAAATGTCAAAGACCGCCTCGGCAGCGCCGTTGCGCTGAGCAGAACTTCGTCAGACGGAAAGTTCGATCTAGTCGTCCTCCAGAAGGGAACAAATTCTTTCTTGTCATTCGTCAGGCACGCGCACTGGGAGTCTGTCCTACACCAGCCGGCCAAAGGCAAGTTGATGTATCTCCGCCTGAAATTTGAGGACGGACTAGAGAAACGCATCGAGTGGGACGAACTGGGGTTCGGCACGGACAACCTATATAGCGTCTTGTGGTCATACCCCGCCAAGACAGACGCTCCCATCGGTCCAGTGCCGCAAGGGTCCACCGTTGATTCTGTTGGCGGTGATCAACTCCTTATTCAAGACATGATGATGCACAAGACGATGTTCTTAGAAGTCGCACCGGGGGTCACGACGCAGTTCGATCTTGCAGGGCTCGCGCACGAAATAGAGAAAGCTCGTACCCCCAAAACGCAGCCGGTCCTTGCAGCTGGGCAAGTCGCCGAGTAGATCAACTCAATCAGAGGTCAGACGTTGAATTTGGAGGCGGCTCGTGCCGATTCGCCTGGGGCCAGAGCCTGGGGCCAGAAGTTATTTCGAGTCAGGATCCACTTTCACGAAGCTGTACTTTGCGCTGAATTGGAAGCGGGGCGCATTTGCCTTTTGGCCGCTCTGCTCCATGGCCCAGCCATAAAGAAATTCAGCACCAACATTCAGGGACCCGCCGGGATTCCAAATCAGGTTGGTACCCGTGTAGGTGGCATGATTGTAGGTGTCTGGGGCCGCCAAATCGGTATTGTTGACGGCTGCGTAGGAGTAGATCGCGCTGGAACGCAATCTTTTTGTCCAATAATGCTGGTAAGAGGCTTCGATTCCCACCGCCGGAGTAGCCACCAAATGCGTAGTCACGCCCGATGCCGGCTCTGCATCAATCCCTAGTCCGGAGGTGTCCTGAATGTACCGCGAAATTCCGTGTCCTGCAGCGACTGCAAAGATTAGATTATCCCGACCAAAGGTGTTCAAGCCAAGTGATGTGTTTATGCCCCAACCAAAGACGGAACCTGTCTTCTGGTCCGGACCTGGAGCGACGAATGCTCCGATAGAACGGAAAAGACCTGCGACTTGAACGTGTCCGCGTTCGAATTCCTTGCGCAAGCGAACAGTCCCATCAGGAGCGGGAGCCTCGGGTTGACTTGTGAATTGTGTTGTTGTGAAGATGACGTCTGAACTGGGCTTTTCCAAGGAAATGTAGAAGGTCGTGCTGGGGTTGAGTGCGACACCATAGCGAAACTGTGGGTTTCGGAGGCTCACCATCCCGTTAGGTCCCTGGAAATCCAGACCGTCAGGGGACGCATCCGGATCCATGAAGTTCGTAAAGGTCTGCCCGATCAGGAAGTTTCTCGCTTGTGCATACGCATGGCGAAGTCTAGGTGTGGTCGAAGTCGACCCGAAAAAGTCTCCTTCCAGATAAAAGCGCACTTCGCCTACTTTTGTGTAGGGAACCCTGAAGTCCAGGCTCAAGCGTGTGGGGCGGATGGAAACGGTCGTATTCTGCACGTCAACCGGTTGGGGAATTGGAAACGACGAAGGAATGAAAGAATCTGCATTTCCCGCGGCTTTTAGGTCATATATGAAATCGGTTTTAAAGTAGCCGCCGATTTTCAGTATGGTCTGTGTCCCGGGCAACTGAAAAAATCCTTGGTACTTTGGGTCGAGAGGCACGTTATTAAAGCGGGCGGCTGCGAAGGTGTCTTCCGAGAATTCCCGGTAATCAGCCGTGGCTTCTCCAACATGCGCAGAGGTGGCGCCCACGCGCGCTGGTTCCGCGGTTCTAATGGTGCCGTTTTGCCGAGGTGGGGGAGTTTGTGGAGTTGTCGGAGCGGTTGCGGCCTGATTTGTTGGCGCGGGAGCTTCCGTGCCGGTAAGTTTGTCGATCTGCGCTTGCATCTTAGCCATTTGCGCGCGCATTTCTTCCACTAAGTTGCGCAATTCTTGAGTTTCAGATGGGGGATTCTGCGTCTGCGGCAGCGCCCTCGCTGGCATCAGCGCTGCGACCAAGAGTGAGGTTGCAAATAAATACGACGTCTTAATTTTCATCGTTCTACTCCTTGCATTTGTTCAAGCTACGCGCGCAAAAATACTTCTGCTCAGCCTGCCATGGGCTAACTTTGCCGGTTCAATCCGAGTAGCTTTGTCTTGTTTTTATAGTTCTGGTCTGCAAACGAGACTACTAGGGAAATCCCTAATCCAATTGCCTACAGTCCTGCGCAAATTCTCAGATGCAAATCGAAGTGAGTTACTTGGTATATAGAAGAAATTGGTCGCGAATCCTCAAGCCTAGGGATTTCCCTAGTTGTCCCGATTCTTCAGCGTTGCTAAATGTCACGTGAGATTGAGATTTCACGCGCATGAGCAAGCGACAACCGGCCACCTCAAATCGGTTCAGTTATTAGCACGCCCGTAGTCAGACTTATCTAAGGCGTTGCCTCAGCGATGTTCTGTAGGCCGGGTCAATTGAGTAGATCTTTTCGCGCTCGCCTGCGCTCGATCTCTAGTTTTAATCACCAGGCGAATCACCGTCGGCAGCGTTCTCTCGGTGAGGGTAAACGGAGGGCATTATGACTACACCAGCGAAAACGGAAGCTCCTCGAGTAGACCAATTCCTGATGGCGACGGAACAAAGGTTCGATCGCTGGCGAGCTTTGCTGCAAGCCACTCGTATGTGGGAAAGAGTCGCGAACCAGCAGGATCCGAACAAGGGTGAGCATCAAGCGACTGTAAGCAAGCTCTTCCAAGAGTTACTTCAGTGGGAGGACTTCTTTGCCTATCCTGGACAAACATTGCTGAAGTTGTTGGGGACGCGCGTGGCATCGAGTGACGCCGTTGGCACGGCCCGCTTGGTTCAATCGATCAGCAATGCATTGGTGACACACTCTTATCGCTCCAGCGTCGCAGATTGGGAGGGCGAGGAACAATCTTCCATAAACCTTGGTGAAGGTGTGCCTGGTGCTGGAGAAGAACGAGCGGCATTGCGGCCTTATTTCGAAGTGCTCGTGGTGAGTCCGGCGCGCCCGACAGCATGGCAGGAATTGGCGCAGGATCTCCGCCGTCTGCGCAGACCACTAGACAAATTTGTATATGAACCGGTGTTTGTAAACTCATTTGAAGACGCAGTATTGGCAACGATTCTAAACGGCAGCGTTGAGGCAGTGGTTATTTATGAGGGAATTTCGCTCGCCTCAACTCACAACAGCCCGGTTCTACGCGAATTTCTGACAAGCCATCTTGCCGCCAGTGGAATGGAAAGTAATTTGGCGGATTACAGCCTGGCACTCGCTCAGGGCTTGAAGCAGTTGCGTCCCGAGCTGGATATCTATTACCTCAGTGACCGCCAGGTAGAAAAATTGGCAGGCGATGTCGCGGCGGATTGCATTCGTCGGATTTTCTACCAAGTTGAAGAACCATTGGAGATGCATCTCAGCATTCTCGATGGTGTTGCCGATCGATTCGACACACCCTATTTCGACAACCTGCAGAAATACGCGCAGCGTCCCATCGGAACATTCCACGCGCTGCCAATTGCCCGAGGCAAATCCATCTTCAAATCGAACTGGATCAGCGATATGGGCAAGTTTTACGGGATAAACCTTTTTCTTGCAGAGTCTTCAGCCACAACTGGCGGATTGGATAGTCTGCTTGAACCTACGGGAAACATAAAAGTGGCTCAGGAAAAGGCCGCCAGAGCTTTCGGAGCGGATCATGTTTTCTTTGTAACCAATGGAACCTCAACGTCCAACAAGATCGTGGAGCAAGCTCTCCTGGCCCCAGGGGACATCATGTTGGTTGACCGAAACTGCCATAAGTCGCACCACTATGGCGCGGTGCTTTCTGGCGCCTATCCCCTTTACGTCGAGGCTTATCCACTCACACAGTACTCGATGTATGGCGCGGTTCCGCTGCGCACCATCAAGAAAGCCCTGCTTGATTTGAAGGCCGAGGGCCGACTCGATCGCGCACGGCTTCTGGTGCTCACAAATTGCACATTTGATGGACATATTTATAACGCCGAGCGGGTCATGGAGGAGTGTCTCGCGATCAAACCCGATCTCATCTTTCTTTGGGATGAAGCGTGGTTTGGCTTTGCTCGGTGGACGCCGTTCTACCGTCGGCGAACTGCTATGGGAGCAGCTGCTACCCTCGAGAAAAAGTTCAAAGATCCCGCGTACCGCGCAGCCTACAAAGAACAAGAAAAAAAACTGGGAGCCGACCTCAAGGCCAGCGAGAAAACTCTGCTGGAAACCCGGTTGATTCCAGACCCCGAGAAAGTGCGGCTGCGGGTCTATCAAACAAACTCGACCCACAAATCCATGTCGTGTCTCCGGCAGGGTTCCATGGTGCTGGTCAAAGATCAGGACTATCACACGGTTGAGGAACAATTTCACGAGGCGATTTTCACACACGCTTCTACTTCACCCAACCTTCAGATTATTGCCACATTGGACGTGGCGCGCCGCCAGATGGAATTAGAAGGCTACGAGCTGGTGAATCGCGCTATCCAGTTGGCGCTGGATTTCCGGCGCGAGGTGAAGTCGCACCCACTAATCTCAAAGTATTTTCGCGTGCTTGGTGCCGATGAGCTGATTCCCGCTGAATTCCGGAATTCGGGTTTTGTGGACTATCTGGCGCCCGGTGTGAATTGGGCTACGGCGGTGAAGGCCCTTAGAGATGACGAAGTCGCACTCGACGTTACACGACTCACGCTGGTGTGCGGTTCTGCTGGATTTGACGGCACACAATTCAAGAGTTTGCTCGCCGCAGATTTCGACATCCAGTTGAACAAGACTTCCCGTAACAGCGTCTTGCTCCAAACGAACATAAACAACACGCGCAGCGACATCGCCCAACTGATTAAGGTACTCGTCCAAATCTCGCAAGGGATCGAGAAAAAGATTGGCGAAGGTGGCGGCGCCGCGAAGCAAGCGTTTGAAGCGCGGGTGAAATCACTAATGACCGATGTGCCAGACCTTCCAAATTTCAGTTCCTTCTTCGAGCTATACCGAGAAGATCCTTCCAGTAAAACCAGCGAAGGCGACATGCGCTCCGCATTCTTCGCGGCCTATCGCCAGCAACAGTGCGAACACGTAAAGCTTTCCAGTCCGGAAATCGACAAGCGCTTGAAGAGTGGACCGGAGTTGATTTCGGCAAACTTCGTTATCCCGTACCCTCCTGGATTCCCGATTATGGTGCCCGGTCAAGTCATCAATGCAGAGACGATTGGGTTCATGCGCAAACTGGACGTCAAGGAAATCCACGGCTACAACGCGTCCCTTGGACTAAAGCTGCTCAATCCAGCGGCTCTACAGTCGGCTAAGACACAGAGTGGAAGCGGTGCGCGCGCGGGAAAGAATGCCAAGCACAAGTCGGCGGCCGGCTAGCGTGTCGCGTTGAGTAGTGGAGCAAATTGGCGCTTATGAACGGATGAATGCGAAGTGAAGATTACGCAGCGCGGGAAGTGATGTACGTCCTGATTTGTCAGCGTTGGGAGTTTAGCGGCAGGAATACGATCACAACCCGGACGCCAAAGTAAGACCGGGTTATAACAAGGAGCGAAACGATGTTCATATTTGCGTGGTTTGCTGCGACTCTCCGGCAGTATCCGGAGATCGCCATCTTCCTTGCGCTCGCTTTCGGATACTACTTCGGGAAGTTCACCATCAAGGGAATTGGTTTGGGGTCGGTCACCGCGACTCTCCTCGCTGGCATTCTTATCGGACAGATTGGTATCACGATCTCACAGCCGCTGAAGGCCACAGTCTTCCTCATGTTTCTCTTTGCCGTCGGCTACGCCGTGGGGCCGCAATTCGTCCGCGGTGTCGCCAAGGATGGCCTGCCGCAAGCAATTTTTTCGGTAGTCCAATGCGTGTTCTGCTTATTGGCAACCATCGTGATCGTGAAAATCGCCGGCTACAACCTCGGCTATGCGTCGGGATTGTACTCCGGATCACAAACGATTTCCGCCGCCATGGGCTTGTCAACCGACGCGATCAACCGGTTAGGACTCGCTGCCGATGAAACCAAAAACCTACTCGACTCGATGCCGGTCGCCTACGCCGTAACCTACATGTTCGGCACGTTGGGATCAGCGATCGTGATCGCGCTGATCGGTCCGGCGATCCTCCGCATCGACCTCCCGGCTGCGTGCAAAGACTACGAAGAGAAGTATGGAGGCAGCAAGGAACTTGGGGGACCGGGGACAGCCTGGCACCGTTGGGAAGTGCGTGCCTTCCGTGTGATGCCTGGCGGCAAAGTCAATGGTCTCAGGGCCATCGAAGCCGAGTCGCTGCTCCCTCAATCACGCATTTTTGTCCAGCGCATTCGTCGTAACGGGGTTGTTGAAGAGGCGACTGCGGACACCGTTTTACGCGAAGGCGATGTGGTGGCGGTTGCCGGTGCTCGCGAGGCGCTCGTGAATATTATTGGTGAACGCGCAAAGCTGGTGGCAGCCGCAGGTTCTCGTGAGACGGTGACGAACGTTGCTAGTGGAATCACGATAGAGGTTGACGATCCAGAATTGCTGAGCGTTCCCGTAGAAGGCGTCGACGTCTACGTGACCAATAAAGAGGTGGACGGCAAGACTCTCGCAGAAATCGCGTCGCAACCTGGGGCTCGCGGAGTCTTCCTGCGGAAGATCACACGGGGCGCAGTCGCCACTTCGATTCCCATCCTGCCAAATACAAAAATCTTCCGCGGAGACATTCTTACCCTGGTCGGCCGAACCCAGGACACCAACACCGCGATCAAAATGCTAGGTGTACCGGATCGCCCCAGTGACGTTGCTGACGTGGCGTTTATAGGCGCCGGAATCGCAGTGGGTGCGCTGATCGGCGCACTGGTCTGGAAGGTAGCAGGTGTGCCAATAACGCTCTCAACCGCCGGTGGCGCGCTCATCTCTGGACTCGTTTGCGGGTGGGTGCGGTCGGTGCATCCCAAGTTCGGCCGTATCCCAACCTCGACGGTCTGGTTCATGAATTCCGTCGGCCTCAACATCTTCATCGCCATAGTCGGCATATCGGCTGGCCCGGGCTTCGTCAATGGCCTGAAGACGCAAGGTATTGGCTTGTTCCTGTGGGGAGCCCTGGCGACGACGGCGCCCCTCGTCCTCGGTATGTTCGTCGGCAAATATATCTTCCGCTTCCACGACGCGATTCTACTTGGAATCGTCTCGGGGGCGCGTACAACGACTGCTTCGCTCGGCTTGGTCTGCGATATAGGTAAGAGCCAAGTGCCTGCGCTCGGCTACACCGTAACTTACGCGGTCGGCAACACTCTGCTCACGATCTGGGGCATGGTCACCATCATGCTTCTGTCGTGACATCCTCTGAAAGGTGAAAATCATGGACCTATTGGAACTTCGAAAATTCGAGACGTTGGGCCCGTTCGAAATTAAAGACGAGCTCATCAAACTCGCCAAGAAGACTTCACGCACAACACAATCGGCATTTCTCAACGCGGGCCGCGGCAATCCTAACTGGATCGCCACCACTCCACGAGAAGGTTTTTTCCTGCTCGGTCAGTTCGCGATCACCGAAAGCAAGCGGGTGATGGAGCATCCTGCCGGCGTTGGCGGAATGCCGCAGCCTCAGGGGATCGCTAGCCGTTTCGAAGCGTGGCTTGCCAAGCATTCTGATATGCCCGGTGCGCCCTTTCTCACGGCAATGGTGCCGTTTGCGATTAAGACGTTCGGGTTTGAGCCTGACGCCTTCGTCCACGAGCTAGTGGACTCGATCATCGGCGACAACTATCCGGTCCCCGACCGCATGCTGGTCCATAACGAGCGCATCGTGCACGAGTATCTTATGTGGGCGATGTGCGGGAAACCGCATCCGGCAGGCAAGTTCGACCTTTACGCGGTTGAGGGTGGCACTGCGGCGATGTGCTACATCTTCAAATCGCTGAAGGCCAATCGCCTTTTGCATCCCGGAGACACGATCGCACTGGGCACGCCAATCTTTACTCCCTATCTGGAGCTGCCGCACCTCGAAGACTATGGGCTGAAGTTCATTACCATTCAGGCCCCGCAAGAAAATAGATTTCAGTTCACCGACGCGGAGCTCAAGAAGCTGGAAGATCCCAAGGTCAAGGCGTTCTTCCTTGTCAATCCTGGCAATCCAACGGGCGTTGCAATCAGCAAAGAAGTGATCGGCAAGATCGCAAACTTGGTGAAGACGAAGCGCCCCGACCTTATGCTCCTGACGGATGACGTCTACGGGACCTTCGTCGACGATTTCCGATCTTTACTCGGTGAATTGCCGCAGAACACCATCGGCGTCTACTCCTATTCCAAGTACGTCGGGTGCACAGGGTGGCGACTCGGCGTCATCGCAGTGCACGAAGACAACATTTTCGACAGGATGATCGCGAAGCTCTCGGATGCCGATCTGAAAGCGCTCGACAAACGTTACGGCACGCTGGTCCTCGAGCCGCGCAAGATCAAGTTTATCGACCGTATCGTGGCTGACAGCCGCGATGTTGCGCTCAACCACACGGCCGGCCTTGCTCTGCCGCAGCAAGTCATGATGAGTCTGTTCTCTCTTGCTGAAATGATGGATGGAGCCAAGCTATATCAGAAGGCATGCATGGAAATCGTGCACCGTCGCGCCAAGGCCATGATCGAAAACCTTGGCATCGATGTCGCTCCGAACCCTCTGTACAACGCCTACTATGGCTTGATCGACTTTGAGTTCTTTGCTCGTAAGAACATCGGACAGGATGCCGTCGACTACCTCAAGAAAAACGTCCACCCGCTCGACCTTGCGTTCCGTCTAGCTGAGGACCACGGGATCGTGCTACTGAACGGCGGGGGCTTCGAGGCGCCAGACTGGTCGCTGCGCGTGTCCCTGGCCAATTTGCCCGACGAAGCGTACGAGGAAATCGGCCGCGGCGTTCGATCGATCGCGCGCGGCTACCGGGATGCCTTCGAGGCTTCGAAGCGTGCCCCAAAATCTGAAAAAGCCACCGCGTGATAGTTCGCCGCTGCTCCCTGCGAGCACTCGGAGGGAAAACGTCAGAAATTTCATGAATGATTTCAGGGCCATCAGCTAGAAAAAGAACGGCTACCTCGTTAGATGACGTCGACAATGAACAGTCCGAGTTCAGTTGATGTGTCCCTAAGAGCGGGGCCGCCGTAGAGGAATGGCACATGGAATGGCTGGCGAAACTGTTTACCAAGTACCCCGAAATGGGAGTTTACCTGGCAGTGGGCCTAGGGTACTTGATTGGTCGGCTGAAGTTTCGTGGTGTCGGACTTGGCGTGGTGACAGGATCCTTGTTGGGAGGGATCCTCATTGGAAATTTCTTTCACGTGCCGGTGTCCGACCAAGCCAAATCGATTGTGTTTCTGCTATTTCTTTTCGGAATCGGTTATTCGGTGGGGCCCGGTTTTTTTCAGAATCTCAAAGGAGATGGCTGGCGCTGGGCTGTGCTCGGCTTCTTTGTTCCTGCCATAGGCCTCTTAACCGCGTATACCGTCGCACATTTCTTGAAACTTGACCCGGGCTATTCCGCCGGTTTGCTTTCTGGTTCCTTGACGGAGTCGCCGGCAATCGGCACTGCAAGCGAAGCAATACGTTCCTTATCCCTGCCCGACGATCTAAAGCAGCAATGGATCGCACACATAGCCGTCGCGGACGCGATTTGTTACATCTTCGGGACCTTGGGTGTGATCTGGTGCTGCAGTAGCCTCGGACCGAAGCTCCTTCGCTTTGACCTTCGTGCCGAGTCGAAGAAAGTGGAAGCGAATCTGGGAATCCAACGCTCGAAGCTGGGCGTACATTCCGCATGGCAACCTATCGGCTTTCGCGCTTATACAATTGCTCAAGATGGGCTCGCCGTCGGTAAAACCGTCGCGGAAGCCGAACGGTCGGTGCCGGGAGTCCGCCTGTTTATAGAGCGAATTCGGCGTAGAGGAGACATTTTCTCCCACGTCAGCACCACCGTCCTCGAAGCGAATGATACGGTCGCCGTGCTCGGGCGCACCGAACTGATGATACAGGCACTTGGTCCCACGGCGACAGAGGTCGCTGACCCAGAATTGCTGGAGATTTCCGTAGCGTCGTTTGATTTGTATGTCACTAGCAAGACAATTGCTGGCAAGACTCTCCAGCAGATCGTTGATGATGTCGAGGAGGCTCGCGGCGTTTTACTTCGAGGCATGACCCGCGGCGGCCACGACATTCCCATCGGGACCAACACGGTCGTTGAACGCGGGGACACAGTCCATGTAACCGGGTCTGAAACCGCCGTCAAGAAATTGGCGCCTATAGTTGGCCGCGTGATTCTCCCAACGCAAGAGAGCGATCTTGCCGTGCTCGGAATAGCTATATTTATCGGAATATTGGTCGGGGCCGTGCTCGTAATTCCTGTAGGCCATCTGAGAATCGCGCTGGGCACTAGCGTTGGCACTCTCCTCGCCGGAGTTGTCGTTGGGTACACGCGGTCCGTGCGTCCTTGGTTCGGAATAATCCCTGATGCCGCGATTCTCTTTATGCGCTCGATTGGTTTAGCTGCTTTTGTGGCGATGATTGGCCTAAAGGCTGGGCCGATCTTTGTGCAGGCCGTGAGAGAATTTGGCTACGTCCTTTTCCTAGGCGGTATCGTAGTCACGCTCACTCCACTCATTGCAGGTCTTTTCTTCGGCCGCTACGTTCTCAAGCTCAACCCGGCACTCTTGCTAGGAGGCATCGCTGGCGCACAGACGATGATCGCGGGCGTCGCCGCAGTTCAGGAGAAGTCAGACAGCCAAGTTGCCACACTGGGTTATTCGTACACAGCGGCATTCGGTCACATCTTTCTGACGACCTGGGGAACCATTATTGTTTCGCTTATGACTTAGCTCGAGAATTTTTTGGCGGAACAAGCCGAAATCTGTTCCGAGACCAATTCTGTCACCGCTGAATCCTCAACACATCAAATGAGAACGGCGTTCTCGATGCCGGTACTAGTTGAGTTTTGCTGACGATGTCTCTGTCCAAGAGAATTCGTCCTGCTCTCCCGAAATTCAACTGAAGCTTACATACCGTTACGCGCGGACGCTCCGTTCCTTCACATCCCCCGAAGACGCAGGACTTACACCAGTGTCCGCCACGCTTTCTGCCACCGACGCATTGATCGTGCGAACGCGGATATCTCGCTGAGGGAACGGGATTTCAATACCGGCTTCACGTAAGGCTATGGCGACGGCGACTGTCACATCACTCTGAAGCTGAAACCAGGCGTCCTGCTCACCACACCAGAAGCGCAGCTCAAACTTCATTGCGCTTTCGCCAAATCCCAGGAAGAAAGCCATCGGAGGCCGCACGAGCAGGACTCCCGGATGTGATTCCGCCACTCCCACGAGCAGCTTGATCACGCGTGTGGGATCGGTGCCGTAAGCAATTCCGACAGGCACGTCCACGCGCCGCCATTGTGACGACAAAGTCCAATTGATGACCTGGTTTGAAATTAAATTGCTATTAGGCATGATCACTTCCGCACCCTGCATGGTCAGGATTGTGCTGGATCGTGCTCCGATCCTTCGAACCATACCCACCAATCCGCCAACTTCCACCGTATCACCGACGTGAATGGGACGCTCAAACAGCAGGATCAGTCCGGAAACAAAATTGTTCACGATATTCTGCAGGCCAAAGCCAAGACCAACGCCGAGAGCGCCGGTGAGTACTGTAAACTTGTTTAGCTCGACGCCGGTTGCCGACAAAGCGGCCCCCGCAACCAACAGGAGAAGGACGTAATAGGCGACCGTTGAGATGGCATACGGCACGCCGCGCTCAAGAGACAATTTTGGAAGTACAACATTCTTTAAAAGAAACGTAAACGCATTCGCGAGGGTGTAACCGACCAGCAGAATCAGCGCAACGCTGAGCGCACCTCCCAGGGTGAAATGCAGCCGATCAAAGCCGATGGGGTATTGCAACAAATCGGATAGGGCCCCCATCGTGCCTTCGTAGATTGTCAGCATTCGCAAAATAGCTCTCAGCCACAAGAGAAAAGCCGCAAGACCGAAGAGACGGCCACCCCAACGTTCTACGGCATCTATTCGCATTGCGAGCAGGGAACGCGCCCAGTTTGTGTGTAATACGATGCCGAGCATTAAGGTTAAGACGCGGACGACGCAAAAAAGAGCGGCTGCCACGAAGATTCCAACTAACGTACTCAGCCCCAATACCTGAGCCAGAGAAACATACCCGATAAAGTTTGCCAGCAGAGATACCGCCAGTAACCCGAGACCAACGCGGATTCCGATCAAAAGAACTCGCGCCCTTCGATTCTGGTCTAATAGTCGACCCATCCGTGATGGACGAGCGAGCCAGCCAAAACTGACCAGCGCAGAGAGAAGCAATAGCGCGTACACCTCCCGTCTATAAAATGACGGAAGCTGAATGAGCAGGTACACGCCACCGAGGACATAGAATGTAGCCAGAACATACAGAAAAATCCGAAATCTGGACTCCGTCATTAAGGCCAGCAGTCGCAAAACGGGAACCAAATAAAGCAAGTAATAGACGAAGGCAATGCCGATGGGTGCCGATGTAATATATTGTCCCGTTCCGATGAGTGCCACCATTAGAGCTAATGAAAATGGGCGATCCAATATTTGCAGCGTTTGGGTTGAAACTTCGGACCGCTCGATGTGCGCTAGGTAATGTCTGAGCTTGAAAACGCCAAAGAGCGCCAGCAAGTAAAATATTGGGGAAACAAACGTAAGGAGTATGTGTGCCCCCACGAACCCTTTCGCGCTTGAAAAGGACCGGCCCATAGACCTGTGAAAAGCTTGGCCGAAATTATTCTCGAGCCCCTGCGATTCGCGGGCTTGCCAGAGTGGGCGGCCATCTTGCTCCAGCAAACGACCACGCTCCAGGTCACGTGCTTGACGCACTCGGAGCAATATTTCCGAGATTTGCTGGTCTTGTTGCAGGATCTGATTTTGCACAGTGAGCACGACATTTAACTGCTCTTGTGCTTCTGCTCTTGCAGCCTGAATCTTGTCTGTTTGCTGTTTTATGCGCTCGGCAATGGCTTCTAAGTCTTTGGATTTATGAATCTGGACCCAGGTAGCCACCCACTCCTTCTGCTGGGCATCAAGCGTTTGGATCTGCTCCTGCAATTTCCCAGCTCGCAACGTCAAAAGCCCGCGCTCCTTGGCAAAATCGTTGCTTCGAGAGCGCCAATATCTCTGCTCGTCCTCCAAGTCCAGCGTTGTGGGTTCATCAGACATGAGGTCTCGAGTTTGCGCCACGCGCTGACGAATCTCTGATGCCTGTTCTTCCGCTTTCCTCTCTAACTCCAGTAATTCTGATTTGGGAGTCAATTGGCCGCTGATTCCTCGCAGCAGTTGATCTAACTCCACTGCACGATCAGCAATCTGCGGTAAAGGAATTGTTTGGTCGACTGAACTGGCTGGGGGAACAGTCGAAGCTTGGCTATCCTGGGACAGCTTAGCGCTGCTTGATTGCGTAGCCTGTGCGGGCAGCGTCTGTGCGTGACTGCAGGAAATGAACGGTGGGAAGAGAGTGAACAACAATTCGGTCGCGACAAAGCAGAGAGCGGGTAGGACAAAGATCCCCCGGGCGGCTGCTCTTGCGGTGATGCGTTGCGATGAACTTCGTTGGGTCAAAGGTCTATAACCTCTTCTTCTTAGATCTAGACCGGCTGGGGGTTACACCAAAGATTCTATTCCGTTGCGTTTATGTCTCACGCTAAAACGTGGACCCGCGCGAAGCCTTCACCCAGTTCTACTTCAAAGTGCCGGCCTTGTTCCAATCAATGATGTTGACGAGCTTCCAGGGGTTTTTATTCAGCTGGAACTCGAGCTGCCCCTCTTTGTTAATGACCAGCTGGGCGGCCGGGTAGAGAACACCAGCATTCTTGTCTTTATCGGAATCGTTAATCTCGACCTCTCCTGCCGTCAAGTTGTATGCAGTGGTTTGGGTGTTGTAATAAACTTCACCCAATCTGAGCAAGCGGTTGGTGACGAAGCGAATCTTGCGACCCGTTGGAGTGGGAACGAGCCGAATGTAGCTAAGGTCGTAGCCAATTGTGCCAGTGATGGCAATACGGCCGACCGACTTCATCTTGGTGAGTGCATTCACCAACCCTTGATTTTGGCCCTTCTTGAATGACTCAATGAGGATTTGTCTGTCCTCGTCTGTCGAATACTCGTAGATGATTACTTTCACGCTGACTACTCTACCCATCTGCGTGCTTGTGCCCATTGCGGTGGCGTCAATGGTCTCTACTTTTCGGTCATCCGCCGCAAGGGCGAGTGTGTCCGTCATCAGTAGTAGCGAAGCCAGTAGCAGTCCGCTGTAGCCGAATTTGTGAATTCTGGACCTGCCTGCATTCTTGCGGCTCATCGTTTTCTCCAAATTCGAATATCTTAGAAGTACATCCGAGCGTCATCCGTGAGGCGCCGGGCTTAGCCTCGCAAGCGCCACTAATTCCGCCTAATGTCCGTAGGTGAAACGCTAATTCTTCTAGTTGGAGCCTGTCGACTAGGGGAACCCCTAGTTACCCCCCTACGGCACGTTATGGGTTCGATGGTCGAAAATCCCTTCAAAAGAGCGCGGATCGAAGGATGGCGAGGTCAAATCCTTACAGTACGGTCCTGGAGATATTACGTGGCTCATTGTGATTCCCGCCCTTGCGACTCATTTCCCGACAGCCTGCCAACTAGGACTTTCCCTAGGTGTGACCGCGCCGGTGCAGTGCTAGGTTCGAGTCACGTCGTAGACCATATGTACTGAATGTGCTGACATCGGATTGTCCATGAAGCTTGGTGAATATCTAACGAATCACATCACGCTGCAAGCTCTTGGCGTGGAGGAAAGACATGCTAACGGCCGAACAACAACGGTTAAATGATGCGCGAGAGAAAAAAATCGAATGGAAGAAATGGGGACCATATCTCAGTGAGCGGCAGTGGGGAACTGTCCGCGAGGACTACAGCGAGGAGGGTGACGCCTGGAATTTTTTCACCCATGATCATGCCCGTTCGCGCGCCTACCGTTGGGGCGAAGACGGCATCGCCGGCATTTCCGATGACAAACAGCACCTTTGCTTCGCGCTGACCCTGTGGAACGGCAAAGATCCAATCCTCAAGGAGCGACTGTTTGGATTAACCAATAGCGAGGGCAACCATGGCGAGGACGTGAAGGAGTACTACTTTTACCTCGACAGCACGCCGACGCACTCGTACATGAAATATCTCTACAAGTATCCACAGGCGGCGTATCCGTACTCGGATCTGGTAGATACGAACCGACGTCGTTCCAGAAACGACGCGGAGTATGAACTGCTTGACACTGGGGTCTTCCATGAAGATCGATACTTCGACGTCTTTGTGGAATATGCCAAAGACGGCCCAGACGACATCCTGATACGGATTACCGCAGCCAACCGGGGGCCCGAGGCGGCAGAACTGCATCTGTTGCCCACCCTATGGTTCCGGAACGACTGGGCTCCCTGGATTGCGGAATCAAATAGGGCTTCTAAGAAACCGAATCTCAGGCAGATCGAAGCGGCCGCGAACCCGAGTGTGGTTGCGGCGACGCATCCCGTGTTGGGCGAATTGGTCCTGTCCTGCGAAGGCGATGTGCCGCTGCTCTTCACCGAGAATGAGACGAACCACGAGCGGCTTTTCCACGGACAAAAGAACGAGAGCCCCTACGTCAAGGACGGCATCAACAACTGCGTGGTGCAGGGCAACCAAGCCGAAGTAAACCCCGGCAGGAACGGTACCAAGGTCGCGGCGCACTACCAGATCAAAGTAGGCGGCGGTCAGAGCAAAGTGATTCGCTTGCGGCTCTCCAGCAGTTCTTCGACTCAGAAGGACAAAGCCTTCGGAAAACAATTTGATGAGATCTTTAATGACCGGCTTCGTGAAGCCGACGAGTTCTACAAGTCCGTCACGCCGCCATCAGTAGGTGAAGACGCGGCCAAGGTGATGCGCCAAGCTCTAGCTGGCATGCTCTGGAGCAAGCAATTCTTCTTCTTCGACGGTGACAACTGGTTGGACGAGCACAAGTCCAACCCGCTCCACACTGGATATCGAAGTTCCAGAAACTCGGATTGGTTCCACATGCTGAACCAGGACATCATCTCCATGCCTGACAAGTGGGAATATCCCTGGTACGCGGCTTGGGACCTGGCCTTCCATACGCTCCCACTCGCAATCGTGGATCCCGACTTCGCGAAAGAGCAGATGGAGTTGCTGCTCCGAGCCGTCTACTTACACCCGAGCGGCCAGATGCCAGCCTATGAGTGGAACTTCAGCGACGTTAATCCGCCCGTCCACGCTTTTGCGACACTCTTTCTGCACAAGACCGAGCAGGCATTGGGCGGTAAGACGGACGTCGATTTTCTTAGCATGACGTTCAGGAAGCTCTTGCTGAACTTCACTTGGTGGGTGAACCGCAAGGATCGTCTCGGTAAAAACGTGTTTGAGGGTGGCTTTCTCGGCCTCGATAATATCGGCGTGTTCGACCGCAGCGCTCCGCTTCCTACTGGTGGCCACCTGGAGCAGGCAGACGGCACGGCCTGGATGGCCCTTTTCACTCAGAACATGCTTGAACTCGCGTTCGAGCTCTCCCTCCACGATCTTACGTACGAAGACATGATCGTAAAGTTCGCGGAGCATTTCTATTACATTGCTGCCGCCATGAACAAGCCCGGCCAAGACGGCATGTGGGATGAGGAGGACGGTTTCTACTACGATCTGCTGCGACTCCCGGACGGCACGGCGACGCGGCTCAAGGTACGTTCGATGGTGGGACTGCTACCCCTTTGCGCAACAACAGTTATTGAGGCAAGTACACGGGCGCGTATCCCGGGCGTAATGACGCGGATCAACGAACGCCTGCGCCGCATTCCTGAACTTCTGCAGACGATCCATCCCACGGGCCAAGGACATCTTGGTGTGGCGGACCGGGGCATCATGGCCCTGGTGAATCCTGAGCGGCTCCGCCGTATCCTGACGAAGATGCTCGACGAAAACGAGTTCCTTAGCCCCTATGGCATCCGCTCGCTTTCCAAGTTCCACGAGCAGCACCCGTACATCCTCTATGCCGGTGGTCAGGAGCACCGAGTGGATTACCTACCGGCGGAGTCGAACACTGGCATGTTCGGCGGGAACTCTAACTGGCGGGGACCGATCTGGATGCCGGTGAACGCGCTCATCATCAGGGCCCTGCTGAATTTCTATTTGTATTACGGCGACAACTTCAAGATCGAATGTCCAACTGGCTCCGGCAAGCTTATGAACCTCTTCGAGGTGAGCAAAGAAATTTCCGACCGGCTCACCCGGATATTTACCCGCGACGAACAGGGCAGGCGGCCTGTCTATGGCGGTGCGGCGAAATTCCAGAGCGATCCCCTCTGGCGCGACAACATAAGCTTCTACGAATACTTCCATGGTGACAATGGAGCCGGGCTTGGCGCCAGTCACCAAACCGGCTGGAGTGGACTCGTTGCCAAATGCATCGAGCTTTACGGCTTCCTTGATGCCAAGCGGATGCTCCACGTAGGCAGGGAAGCAGCCTTTACTAAGACAGTCGGCAGCGCTGGCTAGAAAGTATGGGAACACGTGCGAGACGGGGCCAAGGCGAAGCGTTCCCTGAGGACTAGAGCTTGACGCTGCGACGCGACAATGTTGTGACGGTTCTCGCGTTTCTTGTGATCGTCATTACGGTTCCTTTCGCGATCCACGACACCATCAAGATGGGTCGTGTTTACTTGTTCTCGAGACAATTCCTCGAGGAATTGCCGCAGCGGTTCACTGGTCCCGGACGATTGCGTTTCATCCTGCAGCCGATCACGGCTATCCTGCTGGGGATTCGCGGGGGCCTCGTCGACGCCAAGGCAGGGAACCCGCCCTACTTGTTTGGGCTGCTCTCCAGTAGTGGGCGTCGAAATGAATTACTACGAAGCGGCGTGGCGGCCATCCGGAACCTGCTCGCCGCGGGAATAATCATGGATGTCGTATTTCAACTAATCATTTACCGCTCGGTGCATCCGGGTGCAGCCCTGCTGGTTGGGCCCATTCTCATCTGCCTGCCATACACGCTGTCCAGGGCACTAACGAATCGTGTGGCACGAAGGATAGCGGGGAGTTGAAGAATTAAGCCACAGGCGGGCATTCAATAGTCTGTGTAAGAAACTGAGAAACGAACAGGCGTTTAGCTAGGGGAATCCCTAGTTGTCGGAGAAAGGGAACAGCCAAATAGTTAAACATCGGCGCGAGCGTTCGGCACAAACCCGCGGCCTGGAATACAAAGCAGAATTCGGGGAGCCCCATTGCCCCCAATGCCTCCCCGAGTTCTGTTCTCTAGTGTGACGACTTGCCGGGTTGAGTCACACAGCTCCGGAGTACTCGATACTCCGTGCTAGTTCATGGGTCTTGCGGAGGTCTGAAGATTCAGGTCGGTACCCAGGATTCCTTGTTCTAACCAATTAGAAAGGTTGGTAAATATTGTGTTTTCGTGGGGGCTGACATTCAGATTCCTTAAGCAGCTAGCCATCGGACTCTGGTTCTTTTCGCCTCTCTTGTTCCTCTTGGTTTCGGCAATCTTGCTGCTTGGGTATCTCGCTGGCAAGGAGGAGGACTGGTCGCGGTCGGACAGCTTCTATTGGGCGTGCGTTACAGCGACAACGGTCGGCTACGGCGATTTCCGTCCAACCAAAAGAAAATCCAGGATCATTGCCGTTCTCATAGCTGTGTTGGGATTGCTGACTTCGGGCATCATCGTCGCATTGGGAGTACTTGCCGCAACAAAGGCCTGGAATAGAAGCTGAGGTTTTGAGCGGGCTGCGCTCATTACGGGCCCGGGGCGCAAGAGTAGCAATTGACGAAAAAGCGCATCGCATATTTATGGGAGGACGCATTGTGACACCTAACCAACTGACGCTCGATAAATCGCATCTGAACCGGGCCGTCGAAGTCTTCATTCACCTCGGACTTATCTTCCTGCTTGTTGCCGCTTGCCTTACTATTCTGAAACCCTTCATCGGTGTGGTCGCGTGGGGAGTAATCATCGCCATTGCCGGTTATCCAGGGTACTGCTGGCTGCAAAAGCTGCTGGGCGGCCGAGGGGGATATGCGTCCATCTTGTTTACCATCCTGCTCCTCGCCGTCTTGATCGTGCCGATTGCGTTGCTCGCTCAGACACTGGTCGATGGGTTCCAAACTCTCGCGGACGGACTTCACAATGAAACCCTGACGATTCCGCCGCCCCCACCAACTATCGCCACCTGGCCTATCGTCGGTAAACCGTTGAACGACCTCTGGACCCTAGCTTCCAACAATATTCCTGCCGCACTTCGAAGCATGGCTCCGCAGCTTAAAGAGACTGCCAACGGACTACTCTCGGCGGCTGCTGGAGTTGGCGTGGGCGTGCTGGAGTTTTTGGTCTCGATTCTGCTTGCGGGATTCCTTCTCGCCAACACAAGCCACGGTGCTCAGGTTTCGAGAAAGTTTGCAATCCATCTATTCGGCGATAAGGGCGCAGAGTATGAGGCACTCGCCCGGGCGACTGTTCGCAGCGTTACCACCGGCATCCTTGGGGTAGCTTTAATCCAATCGCTACTCGCCGGTATCGGTTTTCTGGTGGTTGGGCTCCCTGGGGCGGGCCTATGGGCCTTAGGATTCCTCATTGCCGCCGTGCTTCAAGTAGGGACTGTGGCGCTAATCCCGGCTGTGATCTACGTTTTTGCGACCGCGAGCACTGCTAAGGCCGTGGCCTTTTTGATTTGGTGCGTTGTCGTCGCGCTTATGGACAACGTTTTGAAGCCGTTGCTGCTCGGGCGGGGCGTCCCTGTTCCCATCGTGGTTGTCTTCTTGGGCGCGATCGGCGGCTTTTTGGCGATAGGTATTATGGGCCTCTTCGTTGGCCCCATTGTGTTGTCGGTTGGGTACAAATTGTTCCTGGCGTGGTTGGACGAAGGCACCGAGCTGGCGCCAAACGCGATCTGAGTCGATTGCGTCTGGAACCCGCAAGTTCGCCGTACCAAACTCCAATCTTGTTGCCCACCACCGGGTCGGGGACCCTTAGGGATTTCCCTAGTTGTGAGCACTACTAGTCAAGCTTAGTCTCCAGGAGGTTATACAGGCTGGGTGGGCGTCGCCTTCAAACAAAGGTGCCACAGCTCCCGGTCCGGTGACTGCGAGTTAAACCACACCGCATCCCTACGTTCTCGCGCCGTTTATGCCTCAGAAAGGATTTGCTGAGAAATTATTACGATTAACCGCCCCGTGTGCTGCAGCAAAAGACTAGGTAAGACGGCCGTGGTCGCCGGGCGGTCGGTAGGCCTCACTACAAAAAGGAAAGGAAAGGCTCATGCTACGAACTGCGTTTGAAAAAACAAGAAAGCGGATTACCTGGAAGGTTTTGCCTTGGTTCCTCACTTCCATAGTGTTGCTTATGATTCTCCCCGCGTTTGCTGCTGACAAGGCGAAAGACGAAGACACAATTCGGCAAGCCAACTTAGTGTTGCAGGGTTTCCTCAACGGCAAAAACATCTCGCCGGCCACATTGGCCAAGGCTGATTGCGTGCTCATTCTACCTAACGTAAAGAAGTTCGGTATCGGTATCGGGGGCAGCGGTGGCCGCGGTCCTTTGCTCTGCCGTGGTGGCCAAAACTTCGAGGGCAAGTGGTCCACACCTGCAATGTATTCCGTCGGCGGTATGAGCGCTGGAATACAGGTAGGCGGCTCTTCCTCTGATTTCGTTTTGCTGCTCATGACTCCTAAAGTCGTAAATCAAATTCTGAACGGAAAGACCAAGATGGGCACGGATGCGACGGCAGCCGCTGGCCCCGGCGCCACCGCGGCCAGTGCATCTGACGCCGACATTCTAACCTACGGTAAGTCCGAGGGACTTTTCGCCGGGGTATCCCTGGGAGGGGCAACGGTGGAACCAGACAATGACGCGAACTCTCGCCTGTACGGCAAGACGCTCACCTCAACCAATATCGTGCGCGAAAACAGTGTCCAACCAACGACAGAAGGCAAGGCGCTGGTTGCAGTGCTTAACAGCAAACTCGCAACGCATAGCAATTGAGAACAGAGCTGATAGCCGTCAACTTCCGACCCGCTAGAGCTAGAGATCTGGGGTTTGAGTGGCGTGACAGGCTTGAATTAGTCCTGCGGGAGTGAGAAAAATCACTCTAAGGGAGTGCTGGACTAATTCAACCCGTCGGGTTCCGAAACGGACTAACCAGCAATTTGTGGCAGCCCATAAGTGACGCCCGTACCTGCGGACAGCTCAGCGTATCTCGCAACCGCCAACTCGAGACTGAATTGCATCTTCTCGCGTCCAAGTGCCTTGCTTAGAGGCGATCTCTGGACCATTTGAAGTACTCCAGGGTTGAGTCCCACCAGCCATGTGGAAACCCCAAGATCACACTGTCGTTTTTCCCATTCGGTCAGCGCTTTCAAAGCCGAATATTCGAGATCGAACACAGCACTCAGGTCGAGTACAAGTACTTTGGGCTTCGCTTGGTTCGCCAGCAATCTGATCTTCTCTCCTATGACCTCAGCATTGGCAAAAAAAATCCGCCCCTCAAGTCGCAGCAACAATAGTCCAGGAAAGGCTTCGTCCTCCGGGTGCTCCTGAGAACGTGGCCGGAACACATTGGTCCCCGGCTTGCGCCCTAGAACGTAGACCGGTGGATTGGCTACTTGAGATGCAAGCGCCACGAGTGACACCACGATGGCGACAATTATCCCCTTCAAAGTTCCCAACAAAACCACCCCAGTTAAGGCGGTCAAGGCCCAAGTAAACTCAGTTCGCCGGATATTTAGGATCGCCCGAAACTCTTTTGGTTGAATCAATCCGATCGAGTAGACGATAACCACTGCGGCGAGCGTTGCTTGGGGCATGAGCGCCAGGAGCGGTGCGAGCAGCAAGATGGTCGCCAGCGCAACCATGGCTGTAACCAACTCTGAGAGTTGAGTGCGCGCCCCCGCCCGCCGGTTCACGGCGGTCTGAGACGTACCTCCACCGGCGGGCATTGCTCCTACAAATGCGCCTCCAGCATTTGCGATCCCCGTCGCCAGCAACTCACGATTTGGTCGGAGAGGCGGCTCCTCACTCTTGGCGAACGCTCGGCCAGCAGCAATAGTCTCGGTAAAGCTCATGAGCGCTATTCCCAAGGCCCCAGGCCAGAGCTCTTGCACGAGGGAGAAATCGGGAAGCGTGATTGAGGGTAAGCCTTGAGGAATCCGTCCGATTAACTCCACTCCGTGTTCGTGCAACCCCAGGAAGCGGGCACCCAAGATCCCTACAGCCACGGCGATCAACGGAGCCGGCGTTCGTGGAAGAAATCGTTCGATCCCCACCAACAAGACAATCATCGTTAGCCCGACGGCTAAAGTAGTCAGCTTCGCTTCTGGAATTCCACGTACGATAGCCATCACGTTGTGAAAAAAAGAGGCCCTGGGAATATGAATGCCGAGAATCTTTGGAATTTGATCGAGCACGATAACAAGACCGATACCCGCCTTAAAGCCCACCAATACCGGTTCGGAAATGAAATTAGCGATAAAGCCCAGTCGCAGCAATGATGCAAGAACAAGGATGCCGCCAACCAAAAGTGTCAGCATTGCTGAAGCTTTGAGGAGGGATGTTGGATCTCCACCAGGTACGACTTGGCCGAGTTCCGTTGCGGTTAGAACTGCGATAGTAGTGGTGGTGCTTACACTCAGGGGACGAGAAGTCCCCATGACGGCATAAATAGCCAGGGGGACTAAGGCCGTGTACAGCCCGACCTGCACCGGAAGCCCTGCAATCGTTGCATATGCCATGGCCTTAGGAATGACCACGGCGGCCGTGGTTAGGCCGGCGATTAGATCCGGCCGCAACCATTTCTTCTTGTAATTGAACAACCAATCTGCAATCGGTAGGTAGCCGTGGGTTTGACGGTCTGTTGGCAAGTCTTTCCCTTTGAAGATCTTATGAGCTTCGACGATCAGCGCTGTTCAGCAACTTCGAGCCTGATTTAAATGCTGACGACCCCGGCACGACATCCTGCTCCTTGCGGGCGATGCCCAAACTCGAACGCTAGCAAACCAAAATCCCTTTCAGCACCTAGGAGTTTACCTAGTGGTTCTCCCGTCTTCCCTCTCGTCGAAGTCGAAAAGGCGAAAGGGTCGGTCGGGAGCGACAGTGCAGATTGATTTCTTCAATCTTTCGTATCAATCATATGCCCTCGATACCGCTGATTCTCCGTAGTAGGTTCAACTGTGCGCCTCGGGATGAGCGATCCCCGACTTAACTTGGTTCAGGTGACTAACTAGATCTAAGTGCATTCGGAATGAATCAGCTAAACGCCCCGAGCGGAAACCGAACAACCGAAGAGGGAATTCACCTACGAGCGATGGCATTGTCAAATTCTGTAAGCGGAGCTACAATACAGTTCCCGCTGTAGGCGTTCTCACGAAACACAGTCAAATATTCGACCAGGCAAACCAAAATGCCAATCTGTAATAGCTCTTAGCATCTTTTTCGAGCGCATGCGATCCTTGTAAGGGTTCGCAGGTATTGATCCACTTTCCTTTTGGTACGACGATTCTTAGGTTCAATTGCTCGAGAGGCGCGGTTACAGGCAGATGAATCTAGAACATAGTTGGCTCACAGGTCGAGCAAGGCCTCGTTTGCGAAATGGGTTCATGCGAAGATGGGTTTCGCTGCTGTCGGTTCTGGTCACGTTCCCCCTGGTGATTTGTTCCATCGCTTCAGCTCAGCTCCCAGTGAGGAAAACGGTCCTGATTATCAATGAGGTGGGCCTCACGCATGCTTTGACCATGACAATGACCCAAGAAATTATCACCGGCGTGCGAGACATGCCGGGGCGCCAGGTTGAATTCTTCTCAGAAAACCTCGACTTACTCTCTTTTCCAGACAGACCGTCGCTCTCCGAACAGAGGGACTCACTTATCACACAATATGGCCATCAGAAATTGGACGCGATCGTAGCCATAGGACCGGATACCATTAGATTCCTCTCAAGTTATGCAGATACCTTGTTTTTGGGAGTTCCTATTGTCATTTGTGGGAGTTCCGCGGACCAGGCGGGCGATCCGCATTTGGATTCCCGTTTCACGGGAACATGGCAGAAACGAGAGCCAGGGAAGACATTTGAGGCAGCCTTGCGTCTTTTTCCAAATACGCGCCATGTCTTTGTGGTTGGAGGAAGTTCAGTGTACGACCGGGTGGTGGTAGCGTTTACAAAAGAATTCTTCAAGTCCTCCCAATCAAAAGTGGAATTCTCCTATCTGACTGATATGGAGATGGAGAAATTGCTCGAACAGCTGAAGAATCTGCCTGAGAACTCCATCGTGTTTTATACGTCCTTTTTTCAAGATTCCGTCGGGAACAAATTCCTCAATGCGACGAAAGCACTTCCCATGATCGCGGCCGTTACCAGCGCTCCGATATTTGGGATGTCGGATACCTATTTGGGACATGGTATCGTTGGCGGAGACCTGATGAATTTTCAGGAACAGGGAAAGGTCACGGCCCGGATTGTTTCACAAATTCTCGAAGGGAAAAAAGTTGGAGATCTGCCTATCGAGACTCTTCCAAGTATGTTTATGTTCGACTGGAATGAACTGCAACGTTGGCACATCCCAGAGAGCAGACTTCCCGCTGGAAGTATCATATTTTTTCGCCCGCTAAGTCTTTGGGAGCGTACCAAGTGGATTTGGACCACTGTACTTCTGATCATCCCAATTCTTTTCGCTTTGGCCGCCTACCTTTTGTACGCCGGAAAACTGTTGAAATTGGCCAGAGAGAGAGAAGGACAGCTCAGCGGCATGCTGATCAATGCAGAGGAGCAGGAGCGCCAGCGGATAGCCGCTGAGCTTCACGATGACTTTAGCCAGAGACTGGCAGTACTTGCGTTGCGTTTGGAAAACGTGGACGAAGCGACGCCCGCTTCCTTCCTGGATGTTCATAGGCAATTGCGCGAGCTTGTAAAATCCACCGGCGAGATTGGTGCTGATATCCACAGCTTATCTCACCAGCTGCATTCGTCCACACTTGAGAGCCTCGGACTCGTTCCTGCCGTCGCTGCCATGTGCAGAGAATTTACTGCCCTACAAGCAATCAAAGTGGACTTTACATCGAACGAGATCCCCCAATCGGTCCGTCCCGATATAGCCCTTTGCCTCTTTCGTATCACTCAAGAAGGGCTTTGGAATTTGAAGAAGCATAGTGGTGCTGAAAAGGCGCAGGTTGACTTGAGAATGACAGGGGACAGATTGGAAGTCACAGTGCGAGACGAAGGTTGCGGATTTGACGTAAGAAAGCTCCGCCAAAACGGGGGGCTCGGCTTCCGAAGCATGAAAGAGCGCGCACACCTGCTGGGCGGGAAATTCGAGATTTATTCGGAAATTGGAAAGGGGACAACGGTTAAGACTTGGGTGCCGCTTGAACCTCGAGCAAAATTTGAGAAGAGCTAGAGTTGCGATGGGTCATTCGCCTTAAATTTCGTTCACCCAGCAGGCGTCTCGGCAGGTTCATGCGCACGCAGTTTCACGCCACTGCGAAGACCTTCTGACACAAAGACGACTGGCAATTTGCCCCATTACGTCGTGCCAAAACTGTTCGATTGGAAGGCATCCCGTATCAAGTAGCGAAACACCTCACTCCCCTTAAATCGTCACCATAACTTCACCGATTTGGCTTGGTTGACTGTCATTTTTGCCAATAGACCTTTGTCCGAGGAATGAGCAAAGTGCGCTCATAGGGACGGGGCAACTTCGAAGGTCAACGCCAAGCCATGTGACGATTACATACGGATGTGACTGAGTCTACAGTGTTTGGACCCGCGCTTTGTTTGAATAGCGCTTTCTGAAGAGTCAAATTTGCCCGAAATTGCTCGTTGTGTTTGGGCGGGCAGGCCTCGAGGGCCCAGAAAGGGTGCTAATCTATGGAAACTGCGTCCAGGGACAGATCCCGCCAGCGGTTACTAATCGCCGACGACCACGCGATTTTCGCTGAAGCATTAAAGACCTATCTGGAGCGCGCGTACCAGGTTGTTGGCATGGTGCCCGACGGCCGTGCTTTGATCGAGGAGGCTCTCAGGCTTAGGCCCGAAGTCGTTGTTGCTGATGTGGCGATGCCCATACTGAATGGATTGGACGCCGCCCGCAAAATTAAAGAACTGACTCCCAACATCAAGTTCGTCTTTCTGACCATGCAAGTTGATCCTAATCTGGCTGCTGCGGCTCTCGAACTGGGGCCAATCGCATTCGTTCTCAAGAGCTCAACTGGGACGGAACTGCTTAGAGCGATTGATCTTGTATTGCAAGGAAAATCCTATTTGACTCCTCAGCTGAAGGCGGATGATTGGGTCGCCACAAGAGTTCGGGCGCGGCAGTTTGGCAAGGAATTGACCACACGGCAGCGGGAAATCGTTCAGTTGTTTGCTGAAGGCCGGCCCATGAAAGAAATTGCGTGGATGCTCAACTTGAGTGAAAAGACCGTGGAATTCCACAAACATCACATCATGGAAGCTTTCAACCTCAAGAGTAATGCAGGGTTGATTTTGTTCGCGTTGAAGCATGGGCTTGTCTCTGTTGACCCTGAACCGACCACACACGTAGGAGCAGCACACCAAAGAGGATGAAGCTCTCCGCACTTGCAGCTCAATGACCTAGGGATTTCCCCAGTAGCCACGCACTTTTAAACCCCCTTAACATCCGACCCACGTTTTGATACTGCACCTTTGGCCGCTAGTGCGACGAAAGCGAGTGCATGTTTGTTTGGGACGGAGGCAAAGTTTGATTCGTCCGCGCATACTCTTGGCCGATGACAATAACGAATTCCTGGCAGCCGAGATCGATCTCCTGAGTCCGCACTTTGAACTTGTGGGCACAGCAAGCGATGGGGAATCGCTTGTAGCAGAGGTCCAGCGCCTCAAGCCGGACGTCGTTGTGGCTGATATCACTATGCCGGGGATGAACGGTATTGTCGCTGCACGCAAACTAAAAGCGTCGGGATCTACCGCTAAGATTGTATTTCTGACCATCAACAACGGCGAGGAGTACGTTAAGGCTTGTCAGGCAGCGGGCGCTAAGGGCTATGTCTGGAAGTCCCGAATGAAGTCTCACCTGATCCCCGCGATTCATGCCGTCATTGAAGACGTGACTTATGTTTCTCCGCTAACTATCTCCTGATTATCGGGAATTTATTCGGGCATTGCCAGAAAGGCAAAGGGCCGCCACTGCTGCCATCAGGCAAAGGGGAAGTTCATGTGCGGTCGGTGGAACAGTTCGGCGAATGCGCAACGCACGGATTCTCTAACTAGGGATTCCCCTAGTTGCCGGCGCGATAGAAAAAACCTAAATGTCTATGCGGGGGCCGAGGTACGAAAATTCGAGGCGCCGAAAGAGAGCCAGATCGTTACGGGCGCCTCCTCACCGCTGTGCGGCAGAGCAGAGTCTTAGAAGTGTGAGCACCGAGTTCTACGGTACGAAGTGAGTACCCCGAGGATAGCCCGGCAAAACGTAGAGGTAGAATTCATGAAGGAATGTTCAGTCATGCTAAAGAAAATTCTTAGATCTAAAGTTCTCTCGAAACTCACGCAAAGCTTTGTTGCGCTGCTGTGCTCTGCGCTGCTCTTGCCGGGAGATGTAACTCCGGTAGCCCAGTCTCAAGAGCCGGCAGCCGACGCGAGCCAGCAAGAGGCCGCTCCTCTATCCGCAGATCAGCTTGACTCACTGGTTGCCCCAATCGCGCTGTACCCGGACCCGCTTCTCGCTCAAATGCTCGCTGCTTCGACCTACCCATTGGAACTCGTTCAACTCCAGCAATGGCTGGCGAAAAACAAGACTCTGAAGGACAAGGCGCTTGTCGATGCCGTGGAAAAGGAACCCTGGGACCCGAGCGTCCAGGCTATGGCGGTGGTTCCAGACGCCCTCAAGCGGCTGACAGACGACATCCAGTGGGCGACCGATTTGGGTAACGCTTTCTTGGCGCAGCAATCAGAAGTCATGGAAGCCGTGCAGCGCATGCGCGCCAAAGCCGAGGGCAAGGGAAACCTGAAAAGCAACGAACAGATGAAGGTAGAAACAAAGGTTGTGGAAAGCAAGAGTGTCATTGTGATTGAGCAGTCCAATCCGCAGGTTGTCTACGTCCCCAGCTATGACCCGGTGGTCGTTTATGGCGCTCCTGCGTATCCCTATCCTCCAATCTACTACCCGCCTCCTGGATATTATGCAGCGGGAATGGCGATTTCCTTTGGCGTCGGAATGATGGTCGGAGCAGCCATGAACGGAGGTTGGGGCTGGGGCTGCGGTTGGGGCGGCAACAACAACGTTACGATCAACAACAATAACAATTTCAACCGCAACAGCAACATAAACGGGGGCAACCGCAACAACATCAACGGAGGCAATCGCAATAACATAAACGGGGGCAATCGCCCCGGCGGTGGGGGCAATAACTGGCAACACAATCCGCAGCATCGCGGCGGAACTCCCTACGGGAATAAGGCAACGGCAAACAAGTTTGGCGGCACAAGTCGTGGAGATTCGATGTCCAACCGCCAGTCTAATGCGCGGCAGAACCAAGGTCAGCGCGGCGGTGGCCAGCAGGCAGGCAACATGGACCGCGGAGGCGGAGGCAGGCAGCAATCTGGAGCCGGCAATCGCGGAGCCGGTGGCGGAGGTGATCGCGTCGGCGACCGAAGTACATCACCGGGCTCAAGAAGCTCCAAGAGCGATGCGTTTGGTGGCGCCTCGAGGGGAAGTACCGGCAGTTCAGCGAAGGCTAGCAGTTCGCGCGGCAGTTCGAGTATGGGTGGATCCCGTGGCGGCGGGGGCGGGTCTCGCAGTGGCGGCGGGCGGCGGAGGTAGACAATTCATGAAGAAGGAACTTCAAATGAAATCGAGAAATGATGAATTCATCTGTACGGAATGCATTCGGGAGACTGTCGATCATTGCCGTCCCCTGCGTGCTGGCGCTTCTCTGCTGCTTACCTTTGCGATCACAGCAGCAACCTGCCCAAACTTCGACACAAAGTCAGAAAACCTTCGCTACCTCGAAGGAGGCCGCCCAGGCGCTCATTCAGGCTGCGGGGAGTTTTGATGTGACTGCTCTGACGCAGATTCTTGGTCCAGGTAGCGAAGACTTGGTCGCTACGGATGACACAGTCCGAGATAAAGAATACGCTACTGCCTTTGCTGCGAAAGCTCAGGACAAAATTTCGATTGCGGCAGACCCCAAAAATGCGAACCGCGCCTACCTTGTGATCGGAAGTTCGGACTGGCCGATGCCGATACCCCTCGTCAAGCGAAACGCAAGGTGGTCCTTTGATACCAAAGCGGGCCGCCAGGAGATTCTGTACCGTCGCATTGGAAGCAATGAACTGGACGCCATTGAGATCTGCCGGGGGTATGTAGATGCCCAGAACGCATATGCGTTGGTAAAACATGACGGCTCTCAAACAAATCAGTATGCACAGCGAGTCATCAGCACTCCTGGCAAGCACGACGGTCTGGTGTGGAAGAACCCGGATGGAACCCTGGGGGGACCTATCGCCGAGGGGATCGCTGATGCCTTGGCGCAGGGCTACACCGATAAGGCCAAGCCCTATCACGGATATTTCTTCAAGATTCTGAAAGGGCAGGGTGCCGCGCAGCCGCTTGGCGAGATGAATTTTGTTGTGGGGGGCGCAATGATTGGAGGCTTCGCTCTTGCTGCTGCCCCGGCAGAATATCGTGTTACGGGTGTCAAAACTTTCGTTGTCAGCTATGAAGGAATTGTTTATCAGAAGGATTTGGGTCCAGACACGCTCAAGATTTTCACGGAGATGCAGCTTTATAATCCAGACAAAACTTGGCAGCCAACGGATGCGAATTGGCCTCCGGATGCGTTTACTGCGACGACTTCCACAGATAAAGACTAATCGCTCAGTTTCGGCTGGTCACATCGCCTGCCGCTTCTGGCGGGCCTCAAAAAGATCGGCTTTCCGTATTGGACGAATATAGCTCATCTGCCGAATTTGGCAGCGGCCCGTCCATGTGCGGATGCTTCGACCCGGGTGGCCTAGGGATTCTCCTAGGTGTGGGACCTTTCGATTCAATGTTAGGTTTCGCGAGATCTGTTGCAGGTAGAGCTGGCCGAGGTCGAAAGAGCAGGGAACGGCAGCGATTGTTGGATGAGATCACTTTTCGCCAACACTCGAACGTCTATTTGGTGTCACCACCTGTCATTTCTACCAGTAGCTGTCAGTGACTGCCAGCGATAGCCTCCGCGCATTAGGATGCAGTGGCTCTTGCGATAGCCACCGCCTCTTGAACCGAGGAGCAATCAGCAAAGGGCCGCGTCTACGAAATTGCTCCACGATGGCAGCCGCAGTCCGGAGGCGAAGCGAATGAGCACGGAATCTAAAGGCCGTTTCCCCCTGCGGCGAGATCACGGAATATCGTCGACATCGACTCTTGCGCCATCAAGTGAGCGAAGAATGCGCATCTACTCGCTTAACCCGTCACAACTCCTCTGCGCTTCACTGCTGCTTCTAGCCACTCTTGCTGGATGTTCCTCCCAGGAGGAAAAACCCGCCCCCCCGCCACCGGGTGTTACCGTCACGCCCGTCGTACAAAAGGATGTGGACATTAAGCAGGAGTGGGTTGGAAACATGCTCGGGAACATCGACGCGAATATCCGCCCCAAGGTGGACGGCTTCTTACTGAGCCAAGACTACACGGAAGGTTCCTTTGTCAACAAGGGCCAGCCGATGTTTAAGCTCGACCCACGACAATCACAAGCTGCATTGGAGCAAGCTCAGGGAAGACTTGAGCGTGCTCGGGCTTCTCTTGGGCAGGCGCAAATCGACGTAAAGAGGTACACGCCCTTGGTGGCGCAAAAAGCTGTCAGCCAAGCCGAACTCGACAAAGCCCTAAGTATGGAACGAGCAGCGAAGGCAGAAGTGGAAGGGGATCAGGCTGCCGTCGACAACGCAAAGTTAATTCTGGGATGGGCAACCGTGACTTCACCAATCTCCGGAGTAGCGGGTGTCTCCAACGTGGGAATTGGAGATCTTATGACCCCCACTACCCTCATGACCACGGTGTCGAGCGTGAATCCCATCTATGTTGACTTCAGCATCGCCGAGCAGGATTACATGCGGTTTGTCCGCGAAAAATTAGGACAGACGGCAGGGCGGTCACTGCAGTTGATTTTAGGAGACGGCACAACATTTCCTCAGCGTGGCCGCGCACTTCTGGTGAACCGTGAGGTAGACACACGGACAGGCACTATCCTGGTTAGAGCAGAGTTTCCAAATCCAGGCAATGTGCTGCGCCCGGGACAATACGCTCGCATCCGAGCCATTACCGAGGTTCGCAAAGGAGCTCTCGTTGTCCCCCAGCAGGCCGTTCTTGAATTGCAGGGGATTTACCAAGTCGGAGTGGTCGGCGCCGACAACAAAGTCACCATCAAGACCGTGAAGCTTGGACCGCAGCTCGCCGACGTATGGTTAGTCGAATCTGGCCTGCAGGCGGGCGATAGCGTCGTCGTCGATGGTTTGCAGCGAATCAAGAGTGGTATGACCGTCGCACCAACACCCTTCAAAGACACTCAGGCAAGCACGCCTATTGGTGGGAATTAGCCATGTCGAAATTCTTCATCAGTCGGCCCATAGTTGCGATCGTCATTTCGATTATCACGGTGATCGCTGGCCTGGTAGCGATGACCAAACTGCCTGTCGCCCAGCTTCCTGACATTGTCCCTCCGCAAATAAACGTATCGGCAACCTATACCGGGGCGGACGCGCTGACGATTGAACAATCCGTCGCTACTCCCCTTGAGCAGCAAATGAACGGTGTGGACAACATGCTCTACATGATGTCCACGAACGCCAATGACGGCACCATGACGCTCAAGGTGACGTATGACGTCGGTACGAACGTGGACATCGATCAGGTGAACACGCAGAACCGCGTCTCCCAAGCCAGCCCCAATCTCCCGACCTCGGTCAATCAATACGGCGTGACCGTGAAGAAGCTGATGGGTCTACCCCTCTTGGTGCTCTCCGTCTTTTCGCCCAATGGAGAATACAACGGCCAATTCTTAGGGAACTACGCCACGATCAACATAAACGACGCTCTACTCCGCGTTAAGGGAGTCGGACAAGTCACAAACTTTGGCGCCGCTGATTATGCGATGCGCATCTGGGTAAAACCGGATCAGCTGACCAAACTCGGATTAACCGTCACCGATCTGATGAATGCCGTTTCGCAACAAAGCGCCGTAAATCCTGCGGGCCAGATCGGTGGCGAACCAGCCCCTAAGGGCCAACAATTCACTTACGCCGTTCGCGCGCCGGGCAGGCTCGTCAATCCAGAGGATTTCGGCAAGATCATCGTTCGTCAAAATCCCGATGGCTCGACAGTAAGGCTAAAGGATGTCTCGCGGATCGAACTGGGATCCCTCGTCTATCAACAAATTGGGCGATACAACGGAAAGCCGGCGGTCATCATAGCTGTCTATCAAGCTCCCGGTTCCAATGCACTAACGGTGGCGAAACAAGTGAAGGAACAAATGGAGGAACTGAAGTCGCGGTTTCCCAACGACCTCGAGTACAAAGTTGCCATGGACACAACCCTTCCCATTACGGAAGGGATGAAGGAAATCGTAAAGACCCTGGGGGAAGCGCTTGTCCTGGTCATTATAGTTGTCTTCCTGTTCCTTCAGAATTGGCGTGCAACCCTTATCCCTTTACTTGCTGTTCCAGTCTCACTTATTGGCACGTTTGCGATCTTTCCAATCTTAGGCTTTTCCATCAACACCCTATCGCTGTTTGGACTCATTCTCGCTATCGGCCTCGTCGTGGACGACGCCATCGTGGTCGTGGAAGCTGTTGAGCATCACATTGAACACGGATTGTCGCCCAAGGATGCAACGCTAAAGGCGATGGAAGAAGTGTCCGGTCCAGTAATTGGCATCGCCCTAGTGCTTTCTGCGGTATTTGTGCCCATGGCGGCATTGGGCGGCATTAAAGGGCTTCTGAACCAACAGTTCGCAATTACCATTGCCATTTCGGTGATCATTTCTGCGTTCAACGCTTTAACGCTCTCGCCTGCACTTTCTGCTCTCTTGCTTCGTCCGCGCAAGAAATCGAAAGGCCTACTGGCGAGGTTCTTCGCCGCGTTTAATCGCTTCTTCGAAAAGATGACCGGCGGGTACGTGAGCTGGAGCCATGTCCTCATTCGTCGATGGGTGCTTGCACTTATATTGCTCGTTGGCATCTCCGTGATTGCTGGGGCAATGGGCCGGCGTCTACCCACCAGTTTTATCCCAGAAGAAGACCAGGGTTATGCTTTCCTGCAGATACAACTACCCGACGCGGCCTCCCTGCAGCGCACCGACGCAGTCATGCGCAAGCTAGATGAGATGCTCGCGCACACGCACGGTGTTCAGAGTTTCAGTGGGATTACGGGTTTCAGTCTCTTGTCCAACACTTCTGCCAGCTACACCGGATTCTACTTCCTTCAGCTTGAACCGTGGGAGGAGCGCAAAACTGATGAACTTTCCGCCAATGGGCTTATGCAAAGCCTCAACAAAAAATTGCGGGCGGAGATTCCTGAGGCCGTTGCTTTCGCGTTTGGCCCACCCGCCATTCCCGGCCTGGGTACAGCTGGGGGATTCACGTTCATGTTGCAGGATCGCAGCGGCGGCAGCGTTACACAACTTTCGGACACTCTTGACAAGTTGACTCAAGCAGCGCGGAAACGTCCTGAAATTGCCTCGCTGGTCAGCACGTTTCGCCCGACTGTGCCGCAACTCTTCGTGGACATCGACCAGGATCGAGTCCTGAAGCAGGGGCTGCAATTCGGGGAAGTCTACCAGACACTGCAGGCTTTCTTGGGCGGCGCTTACGTCAACCAATTCAATCGCTTCGGACGCCAGTGGAAAGTTTATCTGCAGGCAGAGCCAGAGTTCCGCACGAGCGCCGACAAGGTCAACAGCTTCTACGTGCGAACTGCAAAAGGTGACATGACCCCGTTGGCCTCACTAGTCACAATCAAGAGGGTATCGGGGCCGGAGTACACCAACCGCTTCAACCTTTTCCGAAGTATCCAAATCAACGGTACACCAGCTCCAGGATTCAGTTCCGGGCAGGCCATGGCAGCCATGGAACAAGTTTCCAACGAAGTTTTGCCTGCCGGCTTCGGATACGCCTGGAGTGACATGTCCTTTCAGGAGAAAAAGGCCGAAGGCGGGCAAGCAATGGTCTTTGGAATGTCCATCATGTTTGTGTTTCTGATTCTGGCGGCGATGTATGAGAGTTGGTCTCTGCCATTCAGCGTGCTCTTGTCGGTTCCCGTGGCGGTTCTCGGGGCTTACGGGGGACTTCTTCTGCGTAAATTCGATAACAACGTCTTTGCGCAAATCGGCCTTGTCATGTTGATTGGGCTTACCGCCAAAAACGCCATCCTGATTGTTGAGTTCGCAATACTGGAACACGCAAAAGGAAAAGAGTTGGTGGATGCGGCTCTCGAAGGCGCCCGTTTGCGTTTACGGCCCATCTTGATGACCTCGTTCGCATTCATTCTGGGATGTGTGCCTCTCTGGACAGCCAAAGGCGCGGGTGCGATTGGTCGGAAGGTGCTCGGAAGTTCTGTAATCACTGGCATGGGTGCGGCCACCGTACTGGGAGTCTTCTTCGTGCCCGTCTTGTTTGTGGTGGTCGAGCGCATCGCCAAAAAGAAGCCTCAAGTGGCCGTAAACCAACCCGTCGCGCTCGAAGGAGGGCACGACTGATGCGAAAGGCTGGCACAGTCGCTCTTCTGTCACTTTTTTTGACGGGCTGCAACCTGGGCCCAAAATACAATCGTCCGGCAGTCCAGCCTCCAACCAATTTTTATGCCGAGCGGCAAATCAGCGCGAGTTCTGAAGCAGATCTGGCGTGGTGGGACTTGTTCAAGGACCCGGTCCTCCAAAGCCTCATTCGTGAGGGACTGAAAAACAACTACGATTTGCAAACAGCCATGGCCCGCGTAGAGCAGGAACGTGCCCTCGCCGGTGTCGCGCGTTCGCAATATTACCCTCAAGTGGGGTACGGCGCGAGCATTGCCGGACAGCAGGCTCTCCTCATACCTAACCACACCTATTACTCTTATAACTTCAACACCATCTGGGAAGTTGATCTGTTTGGCCGAATTCGCAAACTGAATGAAGCGCAGCGCGCCGTGTATTTTGCCAGCGAGGAAGCCAGACGCGACGTTCGCCTTCTGGTTCTCTCAGAAATTGCTCAGGGTTACTTTCAGTTGCGGGCACTCGATGCCGATCTGGAAATCGCAATCCAAACGGTCAAGAGTTTCCAGGATACCCTTGACCTTTTTCAGAACAAGTTTGCGGGTGGTGCTGCTTCCGGACTTGAGGTTTCCCGGGCACAGGCAGCTCTGTCGAACGTCGCCGCTGTAATCCCAGACCTGCGGCGACAGATGGTTGCCCAGGAAGTAGCGCTGAATTTGCTCCTGGGGCGCAGCCCCGGCCCGATTAATCGCGGCAGCACTTTGATAGAGCAGTTTGACCCACCCGAAGTGCCTACAGGCTTGCCGTCGCAGTTGTTGGAGCGCCGGCCTGATCTCCGCGAAGCTGAGGAAACTTTGATTGCTGCAAATGCCAACGTCGGCGTCGCAAAAGCCAATTTTTTCCCGACCATTTCGCTGACGGGCTTATTTGGTGGAGTAAGTCCTCAACTTTCGGAGCTCACTGGCACAGGCAAAGCGTGGAGTCTCGCCGGCAATTTGGCCGGTCCCCTTTTTACGGCGGGTCGCCTGAAAAACGAATATCGTGCAGCTCTGGCGCAACGCGACCAGGCAAAGATTTCTTTTGAGTATGCGGTTACCCAGGCATTTGGTGAAGTTTCAACGTCGCTTTCAGCCCATCAAGAGCTTGCCAAGTCATACCAAGAGCAGCTGAACTCTGTGGAAGCCTACCGGGAGTCTGTCCGGCTGTCGACTATTCGGTATGACAGTGGACTCGCAAGCTATCTCGAGATCATCGATGCTGAGATCCAAATGTATCCAGCGGAACGGTCCGTAATTATCTATGACCTCGGCCGCAAAGTGGCCCTCGTCAATCTATATCGAGCGCTGGGCGGCGGCTGGAATCTCAACGATTCGCAGTGGATTAGCAGCAGTGGGACGTCTTCGCCTGCGCAGCCTTCGACTCCATAAAAGTCCAGACAGTTCTAGTTGAGACGAAGTAATTAGTCGCGATGGAGGAGTCACTCCCAATGGGCAAAGAAAATGGTTCGCACGAAGCTAAATCCCTCAAACGCAAGGAATACGAAAAAGAACTGCGGCGGCTGCAGGCCGAGCTCAGTAAATTGCAGGACTGGGTGAAATACAAAGGACTCCGCGTCATTGTTGTCTTTGAAGGACGCGACGCTGCCGGCAAGGGCGGCACAATTCGCGCGATCACAGAGAGGGTCAGTCCACGCGTGTTCCGCCTGGTTGCGTTACCAGCCCCGTCGGATCGCGAAAAAAGTCAAATGTACTTCCAGCGCTACATGCAGCATTTTCCTGCAGCGGGCGAGATGGTGATCTTCGACCGCAGTTGGTACAACCGGGCTGGTGTCGAACATGTCATGGGATTCTGTACGGATGAGCAGCACCGCCAGTTCCTCAAGCTCTGTCCTACGGTCGAGAAATACATCCTGGATGCGGGGATTATTCTGATCAAGTACTGGCTCGAAGTTGGCAAGAAGGAACAGCAGCGCCGTTTCGAGGCCCGCATTAAGGATCCTCTTCGCCATTGGAAACTTAGTCCAATGGATCTGGAATCGTTCCGCCTCTGGTATGAATACTCGCACGCCCGCGACAAGATGCTGGAGGCTACTGACTCCAAACATGCTCCATGGCATCTGGTCCGCTCAGACGATAAGCGCAAGGCCCGCCTGAATTGCATCTCTCACTTACTGAGTATGATTCCGTATAAAAAAGTACCCCGGGAGAAAATCAAGTTGCCCAAGCGTTCCGAAAAACACAGTTACGACGATCAAAAATCCGTTAAGGGGTATAAGTTCGTTCCGGAAAAATATTAAGGGGATCGCAGTCACCCGAAAGCAGTTCTAGCTGTTCTTTTTACCCTGTCGAGAGCTTCCGAGTCCCTGTCGGTCTTCTGCCGATGCATCCAGTTTGTCTTCCATATCACCAAAAGACCGTTCTATGGTGGACTGGAGCCGCCGCTGCCAGTGCCGAAGAGCGTCGTGACGCTCTTCAGGCAGGACGGAGACCAGCTCACTGATCAGCGCCTTCATGCGACGCATAACCTGCACACTATTGGCGCCATAGAAACGAATTTCATCGAATGCCACGCGCAGGAAATCCTCCCAGCTCGGAAAGGCAATCAGAACTCGGAGTTTGCCATTCGGGTCGCAAAACGCCCCGATTTCCAAACGGCGCCGGCCGAGACGTAACAATAGGTCTTCAATCTGGTCCAGTGCTTGCACTGCGGTAGTCGGGTCGTTGATAGCCGGAGATAGTGCTTTGATGGCTATATCCACCAGCAAACGGAGAGCATATTTGGGATCTTGCTCGAACGTACGGTCATCGCCCAGATATATCGCCCTTCTCAAGTGCGACTCCGGGAGTGGGCCGACTCCTCCATGAACCCGAAGAATTGGTGTCGAGTCCAAGACGGCATCACCAACGGCTGCTGCTAACTCAATTGTGTATTCAGCCTTACGAGCGATGTGAATTAGGGCCGCCACGTCCACAGCTTGGACGATTTGCGGGCGCCCGTGATGGACGAGTGATTGGAAGCTAGGAGCTTGAAAGATTTCATCGGAGATTGCGGATGCGGGAGTCTCTAGGGGTGGATAGAGATTTTCAATGATTTTGCGCCCCTGATCACCGGTGAAGAGCAACATTTGCGTTACCTGCAGCCTACTCAGGCGTTGGATGAGGCTAATAAACATGATGACGCTGACGAGTAGTAGAGTCGTCGCCGTGCAGACATCTAGAAGTGAAACGCGGCCTGAGCCCCTCCTGTCGACCCAAGCTAGTGCCACCAACGCGTAAAGAAATGTGGCCGTAAAAACCCCAATCGCGTGAGACACCACGGGGTCCCGTGCAATCCAAAGAACAAGTCGGGGCGAATACGCTGTGGCGCTGAACTGCACCATGATGAAAGTGAGCGAGAATACGATTCCCGTGAGGGCAATCATCCCGGAGGCAATGGAAGAATAAATGCCAATCGCGGCACTCGCGCTTATTGTGGAAACGAAGCCTGGCAGCAGCGCATGCCCCAAGCGCGCGCTTGTGACGCCAAGCGTGATTGCCGCCGTCGCATAAACCAAGGGGACAAACCACGCTTTGGCGCGCGTCTTGCGCAGCCGGTGGATCATAGTCTCGCCATCCTAATGCCCGGTGGTCAGAACCGGAGCATAACTTCCAATTCAGGCCTTCGGCAATTCGTCAGACTATAACTCAGGATTCCAGTTTCTGGACTCTTTTTGGTGGGTCATGATTTCGGGCCGACGTGCTCAGAGACTGCTATTTAGGGGTTTTGGTGGACGAGAGGGGATTCGAACCCCCGGCCACCTCGTTGCGAACGGGGAATCACTAAAGCTAAGACGCATCGCCACAATCAGTTAGCTTTTTGAAAAGGCCGTGAATTGCCCAACTCGCCCAACCGAATCGTAGAGCTTCTTCCTCGCGTTCGCAATGTCGGCCCATCCAATACTCCCACGTTCTGGGAGGGGATACCGCCATTTCCATTTGCGTTCGAATCCGACAGGCGTTAGATAAATTGTCGCTCTACCATTGAAGCATGAAGAAAATTGTCGCCTCCGAACATGTGCTGACGGACCTGCCTCGACGCGGTTTCCGTATCGCGGAAGTGGCTATCTACACGGGCGTTACCCGTTGATATGATTGGGTGATGGTTCGTCTTTTGGTTAATGGCCAGTGATTGATGAGCGACTTACAAGACCGCGGGGACTGGCCGGGCCGTATAAGTCGTTGAAAGTCATAGAAGAGGTTGCGTGCTGCGGGTTGATTTGTTTTTGAAAATTATCTTCGAGAGGAAGGCATCACGCCCAGGCGGACCCGCGTAATTCGCTTCAACGAAAAGCCGACAATTCGTCCATTTGCCAGCCAACAATAGCTTCCGAGTGGCCAAGAAGCGGGAAACTATTCCATTTAATGGACACAAACGCGTTCTCGGTACTAACCCGTCGTGCGAGCTGATAACTTCCAGTTTGCCCGTTATCCGCTCCTTGACGTGCGCTTCGGGCGGGAGTTAAATATCGGTGTCCTAGCCCGCGCGTCAACTGACCAACCTCCTCAAACTCACATCTCGGAGGAGAGCATGCCTGACATCCGAAAAGAAACCGACGGCCTCGGCGTCGTTGAAGTTCCTGCCGATAAGCCCTGTGTGCTCAGATACAACGTTCGGTCGAGCTAACTGCCCGACGCACCGTGGAGAAGTGAGTTATGTGGCTGGTCAGATTAGCGCTGCGAAGGCCCTACACCTTTGGATCACGATATGCGAAGGAGGTCACTTAAGATGTCTACTGCACGATCTGCTGTACCTCAGGAGTTGAGCATTGCTTACGTTCACGGGATTTTCAAGAGCCTGGAATCTGGTGATGGGAAAGGGTTCTTCGACCATGTGGCGGACAACGTGGATTGGATCGTCGAGGGAACACATCCTCTTGCCGGTCACTATCACAGCAAGGCCGAGTTCCTCGCACATACATTTGAAAAGTTGGCGAAGGTTCTACCGAAAGGCGCGGAACTGCATGTGGAACATGCGCTCGTAAGCGGTGACTGGGCGGTGGTCGAGCTGCATTCCGACGCCACCGCCAAAAACGGTTTCAGGTTCGATAACCGGTATTGCTGGGTATGTCGATTTGTGAATGGCACGATCGTTGAGGTTCGAGCGTATCTCGATTCCGTCCTCGTTGCCCGCCTTTTCGAGGAGAATCCGATTTAGCAGGAATAAAATTTCTGCGACAACTCGGCCGCGAGGTGTCGTCAAAACCGACGCTGGCAGCGCGAAGGTCGCTGCCGGGGCGAGATTGACGGGAGTAAAAATGTCCGCGTCTTGCAGGAGGTAAAAGCTCAATGAGTACACAAGGTGCAGGCCCCAAGAGTGATCCTCGTTTGCAGTCAGGAGTTCCAGTTCAAGCTGTGGGCCAAACCGCCGGTCTCTATGCAACGAAGCCTAAGCCGATCATCACGGGCGAAAGCCAAGCGCAGGGAATCGCGATGTTCTCGTACAGGGCGAGCTACGAGGACCTTACTCCCGAGCGGCGAGAACGCCTGAAAGTGAGCGTTCTCGATTCTTTGGCATGCGCGATCAACGCTCTCGGCGCGGCTCCGACGGTGGCCTGTGTGGAACAGGCCAAACAGTTCGGAGGTTCGGAAAAGGTGCCGTGGCGATGACAAAGTTGTTGTCGGTATTGACCTCGGAGATCCCTCCGCCGCCATTACTCACATAAACGATTGGAGGAAGGCTCTTCAAATGCGGCGGGGCCTGAGCCGACAGCGACGACATAGCCTCAAACAGTCCCGCGGTCAGAACCCCTAGAAATTTGATCTTCATCGATTCTCCCCTCGGTATCAAACTCACAAGCCGGCCCTCAAACTCGGTCTGCATTCGGCGTTATCTGACAGTTGCTGCCTAATTTCAAGCGACAAGGCACGACAGGTATCTCGTGACGTACTTTGTCGCCTGATTCCGTTCAAGATTTGGAGGTCGTAGTTCCGATCTTACCAGTTGGTCGTTTGCGGGAACCCGAGGGAGCCATCAAGAATTGACTATATACGCGAGATTAGATGGGAACGGTCTTGATGTATCTTCACGGAAAGTGCAAGTCTAACGCGTAAATCTCTTGCAGGCTGCGATCACGCATCAAGAGAGGCGCGTCATCCGGCGTCAGTCCTATCCATCCGGCGAACATGTCAATGACCTGCGGAAAATCCCTTAGGCCGAAAACGTCTTCCAGTACGCCATCTCTTATTCTCACTCGAACCACTTCCGCGGCGCCTCCCTTGGTTTCCCGCATGTATACATATTTCCCATCGTGTGACCACTCGTTGTAGCTGAGCTGTTCTCCTTCCCCCACGATTGACCAATGATTCGTGTTTGTGTCGAACAGCATTAATTCCGTCTGACCCTTTTTAAGGGCGCAGATGTAGCGGCCGTCGCGCGATACTCTCGGCGAGAACAACTCGTGGGAGTCTGGCACCTGCGAAATGGTCCTGGTGCTCAGGTCCAGCGAGTAAATCGCCATGCGGACCTTGTCAATTTCTTCCGATTTTCCAAAAACGATGGACTTGCCGTTAGGCATCCAGGTCGGGTCCGATTCGGATTTGTCGGCGTTTCCCGGCACAAGCAACTCCGGGCTACCTCCTCCAGTGGCAGAAATCAGGCTGATTTTCCAAGGACGGTGGAACTGCACATCCAGGAATACGATCTTGGAACCGTCCGGGGACCAACGCGGTCCATATGCTCGCACCGGCGGCAACGTGAGCTGCATCTTTTCGCTTCCATCCAATCGGCTTCGCCACAGAGTCATGTCGGGATAGGAAACGTAAGCCATCCACTTCCCATCGAACGAAAAATCGATTGGCCCGGCGGAGAGACCCTTAAGATAGGAATCGAAGTGCCCTGCTTTCAGGTCATAACGGAAAAGCTCCACGCGACGCTCCTCACCCACGACAAATAATCTCTTTCCGTCGCCGCTGGGAACCGGTGCACTGAAACGCAGCGGCCCGGAAAGCAGGAGCGAAGGTTTAGCGGTGTTCTTGCCAAATAGGGAACTGCGTTCCGGCGCCACCCAGATGGCCTGACCATTGCCACGTCCGGCCTCGAAATAATAGTAATTGCCGTCCGGGGACCAATTCCCGCAGCATTGGAAAGGAGATTCTTTCCAGTCAGCAAAGAGCGCGTGGAGATTCTTCCCGTCGGCGTTCATCTCCCAGATTGCGCCAGATTCCATTTCTGGGGGCTGAATCACCCAAAAGCGGATTCGCCTGCCGTCCGGCGAGTACCGAAGTGCGCGGGCGACTCCTGGAACCTTTGCCAGTTCGCGAGGCTCGCTTCCATCCTTGTTCGCAATCATGACGGCGCGGTCGTACGCATACACAATATGGGTCCCATCCGGGGTCCAACTTGCCGCCGTCGAGAGGATGTTTCCCACACGATGTGGCGCTCCCGCAGGTAATGGCTGCGCCCAAACTTCACCAGCATTGTCGGAACCTACGGCCACTCCTTTGACCACCAACAATTCCGAGCGATCCGGCGACATGCTATAAATGGCCAAAACTTCCTTGAGAGCAGGTGTGATCCATGAGGTCTCTCCTCCCGTGGCAGACATCTGTGCGATCCCCGACCCCGAAGTCCATGGCTCCCCTTCAATGAAATAGAGATGAACGCCATCCGTAAGAGGCGAATTCATTGGGATTTTTGCCTTGCCATCATTGGTGATTCGAACCACGTTCGTGACGGTCGGCGGCCGCGGTTGGCCGTACCAGAGGGCCAAGCCTATTACTATCAGGGTAAGTACGGCTGTAACGCCGATGAGTACGCTGCCACGTTTCAGGAGGTTTTTCCTTCGGGGTGTTCCCAACTGGCCGGCGGGACTAAGAGTCTTGCTCTCCTCGCTTATCGATATTCCAACCGGCGCTATAAATTTGTAACCCCGTCGGGGAACTGTCTCGATGAAGGTTGGGTTGTCGGCAGAATCGCCAAGCGTTTCGCGCAGGCGCTTGACCGCGGTGTTCAATCCAGTCTCAAAATCGACAAAGGTATCGGCGGGCCAGAGCGTCGAGCGCAATATTTCCCGGCTTACTAATTCACCGTGGTGCTCAAGCAGTTTGAGAAGAACTTGATACGGCTGGTCCTGCAACTTCAGTTTCACCCCACTTTTCCGAAGCTCGCTATTACGAGGATCGAGCTCGAACATCCCGAAACGATAGATGGGTGACGTCTCTGAAGGCACTGCAGCACCTCAAGGAGCTGAAAAACTGCGCCAGTTTAGCACCGTTTCTTCCCGGCAAGGGCGCCACACGCGGCTCTAAGTCACTGCGAAATCGGCACTTGGTGGGCCACAGACATTTCAGATCCCGTCCATTGACCTGCATTTTCAACTGATCCATTGTCGGCGCAACCGCAATTGCGGTTGAGATGAGACTCCCGCTTCGTGGCAAGTTCGCAGTCGTTCTGAAGACAATGGCCAAGTCCGAGAGATAGCCAAGAGTGGAGAGTCTCGCTGAGAAAATCGTCATTAATCAGGAGGAAAAATTTATGAGCTCGGGATTTGTTAAGAAAGTGACTTGTTCGGTCGCCGTGGTACTCGCGCTGGTGCTTTCCGTCGGCTGGCGCGCCGCTGCTTGGACTCCGCATAATGAACACGAACTTGTAGGAACCTGGCAGGTGACAGTGCAACTGAACAACTGCTCAGGCATCGCAACGGGCGCTCCCTTTCCTTCGCTTCTTACCTTTGCGGACGGCGAAACCTTCATAGAGGACACCACGAATCCATCCTTTGCTGTCGGTCAACGTGGCACTGGGCACGGTATTTGGGAGTTCCAAGGGCACCACTCATACTTGGCCAAGAGCATAGCCTTTATCAATTTCACCACGACGCCACCTCCGCCTCCTGGTTTCACAGCAGGAACACAAACCATCACGCAAACGATTGAGTTCAACAATGGCCCTGATCAATGGACAGCCGATGCTCAGATTGGTTTTGCCGACACTGCCGGCACCGTCTATCGCCAAGCCTGCGCCACTGCCACCGCGAATCGCTTCGAATAACATCTGCGTTATCGGGGCATTGATGATGGGAGGCACGATAGCGAATGCTGACTATATACAACAAGATGAAAATGAACGCGCAATCGCCATTAGAAGTTCGTAGGAGTCGTCTCGACTCTTGGAAGGAGATTGCCGTCTACCTGGGCCGGCAAGTTCGCACTGTACAGCGTTGGGAGATACGTGAGGGGTTGCCGGTCCATCGACAATTTCACGTGAAGGCAGGGACGGTCTGCGCGTTCAAGCATGAGATTGATACTTGGCTCAGCAATCGTTGTCTGCGGCTCCGCAAGCCTGTGTTGCAAGAGAGGCTCCATAACCAGTCCGTACACTGGTCGAGTCCAATAGAACTCGAAGCGAGAAGTGGGGGAAACAGTTGCTGGTTGTGGTTAGTGGTCGACGCAAGATCGCCTAGACTTCATGGCGACCGGCGGCTGGTATCGATTAAGGAAAGGGTGGATGACTGGGTGGCCTGACCAAATAAGGCAATCCGCTGTTGCGTTTTCTCTGGAGTCAAGCCGCCATCCAGATCTCGTACGAACTTACCAGGAGTTAATGAACTTTAAAAATAAAGATTCTGTCTACTTAGAAAAACAGCCGGTATTTGTGATTTCATGACTTACGGAAAAAAAAGTCGTGCCTGAGGACCTTCGCCAAATCCTTGCCAACGCTGACAAGATAGCCGTTAAGGCCAGTCCAACGGGATCGAGGGTGTTGAAGTGGTTCGTTGAGGGAAGGATCATGCGTGTCTTCAAACTGATGGGCGGCACTTTAGTCAGCTTCAGCTGGCTTCTTATTCCGGCCGGCTGCGGTAGCGGCGGCATGACCAGCAACGGCGGGGGCGGTGGTAACGGCCCCTCGTCCGCAAACGTATACATAACCCAAGACATTATCTTGGATCCGCAGCTCTCTCAAAGCGTTATGCAATTCTCGACGAGTGCCACCGGAAACGTTACTCCGAGCACGACGCTCAAAGGTCCAGCCGGCGTCGTCTTGAGCGGATTGGCTGTAGATGGGACGGGGAATCTGTATGTGGGCGGTACGATAAACGGTAGTGGACCGTTTGCAAGCGCAGAGGTTTTGATCTACGGACCGGGGGCGAGTGGAACGGCAACTCCGTCCAGAACAATTGCAGGCGCATTAACCGGAATGAGTGTTCCCGGCCTGTCCGGCATCGGGGCGCTCGCGCTGGATAACTCTGGCAACCTGTACGTCTCTTCCTACGTTAACATTGGGGGCATTCTCTTCCCCGGTATCTCCATTTTTTCGAACATGGCCAATGGCAACGTCGCACCAACAAGGGTCATTGGCGTCAACGCGTTTTCCCCCGGCCAGATGGCGGTCGACTCTGCCAATAATATTTACACTGCGGGCGGAACCCTTCCGCAAGCTAACGTCATTCTGATTTTCAATGCGAACTCGACCGGGAATGCGCCTCCGACCAGTATGATCGCCGGTTCCAACACCACGCTCGAAGACGTGGTCGGTATTGCGGTGGATAGCGCGGGGAACATCTACGTGGCCAACGGGAATGCCAACGGTGTGTCGACGCCTAGCATCTTGGTGTTCAGCGCCGGGTCTACTGGAAATGCCGTTCCCGTTCGAACCATCGCAGGTGCAGCAACCACAATGATTGCACCGGCAAATCTCAGTGTGGACAGCGCGGGAAACGTCTACGTTCTCAATGACCTCAATATCTTGAAATTCGGTCCGAATGCAACGGGGAATGTTGCACCGTCCGCGACCATCTCGTTTGTAGGTTTTTCTGGAGTCTTTAGCATTGCTGCGCAATAACGCTGGGAAAGTCTATTGACGATGTCAGGACCAGGGGACTTGTCCGATAACGTGTGCGAGCTCAGATGGTCGGCGATGATATTCTCACAGCAAGTTGGTGCGATGAACATAACGCGACAACGCCTTGGAGTGTTCTCGCTTCTATTTAATTCCGCTCCTGTGAGTTTGGATCGACTTGTGGCTACGTACCTTCTAGCACTCGTACTCGGAGCGCTCACTCCGGTTGCTGCACCGCAACAGACGGCAGACTGGGCTAGCTTGCAGGGGGCAGGACTCAAAGCGGCCGCCGGGGGCCGCTATGGCGAGGCAGAAAAGCACTTACGAGAAGCCCTTCAGGAAGCCGAGAAATCCGATCCCGATGGCTTGCGATTACCAGAGAGTCTCGACGCCTTGGTCGGCGTGTACTCTAACCAAGGCAAGTATGCCCAAGCCGAACCTCTGGCCATTCGACTCGTAGCCGTTCGGGAACAAACCCTCGGCAAAGAACATCCCGTCATTGCTTCCCTGTTGGAGACTCTGGGGAAGATCTACTACGCCGAAGGCAAATACGCCGAAGCCGAGCCAGTCTACAAGCGCTCGCTGGCAATCCGAGAGAAAGCTTTTGGGCCAGACCACCTCACTGTGGTCGATAGCCTCGACAGCCTAGTGGGGCTGTACTACACCCAGGGCAAGTACGCCGAATCCGAGCCCCTGTGCAAGCGCTCGCTGGCGATCAAGGAGAAGGGTCTTAGGCCAGACCACCTCTCTATAGCCTGGAGTCTTAATGCGCTAGCGTCGTTGTACTATGTCCAGGGCAGATACGCCGAGGCTGAGCCCCTCTACAAACACTCGTTGGCGATCCGAGAGAAGGCTCTTGGACCAGACCACCTCACTGTGGTCGATAGCCTCGACAGCCTGGCGGGGCTGTATTACGCCCAAGGCAAATACGCCGAGGCTGAGCCCCTCTACAAACGTTCGCTGGCGATCCGGGAGAAGAATCTTGGGCCGGACCACCCCGCTGTGGCCCAGAGTCTCGACAACCTGGCGATGCTGTATGACGCCGAGGGTAGCCAGGGCAAGGAGACCGAACCAGAGCAGCTCTACAAGCGCTCGCTGGCGATCAAGGAGAAGGCTCTTGGGCCTGACAACCCCGCCGTGGCCCAGAGCCTCAACAACCTAGCGTTGTTTTACTATGTCCAGGGCAAATACGTGGAAGCGGAGACCCTTTACAAGCGGTCGCTGGCGATCCGAGAGAAGGCCCTCGGGCCAGACCACCCGGATGTCGCTTGGAGCCTCAATTACCTCGCACTACTGTATGACACCCGGGGCAAATATAAGGATGCTGAGCCGCTCTACGAGCGGTCGCTCGCGATCCAGGAGAAGTTTCATGGGCCAGACCACCCTGCTGTGGGGGAGAGCCTCAACAACCTTGCTAGGCTTTACGTGCATCAGGGAAAGTACGCCGAAGCAGAGCCGCTCTGCAGGCGCTCGTTATTGATCATGCAGAGGGTCCTCGGGCCAGACAACGTTGGGGTGGCCGCGATCCTCGATAATCTCGCTGAGCTCTATGAGGACCAGGGCGAGTACGTCGAAGCGGAGCCGCTCTGCAAGCGGTCGCTGGCGATCCGAGAGAAGGCCCTCGGACCAGACCACAGCGCTGTGGCCGAGAGCCTCAATAACCTCGCAAAGCTATACGTGGCCCAAGGCAAATATAGCGAAGCAGAGCCGCTCTCCAAGCGCTCGCTGACAATCCGAGAAAAGACCAGCGGGCCAGACCATCCGAATTTGGCGGCGAGCCTTAATACTTTGGCGGAGCTGTACTCTCGCCAGGGCAAGTACGCGGAAGCAGAGCCACTGTACAAACGCGCGCTGGAGATCCGAGAAAAGGCCTTGGGGCCGGACCACCCAGACGTGGCCGAGAGCTTAGAAGGCTACGCAGCTCTCCTTCAAAGGACTAACCGCAAAGCGGAAGCGGAAAGACTCGAAGCGCAGGCTCAAGCGATTCGTGCCAGACAGGGCTCAGCGCTCCCCCAAAAGTGAGGCTGGATTGACCAAGAACCGATGTGGGTGTGTTTTGGAATCGATTCAAGGTCATGCGAATACCCGCTCAACTCCACATTTGAGTCAAATGCTTGACTAACCAAATGGGATATAAAAAGTGGAATTGGACCCAATCGTAAAAGGCCCGCCGGGTTGGCCGACCTAGCGGGACGAAGTGTCTGCTTGGGTAGATTTGACCATCTCGAGTACCTCATGCAGTCGCACTTTGGTTCCTCGCTTTACTTCGCTGCTGTTTATACCGGCCTCGGTGAAAACCGCACGGCTCTCGGCTGGCTTGATCGTGCCTACACTGAGCGCAACGACCGGCTCGTTTATCTTGGTAGCGAGCCCATGGTCGATCCACTTCATCCCTCTCCTCGCTTTGTGCGGCTCCTCGCAAATATCAGCGCCCACTAAAGTGTGCGCCAGGACTCCCCGGAGGCAGGCGGAATCCTGGCGCAATAGCAGCACTTCCTGTCCAGTGGTTGTGCTACTCCCGTTCGACCACCACGTGCGCGGCAACTCCGGCGTGGTCCGATGGCCACAATCCGCCAATAATCCTGTCTCTAGGATCCGCTCCGAACAGTGCAATGTTTCGCACTTTGACGTCACCCAACGTTAGAATTAGGTCGATGCGTTGATAGAGCTGCGATACCGGGTTGTTATCTGCTTCGTCCTGACAACAGGTGAGTCCAGGAACAAACGGAAAGTTCTCAGCCCACCCATCGTCGTAGCCCGCAGCAATGAAATCCATGTAGGTTGCGTCCTGCGGTAGAGGCGCCGCTTGTGCATTTGAGTCCATCGCAAGAATCACTGGCAGCGATGTGCTCGCGGGACCGGCACGCAGCTCGGCTCCTTGCGCTTCGCGGATGGCTGGAACCACAGATTCCAGATGAGTGCCGATATATCGAAATGCCTTATGGTCAAATGTTGCGTCTACTGACACCCAGGCTCGCGGCAGGGGCAGTAGCCCAATTGGTGAAGGGAACTGCAGTACGGCGGCATATTGGGCCGATTGGGGATTGCTCCAATGAAATCTCTCCGGCTCGAGATCAGTGCGCGCCAGAATCGCCACATGATTGACGACCGACACACAGAGATACGTGCTCGGAGGAATGAAACCTGGTATCAGGGGGAATGCGTACTGCTGTGCTTCCTCGGCGACCACATAATGCGCCCCTTGCGCGGCCAAAGCATCCTGAAGCTCTTGAAGCATGGCAAATTCCAAAGTTGGCGAACCGCATGCGCCCGTAGCCGGATTAAATGGCGACGTGTACCACTCATCTATTTCTTCCAAACTTACTAGCGTAGGGTCAGCGACGATAATCTGTTTTGCGACCGCTCGCATTCGCGCTGGAGGGTTGGTTCCACGCACCTGCGTGATCGTCTGCCCTACAGCGACCAGAAATGAATTCAGGTCCGTCGCAGCTTGGATCTGTAAGAAGTCCGTACCCTCATTAACGTTGTAGGTCATCACGCGCAAATCTCGTCTGTCTTTCCATGGCGACTGCGCGGCAGCCGGCGTGGGGCCTCCCAGCCAACTGAGTAAGCTGAAGAGCACTGAGCGCGCCAGCCACTGCTGAGAAACGCTCCGCAGCCGGTCCGCATCCACAACAATAGAAGTTTTCATGGCCATCGTCACAATCCTTTCCCAACATGATCTCCCGCACTTGGGATGTCACCACAAGGCCATCGCAGCATCCGCGCAAACCGATTGCCCTTCAAGCGACAAAGCACGTCAAAGATGGCTTTCGCGAGGATGTCATGAGATGTCGTAGGTCTTGAGGGGGCTAGAAGGCAGGTTCTTGCACTAACTCGTGATTAACGTAAGCGTTCGGACCTCACCGTATTTGAGAAACCAGACTAGTGGAGGAAGATGAGTTCCGTGGATACATGCAAGTGTGTCCACGGAGCGGACCGTGGACACACAGGAACAAGGACTAGCGGTGAAGGCGCCGAGGAAGAAGCTACGGCGTCGAAGCATCAAAGAGCGACGAGAGATCGTGGAAGAGACATTTATAGCCGGGGCCTCGGTGTCTCGTGTTGCCAGACGGCACGATGTGAATGCCAACCAAGTCTTTTACTGGCAAAAACTTTATCGTGAAGGGCGGCTGGGCGGCTCTAAGCAGCTCCTGGCAGTAGAGGTCAGCAAGGATTGGTCCGCGGCAGTGACAGAAGAGACTTCCGCTCCATCCTCCGGAACCATAGAGATAAAGCTGGCCAAAGGGTCGCTGCGAGTTTTTGGGAGCATCGATGTGTCGACATTACGTTTGGTGCTCGAGTGCCTGGCGGGATGATCGGAGTGCCGGCAGGAACGCGCATCTGGATCGCCGCAGGAGTAACCGATTTGCGGCGTGGATTCACCGGGCTCAGTGGCATGGTGCAGACGGCGCTTAAGGAAAACCCATTTTCGGGACATGTCTTTGTCTTCCGTGGTCGGCGTGGTGACCTGATCAAGATGTTGTGGTGGGACGGCGATGGTCTTTGTCTTTTTGCAAAAAGAATCGAGCGCGGGAAATTCATGTGGCCACAAGCGACGAGTGGAACGGTGGCACTAACACCGGCACAGTTATCGATGCTGCTTGAAGGGATCGACTGGAGACGTCCGGTACGCAGCTATGATCCGCAAATGGCGGTGTGAAAGAAAAGATTTTATTTTTAATTTTGCTATTTTCTGATGCATTTTTAATCATGCTGTAAAAAAAGTGCGGTATGTTTGCGTGCAATGGATGCCGCCACACTTCCTGATCTCGATCAACTCGATCCCCAAGCACTGAAGTCACTCATCCTTTCGCAGCGCGAGCAGCTCGCTTCGCGCGATTTGGAAATCGAACACTTGAAGCTGCTGATCGCGAAACTGCGTCGCCAGCAGTTCGGCCGCTCATCGGAAAAGCGGGAACACCAGATCGAACAACTGGAGCTGCGGCTGGAAGAACTGGAAGCAAAGCGAACCAGAGAAACGGCAGCGGTAAAAGAAGCAGCTCCGGCGAGCACCGCGGCAGCACGACCTGTACGGCGACCGTTGCCCGAGCACTTGCCACGAGAAGTGCGGAAGTTCCTTCCGAAGCAAGAAGCTTGTCCGGACTGTGGAGGCCAGCTGAAACATCTTGGCGAAGATGTCTCGGAAATCCTGGAGTACGTGCCGGCCAGTCTCAAAGTCATTCAGTACATACGTCCCAAGCTGGCTTGCGCGTGTTGCGATCGCATCGTGCAGGCTGCAGCGCCCAGCCGACCGATCGAGCGAAGCATTGCTGGTCCTGGGCTTCTGGCACATATCCTGACATCGAAATACTGTGATCATCTTCCTCTCTATCGGCAGTCGCAGATCTATGCTCGTTCAGGCGTGGAGTTGGATCGCTCTACTCTGGCGGAGTGGGTCGGTGCATCCAGCCGACTGCTTGCGCCGCTGGTCGAAGCCTTGCGACGTCACGTAATGGCGGCCGGGAAACTACACGCGGATGACACGCCAGTTCCGGTGTTGGCACCAGGGCTGGGTAAAACTAAAACTGGGCGACTGTGGACGTACGTGCGAGACGATCGTCCCGCAGGAGACGGCACACCAGCTGCGGTGTGGTTCGCGTATTCACCGGATCGTAAGGGCGAACATCCGCGATCCCACCTGAGCAACTTTACGGGCACACTGCAAGCCGATGGTTACGCGGGCTTTGATCAGATTTACGGAGCGGGGCGCATTCAGGAAGCGGCCTGCTGGGCGCACGTGCGAAGAAAGTTTTACGATCTCGAGGTTGCGCACAAATCTCCGGTTGCGGCTGAGGCTCTGGAACGCATCGCGGCGTTGTATGCGATCGAAAAAGAAATACGAGGGCGCCGGCCTGACGAGCGGCGTGAGGTTCGCAACACGCGCAGCAGGCCGTTGCTGGAATCGCTAAAACAATGGTTCGAGGAGACCCTAGGAAAACTCTCTCGAAAATCCGATACGGCCATGGCCGTTCGTTACGCCCTCGGACGGTGGGAAGCGCTGATGGGCTTCTGTGATGACGGGCGCATCGAAATCGATAATAATGCTGCAGAACGAGCGTTGCGGGTCGTGGCTCTGGGCCGAAAGAATTTTCTTTTTGCGGGTTCCGATGGTGGTGGAGAAAGTGCCGCGACGATTTACAGTCTGCTCGGTACGGCCAAGCTAAACGGAATCGATCCCGAAAGTTATCTACGGAACGTGTTGTCCCGCATCGCGGATCATCCGATCAAGCGCATCGAGGAGTTGCTCCCGTGGAACGTCGCCGCAAGTCTACAACTTCCCAAACAAGAGGCGGCATAAACGAAGACGCCGCCACGAACGCCCCCACCAACAGTCTCCCAGAGCTCCCCTACATCGAAGAGACCATCGAAAACGGCGGAATCACTATCGGAATCATTCCTCCGCTGAGCGAATGTGTCGCTGTGGCTCACGAGGGGCGCCACACGCTAGCCATGCTGAAACGCCAGAAAGGTGAGTCCCTGGCACAGTTACTGTCCCGTCTGGATCTCGCCATCGCCAGAGCTCACACCGACGACATTTTCACAGACGAGATAAACCCGCAGTCAAAATAGCCGCGCCCCTAGCAGTTGCATCCCTTCGGCACAAGACGGCCTGAAGCGAACGCTTACTGATTAACTCGGTTACAGGAGGAGTGGATCCTTTCCGGGCAAGAAGCGCGCTGAGGGTGCATATGGATGGCACCCATTTAGATCTAGCTCTTGGGCACCATGTGCACAACATGGGTGCGGTCATGGGGAGTAACGGTGCTGCGCCTCTACGAAGAGAAGCCCCGGGATGGACGACGGTCGCCGCAGCTCGGTTAGTGCAGCCCTGCGGCCATGGTTTTTACTATCGTGCCGTTGGCGTCGTCATCTTTGAGTGCCCAAACGAACGCGCCACCCAGGCCGCCTGGCACACGTCCACGCACATAACCTGTCTTCAGCCAGACGGTGACGGGATCGTCGTAGGACCAAAAGGTTTGCGTGTTGGAGTCGTATAGCCAAACCGCAATTCTTTGGTAATCAAAATGACGAGTGAACCCAGTGAGCCCGGAGAGCGTGAGATACGTGATCACTCCCGGAGTTTGCAGGTAGTCTGCCGGGGGAAAGGGAGCCGGTGCCGTGGAGGTCTGGTAGAGGCCATTATTCGCGCTGGGAACGCCGGTCCAGCCTCGAGCATAGGTAGGAATGCCGAGTACGAGTTTGTCTGGAGGTACGCCAGCATGGAGGTAGGAGCTGATGGTGTACTCGATGAAGAAATTTTCGTCGCGGTCGGGATCCTGCTTGTCGTCGAGCAGAGGCGAAGCGTGGTTGGTTGAGGTCTCCCACGTTCCGTGAAAATCGTATCCCTGGACATTGTAGTAGTCGAGTTGCTTGGCAACTTCCGCCAACTGGATGTTGGAAAAATTCTGCTGCCCAGCCGGACCGAACATAGTGAGGAGGTAGCTTTTCTGGTTTGTTTTGCCCAATGCGTTGAGCTGCTTGCGAAATTCCTGCATGAGTAGTGTGGCGTTCTGCGTGTCGGAGGCGGCAGGGAATTCCCAGTCGATGTCGAAGCCATCGAAAACGCCTGCGGCGGAAATGCCCGGGGCGAGATTGCCGTTGATGAAAAGATCGATGCAGTTCGCGACCATGGTTTGGCGGCCTGCCGCAGTGCTTGCGGCCGTGGAGAAAGCGGGAGCTCCGGCAAGAGAAATCAGAACCTTCAGATTGGGATGAAGCTGCTTGAGTTGCTGGAGAGCGGCAAAGTTGCCGTAGAGCGGGCCGGCGTAGGGCGCGCCACTAACGCTGGGAAGGTAGGGGGATTGATAATCGGCCCAGGAGTCAGCAATGGCGCAACCGGTCGGGGTGGCATCGCCGAAGGCGTAGGTAAGGTGAGTGAGTTGGTCGGCAACCCCATTCGCTTGGAGATTCGCGATGTTGTAGCCGGCGAAGTAGATGCTCCATTCCTCGAAATATCCGCCAACAATTTTGGCGTGGTGATTGTGATCCTGGTTCTGTTCGCTTGCGCTGAGTGAAGGGATGAGAAAAAACGGAAGCAAAAGGCTGGTAAGCAACATGGAAAGCACTAGTCTGATTGCACGGGGAGAAAAACTTATTGTCATCGGGACCACCTCGGGATGGGAAATACGAAACGCGCCTGACTATAGACCTATATAGCGGTCTTGGCAACAGCATAATTCTCTGTGGAATATGAAGAAAACGCAGTCAGAGCTCCTATATAGCAGTTTGAGTGGCTTGGGATCGATGCGAATCGCCATCCAAGTGACTCTGACCGCTCGGATGGTCCGCTTCTACCCGCCGCAGGAGAGCGTCACTGAAGTCGTGCCGAGTAGAGGAACACTCAAACTTCCAGATCGCAGTCCCGGACGGAATTCTCGACGGTACCTGAATCAATGCCTCCAGTTGGTACCGGACATTTGGCCATTTGACCGGTTTCCCGACAGTGGGATCAAAACTGCCTGAGCTATGCTGAGCGAGATTTCTTCCAGCAATACCAGCAGACAAAATCCTCAAGGGATCCCCGACGGCTTCGTTGGGGTTCAGGGGACCGCAGGCTGACGAGCACCGCCGATTTGACGTTGTTGTTCGCCAAAACTCCAGCCCACCGTGAAATCAATAACATAGCTGCTGCCATCTCAACACCGATTTGTTATAGATCCTGATCATGTTTCGCTTTTTCCGGCTCTTATTCGGAATGCTGGTACGCGTCTTTCGCGGACGGCAAAGTCTCCTTCTCGAGAATCTTGCTTTGCGTCAACAACTCGTCGCGCTGAAGCGTCGACATCCTCGCCCTAGTCTCGGCCTCTTCGATAAGCTCTTCTGGGTGGTTGCTCGGCGGGTCTGGTCGGCTTGGAAACAGTCCCTTATCATCGTCACGCCGGAAACCGTCAGACTCCGGATGAAAAAGAGGGATTTAACCGCGAAGCAATTGTCCTCGGTTGCATGCCCAACATGCGGTGTCTCTTCTGGAAGGCATTGCATACTTGAATCTGGTGGTCTGCGATCATCCCCACACGTAAACCGAAAGCTCGCTGCGGCTGAGGCAGTTAAAGCACAGAAAATTCCCGACAAGCATCAAGGAAAGTTTGCTCCCAAGAGTTAAAATCAAACCTACAGTGAAACCTGTATTCCCCGGTGAAAACGATGCAAGTAGTATTTAATTTGGCTAGGTGTCAGTGCTCAAACAGGTCTTAATCGCGGATGACAGCAAAACCGTCAGGCGCATCTTAAAGTTGTTTCTACAAGCTCAACGAAATCTCAACGTGTGCGGCGAGGCTGCTAACGGCTTTGAGGCCGTCGAGCAAGCCAAGAAACTACAGCCAGATTTAATTCTGCTTGACCTTGCCATGCCCGAAATGAACGGCGCGGAGGCCGCGTCCGTGTTGAAAAAGATGATGCCTCACGTACCCATCATTGTCTTCACGATGTACAGTGAAAATATTGGCAGGTCACTGACCACTGCGATTGGCGTAGATATGGTGCTTTCAAAACCAGATGGAATGATGGCGTTGATGCAAGCCGTTCAAACTTTAACGAGCCAAGACCGAGGAGACTCGCACACCTGCTAAAGCTCGCTGCGGTTGAGGCGATTGAAGCTAAAAGAACTACTCCCCATCTTTGAATAGGAAAAACCAGACCTGGTTATATCTCTCCGTAAGATAAACCTAAAAGCTTGAGTGCGCAAAAGTGTACACCCGTAGCAGAACTATGGGGATTCCGGACGATGCCGATCAGTGTTCCGGGGATGCCGATCAGGGGTTCCGGGATGATGGCGATCATGATTCCGGGATGATGCCGATCACTCGTTCCGGGCTGATCCCGATCAGTTGATCACGATCGTCGGAACGGTGATCGCGATGCCCCGGAATGTTTTCCACAGGGCGAGGTGACGCTGGACATCACAGTAGGCAAGCTGTTTCTCCTATTTGAGTTACGGGAGACAGCGTGCCAACCAGGAGATTGTCCATGCGTAAAATTAGAGAAGTCCTCCGCCTTCGCTTCGAGCTCGGGCTGGGGCAGCGGGCCATTGCCCGTGCTTGTTCGATTAGCCAGAGCACCGTTCATGATTACCTCAACCGAGCCGCCGCAGCTGGTATGGTGTGGCCGCTTGGAGAGGAGTGGGACGAGCAGCGTGTCGAGCAGGCCTTGTTCGGAGAGCGGCAGGTAGTAAAACGACTCCCCGAACAAGTCCTCCCGGATTTTCCCGCCTTGCATTCTCAGTTGCAGCAGCATCGCCATCTGACGTTGCAGTTGGCTTGGGAAGAGTACCGGCAGGTGCATCCGGAAGGATACGGCTACAGTCGCTTCTGCGAACTCTACCAACGTTGGCGCAGGAAGCAGGATGTAGTTCTTCGCCAGGTACACAAGCCTGGCGAGAAGGGCTTCGTCGACTGGGCCGGTGCCACGATTCCGGTGCACGATCCGGTTACCGGCGAAGTCTGGCCAGCGTCGCTGTTCGTGATGGTGTTGGGCGCGAGTTCCTACACTTATGCCGAAGCCACCCGGGACCAGCAGTTGAACGCTTGGATCAGCGCTCACATTCATGCCTTTGAATACTTTTCGGGCGTGCCCAGACTCCTGGTCCCCGATAACCTGCGCACTGGAGTGAGTCGCGCGTGCCGCTACGATCCGGATCTCAACCCCACCTACCAAGAGTTTGCGATGCACTACGAGGTGGGAGTTGTGCCGGCGCGCCCTCATCATCCGAAAGACAAGGCCAAGGTCGAAGTCGGCGTGCAAGTTGTCGAACGCTGGATCCTTGCCGCCCTACGCCACCAGAAGTTTTTTCGGTTGGCGGATCTGAACAATGCGATTCGCGAACTGCTCGAGCGGCTGAACCAGCGACCATTCCGGAAGCGCGAAGGATCGCGTGCCAGTGTGTTCGCAGCGGTCGAACGCAACGCTTTGCGAGCGTTGCCCGCCGAGCCGTTCGACATGAGCCAGTGGTCCTACGCGCGAGTCAACATCGACTACCACATCGCCTTCGACGCCAACCTCTACAGCGTGCCCTACACGCTGGTGCAAGAACGCGTGGAAGTTCGAGCGACACCGACCACCATCGAGATCTTTCACAAGGGACAGCGGGTAGCCTCGCACGTCCGTGGTCCTGGACGAGAACAGGTGTTCACGCACAGAGAACACCGGCCGAAGAGTCACCAAGCACATCTCGAGTGGACTCCCTCACGCATGGTGAACTGGGCCGAACAGATCGGACCGCACACGGCCAAGTTGTTTGAACGGATCCTTGCCGAGAAACCGCATCCAGAGATGGGCTATCGATCCTGCCTCGGGATCATCCGACTGGCCGAGGAGTATTCCCCGGCCAGGATGGAAGCGGCTGCCGATCGAGCCATACGAACCGGTGCTTGCCGCTACCAGAGCGTGAAATCGATCCTGAAGAACTCGCTCGATCAGCAACCACTCCCAGAACCGCCACCGCTACCCCTTCCGCCATCGCATGACAACATTCGTGGCGCTGAGTACTTCGAGTAAAAGGAGAGACGATCATGTTGCAACAACCGATGAAAGAAAAACTTCATGCTCTCAAGCTCCAAGGAATAATCGAAGCACTGGAGCATCAGGAACAGGACGAAGCGACGCGGGGGTTGAGCTTCCTCGACCGTCTGGCGCTCCTCGTCGATCAGCAGTGGAACTGGCGTCAGAACCAGGCCCTCACCAGGCGAGTCCTTGCTGCTCGCTTACGGGGAACTGCCTGCGTCGAGAACATCGACTATCGTGCCGAGCGAGGACTGAATCGAAGCGTGATTCGTGCGTTGGCCCAAGAGTCTAGCTGGGTGGCCAACCACGAACACATCTTCGTGCTGGGTCCCACCGGCGTGGGCAAAAGTTATGTGGCTTCGGCACTGGCGCAGAAAGCTTGCCGGGATGGCTATCGGGTCTACTACACGAGAGCCGCGGCGCTGTTCCGGGACCTGAGTATGGCACGCGCCGATGGCAGTCTGCGGCAACTGCTGAAGCAGTTCAACCGCATCGATGTCCTGGTTATCGATGACTGGGCCATGACTCCGATGTCGGAAGCGGAGAGAAGAGACGTCTGGGAGATCGCCGAGGATCGCTACCAGACGCGCTCGATGATCCTGACTTCGCAGTTGCCGGTGTCTCGCTGGCACGAACAGATCGGAGACCCTACACTGGCCGACGGAATCCTCGACCGGCTGGTGCACAACGCGCATCGCATCGAGATGCGCGGGGACTCCATGCGTAAGAAGAAAGGAGAGAAGGAGGAAAAGTGAATGAATCGGCGGGCCAAAAGCTGTGGAAAAGACGGGCAAAAAGCGCCCTTGGAAATCGCAGGAGCGATTTCCACTTTCCCACAGCTCCAACAACAACAAGCTTGACGATCGCGATCACTTTCAACAAACTGCAAAAACCAGCGTCGCTTCGCTCCGAGGACTGATTGGATCATCCCGGAACATTGATCGGCATCACAGGGGAATGCTGATCGACTTCATCGGAATCCCCAATGCAAGTAGTATTTAATTTGGCTAGGTGTCAGTGCTCAAACAGGTCTTAATCGCGGATGACAGCAAAACCGTCAGGCGCATCTTAAAGTTGTTTCTACAAGCTCAACGAAATCTCAACGTGTGCGGCGAGGCTGCTAACGGCTTTGAGGCCGTCGAGCAAGCCAAGAAACTACAGCCAGATTTAATTCTGCTTGACCTTGCCATGCCCGAAATGAACGGCGCGGAGGCCGCGTCCGTGTTGAAAAAGATGATGCCTCACGTACCCATCATTGTCTTCACGATGTACAGTGAAAATATTGGCAGGTCACTGACCACTGCGATTGGCGTAGATATGGTGCTTTCAAAACCAGATGGAATGATGGCGTTGATGCAAGCCGTTCAAACTTTAACGAGCCAAGACCGAGGAGACTCGCACACTTGCTAAAGCTCGCTGCGGTTGAGGCGATTGAAGCTAAAAGAACTACTCCCCATCTTTGAATAGGAAAAACCAGACCTGGTTATATCTCTCCGTAAGATAAACCTAAAAGCTTGAGTGCGCAAAAGTGTACACCCGTAGCAGAACTATGCAAAATTCCACGCGGAAGGAGAGTAAGCAGTCGAAGCGTCCCTGCCTCCTGCACAATTGCACGCAGTACTTTTGCCAATAGACTCTGACTCGTGCTTGGCATACCCTTCGCTCACACGACCTGCCGAGCCAAACCCCAGTTTGGTGCTTCCCTCCCAACTAGGTCTTTTGCCCGAGCACCTCGCGGCTGGATGTGGCCTAGGTGCGAAAGATGCGAGTGTTGGTTGCCGATGACCATCTGGGCTTTTTGGAGTTAGTCCGAAGCATGCTAAAGCTAGATTTTGAGATTGTGGGTTGCGTGCGTGACGGCGAAGCTCTGTTCGCAGCTGCGATGAATCTGCACCCAGATGTCATTGTCACGGACATTTCAATGCCGAATGTCAGTGGGATAGAGGCTGTTGACCGACTGAGGGAATCTGGTTGTTCGTCGAAGGTTGTATTTCTGACAGCGCATAGCGACCCTGACTTCATCGACGCGGCTCTCAGCACTGGTGCACTTGCATACGTGTTTAAATCCTCGGTTGGCACCGATCTGTTGTTCGCCATTCAGGAAGCCTTCGAAGGGCGTGTTTTTGTCTCATTTCAGGGCACAACCGCTTAGAACAACCGAGTGTCGGCTTGGTGGAACTACAACTCAAAAACAATCCAGCGGGGAACAAGAACTTCGTCAACCCGCTGCCACCATCCTCATTCCCCCACTCAGCGGAGTAGCGGTAAGTAATTCCAGTTCGGATTTGGGAATGGTAAATTGCGAAAAGCCGCAGTCCGAGCAGATTAAAATCTTCGTAAAGAGTTGAACATCTGATTTATCTAGATTTTTGAGACCGTTGTGGTGGACGACCATCTCGGTTGAAAATTCATCCTGCTTTGAAGCACATATCGGACACATAAACCCTCCATCGATTCAGATTACTGATGGTAGTAGAGACAACTATAACCACTCGCTGCAAATAAGATAGACTACTAATGACTGTAAGAGTATTAAAAATTAAACATTTCTTTGATGCGGGTCGGGCTGCCTAAATCGAATTTTTAGCGGTATTTCTTACCTGGCTTGCGAAGGTCCAGTCCCACAATGACTCGCTCAGTATCCGACAAATCTCCAATAATCTTACAAATAGGAATCGGCAGCTTCCGAACGAGAGTCGGAATCGCTAGAATCTGATGGTCTCGCGCCAGCTTCGGTTCCTTAATCAGATCGATCACTCCAACATGATATTTGTTCTCAAGATGACTAGCGCAAATAGCTTTCAAATTCGCAATCGCTTCCAATGATTTGCGGCTTGTTCCGGCGACGTATAACCGCAATTCAAACTCTGGTTTGGTCTTAGTCTTCACGTGAATGGTTCTAGCACCGTGGCCGGGTAACGACTCCATACTTGAAAAATCAATTTGAGTTGGCCATCGAGCAAAATCGGCAACGGGCCGTGTGTTCGTCCAGTGCGAATTGAGCCTCAGTTGTTCTCATCCCTGCTTCTGCGACCGCTTGGTCCACAAATGCCAGAAACGCGTCGTCCTCTTCCCAATCCACTCCAGCAATATAGTTTTTCTTAGTGAAATATCTGTATTGTGTTTCCGACGCAGCGAATCGAATTGTCCACTCAAGCTGTTTTAGTGTCGAGCACATCTGGATTCGGAGTATGGCAAGGCGGCACCAGGATTTCAAGTCCGTAGCTCGGTGTAGAATTCCGTGCTTGTGGCTGGCTCGGCAGTTTCTATCCTCGGCAAAACCATTCAGGAATTTGTGGGGCAAGTAAGAGAGGAGCAGGTACCTGAGTCCAGTTCAAGCACCTGCTCTCGGATGTTTCAGAGGCAATATTCTTCTCACATTACTAACGTACGCGGGGTGCGGGAATCGGGGATTTCCTGTAGACGGTTCGAGATTCCACAGGGTAAGACGAGCACCGTATTTTTGACACTGGACTCCGGTTCACGCTGAGATTACCTCTGGATGCATACACGACTTGCCGAGCCAGCCCTAGTTTGGTGGTTTTCTTCCGACTAGGCCGTTTGCCCGAGCATTTCGCGGCCAGGTGCGGCCTAGGTGCGAAAAATGCGAGTATTGCTTGCCGATGACCATCCGCGAGTTCTAGAAATAGTTCACACGCGTGATAGTGAAGCAGTGCTTCGAGAGAGGCAGTAAGAACGATGGGGAAGCCTTATTTACTTATTTCGACGGCCTGGCTAGTCCACTTCGTAGCCTGGTTCCTTCCGGTAATTAAACCTAGTGAGTTTCGCCCGGCGATACCCGGGTGGCAAGCATTTCGCTACGCGGTTTGCGGAGTTTGGGCTTGCAAGGGCGTCCAATTCGATCCTTGGTACTACGCGGTCCTTTCAACCATAAGCGCGATAACGACGCTGTTTTTTATTCTGGCTTCACCCTGGATTGTGTTGCGCGGGTCGCGTTCACTTCGAAGGGGGTTTGCATGGGCCGCGGTTGCGGCCTTTATCTTTAACGCTCACTGGATGGTCATTTTCGGGTCAGAGAGGTCCGAACTGACGAGTGGATACTTCCTGTGGTGGTTTTCGTTTCTGGCTCTGGCGATAGGTTTGTTTAGTCTTGCAAAGAGAAATTGGACAGAGGCTGCGCAAAGACAAATTGCACCACTTCCAGGATGATTTTTGATTGCAGGCGTTGTCGCCAGCTAATCGGCGAGTGCCTGATTAACGCGGTAGTTGTCCAAGTGAAGTATTACTTCACACATCTCCAGTAAAGACGATTGGCGTCCTGCTGCGGCAGGGCTACTTGAAGTTGACGGGAGGTCCGCTGATGCGCTTCCCTTTGAGGTCGACGCTTACCTCGACACGGTCGGCAATCTTGATAAAAGGAATGCCGCTATTCATGCCATATTGCTTTCTGTCGAAGGCCATTGTCCCGTTGATCGTTCCAGAGCCGGTCCCCTTGCCGGTAATCGTAAAGTTCAACTTCTCCCGTTTGGTCACGCCGCGGATAGTGAAGTCGCCATCGAACTCAATTGTGTTGGGGCCTGTCTGCACAGCTTTAGCGGAGTGAAAGGTAATTAGCGGATTTTTCTCGACATCGAAGAAATCCTTGCCCTTTAGCTTTCCGTTCTTCATGCCACTTCCGGTATCCACGGTGCCAGCCTGAATCTTGATGTCCAAAACGGCTGTCGAAAGCTCGGGTGATGTGAAAGTTAGCGTGGCGTCCCACTTATCGAACTTACCCTTTATGGCCACGGACGCTTCCACGTCGAACTTTATTGTGCTTTCCACCGGCGTAATTTCGAAAACCGGAACCTGTGCACAGATTGCTGACGGAAGCATGGCGGATATTAAGGCGAGGAGAATAGTCAATCTCATTGAAGCCTTTCTTGAAAACAAATGACGTGCTAACTTTATCGCACAACCTTGAATTTTCACTTGGGCTCACTAAACAGCACAAACGGGACCGTCGAGTGTCAAACACGTTAGTGTGATAACCATGCTACATTTGCCTGACTGTCCGTGCAACCAGGGAAACTCCCTAATTGGAATAAGTGCCTTCGCTATACCGGACTACTCTAGGACCTTGGAGAGCGGGCCCTGTCCCTCGCCAAAATCATCGCCGTAACAACGTTACAGCAGCGAAGCTAGTCGGCCGGAGTTTTGGCGAATGACAACCTTCACGCTGGAAATGCAGAAGGTCTCGGTGGTCGATCAGCCGCGTTGGCCGGCGCTGGACTCGCTAGCCACTCCAGCGCGAATGACCTTCAAGATGGTCTGGAAATCTACCGGGGAACCTGTGAAGTACGACGACCCGTCGAAACATTTCCGCTTTGTGGGCAGCCACGCCTCATGCCAGCTGGAGGCAGAGGTTGAAGTACCTTCCATCGGTTTTTCCTGGAAGTCTGATCCACTCAATGCATCGAACGCCAGCTTCGCGATTATCGGCGAAGAAGTCAACGGCCGCTATTACAGTTCAGCCAGGGAGCGGTGAACGAGCGAGATGGAAATGGCTCCTTCCCCGACTGCGGAAGCTACGCGTTTCACGTTGCCCGAGCGAACATCGCCAACGGCGAAGACTCCGGGAAGGCTTGTTTCGAGCATGTAGGGAGGGCGTGCTCCGGACCAGGCGAGCATCCCAGTTGTGCCGTCCAAGTCGCGGCCGGTGAGAATGAACCCTTTGTTGTCGAGGGCGAGACAGTCCTTTAGCCATTCCGTTCGCGGCGAAGCTCCCGCCATGATGAACACGTGGCGAATCTCGTGATCCGAAGTCTCGCCGCTTACCTTGTCTCGCCAAGTGATGCGCTCGAGGTGCGTGTTGCCCGCAAGGCCGACGATTTCCGTCTTGTAGTGCAGCTCGATGGCAGGATTTTCTTCGATGCGCTGAATGAGATAGCGCGACATGGTATCCGACAACTTACCGGCGCGTACGAGCATGTAGACCTTGCGCGCCGTTTGTGAAAGAAAAACAGCCGCTTGTCCCGCGGAGTTGCCGCCACCGACAACCGTCACGTCCTCTCGTTCACAGAGCTGCGCTTCCATGAAGGTCGCACCGTAATAAATTCCTTGGCCTTTGAATTTATCGAGGTTGCTAAGCGGCGGCTCATTGTACTGCGCGCCGGTGGCTATGATGATGGCGCGTGCCGCGAGACTGTTCCCGTTGTCCAGAACCAGCTTGAAGGGCCGCCTTGCGCATTCCAAGCGCACTACGCGGTGTGCGACCATCATCCTTGCTCCGAACTTTTCGGCTTGCACGGTCGCACGTGTCGCCAGTTCTTGGCCCGAGATTCCTGTTGGGAAGCCCAGATAATTTTCGATTTTGGAGCTCGATCCCGCTTGTCCGCCGGGTGCCGTGGTCTCGATCATGAGCACATCGAGACCCTCCGATCCGGCGTAGACGGCTGCTGCCAGGCCGGCGGGACCCGCTCCTACAATAATCAGGTCGCGCACTTGCGATTCATCGATGGTGGTGTTGAATCCCAGACAATCGGCGAGTTCTTGATTGGAAGGATTGCGCAGGACGGAGCGACCGGTGCAAATGACAACGGGAATCTCGGAAGGCGTTACTGCAAAGCGGTCGAGAAGCTCTTGAGAAGTATTGTCGGTGTCGAGATCCACGTACCTGTAGGGATATCCGTTCCTGCTCAAGAATTCGCGCAGTCGCAATGTGTTGGCAGAGTGTCGGGAACCCAGCAGGATGACGTTGCCCTGTCCCTGACTGATGAGTTCCAGCCGGCGGAGAATGAAGGCCCGCATGAAAATGTCACTCAATTCGGCGTCTCTGGCCACAAGCGAACGGAAGCCGTCGCCCGTCAGTTCCAGGAATTCGCCGGGTTCCGTTACGCGGCCGCGCACCAGGCAGCGGCGTCCGGAGATCATGGTCATTTCTCCAGTGAACTCGCCCGGCCCGTGTTTTGCAATCCCGTGTTCGCCTGCGAGGTCCGGCTGCACGATCTCCATTCCTCCGGACAGGAGTACGTAGAAAGGAACGTTCTCATCGCCAGGTTCGAAGAGTATGTCGCCTGCTGCGAGCTGCCGCGACCGGCTACAGGCACGAATGCGATCGATCTGGGAAACGGAAAGAACCGGAAAGGCTTGTGTGCGAGCATCGAGCGCGCTGGGTAGTAGCGGTGAAAACATCCTTCCTCCGAACCTTCAAGATGGTTGCAGGTCGCCAGAAAACCATCCTACCGCATCAGCTCATGCTTTCCTGGAGCTGTTCCCGTTTTGTACGACAGCCGCCGCGATCTGGCGCTTGATGCAGACTCTTCCGGTCTCATAACGCCGAAGGCCGGATGGAGCATCCGGCTTTCGCACAGCAAAGTAGTTTGGTGGACGAGACCGGGATCGAACCGGCGACCTCCTCATTGCGAACGGGGAATCACTAAAGCTAAGACGCGTCGCCACAATCAGTTAGCTTTTTGAAAAGGCCGTGAATTGCCCAACTCGCCCAACCGACCGATCAGAGGATTTCCTCTGATACAAACGGGCTGACCAACCTCCATGCGTCAACTGCGTCCCCCGCCAGTTCGGTTCGGGGGCCCGAACTACACCGTTCGCTTATTCGAATTCTGCCTTCCGATTGTGGCATGAGTGGAACTTGTGAGCGGAGCCTTGCGCTGTTTTGTGCTTCTATCCGAAGTGCTAATTAGGTCTTGCCAGCCAGGAATACTGCCGCGCTACTGAAACGTCCTGAGAGTTCCCTTCACAGGTGGCATGGTGACAATAGCTGTAGTTGAATTTTAGACTCAGGCGCTTTCTCACGGGAATTGAGGCGGTCACTCCGATACGGGAGTTTTCCTGTAGAGTTTGGGATTTTCTACGCCATTCAAGACGGTACGATCGCCATACCAGAAACTGCTGCCGATCGAGACCCATTGCGGAGGTTAGCCGTGTCGGGGTCATCCGCCAGCCCTGGGCCGCTGGATCTCGCCCTTCCCCGGGCCCAAATGACAGCTTCGAACTGTAAGATCTGCGGTGATGCGCGAGTCGGATCATGGATCTCAGTCTCCGTCCAGCCGACTACCGGCCCTAGATTGTTAACAGAAGCCGCGAAGCCGTTATAGCCACGAGCGTTGAGCAGCGGCGACAAAGCACGACACGTAGGCGCCATGTACCATCTGTCGCTGCATGTCGCTTGCAGCTCCGAGTGACAACGCTCACGATGGCCGCAGCTGCCGGTACCGGGTAAATCCCGGCCGGATCAAGAGCCATGGCGCTGCGTGGCTTCTAACCGGCCGGACCGGACCGCAGCTCTAAGGAGCGACCATGAGCGCGTTCAAGAAGTTACCGGCCAAGAGTTTAGTTTCGATCATGCCCATGATTTTGCTGTTTCTGTTCTGCCCGGCGGGGGCGCGGGCGCAGTACTTGATCGTTGACTGTACAGGGGCAACTCCGGGGGCCTACTCGAGCATCAACGCAGCACTGCCGAACGCAACTCCCGGCAGTTTCATCCTGGTGACGGGGCCCTGCACAGAAAATGTCTCCCTGACTGGTGTGAGCGCGGTGAGCCTGGGCGCCTATTATGGACTGACTGCTACCGTGAACGGCGGGATAACCATAAACAATTCGCAAAATGTGATGCTCTACGGGCTCAATGTGACGAACACCGCAGGAAACGGAATTTCGGTTTCCAACAGCAAAGGGACTTCGGTAAACGTTTGCACGAGTAACGGAAATGCCGGAGTAGGCATGAGCGTAGCTGGGATGTCCGATGTAACCGTCGGAGCTAGTGGAGCGTTCGACAATAACGGCAACGGCGGAATCAATATCAACGGCAATTCGCTCGTCGCGCTGGTTGCCTGGGCCGGACCCGTGGACATTAGCAACAATAGTGGGCCCGGAGTTTGGGAGTCCGCGGGTAGCCTGTTTTCGACCCTTGGCCCAACGACCATAACGAACAATGTTTCCGGAGTGGGAACGAATCCTGGATACGGACTCGAGCTCCTTGGCGGGGCAAGAGCGCAAATCGGTAGCTTGTATGGCCCGAATAGAATCGCCAACAACCAAGCAGGCGGAGCCTTTCTACAAGAGAACTCGGAGATCTCCTTCTTCAGTCTCGGATCGCCAAATGTGATTCAGAGCAACGGTCCCGTAGGGGTTTCGGTGGGTCTGGGCAGCCAAGTCACCTTCTATGATCTCAGCGGGCCCGTTAACGCGGAGATTTCGGGCCATACTAGCGCCGGCGTGGATGTCTACTCCAATGGCCAGGCGTACTTCAACGGCGCAAACCAGATCCTGCAAAATGGGACGGTTTCGGACCCGCGCAGCGCTGGCATTCGCGTGGATGGAAACTCAGAGGTTCTCCTTCGAGGCGGCCAGATCACACAGAACAACGGACCGGGAATACTGGCGTTAGTGAACTCCAGTGCGGATTTTACGGGAGTAACTTTTGCCGGCAATCTGCAAGGAGAAAATATCACCTGTGATTCGAGTTCGTGGATGGTCAGTGACCTTACGAACCCGACCAGTTCGTTCCTACCGGCAGGAGCGACCTGCAGAACACCTCATGCTCTTGGCAATCGCGTGGTTTTCAAAACGCCGCCGACAATACCGGACTGGAGCGAGTTTAAGGCTGTTTTCAATAAGTATGCGAAGCTCGCGGTTAAACAGTAATTGAATCAGAATCGTTGATGGGCAGGACGGGGAGCCGCATCCGGAAGAACCCTCTTGCTTGAGACCGGCCCATAGTGCCAATTCGTAGGCAGAGCACACTCGTCGGCATAGTTCGCTGCTTGGTGAGTCACCTTATGAAACCATTCACCTTTTTCGTTGCTCCAAAAGAAGCTAGACCGTACCGGGGTAATAGAGATGGCTTCAAAGGAAGAGAGGCATACGATCTATTAGTTGGCGGCCCCAATCGCATATTCCCGGTAAACAAGCTCCCAAATGATTGCTGATCCAAGGCATAAAATGAAAAGAGGAATTTGCGGGAACGGATTCCTGCTAGCTATGAGCCTTGCGGTCGTTTGTGCGCAGGGTGCATGGGCGCAAAACGCCAAAGATTCTGCGATAGCCAAGTGGAAGTTGAAGCGTTCCTGCAATGAGCTCCGGCTGGAACCCACTGCGTTGGTAACGATACGCAGGACACCCCGTTTCTATTTCGGCTCGGAGTGCTTTTCCAAAACGGAAGCGGAGCGCGCAGAACTGGACTTTGAACTGTCTAATCCGGAGTCGATTCACCTTGGTTCAATCACAGCGATAGTCAGAGAAGTGATCACGCGAAGGCCGGTTCAGGGCTTAATCCAGGAAACGGTCTCCTCTCTTGACCCTGAAGACATGCTTCAACAGGCTGCCGGGGAACCACGGGCCGTCATCCTGCTCCCTCTAGTTCCAGTAGTCACCATTGCTGCGGCTGAAGCGATGGAGCCATTCCGTGGCATCAAGACGCACACGGATTCAGTGCGCGTTCTGTGGACAGAGGAGGGCTCTCCTCGTAGTACAAACTTCATTCTTTCTCGAGAGGGTGCCGAATCGCTCCGGAACCACCTGACAAAGGCCACCGGAAAGAGTTGGGCTTCCGTGCGTATTGACGGCAAATCGCAAGATAAGCGTACGTCACAAGCCCTCGTGCGCTTCAACAGACCAGTCTCCGCGCTAAACATCACCGTCGGTGCAGGAAACTACCGGTTGCTAATGTACGAGAGCTTTGATTCAACACGCTTGGTATACCTGCTTTCGGAAGACCAGCAGGCGGTACTGACGGCTTTCACCGCGGAAGCCTTCCCTCTAGGCCCCAAAAAGCCCTGGGTAGTTAGGCTGGCACGCGCTGGCGACGGCTCCTGGTGCCTTACCGAGCTCGATACCGACCTCGAACATCTACAGCTTCATGCTTGTCAGAGATAGCCTGCGGCCATCGTCGCTTAAGCGGAATGTCTCGGACACGTAATTATCTATCCGCTCGGTGCCTGATAAACGCTTACCAGGAGTTGACCACCTGTCTCGGGCTTAAAAGCTGCGGCTCACCGAAATTTCGCTAGGATCGGCGGCGATTCGGGGTATAAAAGAAAAGTCGCACCCGAAGGACCTCATACCTATCCCAGAGCACGAAATCTCTACGTTCCATCATATGTGGACGCTGAGAGTATAATGCGCGTGAATAAGGCCGACGATGGCTTACTCATTTCTTCAGAAGTTATTCGGTCAAAAGAAGCACGGCAGCGATGCGGTATCGCTGAGCATTCGAGACACGGCACGAAGTGTGTTTAATCGCGAGATGCCTGCCAGTGGTACAGCTGATCAAGAACACAGAAAACCCTTAGATTCGGGCCCGACCACAGAGAATGCCGGGGCCATGACAAACGTAAATTCCTTGTTTGCCTTTGTAGATCCGAAGGATCCGTTTACGCCTGGAGAAATCGCGGGCGAGCAGCTTCCCGGTCCTATATTGTCGATCATGAGTGCCAAGCAGTTCCGGCATCTCTTTCTCTTTCATACTCCGCATACGCGAGAGCACGCAGTTGCGATGGAAAAAGAAGTGTCCGGCAGATATCCGGAGTGCCAGATTGTTGTGAATGAACTCCCCGTCTCCGATCCGAAAGACTACTCGTCAGTGATGGGCCGTCTGGCACGAACGGTACGAACATTGATGAAACTGGGATCGTCTGAGGTTGCGGATTGCTACGTTTGTGTTTCAAGCGGTACGGCCGAGATGAGAGCTGCCTGGTTTCTATTAGCTGCTTTGGGAGTTTTGCCGGCGAAGATGCTGCAAGTCGGGTCACCGGCACGGCCGCTCTTCGGCGAAGCCAACGTAAAAGAAGTGCGTATGGACTCGAGCGATTGGCAAACAATCCTCGATCTTGCAATGCCGGATGAATATTTCCGGGCCGCCGCATGGGAACCGAGCGGGCCGCCTCCACGGGTTACCGTGCCGCTGGGAAGGAGGGGAATGTTCTCGTGGCTACGCCGAGGGACAAAGAAGGTCGACGATGTGCCTCTCCTCGAAAAATCTGATGCTGGCCAGGAGACGGTTGGCTTCGACAAGATCTCTCTGGAACGGACCGCGGACGCCCCATGGCGACCCGCTGACAGAGTTCCTTTTGCCACTTCTGCGCGACAAGCACAGGGCCAGGAACCTGCCCCCCGATACGATACACGCACTGATGAATGAGACCTTTGGTCGCTTGGCGGCCTCTCTCCGGTTGCGCGGGGGTGTCCGTCGGCCAGAGCAGTTCGCGACCCTGGCCGTCTCTGTGTTTAACAGTGTCTATCTGGAGCACTGTCGATCTACCGCGGAAACCCAGCCAGACCAGCCGACCGGGGAAATTCGCCATGCGGCGGTAGACCTTGCGAGAGAACTGAAGCTCACGCCAGAGCAATGGGATGCTCTCCAGCGAGTTATGCCTGGACTAGATCGAACAGCCGAACAGTCACCACTAGAAGCAGGAGAAGAAATAGAAGCATTGGTTCGCAGTGGCAGCAGAAGGCCTGAGACGCTCGAGTCGAAGAATGAGGCAATGGAGGGCACGCCAACTGAAGAAGCGCCAGCAGGAGCAGGTGAAGAAACACAAGAAATTGTTCTCGGCGGCGACAGCAGACTTGAGACGCCCGAGTCTCAAAATGGGGCGATGCAAACGCCGCCAGAAAAAGCGGCAGGAGAAGCGCCAGATGCCGCGACCGAGGAAATTGCAGCAGCCGGGCAAGAAGAATATGAACTATCTGCGGAGCCGCCGAGGTCGAAAAGCTTCGGGCTTGGGGAAGCAAGCGATCGAGTTGCGCATGACACTACTGCGCGTGAAATGTTGGCAATTCCGGGTCTTGACGATGCGCTGCGGGAGCTGGGGATTTTTATCGGCTCCGCGGCTCTGCGACATGCCGCAGAACAAGCGGGCATAGCCGCGGGAAGTCATCTACCCATTCTTCTTTTGGGCGAAACAGGGACCGGAAAGGATCGATTTGCGCACCTGATTCACAGGCTTAGTCCGCGGTTTCATCGCGAGTTGGTGGCGGTTAATTGCGCCGCTATTCCCGCCTCGCTGGCTGAAAGCTACCTTTTGGGCCACGTCAGGGGAGCGTTCACAGGCGCGACCAGCGACGGGAAAGGAATCTTTGAGGCCGCCGACCAGGGTACCCTGTTTCTCGACGAAATCGCGGAACTGACGCTGGAAGTGCAGGCCAAGCTGCTTCGCGTTATTAATAATGGCGTGGTGCAACGGTTGGGAAGTACGGCGTCCCGGAAGGTCGATGTGCGAATCATCGCCGCGAGCAATCGCGACCTGAGAAAGGAAGTGTCCGCCGGGCGATTCCGCGAAGACCTATATTTCCGCCTGGAAGTTGTGCACATTAAACTTCCGGCGTTGCGCGAACGCCGAGGCGAGATTCCTGAGCTGGCGCTCATGCTACTCAGACAAATTAACCAGCTAAGGGAGAAACCTCGCCAGCTCACAACCAGGGCTCTGGCGCGTCTTGAGCGGCAACCATGGCCTGGAAATGTTCGCGACCTCCTAAACGTATTGGAGCGATCTGTGCTCTATTCGCGCGCAGAAGTTATCGACGCTCAGGATCTAAAATTTAACTGCGATCCACCGGCGAAGGATCCTTTCGCAACCTTGCCGGAACCATCCGATGGATTCAAGGTCGAGGAGTATCTGGGACAGGTAAGGAACCAACTTTTTCTTCGGGCTCTTGAGGCGTCGAAGGGCAACCAAACAGCAGCCGCCGAACTGCTGGGCGTCTCCAAACAGGCGGTCAGCAAGTTTGTGCAGGGACAGAATGACAACGAGAATTGACGTCGCGACAACTACCATTGTCGTAAGTCGGTCTTTCGTAAGCGTAAGTAGTTGATTCTGCGTTAGTGTGATTTGGTCCGCCGAGTGCCTTTGCTTTGCAAGAGGCAGAAACATTATGCGGACCCTGCTAGAAGAATTCTCAGAAATTGAAATCGGTCGATCTTCTCAGTTTCGTAATCTCGCCCTGTTCCCATTAATGCGGCGAAGCGCAGCCGTCCTACCTTTGGACTATGTCCTCTTGGAAGACGGGATAGCCCAAGGAAAAGTCCGCGTGACCGAGCTTCACTCAAGCGGATCCGTCCCAGAGTTACGTCTTGAAAATACCTCGGACCTTCCCGTGTTGCTGGTAGACGGAGAGGAACTCGTCGGGGCGAAACAGAACCGCGTGCTGAACCTGACGATTCTCGCCCCCGCGAAGCATACGACCATCATCCCTGTTTCCTGTGTCGAGGCGGGGCGCTGGAGGATGCAGAGCAGCGATTTGCAAGTGACAGATCACTTTATGTATTCGCTGGGGCGTGGAGAACGAGTGACGCAGGTCACAGCCGCCATGCGCTCAAATGGCACGCGCAAGTCGGACCAAGGGGCGGTGTGGAGAAACATCGCCGCTAAGGCGATGCGTCTGAAAGCGTCTTCGCCTACCGGCGCCATGTCCGCGATCTATGAGCGCCACGCTAATTCGGTAGAGGAATACGCTCGCGCCTTCACCTGGCAAGAGGGCCAATGTGGAGTAGGGTTCGCCATCACTGGCCGAATCCTTGGGTTGGAAATCTTCGATCGCCCGGAAGTCATGCGCAGGTTCTTCCATAAACTAGTCCGGAGCTATGCCCTGGATGCCTTGGATGTCCCTGCGGCGAATGAAGCCGCAAGTGTCGAAGCGGTGTGCGCGCTGGTGACTCAGATAGGCGCAGCTCAGAGTTTTTCAGAGCAGGCTCTGGGACTGGGAAAAGACGTTCGGTTCAATGGGTCCGAGATTTCTGGAGCGGCTCTCTGGGCCCAGGATCGTTACGTGCACATTTGCACCTTCGCGAAGAATGCCCAGAATTCCGACGCTCCTAATTTTTGGACGCGGATAACTCGGCCGAGCCACCGCCGCACGTTTTAAATCATGCACAGAGGGTGAAGTGGGCTGGAAGAGGGCACGTGGGCCAGAGACCAGTGTTTCGAAATTCGTCAGGTTGCACTAAGAAAGGCTTCGACCTAAGATGTCCATCACAAGGGTCACACCAATGAAGGCGGGCGCTCGGTTCGTGCTTGGTCCAGACGAGGACCTTCTGGACTCCTGGAAGGAAATCGCGGCATATCTGCGCCGAGAGGTACGCACTGCCCAACGCTGGGAGAAGCGTGAAGGCTTACCTGTCCGAAGACACCTTCACGCCAAAGCTAGTTCCGTGTGCGCGTTCAAGCACGAGATTGATGCTTGGCTCCGGAGTCGTAGTCGGGCCCCGAGCGAATCTGCTCTGAAAATGGAATCTTCTGTGCCCACAGCTGAATCCGAGAATCCAAAGCAGCTCGTTGCGGCTCGGATGCCGGCCAAGTCGCAGTTATTCTTGCAAAACTCTGCTGCCGGTGAAGGGTCGCTGGACCTATTGCAAGGAGAGAATCGAATCCGGCTGTACTTCTACGTAAAGTTGCGAGCGGAAACGGATGCCGACGCTTCACACAAGAATTTAGTAACTCGACGCAGGAGCGTGAACTGAACTCAGTAAGAATCTGCACAAGTTAGAATTTGAGGGATTCCGGGTTTCAAGGATAAGACCGCATTGGCCGTTTAGCTCCGGCCCATGCGGTATTAGTCCGTTCGATTAATATTTGCCTCAGGATAATTGGACGCTCGTCCATGTGTATTTTCAAGATTCCGTTTCCGCGACTGCACAGGAGTTAGCGGCAAGTGCGAGTGTCTGATCGTTTTTTCTGAATCTGGTAGAGAGCGAAAGAAAGAAGCGCAAAAAGCCGGTAACCCGGATCAACATAGTGCTCGACTGCGTAGAACGCATAATAATAGAATCGGCAAAAGTACCATACGGCAACGACCATCAGAAATGCCACGCTCGACTTGGGGTGAAGGAAGAAAAGGAAAGCCGCCCTAACAACTGGAAGAGTATAAAATTAAATTTACTTTATAAATCGGTAGACACACTCGCGTTTATCATTGCTAAATGGGATCGAGCGCCAATAAAAATGTCGAATGCACCCACATTGACTCGCCTTGTGCATGGTCTAACAAGCGTTCCCAAAGGCGGTTTGCCAGCAACGACCGACGGTCTCCGGGGATGTGACTTCGAGTCAGCGCGTCGAGTAGAGAAGGAGGCAGGTTAATTATGCCGACGAGCATTACTCGGCGGCTGTTGGCGTGCATACTCGGGTTCGCGGTTGGATCCTTGGCTGCGGTTGCAGGTCCGGCACAGACAGGAGACTGGGACGGCTTCATGGCGGCTGGACTCAAAGCTGCCGCCGCTTCACGAGTGCACGTATGGGCCTCATTTCCACATGCCTGGTAAACAGCCGAAACCGGACAAGTCAAAATCGGCCCAAAACCACACATTATAAAAGGGCGCCCTTTTATAATGTGTGGAATCCTGCCAAAACCACATGATTGCATAACAATGTCGGCTCCTTGACCCGAGTAGACTGTGGTTTATCGACGACCGCAGGCTCGGGAGAAAGGAGCCAACATGATGATCATAGGCGTAGATTACCACCCGAGCTTTCAGGCGGTTGCATTTTTAATGGAAGAGACGGGTGAGTGTGGCGAACAGGAACTGAACCACAGTGATGGGCAAGCAGAGAGATTCTATCGAGACCTGAAGCAGCGAGGAATCTGCGTGCGGGTAGGCATGGAGGCTACCGGGTATTCACGCTGGTTCGAGCGGCTACTGGCAGAGCTGGGGTACGAGGTATGGATGGGCGATCCCGCGGAGATCAAGGCCAAGCGAGTGAAGAAGCAGAAGTACGACCGCGAGGATGCTCGACTCATACGCCGGCTGATGCTGGAAAATAACTTTCCGCAAATTTGGGTACCGAGTCCAGAGAATCGGGATCTCCGGCAACTACTGTGGCACCGGCATCGGTTGGTGCAGATGCGCACGCGGATCATGAATCAGTTGCAGGCGTTGGCGATGAACGAGGGTTATCGCTGGAAGAAAAAACTATTCAGCGAACAAGGACGAGCACTGTTAGAGAAACTCTCGTTGGCACCGTGGGCCAGTCGGCGCCGGCAAGAGTTGTTGGAGTTGCTGGACCGCATGAATCCGACGATTGCGGAACTAACCGCAGCCGTCGAACGGGAAGCCAGGAAGCGACCCGAGGTGCTGCGACTGATGACGCATCCCGGTGTTGGTCCGCTAACGGCACTGGCCTATGTGTTGATCATCGGAACTCCGACGCGGTTCGAACGCGGCAAGCAGATCGGCACGTACGTGGGGATGATTCCGAGTGAGGACTCCAGTGCCGGCAAGCAACGGCTGGGGCACATCAGCAAGCAAGGCAATTCCTTGTTGCGCTTCTTGTTGGTGGAGGCCGCCCAAGCAGCAGCGCGTAGCCATCCTGACTGGAGACGTCGGTACAAGCACCTGGCGATGCGTCGGCACAAGAGCATTGCCAAGGTAGCGATGGGTCGGCGGCTGGCGATTCGGTTGTACTGGATGTGGCGGAATGGTTGTGAGTATTCACCGAAGTTAGAGTTCGGTTCGTACGCGGGACAGCTCGGTACCGGACATGGCGGGAAGTAGAACGCCGTGCACATGAATGGGCATCCCGCTCCCTGAAAAGGGAGTTTGAACTAGTAATCGTGGTCGAAGTTTTGATCGAAGAGATGTTTAGGTCGGACTGAAGCCGACCGCTAGATTACAAACGAGCCGTGGTCGTCGATGCTGAGAAGAGAGAAAAAGAAAGAAAACGAAAGAGAAAACCTCTTTCAGGTAAAAAGAAAGAAGTGTCTTCAAAAAGAGCTTGACAGGAGTCGGCATTGTTAGAGATGTCCGGTTAGGCACGACCTACCAGGATTTGACCTGTCATTGACGCTGAAGCAATGTAATTCGATCAGCTGTACAATGCCGCGTGCTTCTTGATCGACACTTTCGAAGCGGAACCGGTCATGCATCTCTCTGACTATGGGTGGCTTAAAATTGCAGTGATTAGCTCGGCCTTGCTGGGCGGGTTGATTGCGAGCCTTTCGCACGCGAGGCCCAGAAACACGACGCCCGGTTTTCCACAACTCGCGGACACCGGCGGTCAGAGTTATTTCGCGAATGCCCATCCATATCTGGAAGAGCCGCTCGAAAAACTCATTGAACGCGTTCCAGAGCTAAAAACACTTCAGCCCGCGCCCGATCAACAAGCTCTACCCATGATCCTGGGGAAAACTGGCTTGAGAGTGCAGGAGTTTCTCCAGACCATTGTCGACCTTACCGCTCACGAGGAGATCACGCAGGAGAGATTGAGCGCGAAAGGGTCGATCAAAGCGAGCCGGCGGATTCAGTACAACTATCTGATTCTGATTCATCACGATGCCTTTGCGCCAAGAGTCGAGGAATATCGCACCGACTTACAAGGGAATCGCGCGGAGTCGGGAGGCCTCGACAAAGGGTTCTCCATGACTTCCGGATTTGCGTTGATATTGATTCATTTCCAACCGATTCTGCGATTGGATTCGACGTTTCTGTATCTCGGCGATGAAAAGATGGGCGCGCGAAATACGTACGTTGTGGCTTTCGCCCAGCGACCCGGGCAGGCCACCATTACCGGCAAGGTGGGGTGGTCCGGCGGCACGATGCCGATCCTGGTGCAGGGCATCGCGTGGGTGGATCAAGACAGCTTCCAAATTATTCGCCTCCGAACCGATCTTCTTGCGCCGCTCAACGACATTGGACTTACACAGGAAACCACGGACTTGACGCTGAGCGAAGTGAAACTTCCTGACCTGGCAACGCCGTTGTGGCTCCCCAGCGATGTGAAGGTGTACTCGGTGTTCAAAGGCCAGACCTTCCGGAACGAACATCGGTACGCGAATTATCAGCACTTTCGAGTGTCTATCAAGATTGGAACTTGAACGGAGCTGTCCGGGTGCCGGCAAATATTCGTGACTCGCAATAAGAACCTGTTCGATGCGGTTCAACAAGCTTTCAGGGACTCCAACGCCTGACCCGCAACTTGGAAGTAGCTGGTCTCCTCCTTGATGGCGAACGATTCAACTTTTGCAGACCTCCTGTCCAAGAGAACAGTCGGCCGTCCGTGGGACAATTGCCAAGTCCTGGTAACGCGGTTACCGTACAAGTGAAGTTTTACTTTACATCTCCGACTAATCAGGAGTTGGCGTCGCTTCTGGAATCGATTGTCCTTTGGGGAACTCTGCTGAGAACGCGGTGGGGGCCTGCTCCAGTAGCACGTTCGTTGTGCCCAGGGCAGAAGACACGTGCGATGCGCTAGCTGGAGGTCAAAACCGAAAATTCCGGTTAAGATCTGCTAGAGGTGCAACATTGCAATTCGTAAGGCACTGGGACTCGCCGTTCCGCATATCTCAACCGCTTTTGATATCGCTGGCTCTGTTCGTTCTTCTTTGCGCCGCGACGCCGGGGATCGTCGCTGGCCAAAACCCTCCGACTCAAGACAACCACGAGGACGCGGTCCAGACGCAGATGCGCAACGTCACGTTTCGCTTTTCGGACACCGTGGAGGTGGAAATAAAATCATTAAACGGTGTGCTCGTGCCCCTCGGCAAAAATGAATTTCCCAACTTCGACGACAAAGACTCGTTTAAGCTGCGCGTAAGCACGGGGGAGATCGCCATGAGTTCGTCAGACCTGGCGAACGTTCTCAATTCTTATGTTTTTGCGCGCCCGCAATCGCCCTTAACGCAGCTATCCATCAGCGTGGAGAAGGGGCACCTGAAAGTGAAGGGGAAGTTCCATGACAAAGGGGACATCCCGTTCGAGACGGAGGGAATTCTCATTCCCACTGCTGACGGAAAAATTCGGCTGCACAGCGAGAAGATTACGGCTATGCATTTGCCGATAAAGGGTTTGATGGATCTCTTCGGTATCGATTTAGGCAGGTTGATCAAAGAGGGCAAAGTTCCCGGCGTAGAGGCTCAAGAAGACGATCTGATTCTTGATCTCGAACGGATCCTGCCGCCTCCGCACATTGAAGGTAAGGTGGTCTCCGTACGAATGGAAGGCGAGAGAATTATTCAGATTTTTGGGGGTTCAGATGCCAAGCCGGCGAAAAATATCCGCACCGGAAATTACATGGCCTTCAAAAACAATCGCATCCGGCTCGGCAAGCTGGTCATGAACGATACCGATTTGATCCTCATCGACATGGATCCAAATGATCCACTCGATTTCTTCTTGGATCACTACAAAGAACAGCTTTCAGCGGGCTATTCAAAACTTACACCGGACTACGGCTTGCGCGTGCATATAAAAGACTATAACAAGCTTCATCCCGCAAAAGCGTCTCCCGGCAACGACAAAACGAAGTGAAGTTGAAGTGCGGAATCTCTCGGCTCATTGTGCGGCCGACCTCGACGCGTCTTTAGTTATCGTCGGCCCGGATTAAGGTTCTCAGTAGCTATCTTAAAATGGAAATTGGGCTAAGTCCTGACAGCCGTTACCGTACAAGTGAAATTTGGCCGAACCCACACATGATTGCATAACAATGTCGGCTCCTTGACCCGAGTAGACTGTGGTTTATCGACGACCGCAGGCTCGGGAGAAAGGAGCCAACATGATGATCATAGGCGTAGATTACCACCCGAGCTTTCAGGCGGTTGCATTTTTAATGGAAGAGACGGGTGAGTGTGGCGAACAGGAACTGAACCACAGTGATGGGCAAGCAGAGAGATTCTATCGAGACCTGAAGCAGCGAGGAATCTGCGTGCGGGTAGGCATGGAGGCTACCGGGTATTCACGCTGGTTCGAGCGGCTACTGGCAGAGCTGGGGTACGAGGTATGGATGGGCGATCCCGCGGAGATCAAGGCCAAGCGAGTGAAGAAGCAGAAGTACGACCGCGAGGATGCTCGACTCATACGCCGGCTGATGCTGGAAAATAACTTTCCGCAAATTTGGGTACCGAGTCCAGAGAATCGGGATCTCCGGCAACTACTGTGGCACCGGCATCGGTTGGTGCAGATGCGCACGCGGATCATGAATCAGTTGCAGGCGTTGGCGATGAACGAGGGTTATCGCTGGAAGAAAAAACTATTCAGCGAACAAGGACGAGCACTGTTAGAGAAACTCTCGTTGGCACCGTGGGCCAGTCGGCGCCGGCAAGAGTTGTTGGAGTTGCTGGACCGCATGAATCCGACGATTGCGGAACTAACCGCAGCCGTCGAACGGGAAGCCAGGAAGCGACCCGAGGTGCTGCGACTGATGACGCATCCCGGTGTGGGTCCGCTAACGGCACTGGCCTATGTGTTGATCATCGGAACTCCGACGCGGTTCGAACGCGGCAAGCAGATCGGCACGTACGTGGGGATGATTCCGAGTGAGGACTCCAGCGCCGGCAAGCAACGGCTGGGGCACATCAGCAAGCAAGGCAATTCCTTGTTGCGCTTCTTGCTGGTGGAGGCGGCCCAAGCAGCAGCGCGTAGCCATCCTGACTGGAGACGTCGGTACAAGCACCTGGCGATGCGTCGGCACAAGAGCATTGCCAAGGTAGCGATGGGTCGGCGGCTGGCGATTCGGTTGTACTGGATGTGGCGGAATGGATGTGAGTATTCACCGAAGTTAGAGTTCGGTTCGTACGCGGGACAGCTCGGTACCGGACATGGCGGGAAGTAGAACGCCGTGCACATGAATGGGCATCCCGCTCCCTGAAAAGGGAGTTTGAACTAGTAATCGTGGTCGAAGTTTTGATCGAAGAGATGTTTAGGTCGGACTGAAGCCGACCGCTAGATTACGAACGAGCCGTGGTCGTCGATGCAGAGAAGAAAGAAAAAGAAAGAAAACGAAAGAGAAAAACTCTTTCAGGTAAAAAGAAAGAAGTGTCTTCAAAAAGAGCTTGACAGGAGTCGGCATTGTTATCGCGCTGGGAAAAGCTTGGGAGAGGAGGAACCGAAGATGAGTAGGTGAAACCACTTAATGGAGTCCAACGGGTGCAAGTCCCGTCCGGCCAAAGCTAGCGAGCAGGCCGGTAGCGAGTGTTGCCATTCGCCGGGCGACTGGTGGGTGCGAAGCGTACACAGCAAGGAAGCAGGCCGTGAAGATTCAGCTCCGAAATTACTACTGTTGCGATGCCGACGTCGTTGAAGTGGCGGAAGGCAGTACCCGGGACGACCGAAATTGCGAAGGGCGGACCGGGATCGCCGGAGTCTCTAGCTCGGGGCATGTTTCCAAAGGGATTCCCCAGGAACCCAGGAGAGCTCGCCATCTCCGCTCGCAAGAGCGGTAACGCGATCGCCAAGGGAGACCATAGGCGAACGCATAGGGATGGATGAGCAGTCTTACGACCCCGTAGTACCGATGAAGGTGGGGAACCGCAGGGCTTCCGCAAGGAGCGGCCACGGGACCCACTGGAGGGAAGGGGGGAACAGGTGCACGTATCTGACGAAAGGAAACATAGACGAGACTCAGAACTCGATACGCTATGTCCACACAAATCGACAGAATATCCGAACTAGCCAAGGAGGATCCGAAGAGAGCAATTCTTTTCGATCGCTCATTTGATCACGCCTGAGGCGTTGTACGCGGCATTCCGGAATCTACGAAAGAAGGCCAGCGCAGGAGTGGATGGCGTCACATACCAGATGTATGAAAGAGACGCCGCGAGGAATATTCAACGGCTTCATCAGCGGCTCAAAGAGGGCAAGTACCGGGCCCAACCGCTGCGTAGGATCTACATCCCCAAGGAAAATGGGAAGGAGCGACCGATCTCCATACCATCCCTGGAGGACAAGATCGTGCAGAAGGCGACGGGCGAAGTGCTCAACGCCATCTATGAGCAGGATTTCCTCGAATGCTCGTACGGGTTTCGGCCCGGACGAGGACCGCACCAGGCGCTGGACGAAGTGGGACGAGTCGTCTGCACAAGACCCACTAGCTGGATCCTGGAATTAGACATTACCGCTTACTTCGATTCGATCGTAAGAGGGCAGCTCATGGAGATGATCGAAAAGCGAATCAGCGATGGCAGTGTTCTCCAACTGATACGGAAGTGGATTCAAGTCGGAGTCATCGACGAAGGCCGATTACTCGTGAGCGAAACAGGGACAGGGCAAGGGCAGACGATCAGTCCGCTCCTCGCCAACATTTACCTGCACTACGTGCTCGATGAATGGTTCGAGCACGAAGTGAAGCCCCGCTTGAAGGGGGCCGCACACGAGATACGTTTCGCCGATGATGCCGTGCTGTGCTTCCAGTATCGGGAGGATGCTGAAAAGGTGATGGAGGTCTTACCGAAGCGATTCGCAAGATACGGTCTGACGCTCCACCCGGAGAAGACCCGGCTGGTGGACTTTGGGCGATACGCGGAGGAACAGGCGAAGCGGCAGGGGAAGAAACCAGCCACGTTCGATTTCCTCGGCTTCACGCACATCTGCGCACGCAGCCGGAGAGGGAAGTTCACGGTGAACGTGCGGACGATGAAGAAGCGTCTCCGACGGGGCCTGACGGCCATCGCCGAATGGTGCCAGGAGAACCGCCACGAGCCTGTGGACGAACAGCAAACGACCCTCAACGCCAAGCTCCGGGGCCACTACCAGTACTACGGACGACCGACGAACTCCAGGAGCATCTGGCAGTTCTATCGGGCCGTCCGCCGCCTCTGGCGAAAGTGGCTCAATCGCCGAACTCGCGGGAAGTGGATGACGTGGGAGAAATATACCGCACTTCCTCGGTCACCATCCTTTGTTGCTTCCTTGGATCACCCATTCTTGGAACAGGGCGGGGAGTCGCGCCTGAGGAACCCGCTGCGTGGAAATCTGCACGGTGGGATCTGTGAGGGGGAGAAGTCAGTGGTGCCATGGTGGACCTAAACGGGCACGAAGCTGGAAACGGCGGATACAGCCAAGGAACACCTAAAGCCCACTGCGTTCTCCTCTACTCGGAGAGATGACGATTAACGCCGTATCGGAAACTTGAGTCCTAGCCAGATTCCGTCGACTCATTTACACGCTCGACCGCAACTCTGTAAAAACCTCGCTCTTTGAAGAGGAAAGCCGAGTCAAGAATTGTCTCGGCTGCAATGCTTTCCTGAACCTCTGGTGGCTCTCGGAAATCTCCGTCCCAAATTCCGTATAGTTCAACCACCTCGTCTCCCGATTCTCGCAATAAGTCGACTAGTGCCTCTCGATTGCGCTTATCGCTGGTAACACGCTCCACGTCCTGTTCGAGCTGTTCTAAATATCCAATCTCAGGCCACTGGCCGCTCTGTAGCGTTGCGTGCGGGAAATCACAGCCGCATCCAGAGGTAGACCCGATGCACTGCACTTCAGGACTTCTGAAGTGGGCTTTGATGGGAGAGTCGCGCTCGGTGAGGGACTCAACGCTCAGACCCGGAGCATCTTTCTCCCATTTCTTTCGATGAAGAGGATTGCGCGTCCCGGCGTAAAGTACGAAGCACATGCTTTCATACTACCCGAATAGATGCGCTTCCAAAATTGCGCGGGGCTGGTGCCTGATAAACAGGGAAATGGTGGACGAGAGGGGATTCGAACCCCCGGCCTCCTCATTGCGAACAGTGGGGAAAATAAGCTAAGGCAAGGCGCCACAATCACTTAGCTATTTTCACCGGGCCCTTAATTGGCAAGTCTGGCAAGCCGGTTTTTCTCTTCGTCTTTTCAGTGCAGTTCGACGGTGAGAAGCCGGATAAAATCACGCGCGGTGCCTGTGCCTGTAACGACGGCAAAGTCATTTTCGAGAACCCTCTGAATTGGACAACCCGGAGTTTTAGCCCTTGATCCCGGCGATCAGCACCCGGTGGGCGGGGGCGCTGGCGAAAGGATGGACCGGCAGCAGCGCGACCGCGCCGAGCCGGTTCTCGACCGCGGCGAGGATGCTCGCGAGTGCGTCGGGACGGTGGATCATCACGAAAAGGCCGCCGGGGTTGAGCAGGGCGAGCGAGGTCCGGAGCCAGGCTGCGAGGGTGGGGCCCGCCTGGGCTGGGGGGAGGACAGGGCCCGCGCTCGGGCCCCGTCTGGGGAGACGCCAACGGTCCCCGGTTCGAAAAAGGGCGGGTTGGTGACGACGCAATCGGCCTTTTCGTCTCCGAGCCCGGCCTCGCGCCGATCGACGGGCCTCAAGCGCGTCGAGCCTGAGGATGCGGACGCGCGCCTGAAGTCCGTTCCGCGCGGCGTTGATCTCGGCGAGGCGGGCCAGATCGGGATCGATCTCGATCAGATCGGCGAGCGCCCGCTCCGACCCCTGCGCCAGCGCCAGCCCCAGCCCGACCGCGCCGATTCCCGCGCCGATGTCGGCGATCCGGCCGGCCGGCGTACCCGCCGCCGCAACGAGCAGGGCGGCGTCCGTGCCGACCCGATGTCCGCCTTTCGGCTGGATAAGGGCGAGCCTGCCGCCGAGCCAGCGATCGAGGCGAGCCCGTCGGCGATCGGATCGCTCTCGAGCCCGGGCGGCGGCTCAGGCATCGCGCAGTTCCCTGCGAGGCCCGCCTCGGCGATGAGCCGGCGCGCGCGCCCCTCCTCGCGCTTATCGACCATGATCCGTCGCGGCAGGAAGCCGAGCGATCCCTCGACCGCCGCCATTTGCTGGTCGGCCACGAAAAAGGCGACCCGCTCCGCGGTCAGGATCGATTCGATGACGCTGATAAGGACGAGATCGTTGGTGCGCATGATTTCGACCAAGGCCGGACCTCGATTGGCTGACTTGCCGCGTCGTTTCGCCGTCTTTATGGTCGAGGCGCGTCGTCTGGCAAGGGAAAGCGCCTCGTGGGAGTCGCTCATTCCGCTCGAAGAAAAGTCGGCCGATCGTCTGATCGAGCCGCTGACGGCGCTTGTCGCCGACGACATGGATAGGGTGAACCAGACCATCCTGTCGCGCACGGGGTCCGAAGTGACGATGATCCCCGAGGTCGCCAACCATCTCATTTCCTCTGGCGGAAAGCGGTTGAGGCCGATCCTGACGCTCGCGACCGCGGGCCTCTGCGGCTATTCCGGCGACGGCCGCATCAAGCTCGCCGCCGCGGTCGAATTCATGCACACCGCGACGCTTCTGCACGACGACGTCGTCGACGAGAGCGACATGCGACGCGGACGGGAGGCCGCGCGGGTGCTTTGGGGCAACGAGGCGAGCGTGCTGGTCGGCGATTTCCTGCTCGGCCAGGCGTTCAGGATGATGGTCGAAGTCGGCTCGCTGCCCTGCCTCGACGTGCTGTCCAGCGCCGCCGTGGTGATCGCCGAGGGCGAGGTGATGCAGCTCTCCGCCGCCAAGGACACCGAAACGACCGAGGACGCCTATCTCGCCGTCATTCGCGCCAAGACCGCGGCGCTGTTCGCCGCGGCCTGCGAGGTCGGGCCCACGCTCGCCGGCCGCGCAAAGGCCGAGATCGCCGCCTGCCGGGGCTACGGCGCCAATCTCGGCATCGCCTTTCAGCTCATCGATGACGCGCTGGACTACGGCGGCTCGTCGGCCAAGCTCGGCAAGAATGTCGGCGACGATTTTCGCGAAGGCAAGATCACGTTGCCGTGGTGCTGTCGTTCCGGCGCGGGGCGACGCATGAGCGCGACTTCTGGCGCCGGACGCTCGAGAAGGGCGAAGTCGTCGATGGCGATCTCGAGATTGCGCTTGCGACGATGAAGAAGCACCGTGCGCTCGAAGACACGATCGAGCGCGCCCGCCATTACGGCGCGATGGCTCTCGACTCGCTCGAGCTCTTTGCGGCGTCGCCCTGGAAGCACGCGCTCCGCGACGCGGTCGAATTCGCCATCGGCCGGGCGCATTGATAAGGCCGCTTTTCGGTTAGATGTCGCTTTAACAGGTTTTTCTGTTGACCTAGCGTTGGCGCTGGGAGTAAGGACATGGACAGAGCTCCCCAGTTGTGCGAACTCCGGATTTCCTTTCAACCACTTGATGATAAGATTGCTCTTGTTGCAGAACTCCGTATTGGATGTGCTGAATTTGACGAAGCAGACCCTCCATTTGTAGTGCACTTGAAACAGCTAGTACTCGATTTTGACGTTTCCGGATTTGATATACTTCCGGAACAAGACTAGGTGATCCGGTGATGCCGAATGAGGTTCAGGTAAAAACCATCGAAAAGGTGGAATCTCAATCCGCAGCAACCGCAAAAGGTTCAGTAGCGTTTTCATTGGGTCTGACTGGGCCGAAGGGCGACCTCACCGGCGGATGGACGGTAACGTCGCCAACAAAATATCGAAAAGCCGGGAGGTCTCGGAAGATTTAATTCTTGAGAATCCGGGCGCTAGGAGGCGATCGTTGGCGTGTATCCGAGCCTGACGGTGCCCGCTTGGATGGAACCTATCTGGACGGATTGAAAAGCCTTTGCGTGTTGAGTTATCGGGCGAAATCTAATATGAGAAGCGTCCTAGTCCGAGCCGTTGTTAAGCAAAGACATCTTGAATTTGTGAGTACTGGGCGATTACTCGGTAAGTTAACGCACACCCAGAAGAAATTATTTCAAATATTTGTTGCCAAGATTTTACACGGCGATAGAGAGGCGGCTTATCCCTCTCACTCAGGTTCACCTACATGTAGTGGCCGGGCGTCGCCGGCGATCTGATTTTTGCTCGGGCTTTCGCGCCCGATGATTTCCCGATAGCTCGCCGGCGCGTGGTTCGCGGCGAGGCCGAGCATGTTTTCGAAGGAGACGTGCCGGTAAAATCTGCGATTGTAGCGAAACACGAATTCATCGAGGTAGGTATCGACGTGCTTGCGGCGCAAGCCATGATACGTGCCGAGCGCCCAGCGCTTCATCAACGCGAACGCACGGTGGCTCCACGGGAGAACGATGTTGGCCGCCATCACGCCGACGATGCGCGGATCGTGCCGGTATTCGCCGGCAAGGCCGGGATAAGACGCATGTCCATCGGTGATCAGCGTCGCGCCCGGCTTCACGTTGGCGCGCACGAAGGCTTCGAGCGACGCCGCGGAGTTGTCGGCGATCACGGCGAGGCGTAGGCGACCCGAGCGCGTGGCGAGGTACTTCACCTTGCGCCGGGGCTTCGGCTTGGTGGTGTCGCGCTCGATGACCTCGATCGCTCCGGCAATCAGAATTTTCCCCGCGTTGCCGGGCTCGAATAACGCGTCGCCAACCCGGAACGGAATCTCTGTCTGATCGACCTCGACGACGCCTTCGAGAAGGTCTCGGTTCGGATCGATCATTGAGCGCCGCAGTTTTTGCGTCAGCAGCCAGGCAGTCTTGTAGGTAACGCCGAGTTGGGCCTCCAGTTGCAGCGCCGACATGCCGTTGGAGTGCGTCGTCATCAAATGCGCGGCCTGAAACCACGTCGTCAGAGGCAGCCTCGAACGGTGCATCACGGTGCCGGCGGTGAGCGAGGTTTGGCGTCCGCAATCCAGACATTCAACAGGCGTGGACGAGTTTTAAGCGCACTGGCGCGGCGCTTGCCGCAAGCGGGACAAACGAAGCCCTCAGGCCAGCGACGCTTGAACAGAAACCTGGCGCAACTCGCCTCGTCGGCGAATGCTTTCTGAAACTCGGCGAGCGAACGGCCCCGCGCCATGCCCTGGCGTCCTCGCGATTCCGCGCACGCTCGCGGCCCGCTCAGACACAACATATAGCGGAAATTGAGTGAAGGGATAAGCCCCGGGGGAATCATTGACTGTAATGACAAAATAGACAGATCAAAACTGAGAGCGATCGGGCGGATGAAGTTGCTTTCACAAGGAAGGGAAATGTAGCAGCTAAACTCAAAAGAAACTACCTAGAGACAATAGCGGAAACGCAGCAGAAATTGAGAGTAGAGTCGGCGCACGTCGAGTCGCGTTTTCGGAAGTTATTGCAATCGGCATGCCATTTACGTTCATCTAGACGATTGTGTTCTGCTGAATTCTGTTTGGTTATGTGTTGCGGCTTGAGTTGGGTCGTCATGTGGGACAAATCTTCGCTCATACCTTTGCCCAAGGCTCG